>NZ_JAMOHY010000013.1 GCF_024448695.1 Stutzerimonas stutzeri | reverse complement strand
ACCACTAAACTCGTACGCGAGCCCGGTCCGTTCCTCGGCTGTTACTTCCGCTGGTCGTTGCGCCTTGTCTTGCCTGCCTCGCCTACGTCTTTCCACGCTCTGTTTGCGGGAGCAGGGTGGTCCGCCAGATTCATTCGGCGAAACGGCGGCTGCCCAGTACCAGCCCGGCAAGCATCAGGGCGACCAGGCCGAAGGCAAAGGTCAGCGATGCGTAGTGTGCGATCACGCCCATCAGCGCCGGGCCTGCCAGCACACCGGCAAAGCCGATGGTGGTTGCGGCAGTGATCGCCTGATGTACCGGCACGAGCTGTTGCCGGCTCAGCGAGGAAATCAGTACCGGCGAGACATTGGCGCAGCCCAGCCCGCACAATCCATAGCCAAGCAGCGTCAGTGCCCAGTGCTCGGTGACGAGGCCGATGGCGATACCGAGAGCTGCCAGCAAACCGCCGAAGCCGATAACACGCGCTGTCCCCAGAGCATTGACCACCGGAGCGCCAGCGAAACGGGCAATGGTCACCATCAGTGCAAAGCTTGCGTAACCCAGGCCGCCCATGGCGGTGTCCAGCGCCTTCTGCTCGGTGAGGTAGAGGGCGCTCCAGTCCAGCACAGCGCCTTCGGCCAGATAGACGATGAAACACAAGCCACCGACCAGCAATACCATGCCGGTGGGCCGAACGAAGGCCACGCCACCTGCCGGGGCCCTGTCGCGAAGGAAGCCAGGGCTCACCAGCAGGTTCGCCAGTACGATCAGCGCAATCATCAGCAGCGTCCCGGTCGCCGGTGCCAGGCCCAATGTCAGGGCAGCGGTCAGCGCAAGCGCGCCACAGATTGAACCCAGGCTGAACATGCCGTGAAAGTTCGACATGTGCCGCCTGCCGGTTTCGCGCTCGATCAGCACGCCCTGGATGTTGAGCACCACATCGATGACGCCCAGGCTGCCGCCGAAACAGAACAGCGCCAGGGCCAGAACCCAGATCGAGTCGGTCAGCGCTATCCCGGCGAGCGCAAGAGCCAGCAGCAGCACGCTGGAGAGCACCACCGGGCGAATCCCGCGACGGTTTACCAGCAGACCAGAGAGCGGCATCCAGGTCAGTGAGCCGATGCCGATGCACAGCAGCAGCGAGCCGAACAGCGCATCGCTCATCTCGATGCGTTCGCGCACGTAAGGCACCAGGGGCGCCCATATGGACAGTCCAAAACCGGCCATGAAGAAGCCGGCACGGGTCGCGCTGCGGGCGGCAGGTGATGCCGCATCGACGGAGCAGGGTGCCGCAGGCATGAATGACCTCTGTAAGGTGAAATGAAGCGCGCAGCGCATTATTGCAAAGATCGGCTGTCCAACGCCTCGGCAGCCTGAAGGAGCCCATCCAGAACATCGAGCCGTGCCCCGCTCATGCTAATCTTCCGCCTTGTCCAGCAATGCGGTCCGGAGCGGTACATGAAGTTCATTCACCAACGCGAACACCTCAACGAAGACGACTTCGTGATCATCGAATGCTCGCAGCCCTGCAATATCCGCCTGATGAACGACAAGAACTTTCGCAGTTTCAGAAATGGCGGGCGCCATGCCTACCACGGCGGGGCGTTCGACAAGTTTCCGGCAAAGATCAAGGTTCCCAACACCGGTTTCTGGAACATCACCATCGACACCGTGACGCGCCGGGCGATCAGTGTGACGCGCAAGCCGGCGCTCACCCATAGCATCAAGATCGTGCGCAATTCACCCTCGCAACTGAAATAGTCACGCCCATCCGCCACTACACCCATGCCTGAGCTGCAGGACAATGCCTGAATCGCAATCGCGTACCACGCTGGCCCATCTCGGCATGCTGCTGTGGGCGTTGTTCGTGGGCCTGTCGTTTCCTGCGGTTGGTTTACTCAGTGAAGGCCTGCCACCACTGCTGCTGACGGCCATGCGCTTTGGCATCGCGGCACTGGTGCTGGCGCCGCTGGCCTGGCGGCAGAGTGAAGGCAGACCGAGGATGGCGACCCTGCTGCTTTACGTCCTGATGGGGCTGTGTCTGGCAGGCTTCTTCGGCACCATGTTCTGGGCGGCTCACCGCGTCAGCGCCTTGTCGATGGCAACGTTGTTCGTAAGCGTGCCGCTGTTGGCCTACTGCTTGGGCAGAGGGCTGGGCGTCGAGCAGCCGGCTGGCCGCCTGCTGGCGATTCTCGCGCTTGGAGCTGGCGGCGCACTGGGCTTGGCCTGGGCGGAAAACGGCGGGGATTTTGCCGGCATGCAACTAGGTTTGGGGGAGCTTGGATTCTTCCTCGGTTGCGTGGCATCGGCACTGTACCCGGTGCTCAGCAAGTGGGGGCTGGCACGCGGAGTATTGCCAAAACAAGCCGGGCTGCGCACCTTCTGGAGCCTGATCAGTGGCGCTGTTCTCATCGGTCTGATGGGGCTGCTGTGGGAAGCCCCGCAGGCGTTGCTGAAGATGAATCTCCTCGACGTGCTGCTGGTGATCTACCTGGGCGTTTTCTCCAGCGCCATGACGTTTTTCCTGCAGCAACGCGCAACTGCGGTGCTGACGCCGGGTGCTGTCACGGCCTACAGCTATCTGGTGCCTTTTGTCTCGATGTTGCTGCTGTTCTTCGACCAGCCAGCGCGCATGGGCTGGCACTGGGCACCGGGTGCCTTAACGGTGATGCTCGCCATTGCGCTACTGCTGCGGCGCTCAGCGCACCGTTAGTTTCCCAGCAGCGCCCGGGTATGTGCGTTGGCACGCCGCTCCCGTTCGGCCCAGGTGCCGCCGATTTCCACGAAGTGCTGGTTTCGGTTTGTCAGCCAACTCCGGCACTCCTCGTAAAAACCTTGGCGTTCGGCCAGTCCGGGCTGGCATCGCTGGCCATCGTCATGCCATGGGATACCTTCCGGTGACAGCAGCAGATGCTGGTGATACTGGCGCTGCAACAGTTCGTCTTCCAGCCAGGCAGGACTGGAGCCGAACAGGGTCCGGCTCCAGAGGATATTGCTGAGCAAATGCGTATCGAGAATCAGCAGGTGTGGCGCCCGGCTGCGGGCGGCATCTTCCAGGGCCAACTGACCGCGGGCGATAGCAGGAATATCCGCCAGACAGGTATCGCGCTGCTCGCGGTCGATGAAGTCACGCACGTACTCGCCGACCAGCAAGCCGCCGAACTGCTGATGCAAGCGTGCAGCCAGCCAGCTCTTGCCGGTGGATTCCGGGCCGGTGAGCACCAGCACCTTCATCCTGAGGGCACCAGTGCCAGACGCCATTCCCGTAGTCCCATGATCGCCAGCAGGGTGAAAAGTCCGTAGAGGCCCGCGGTGAGCCAGTAATCCTGCCAGGCGAAGAAGCCGATATAGAGCACATCGACCGCTATCCACAGCAACCAGCACTGCACCCGCTTGAGCGCCATCCAGAACTGCGCCAAAAGGCTGAAGGCGGTGAGCGTGGCATCCGGCCAGGGAAACAGTGCCTCGGTGTAGCGTGCCATCAGCCCACCCAGCAACAACGCGCCCAGCGACGCAATGCCGAAGCCGATCAGTACTTCATGCGTACTCGCCCAGCTCACCCTCCTGCGCCCGCTGCCTTCGCCACCGCGGGTCCACTGCCACCAGCCGTACAGCTGAAACAGCGCGAACACGCCGTGCAGCAAGACCTGGGAAAACAGCTTCGCTTCGACAAAGAACCAGGCGTACAGCGACACCATCACCAGGCCGATGGGCCAGCACCAGGGGTTCTGCCGGACAGTCAGCCATACGGCGATGACGCCCAGGCTCGAGGCGATGATTTCCAGAGGGTGCATGGCCTGGGTGTAATCAGTCGTCGCCTTCGGCGCCGATGGCCGAGAAGCATCTGATCACATGACCGCCTTCGAGTTGCCAGCTGTCGTCTGCGTGCTGATACATGGCTTCCATGACCTGGTTGTAGCTGAATTGCCACTGACGGCGCTGGCGACCATCGAGGGCCTCGATGCGCAGCACGACCGTTTCGCTGGCAAAGGACTGGTCGGCTTCGGCTGCGGCATCAGCCTCGTCGAGCAGAGGCTCGTCGAGGCTGAAATCGCTGGCGTGCAGACCGTCGATCACCAGCATGTCGGCGTTTTCCAGCTGGTCCAGCAGATAAGGTACGTCGCTCATGTGTGCTCCGCTCAGATGTCGTAACCCAGGTTCGGCATCAGCCAGCGCTCGCTGACCTCAATGCCCTGGCCCTTGCGCTGCGAGTAGCTCTCGATCTGGTCCTTGTCGACCTTGCCGACGGCAAAGTATTGCGCCTTGGGATGGGCGAAATACCAGCCACTGACGGCAGCCGTGGGGAACATGGCGTAGTGTTCGGTGAGGAATACGCCGCTCTGGCCGGGCTTGTTGAAGTCCGCTTGCGGGTCGAGCAGCCGGAACAGGGTGGCTTTCTCGGTGTGGTCGGGACAAGCCGGGTAGCCGGGAGCAGGGCGGATGCCCTTGTATTGCTCGCGGATCAGGTCCTCGTTGCTCAGGGCTTCATCCTTGTCGTAGCCCCAGTACTCGGTGCGCACGCGCTGGTGCAGCCACTCGGCACAGGCTTCAGCCAGTCGGTCGGCCAATGCCTTGACCATGATCGAGTTGTAATCGTCGCCAGCGTCCTGATAGGCCTTGGCCACTTCTTCGGCGCCAATGCCGGCGGTGGTGATGAAGCCGCCCACGTAGTCGGTCAGGCCGCTTTCCTTCGGCGCGACGAAGTCGGCCAGGCTGAAATTCGGCTTGCCGTCGGTCTTCACCGTCTGCTGACGCAGATGGTGCAGGGTGGCTAGCTGTTCGCCGTTGTCGCCGTAGACTTCCAGATCGTCATGGGCAACCTGGTTGGCTGGCCAGAAGCCGAATACGGCGCGAGCCCTGATCAGTTTTTCGTCGATCAGTTTGTTCAGCATCGCCTGAGCATCGGCGAACAGTGCGGTAGCGGCTTCGCCTACCACCTCATCCTGAAGAATTCGCGGGTACTTGCCGGCCAGGTCCCAGGAAATGAAGAACGGCGTCCAGTCGATGTACTCGGCCAGGGTGCGCAGGTCGATATCCTCCAGCACCTTGCAGCCGGTGAAAGTCGGCTTCACTGGCGCGTAGTCGGACCAGTCGAACTGCGGCTTGGCCTCAATGGCTTTCTCGTAACTGAGTCGTTCGGTGCGGGCGGCACGGTTGGCAGTACGCTCGCGGATCATCGCGTACTCTTCGCGGATCTTGGTGGCGTAATCCGGCTTCATCTCCTTGGACAGCAGCGTTGTGGCCACGCCCACGGCGCGCGAAGCGTCGGTGACGTACACCACGGCATCGTTCTTGTAGTGCGGGTCGATCTTCACCGCCGTGTGCGCCTTGGACGTGGTGGCGCCGCCAATCATCAGCGGCAGGCTGAAACCCTGGCGCTGCATTTCGCGGGCGACATGCACCATCTCGTCCAGCGACGGAGTGATCAGGCCAGACAGCCCGATGATGTCGCACTTCTCCTCGATGGCGGTTTTGAGGATCTTGTCGGCGGGCACCATCACGCCCAGATCGACGATGTCGTAGCCGTTGCAGCCGAGCACCACGCCGACGATGTTCTTGCCGATGTCATGCACGTCGCCCTTGACCGTGGCCATGAGAATCTTGCCCTTGGCTTCCGGCTTGTCGCCTTTTTCTGCTTCGATAAAGGGGATCAGGTGCGCCACGGCCTGCTTCATTACCCGGGCGGATTTGACCACCTGGGGCAGGAACATCTTGCCTGAGCCGAACAGGTCGCCAACCACGTTCATGCCGGCCATCAGCGGGCCTTCAATGACTTCGATGGGGCGTGCGCATTGCTGCCGAAACTCTTCGGTGTCTTCAACGATGTGCGAGGTGATGCCCTTGACCAGTGCATGCTTGAGACGCTCGACCACGTCCAGGCCACGCCATTCCTCGGTTTCAACTTCCTTGACGCTACCGTCGCCGCGGTAGTTGTCGGCAATGGCCAGCAGGGCTTCAGTGCCATTGGCGTTGCGATTGAGCACCACATCTTCGACCGCTTCACGCAGCTCCTTGGGAATCTCGTCGTAGATTTCCAGCTGACCGGCGTTGACGATGCCCATGGTCAGGCCGTTGCGGATCGCGTGGAGCAGGAAAACCGAGTGGATGGCCTCACGCACCGGATTGTTGCCGCGGAACGAGAAGGACACATTGGACACGCCGCCCGAGGTGAGCGCATGGGGCAGCTCGTCGCGGATATAGGCGCAGGCCTCGATGAAGTCCACGGCGTAGTTGTTGTGTTCCTCGATGCCGGTGGCGATGGCGAAGATGTTCGGGTCGAAGATGATGTCTTGCGGAGGGAAACCGACTTCATTGACCAGAATGTCGTAAGAGCGCTTGCAGATTTCCTTCTTGCGTGCGGCAGTATCGGCCTGGCCAGCCTCGTCGAAGGCCATCACCACCACAGCGGCACCGTAGCGCTTGCACAGCCTGGCGTGCTCTTTGAACTGCTCGACGCCTTCCTTCATGGAAATCGAGTTGACGATGCCCTTGCCCTGGATGCACTTGAGGCCCGCCTCGATCACTTCCCATTTCGACGAGTCGATCATGATCGGTACACGGGAAATATCCGGCTCGCCAGCGATCAGGTTGAGAAAACGTACCATCGCGGCCTTGGAGTCGAGCATGCCCTCGTCCATGTTGATGTCGATCACCTGTGCGCCGGCTTCCACCTGTTGCAGGGCGACTTCCAGCGCCTCGGTGTAGTTTTCCTCGCGAATCAGACGGGCGAAGCGGGCACTGCCGGTGATGTTGGTGCGCTCGCCGACGTTCACGAACAGTGAGCTGCGGTCGATGGTGAAGGGTTCCAGACCGGACAGGCGACAGGCTTTGGGGATCTCTGGAATGACGCGCGGCGGGTATTTGGCCACGGCTTCGGCGATGGCCTGGATATGCGCCGGGGTGGTGCCGCAACAGCCGCCGATGATGTTGAGGAAACCGCTGGCGGCGAATTCTTCGACCACTTCGGCCATCTGCGCCGGGGTTTCGTCATATTCACCGAAGGCGTTCGGCAGACCGGCGTTGGGGTGCGCGGAAACGTGAGTCTCGGCCTTACTGGAAAGTTCTTCCAGATAGGGCCGCAGTTCCTTGGCGCCCAGCGCGCAGTTCAACCCGACCGAGATGGGGTTGGCGTGGCTTACCGAGTTCCAGAAGGCTTCGGTGGTCTGACCCGAGAGGGTGCGCCCGGACGCATCGGTGATGGTTCCGGAAATCATGATCGGCAGTTCGATGCCGATTTCCTCGAATACACCCTGCACGGCAAAGATCGCTGCCTTGGCGTTGAGGGTGTCGAAGATGGTTTCGATCAGGATCAGGTCAGCACCGCCCTCGATCAGGCCGCGGGTGGCTTCTGAATAGTTGTCCACCAGTTCGTCGAAGGTCACGTTGCGGTAGCCAGGGTCGTTCACATCCGGCGAGATGGAACAGGTACGACTGGTCGGGCCAAGTACACCGGCGACGAAGCGCGGACGGTCCGGGGTCTCCAGAGTTTTGGCGTCACACACCTGCCGAGCCAGTCGCGCACCCTCGACGTTCAGTTCGTAGGCCAGCGCTTCCATGCCGTAGTCGGCCTGGGACACACGGGTGGCGTTGAAGGTATTGGTTTCGAGGATGTCGGCGCCGGCATCCAGATAAGCTTTTTCGATGCTGCCGATCACGTCCGGGCGGCTGAGTATGAGCAGGTCGTTGTTGCCTTTCACATCCTGTGGCCAGTCGGCGAAGCGTTCGCCGCGATAGTCCTCTTCCTGCAGCTTGTAACTCTGGATCATGGTGCCCATGCCGCCGTCGAGAATCAGGATGCGCTCCCTGAGCGCTTGCCGGAGGGCCTGGAGACGGTCGTTGCGATTGGACATGGGGACTACCTGAGAAAGCGGATTGCGAAGGGTGCGAATGATAGCAAAGCTGCATGTTTTTTGACCGCTCGTGGTTTTCCATGAATAGGATTCATGTTGCTCAGGCTGATAGCGATGCTGGGTCAGCAGCAGGGGAGCACGGAGGCTCTGTGAAGCCGGTTAGCTCAAAGATGGCAGTTTGGCTACCATGCGCGCTATTTTTTCGGGAACTGCCCCATGAGTTATCGCGCAATGTTCGCCGGGTTGCTGCTGGTCATCGGCGGCTTGGCCCATGCTGAAAAGCTCTCCTATGAGCGCGATATACAGCCGATCTTCACGGCCAAATGCCTGGCCTGTCATGCCTGTTACGACGCACCCTGTCAGCTCAATCTGGGCAGCGGGGAGGGCCTGCTTCGCGGTGCCAGTAAGCTGCCGGTCTACCACGGAACACGCAGTGAAGCGCAGCAGACCACGCGCCTCTATCTCGATGCCCATGGCGAAGCAGCCTGGCGTCGGCGTGACTTTCATTCGGTGCTGGCACCTGGCGACGGGCAGGCGGCGCTGCTGTCACGCATGCTTGAACTGGGTCGAAGCCAGCCCTTGCCGGCCAATGAAAAACTCCCGGAAACCCTGGATATTGGCATCAGACGCGACAATCAGTGCCCACTTCCCGCAGAGTTCGCCGACTACGCAAAAAGAAATCCCCACGGCGGCATGCCCTTTGCCGTGACTGGTCTGGCTGATGGCGAGTACGCGACATTGCAGACCTGGATCGAACAGGGTGCAGCGATAGACCAGCAGCCAGCGCAGCCCACGACCCGCGAAGCTGCACAGATCACGCAATGGGAAGCCATGCTCAATGCTCCCGGCAACCGCCAGGCATTGGTCAGCCGTTGGCTATATGAACACCTGTTTATTGCCCATCTGCATTTCGATGGCGGCAGCAGCGGACGCTTCTTCCAGTTGGTGCGGTCACGTACGCCCAGCGGCCAGGCGGTCGACCCGATCGCCACGCGCACGCCCAATCAGGATCCGGGCACGCGGTTCTTTTACCGTATCCGCCCGGTGGAAGGCGTGATCGTGCACAAGACGCATATCACTTATCCCCTCGATCAACGCAAGCTGGAGCGAGTGCAGGAGCTGTTTTTCGGCGAGCACTGGACCCTCGATGCCCTGCCGGGCTATGGCACGTACCATCGCGCCAACCCTTTCGAGACCTTCCAGGCAATTCCGGCGCAGGCGCGCTACCAGTTCATGCTCGATAATGCCGAGTATTTCGTACGCACCTTCATTCGTGGGCCGGTGTGCCGCGGGCAGATCGCCACGGACGTCATCCGTGACAATTTCTGGGTGCTGTTCCAGGACCCGCAACACGATCTCTACCTTACCGATTCCGTTTACCAGCGTCAGGCCACACCACTGCTGGCAATGCCGGGGCAGATCGATGATTTGCGTGGTTTGATGGATTTCTGGCGCATCTATCAGAACAAGCGCAATCAGTATGAACAGCTGCGCCTGCAGGCCTACACGCAGATGCCTGCGCGCTGGGAGCATATCTGGGCGGGCAACGACAACGCACTACTGAGCATTTTTCGTCAGCACGACAGTGCTTCGGTACACAAAGGCCTGATCGGCGAGATTCCGCAGACGCTCTGGTGGATGGATTTCCCGCTGCTGGAGCGCACCTATTACCAGCTGGTGGTCAATTTCGACGTGTTCGGCAACGTCTCGCATCAGGGGCAAAGCCGCCTCTACTTCGACCTGATCCGCAATGGCGCCGAATTGAATTTTCTGCGCCTGCTGCCCGCCGGCTCGCGTCAGGCCATTCTTGATAATTGGTACGACAAGAGCGGCCAACTCAAGCTGTGGCTGGCCTATACGAAAATAGACACCGCTACCCCGAGCGCTCTGAAGCTTGAGCGCAACACCCCCAAGAAAAGTTTCGCCTGGCAATTGCTGGAACGCCACGCAGCCATCAATGCCAGCCCGGACCCGATCAATCGCTGTCGCACCAGCCATTGCTACCGGGAAGGGCAGAGCACCGCCCGGCAAGCGTCCGAGCAGGCACTGAGTCGACTGACCAACCGGATTGCCGCGAGCCTGCGGGTCGTCAACTGGATGCCCGAAGCGACGCTGCTGCGTGTCGAGCACGACGGCGAACCGCGGGAAATCTACAGCCTGCTGCGCAATCGTGCCCACACCAATGTAGCGTTCATGTACGGCGAAGCGCACCGCTACCAGCCCCGTCTGGATACGCTGACGGTCTATCCGGGTGTGCTCAGCAGCTACCCCAACTTCATATTCAGCCTGACAGCCAGGGAGGTGCCCGGCTTTGTCGTTGCCATGGAGCAGGCCAGGGACAAGGCTGCCTTCGAGCGCATTGTCGAACGCTGGGGCATACGGCGTACGCATCCGGACTTCTGGGCGCACTTCAACGACCTCAGTCGCTATCTACATGAGACCGACCCGCTGGAGGCGGGCGTGCTCGACATGAATCGCTACGAGAATCTTTGAAGCGGCGCCTCATAAGCGAAGACCCGGACGTTACCAGGCGGAAGCCGGCGACTCCTTGATCAACTCCAGCATCAGCAGTGAGCGGCCGGTTACGGAGTATTCGTCACCGAACTCGAAGCGCTCGGGACGGGCAGAGGGGTGGTTGGTATCCACCAGGCGGTTCCAGTACATACCCTGCGGGACCTCCGGCAGGGTGAAGTCGACCAGGTCATGGTGTGCGTTGACGATGATCAGCAGGGTTGCATCCGAACCTGCCCGGCGAATCCCGGTAGGTTGCGCGCGACCATCGAGCAGCATGCCCATGCAGCGATTGTGGCTGTCGTCCCACTGTTCGACGGACATTTCTTCGGCGTTAGGCGCCAGCCAGGTGACATCCTTCACACCCAGCTCTTCATGGTAGGCCCCCACCAGAAAGCGACTGCGGCGCAATATCGGATAGCGCTGACGAAGCCGCAAAAGCTTGCGCACGAAGGCCAGCAGTCCTTGGCTGTCTTCGCTGATATCCCAGTTCACCCAGCCGATTTCGCTGTCCTGGCAATAGGCATTGTTGTTGCCGTACTGGGTGCGGGCGAACTCGTCACCTGCAACGATCATCGGCGTGCCCTGTGAGAAGAGCAGGGTGGCGAAGAAGTTGCGCATCTGCCGGTAACGCAGGTTGTTTATTTCGGGATCGTCGGTCGGACCTTCCACGCCGTGGTTCCAGGACAGGTTGTTGTCGCTGCCGTCACGGTTGTCTTCGTCGTTGTCTTCATTGTGCTTTTGGTCGTAGGACACCAGGTCCTTGAGGGTAAAGCCGTCGTGGGCGGTGATGAAGTTGATCGAACTGAAGGGGCGACGGCCACGCTGATTGAACAGGTCGCCTGAACCGGTGAGGCGGCTGGCAAAGTCGGCAAGCTGGCCGTCATCACCTTTCCAGAAAGCGCGCACGGTATCGCGGTACTGGTCGTTCCATTCCGCCCAGCCAGGAGGGAAACGCCCGACCTGATAGCCGCCGGGGCCACAGTCCCAGGGCTCGGCGATGAGCTTGGTCTTGGCCAGCACCGGGTCCTGGCGGCAGGCGACGAGAAAGCCGTGGCGTTCGTCGAAACCCTCATGCTCACGCCCGAGGATGGTCGCCAGATCGAAGCGAAAGCCGTCCACGTGCATCTCGGTCGCCCAGTAGCGCAGCGAGTCGGTGACCATCTGCAGTACACAGGGGTGGCTCATGTCCAGGGTGTTGCCGGTGCCGGAATCGTTGATGTAATAGCGTTTGTCATCCGGCATCAGGCGGTAGTACGAGGCATTGTCGATGCCACGCATGGACAGCGTCGGACCCAGCTCGTTACCTTCGGCGGTGTGGTTGTAGACCACGTCAAGGATGACTTCCAGGTCGGCGTTGTGCAGGTGCGCGACCATCTCCTTGAATTCGCTGATCTTGCCGCTGGCGAGGTATTTGGGATGTGGCGCGAAGAAGGCAATGCTGTTGTAGCCCCAATAGTTGCTCATGCCCTTTTCCAGCAGGTGCTGATCCTGGACGAAAGCATGTATTGGCAAAAATTCGATGCTGGAAACCCCCAGTTTGCGAATGAAGTCGATCACTTCTGGCGTCTTGAAGGCCTCGAAGGTGCCCCGTGCGTGCTCGGCTACTGCTGGGTGGCGCATGGTGTAACCGCGCGCATGCGTCTCGTAGATGATTGTCTGGTCCCACGGCACCTGCACCGGATGATCGCGGCCCCAAGTGAAGGCAGGATCTATGACCTTGCATTTCGGGACAAAGGGCGCGCTATCGCGCTTGTCGAAACTGAGGTCTCCATCGCGGTGACCGATGGTGTAGCCGAACAGCGCCTCGGACCAGCGCAGCTCGCCGACCAGCTGTTTGGCATAGGGGTCGATCAACAGCTTGTTGGGGTTGAAGCGATGCCCGGCGTCCGGCTCGTAGGGACCATGCACCCGATAGCCATAAACCTGGCCCGGATGGGCGTCCGGCAAATAGCCATGCCAGATCTCGTCGGTGTACTCAGGGAGTTCGATCCTCTCCAGCTCGGTTTCGCCGCTGGCATCGAACAAGCACAGCTCAACCTTGGTCGCATGCGCCGAGAAGATGGCGAAGTTCACCCCCAAGCCGTCCCAGGTCGCACCCAGGGGGAAGGGAAGCCCTTCGTGAATACGCGAAACCTGCTGGGCCAGAGATGAAGGCTTTCGTTTGCTCATGAATACTCCGATGGCGCGAGTCGCGACGGGGCTGAGAGGATGACCAGGGTCGATCAGCTATCTATGTTTTGGAAGATCGTGGCGACCGGGGTTTGCGAGCGGCTGCCACAGGCTTCTCCGGCTTGTCGATTGGCGTTGCATCGACCGGTTTGGTGGCTGTCTTGCGGGTCCTGGCCTGCTTGGCGGGCGGTGCGCTGCCCTCGGTTTCGACCAGCTTGCGGGCCATCTCCCAATGGCGGGCGTCCTCTCCTTCAGGGCAGCCTTCGGACTGCCAGATTTCATAGGCAAATTCGCGGATGCGTTGTTCTTGTTGATTCATCGTTCGTTTTCTCCTTGCGCTGTAAATGTTGTCTGTAAAACGGCCACCGGCAGTGAACCCAGGACCTGTCGGAGGTGCAGGCTCGTTTGTCTGGGTGTGACTGTTTCTGTGTCCAAAAGTCCCGTGAGCCGCATACCGCTCAGCACCTCAGGCAGCTGTACGAGGGTGTCTGCCCAGCGTTCAGGTGCAATGTGGGGCGTGTGCCTGTCAGCCAAAAGACTGGTGGCCAGCCTTGGGGCGATGACGATCACCCAGGTCCCGTCCAGTTCGCGGGCAAAGGCAATCACCTGCCTGGCATGTTCGCCCTCGACCTTCAGCGGCAGATAGCGTCCCTCGCTGAACAGGCGTGGCTGGGTGTTGCGCAGATTCAGGGTGCGCGCGATAAGCCATTGCTTGATGCGGCCATCCTTCCAGTTGGCCAGCAGCTCGACGGGCTGAGCCTGAAGGTCGAAGGTGGCGCGGCGCCTGGCAAAATCCACCGGCTGACGATTGTCAGGATCGACCAGGCTGAAGTCCCAGTAATCGGTCCCCTGGTAAAGGTCGGGCACGCCCGGCGTGGTCATGCGCAGCAGCGTCTGGGTCAGGCTGTTCAACGCGCCAACCGGCGCCAGTTCGACTGCCGCCTCGGCAATTTCGCTGCGCAGGCTCCGGCATTCATCGCCGAGCAGCAGCGCGCTCAGGTACTGCCGGCATGCGCTTTCGTATTCGCTATGCGGGTCAGTCCAGTTGGTCCTCAGCTTGGCTTCGCGCAGGGCCTTTTCCTGCCATTTGCCGATGCGTTCACAATAGGCTTCGGCAGCCGGGCGATCCTCGGCGGCAAGATCCAGCGGCCAGCTACCCAGCAAGATCTGATAGAGCAGCAGTTCGTCACCGGCCGAGGGTGCTGGCCCGTCGGCCAATTCCTGACGCAACCCGTAGGCAAGTTGCCGCCAATGGCGCACCTTGGCGGCGAACCATTCGGCGCGCTCGCTGATCGCGGCCATGCGTGCGCGGGTGTCTTCGCCGCGCTTGTGGTCGTGGGTGGCGGTGGTCAGCAGGTTGCGTGGAAAAGACTCGGCACGAGCCAGGCACTCGCTATGGAAGGCTTCGACCGGCGCGCTGAAGTGCTGCGGATCGAAACCGACGTCGTTGCGAGAGAGCAGGACGCCTGATCGATAGCAGGCAGTGTCTTCTACGGCCTTGGCAGCGGCGGGTGAGGTGAGCTGCTGGAAACGCGTGCAGGCATTGCGGCGAATGCGTCGTGCAGGCCCTGGCGGCAGAGCGCGCAAGGGTTCGCCGCCCAGCCAGCGCTCAAGGTGATCGAGCAGCGGCCAATCCGCCTCGCCGAGGGTGGTGTGCGCACCGGCCAGCGCCTGCTGGAAGAAGGGCTCATCAGCCGGTTGTCGCCCCTTGGCTGCGATGTAAGTGCGATACACCGGGAAATGCACGATCAGTTCCAGCAGCCCCCTGCGAATCGCCCCCAACGTGATGTCGCGGGTCATCAGGTCATGCCGCGCCACCTGTAGCAGCGCCTGGGCAACGCTCTCGAAGTCGCCGGCCAGCGGTCCGGTGAGGACCAATTGCCGTGCCTGGCGTACTTCTTCCATGAAGTCTTCGGGGCGCTCGGTGGTTTCACTCCAGAGCGAACAGAGCACGGCCTGTCCGGCAGGGTCGTGCTGCAGCAGCGACACCTGATTCATGAACTCATAGCCGGTAGTACCGTCCACGCCCCAGTCATCATGCAGGCGTTCCTCGCCGGCCAGGATCTTTTCAACGTAGATCGGCACATGATCCTGGGCCGCTTCGGGTGGACGGGCGGCATTCAGACGGTCCACCCGGCGGCGCAGGCGACGGCAATAACCGCGCGGATTGGCAAGCCCGTCGATATGATCGATCCGCAGGCCGTCCACCAGCCCGTCGCTGATCAGCTGGAATATTTTCGCGTGGGTTTCCTCGAAGACCACAGGCCGTTCGACGCGTAGCCCACCCAGTTCGTTGATGTCGAAAAAACGTCGCCAGTTGATGTCGTCACCGGCGGTACGCCAGCTGGCAAGGCGGTAGTTTTGCCGTTCGAGCAGGCCATGCAGGCGTTTGAAACCTTCTTCACTGGTGGAGTCATAGCGTTTGAGCGCTTCTTCGAGGCCCTGCCGGATGCTCTGACTTTGCAGCACACGAGCCAGCTCCGCACGCAACTGGCGGGCGGTCTGCCACGGCGCCGGTTCGGTTTTCAGGGCATCGAAATGCTGCGCCAGGGTTCGCAGTTCCGGTTCATCCGCCAGGCGCAGCAGCTCGCCGTAGCTGGGCGGCGTGATGGGGAAGCGATGTTCGTAATGCTCGGCATAGAGGGCGCCATCCTCTGCATCCAGGCGAAGGACGATACTGCCCTGCTGCAGGGCTTCACCGTAATCACTGCCGAGGAAGGGCACCAGCAACTGGCCTTCGAGCAGCGGGTCGGGGGAGTTCCACTCGATGTCAAAGAACAGCGCATAGGGGCTGCGCCGTCCCCACTCCAGAACGTCCAGCCACCAGGGGTTGCCGGCGCCACCCACGGCCATGTGGTTGGAGACGATATCCAGAATCAGCCCCATGTCCCGGGTGCGCAACGCCTCGACCAGTCGATACAGGGCCTCTTCGCCACCCAGTTCGGGATTGATGCGCGTCGGATCGATGACGTCGTAGCCGTGCATGGAGCCGGGGCGAGCGGTAAGCAAGGGGGATGCGTAGATGTGACTGATGCCCAGGTCAGCGAAGTAGTCGACCAGGGCGGTGGCGTCGTCGAGGGTGAAGCCACTGTGGAATTGCAGCCGCAGGGTCGCACTGAGAGGCTTCATCGTTGTTCGTCTCCGGCGACCTTGCGCCGCGCGTCTGCCAGGCAACGCAGGCGGCGGGAGCTGTCAGGGTGGTCAAGCAGGGTGGCGCTGTCGCCGGGATAGCGTCGCCGCCAATTGGGATGAGTTTCGACGATACCCGGCAGGTTGGGCTGCTCTTCCAGGCCGAGTGCATCTTCCAGAGGCAACAGAACCAGTGGTGCCGGTGTATGGCCGATAAAGCAGGCGCCGGCACGGATGGCGCTTTCGGCATCGAGCAACTCACCCGGCGGTACATCTGCAGAATCAGGCGCGTAGGGGCGCAGGGCTTCATTCAGGCCGCTACGCTCACGGTCGCGTTCAGCGATCTGTTTCTGGCGCTCGGCCTCGCTGTTCTGTCCGGCACGGATGCGCCAGTCGATATCCTGCCCGCGCCACCAACCGCCCAGGGTTGGGAGGTCGTGGGTCGTGGTGGTGGCCAGCGCGTCCTTCGGCCATTCGCGGGCCGGCTTGAAACGGGCATTGTCGTCCTGCTCGAAAAGCAGCACGCGCATGCCAAGAATATGCCGGGCGGCAAGCTTTTCGCGCAGGCCCGAGGGCACGGTGCCGAGGTCTTCACCCAGGATCACCGCCTTGTGCCGCCAGGCTTCCAGCGTCAGCAGTCGCAGCAGGTCATCGAATGGATAGTTGAGGTAGGCGCCTTCCTCGGGGTCGGCACCTTCGGGCATGACCCACAGTCGCATCAGCCCCATTACATGATCGATACGCATGCCACCGGCATGGGCCAGGTTGGCGCGCACCATCTCGATAAAGGCCCGATAGCCGTTGGCCTTGAGGCCCCAGGGCGAAAAGGCGGAAATGCCCCAGTTCTGACCGGCACGGTTGAGAATATCCGGTGGTGCGCCAACGCTCAGCGCCGCCAGGACTTCTTCCTGGCGGCTCCAGGTCTGGCTGCCACCGCCATCAGCACCCACCGCCAGATCGCTGATCAGCCCGATTTTCATCCCGGCGCTGCGCGCCGCCGTCTGCGCACGCTCCAGCCCGCGTGCGATCAGCCATTGGCAGAAAGCGTGATAGGCCACCTCATTGGCGTGCTCCTGGGCGAAGCGCTCGACGGCCGGGTTTTGCGGTGTGCGGTATTGCTCCGGCCAGTCTCGCCAGTGCTGTGGATGGCCGGAAGGGCCGAGCAGCGCGGCGTGCATGGCCTCGAAGCGGCAATGATTTTCCAGAGCCTGGCCTCCGGCTGCGCAGAAGCTGTCGAAGTCGGCCTGCTGGGCATTTTCGCCCTTGGAGAAATTCTCGTACAACGTGCGCAGCAGACACTGGCGCGCCTTGGCTACGCCGGGCCAGTCGATCAGCTCCAGCTTTTCCATGCGTTGCAATTCATCACCCAGGCCACAGGCTTCAATGGCAATACGCAGCGGCATATCCCCCAGGATGGCTTCGGGTGCGCTGTGCAGCACGTTGTAGAACAGGCGACTGGAGGGCGAGTAGGGGCTGAACTGGCCGCCATTGGCAGCAAACATGGCGTGAACCGGGCTTATTCCCAGTGCATCGGCGCCGTGAGCGGCAGCATGGTGGGCGAAGGCTTCCAGCGCCAGGGTATCGCCAAGGCCACCGTCACCGGCACGGCGTAATCCATACAACTGAACAGTAATCCCCCAGGCACCGGGGCCTGCGAGGTCCGTCACGCTGGGGCAGGCTGGCGGTGCAACGGCGAGTGTCAGCTGGTGTCCGGCAATTTGCAGGCGGTGATAACCGGGTATGTCGATGGGAGCGAGCCTCGCCTGAGCGTCAAGCGCACCTTCGAGATGCTGTCCATCTTCCAGCTCCAGGCTGTAGCGGGTATCCGGCTCGCAATAGTGTTGCAGATTCAGAACTGCAGACTGGTCCAGGGTCAGCAATGGCGGCAGGTCGCTTGCACCTCCGTCGATATGGAGCTTCTCCAGGCTGCGCTCGACGGCGTCATCGCTGTCAGCGTCCAGACCCAGGCCATGCAGGACCGCGCGCAGAGCTTCGGGCTTTACGCGCTGCTCGCGCCCATCGGCGTCGACCCAGTCGATGGACAGGCCTGCTGCTTCGGCCAGGCGTTTCAGGCGTTCCTCACTCATTGATGTCTTCCAAATGGATTCTGGCGGTGTATGGCGGCAACAAACCTGCGTCCGTATTGTTCTTCCGGCTGTTGTGCAGCAGGCGTGCCTTGGCTGGCACGGGTACCAGCGCAACCTGCTGAAGGCTCAGGTTGAGTTCCAGGCGCAATCGGCTGCCATCGCCCAGCCGCCAATGGGCCAGAACAGCTGCTTCCCCCAGCGCTGTGGCACCAAGGAAGGCCGTGCCCTGCAGGCGCGGCACGATTTCCCGATGACGGATCTCCAGCAACTGCCGGTAAAGGTCGGCCCACTCACTGTCGACCCTGGTGAAATTCGGCCTGGAGGCTTCGAAGGTTTCTGCAGCATTCGGGTCAGGGATGCGCGCGCGGGTGGCTTCATCGGCAAATTCCGAGAATTCTGCGAATTCGCCCCGGCGGCCTTCGCGTACGGCATCGGCCAGTTCGCCGTGGTGGCTGGTGAAGAACAGAAAGGGCTCGCGTGCCCCCCATTCCTCGCCCATAAACAGCAACGGGATCATCGGTGAAAGCAGCAGCAGGGCGGTGGCAGCGCGCAGGGCATCGGGCTCGGCAAGGGTGATCAGGCGTTCACCGAACGCTCGGTTGCCGATCTGGTCGTGGTTCTGCAGGAAGAGCACGAAGGAGGTGGGCGACAGATACCCGCTCGGCTCGCCCCGCGCATGGCCGCGACGATCCTGCTGGCCCTGGTAGACAAAGCCTTCACCGAGAAAACGCACCAGCTTGCGGGTCGAGTCCTCGCGATAGTCGGCGTAGTAGCCCTGGCTTTCGCCGGTCAGCAGGCTGTGCAGAACGTTATGGCCGTCGTCGTTCCATTGCGCGGTAAAGTGCCGTTCAAGCAGGCTGACGCGGTTGTCTTCATTCTCCAGAACCAGGTGGACATGGCGCCCCGGTTCGGTTTCAGCGTGCACACGCTCGGCCAGTTCGACCAGGAAGCCCCGGTCGGGAATGGCATGGACGGCATCCAGACGCAGGCCGTCGAAGCGGTATTCGTTCAGCCACATGAGTGCGTTGCCAATAAAGAAGTCACGTACCTCGGGCCGGCGAAAGTCGATGGCATCGCCCCAGGGCGTCTGCTGGTCGTGGCGAAAGAAGTGCCTGGCGTAGTGGGTCAGATAGTTGCCGTCCGGGCCGAAGTGGTTGTAGACCACATCGAGAAATACCATCAGGCCGTGGCCGTGGGCGGTGTCGATCAGCCGTTTGAGATCATCGGGGCTGCCGTAGGAGGCTTCCGGTGCGTAGGGCAGCACACCGTCGTAACCCCAGTTCCGATCGCCGGGAAACTCCGCCAGCGGCATCAGCTCGATAGCGGTCACGCCCAGCTCGGCGAGGGCGGCGAGGCGTTTTTCAATCTGCGCGTAGCCACCGCAGGCACCCACATGCAGTTCGTAGAGCACGGTTTCGTGCCAGGGCCGCCCCTTCCATTGTTGATGGCGCCAGGCATAGGCCTGCGGGTCAATGACCAGGCTGGGCCCGTGAATATCACCCGCCTGGGCGCGGGATGCCGGGTCCGGCACCTGTAACTGGTCGTCGATAAGGAAATGGTAGGCAGTACCCGCGCCTGCCTCGACATCCAGGCTGTACCAGCCATCTTCCTGCAGCGGCATGGGCAGCGTTGCGCCGCCACTCAACAGCAGACTGACACTGTGCGCGTCGGGTGCCCAGAGTCTGAAACGGGTTTGGCAATCGTCCAGCAGTAACGGCCCATGTTGCATCGATAACCTCTCACAAAGTGGCGCTGGCCTCGCTCCGCTGACGCAGCAGGCGTTGATACAGCTGGTCATAGGGTTCAACCGCATGGCTCCAGAAAAAACCGGCGCTCATGGCGCGGCAACGCATGGCGTTGAGCAGGTGCGGCTTGTCGAAGACAGCCAGCGCGCGTTCTACCGCGTGGCGATAGCTGTGCACGTCGGGCTCGTTGAAGAGGAAGCCGGTCACGCCATCATCAATGCTGTCGGCCAGGCCGCCGGTGCGATGGGCGATGGGCAAAGACGCAAAACGCTGGGCGTACATCTGGCTCAAGCCGCAGGGCTCGTAGCGTGACGGCATCAGCAGGAAGTCGCTGCCGGCGAAAAGGCGGCGGGCATCTGTTTCGTTGAAACCGATATGTACGCCGACGCGACCGGGGAAACGTTTGGCCAGCTGCCGCACCTCATCCTCCAGCACCGTTTCGCCACGGCCCAGGATGGCCAGCTGGCCACCACGTGCCACGATGGTTTCGGCCACTGCGATGCTCAGGTCGATACCTTTCTGCTGCACCAGCCGTGACACCACCGCAAATAGCGGCCCTTCACCAGGCTCCAGGTCGAACAGTTGGCGAACATGGGCGGCATTGGCTCGCTTGCCGCTCCAGTCATGCGGGCCGAAACGGCTGATCAGGTGTGTACAGTTCTGCGGGTCCCAGCTTTCGTCTATGCCGTTGAGCAACCCGCTGAGCAGTCCCTGGCGCGCCTTCATGGCAAGAAAACCCTCCAGGCCGCAACCGAAGGCCGGGGTAGTGATCTCCTGCGCATAAGTGGCGCTGACCGTGGTGACGTGGTCGGCATAGGCGATGCCTGCCTTGAGCAGCGACAGCGCACCGTAGAATTCCATCCGCTCCGGCCCGCAAGCCTCAAGCGGGATGCTCAGCTTGCGCCGGAGCTGCATGCTGATATTGCCCTGATAGGCCAGGTTGTGAATGGTAAAGACGCAGGGTGTGGTCAGCCCGCGCCAGTGCATATAAGCCGGTGTCAGACCGGTCGGCCAATCATGGGCATGGACCAGATCAGGCCTCCAGCGTATGCAGGCAGTGTCTGCAGCAATATCCGCCGCCGCCATGCACAAACGCGCAAAACGCTGCGGATTGTCCGGCCAGTCCTGACCGTGCTCGTCGCCATAGGGCAGGCCGTCGCGCTCGTAGAGTTCCGGGCAGATCACCACATAGATGATCAGGCCGTCTGGCATATCCAGCCGACCGATTCGACATGGGGGAATGTCACCGTGGGAGATGACGCTACCCACCACCCGGATCGGCATACCGCACTGCATCACCTGTTTGTATCCTGGGATCAGCACGCGCACCTCATGATGCGCGCCAAGCGCGCGTGGCAAGGCAGCAGAGACGTCAGCAAGTCCACCCGTCTTGATCAGGTCGGTCAGTTCGGAGGTCACAAACAGGATTTTTTTCTTTTGCGCCTGGGTGCTGCGAAGTTGCAGTACGGGCCGATCCGGCAGTGGCGAGGATCGGTCGGCGATCTTCTCAGCGACAGGCGCATTCTCAATGGCTGCAATACTCATAAGCACTTTTCCCAAGGACCGGCATGGGTGCCAAGTCGGTTCCGAGCACGTTTCCCCTACACAGCAGCCTTTTGTGGCGCTGTAACCAATGAGCACGGCAAGACTGAATAGCTTTGGTATGCGGCATGGAGCTTCTGAGGCTCTTCCCTGAAAAAGACCGGACGACTGGGAATTGGTTCTCGGTTTCTGACGAAACTCACAGTGGAACTTTGCTTGTGCACACCGGCTCCGAAATCTCAGCGACCAGGGCATTTCAGCGGAGCCGAAATCATGAGAGACCTTGCCGAAATCGTGCGCTTCCTAAATGACACCGGAGTGACGCTGACCACCGCTGAATCCTGCACGTGCGGGCTGATTGCCTCGTTGCTGGGGGATATTCCGGGCTGCGGTCAGGTACTGGACAGCGGATTTGTTGTGTATTCGCCCATGGCCAAGAACCGGCTGTTGCGGGTCAGCTTCGCAACCATCGAGTCCTTTGGGCTGACCAGTGAAGAAGTCGCAACCGAAATGGCACTTGGCGCGCTGAATGCCAGTGACGCGGATATCGCCATCGCCAATACCGGGGTAGCCGACGATAGCGAGGAGGACCGCGGAGGAACCCAGTGTTACGCCTTCGCCCTGAAGCAGGGTGAACGTCAGGCAAGCGTCAGCGAGACGCAACACTTCGAGGGAGACCGCGTGTCAATTCGTAAACAGGCCGCACGCTACGCGCTGGAGTGCCTGCCAGAGCGCTATGCAGAGCTGATGGAGAAACTGCGCACCCGTGTTTGATGCACTCAGTCGGACACATGGAACTCTGCCGGATACCTTGTTTCACACAGAGACGAGAATACTGAAACGGGAGAAAAGCCCATGCAAAGCGCGCAAACCGGCAATGACATACGCATTGAACGCTTGATCGAATGGCTGCGAGACGCCCATGCGATGGAAGCCCAGGCCGAAACCATGCTCACCAAGCAAGCCAGCCGCATCGAGCACTATCCCGAGCTGAAAGCACGTATCGAACAGCACATCGACGAAACCCAGAACCAGGCCAGGCTGATCGAAAGCTGCCTGCAACGTTATGACAAGTCTTATTCAGGCCTTAAGGACCTGGGCGGCAAGATGATGGCGATGGGGCAGGCCATGGGCGGCATGATGGTCAACGACGAGATCGTCAAAGGCGCGCAGATGGGCTATGTCTTCGAGAATCTGGAGATCGCTTCCTACGAGATCCTGATCGCGGCTGCAGAAGCGGTGGGCGATACCCAGACCCAGGAGATATGTACCCGCATCCTGGCCGAGGAGGTTGCGATGGCGGAGTGGATGCGCAGCCATCTTGCGCAACTGACCCAGGCCTATCTGACGCGAGTCCAGGAGCCAGGCGTCGAAGCCAAACGCTGAATCAGCAAGCAGTTTCAGCGACGGCTAATGCTCGACGGAGCTGGAATCTCTCGGACCGCCCCGGGTTGCGTAAAGCTCGAAGCGCAACTCCTGGGCAAGACGAACCAGATTGGCAGCATCACGGCACTGCTCGTCAGTGATGCCGAATACGGTCAGTTCTTCATCGTGATGTTCTTTATATAAACGCACGGTGACACGACTGTCTTCCTGAGCAAGGCAGTCACACTGATAAGGCTGAAGATGGCTGCGCAGGATGCGCTCGATCGTCAACAGGGGGAGGCGTGTAGCCATATTCCTTCCTCTACCGAGTGTGCGTGATGTGCCTTGCCTATTGAAACGCTAGCAGGGCCTCACGCGTTGTAAACCACCGTCCGGCACTAACGCGTGTCTATCCAGGAGGTTGAATGAATACATACAAAATAGTGGCGGTCGCGAGCTTATTGGCAGCGTCCGCGGCCTTCGCCCAGTGGCCTGCGGGTACGCCCGAAGAAAGACGCGGATCACCGCCCAGCACCATGGGCAACCCGACGCCCCAGGAAACCGTGGAGACTGAGCGTGATAGCCAGGGGCGACTGGTTACCGAAGACGGGCTTCCGGTAGAGACGATGCGCGAAGAAGACGATCCCGCCCTGGCACCGGACCGCCATTCCAGCCCCGGCGGGCCAACTGACCCGGCGTCCGATCCTGGCACACTGGAATAGCTTTTTCTGCTGAGAGGGGAGTTCTGTCGACTTGCCTGACGTCGTGGCCGTCCGTGCCCTGTCGCATGTATTACATGACGTGCGTTTCGCCCTTGGAACTGATACGAAGTCGTCTGCAACTCAGCGTTGACTAGTGGTGCAGTTCCCGCAATCCACAAGCGCTTTCCATGCTTGATTTCATGCGGGAGAGGAGTGGGGCAGCGCCCGCTGGTGAGAAGCCGGAGCGGGCGCTGCCCTGGAATAAAAAGGCTGCCAACGAGCGTGCAGCCAAAAAGTGACACGATCAATCGATTCAAGGAGCAACCAACGAACGAACGGCGGCGAGCCAAACGAGGAAAGGCTGCCGCAATGTCACAAACAAGAGTAAAGGCTGGTGGGGATGGGAAAAATGCTGTTCCCGAAGAAGGACTGTTACCTCACGGGTAACAGTTGCCTGCATCAGACCCTTTCTGCCGCCCAGTACTCTGGGTTCTGCACAATCTGTTGGTTATCTGACAGCGTTTGTGGCAAATGCTGTCGGAGAAATTCCACCCAGGTTCTGACCTTGGCATCAAGGAAACGCCTGGATGGGTAGAGCGCATAGAGCGTCTTCTGCTGCAGTCGAAAGTGTGGCAACAGCCGAACCAGAGACCCTCGCCGCAAAGCGGTTGCAGCGACGTAGTCGGGCAGAAGGCATATGCCCATGCCAGCCTCGGCAGCACTGTTCATTGCTTCGGCGACATTCACCATGAAGGTTTCCCTCGGGATGATAACGTGCTCATTTACAGCATTCGGAGCCTTGTCATCCAGAAAATGCCAGGTATCCGTGGATGTGCTTGCAGGTCTGCAGGACTCTCGGGTATCCCATGCCGCTTGAGATACAGCGGCGCCGCACATACGACCGGAAATACTGTGCCGAGAGGCTGCGCAATCAAATCAGAGTCGGGAAGACCCTGAGACAGGGTAATGAGCACGTCGAGATTGTTTTCCAGCAAATCGGGCTGACGCTGCGACAGCACCAGCTCCATATTCACCTCTGGATACTGCTCGCCGTAGCGTCCGGCCAGCGTGGCCAGCAGTTGGATGCCGAGTCCCGTCAATGCATGCACCCGCAAATTGCCCCGTGGCGTCAGATGCGCGCTGCTGGCTTGTGCACAGGCATAATCCAGCTGGTCGAGAATCTGCCGGCACTGCGCCAAAAAGCCTTCGCCAGCCTCGGTCAACGCCAAGCGGCGCGTGGTGCGGTGCAACAGACGAGCCTGCAATCGACTCTCTAGCTCCGATACCAAGCGGGAAACCTGAGCGGTGGAAGTTTGTGATTGCCGTGCAGCAGCAGTAAAACTCCCAGCATCCACGACCCGTACAAAGACGCGCATTGCGTGCAGCATGTCCATTTTAGTAATAAGCACCTCAAAACCCATGAGAGGGACGATAGCATAAAAGCACCAATGCAGTACGCATAATGGACGACGTTACGTTCATATTCGGTGCGGATAATGGCACGTTCCGCGCCGAATTGAATGTAATGTAGATTATGCGCTGCGCCCTCGACCTCGAAATTCGCCTGATCAAAACCGCCGAACTGTTCGCACCTGGTCGAACCGGTGCTGACGCTGTGACGTGGCTGCTCGATGACTATCCAAGGCTCGTTGCCGAGGTCCGCCAGTTGCGCAAACGGATCGACCAGCTCGACGCTGAAGAGGCCGCCTTTGACCAGCGATTGGAAGCATTACAACTGGCGTGCCGATCTCTTCTGGACTTATAACAACCTCGACCATGCCGCTTGCGGCATATCAGTCGCCGGCACGCCCTCCAGTTGACCGCTTGGCCACTGCGACGACACCCGCGAAGCGGCCCCAACCATCGACCCACAAAAAAGCCCCCAGCGGCCTAAATGGCAACTGAGGGCTATTTCGCGTCCCCGTCCTGCTGTCCCCTTCAAAACTCCATCCGCGTGCTGATCAACCCAAAACGGCTACCTCGGCAGCTTCCGGCCACGCCTTGCAGTCTCCCCGGACTGCCAGCACCTGAGCTGGTCAGGTCATGGTAATTGCGGCGGTTCAGCAATTTTTCTGCATATGCCGTAGACGTCCGATGGTTCCCCTTTCCCTCTGTTTTCTTCTGCCGCCGTGGCTCCGATAGCCCAGATTGCCATCGCCGCTTTTTGGCAGTCTTTTGCGCTCTCAAATCTGGCTAGTTCGACCCCGGCAGGGTCGTTGACTGTCAGTTCGATGAACAATGCCCACATGCGTTTGCTTCCTTGCTTTTGGCTTCACCGGCGCAGCCGGGTCCACCATCTCTAATGGTGGACTCTTGTCTAACGGTTAGACTTTCCCTTTTCTCTTTTTCTTTCTGAAAGGCGCGGTCTAGAGCGGTTTCTGCTTAAATCAGTGCAATTTCCTCTGTGTCATCCATTGTGTACGTACAGCTCAGGCCGTATTATCCAGTCACTAACCCTGTGACCCTAGCTTTTGCGCAGCAAACGCTAGGGCAGGGGAATCTTGGAGATAGGTATGGACGGTAACGAAGCTGTTCGCGAAATTCGCCGCTTGACTGGTCGAGACCCTGAAACGGGTTTGAATCTTCAAGATGAGAAGATTCGTGCCGATCAAGAACGTATAACTAAAATTCTCGCCACGCTTGCTGATAGCCAGAATGATCGAATTAACTTCCGTATTAACTCGGTTATTAAAGAAGAGTTTGAACGCCTTTGTAATAACCGCAGCTCGACATTAAGCCGTGAAATTAAGCGCTTTATGGTTGAATCTATACGTAAGCAAAAACTACTTTAACTATTGCATCAGTACTCCGCCGCATTTTGCTGTTGGGTGCGACGCAGTCGCCCCCCAGCAAATCGGCGGGGTCCTGCTGATCTGCTTGGCTTAGCTTTAGCTCGAAAGAATCAGGCCCATGAAGGGCTTAGATGCCGGGTAGGGGAGTTGGCCCTCCCTCACCCGGCTACCACAAACGATCTAATTAGGAGATCGAAATGGCTGCTACCAATTCTACGCAAACCAACATAAACACTGCTGGTCGCGCTTTTGACGCTCGCCTTCAGTTACCGTTCCAAATTGAAAAAATATCATGTTGTCTCGATGGCATGGCGAGTATCGAGCCTCTTTCGCTTGTAGGTAAACGTGTTCGTGTTGGTGAGCTTTTGCAGGCTGACTATGACGATGACCGTGGGCCTGTTGACGAATCTTTTGTTTATGAGGCCAAGGTGCTCGCTGTCCATATAGGTTCCGCTGATGACGGGATCGAAACCAGTCTTCTTTTGAAGCAAGATGGGTTTGAACCGGACTACGTGGACATCTCTAGGCTGACTTTGCTGAAGGTTCTCGGATGACTCCCTTAATGCTCGGAACCTTGTCTCACGCTACCAGTAATCGCCCGTCGAGCCGCCGAGCGGCTTGTCTCGGAGCGTAGCGGCGAGACGGGCGCTACCTTGATTAGCTCTTCGCTCCCGACACTCTGATTAGGCGCTTCGCATAATTGACGGTCGATTGGTCACGCCTTGGAGCGGGCCGATCAATCAGAATATGGCTGGCTATGTCCTTGGTGGCGCATCTGAAACCGTCAATGCCGGAAAGCAAGCGGTTGGGCTTGGGACCGAGCGTAGCGCAGGGACCGAAGCCCTAACCGTGCAGCCATCCGCCCCATCTACTTAAACAAGGCGCTTCGCATAATCTATATTATGTTAAACAATAGGCTATGTTGAGAGTGTTCATGAGCGCATCAGCCCCCCTGATTCGTTAAGCCCCCTCAAGACCTCCATATATGCAAACGGGCTGCTCATGTGTTCATGGAACCGCTGCAGCACACCTGCGAGCTATCAAGCCTTCTATGTCTACGCGAAGAGCCTCGCGCTCCATGGTGTGGCCCAGTTGCTAGCGTAGCCGACGCAACTCCACACTCACGCCACGCTGCTTGCCGTTGCCCAGAAAAGTTTCGTCACCTTGCTGCTGTACTGGCGCGTCCATTTGCCTAGCAGGCTTTCAGCAATACCAACGCGTGAGCCACATGACGAAGCGGCGTGCCGGCAAGCACACTGGTCTACCCCTCGGGTTTGAAGGATTCGGGAAAGCGCCGTCTGGTCTGGGTCATGAGCACTCCTTGCGGCGGACATTATCCACTTTAAGTCAGTGTCCACTCAGCCGCGGACAACCAGATAAGACTACCGAAGCGCTCGGCCAGGAGCTGCGTCGCTGCTGAAGCATCGAGGAGAAACTGCCATGGTTCGCGAAAGCTTGGCGCCCGGAAAAGCGTCTCGGTGGTTGCCCCGCACACCAAAGAGAAGCTGCGCAGCATTTACGTCAGCGGCCTGTGAGCTGGACACTACGGAACGGGCAAGCAGCCATGAAAAACAAGAGTCTCGCCAAACAGTACGCCTGCCCTCTCCTGCTCGCACTCCTGGCCGGCTGCCGCTTCGCCGGTCATAGCCTTGGACGAACCCATACGCCCGAGTGCCTTCCATAAATGGCCAGCCCATCAAGCCGCAGCCGCTGGCCCTGCGACAGTACGGTGTAGCGCATGGCATTGGCATATGTCTTTCAACCCGACTAGCGGATCGAGGCCTTACGCAGCGGCTGACGACCTACCTTCACACGCACCCTCTCGATGGCGGAATGTCCGCTACGGTATTCACACGTGCTCAATTGCATTTGCTAATAGTTCTCATTAAGATGTTCGTCGATACCAATACAACTCTTAGCCAGCCAGGGCCTTGAATCCCAAGCCAGCCATTCTCATTCTTCCGAGGGGGTGAATATGCGCAGGCACGCGCTGGCAATGGCATGCATCATGGTTTCTCCGGCAGTTCTTGCCGCAGGCACGACCGAACTCAATCCAATGGTGGTGACCGCCACTCGAAGCGCACAGGCGCTGGCCGATGCACCGGCGGCAGTGACGGTCATCACCGCCGAGCAGATCAAGGCGCGCGGCGCCACCAACCTGCTCGAAGCCCTGCGCGGCACGCCGGGTATCAGCCTCAACGGCCGTCAGGTCGGCGGACGCAAGACCCTCAGCATTCGTGGCGCGGAAGACCGCCATACCCTGGTGCTGATCGATGGTCGGCGCATTTCCTCCACTGACGACACTATCGGCCATTCCGACTACCAGTACGGCTGGGTCGGCATTGAGCAAATCGAGCGCATCGAAGTGGTTCGCGGGCCGATGTCCGCGTTGTACGGCTCGGAAGCCATCGGCGGGGTGATCAATATCATCACCCGCCAGGCGCAGAGCGAATGGCATGGCGGCGTCACGCTGCGTGGCGAAGTGGGCGATGGCGATACTGGCAATGGTCATCGTATGGCCGCACGTGCTTCCGGGCCGTTGGCCGAAGGTTTGAACCTGGCGCTGAGCGTCGAGGAAGTGCGCCGCGAATCCACACCCTGGGAGCAGGACGCGCGCGTCTCTGAAGTGGAAGGCCAGGACCGCCAGACCGGCAACCTGGGACTGAGCTACAGCCCGATCCAGGGCCAGACACTGAAACTCGACATGCTGCGCAGCGACGAGACCCGTGACCGCAATCAGCAATATGCCTACTACGCACGCCCTATCTATCTGGACACCTACGAGCTGGAACGCAGCCAGGATTCCCTGGCCTGGAACGCCGACTGGGGCGCGCTGCAATCGCAGCTGCGCTTCACCCGTTCGGAGTTCGATGTCACCAACACGCGCACCCAGAACCTGGCACCGACCCGCCCGCAGTCGATTCGCGATGACGTCTGGGACGCCAGCCTGGCTTTTCACCTCGGCGATAGCCATGCCCTGACCGTCGGTGGCGAGTACCGTGACGAACGTCTGGAGAACGCCGGTCTGATCGGCGGCTCCGACGCGGTGGTGCACAAGGCGGTGTTCATCCAGGATGAAATCGCCCTGGCCGACGACTGGGCACTGACCCTCGGCGCGCGTCTGGACGATCACGAGATATTCGGCCGCGAAACCAGCCCGCGTGCCTGGCTGGTCTGGCGAGCCACGTCGGAGCTGACCTTCAAAGCAGGCTACGGCGAGGCCTTCCGGGCACCGACCCTGAAGCAAATCTCGCCCAACTACGTCGGTGCCGAAGGCCCGCACACCTTCCTTGGCAATGCCGACATCAAGCCGGAAACCAGCCGCTCCTTCGAGCTGGGCGTGGATTGGCATGACGAGCGCAGCGTCTACACCGCCAACCTCTACCGCAACGAAATCGACGACCTGATCTACTACCGCGTGCTGCGGCGCGAGCCGGGCATGCCGCCGCGCACCATCTACCAGTACGACAACATCGAGGAAGCCCGCATCGAAGGTGTGGAGCTTTCGGCACGTCGCGAGTTGGCTTATGGCATTGCCCTGGGCACCACCCTGAACTGGATGGATGCGCGCAACGCCAAGACCGACGCCAAGCTCAACGGCCGTCCGGAGTTCACCGCCACGCCATCGCTGGAGTGGCAGGCAGGCAAGTGGAATGCGCTGCTGCAATGGGAATACATCGGCAAGCAGCACCTGGAAGGCACCAGCGGCCAGGAACGCGCGCCGGGTTACAGCCTGGTCAATGCCAGCCTTGGCTATCAGCTACATGACAACCTGATGCTGCGTGGCGGCGTGCAGAACGTTGGTGACCTGCGCCTGGAGGACAAGTCCGAGCTGTTCGGCTATGTCGAGCAAGGCCGCACCGGATGGCTGGCAGTGGAGGCCAGTTTCTGATGCGCGAACTCTTCATGCTGGGCAAGACGCTGATGCTGTTCGTCTGTGGCCTGCTGGTGCTGAGCCAGTCCATGCGTATCCAGGCCGAGACAGTGCCGTCCAAGCGCCTACTGTTCATCGCCGCCGCGCCGGTGCAGGCAGGCAAGTTCGAGCGTCTGAAACCGCTAGCTGCCGCAGCCGGCTTCGCACTCGACTACCGCATGCTGGATAGCTCCGCCGCGACGCCGGGCAAGGCCGAGCTGGATGACTATGACCTACTGGTGATCGACGCGCCTTATGGCGCGGCGCTGGGCACCGTGCAGATGAGCCTGGGCCCGCTGCTGGATGCCGTGCAGACGTCCTGGGTCTGGCTGCGCCGTGATGGCAGCCGTGGCCGGCAGTTGTCCGAAGCGTTGATCGCCGACCTGGATGTCTATTACAGCAACGGTGGCGTACCTAATTTCAACGGCTTCTTCTGTCGCCTGCAGGCGCAGTTCAGTGGTGCAGACGGCGCGACCTGTACTGCGCCGGAGATTCATCCGCAAGCCGGCATCTATCACCCTGAGGCGCAGGGCCGCATCTTCGCCAGCCTGGACGACTTCCTCACCTGGAAGGGCGTCGAGCTGCGTCCCGAGGTGCCGCTGATCGGCGTGCTCTTTCATAAGGCCTATATGGATTCCGGGCTGACCGGTTTCGTCGATGACACGCTGCACCGCATCGAGACTGCCGGTGCGCTGGCCGTGCCGCTGTACACCTCGGCCATGGGCAACGGCGAGATCACCGCGCTGCTCAGCAGTGCCGGCCAGCCGCGGGCCGATGTGCTGATCAATATGCAGATCATGCTCAACGGCGCGGGCCGCAAGGAAGAGTTCGAGCAGCTCGGCATCCCGGTATTGCAGGCCATGCCCTACCGGGGCGGCGAGCAGGCGGACTGGGAAGTCGATCCCAAGGGCCTCGATCCTCAGGACATTCCCTTCTACCTGGCGCAGCCGGAGTTCGCCGGACTGATCGACCCGCTGTTCGCCGCCGCTACGCGCAAGGCCGATGGCGACATCGTCTCCATCGAGCGCCAGTTGCAGGCGGTGATCGACAAGGCCATGCGCCTGGCGCGCCTGCAACGGCTGCCCCACGAAGACGTGAAAACGGCCATCCAGTTCTACAACTACCCGCCCGGCGAGAAGAACCTCGGCGCTTCTTTCCTCAATGTGCCGCGCAGCCTGGAGCGTTTGCTCGACGCCTATGCCGAGCGCGGATACAACGTGGAACAGACCGACGAAACGCGGCTGATTGAGGAACTGAGCGGCTTGCTGGCGCCGTTCTACCGTGACGGCAAGCTGGAGGAATTGCTGGCCAACGAGCGCGCCGCACGCCTGCCGCTGGAAACCTACCAGGCCTGGTTCGATGGCCTGCCCGAAGCCGTGCGTCAGCCGATTCTCGAACGCTGGGGCAAGCCGCAACAGGCCGGATTGTTCCTGACCGGAGAGAGCGCTTTCGTCATTCCACGCCTGCAACTGGGCAAGCAGGTCATCATGCCGCAGCCACCGCGTGGCGAACGCCTGGACGACCGCGAGAAGGCGCTCTACCACGACACCAAGGTGCCGCCGTCGCACAGCTACCTGGCGGCCTACCTGTGGCTGCGCGAAGGTTTCGGCGCCGATGCGCTGGTGCATTTCGGCACCCATGGCTCGTCCGAATGGCAGCCGGGCAAGGAGCGCGGCCTGGACGTACTGGAGGCGCCGTATCTGGTGCTCGGCGATTTGCCGGTGATCTACCCCTATATCGTCGACAACATCGGCGAAGCGCTGCAAACCAAGCGCCGTGGCCGCGCGGTGACCATCAGCCACAACACGCCGTCGTTCGGCCCGGCGGGGCTGCATGGCCAGCTCAACGAGCTGCACGACCTGCTGCACCAATGGCTCAACATGACCGAGGGCGAGGTGCGCAGCGCCACCGCCGCACGTATCCAGGAGCTGACCGGCGAACTGAAGATCGACAAGGACATGGCGCTCGACATGTCGGCCATCAATGACGATTTCAGCGCCTTCGTCGACGCTCTGCACGTGCAGCTGCACGACCTGGCGCTGGAGCAGCAACCGCTGGGCCTGGCCCGCTTCGGGGTGCCGGCGGACAGTGACCTGCGTCTGCTCACCGTGCAGCAGATGCTCGGCAAGCCACTGCTGGCGGCGCTGGCGCCGGATGATCCGGAAGAACTGCTGCTGGTCGACTACGAGCAGATTCGCTCTACCCCGGTGTGGACACTGCTGGACAGTCATGTCCGGCAGAACCAGCCCTGGACGGGCGACCCGGTCATCGGCGAACTGCTGGAGCGGGGTCGCGACTACTGGCAAAAGCTGGGCAACGACAGCGAACTGGATGGCTACTTCGGTGCCTTGCAGGGTCGCCATGTGCCCAGCTCCTACGGCGGCGACCCGATCAAGAATCCCGACAGCCTGCCCACCGGGCGCAACCTGTACGGCTTCGATCCTTCGCGCATTCCGACTCGCGAAGCCTGGGAAGCCGGCAAGGTGGCCGCCGAACGATTGATCGAGCAACACCGTGAACTGCATGGCGACTACCCAAACAAGCTGGCCTTCACCCTCTGGTCGGTGGAAACCATGCGCCACTTCGGCATGCTCGAAGCCCAGGTGCTGGCGGTGATGGGCTTCAAGCCTCAGTGGGACGCCGCCGGGCGGGTGACCGGCATCGAGGCAATTCCTGCTGCCGAGCTGAGCCGTCCGCGCATCGACGCAGTGATCTCCGCCACCGGCCTGTACCGTGATCAGTTCCCCAACGTCATGCACTGGCTGGCTCAGGCCGCCGACCAGGCCAGCACCCTGGACGAGCCGGACAACGTGATAGCCGCCAACAGCCGGCGTATTGAGCAGGCGCTGCTGGCGCGCGGGCTGCCTGCCGAGGAAGCGTCGCTGGCGGCACGCACGCGGATCTTCTCTTCGGAATCCGGTGCTTACAGCACCGGCCTGGAGGGCGCCACGTTGGCCAGCGACAGCTTCGGCGAAGCCGCCGACGGTGGCCAGGACCGCGCCGCCGGCGAGGAAAAACTGGCTGAGTTGTACCTGGAGCGCATGCAGTTCGCCTACGGCCCGGACAGCGAACGCTGGGGCGAGAAATCCACGGTGAACCTCTATGCCGAGCAACTGCGTGGCGTGCAGGGCGCAGTGCTGTCGCGCTCTTCCAACCTCTACGGCATGCTCACCACCGATGATCCCTTCCAGTATCTGGGCGGCCTGGGCCTTGCGGTGCGCCATCTGGATGGCCAGTCGCCGGAGCTGTACATCAGTAACCTGCGCGACGCCGACAACCCGCGCAGCGAAACCGCTGCGGGCTTCCTAGCCCGTGACCTGCGCGCCCGCTACTTCCACCCCGGCTGGATCAAGTCCATCCAGCAGGAAGGCTACAGCGGCGCACTGGAGGTGCTGGGCACCGCCAACAACCTGTGGGGCTGGCAGGTCACCGCACCGGAAACCGTGCGCAGCGACCAATGGGACGAGTTCAAGGCCGTCTACGTCGACGACAAGCTGGAGCTGGGCATCAATAAATGGTTTGAGAAACACCACCCTCAGGCCCAGGCGCAACTGATCGAACGTCTGCTGGAAGTGGCGCGCAAGGAGTACTGGGACACCGACGCCCAGACGCTGCAGCAGTTGGCGCAGCGCTGGCAGGCATTGGCTGAGCAACATGACGTGATCAGCGACAACGCGAAGTTCAGCGAATACGTCGAGCAGGCCGCCGCCGGCTTCGGCCTCGCTGCTCCTGCCAGCGACAGCGCCGAGACGCCGCCCGGCGAACCCGACGCCGCCACGCCGGTGCAGCAGGTGCAAGGCCAGAAACTGGAAAAACAGCAGGCTCAGCCGCAGCCTTTCGACTGGCTACCGCTGGTGGCATTGCTGCTGGTGGGGCTGGCACTGCTGGCCGGAATTTATCAACAGGGCCGGCGCCTGCCGGTCCGTGCATGACCCAGGGAGAACCCATGCAATACCTCGTCGAATCGGCGCTTTACAGCGCCAGCCAACTGTTCATGCTGCCGGTGCTGCTGGCGGTGATCCTGATGTTTCTCTATGCCTTCTATGCCGTCGGTGGGTTTCTCTGGCAGTCGCGTCAGCGTCGCCAGGGCGATGCGCGCGGCTTCGACCTGCTGCACAGCTGGCGCCAGGCGCCGGATATGAGCGCGGTGGAGCTGGAAACCCTGGCCTTCAAGCGCCTGGAGGTGCCGCGCATTGTCACCCGCGTGACACCGATGCTCGGCCTGGTGGCCACCATGATTCCCATGGGGCCGGCGCTCAAGGGGCTTTCCAGTGGCCAGCTGGATCAGGTCAGTGACAACCTCACCGTGGCTTTCTCAGCGGTGATTCTCTCGCTGCTGGCCGCCTCGCTGACCTATTGGGTGGTCAACGTGCGTCGTCGCTGGTACGCCGAGGAACTGGTGCAGATCGAGCACGAGCAGCGCAACGGCAAGGGCGCAGCGGCTGGGGTGGCCCATGAACTGACGGTGGAGATCGCCTGATGAGTCTGCGCCTGCTGGAAGAAGCCGAGGCCGATGATCCGATCCTCTCAGTGGTGAACCTGATCGATGTGTTTCTGGTGATCATCGCCGCGCTATTGATCGCCGTGGCCAACAACCCGGTCAATCCGTTCGCCAGCGACGAGGATGTCACGGTGATCAAGAATGCCGGCAAACCAAATATGGAAATTTACGTCAAGGAGGGCAAGACGATGGAGCACTACACATCGACCGGCGACATCGGTCAGGGCGAAGGTGCCAAGGCGGGCGTGGCCTATCGGCTCAAGGACGGCTCGATGGTGTATGTCCCTGAATGAGCAAGGAGCCCAGCATGACCCTATTGGAACGAAATCTACGCTACGGTCCACTGAGAGAGCGAATAGAACCCGTCGCTGTTAGCCCTCCTCGTCGGCGCGTCTGCAGCGATCAATTGCTGGAGGGATCAACCGAGATGGTTATCCTCCATGACGGCCATGAATACGTACTGCGGCTGACGCGGCAGAACAAACTGATTTTGACCAAGTGAAACCCGTTGGCCTGACGGACCAATGCGCGCTCGCTCACGGGGTGTTTTTCGATCCGACGGCGACCCAAACCGACTAGGACGTGGCCGGTATCGGTATGGCGACAGCGCATCAATCCCGAGGTATATAGTCATCCAGCGGGACCTTGACGCGCCGGGGCGTCTCAAGAGGCTCACCAACCGTGGCGATCCACGCTTTGTCCCCTCGGTCATCAGCACCGGACGAAATGGCAGCCTGGATGCACACACCTGGAATGCCGGGTCCCAACGCAACTGTTGGCGACCTGTCGGAAGGAAACGATGGCTGACGCCTCGTCCGGCAAGCCTCTCGGATCAAGCCCGAGGGCAACTTGTTGCCTGGCCTGTCTCGGCGAAGGCGCGCAAGTTTGCGGGAAACTCCGGGATAGGTGCCGAGCGAGATGCGGCAGCCCTTCCCGATCAGCCGGTACCGAAAATGCCCCTACTTACCGCCACGTGGATGGACGCATCTGAAAGCGTGTATGCCTTATCACCTGGCTTGGCGAACAACCGTATCCGTGAGCGGCATGTGTAATCGAACTCGTGATGTACGCATTTATGTACCTAAACTATCGCGCTGGCACAAACTTTAGCGGGACCAAGTGAAAAGTGAACAGGCACAAAAAAGCCCCTATTACGGGGCTTTTAGGGATATTCGAGTTCTCCAGAGGGGTCCCGAAATCATGTAATGGTGCGGACGGAGAGACTCGAACTCTCACACCTTGCGGCGCCAGAACCTAAATCTGGTGTGTCTACCAATTCCACCACGTCCGCGAGTACTTCAAACGAAAACGCCAGGCAGAGCCTGGCGTTTCGGAATATGGGGTGGACGATGGGGTTCGAACCCACGACCGCAGGAGCCACAATCCTGTGCTCTACCAACTGAGCTACGCCCACCATATTGCATTGCTTGTGCCAGAGACCAAATAAATGGCGCACCCGGCAGGATTCGAACCTGCGACCATCCGCTTAGAAGGCGGATGCTCTATCCAACTGAGCTACGGGCGCTTTTATCTGCATTCTATTCGGAGCGCAGACTTTAAAGCTCCGGCCATGAAAAGCATCCTCAAAGGCCGTCTTACCCATCAGCAGGCTGTGCTCGACAAGCGGGGCGAATCTTAAGGGCCTGCCAGCAAGTCGTCAACAGCAAAATGAAAAAAAGTTCAGCGGGATAAAGGAGTTACGCGAACTCATTGACGCTGCGTCTTTGCCAGACCGTGTCATCGTGCGAGAATGCGCGTCCTTTTTCAGTCCTTTCCGATGGTTAATCAAGCGTCATGACCGCAAAACTGATCGACGGTAAAACGATCGCTGCCAACATCCGCCAGCAGATCGCCGCCAAAGTTGCCGAGCGCACCAAGCAAGGCCTAAGGGTTCCCGGGCTGGCAGTGATACTTGTAGGTACCGATCCAGCCTCTGAGGTCTATGTTGCGCACAAGCGCAGGGACTGTGAGGAAGTGGGCTTCAAGTCCACCGCCCATGACCTGCCTGCCGAGACCAGTCAGGACGCGCTACTGAGGCTGATCGATCAACTCAACGATGACCCGCTTGTCGACGGCATCCTTGTACAGCTGCCCTTGCCCAGGCATCTGGACGCTTCGCAGCTACTGGAGCGCATTCGCCCGGACAAGGATGTTGACGGTTTCCATCCATACAATATTGGCCGACTTGCCCAGCGGATGCCTCTGCTACGCCCCTGCACCCCGAAAGGCATCATGGCCCTACTGGAAAGCACCGGCGTCGATCTGCACGGCCTCAATGCCGTTGTTGTCGGCGCATCCAATATCGTCGGTCGCCCGATGGCCCTGGAGTTGCTGCTGGCTGGTTGCACCACGACCGTTACCCATCGTTTCACGCATGATCTGAGTGAGCATGTCAGGCGGGCCGATCTGATCGTGGTAGCAACGGGGATTACCGGACTGGTCAAAGGCGAATGGATCAAGGAAGGCGCCATCGTCATCGATGTCGGTATCAACCGGCAGGCCGATGGCAAGCTGGTCGGGGACGTCGAGTTCGATGTAGCCGTACAACGTGCCGGCTGGATCACTCCAGTACCCGGCGGAGTTGGCCCGATGACGCGCGCCTGCCTGCTGGAAAACACCCTGCATGCTGCCGAGCATCTGCACGGCTAACTGTGAGAGCTGAAACAAGAACGGCACCTGTTGGTGCCGTTCTTGTTCTTGCGCCTACTTATTCAGCCAAGCGCCAGGTCGTGCCACCTTTGCCATCCTCCAGCACCACGCCCATCGCGGTGAGCTGGTCGCGGATACGATCGGATTCGGCCCAGTTCTTTTCAGCCCGTGCCGTGAGGCGCGCAGCGATCAACACTTCGACCTCGGCGGAATCGACCTTCCCTGACGCGCCAGCCTGCAGGAAGGCTTCAGGCTCAAGCTGCAGCACACCCAACACGCCAGCCAGTTCTTTGAGGCGTGCAGCCAGCGCCGCAGCTGCAGCCAGATCGGATTCACGCAGACGGTTCACCTCGCGGATCATCTCGAACAGTACCGCACAGGCTTCCGGTGAGTTGAAGTCGTCGTCCATCGCTGCAGCGAAGCGCGCTGTGAACTCATCGCCACCGGCAGGCTCAGCGTCAGGCAGGCCCTTTAGGCCGTTGTAGAAACGCTCCAGGGCACCCTTGGCTTCGCGCAGGCTGTCTTCGGAGTAGTTGATCGGGCTGCGGTAGTGGCTGGAAACCAGCAGGTAGCGCACCACCTCCGGGTGATACTTTTCCAGCACTTCACGAATGGTGAAGAAGTTGCCAAGGCTCTTGGACATCTTCTCGCCGTCCACGCGCACCGCACCTGCATGCATCCAGGCATTGGCGTACTGCTTGCCGGTGGCTGCTTCGCTTTGGGCGATCTCGTTTTCGTGGTGCGGGAACACCAGGTCCGGCCCGCCGCCATGGATGTCAAAGGTTTCGCCGAGACAGCAGGTCGACATCACCGAACACTCGATATGCCAGCCAGGACGTCCAGCGCCCCACGGCGAATCCCAACTCGGTTCGCCGGGCTTGGCGCCCTTCCACAGTACGAAATCCAGTGGATCTTCCTTGGCCTCGTCGACCTCGATGCGCGCGCCGATCTTCAGGTCCTCGATCTTGCGCCGCGACAGCTTGCCGTAACCGACGAACTTGCCGACGCGGTAGTAGACGTCGCCGTTGCCCGGAGCATAGGCGAAGCCCTTGTCGATCAGCGTCTGGATCATCTGGTGCATGCCGGCGATATGGTCCGTGGCACGCGGCTCGATGTCAGGACGCAACACGTTAAGGCGCGTCTCGTCCTCATGCATGGCGGTAATCATGCGCTCGACCAGGGCCTGAAACGGCTCGCCGTTCTCGCTGGCGCGACGGATGATCTTGTCGTCGATGTCGGTGATATTGCGCACGTAGGTCACGTCATAACCGCGGTGACGCAGCCAGCGGGTGACCACGTCGAACGCGACCATCACCCGTGCATGACCGATGTGGCAGAAGTCATAGACCGTCATGCCACAGACGTACATACGCACCTTGTTGCCTTCCAGCGGGCGGAAGGCTTCCTTGGTCTTGCTCAGGGTGTTGTAGATCGACAACGCCATCATTGACCCCAGGAGTCACGCAACGTGACGGTGCGGTTGAACACGGGCGCGCCGGGCTTGCTGTCCTTCATGTCGGTGCAGAAATAGCCTTCGCGCTCAAACTGGAACCGTTCTTCAGGCTCGGCACTGGCCAGCGACGGCTCGGCACGGCAACCCTTGAGCACCACCAGCGACTCCGGATTGATGTTGTCGAGGAAACTACCGCCCTCCTCGTCCTTTTCCGGATTTGCCGAACGAAACAGCCGATCGTACAGACGCACTTCGCACTCGACGCTCTCGGCGGCTGGCACCCAATGGATCACGCCCTTGACCTTGCGCCCCTCGGGGTTTTTACCCAGGGTGTTCTCGTCATAGGAGCAGCGTAGCTCCACGACGTTGCCAGCATCGTCCTTGATCGCTTCATCGGCACGGATCACGTAGCTGCCGCGCAGGCGCACTTCGCCGCCCGGAATCAAGCGTTTGAACCCAGCCGGAGGGACTTCCTCGAAGTCGCCGGCGTCGATGTAGAGTTCCCGGCTGAATGGCAGCACCCGCACGCCCATATCCTGCTTGGGATGGCGCGGCAGCTCGAGGTTCTCGACCTGGCCTTCCGGGTAGTTGGTGATCACCAACTTGAGCGGTTTCAGCACACACATCGCACGCGCTGCGTTGGCATCCAGATCCTCACGGATGGCGAATTCCAACATGCCGATGTCGACGACGCCGCCGGCGCGATTCACACCGATCATGTCGCAGAAATTGCGGATCGACGCCGGGGTGTAACCGCGACGACGAAAGCCCGAAAGCGTCGACATCCTCGGATCGTCCCAGCCGTTCACGTGCTTCTCATCGACCAGCTGCTTGAGCTTGCGCTTGCTGGTGATGGTGTAGTTCAGGTTGAGGCGGGCGAATTCGTACTGACGCGGCTGCGCCGGCACCGGCAAGTTGGCCAGGAACCACTCGTACAGCGGACGGTGATCCTCGAACTCCAGGGTGCAGATCGAATGCGTGATGCCTTCGATGGCGTCCGACTGGCCATGGGTGAAATCGTAGCTGGGGTAGATGCACCACTTGTCACCGGTCTGGTGATGGTGAGCATGGCGGATGCGATAGAGAATCGGGTCGCGCAGGTTCATGTTGGGTGAAGCCATGTCGATCTTCGCCCGCAGTGCACGGGCACCATCCGGGAATTCGCCGGCTTTCATGCGCGCGAACAGATCGAGGTTTTCTTCTACGGAGCGCTCACGGAACGGACTGTTCTTGCCCGGCTCGGTCAGGCTTCCGCGATACTCGCGGGCCTGCTCCGGCGTCAGGTCGCAGACATAGGCCTTGCTCGTCTCGATCAGGTGGACCGCCCATGCGTACAACTGGTCAAAATAGTCGGAGGCGTAATGCTCCTCACCGGCCCACTGAAAGCCCAGCCATTCGACATCACTCTTGATGGCGTCGATGTATTCCTGATCTTCCTTGGCTGGGTTGGTGTCATCAAAACGCAGATTGCAGGCGCCGCCAAACTCCTGAGCCAGGCCGAAGTTCAGGCAGATCGACTTGGCGTGGCCGATGTGCAGGTAGCCATTGGGCTCTGGCGGGAAACGAGTGACGATCTTGGCGTGCTTGCCGGCGTCCAGGTCGGCCTGAACGATGGGGCGAAGGAAATTGGTGGCTGCGGTAGTCTCGGGCTTGCTCATGATGTCCTTAACGATCAGCGAGTGCGGCTCAGGGTAGGCCGGCCAAATCAAAGCGCTTATCATAGCGGACCCGTCAACCCCCTGACAGAGCCAGGCACCCGCCCTCTGCAGCAACGACATCCCTCTTTTTGATACAAGGAAGCCTTCAATGATCCTGCTCCATACCAATCACGGCGTCATCACCGTCAAGCTGTTCGAAGACAAGGCTCCTGAAACCACGGCCAACTTCAAGGAATACGTTAAGAGCGGCCATTACGACGGCACTATCTTTCATCGCGTGATCAGCAACTTCATGATCCAGGGCGGCGGTTTCGAGCCGGGGATGAAGCAGAAAACCACCCGCGCCCAGATCAAGAACGAAGCCAACAACGGTCTATCCAACAAGACCGGCACCCTGGCCATGGCTCGTACCATGGAGCCGCATTCGGCTTCTGCGCAGTTTTTTATCAACGTTAAAGACAACGACTTTCTTGACCACACCGCACCAACCGTCCAGGGCTGGGGCTATGCCGTTTTCGGTGAAGTCGTCGATGGCATGGATGTAGTTGAAAAGATCAAGGGCGTTTCAACCACCATGAAGTCGGGCCATCAGGACGTTCCGGTGGAAGACGTGATCATCGAAAAAGCCGAAATCGTCGAGTAAGCCTCGTTGATCCTGCTGATTTCAGATCTGCACCTCGAAGAAAAGCGCCCGGACATCAGCCGGGCGTTTCTTCGTTTTCTAGAGACTCGCGCCACCCAGGCCAAGGCGCTTTATATTCTCGGCGACTTTTTCGAAGTCTGGGTCGGCGACGATGGTATGACGCCCTACCAGCACGAGATTGCCAGTGCGCTACGCACCCTGAGCGAAAGCGGCACGCGCCTCTATCTGATGCACGGCAACCGCGACTTCATGATCGGCCAGGCGTTCTGCAAGGAAGCGGGCTGCACGCTGCTCTCCGACCCGCATATCGCCAGGCTCGGCGGCGAGCGCGTACTGCTAATGCATGGTGACAGTCTGTGTACTCAGGATGAGGGCTACATGCGCCTGCGTCGCCTTCTACGCAACCCGCTCAGCCTGTTCATCCTGCATAGCCTCTCCCTCGCCAGGCGGCAGAAGATTGCATCGAAACTGCGCTCGACCAGCAAGGAAGAAACGCGGATGAAGGCCAGCGATATCGTCGACGTGACCCCCGATGAAGTGATCAGGGTGATGCGCAAACACAAGGTTCGCACGCTGATTCACGGCCATACGCATCGTCCTGCCACCCATTCGCTGCAAATCGACGGCCAGGCCGCGCAACGCATTGTCTTGGGCGACTGGGATCAACAGGCTTGGGCGTTGCAGATCGACGAATCAGGTTTTCACCAGGAGTCTTTCGAGCTCGACTGATCAGGCCGCTGCGGGGATGCCGCTGTGAAAGCGAAACTCCGTATCGGGGTTTTGGATCAGCTCGCACTCCCGCTCTCGTACCCGGACGATGGTTGCGTCGATATCGGCTGCATCGCCGTAAAGATAGGCGAGCTTCAGATAGTCCTGAAAATGCCTTGCCTCGGACTTGAGCAGCCCGTGATAGAACCTGCCCAGTTCCTCATCCAAATGCGGGACCAGCATTGCGAAACGCTCGCAGGAGCGCGCCTCGATAAAGGCGCCAATCACCAGTGTATCGGTCAGCCGGTAAGGCTCATGGTTGCGCACCAGTTCGCGCAAACCTGCCGCATAACGCGATGAGCCCACATTGCGCAGAGGGATTTCCCGCTTGCGAATGATCGACAGCACCTGCTCGAAATGCCGCAGCTCCTCTCGCGCCAGACGCGACATCTTGTTCTGCAGATCCGGTTTGTCGACATAACGGAACATCAACTGGAAGGCAGCGCCTGCAGCCTTTTTCTCGCAGTTGCCGTGATCGATAAGCATCACGTCCTGATTCTGCAAGGCAACCTCGACCCAGGCAGCGGGAGTCGCGCAGCCCAGAAATTCGTTCAATTCGGAAAGCATGATGAGCGTCTTGATATGTGGCGGGTGAGAGAAAATGCATACTGGCTGTCAGAGCGGTGATGCATTATACGAGGCATCCTCTACGCTGCCAGCGCTGATTGATATGCATCACGGACCAGCGCCAGGCGCTTGGCTATAGTGCAATGAACCGAACAGGAAACGGAGCCGATCATGCAAGCCATTCGCTGTATTCTCGTGGTAATTGATCCTAAACAGCCAGAAAACCTTGCCCTCAAGCGCGCCTGTCTGATTGCCAGCGTCAGCCAGTCACGACTGCACCTGTTGGTCTGTGACGGCAAGCAGGATCACAGCCAATACCTGAACCGTCTGCGCGAAGAAACGCAAACCCATGGTCACACGGTCAGTGTCGGGCAGGCGTGGCGCGAAAACGTCTACCAGACCATCATCAGCACGCAGCAGGCCGAAGGCTGCGGTCTGGTGATCAAACAGCATATTCCCGACAACCCACTCAAGCGTGCACTGCTAACCCCCGATGATTGGAAGCTGCTGCGCTACTGCCCCTGCCCTGTGCTAATGGTCAAGACCGCAACACCCTGGACTGGCGGTAACGTGTTGGCCGCAGTAGATGTCGGCAACGCCGATATCGAGCATCGCACTCTGCACGCCAGCATTATCAATCATGGCTACGAAATAGCCGCCCTGGCCGGCGGTAATCTGCATGTCATCAGCGCTCATCCTTCAGCCATGCTGTCTGCGGCAGACCCGGCGTTTCAGTTGAAGGAAACCATCGAGACGCGCTACCGCGATGCCTGCAAACAGTTCCAGGCCGAGTTCGATGTCCCCGACAGCCAGCTGCATATCAAGGAAGGTCCGGCTGATGCGTTGATCCCGCATGTCTGCAAGCAACTTCAGGCTGTGGTAACGGTTATTGGCACTGTCGCCCGCACCGGCCTTTCCGGGGCATTGATGGGTAATACAGCCGAAGTGGTACTCGATGCGCTGGAAAGTGACGTGCTGGTATTGAAGCCCGACGACATCATCGAACACCTGGAAGAGCTGGTAGCTCAGCGATAAATCACGAGCGCGCCATGCCGCATGCTGAACCGGGATGCACGGCGTCCCGGTAATCAGTCAGGAGTACCCCCGGCAATGAATCGCGGAGCGATGTAACGCTCGTAATGAGCCTGCGAAAGCAGGAAGAACTCCCGATCAATGGCGTCACGCAGCTCAAGCAATGACCAGTCTCGAAACTCTGGCAGCAATCCCACGCCATAAGCCTCAATCTGCTGGATAACCCGCGCTCCGCGTGCAATCAGTTGATAAGCCCAGCCATAGGGTGATTGCCCGTCAACAAAACGGATCTGTCTGGCCTGCAACTGCTGTCGCAACAAATCCGCATCGAAGACCTCCAGCTTCGCCGCCATTACCTGTGCCAGAAGCTGCTCCAGGCGCAGCCAGACAGCGCGCCTTTCCTCATCTGCATAAGCGTTCCAGCCCACCACTTCATGATGAAAGCGCTTGCAGCCACGACAGACCAGATCGCCATAAACCGTCGAGCAAAGGCCAACACAGGGAGTCTTGATGCGCTGATTTGACATGACAGACATGAACCGGAGAACAGCCCAGCATCTTAGACTTTTGTCCTAGCCGGGTCACCGTCGAATTGCTCGAAGCAGACCGGAGGCCGCGCAAAACCTGGCCTCGACACCTTGTTACAGCAGTCGGAATGCGCCTGTCATGCTCTGCCGCCGCAGCCGCTCACTTAACTTTATGGCCCCGTTCCAGTAGAATCGGCCCGCCGTTTTCGGCGCCACAATCCGTACGAAGCTGTTTTCAAAGCGTCACGAGCACAGTTGAACCGGCCCACTTGCTGGATGCGCAGATCCCTCTAACCAGCGCATCCAGCACCTCAAGCCAACGTAAAACTTTGAAAACAGCTTCCGGATGCGCGTCCCGAAACACCCAAGGGACCAATGATGAGGGTAATAAACTGTGCTTGAAGCCTATCGCAAACACGTAGAAGAGCGTGCCGCCCAGGGCGTCGTGCCCCAGCCGCTGAACGCCGAGCAGACCGCAGGCCTGATCGAACTGCTGAAAAACCCACCGGCAGGTGAAGAAGCCTTCCTGCTTGACCTGATCACCAATCGCGTCCCGGCAGGTGTCGACGAAGCTGCCTATGTCAAGGCCGGTTTCCTCTCCGCCATTGCCAAGGGCGAAGCGACTTCCCCACTGATCAACAAGCAACGCGCCGTTGAGCTGCTGGGCACAATGCAGGGCGGCTACAACATCGCCACCCTGGTCGAGCTGCTGGATGATGCCGAACTGGCCGGTGTGACTGCCGAGCAACTCAAGCACACCCTGTTGATGTTCGACGCCTTCCACGACGTTGCCGAAAAAGCCAAGGCCGGCAATGCCAACGCCAAGGCCGTGCTGCAGTCCTGGGCTGACGGCGAGTGGTTCCAGAACCGCCCAGCGCTGGCTGAGAAGATCACCCTGTCCGTATTCAAGGTGACCGGCGAAACCAACACCGACGATCTGTCCCCTGCTCCGGATGCCTGGTCGCGCCCTGACATCCCGCTGCACGCCCTGGCCATGCTGAAGATGGCCCGTGACGGCATCGAGCCCGACGCTCCCGGTTCTGTCGGCCCGATCAAGCAGATGGAAGCATTGAAAGCCAAAGGCTTCCCGGTTGCCTACGTCGGTGACGTGGTCGGCACTGGCTCTTCTCGTAAATCCGCCACCAACTCCGTGCTGTGGTTCTTCGGTGATGACATCCCGAACGTACCGAACAAGCGCGCCGGTGGTTTCTGCTTCGGCACCAAGATTGCTCCGATCTTCTACAACACCATGGAAGACGCTGGCGCCCTGCCGATCGAATTCGACTGCACCAACCTGGCCATGGGCGACGTCATCGACGTGTACCCGTACAAGGGCGAAGTACGCCGTCATGGCAGCGACGAGCTGGTCACCACCTTTGAACTGAAAACTGACGTGCTGCTGGACGAAGTCCGCGCCGGCGGCCGTATCCCGCTGATCATCGGTCGCGGTTTGACCGACAAGGCGCGCGCTGAACTGGGTCTTGGCCCGGCCAACCTGTTCAAGATGCCGGTTGCTCCGGCTGACAGCGGCAAGGGCTTCACCCTGGCACAGAAGATGGTCGGCCGCGCCTGCGGTCTCCCAGAAGGCAAGGGCGTACGCCCGGGCACCTATTGCGAACCAAAGATGACCACCGTCGGCTCCCAGGATACTACTGGCCCGATGACCCGCGACGAGCTGAAAGACCTGGCCTGCCTGGGCTTCTCCGCTGACCTGGTGATGCAGTCCTTCTGCCACACTGCAGCCTATCCGAAGCCGATCGATGTCAATACCCATCACACGCTGCCGGACTTCATTCAGAACCGCGGCGGCGTCTCCCTGCGCCCAGGCGACGGCATCATCCACAGCTGGCTGAACCGCATGCTGCTGCCGGATACCGTTGGCACTGGTGGCGACTCGCACACCCGCTTCCCGATGGGCATCTCCTTCCCGGCTGGTTCCGGTCTGGTAGCCTTCGCTGCCGCCACCGGCGTCATGCCGCTGGACATGCCGGAGTCGGTACTGGTGCGCTTCAAGGGCGAAATGCAACCGGGCATCACCCTGCGTGACCTGGTTCATGCCATCCCCTACTACGCCATTCAGGAAGGCATGCTGACTGTCGAGAAGAAGGGCAAGAAGAACATCTTCTCTGGTCGCATCCTGGAAATCGAAGGCCTGAACAACCTGACCGTTGAACAAGCCTTCGAGCTGTCCGATGCCTCCGCCGAACGTTCCGCAGCCGGCTGCACCATCAAGCTGCCGGAAGAAGCCATCGCCGAGTACCTGAAGTCCAACATCACCTTGCTGCGCTGGATGATCAGCGAAGGCTACGGCGATCCGCGCACCTTGGAGCGTCGCGCCCAGGCGATGGAAGCCTGGCTGGCCAAGCCAAATCTGCTGGAAGCCGACAAGGACGCCGAATACGCTGCCGTGATCGAAATCGATCTGGCCGACGTGAAGGAGCCGGTCCTGTGCGCACCGAACGATCCGGACGATGCCCGACTGCTCTCCACCGTTGCCGGTGAGAAGATCGATGAAGTCTTCATCGGTTCGTGCATGACCAACATCGGTCACTTCCGTGCTGCCGGCAAGCTGCTGGAGAAGGTCAAGGGCGGTATTCCAACCCGTCTGTGGCTGGCTCCGCCGACCAAGATGGATGCTCACCAACTGACCGAAGAAGGCTACTACGGCATCTACGGCAAGGCTGGCGCACGCATGGAAATGCCGGGCTGCTCGCTGTGCATGGGTAACCAGGCACGTGTACAGACCGGTTCGACCGTGGTATCCACCTCCACTCGTAACTTCCCGAACCGTCTGGGTGATGCGACCAACGTGTACCTGTCCTCTGCCGAACTGGCATCGGTCGCCTCGATCATCGGCAGACTGCCGACTGTCGAGGAGTACATGCAGTACGCGAAGGAAATCGACACCATGTCTGCCGATATCTATCGCTATCTGAGCTTCGACCAGATCGCCGAATTCCGTGAGTCTGCGGAGAAGGCCAAGATCCAGGTCCTCGAAGTCTGAAGCTGAACCTCGCAAGATGAGCTACCTGATCCGGTAGCTCGGACAGCGAAAAAAATGCCCGCATCGAAAGATGCGGGCATTTTTATGCCTGTGATTAAACCGGCTATGCATCAAAACTTATCTTTTCACCAATAAAAAACCCGGTCCTGCATGTTATGCAGGACCGGGTTTCAGCAGTTCAGGCAGGTATCAGCGAACCTGAGCTTCTACTTCAGCTTCAACGCGACGGTTGATCTGACGGCCTTCCTCGGTGCTGTTATCAGCAACCGGGCGGGACTCGCCGTAGCCAACCGAATCAACACGCTGGCTTTCTACACCATACTGGTTGACCAGTACTTCGCGGACGGCCGAAGCACGACGCTCGGACAGACGCTGGTTGTATTGGTCGGTACCTACGGAGTCGGTGTGACCTTCAACAGTGGTGCTGGTTTGCGGGTACTGCTGCATGAAGTCAGCCAGGTTCTTGATGTCGCTGTAGCTTTCTTCACGAACTCGGGCCTTGTCGAAGTCGAACTTCACATCCAGCTCGACGCGAACCAGTTCTGGTTCTGGCTCTGGCTCGGTGTCGACGATCGGAGCCGGTGCCGGCTCTGGGGTCGGCTCTACCTGAGCAACCTGGCGAGTGGTGCCGCCGAAGTTCAGGCCTACACCCAGCCCAGCCATCCACTCGGCTTCGTCTGCATCGATGTTATACATGCCATCAACGCTGGCCTTGGCAAAGAAGTTCTCGGTGAAGTAGTACTTCAGACCGGTTCCAACGTTAGCGAAAGTGCTGCTGTCACGGCCACCACGATCAGCCTGCCCGATGCTCTGGTGAGCAGCGCCAGCGGATACATAAGGACGCAGACCAACGCCTGGTTGACCGAAGTGGTAGGTAGCATCAAGCGCAGTCAGGCTGCCCTTGATATTCTTGTGACCACCGGCGCCCACTGGATCCTGGGAGGTCAGGTCATGGTATTCGCCATAGGACAGGCCAAGCGACACATCTTCGGTCAGGAAGTAGCTGATGCCAGCGCCATATAGTTCACCATCACGTTGCACGTCACGCGAGCTGTCGGTGAAATAGTGCTTGCCGAATGCTTCCACCTCAACGGCGCCTTGGCCCTGAGCCAGCGCGCTGAAAGAAGTGGCGGCAATCAGGGAGCCAATCGCAACGCCCAAGGTGTTTTTAAGCTTCATCCGTAAATCCCCATCTGGTGGTTTGTATCAGAACAATCTAAGGAAACCCGGCTAACTGAAAACCCAGGCTGTTCGCTGTCTATATGACAACTTCAAGCCATCAAGTTTCAATTATCCCGGAAAATTTTTCTCTAAGTTTATCGAGCGCCCGTTTGTAACGCATCTTCGTTGCGCTCAAGCCCATGTGCATGATGTCAGCGATCTCCTGGAACTCCAGTTCTGCAACAAAACGCAAAACAAGAATCTCACGATCTATCTGATTTACATGCACAAGCCAATGCTCAAGGCCGGTCTTCTCAGTCACTACAGGCGCCGTTTCGTCGCAAGCCTCCTCGACCGGATCAAGACTCAAGGCATCCAGCAGCCGACGTTTGCGGCGCTCCTTGCGATACTGCGTAATACACTCGTTATAAGTAATGCTATATAGCCATGTTTTAAACTTCGATTTTCCCTCGAAGTTCTTCAGGCCATACAAAACCTTCAGCATCACCTCCTGACATACGTCATCGGCGTCTCGTTCGTTTCCCAGATAGCGAGCACAAACATTGAAGAGGGTGCGCTGATATCGTCGCATCAACTCTTCATATGCGCGCGTTATATGAAACAGCTCGGCATGAGCTCGTTGCACCAACTCTTCATCTGAAAGTTGGCGCGGATCGTAGCTCATGGTGGGTGAGTGGGCTTTAGTCAAGACGCTCGGGACCGGCTGTCAAAGTCATGGCCAGCATTCATGGAGAACCAAAGAAGATAGCAGCGTACTTTAACAGATTATCAAGCCTGCCGGCTGTCCACCCGCTGCTCCAGCAGCACTCTATTTGCAATCGAGACCAGCTCACCCTCGTCCGTCAAAAGCGAGGTCTTCGCTGTTCCGATTTCCTCGATCTCACCTTCTATATCCAGCTCTTCAAGGCGAATGCGCTGCCCTACTCCGTAAAGCTCTCGCACATAAATGCCGGCAAGAATCTGGCTGACCAGCTCACGACTACCCAGCCCCAAGGCCAGCGCAACGGCAAGTCCGACGGAGATAAGGGCGATGGCGACGACGTAGTTGAGCAACTCGGTTTTAACTTCAAGCTGACCAATCGCGACCGAAATGCTGATGATGATTACCAGCCCCTGGGCGATTCTCCCCAGGCCACTGGCATATTCGAGTCCAACGCCCTCCGCTGCTCCGCGTACCAGGCCGCTGACCAATTGGGCCAACAGCACACCGGCAAGCAGGATCAACCCCGCACCAAACACCTTCGGCACATAGAGCGCCAGCATATCGAGCGTGGCTGACACCCGCGCCAGCCCAAGAGACTCGGCCGCCGAAACAAGAAAGATCAACAGCACGAACCAGTAGACAACCCTGCCAATCAGAGTCGATATCGGGGCCCGAATACCTGCACGTCCCAAGAGCTTGGTTGTGCCCGTCCCGGCTACCAGACGATCAAGCCCTAGCTTTGCCAGTCCTTTGGACAGCAGGGTGTCCAGCAACTTGGCAACCAGAAAGCCAATCGCGACAACCAGCAACGCACCAAACAGGCGGGGAATGAAGGCAGCAATGGGCGCCCAGAGCGCACTCATTGCTGCCAGCAGACTTTGGCTCCACTCCATGATCAATCAGCCTTGTCGAGAGTAGTTGGATGAGAAGTATCAAGCGGCGTGGTAACTGAGGTGCGGGAAGCGCCGCTGCTAAGCACGACCAGCAATGTTTGCAGCCAGTGCCCCATCAGGCCGAACAGATCACCTAGGCCGATCTGCCGGTTAGCCGTTTTCAAGACCCGGTCAAGGCAGGCGTCATCGTCATGCTCGGACTGCGTATTGAGCATATTGCGCAAGGATTCTTCAAAGGGATCGGCCATGCTCACCTCGTTAACTCCAATCAGGAGATTATTGCTGTTTCGCTGCGAGCCGACGAAACGCTACTTTCCCTAGACGGCACCTGCGCGGAAAAGTCACATCAGACCCATTTCAAGCGGCGGAATACCCACCACTGAAAAACAGCTACAGCAGCGATCAGGCTGCATGCCACGGCAAATCCATAAGGATGCTCCGAGCCGGGAATACCGCCGACATTGATACCAAGCAGGCCGGTAAGAAAGCTCATTGGCAGAAAGAAGCCGGTAATGATGCCGAGCAGATACATGGTTCGATTCATCCGCTCCCGCATGCGGCGCTCCTCCGCTTCCAGTACCAGATTGGCCCGCTCGCGCACCAGTTCCAACTCTTCGAGATACCGGATCAGGTGGTTACTCAGCTCGTTCCAGTAAACGGTATCGTCATCGACGAACCAGGGAAGCCGCCTGCGCGCCAACTGCCCGTAAATCTCGCTTTGCGGCAGGAGAAACCGGCGCAGGCTGGCTGCGCGGCGGCGTAGCGTAAGGATCTTGTCCTGCAGAGGCGTATAGCGCGGGTCGGTTTCAAGCCGTGCCTCTTCGTCATCGACTTTCTCGGCAAGCAGCGCGACCAGATCGTCCACTCGATCGGTCAATGCCTGCGCAAGGCTGACCAGCACCTCGGACGCCGTTTTCGGGCCGACACCTGCGGCCAGCTGCTCGATTACCGATTCTGTCGAGCGCAGCGGGCGCAGACGCAGCGAAATAACCCTGCGAGCATCAGCGAATACCCGCAGTGAAACCATATCCTCAGGCTCGGCATCCGGATTCAGATTTACGCCTCGCAAAAACAGCAACAGCTCGTCAGCCGGCAAGGGCAGCAATCGCGGTCGTGTGTTTTCCTCAAGCAATACGTCACAGGCGAAACCGCTCAAACCACTCTGTTCGCGCAACCAGGCCTGCGCCTGGGTATGGCTGCGATCCCAATGCAGCCAAAGGCTTTCGCCCTCTACCAACTCCAGCGAGGCAAGATCCGCATAAATGAGCTGCCGGGCGCCACCCTGCCCATCCAGCACCAGGGCGTGCAGCAGGCCCCTCTCGTCATCAGCCACCATGGCTTCCTCTCAGATTGCAAAAAGCCCGGCTTAGCCGGGCTTGTGTGACCGAACGCGCAACTCAATCAGGCATTTTCAAGGCCTCCGGTGACACCACGATGCCGTTGTTATCGGCATACAGGTAGTCACCAGGGCGGAAAGTCACACCACAAAAAGTCACTGGGATATTCAACTCACCCACGCCACGCTTATTGCTCTTCAAGGGATGACTGGCCAGCGCCTGCACCCCGAGATCGGTCTGCGCGACGATATCCACGTCGCGGATGCAGCCGTAGATAACCAACCCGTGCCATCCGTTACGTGCGGCCTTCTCGGCAAGCATGTCACCCAGCAAGGCGCAACGCAGCGAACCGCCACCATCAACCACCATCACCTTGCCGGTACCATCGAGCTCGACCTGCTCCTTGACCAGCGAGTTGTCCTCGAAGCACTTGACCGTGACGATCTGCCCGCCAAAGGAATCGCGACCACCGAAGTTGCTGAAGATCGGCTCCACTACCTGAATCAGCTCAGGGTAGGCATCGCACAGATCAGGCGTGACATATTGCATGGAATTCCCCTTGTTGTAGCTGGTGCGAAAAAGGGCGAAATTCGCCCTTTTTGTCTGGGTGCGATCAGTTGACCTCGGCATCCGCGAGGAAGAACCAGGTGTCGAGTACCGAGTCCGGGTTCAGCGAAACGCTCTCAATGCCCTGCTCCATGAGCCACTTGGCCAGATCCGGATGATCGGACGGCCCCTGACCACAGATGCCGACATACTTCCCGGCCTTATTGCAGGCCTCGATGGCGCTGGCCAGCAGTTTCTTGACCGCTGGATTACGCTCATCGAAGAGGTGCGCAATGATGCCCGAGTCGCGATCAAGCCCCAGCGTCAGCTGGGTCATGTCGTTGGAACCGATGGAGAAGCCATCGAAGAACTCGAGGAACTCGTCGGCCAGCAGCGCGTTGGACGGCAGCTCGCACATCATGATGATGCGCAGGCCATTCTCGCCGCGCTTGAGGCCGAACTGACCCAGGATGTCGATGACCTGCGACGCCTCACCCAGGGTGCGCACGAAAGGCACCATCAGCTCGACGTTGGTCAACCCCATCACATCGCGCACCTTCCTCATCGCGCGGCATTCCAGCTCAAAGCAGTCGCGGAAGGATTCACTGATGTAGCGCGATGCGCCGCGGAAACCCAGCATCGGGTTTTCTTCTTCCGGCTCGTAGAGCTTGCCGCCGATCAGGTTGGCGTATTCGTTTGACTTGAAGTCCGACAGACGCACGATGACTTTTTTCGGCCAGAACGCCGCAGCCAGGGTACTGACGCCCTCAACCAGTTTTTCGACGTAGAAATCCACCGGATCACCGTAGCCGGCAATACGCTTTTCGACGCTGTTTTTTACTTCAGGCGGCAGGCCGTCAAAATTCAGCAGTGCCTTGGGATGCACGCCGATCATGCGGTTGATGATGAATTCCAGGCGAGCCAGACCAACGCCTTCGTTGGGTAGCTGGGCGAAATCGAATGCGCGATCCGGGTTGCCGACGTTCATCATGATCTTGAACGGCAGTTCGGGCATGGCGTCGATGGAGTTCTGGCGGATATCGAAGCCCAGTTCGCCCTCGAAGATCAGGCCGGTATCGCCTTCGGCACAGGTCACGGTGACACGCTGGCCATCTTTCAGCAGTTCGGTGGCATTACCGCAGCCCACGACTGCCGGAATACCCAGCTCGCGAGCGATGATTGCTGCGTGGCAGGTACGACCGCCACGGTTGGTGACGATCGCGCTGGCGCGCTTCATCACTGGCTCCCAGTCCGGATCGGTCATGTCCGATACCAGTACATCACCCGGCTGGACCTTATCCATTTCCGACACGTCATGAATGATCTTCACCGGGCCGGCGCCAATGCGCTGACCAATGGCGCGGCCCTCGACCAGCACGGTGCCCGTTTCCTTCAGCAGGTAGCGCTCCATGACATTCGCGCTGCTACGGCTTTTGACGGTTTCCGGACGAGCCTGAACGATATACAGCTGACCGTCATCACCATCCTTGGCCCACTCGATATCCATCGGGCGACCGTAGTGCTTTTCGATGATCATTGCCTGACGAGCGAGGTTACTGACCTCCTCATCGGTAATGCAGAAGCGCATGCGCTCGGCCTGATCGACATCGACAGTCTTGACCGACTTGCCAGCGCTGGCTTCGGCGCCATAGACCATCTTGATCGCCTTGCTGCCCAGATTGCGGCGCAGGATGGCCGGGCGACCCGCCTCGAGGGTGTGCTTGTGTACATAGAACTCGTCGGGATTCACCGCGCCCTGAACCACGGTTTCGCCCAGACCATAGGCGCCAGTGATGAATACCACGTCACGGAAGCCGGATTCGGTATCCAGCGTGAACATCACGCCTGCAGTACCGGTTTCCGAACGGACCATGCGCTGAACGCCAGCTGACAGGGCGACCAGTTTGTGGTCGAAGCCCTGATGCACGCGATAGGCGATGGCGCGGTCATTGAACAGGGAGGCAAATACCTCCTTGGCGGCGCGGATCACGTTGTCCACGCCTCGAATATTGAGGAAGGTTTCCTGCTGGCCAGCGAAGGAAGCATCCGGCAGGTCTTCCGCAGTTGCCGAGGAGCGCACCGCAACGGCCAGATTATCGTTGCCAGCGGACATTTCGGCGAAGGCAGCGCGGATATCGGCGTCCAGCTTCGGCGGGAACTCGGCAGACATGACCCAGCCACGGATCTGCGCACCGGCCTTGGCCAGGGCATTGACGTCATCCACATCCAGCGCATCGAGCAGCGCGTGGATCTGCTCGTTCAGACCGCTGAGCTCCATGAAGTCGCGATAGGCCTGCGCTGTAGTGGCGAAACCACCAGGTACTGAAACGCCCGCACCTGCAAGGTTGCTGATCATCTCGCCCAGGGAGGCGTTCTTGCCCCCTACACGCTCAACATCATGGTTGCCGAGCTTATCGAGGGAAACTACGTACTCTACCAAGGTGATCTCTCCACGTTGTATTGGAAACTCGGTTCGCGCCTAGGTGGCACGGTGGCCCGGCTCTGCAAAATAAGTGACAATGCCAGCCAATCGAGGCTCTTCAAGGGCCTTCACTATAGCTGAGAAGCGTTCTCGACTTAAGGCTCCAAGGGCAATGAAACGAACTGCTTTTTTTATCTCCGACGGTACCGGGATCACAGCCGAAACACTCGGCCAGAGCCTGTTGGCACAGTTCGAAACCATCAACTTCACCAAGCTGACTCGGCCATACATCGATACGACCGAAAAAGCGCGGGCAATGGTACAGCAAATCAATAAAGCAGCGGAAAGCGATGGTGCCCGCCCGATCATATTCGACACCCTGGTCAACCAGGAAATCCGGGACATTCTCGCTGAATCCAACGGCTTCATGATCGACATCTTTTCCTCGTTCCTCGCACCTCTGGAACATGAGCTGATGTCACGTTCCTCCTATTCCGTAGGCAAATCCCACTCCATTGGCCACAACACCAACTACATGGAACGCATCGAGGCGGTGAACTTCGCCCTCGATAACGACGACGGCGCCCGCACTCGCCATTACGACAAGGCCGACCTGATCCTCGTCGGCGTATCGCGCTGCGGCAAAACGCCCACCTGTCTCTACATGGCGATGCAGTATGGCATTCGCGCGGCCAACTACCCGCTGACCGAAGACGACATGGAGCGCCTGCAGCTGCCCAGCTCTCTCAAAACCTACAAGGACAAGTTGTTCGGCCTGACCATCGATCCCGAGCGACTGGCTGCCATCCGCAACGAGCGCAAACCCAACAGCCGCTATGCCAGCTTCGCCCAGTGCGAATTCGAGGTTCGCGAAGTCGAAAGCCTGTTCCGTCGCGAGAACATCAATTACATCAACTCGACGCACTTCTCCGTCGAGGAAATCTCCGCCAAGATCCTGGTGGAAAAAGGCGTCGAACGGCGATTCAAATAAACGCCGCTTCGCTAGACAACAAAAAGTCCGCCAGGTGCGGACTTTTTGTTTTTTACATACTAGTTTGCCGTCAGAACGCATCCCCTGGGACGTGTACCTGGCCACTCATCAATATCCGCGCGCTGCGACTCATGATGGCCTTGGTCACGCTCCACTGGCCATCGATCTGCTGTGCCTCGGCGCCGACACGCAGGGTGCCGGATGGGTGCCCGAAGCGTACTGCCTCACGCCCGCCGCCACCTGCCGCCAGATTGACCAACGTGCCCGGCACCGCTGCTGCCGTGCCGATGGCCACCGCGCAGGTGCCCATCATGGCGTGGTGCAGCTTGCCCATCGACAGCGCGCGGACCAGCAGGTCCACCTCGCCAGCTTCAATGGTCTTGCCACTTGAGGCGACGTAGGTCTTCGGTTTGGAAATGAAGGCGACTTTCGGCGTGTGCTGGCGGGTCAGTGCCTCATCAGGCGTCTTGATAAGGCCCATGCGCAACGCACCGGCGACGCGGATGGCCTCAAGACGGGCCAGCGCCTCGGGATTGCCGTTGATGTCCTCACGCAGCTCGGTGCCCTGGTAGCCGATGTCCTCGGCGTTGACGAACACGGTGGGGATACCAGCGCTGATCATCGTGGCTTTGAGATTACCGATGCCCGGCACCTCCAGGTCGTCGACGAGATTGCCGGTAGGAAACATCGAGCCACCCTCCTCGCCATCATCAGACGGATCGAGGAACTCCAGCACGATCTCTGCCGCCGGGAAGGTCACACCGTCCAGCTCGAAATCGCCGGTTTCCTGTACCTGGCCGTTGCTGACCGGCACATGGGCAATGATGGTTTTCTGGATGTTGGCCTGCCAGATGCGCACCACGCAGGTGCCGCTCTCGGGAATCCGCGCCGGATCGACCAGTCCGGCATGGATTGCGAAGGCGCCCGCACCGGTGGAGAGGTTGCCGCAGTTGCCGCTCCAGTCGAGGAACGGCTTGTCGATGGAGACCTGACCGTAGAGGTAATCCACGTCATGGTCTGGCTGACTGCTTTTCGACAGGATCACGCACTTGCTGGTACTCGAGGTGGCGCCTCCCATGCCGTCGATATGCGCAGCATAGGGGTCGGGGCTGCCGATCACGCGCATGAACAGCCTGTCACGTGCTTCGCCCGGCACCTGGCAACGCTCGGGCAGGTCCTGCAGGCGGAAGAACACGCCCTTGCTGGTACCACCGCGCAGGTAGGTGGCGGGAATCTTGATCTGGGGTGCATGTGCCATGAAAACGAATCCTCATGAAACGTTGCCGCCAAGCGGCGGCAACGGAAATGGAGTGCAGGCGTAGGGTGGATCACGCTTTATCGATCCACCCGGTGGCGGACCACCGAGCGGTGGCGCGGTGGATGTAAGAAACGACATCCACCCTACGGCGTGTTCAGGCCTGGCCGAGGAAGTCCTTGGCAAAACGCTGCAGCACGCCACCCGCATCGTAGACGGAGACTTCATCAGCCGTGTCCAGACGGCAGATCACCGGCACCTCGAGGGTTTCGCCGTTACGACGACGAATGACCAGCGTCAGCTCGGCACGCGGGGTGCGCTCGCCGAGTACATCGAAGGTTTCGGTACCATCGATTTCCAAGGTCTTGCGGTCTGTGCCTGGCTTGAACTCCAGCGGCAGTACGCCCATGCCCACCAGGTTGGTGCGGTGGATACGCTCGAAGCCTTCGGCGACGATGGCCTCCACACCGGCAAGGCGTACACCCTTGGCCGCCCAGTCGCGGGACGAACCCTGACCATAGTCAGCGCCGGCGATGATGATCAGTGGCTGCTTGCGGTTCATGTAGGTTTCGATGGCTTCCCACATGCGCATCACCTGCCCTTCCGGCTCGACGCGCGCCAGGGAACCCTTCTTCACCTGCCCATCGACCACCGCCATCTCGTTGATCAGCTGCGGGTTGGCGAAGGTTGCACGCTGCGCCGTCAGGTGGTCGCCGCGGTGGGTGGCGTAGGAGTTGAAGTCCTCTTCCGGCAAGCCCATCTTGTGCAGATATTCGCCGGCAGCGCTGTCCAGCAGGATGGCGTTGGATGGCGACAGGTGGTCGGTGGTGATGTTGTCCGGCAGCACCGCCAGTGGGCGCATGCCCTTGAGGCTGCGCTCTCCGGCCAACGCACCTTCCCAGTACGGCGGACGGCGGATGTAGGTGGACATCGGGCGCCAGTCGTACAGCGGGCTTTCGGCCTCTTCCACCGTTCCAAGATCAAACATGGGGATGTAGATCTGGCGGAACTGCTCGGGCTTCACCGAGGCGGCGACGATGGTGTCGATTTCCTCGTCGCTCGGCCACAGGTCCTTCAGGGTGACGGGGTTGCCCTGGGTGTCATGCCCCAGTACGTCCTGCTCGATGTCGAAGCGCACGGTGCCGGCGATGGCATAGGCGACCACCAGCGGCGGCGAGGCAAGGAAGGCCTGCTTGGCATAAGGGTGAATACGGCCATCGAAGTTGCGGTTGCCGGACAGGACGGCCGTGGCGTACAGGTCACGGTCGATGATTTCCTGCTGGATCACCGGATCAAGCGCACCGGACATGCCGTTGCAGGTGGTGCAAGCGTAGCCGACGATGCCAAAGCCGAGCTTTTCCAGTTCCGGCAACAGGCCGGAGTCTTCCAGATACAGCTTGGCTACCTTGGAACCAGGCGCGAAGGACGTCTTGACCCAGGGTTTGCGCAGCAGCCCCAGTTCGTTGGCCTTCTTCGCCACCAGACCGGCAGCGACCACGTTGCGCGGGTTGGATGTGTTGGTGCAGCTGGTGATGGCGGCGATAATCACTGCGCCATCGGGCATCAGGCCTTCGCTCTCTTCAACCTTGCCGGCTGCCAGCTTGGCCTCGTCGGCGATGCCGCGCTCGTTCAGCGCACTGGTAGGCAGGCGACGGTGCGGGTTGCTCGGGCCGGCCATGTTGCGCACGACACTGGACAGGTCGAACGACAGCACGCGCTCGTATTCTGCGGTCTTCAATGCATCGGCCCAGAGGCCAGTGGTACGGGCGTAATTCTCGACCAGCGCGACCTGCTCCGGCTCACGACCGGTCAACTTGAGGTATTCGATGGTCTGTTGGTCGATGTAGAACATCGCCGCCGTCGCACCGTACTCGGGGCACATGTTGGAAATGGTGGCGCGGTCGCCGATGGACAGGCTGTCTGCACCCTCGCCGAAAAATTCGACCCAGGCACCGACCACACGCTCCTGACGCAGAAACTCGGTCAAGGCCAGGACGATGTCAGTGGCGGTGATGCCCGGCTGACGTTTGCCAGTCAGCTTGACGCCGACGATATCAGGCAGGCGCATCATGGACGGACGACCAAGCATCACGGTTTCAGCTTCCAGGCCGCCGACACCGATGGCAATCACGCCCAGGGCATCCACGTGGGGGGTGTGCGAGTCGGTGCCAACGCAGGTATCGGGGAAGGCCACGCCGCCGCGCGCCTGGATCACCGGGCTCATCTTTTCCAGATTGATCTGGTGCATGATCCCGTTGCCAGCAGGAATCACGTCGACATTCTTGAATGCAGTCTTGGTCCACTCGATGAAGTGGAAACGGTCTTCGTTGCGACGTTCTTCAACGGCACGGTTCTTCTCGAAGGCCTCCGGATCGAAACCGGCATGCTCTACCGCCAGCGAGTGATCGACGATCAGCTGGGTCGGCACCACCGGGTTGACCTTGGACGGATCACCACCCTGCTCGGCAATCGCATCACGCAGGCCGGCGAGGTCCACCAGAGCGGTCTGGCCGAGGATGTCATGGCACACCACGCGAGCCGGGTACCAGGGGAAATCCAGGTCCTGCCGGCGCTCGATGAGCTGCTTGAGCGAATCGCTCAGCAGAGTCGAATCGCAGCGACGCACCAGCTGCTCAGCCAGCACGCGAGAGGTATAGGGCAGTTTGTCGTAGGCGCCGGGCTGGATGGCTTCGACCGCCGCGCGGGTGTCGAAATAATCAAGCAGGGTGCCGGGCAGAGGTTTGCGGTGTTCTGTATTCATGCCGGAAGAACTCAATCCAGTGATGTTTCATGAAGCAAGGAAGGGGAAGCCTTTGCAGACCTCCCCTTTTCCGATCAACGCTCGGCGATCGGTACTACCTTGCGCTGCTCCGGACCGACGTAGTCGGCGCTTGGCCGAATGATCCGGTTGTTGCCACGTTGTTCAAACACATGGGAAGCCCAGCCGGTTACGCGCGAGCAGACGAAGATCGGCGTGAACAGCTTGGTGGGAATGCCCATGAAGTGATAGGCCGAGGCGTGGTAGAAGTCGGCGTTGGGGAAGAGCTTCTTCTGCTCCCACATGGTCTCATCGACCGCCACCGATACCGGGTAGAGCACGGTGTCGCCGACTTCATCAGCCAGCTGCTTGGCCCAGACCTTGATAACTTCGTTACGCGGATCGGAAACGCTGTAGATGGCGTGACCGAAGCCCATGATCTTGTCCTTGCGCTCCAGCATGCCGAGGATGGCTTCGCGGGCTTCTTCCGGCGAGTTCCACTGCTCGATCATGTCCATGGCCGCTTCGTTGGCCCCGCCATGCAGCGGGCCGCGCAGCGAACCGATGGCGCCAGTTATGCAGGAATAAAGGTCGGACAGCGTCGAGGCGCAGACGCGCCCCGTGAACGTCGAGGCGTTGAACTCGTGCTCTGCGTAAAGAATCAGTGAAACGTTCATTACCTTGACGTGCAGATCGCTCGGCTTCTTGCCGTGCAGCAGCGCGAGGAAATGGCCGCCCAGGGTGTCTTCATCGCTGGTGCATTCGATGCGAACGCCGTCGTGGCTAAAGCGGTACCAGTAGCACATCATCGCTGGGAAGGCCGCCATCAGGCGCTCGGCGACATCGCGCTGCTGCTCGAAGCTCTCTTCAGGCTCCAGGTTGCCGAGCATGGAGGTGCCGGTGCGCATGACGTCCATCGGGTGGGCGCTAGCCGGAATACGTTCCAGCACTTCCTTGAGCGTTTGCGGAAGGTCACGCAGAGTCTTCAGGCGGGCCTTGTAGGCAGCCAGTTGTTCAACGGTGGGCAGTTCACCGTAGAACAGCAAGTAGGCCACTTCTTCGAAATCGCACTCAGCGGCCAGATCGCGTACGTCGTAGCCACGGTAGGTCAGACCTGCGCCAGTCTTGCCAACGGTACATAGGGCAGTCTGTCCTGCGATCTGACCGCGAAGACCTGCTCCGGTCAGTACTTTTGCTTCAGCCATTGGTTATCTCCTTATTGGATTTATTCGGGATATCGCAAAATGAATCGATGAAGACCCGCCGATCCCGGCTGCATGGCCGCCGGGCCGGCTATCACTCAGTTCTTCTTCTGAGCGAACAGCGCATCGAGGCTCTGCTCGAAGGCGTGGTAGTTGATGCGATCGTACAACTCCATGCGGGTCTGCATGGTGTCGATCACATTCGCCTGGGTGCCATCGCGGCGCAGCGCGGTGTAGACATTCTCGGCCGCCTTGTTCATCGCACGGAACGCCGACAACGGGTAGAGCACCAGCGATACATCCACGGAGGCCAGCTGTTCGGTGGTGTACAGCGGAGTAGCGCCGAACTCGGTGATGTTGGCCAGAATCGGTGCTTTGACGCGGTCGGCGAAGACTTTGTACATGTCCAGCTCGGTAATGGCTTCCGGGAAGATCATGTCGGCACCAGCCTCGATGCAGGCAGCGGCACGGTCCAACGCGGAATTCAGACCTTCGACGGCCAGCGCATCGGTACGCGCCATGATCACAAAGCTGTCATCGGTACGCGCATCGACGGCGGCCTTGATGCGGTCGACCATTTCCTGCTGAGAGACGATTTCCTTGTTCGGACGGTGGCCGCAGCGCTTGGCTCCGACCTGATCCTCGATGTGAATCGCAGCGGCACCGAACTTGATCATCGACTTGACGGTACGCGCCACGTTGAAGGCCGAAGAACCGAAACCGGTGTCGACGTCCACCAGCAGAGGCAGATCGCAGACATCGGTGATGCGGCGCACATCGGTCAGCACGTCGTCCAACCCGGTGATACCCAAATCCGGCAGGCCCAGAGAACCTGCTGCAACCCCACCACCAGAAAGGTAGATGGCCTTGAAGCCGGCACGCTTGGCCAGCAACGCATGGTTGGCATTGATCGCGCCCACGACCTGCAGCGGATGCTCACTGGCCACGGCGTCACGGAAACGCTGACCGGCAGAAGGAAGAGTCATGCATTACCCCTTTCATATGGTGTGTGTTCAAGAGCGCCCTTGAAGTGGCGCTCAACATTGCGCTTGGAAGCGGCGATATGGCGGCGCATCAGCAGCTCCGCCAGTTCACCATCGCGTTCGGCGATGGCATCGAGGATGCGGTGATGTTCGGCGAAGGCCTGATGCGGCCGGTTGGGCGTGGTGGAGAACTGGATGCGGTACATGCGCACCAGCTGGTAGAGCTCGTCGCACAGCAGCTTGGCCAGTGTGCGGTTGCCACTGCCCTGAATGATCCGGTAATGAAAGTCGAAATCGCCTTCCTGCTGGTAGTAACCAACGCCCGCCTGGAAGGCTTCGTCGCGCTCGTGCGTACCCAGCACGCGGCGCAGCTCTTCGATTTCGACCTCGCTCATGCGTTCGGCAGCCAGCCGGCAGGCCATGCCTTCCAGTGACTCGCGGATTTCATAGAGCTCGATCAGCTCGGCGTGGCTGAGGGAGACCACTCGGGCACCCACATGGGGAATGCGCACCAGCAGCTTCTGCCCTTCGAGGCGGTGGATCGCCTCGCGCAACGGCCCGCGGCTGATGCCATAGGTTCGCGCCAGCTCCGGCTCGGAAATCTTGCTGCCCGGAGCAATCTCACCCTTGACGATGGCTGCCTGAATCAGTCGGAACACATGCTCGGACAACGTACCGCTGTCCGCTTGCTGTATAGCCGAAGGGAATTCCAGTGTATCGAGCATGATTGTCAACACTTGACCGTTTCAATGGCAGCAAATTACGCCCTGATCGCCAAGCAGTCAAATCATCAGAGGCACAATTGTCAACAATATGACTAAAGTCGGAGATTGCAAACCCAGCAAGGGGTTTACACCACGGCCGCCCGGTTACGCTGTCGCGACCCTGAAATCAGCATGCTAGAATGCTGGCCTTCGCAGTGTCGGCGCCCGCCTGCTGCAATAATGACAAAAGCATGGGCTGATTCCGGCCATTTCGTTTTCCAATCCTCGAAGACAACAGGTTCCATGAGAGTCAAAGCCTACTCCCTGCTGCTCTGCGCATGTTTATCGCCCGCGATTGGCCTGGCCGCCGACAAGACCATTTATGGACTGAATGAACATGTGGCGCTGCCTGACTTCGGCCTTGAAGTCCCCGCCAAGCTCGATACCGGTGCCCAGACGGCTTCGCTCAGCGCAAGCGACATCACCCGCTTCAAGCGTGACGGCGAGGCCTGGGTTCGCTTTTATCTGGCCATCGACAGTGCACACAGTCACCCCATCGAGCGCCCACTGGCACGCATCAGCAAGATCAAGCGCCGTGCAGGGGACTTTGACCCTGAAGAAGAGAAAACCTACACGGCACGCCCCGTCATCGAGCTCGACCTGTGCATGGGCAAGGCAAAGCGCACCATAGAAGTGAACCTCACCGACCGTACCGCTTTCCAATACCCACTTCTTATTGGTTCCGATGCACTGACCCGCTTTGGTGCACTTGTCGACCCAAGCCTTACCTACGTCGCCGGCAAACCCGGCTGCATCACCGAATCCGACGCTGACGAGTAACCCCATGCGCGCGCTAACCCTGCATCTGAAAGTTCTGATCTTCCTGCTCGTCACGCTGGGCATTGCCATAACGGCCTACCAGATCTTCATCCTCGGCATTCCGGTTACCGAAGACGAAACCGATGACCTGTGGAATATCGATGCCAAGGTCGAGTTCCAGGCCAATCCGCGTGAACCGGTCAAGCTGCAGATGTACGTACCACCGCTGAACCAGGAATTCGTCAGCCTCAACGAAAGCTTCATTTCCAACAACTATGGCGTGAGCATCAACCGCGCCGACGGCAACCGCCGGGTCACCTGGTCTGCTCGCCGCGTCAACGGCAAGCAGACGCTCTACTACCGCCTGGTGCTGACCAAGCGCTACAGCGGCGAGCAAACCAAGGCCACCGGCCCGATCTTCCGTGACAGCATCCCGGTCGAAGGCGCCGAGAAGATCGCTGCCGAAGCGCTGCTTTCGCCGATTCGCCAGCACTCGGCGGACGTCGAAACCTTCATCAGTGAAGCCATCAAGCGTGTTAACAATGTCAATGATGACAACGTGAGGCTGCTGTTGGGCGGTGACTCGGCTACAGCGAACAAAGCCCGCGTGATCGATCTGCTGCTCTCCATTGCCCATGTGCCCATGGAGCGCGTGCATACGGTGCGACTGCTGTCCGACGTAGCGCAAACACCGGAACTCTGGCTGCGCAGCTTCAACGGTGACAAGTGGCTGTACTTCAACCCAGAAACCGGCGAACAGGGCCTGCCGCAGGACCGTCTGGTCTGGTGGACGGGTGACGAACCATTGGTCAGCCTGGAGGGCGGTCGCAACCCGCAGGTGACCTTCACCCTCAACAGCAGTGAGATGAACGCCATCCGTCTGGCCAAGCTGACCGACGCGAACACCGACGCGGACTTCCTCGAATACTCGCTTTACGGCCTGCCACTGCAGACCCAGCAGACCTACCAGATCATGATCATGATCCCCATCGGCGTACTGGTGATCCTGATCCTGCGCAACCTCGGTGGCCTGCAGACCCTCGGCACCTTCACCCCGGTACTGATCGCTCTCGCCTTCCGCGAAACACAGATCGGCTTCGGCATCATTCTCTTTACCGTGATCACCGCGCTGGGCCTGTCGCTGCGCTCGTATCTCGAGCACCTGAAATTGCAGATGTTGCCCCGCCTTTCAGTGGTGCTGACATTTGTAGTGGTACTGATCGCGATAATCAGCCTGTTCAGCCATAAGCTCGGCCTGGAACGCGGTCTCTCGGTTTCGCTGTTCCCGATGGTGATCCTGACCATGACCATCGAGCGTCTGTCCATCACTTGGGAAGAGCGTGGCGGCGGTCATGCCTTCAAGGTGGCAGTCGGCACGCTGATAGCGGCCAGCCTGTCGTTCATGCTGATGAACATTCCAGAGCTGACCTACTTCATCTTCACCTTCCCGGCGGTACTGCTGATAATGGTGGGCTTCATGCTGGCAATGGGTCGCTATCGCGGCTATCGCCTGACCGAACTGTTCCGTTTCAAAGCCTTTCTGAAGGATTGAGCCATGTTCGGTCTGATCAAGACGTGGAAGGCCCTGGAAGCCAAGGGCATCATGGGCATCAACCGCCGCAACGCGGATTACGTGCTCAAGTACAACAAACGCAACCTGTATCCGATCGTCGATGACAAGATCATCACCAAGGAACGCGCCATAGCGGCCGGGATCGATGTGCCGGAAATGTACGGCGTCATCGAGACCGAAAAGGACATCGAGAAGCTCAAGGACATCGTCAAGGACCACGCAGACTTCGTCGTCAAGCCGGCCCAGGGCGCCGGCGGCGATGGCATCCTGGTGATCGCCGATCGCTTCGAGGGCCGCTATCGCACGGTATCCGGCAAGATCATCACCCATGATGAAATCGAGCATCAGATCTCCAACATCCTCACCGGGCTGTACTCGCTGGGCGGGCACCGTGACCGTGCCCTGATCGAGTACCGGGTAACACCCGATCCGATCTTCAAGAGCATCAGCTATGAAGGCGTACCGGACATCCGCATCATCGTCCTGATGGGCTATCCGGTAATGGCCATGCTGCGTCTTCCCACCCGCCAGTCGGGCGGCAAGGCCAACCTGCATCAGGGCGCCATCGGCGTCGGCGTCGACCTGGCGACAGGCATCACCCTGCGAGGCACCTGGCTCAACAACAAGATCACCAAGCATCCAGATACCACCAATGCGGTGGACGGCGTGCAGTTGCCCAACTGGGACGGCTTCATGACGCTTGCTGCTGGCTGCTATGAACTGTGCGGCCTGGGTTATATCGGTGTCGACATGGTGCTTGATGAAGAAAAAGGCCCCCTGATCCTTGAGCTCAACGCCCGCCCCGGCCTGAACATTCAGATCGCCAACGACTGTGGCCTGACCCACCGGGCGCACGCGGTGGAAACTCGCCTGGAAGAACTCAAGGCCAAAGGCATCAAGGAAACCCCTGAGGAGCGGGTAAAGTTCGCCCAGGAATTGTTCGGGCACGTGCCGCCCCACGCCTGAACCATACGGGCAGCGCGCTTATCGATGCGCTGCCCCACATCGACCCAGCCCATGCCCATCTGCACGCTCCATCCACTCCCCTATCAAGCCGATCCCGCACACTGGTTCGAGCGTATCCGCCACGCACCAGGCGCCGTACTGCTGGACTCGGGCTGCCCGGTTGCCGAGCGCGGGCGCTACGATCTGTTGAGTGCCTGGCCGCAGCAAATGCTGCAACCCACTGCGGAAGAGTCTGCCGAAGGTTTTTTTCAACGTTTACGCCAAGCATTGCAGCAGCTGGGCTTGGCCTGCGCGCCAGAGAGCTGCGAACTGCCCTTCATGGGTGGGCTGATTGGCTTGCTCAGCTACGACTTCGGTAGATTGCTGGAAACGCTGCCGCAGCAGGCAAAGGCTGACATCGACTTTCCTACAGCCCAATTTGGGCTTTATGCCTGGGCACTGATCACCGACCATCAGCAGCACAGCTGCCAGCTGGTCTTCCATCCTGCGCTATCAGCTACCGAGCGCGAGCGGCTGATCGACCTCTTCGACTCACCTGGCCAGGCTGCGGGTAACGAGGCAGCTTTCGCCCTGCTCAGCCCCTTCGTTGCCGACCTGACAGCGGATGACTATCACCAGGCAATCAAACGCGTCCAGCAGTACATCGAGGCTGGCGACTGCTACCAGGTGAATTTCGCCCAGCGCTTTCGCGCCGCCTGCCGGGGTGATGCGTGGGCCGCCTACCGGGCGCTACGCGCAATCTGCCCGACGCCGTACGCAGGCTTTTTGGCGCTGGAGCATGGGGCCATTGCCAGCCTCTCGCCGGAACGTTTTTTACGCCTGAACCGGGGCGAAGTGGAAACACGTCCGATCAAGGGCACGCGCCCTCGTGGACATGATGCAAAAAGCGACGCCGCACAGGCGCAGGCGCTGCTCGAAAGCAAAAAGGATCGAGCCGAAAACCTGATGATCGTCGACCTGCTGCGTAACGACCTGGGCCGCAGCTGTCAGACCGGCAGCGTGCAGGTGCCGGAGCTTTTCGCGCTGGAAAGCTATCCCAACGTGCACCATCTGGTCAGTTGTGTCAGCGGGCGCCTGGCTGAAGGCAAGGACGCCTTCGACCTGCTGGCTGGCAGCTTTCCCGGCGGCTCGATCACCGGCGCACCGAAAATTCGCGCCATGCAGATCATCGATGAGCTGGAACCTACCCGCCGCGCCATCTACTGCGGCTCACTGCTGTATGTCGATGTGCGCGGGGAAATGGACAGCTCCATCGCCATTCGCACCCTGCTCATCCAGGACGGACAGGCCAGTTGCTGGGGCGGCGGCGGCATCGTCGCCGACTCGCAATGGCAGGCTGAGTATCAGGAGTCGATCGACAAGGTGAAGGTGCTGCTGGAGACGCTGGAAGGCCTCAAGCCGTAGGGTGGATGACGCCTTTTTCATCCACCACACCCCGCTCGGTGGACCGGTGAAGCGTGGTCCACCCTACAACGCTGGAAAGCTTGAAGCCGTAGGGTAGATGACGTTTTTTTTCATCCACCACACCCCACTCGGTGAACCGTGAAGCGTGGCCTTAAAACGCCAACTTGCGGTTCGACGCCTTGATGAATTCCTGCTTCAGCTCGCCGAAGGTATGCACCGCCGGGAATTGGGGGAACTCGGCGATGACGTTGTCAGGCGCGTGGAAGAGGATACCGGCATGGGCTTCGCTGAGCATGGTGGTGTCGTTGTACGAATCACCCGCAGCGATCACGCGGTAGTAGAGGCTCTTGAAAGCGAGGACCGACTGGCGCTTGGGGTCCTTCTGACGCAGCTGATAGTCCACCACACGATCCGAATCGTCGGTGATCAGGCGATGACACAGCAGTGTCGGGAAGCCCAACTGACGCATCAGTGGCTGAGAGAACTCGTAGAAGGTGTCCGAAAGGATCACAACCTGGAAACGCTCGCGCAGCCAGTCGACGAACTCCACTGCACCATCCAGCGGCTTCAGGGTAGCAATGACCTTCTGAATATCCGCCAGCTTCAGGCCGTGTTCATCGAGAATGCGCAGGCGCTGCTTCATCAGCACGTCGTAGTCGGGAATGTCCCGCGTGGTCGCCCGCAGCGATTCGATTCCGGTGGCCTCGGCAAAGGCGATCCAGATTTCCGGAACCAGCACACCTTCCAGGTCGAGACAGGCTATTTCCACGGGCCACTCCTAAATGCATGAATTTGAAGGCGGCACTCTAACGGCCCGGCACGGGTGAAGCAATGCGGGACTTATATCCGAAATGCCGAATATCGGTAGCTAAAGGTTATTTAGCGGTATAAATCCCTTTTGCTACCATCCACGCCCTCAGAGCGCCGAAGCGCCGCATATAAGGAAGCCGCCCGATGAGCCCCTCCATTGACGTCACCGCATTGGCCGAAGCCTATGCCGCTAAATCACCACAAGACATTCTCAAGCTGGCGTTCGATCTGTTTGGTGATGACCTGTGGATATCGTTCAGCGGCGCCGAAGACGTGGTGCTGCTGGACATGGCCTGGAAGCTGAATAAAAACGTCAAGGTGTTCACCCTCGACACTGGCCGTCTGCACAGCGAAACCTACCGCTTCATTGAGCAGGTGCGCGATCACTACAAGATTCCCATCCAGATCATGACGCCGGACTCGAAGCGGCTGGAGTCGATGGTTAACGAGAAAGGCCTGTTCAGCTTCTACCGCGACGGCCATGGCGAATGCTGTGGCATCCGCAAGATCGAACCGTTGCGCCGCAAGCTGGCCACTGTCCGGGCCTGGGCCACAGGCCAGCGTCGCGACCAGAGCCCCGGCACGCGCAGTCAGGTATCGGTACTGGAGATCGATACCGCGTTCTCCACGCCTGACCACACCCTGTACAAGTTCAACCCGCTGGCACAGATGACCAGCGAGGAAGTCTGGGGCTATATCCGCATGCTGGAGATTCCCTACAACAGCCTGCACGAACGCGGCTTCATCAGCATCGGCTGCGAACCCTGCACGCGCCCGGTGCTACCCAACCAGCACGAACGCGAAGGCCGCTGGTGGTGGGAAGAGTCCACGCAGAAGGAATGCGGGCTGCATGCCGGCAACCTGATCACCAAGGAATAAGACGGCAAGCCTCGTAGGGCGAACCCGTTCGGCTTTCGCTCACCGACTACAGCTAGGGTCGAATGAATTCGGCCCTGGCCGCAGCCATGCTTTGATCAGTACGTGGGTAGCTCGACGTCCTGAAACAGCTCTTCCAATTCAAGCTTGTTGCGACACTTCACAGCCTTGTCGAGCATCTCGCGATCCAGATGCGGTGCGAAGGCTTCGATGAAGTCGCACATGAACCCGCGCAGAAAGGTGCCTCGACGAAAGCCGATCTTGGTGACACTGGCCTCGAACAGCTCACTGGCATCCAGTACCACCAGATCAGGATCGAGCGTGGCATCGACAGCCATCTGCGCCACGATGCCAACACCCAGGCCCAACCGCACATAAGTCTTGATGACGTCGGCATCCGCTGCTGTGAACACCACCTTGGGTGACAGCCCTTGATGGCTGAAGGCCTCATCGAGCTTGGAACGACCCGTAAAGCCGAACACATAGGTCACGATGGGGTGCTCGGCAAGTGCTTCCAGCGTCAGCTTTTCCAGCTTCGCCAGAGGATGACCCTGCGGCACCACCACGCAACGATTCCAGCGGTAGCAAGGCATCATCACGAGGTCACCGAACAGCTCCAGTCCCTCGGTGGCGATGGCGAAATCCACGGTTCCGTCTGCCGCCATTTCTGCAATCTGCAACGGCGTGCCCTGGTGCATGTGCAGGGAAACGTCGGGGTACTGGCTGATGAACCGGCTGATGACCCTCGGCAAGGCATAACGAGCCTGGGTATGGGTGGTGGCGATGCTCAGCGTGCCCTTCTTCTCATTGGAAAATTCCTGGGCAATTTGCTTGATGCTTTCGCATTTGCGCAGGATTTCGCCAGCCGTGGTGATGATCCGCTCGCCGGCAGGCGTGACACGTGTCAGATGCTTGCCGCTGCGGGCGAATACCTCGACGCCCAGCTCATCCTCGAGCAGGCGAATCTGCTTGCTGATGCCAGGCTGTGAAGTGAACAGGCTTTGTGCGGTGGCTGAGACATTGAGGTCATGATGCGCCACCTCCCAGATGTAACGCAGTTGTTGAAGCTTCATAGAAATCCCTCAAAATAGCGGTGACATCCGGTAGCCGTCACTTACTTATAACTGTTGTGCATAGATAGTGCTCGATTCTAGATCATTTATCCGGGCCTTGCCCGCTCAGATTCTTGCAGGCAGCGTGGACTCACTGGCTTCGCTTGAGCTTAGCAGTCCGGCACAAAACCACTACCAACCGGCTGCCAGACAAGGCCTTGCGACTTCAAGGTCATTGTCGAGGCGACTCAATACGCGATAAGGTTCCGCCTCCCCGCTGCGCCCCAGGCCCTGTTCCGCCGCACCGGGATGGCTGGCGGACGGCACCCGTGACCCTGACGAGTAACACGATGGCTGATTTACCGATCGATGACCTCAACGTTTTCTCCAACGAAACCCTGATCACACCGGAGCAGTTGAAGCGGGAACTCCCGCTCACGGCATCCGCATTGAAGACCGTTTCCGAAGGACGGCAGGTCGTTCGTGACATCCTCGATGGCAAGGATCATCGCCTGTTCGTGGTGATCGGCCCCTGCTCGATTCACGATCTCAAGGCCGCCCATGAATATGCCGAACGCCTCAAGGTGCTGGCCGACAAGGTGTCCGACAGCCTCTACCTGATCATGCGCGTCTACTTCGAGAAGCCGCGCACTACCGTAGGCTGGAAGGGTCTGATCAACGATCCCTACATGGATGACTCGTTCAAGATCCAGGACGGCCTGCACATTGGCCGCAAGCTGCTGCTCGATCTGGCCGAGATGGGCCTGCCCACCGCTACCGAAGCCCTGGACCCGATCTCCCCGCAATACCTGCAGGATCTGATCAGCTGGTCCGCCATCGGCGCGCGCACCACCGAATCCCAGACCCACCGTGAAATGGCATCAGGCCTGTCCTCGGCGGTTGGCTTCAAAAACGGCACCGACGGCAGCCTGACGGTGGCGGTCAACGCCCTGCAATCAGTCTCCAGCCCGCACCGCTTCCTCGGTATCAACCAGGCTGGCGTGTCCTCCATTGTCACCACCAAGGGCAACCGCTACGGCCACGTGGTGCTGCGCGGCGGCAACGGCAAGCCCAACTACGATTCGGTCAGCGTTGCGGTGTGCGAACAGGAACTGGCCAGGGCCAAGATTGCCCCCAACATCATGATTGACTGCAGCCACGCCAACTCCAACAAGGACCCGGCCCTGCAACCGCTGGTGATGGACAACGTCGCCAACCAGATTCTGGAAGGCAACAACTCCATCGTCGGGCTGATGGTCGAAAGCCACCTGGGCTGGGGCAACCAGTCGATTCCCAAGGATCTGGCGGACCTGAAATACGGCGTGTCCATCACCGATGCCTGCATCGACTGGGATACCACCGAGAAGGCCATTCTCGGCATGCATGCCAAGCTCGTCGAGGTACTGCCCAAGCGGGCGCGCGGTTAAGCGAAGAAACGAGTAAAAAAACGCCGATTACGGCGTTTTTTTAAACCTGGTTATCGGTACTGTCTTCCGCTTTGGCATGCCGCTCTATATAGCGCTCCACGTACGAGCAGGAGGGAATGACCGTATAGCCCTCATGTTCGGCGTACTCCAGCGCATGCCTGGCCAGAACGGCAGCGATGCCTCGACCGCGTAGCGCATCGGGAACGAAAGTCCGGTAGATATCCAGGGTTTGCTTGCCCAGATCCATATAAGCCAGATAGGCACGATGACCATCCACGGTCGTCTCGAATTGGTGGCCTGCCCGATCATGGTGGATGGTCACTGTGTCGCTCATCTCGCCTCCTTGGTGCAGGTTGGTTTGGTTGCCTCTCAAGAACACTGCCGATAATGCATCCAGCGAACAGTGTGCGCCATACCCTTGCACCCTCTACACCGTCAAACCGTCCGCCAGATGCCGTATGCAGCGCATTAAAGGCATTCGCCAATCGGGTCTGGAGTGCAACTTTCGCTTACCAAGAGAGTCAATCCAATGGATAAAAAAGCTGGCTTTGGTTGTTTTTCAACCAGACAGGTCAGCCGCCAATGAAAAACAGGCGAGTTCGCATAAAAAACTGTGCTGACAGGTGTCTGCCTCAGTTTACTTGGCGAAACTTATCGGTAGTATGTGCCCGCCAACTTTCGATAATGGAAGTTGTCATGGATTTCATTTCAAGGGGAACACGATGAACAACGTTCTGAAACTTTCTGCTCTGGCTTTCGCTGCAGTACTGGCGACTGGTTGCAGCAACAGCATGACTCAAGAAGGCGAAGCTCGTCTGACCGCTACTGAAGATGCTGCTGCCCGCGCCCAGGCTCGTGCTGACGAAGCATACAGCAAGGCTGACGAAGCTCTGCAGGCCGCTCAGAAGGCTCAGCAGACCGCTGACGAAGCCAACGAGCGTGCACTGCGCATGCTGGAACGCGCCAGCCGCAAGTGAACCTCTGTGCCGTCCTGAAGGCTGAAATGCATTCAGGACGGATTACAGGCGTAAAAAAGCCGACCTTAAACAGGTCGGCTTTTTTATAGGCGAGGCATATCAAACGTTTAGAAAACAGACTCCTCATGACTCACCAGAGCCTGGCCCTGCTCGGCAATCTGAATGGGCAAGCCATCTTCTCCCGCAATGACCTCGCGCACCATTTCCCAATCCAGCCGTAGCGCGCTCGCATCATGTTCTTCGTCGAGCAGTGTATTGATCACCACGGCATGCTTGTCCATGAGCGTCATGTGCTGGTTTTCTTCCTGCAGCGGTGTGTGAGCTTCAAGGTAGACCTTGCCCTGACTGACACCGAACTTGTACGGCTCATCAATGATGCGCACCGGCGTACCTACCTTGACCCGTCCGGCAAGCTCGAGAACGTTGTGATTGAGCATGCGGAAACAGCCATGACTGACACGCATGCCAATACCGAACTTCTTGTTTGACCCGTGAATGAGATAACCCGGCATTGCCAGGGTCATCTTGTAGGGGCCCAGCGGGTTGTCAGGGCCTGGCGGCACCACCCTCGGCAGTGGATCACCATCCGCGGCATGCTCATCGCGAATCGACTGGGGCGGATACCAGGCCGGGTTGCTGGTCATCGCGGAAATGCGTGTATTGCCCACCGGCGATCCCCAGCCTTCGCGCCCGATGCCCAAGGGATAGGTATGCACCACTGACTGACCTTCCGGGTAGTAATACAGGCGGTACTCGGCAAGGTTGATCACGATGCCTTCACGCGGGCCCGGCGGGAGAATGAAACGTGTTGGCAGAATGATGTCGGTGCCTTCGCCTGGCAGCCAGGGATCGACCCCCGGATTCGCTGCAACAAGCTCCAGGTAGCCCAAATCATGGGTCTCGCCAAGGGCCGCGAAGGTGTCTTCATACTTGGCCTTGATGACCTGAATCTCGCCCACTATATCCTCGCCTTCGGGCGGCAGCGGCAATTCGAGCGCTACAGACTGTCCGGCCCACAGCAAGGCAGTAAGTGACATACAGGAGGCGACTGCAGAGGCACGCGGGAGCATTCGGGTTTCCTTGGAAATGGGGAAGGCTATTTTGGGCGATTGTACTCGAAGGCAAAGCGAGCGCCGAGCTACCAGGCATTGAGGACCGAAGCGAACCCCCGACGCTGCGCGCCGAGCGTCTCGCGACAAGTCGGACAAAGCCGCTGATCTTTCAGCAGACTGCGTTCCAGATCCTGCCAGCGCGGCTTTGCCGGTAGAAAACCACCACATAGGGTGCGATCAGCCTGACCATTCAGTTCCAACTGGCGCAGGGCCAGATGCAGACGATTCTCGCGACAGGCGAACAGGTCGAACTGCTCGTCCGGGACGATGAGGCGGTAGGCAAAAAGGGACCAGGCTGGACGAGGCATTGGAGGCTCCAATCGAGGGGCGCGACACTATCTGCGCCGCTGGCTCAAAGCAAGGGTTCGAGCACCGGCCATAGGTTGTCCAGCAGTCGCTGCTGGGCGGCAGCCGTGGGATGGATGCCGTCAGCCTGCATCATCTGTGCAACACCACCCACGCCTTCGAGAAAGAAAGGCACATAGGGCAGTTCCTGTTCGGCAGCGAGCGAGTCGAAGGCCTTGGCGAATGCCGTGGTATAACGCTGACCCAGATTGGGCGGCATGCGCATGCCAAGCAACACCACCCGGGCTCCCACTTCCTGCGACTGCTCAACCATCGCCGCAAGATTCTGTTTCAATTGCACTGGCGACTGCCCGCGCAAGCCATCATTGCCTCCAAGCTCCAGAATCACGATGGCAGGAGCATGCTCATCAAGCAGGGTCGGCAGCCTGGAACGCCCGCCCGCCGTGGTGTCGCCACTGATTGAGGCATTCACCACCTGATACTCGGGGGCCTCAGAATCCAGCCGTTGCTGGAGCATGTGCACCCAGCCCTGGCTGGTTTCCAGGCCGAAAGCGGCACTGATACTATCCCCGACCACCAGAACCGTCCCACCCAGGGCGCCCTGGACCCAGCACAGCAAGACCAGCACCCCACCTTTCAGCCACATTCGCATCGGAATCTCCATGAGCGACAGCATTCTCAATGCCCGGAACCTTAGCAAAGTGGTACCCAGCGCGGAAGGTGAACTGGCCATCCTCGACGAAGTGTCACTGAGCCTGGACAAGGGTGACAGCCTGGCCATCATTGGCACCTCCGGCTCGGGCAAATCCACCCTGCTCGGTCTGCTTGCCGGGCTGGATCTGCCCAGTTCCGGCGAGGTGACTCTGGCCGGCCATCGGCTCGGGGAACTGGATGAGGATCAACGCGCCAGGGTCCGGGCCGAGCATGTCGGCTTCGTTTTCCAGTCCTTCCAGCTACTCGACAGCCTCAATGCACTGGAAAACGTCATGCTGCCGCTGGAACTGCACGGTCGTCGTGATGCCCAGACGAAGGCCAGCGAACTGCTCGAGCGCGTCGGCCTGGGCGCGCGCCTGCACCACTACCCGCGACAGCTGTCTGGTGGCGAGCAACAGCGCGTTGCCGTCGCCCGCGCCTTCGCCGCCGAACCCGAAGTGCTGTTTGCCGACGAGCCGACCGGCAATCTCGACAGTCACACGGGCGCGAACATCACCGAACTGCTCTTCGAGCTGAACCGTGAGCGCGCTACCACACTGGTGCTGGTGACCCATGATGAACGTCTGGCCCAGCGTTGCCAGCATCTGCTGCGGCTGGAAGGCGGCCGACGGGTCGACGACGAGCAGAGCCGATGAAGCGCGTACCCATCAGCCGGCTGGCTACCCTCGCCCTGCGCCAACTCCTGCGTGATGCGCGCTCGGGCGAATTGCGCGTGCTTTTCTGTGCGCTACTGATCGCAGTGGCAGCCAGTACTGCCATCGGTTATTTCGGCGCCCGCTTGAATGACGCCATGCTCTTGCGCGCCACCGAATTCCTCGGTGCCGACCTGGTCGTGCGCGGCAGCGCTCCTGCCGCACCGGAGCAGATCGAAGCAGGTAGCCGACTGCAGCTTGATCATGCCCGCGTAGTGGAGTTCTCCAGCGTCATCGCCACCGACGACAACCTGCAACTGGCCAGCGTCAAGGCCGCCGACAGCCATTATCCGCTGCGTGGCGAACTGCGCAGCGCAGCAGCGCCCTATCAGCCCGAACAGGCCAGTCAGGGTCCGCAGCCCGGCGAAGCCTGGGCCGAAGCACGCCTGTTCGCGGCGCTGGATCTGCAGGTCGGCGACCTGATCGAGGTCGGCAACAAGCCGCTGCAACTGACTCGCGTACTGACCTATGAACCTGATCGCGTGGGTGACTTCTACAGTCTGACGCCGCGCGTATTGATGCATATCGATGACCTGCAGGCGACCGGCGTGGTTCAGCCTGGCAGCCGCGTGAGCTACCGCGAACTCTGGCGCGGTCCGGCATCACAGCTGCAAGCCTATCAGCAGGCCATCCAGGCTGATCTTCAGCCTCACCAGCGCATCGAAACTGCGAAAGACGGCAATCGCCAGATTGGCGGCGCCCTGGGCCGTGCCGAGCGCTACCTGAACCTGGCCAGCCTGGCGGCGGTGTTGCTCGCCGGGGTTGCCGTGGCCTTGTCCGCCTCGCGCTTTGCTTCACGTCGTTTCGATGCCAGCGCGCTGCTGCGCTGCCTCGGACTGTCCCGTCGCGAAGCGCTGCTGCTCTATACCTTGCAGTTGGCCTATCTCGGCGCATTGGCCAGCATAGTCGGTGCGCTGCTGGGCTGGGCGGCGCAGCACGGGCTGTTCTTCCTGCTGCGTGATCTGGTGGTCAGCGAAATTCCCACAGCAACTCTCTGGCCGGCCTTGGCCGGCATCGCCACGGGGCTGGTGGCCCTGGCCGGCTTCGCCCTGCCACCGCTGGCTGCACTGGGGCGTGTGCCTCCGCTGCGTGTGCTGCGCCGCGACATGCTGCCGGTGCCGCCCAGTACCTGGTTGGTATACGGCGCAGCCATTGTCGCTCTGGGGCTGATCATGTGGCGTCTGAGCCTGGATCTGAAAATCACCTTGGCCCTGCTCGGTGGTGGCCTGCTCGCCACGCTGGTGCTCGGTGGCCTGCTGTTGCTGACTTTGCAGGGACTGCGCCGGACGCTGTCAGGAGCCTCCCTGCCCTGGCGCCTGGGGCTCGGCCAGTTGCTGCGCCATCCGCTGGCTGCTGCCGGTCAGTCACTGGCCTTTGGCCTGATCCTGCTGGCCATGGCACTGATCGCGCTGCTGCGCGGCGAACTGCTCGACACCTGGCAGGAACAGCTGCCCGAAGACGCCCCCAACCATTTCGTACTGAACGTGTTGCCGGCGGACAGTGCCGCCTTCGGCGAGCGCATCGCGGCCCTGTCCGATCATTCAGCCCCACTGTATCCAGTGGTGCCGGGACGTCTCGTAGCCATCAATGGCGAACCGGTACGGCAGGTCGTCAGCAAGGAAAGCCAGGGCGAACGGGCAATCCGCCGGGACCTGAGCCTGACCTGGGCCAGTGAACTGCCGGCGGACAATCGCCTGACCGCAGGCCGCTGGTGGAATGATGAGCCTGGTGAGCTGCCCGGCGTGTCGGTGGAAGCAGAGCTGGCCGAGAGCCTGACGGTGAAACTGGGTGATCGTCTGAGTTTCACCGTGGGCGGCATCACCCGTGACGTCAGCGTGATCAGCCTGCGTGAAGTGAACTGGGACAGCTTCCAACCCAACTTCTACATGATCTTCGAGCCGCACACGCTGCAGGACGTCCCCGCTACGTATATGACCAGTTTCCACCTGCCGCCCGGCAAGGACCGCGAACTGGTACAGCTCGCACGCGATTTCCCCTCTGCAACGATCCTTCAGGTCGAGGCCCTGCTCGGCCAGCTGCGCAGCATCCTCGCGCAAGTCTCGCTGGCCGTGGAATACGTGCTGATGTTTGTCCTGGCGGCGGGCCTTGCCGTGCTGTTCGCCGGTCTGCAGGCAACCCTCGACGAACGCATTCGCCAGGGTGCCTTGCTGCGGGCGCTGGGCGCCGAGCGCAAGCTCTTGCTCAAGGCCCGGCGCGCCGAGTTCGGCGTACTCGGCGCGGCCAGCGGTCTACTGGCCGCGCTGGGCTGTGAACTGGTCAGCGCCCTGCTCTACCACTTCGTCTTCGACCTGCGCTGGCAGCCGCATCCCTGGCTGCTGGTTTTGCCGCTGATCGGCGCCCTGCTGGTCGGTGGGGCGGGCGTGATCGGTACGCGCCGCGCGCTGAACGCCAGTCCACTGAGTGTGCTGCGCGAGGATTGAATCATTGGAGCCATCGCCCGTTCCATAAGGTGCCGCTAGCTGAAACGGGCAGCTGGCTTACAATGTCCGGCCTCCATAGCCGAACCGGATAGTTCATGAGCCGTTACCGTCCACCGCGCCCTGCCGGCACCCCGCTGATTACCCCTGAAGGTGAGGCGCGACTGCGTGCCGAGTTGCATGAGCTATGGCACGTCAAGCGCCCACAGGTGACGCAGTCAGTAAGTGAAGCCGCCGCGCAAGGCGATCGTTCGGAAAACGCCGAATACACCTATGGCAAGAAGATGCTGCGGGAGATCGACAGCCGTGTGCGCTTTCTTACCAAGCGGCTGGAGAAGCTCAAGGTGGTCAGCGAACGGCCAGGCGACCCCGGCAAGGTGTACTTCGGCGCCTGGGTGACCGTCGAGGATGAGGACGGCGAGCAGGCACGCTATCGCATAGTCGGCCCGGACGAACTGGATCTCAGGCAGGGCCTGATCAGCATCGATTCGCCGTTGGCCAGAGCCCTGGTAGGCAAGCCGCTGGATGCCGAAGTGCAGGTCCAGACGCCAACCGGCCCCAGGCTCTGGTACATCGTCGCGATCGAGTACTGAGCTTAATTGGATGCGCTCTGCGGCCCTGCCTCCAGCAGATAGCGCTCCCGGTTGTATGCCAGGTAGTACTTGTTCACGGCATTGACGTAACTCACCACCCCCATGCCCATGGTTTCCATGGCAATACGTTCGACCTGGAAGAACCATTGATCCGGGTTGAGGCCTCGACGGCGGGCCTCGGCGCGCATGCTCTGTACCCGCTGGGGTCCCATGTTGTAGCCAGCGAGGATGAACGCCATGCGCTCACGTTCATTGAGCCTGGGGCTGGCGAAGAAATCCCGGCGGATACTGGCCAGATACCTGGCGCTTGCCAGCACATTGTTCTCCAGCTTGCCGATATCACCGACGCCCATGCTGCGCGCTGTGGCGGGTGTCATCTGCATCAGCCCGGTGGCGCCCGAAGCGCCTCGGGCTGCCGGGTTAAGGGTCGATTCCTTGAAGGCCAACGCCGCCAGGTTCAGCCAGTCGATATCCTGCTGTCGGCCATGGTGTTGCAGTGTCGAACGAACCTTTTCCAGACGCTGCCGACCAATGGCGTCAAGCGGATACTGCACTCGATACAGACGTCGATATACCCGAACGAAGGCGGCATCCTGATTATCCGGGACGCGGTAGTTCGCCAGAAAACGGTCTGCGCTGGCGCGCAACATGCTCGCTTCCTGGCGTACGAACCAGTACATGCCTGCGTGCTCACCCAGCGTCAGGTGCGACTCGATACGAAGCTTCGGCAACACCTTCGCCCAACGCTCGGCAATCGGCTGCTCAACGATGGTGGCCGGGTAAATACCGGCCTGCACCATTTCCAGCACGTCTTCCACGGCGAGCGTCGAATCGACCCACTCGACAACGATGGGCGCACGTCCGCCCTGCATCAATTCCCGGTTGACCTTTTCCAGCGCGCTACCGGCGACGCTGCCTGCCGGTAATGCCAGACTGCGCCCCGAGAATTGTTGCAGCTGTGTGTAGCGCCGGCTGCCCTGGCGTGTAACCAACACCATCGGCACCTGCTTCACAACCGCACGCGTGCGACTCACCTGGCGCATCGTTCCTCGATCAAGCAACTCGCCCGGCGCCACCAGATCCCCTTCGCCTCTTTGCAGGGCCGCGAGGAGTTGGTCCTTTGCCTTGGGGATGACTTCCAGAGTGACCGTACGCCCTTTCGAGTCGCGATTGAGAAACTGCTCGAAGGCTCGCAAGCGAACATACTCGACGCCAATGGCTTCGCCCTTCACTTCACCGGAGCTGTTGCGGCTCTGATTCACCAGCACACGCAACACACCGCTGCGGCGAATCTGTGCCAGATCGCGTACCGTATCCGACGCCTGCCAGGCCTGCGGACCGACCACGCGCGCAACCGCCGGCCAGGGCGCAAGCACCAGCAGACAAAGCATCAGAGGCAGTAATCGGGTCATCAGCGATAAATATCGGCTCAAAATTGAACAAGATGCGTGCGGCCAGACCTGGCGCAAGGCGGCGAAGGTTCTCACAGCAACGGTCCACTCGCCAGCCAAGACCGACATACAACTTGAGCTATATAATTTAAATTATTGATTTTTATAGTTATATTTTAATTTCATATATGAGGCTTTCATGCAGCTTGTCGACATTGGCGTCAATCTGACTCATCCGACTTTCCGTCGCGATCCTCGCGCCGTCCTTGACCGCGCCTACGACGCGGGTGTCATGCAAATGGTACTGACCGGCACCAGCCTGAGCGAAAGCGAAGCAGCTCTGATGCTCTGCCGCGAAATGGACGAAAGCGGCCAGCGACTCTTTTGCACTGCCGGTATACACCCCCACGAAGCCAGCCAATGGTCTTCACAGAGCGCGACGGCACTCCAGCAATTGCTCGCCGAACCCGAAGTTCACGCGGTCGGCGAATGCGGGCTGGACTTCCATCGCGACCTTTCGCCACGCGCACAGCAGGAGCGCGTCCTCGAAGAACAACTGCAACTGGCGGTGGAGACCGGCCTGCCGGTCTTTCTCCATGAGCGCGAGGCCGACCAGCGCCTGGCGGACATCGTCCGGTCCTTTCGCGACCAGCTCAGCGCTGCCGTGGTGCACTGCTTCACGGGTGAAAAACGCGCGCTTTATGCCTATCTCGACCTTGATCTGCACATCGGCATCACCGGTTGGATCTGCGACGAGCGCCGCGGAACGCATCTGCATCCGCTGGTTCGTGAAATTCCCAGCGATCGACTGATGCTTGAAAGCGATGCGCCCTACCTGCTGCCGCGCACGCTGCGCCCCCGGCCCAAGCACAACGAGCCTGCCTTTCTTCCCGAGGTCCTGCGTGAAGTCGCACGGCATCGCAGTGTGAGCGAACAGGAACTGGCAGCGACCAGCACGGCCTGCGCGCAGCAGTTTTTCCGAATTCCGTCTCTGCCGTCGACCTGACAGTCACAGCACTTCGTCAGCCAAAAACCGTCACTGTTTGCCGGCTCAGAGCCAGCAACTCGCCCTGCGGGCTCCAGAGCGCGGCGGCACAATGGCCATAGCCGTTGCGCGCGTGCTCGATCACGGCGCGGTACTGGCACCAGTCATGGGTATTGACGTCTGGCTGCGGCTGGATGAACTCAATGGTCCAGGTCAGCGAACTACCAGGGGCAAAGCCTTTGAGGTGTGGCAGCACGGCGGGAGGCCAGGCGTCCACCAGCGCCAGTAGATGCGCGACAGTCAAGGGTTCGCGTGCTATTTCGCCACGCTGACGCACCCACCCGCCCATTTCCCGCGAAGTGTTACCGCTGAACGGCAGGCCGCCAATGCCCCAGCGCATGGACAGGTGTCGGGTGAATTCAGGGGTGACACCGGGTATGTAGGGCAACTCATGACAGGCCTCCAGCGCCGGCATGCTCGGGGCCGGCTCGGCCTCTACCGCTACGACGGACGTGCGGGCAGCACCGAAACTGCCTTGCACCAGCGTCACTACCTGGCCGTCCTGCATGGCCCGACCGAGCACCTGGCTGACTGCCTTGCCTTCACGCAGCACCTGGGCCTCGAAACTGACCGGAGTGTCCACCAGCAGCGGGCCGACAAAGGTGATGGCCAGTGAGCGTACCGGACGGTCTTCCGGCACCTGCGCCTGCATCGTCTCGTACACCAGCGCCGCCGCCAGCCCGCCAAAGCCCGCTCGGCCCTGCCCCCAGCTGGCGGGCACGACAAGCTCCTGTGGTTTGTCGCGCACGGCTTGTATCAGTTCGGAAAGGGTCATGTCTGCCTCTGAAGCGGGTTATCGGTCGTCATCTTAGCCTCGGGCCGCCGGCATGCGCGCGCAGCCTGGCCGGGAATATTGGTCAATCCGGGCCGGATTCACTCGGCCTCAACCGTAGCGAACCGAATGAAGCTGACCCTACAGCGTCTCACGCACCCCGGAACGCCACGGCAGGCGTCGTCCAAGCCTCGCCAGCACATTCTGCATCCTGTTCCTGTCCACCGCCTCGCCGGCATAGCGTGCCCGCTCGTACAGCAGGGCAAACTCACCGATGGTTTCAGCCATGGAGGGCAGTTGGAGTGCCGCCCGTTCGGCGAAGTCGCGCGCCCCTTCGCCGTCCTGGCGGATCACGCCGCGTCGCGCCAGAAGGCGCTCGAAACGACGGTACAGACGCAACTGCGGATCACGCTCGAACTTCCAGGGTTTGAGCAGCAGCAGAGCCAGCAGTGCGATCAGTACGGCTGCGCAAGCGACCAGCAGCAGCCCCAGCTGACGCGCATCGATATTGCCGAACATCCTCTCCAGAGTTCGCAGCTGACGCTCACCCTGATAATCGAGAACCCAGCGCTGCCACCCGTAGTTGAGGTTCTCCCAGCCAAAGCGCAGCTCGTTCAGCCAGCCGATATCACGGTAGCGACGCAGGGTCATCGGTGACTCCTGAAGCAGGCCCTGCTCATCGACCAGCGCCTCCTCAAGCCCCATCTCGATGCGTTCCGGGGCGACCTGAAAGGTCGGATCCACACTGACCCAGCCACGCTCGTCAATCCAGTATTCAACCCAGGCATGGGCGTCGAGCTGGCGCACCGACAGATAGTTACCGGCGGGATTTAATTCTCCGCCCTGGTAGCCCGCGACCACCCGCGCGGGAATCCCGGCGGCACGAAGAACGAAGGTCATCGCCCCTGCGTAGTGGATGCAGAAGCCGTTGAGGGTCTCGAACAGGAAGTCATCGACAATTTCACTGCCTACCGGCGGCGGTCGCAGCGTGTAACCGTAGGGCTGCCGGTTGAAATGCCGCAACAGCGCCTGCACCACCGCTTCGGGATCCTGATGTTCACGCCGCAGTTGTGCCGCCCAGCTACGTGCGCGCGGGTTGCCTTCGCCGGGAAGCTGCAGGGAACGCTCCAGGGTGGCCGGCAAGGGCTTAGGCTCACGCAGGGCGTCCGGCCAGGAAGTGGCCTGGTAGAGCAAGGGCTTGTCCACCGGATGCCGACGCTGCAGATGGAAGTCGCTCATCAGGCGCACGTCGTCCGCCGCGACCTCGCCCACATCCAGCGCATACAGCCAGGGACGACCGCTGGGCTGCATGACGATGCTGTAGCGCAGCGGCGTGCCGCGCGGGGTCCATTGCGGCGCCTGGGGCACCTGGGCGGCGAAGGACTGAGACCAGCGCCGGCCATCGAAACGCTCGAAGGTAACGGCGCGCCAGTACAGGCGATCCCGCTCGGGGATCGGTCCCTCGAAGCTGGCCCTGAAGGCCAACGCGGCAGAGCGGCTCAACTCGGCGATATCGCCCGGCGACATGCTGTCGGCCAGCCCGGAAACCGCCCGCTCCTTCGGCTGCGGCAACGACCAGAGCGGGCCGAACCGCGGGAACAGCACGAACAGCAGCAGCATCAGCGGTACCGCCTGCAGCAGCAGCGAACCGGCCAGCCGCAGCGTGGGCCAGGGATGAGTTCCCCCAGCGCTCTGCTGCAGACCGATCATTGCCGCCAGCAGCGCCGTGACCGGCAGCAGGCTGTAGAGCCCGGCCAGCAGGCTGTCGTTGAACAGATAGCTGGTGACCACTATGAAGAAACCAAGGAAAACCAGTACCAGTGCATCTCGGCGGCTGCGCATTTCCACCAGCTTGAGAATGAACGCTGCGATCAGCAGTACCACGCCGGCTTCCAGCCCGATCAGGCTGCCGCGTGAAAAATATACGCCGAAGCCGGCGCCGATCATCATCAGCGCCTTCATCCAGCCACGCGGATAGCGCGCCTGCATGCGGAATATGCGTATCCGCCACGTCGCGCAACCGAGCCAGAGACCGATGATCCACAGCGGCAGATGCCCCAGGTGCGGCAGGATTACCAGCACCTGCGCTACCAGCAGCCAGACCAGGCCGTTGCGGGGGATGGGCTGGATGCTGCTCATCAGCCCTGCTCCTCTTGACCAAACAACGCAAGCTCGCGCAGGCAACGGCTGCGATGGTCGGCGCCTGCATCCGGGCCAATTGTCAGTTCGGAAAGACGCAAAGTGAAGGGTTGCTGGCGAGCCGACAGCTCGACAACCCAATGACAAAGCCGTGATAGCCGCGCCTCCAGATCACCATCGAGTGAATCCAGATCGAGCAGCGGTTCCTGCCCGACCAGTGCGGAAAACTCCTTCACCAGCAATCCCTGACCGCGGGAAAAGGCTTTCCAGTGCAGCCGCCGCCGCGAGTCACCCGGCTGCCAGTTTCGCAGACCCTGATAATCATCCACGCCTTGGCCCTGCGCACGACTGCCTTCATCCTCATCATCCAGGCCGACGGCGTGCGGCAGATCGCCCTCCACCGGCCGAGGATAAACCAGCGCCGCCAGCTGCAGATCAACCCAGCTCCAGGCGACCAACAGCCCCAGCGGAAAGCGGCTTTCAATCCTCAAACGACCGGGTCTCAGCCAGCCACGGCGTTCGCTCGGCAGGCTGACTTCGACCTCGCAGGTGCCACCAGCAGGCACATCGACCCGCTGCAGCTCGCCAGCCGGCCAGCCCAGCGCGACGGCCTGATACAGACGGCCACGACTTTCCAGCCTGATCCGCAGGCGGGCCTGTTCTCCGAGAAATACCGCATCCGCACCACCGGCCTGCAGCACCAGGCCGGCCAGGTTGCGCCAGGTGTGCAGGATGGTCACCACGAACACCGAACCAAGCAGAAAGGTCAGCGCATAGGCCAGGCTGTTCTGATAGTTGATGGCCGCGACCAGCATCAGCAACAAAGCGACCATGAAAGCCATGCCGACTGCGCTGGGCATGATGAAAATCCGTCGCTGGTCGAGGCGTACGTTGGGTCCTGGCGGAATGCGTTTGAGCAACCAGCGCTCGCGGGTACGCGGCAGCAGCCTCATGGTGCGCATTGCTGGCGAATTGAGCGAGGCAGCATCAGAGCGCCGGCACTTCGCGCAGCAGCCACTGCACCAGCGCCCCGCCACCATGACCGCCGGCATCGGCGCGTTCGCGCAGCCGGTGTCCGGCTACCGAGGGCAGCACCGCCTGCACATCCTCGGGGATCACATAGTCGCGATCATCCAGATAGGCCCAGGCGCGTGCCGCTGCCAGCAAGGCAAGGCTGCCGCGTGGCGACAGTCCCCAGGCAAACTGTGGCTGCGTGCGTGTCGCTTCGACCAGCCGTAGCACATAATCGACCAATGCATCGCTGACACGAACCTGGCTCACCGCACTCTGAATTGCCACCAGTGTGGCGCGATCGAGCACTGGCTCCAGCCGCGCCAGCAGGTCACGGCGCGAATCACCCAGCAGCAACGCCTTTTCCGCCGCTTTCGCCGGATAGCCCAGCGACAGCCGCATGAGAAAACGATCCAGCTGCGATTCCGGCAAGGCGAAGGTGCCGCCGGAACTGACCGGATTCTGCGTAGCAACTACAAAAAAGGGGTCTGGTAGTGGGCGGGTGGCGCCCTCGATGGTGACCTGGCCCTCCTCCATCGCCTCAAGCAGGGCGCTCTGGCTTTTCGGTGTGGCGCGGTTGATCTCGTCGGCCAGCACCAGCTCGGCAAAGATCGGCCCCGGATGGAAGATGAACTGCCCGCTGTCCTTATCGAACACTGAAGTGCCGAGAATATCGCCCGGCAGCAGGTCGGAAGTGAACTGGATGCGCTGAAATTCCAGTCCCATAACCCTGGCCAGAGTGTGGCTCAGGGTAGTCTTGCCCATGCCGGGCAGGTCTTCCACCAGCAGATGTCCCCGCGCCAGCAGGCAGGCCATTGCCAGTTGCACCTGTGATTGCTTGCCGAGCAGAACTTCATTGACCGCTCGTAAACAGACTTCCAATCGTGCGCGCATGCAACTCTCCTCTGTGCGTGGTGCCGATGCTACTGACACCGGGAGCCTCAGGCAAAGGCGCTGGAAGTTGTTGTGACGAAGTTCCAAGGTGCCAGCCGACACCTAATTTCACAGGTCAATCCCTGTCAGGGCCGAATTCATTCGGTCAGCACCATCAGCGCCCTTAAAGCCCCTGTTCCATGCAGCGCACGGCACGCTTTCTGCTATCCACCAGCACTCCGGTCAGACCTTTCTGCTCGGTATCAAACAGCACCAGGACGCCATCGACACATTGCGCGATCTGAGTAGCCGGTTTCAGCGATACCCGATAATCCTCGCCAGGTACGGTCTTGAGCATGGTGTAGTCAGCCAGCAGCAGCGCATCCTCGGGTTTGGCGATGTGTACGTAGCCGTAATAACTCAGCACGGCGATGGTGCCGAAGACACTGCCGATGGCAGTGAGAATCAAGGGGATGGGGTTGCGTTCGGACATCTGTAGTCTCGTATGGAAAGGTCGTTTGCGGGCATTCAGAGAATATTGGCGTAATCGGCTTCGATGCGGTCCAGACTCAGGTGATTGAGGAAGTTGGAAAAGCACATCCAGGCAGACAGCGCGTTGAGGTCCTGGAACTGCTGCGGCAGATAGCGAGGCGGCGCAACCATGCCCTCGTCCACCAGCTGACGCAGCGTGCGCATGTCTTCCAGTGTGGTCTTGCCGCAGAACAGCAGCGGGATCTGCTCCAGCTTGCCCTTGCGCACCGCCAGCTGGATGTAGTTGTAGACCATGATAAAGCCCTTCAAATAGGACAGGTCTTTGGTGAAGGGCAGACCGTCCGGTGTCGAGCCACGGAACACACGGTTGGCGTTGCTGTAGCACTCCTCATCGTCGTAACCCTGCTCGCGGAAGAAAGCGAAGACGTCGAGGAAATCTGCGCCCTCCTCGGCCATATGGATGGCTCGGGTGCGATTGGTGAGCTTGCGCAGCCGGGTCGGATAGGAGGCGAAGGCAATCACCTCCATCAGGATCGCCAGGCCTTCCTGGGTTACCGTCGAGGACGGCGGGCCCTTGGCCAGAAAGGTGCAGATCGGCTGGTTCTGGCCGTTGAGCGTGGTGCCTACATGCACCAGTCCTTCGTGCACTTCCAGCGCGCGCACGTCACGCTCGTTGAACATGGCGTCACTGCGGATCTTGATGTAATCAGCGCCGGCTGCGGCGTCGGCGAGGATGCCGTCGGATTCAAAGACGCGAATGACGCCCTCGCCTTCTCCGAACACCAGATCCAGCCGTCGCTGCAGCATGTCCACTGCCTGCTGGGCATTGAGCGTCTTGGCTTCATCCTTGAGATCGCCGCGGTCGGCAATGTTGTTGAGGTAGTCGGACAGCATCAGGCCAAGATCTGCAAGCGTCGGGTCCCCGGCATGGAAGGCGTCCGAGGCCGCGCCGTAGAGCTCTTGGGAGATCAGTCCGAAGTCCGCGGTGCCACGCGCTTCGAGCATGCGGATGACCATGCGATATTCCCGGCACATGCGCCGCATGATCTGCCCCACCGGGTTGAACTGACCCAGTTGGCGGGTGATATCGCGCTCGATGTTCTGGAACTCTTCCTTCTTGGCGCTGGGATCGAAGGCCAGGGGACGGCCTTCGTACCAGTTGCGATCGATCCTCGGCAGTTCGCGACAGCCCGAGGCGAAGAAGTCCTGCCGAATACTCTCGTCCCATTTCACCGCATCCAGCACCCGCACCGGGGTCTGCGCCATGACGATACGGTCGGACAACGCCCGGATGGTTAGCTGATATTCGTCCAGTTGCTTGCTTGTGTTCATCGGATTCCCGCTGGCTTGCGCCAAACTACGCTGATTCGCTCGGCAGGAATCGTGCAGATGTTCGGCCACCTTGTCCAGCGCGACAGCCCGTGCTTGCCAACCCGGCAATAGGCCGTGAGGGCCTAAACCGCAATTCAGCACCGTGGTAATCTCCCGCCTCGCCCACTTCGACATGCCTGCCATGAGTGTTACCCAAAGCCTGCTTCTACTGTTTCTGTTGATTCTTTTCAGCTCGTTCTTCGCACTGGCGGAAATCGCCCTGGCTGCCTCGCGGCCGTTGAAGCTTCGCCAGTTGTCCGATGAAGGCAGCGACAAGGCGCAACGCGTGATCGAGGTACAGAGGAACCCCGGCAACTACCTGACGGTGGTGCAGATCGGCATGAACGCGTTGGCGATTCTTGGCGGCATCGTCGGCGAAGGCATGCTCAGCCCACCGATTACCGAACTGCTGGCCAACCACTTCCCCGCCGCGCACGCGGCCACGCTGGGTTTCGTGATTTCCTTCGTCATCATCACCTCGCTATTCATCGTCATTACCGACCTCATCCCCAAGCAGGTGGCGATGGCCATCCCCGAGCATTTGGCGCTGCGGGTGATCGGCCCGATGGGGTTGCTCAATACGCTGCTCAAGCCACTGGTGCTGTTCTACGTGTGGCTGGCCAACGGCCTGATAAGACTGTTCAACCTGCCTAAAAAGCGCGAAGAACTGATCACTTCGGAAGATATCCTGGCCATGACTCAGGCAGGCGCTCAGGCCGGCACCCTCGCCGCCAGCGAGCAACAGGTCATCGAGAATATCTTCGAGCTGGAAACCCGCACGCTGCCCAGCGCCATGACCCACCGCGACAGCGTGGTGTTCTTCCTGCATGACGACCCGGATGAAGTGGTCCGTTCGCGCATCGCCAGCGAGCCCCATTCGGCGTATCCGGTGTGCGATGGCGACATCGATCACATCATCGGCTACGTCACCATCAAGGATCTGTTCCAGCGCGTTCTGAGCGACAAACCCATTTCCCTTACCGACCCGACACTGACCCACAAGCCGCTGGTGGTGCCGGACCGCCTTACGCTTGCCGAAGTGCTGAAGCAGTACCGTCAGGCCGGCGAGACCTTTGCGCTGATCCTCAACGAATACAGCATGCTGGTGGGCCTGATCACACTCAACGACGTGATGAGCATCGTCATGGGTGATCTCGTATCCCCCTGGTACGAGGAGCAGATTGTCCGCCGCGACGAGCACTCCTGGCTGATCGATGGCATCACGCCGATCCAGGATGTGCGCCGGGCTCTGGATATCGAAAGCGTTCCTCACGACGACGAATACGAGACACTCGCCGGCTTCCTGATGACCATGCTTCGCCGCGTACCCAGGCGCACCGACCGCGTGGTCTGGGGCGATTACACCTTCGAGGTGATGGACGTCGACAACTACCGGATTGACCAGGTCATGGCCACCCGCAACCAACGGCCTGACAGCAGTGAGCCGGCGGCCGAAGACACGAGACCGGCAGGCTGAGTCGGCTGCAGCCACGGCTGCACAGCTGGTTTAACGAAAAAACCCGCACCAAG
>NZ_JAMOHY010000012.1 GCF_024448695.1 Stutzerimonas stutzeri | reverse complement strand
CCTTCGGTTAACCCGATCTACGCCGGGCCATCGTGGGGGCGGACTTGTCCGCGAGCGCTGCTTTGTGCTCCGACTCCGAGTGCTCTGCCAAAAAGCTCGCGAATGAATTCGCTCCCACAAAAACAGCTGCTTTGTGCAGCAGTCGGATCACGCTTCGCGTGTGCCGTTGCGGTTCGTGGCGCCCATCGTGAGATTGATTGGGCCTGATTCAGCAGCTGTACTTTCATTGCCTTGCCGGCGGCGGCTCGTAAAGTGGTTGCATCGCATCCGGATTGGCAGAGGTTATCGCATGAATTTCGCTTACAGCCCGCGTGTGGAGGCGCTGCGCCAGCAGCTGCGCGCCTTCATGGACCAGCACATCGTGCCACGCATCGGTGCCTGGCATGCCGAGGTCGCTGCAGGTCAGTATCCCGTGTCCTTTATGGACGATCTCAAGGCGCTGGCACGTTCCGAGGGGCTGTGGAACCTGTTCCTGCCTTCGTTGCGCGACGATGAGCCAGGCATGGGCTTGAGCAATCTTGAGTACGCGCCCCTGGCAGAAATCATGGGGCGCGTGCACTGGGCATCCGAGGTGTTCAACTGCAATGCGCCGGATACCGGCAACATGGAGTTGCTGCACCTGTTCGCCACGCCCGAGCAGCGCGAGCGTTGGCTCAAACCTCTGCTTGAGGGAGAAATCCGCTCGGCTTTCGCCATGACCGAGCCGGACGTGCCGTCGTCCGACGCCACCAATATCCAGACGCGGATCAGTCGCGACGGTGGCGATTACGTCATCAACGGGCGCAAGTGGTTTATCACCAACGCCGCGCATCCCCACTGCAAGGTGCTGATCGTGATGGGCAAGACCGATCCCGACGCCGACACGCATCACCAGCAGAGCATGATCCTGGTGCCCTTTGACACGCCTGGCGTGGAGCTGGTGCGCAATATACCGGTGATGAACCACATCGCCCCGGAAGGCCATTGCGAGCTGCTGCTGAAGAACGTGCGGGTGCCTGCGAACTACCTGCTGGGTAAGGAGGGCGACGGCTTCATGATGGCTCAGGCGCGTCTCGGGCCGGGACGCATCCATCACTGCATGCGTTCGATCGGCATGGCCGAGCTGGCGCTGGAGCTGATGGTCGAGCGCTGCCAGGAACGCAAGGCGTTCGGCAAGTACCTGCAGCAGTACGCCAACGTGACCGACTGGATCGCCGAGTCGCGTATCGAAATCGAACAGGCGCGGCTGCTGGTGCTGAAGACTGCCTGGATGATCGACGAGGTCGGTGCCAAGGCCGCGCGCAAGGAGATTTCCATGATCAAGGCGCTGGTGCCGCGGATGCACACCAGCGTCGTCGATCGTGCCATCCAGGTCTACGGCGCGATGGGGCTGACGCCCGATACGCCATTGGCGGACATGTGGATTGGCGGCCGCTCCCTGCGCTTCGCCGACGGCCCGGACCAGGTGCACCTGCGCAGCATCGCCAGAATGGAGTTCAAGGCCAGCGAAGCCAGCCGCGGCGTTACTGCGGCCTACCTTACGCCACCGGGTCGCCACTGACCTGAGCGGTGCAGGCGGGAACCGTTCAGGTTCAGTGCCTCTCGCCAACGCCTCTTTCACAACCCGGCCCGATGGGACTTCCCATCGGGCTTTTGCTTTTCCAGTACGGAACTTAGCGTCTTGGGCTCCCGGGCCTGTGGACGACCGCTTAATAGCATCTAGTCTTCATGCAAGTGCGAGGCGTTATACGGCAGTGTTCGGACTTTCATTGACTTGGCTCAATGGAATCCCTTCTGGTGCGGGGCGGGCTTGATTGCAATCAAGGGTAATCTCGAACGCTGTCACCTACCATGCCTTGAACATTTCAGCCGGAAGTGGAGTTATATGAAGCCCCTGTGTAGCACGTCTGTTGTTGTCGGCAATTGGGGGAAGCATCTGCTGGTTGCAGTGTTCCTTATGCTTGCCAGCCTGGCGCTGCAGGCCAAAGAGTATGAGGTCGAACAGCAGCGCATCGAGCAGTTCTTCCCGCAGGTCACCCACGTCTCCGAGCCTGACGGCGAATACCAGGTGCGTACCCTTGCCGATGGTGTCGGCACCGTCCATGGCTATGCCTTCCAAAGCATCAACGTTACCCAGATCCCGGCTTATTCCGGCAAGCCGATCAACATGCAGGTGTTGCTCGACAACGAGGGCGTCATTGTCGATGCCTATGTGCTGGAACATCACGAGCCGATCCTGCTGATCGGTATTCCCGAGCAAAAGCTGCACGATTTCAACGCCAAATATGCCGGCATCAAGGCCGATCAGCGTGTAGTGATTGGCCGTTCGCGTGACAGCAACGCCGTAACCATCGATGCCTTGAGCGGCGCCACGGTGACCGTGATGGTCATCAACGAGATCGTCATGGGCGCGGCCCATGAAGTGGCGGCATCGCTGGGGTTGGTCAAGAGCAATATCGGTGCGCGGCAGAAGCCGGCGACCGTGCTCAAGGATGTCTATCGGCCCGCCAGTTGGAGCGAGCTGACCGGGGATGGCTCGATTCGACGTCTGCACCTGACCAATGGTCAGATCAACGAAGCCTTCCAGGGTACCGAAGCCGAGGGAATTGACGAGGCGTCAGCCGACAGGGTCGAGGAAACCTTCGTCGATCTCTACGTGGCGCAGCTGGATCCACCCACCATCGGTCGTAACCTGCTGGGTGACAATCAATACCGCTTCCTGATGGAAGAGCTCAAGCCGGGCGAGCATGCCATTGCCGTGCTGGGCAGCGGCGAATACTCCTTCAAGGGCTCGGGCTATGTGCGTGGCGGGATTTTCGATCGGGTCCAGCTACGCCAGTTCGGCAACATCTACAGCTTCCGCGACCTCGATTTCCAGCGTCTCAACGACGTCTACGCCGAAGGCATACCTGACTTCAAGGAAATGGCCATTTTCATCATTCGTGAGCATGCCGGGTTCGATCCGGGTACGCCGTGGACGATGGAGTTGCTGGTGCGTCGCCAGACCGGCCCGGTAGACAGCATCTTCACCAGTTTCGAGCTGCCCTATCAAATTCCCGAGGAATACATCGAACGACCGCTGCCGACCGCCGAGGAACTGGCGATCATCGAGGAAGCCAATCGTCCGATGTGGGTCAATATCTGGTATCAGAAGAGCTTCCAGATCGGCGTGATACTGGTCGCGCTGACGCTGCTGACTGTCATCCTCTTCATGCAGGACAAGTTCGCCAAGCACCCCAACTTCCTGAAAATGCTGCGTCATGGCTACCTGATCTTCACCGTGGTGTTCATCGGCTGGTATGCCCTGGGGCAGCTGTCGGTGGTCAACGTACTGACCTTCGTGCATGCGCTGGTACAGGATTTCCGCTGGGAGCTGTTCCTGACCGATCCGGTGATTTTCATTCTCTGGGTCTTCACCGCCGCAAGCATCCTGCTCTGGGGACGTGGCGTGTTCTGCGGCTGGTTGTGCCCCTTCGGTGCGCTGCAGGAACTGATCAACGAAGCCGCGCGCAAGCTGAAAATTCCCCAGTACGACGTGCCCTTCGCCGTGCATGAGCGGCTCTGGGCCATCAAGTACATCGTATTGCTGGTGCTGTTCGGTATCTCGCTGGAATCCATGATGCTGGCCGAGAAGGCTGCCGAAGTGGAGCCATTCAAGACCGCCATCACCCTCAAGTTCGACCGTCAGTGGTGGTTCGTGCTCTACGCGGTGGCATTGCTGGTGATCAATATATTCACCCGCAAGGTGTACTGCCGTTACATATGCCCGCTGGGTGCAGGGCTCGCGATCACCGGTCGCTTCCGGCTGTTCGATTGGCTCAAGCGGCGCAAGGAGTGCGGCAGTCCGTGCCAGATCTGCGCCAATGAATGCGAGGTGCAGGCAATTCATCCGGATGGGCATATCAACCATAACGAATGCCACTACTGTCTGGATTGCCAGATGACTTATCACAACGAAAACAAGTGTCCGCCGCTGATCGCGAAGAACAAGCGCGCCAGGCGTGACAAGAAGGCCCCAGCTGCACCGCAGTTGATTCCCGTGCAAGTGGTGGAACCCTGAGTGCTCGGTTGCGAGCTGCTCGAAACTGGTAGCAAGACCCGTTTTTGACAAGATGTCCCAAAGGAGCAAAACCCCATGAGCGAAAAAGATTCCAAGAACACCCCGCAAGCCCCAGAGAAGCTCGGCCTGAGTCGCCGTGGCTTCCTCGGCGCCAGCGCGGTTACCGGCGCGGCCGTAGCGGCGACCGCTTTCGGCGGCGCAGTAATGAGCCGCGAGTCCTGGGCTGCCGCGGTGAAGAATGCGCAGCAGAACATTCACGTCGCGCCGGGCGAGCTGGACGACTACTACGGTTTCTGGAGCGGCGGCCACCAGGGCGAAGTGCGTGTGATGGGCGTCCCGTCGATGCGCGAACTGATGCGCATCCCGGTGTTCAACGTCGACTCCGCCACCGGCTGGGGCCTGACCAACGAAAGTCGCGCGATCATGGGCGAGAGCGCCAAGTTCCTCAACGGCGACTGCCACCACCCGCACATCTCCATGACTGACGGCAAGTACGACGGCAAGTACCTGTTCATCAACGACAAGGCCAACACCCGCGTCGCGCGCATCCGTCTGGATATCATGAAGTGCGACAAGATGATCACCGTGCCGAACTGCCAGGCCATCCACGGTCTGCGTCTGCAGAAAGTGCCGCACACCAAGTACGTGTTCGCCAACGCTGAATTCGTCATCCCGCACCCGAACGACGGCAAGATCTTCGATCTGCAGGATGAGAACAGCTACACCATGTACAACGTGATCGACGCCGAGAAGATGGAGATGGCCTTCCAGATCATCGTCGATGGCAACCTGGACAACACTGACGCCGACTACACGGGTCGCTTCGCCGCTGCCACCTGCTACAACTCGGAAAAGGCCTATGACCTCGGCGGCATGATGCGCAACGAGCGCGACTGGGTCGTGGTGTTCGACATTCACGCTGCGGAGAAGGCAGTAAAGGAAGGCAAGTTCATCACTCTTGGCGATTCCAAGGTGCCGGTGATCGACGGTCGCAAGAAAGCCGAGAAGGACAGCCAGTTCACCCGCTACATCCCGGTGCCGAAAAACCCGCACGGTCTGAACACCTCGTCCGACGGCAAGTACTTCATTGCCAATGGCAAGCTGTCGCCAACCGTATCGATGATCGAAATCGCCAAGCTGCCTGACCTGTTCGCCGACAAGCTCAAGGACCCGCGTGACACCATCGCCGCCGAAGTGGAACTGGGCCTCGGCCCGCTGCACACCACCTTCGACGGTCGCGGCAACGCCTATACCACCTTGTTCATCGACAGCCAGGTGGTCAAGTGGAACATGGCCGACGCCGTTCGCGCCTATAACGGTGAGAAGGTCAACTACATCAAGCAGAAGCTGGACGTGCATTACCAGCCTGGCCACATCCACGCCTCGCTCTGCGAAACCAGCGAAGCCGACGGCAAGTGGCTGGTTGCGCTGTGCAAGTTCGGCAAGGACCGCTTCCTGCCGACCGGCCCGCTGCACCCGGAAAACGATCAGCTGATCGATATCTCCGGTGATGAGATGAAGCTGGTCCACGATGGCCCGACCTACGCCGAGCCGCACGACTGCATCATGGCCCGTCGCGATCAGATCAAGACCAAGAAGATCTGGGACCGCAACGATCCGTTCTTCGCACCCACCGTGGAAATGGCGAAGAAGGACGGCATCAACCTCGATACCGACAACAAGGTCATTCGCGACGGCAACAAGGTGCGCGTGTACATGACCTCGATGGCGCCGGCGTTCGGCGTGCAGGAGTTCACCGTCAAGCAGGGCGATGAGGTTACCGTGACCATCACCAACATCGACCAGATCGAAGACGTGTCCCACGGCTTCGTCATGGTCAACCATGGTGCGAGCATGGAAATCAGCCCGCAGCAGACTTCTTCGATCACCTTTGTCGCAGACAAGCCGGGCCTGCACTGGTACTACTGCAGCTGGTTCTGCCATGCGCTGCACATGGAAATGGTCGGTCGCATGATGGTTGAGCCGGCCTGACGCAAGGGCCGTACTCGTGGGAGAGGTTTGAAGCGGGATACGCTCTTGCATCGAATCGATCCCACGCTTTTCCAGCACGGCGACCCTTGCAGGGTCGCCGTGCTGCATTATTCGCCTGGACGCTGAAGAAGGTAATTAGCTGTGCTCGGATTTCAGGCCACCCGTAGGTTGCAACCACTGGCGCTTGTAGCGCTGATTATTTCCAGCGGTGCCGCCGTGGCGGAACCGCAACCCATCACCGCTCTGCCGCTGCAGGCAGAGGGTGAAAATCGCTGGACGCTGCCCGCCGGCGAGTACAGTGGTCAATTTCTCATTGACCAGCCGCTGACGCTTGCTTGTGCGCCCGGGGCGGTGATCCGCGGGGAAAACCAGGGCAACGTCCTCACCGTGCGTGCGCCCGATGTAACCATCGAAGGGTGCGAGCTGCGCGAGTCGGGCCGTGACCTGACCCATATGAACGCGGCGATCTTTCTGGAGCCCACTGCCAATGGTGCGGTAATCCGCAACAACTACCTGCAGGGCGCGGGTTTCGGTATCTGGTCTGAGCTCAATCAGAATGTGCTGATCGAGGGCAACCGGATCGAAGGTGAGCTGAGCCTGCGTTCCCAGGATCGCGGCAACGGCATACATCTGTTTTCCGTCAAAGGCGCCCGCGTGCTCGACAACCACGTCTGGAATGCGCGTGACGGCATCTATATCGACAACTCCAATGGCAACAGCATCGAGCGCAACCTGTTCGAGGATCTGCGCTACGGCGTGCACTACATGTTCTCCCACGATAACCGGGTGATCGGCAATGTCACGCGCCGGACCCGCACTGGCTATGCGCTGATGCAGAGCCGCAAGCTGACGGTGATCGGCAATCGCTCCGAGCACGATCAGAACTACGGTGTGCTGATGAACTACATCACTTACTCGGTGCTACGGGACAACTTCGTCACTGATGTCGAGCGTGGTGATACCGGTGGCGACAGCATGATCAGCGGCGGCGAGGGCAAGGGGTTGTTCATCTACAACTCGTTGTTCAACATCATCGAGAACAATCATTTCCAGCGCAGCGACCTGGGTATCCACCTGACCGCAGGTTCGGAAGATAACCGCATCAGCGGAAACGCCTTCGTCGGGAATGTCCAACAGGTCAAATACGTGGCCACACGGACCCAGGAATGGTCGGTCGACGGACGTGGCAACTACTGGAGCGATTACCTGGGATGGGATCGCAACGAAGACGGACTGGGGGATATTCCCTACGAGCCCAACGACAACGTCGACCGCTTGCTGTGGATGTACCCGCAGGTGCGTCTGCTGATGAACAGCCCCAGTATCGAAGTGCTGCGCTGGGTGCAGCGGGCATTTCCGGTGATCAAGTCGCCGGGGGTGCAGGACAGCCACCCGTTGATGAAACTGCCTACCGAGAAACTGATGAACACAACGCAGGAGCCCAACTCATGAGTGCTGTAGAGATTCAGGGCGTCAGCCAGCGTTATGGCGACATGACCGTATTGCACGATTTGAACCTGACCCTGGGCGAAGGCGAGGTGCTGGGGCTGTTCGGCCATAACGGCGCCGGCAAGACCACCACCATGAAGCTGATTCTCGGTCTGCTGCAGCCCAGCGAAGGGCACGTACAGGTGCTGGGGCGTGATCCACGCACCACCGATGTCCGCCGCCAGATGGGCTATCTGCCGGAGAACGTGACCTTCTATCCACAACTGACCGGCCGCGAAACCCTGCGCCATTTCGCCCGCCTGAAAAGCACGCCACTGGGCCAGGTCGATGACCTGCTTGAGCAGGTCGGCCTGGCTCATGCGGCGGATCGGCGGGTAAAAACCTATTCCAAGGGTATGCGCCAGCGACTGGGGCTGGCCCAGGCTGTACTGGGTGAGCCGCGCCTGTTGCTGCTTGACGAGCCGACGGTGGGCCTTGATCCCATCGCCACCCAGGACCTCTATCAGCTGGTCGATCGTCTGCGTCGCAGCGGCACCAGTGTGATTCTCTGCTCCCACGTGTTGCCCGGTGTGGAAGCGCATATCAACCGTGCGGCCATTCTCGCCAAGGGGCGCATGCAGGCCATTGGCAGTATCAGGCAGTTGCGCAGTGAAGCCGGTTTGCCGACGCGTATTCGCGCCAGTGGGGTCAGCCAGAGCGAAGCCTGGCTGGAGCGCTGGACTGCAGCGGGCTATGCGGCGCAGCGACATGGTGAAGATGGGGTCGAGGTTGTTGCCATCAACGGTCACAAGCTGCCGCTGCTGCGCGAGCTGCTCGGGGAAGGCGAGCCGGAAGACGTCGAGATTCATCAGCCGTCGCTGGAGGATCTGTATCGCTACTACATGGAACGCGCCGGTGACGTGCGGGTTGCGGAGGGCACGCTATGAATCAGGTCTGGAACATTGCCCGCAAGGAGCTCAGTGACGGCCTGCGCAACCGCTGGTTGCTGGCCATCAGTCTGCTGTTCGCAGTGCTCGCGGTGGGTATTGCCTGGCTGGGGGCGGCGGCTTCGGGGCAACTGGGCTTCACCTCGATTCCGGCGACCATCGCCAGCCTGGCGAGCCTTGCCACCTTCCTCATGCCGCTGATTGCGCTGCTGCTGGCCTATGACGCCATCGTCGGTGAGGACGAGGGCGGCACGCTGATGCTGCTGCTGACCTATCCGCTGGGACGTGGACAGATTCTGTTGGGCAAGTTCGTCGGTCATGGACTGATTCTGGCGCTGGCAGTGCTGATCGGCTTCGGCTGTGCGGCGGTAGCCATCGCGCTGCTGGTCGAGGATATCGAGCTGGGCATGCTGGTCTGGGCCTTCGGGCGCTTCATGATCTCCTCGACCCTGCTGGGCTGGGTGTTCCTGGCGCTGGCCTACGTGATCAGCAGCAAGGTCGGCGAGAAGTCCAGCGCTGCCGGCCTGGCGCTGGGCGTCTGGTTTCTTTTCGTGCTGGTCTTCGATCTGGTGCTGCTGGCGCTGCTGGTGCTCAGCGAGGGCAAGTTCAGTCCCGAATTGCTGCCCTGGCTGCTGCTGCTCAATCCCGCCGATATCTACCGGCTGATCAACCTGTCCGGTTTCGAGGGCGGCAGCGCCATGGGTGTGCTGTCGCTGGGCAGCGATCTGCCCATGCCTACTGCGGCGCTCTGGTTGTGCCTGCTGGTCTGGGTTGGCGTCTCGCTGTTGTGCGCCTATGGCGTGTTCCGCCGTCGGCTTGCCTGAATCTAGTTCTGAAGGAATTGCAATGATGAAAGCGTTTTACACCAAGGCCTCCGGGGTTTTAATTGCCATGTTGTTGCTGACGGGTTGTGGCGAAAGTGAGCAAACCACCCAGGTACAGGAGCCGTTGGCCTTTCACGCCGATGACGAATGCCATGTCTGCGGCATGGTCGTCCTCGACTTTCCAGGTCCCAAGGGCCAGGCGATAGAAAAGGGCGGGGTGAAGAAGTTTTGTTCCACGGGGGAAATGATCGGTTGGTGGCTGCAGCCGGAAAATCGCGTATTGGACGTACGGCTCTACGTGCATGACATGGCTCACGGCAGCTGGGAGCAGCCCGATGATGCTCATCTGATCGACGCGAAAAGCGCCTGGTATGTGGCTGGCACGCAGCTCAAGGGCGCCATGGGCGCGGTGCTGGCGTCTTTCTCCGATGAGGCTGCAGCACGGCAGCTGGCCGCCGAGCATGGAGGCCGTGTGCTGCGCTTCGAGGAGATAGACCAGGCGGTATTGCAGGAAGGCGTGGGCATGGAGCACATGGACCACGGCGACCATCTGGAGAACATGAAGCACATGGAACAGATGGGGCATGAGGCGTCCGATCAAGAACACGACCATGCGGGTCATTGAGCGGCAACAGACAACTTCAATGAGGTGAATGAAATGATGGGTATCAGTATCTGGCAGCTTCTGATCATTCTGCTGATCGTGGTCATGCTGTTCGGCACCAAGCGCCTGCGCGGCCTCGGTTCGGATCTGGGCAGCGCCATAAGCGGCTTTCGCAAATCGGTAAACGAAGGGGAAAGCACCCCTGAGCCGGTCAAGCACGAGATCAAATAGACCCGCTTGAAGACGGCTGCTTCTGCTGCAGGAGCAGTCGCCTTCCTCTGTTGTGGGGCGGACAAGGTCCGCGAAAGGCTCCTCGCCAGGGCATGATTCCCACTGCGGGCATGGTCTGCTCCTGCAAAAAAATACGCTACAGGTTCCCCTGTGCGCCGCCGCCGCTCGTCGTTGGCGCACCCTCTCTTGAAAAATCTGATTGCAATCAAGTCTGCCAAAGCCCCCTAAGCTGTAGAAAGTAACCCTGGCTGCCGTAATCGTGGCAGCCGTCATTCAGGCGTGGCGGAGCTGTCCGCTGCCCGCCGTAGAAGAAAGTTTTCAGGAGGCCTTGTGCAAGTTCTCGATCGGCGAAAAGCCCTGAGTATTCCACCTGTGTGGCGTCTCGCGTTTCGCCCGTTCTTTCTCGCAGGCAGCGTCTTTGCCATGTTGGCCATACCGCTGTGGATTGCTGCCTGGACCGGGCTGTGGCCGGGTTTTCAGCCCACCGGTGGCTGGCTGGCCTGGCACCGTCACGAGATGCTGTTCGGCTTCGCCATGGCCATTGTTGCCGGATTTTTGCTGACCGCCGGCCAGACCTGGACCGGTCAGCCGGGCGTTTCCGGCAACCGGCTGATGGTGCTGGCTGGCGTGTGGCTGGCTGCGCGTTTGAGTTGGTTGCTGGGCTTGCCACTGGGCCTGTTGATTCCACTCAATCTGCTGTTTTTACTCGGTGTGTTGGTGCTGATGGCGCGGATGCTCTGGGTGGTCCGGCAGAAGCGCAACTATCCCATCGTGGCTGTGCTCACCCTGATGATCGGCGCCGAGTTGCTGGTGCTTTGCGGTTTGGCGCTGGGCGACGATGGACTGCAACGACAGGGGGTATTGGCCGGCCTTTGGCTGGTGGCAGCCCTTATGGCGTTGATTGGCGGGCGTGTGATTCCGTTCTTCACCCAGCGTGGCCTGGGTCGTGTCGAAGGTGTGAAGCCCTGGGTCTGGCTGGATATCGGGCTGCTGGTGGGCAGTGCGCTGATCGCCGCGCTCTATGCGAGCGGAATTGCTCTGCAGCAGAGCATGGTGTCAGGCCTGTTGTTGCTGGCTATCGGCGCCGGACATTTGTTGCGGTTGCTGCGCTGGCATGACAAGGGAATATGGGGCGTACCGCTGTTGTGGTCCCTGCACCTGGCGATGTTGTGGCTGGTGGTGGCGGCAGTAGGACTGGCGCTGTGGAACTTCGGTTTGCTGATCAACCCCAGCCCCTCCCTGCATGCCCTGAGCGTAGGCGCCATGAGCGGGCTGATTCTGGCGATGATCGCGCGGGTGACGCTCGGGCATACCGGGCGACCGCTGGAATTGCCACCGGGTATCTTCTGGGCCTTCGTACTGTTCAATCTGGGTGCGCTGTCTCGGGTGTTCTTTTCGACCTTCCTGCCCCTGACCTCGCTATGGCTGGCAGCGGCTTGCTGGGCTGTTGCACTTGCCCTTTATGTCTGGCGCTACGCCCCCATGCTGGTGGCGGCACGAGTCGACGGCCATCCGGGCTGATCGCCCGAACCAATCATTCCCGGCCTTTGGCCATTGTTGAAAAACTGCTGCCCTTCCAGTGCGGGAGGGCAACCTGCGGCTCGGCAAAATGCCGGCATCGGAGATGAAGATGAAAAACGAGTTCAAGGATCGCCTCGCGGTGATCACCGGCGCCAGCTCGGGAATCGGCCTGGCCCTTTGCGCGGCGTTGCTGCAGCGCGGCGCTCGCGTACTGGCCATGTCGCGTAGCGTGGGTGGCCTTGGTCCGCTGCTGGAAACCTATGCCGAACAGCTGCACTGGCTGGCAGGCGACGTGACCTCAAGAGACGACCTGCTTGCGCTTGCCCGTCGGGCGGCGGAACTGGGGCCGGTGGATTATCTGGTACCGAACGCCGGTATTGCCGAGCTGGGCGATAGTCTCGACATGGGCGCCTTCGACCGTCAGTGGGCCGTCAACGGTGCGGGTGCATTGAACACGCTGGGGGCTCTGCGCAACGAGCTGGCCAAACCGGCTTCGGTGGTATTCATCGGCACCTTTCTGATAGGCAGAACTTTTCCGGGGTTGGCTGCCTATATCGCCAGCAAGGCGGCGCTGCTCGCCCAGGCGCGTACCCTGGCAGTAGAGTTCGCACCGATGAACGTGCGCATCAATGTCGTCTCGCCGGGTCCCACTGCAACAGCCATCTGGGGCACTCTGGGGCTGAGCGACGAGCAGTTCGAACAGGTGGCGGAAGGCGTGAGCAAGCGTCTGCTGCCAGGCCATTTCCTGGAAGCCGCAGCAGTTGCCAACGTCGTTCTTTTCCAGCTTTCCCAAGGCGCTCGTGGCGTATATGGGCAGGACTGGGTGGTGGACAACGGTTACACGCTGGCTTGACACCCTGAAACCACCGTCAAGGAGCACGCATGCTGTTCAAGTGGAAAAAGACTGCGAGGCGCTTGCAGCTGGAGCGCGACACTCTGCAGGCAACCTGTGACGATCAGGCCAGCCGTATCGCTGCATTGCAGGAGCAGCTGGCTGATGCCAGGACGGGCAGTCAGGATAGCCAGCAGCAACTGGACTACTACCGGGGCGTGGCCGGCAATCTGATTCGCTTCAGCGCCTCCGTTGCTCATCTGGGCGACTCGTTTGAGTACCTTACCGGGCAGCTCAGCGAGAACCATACGCGTGCGGAGCAGGTCGCTGATGCGGCCTTGAGCAACCAGGAGCACTTCGGCGAATTGCAGGGCAGAGCTGCCGAGATGGAGGGCGGGCTCAATCAGGCTTCGACGAAGGTCGATACCCTTGCCGGGCGCTCACAGGAAATCAACGGTATCGTCGATCTCATCAGCGGTATTGCCAGCCAGACCAATCTGCTGGCCCTCAACGCAGCCATCGAGGCTGCGCGGGCTGGCGAGGCCGGTCGCGGCTTCGCGGTGGTCGCCGGAGAAATTCGCAGCCTGGCTGAAAAGACCGCATTGGCCACTGCCGATATCGTGCACAAGATTGGCGAAATCCAGGCGGAAATCGCCAATGTGCACGACTATATCCAGTCACAGAGCAGCATGGCGCAAGGCTTCAGCCGTACAACGGAACGAGCGGTCGATGCCATGGAGAGGCTGCATCAGTTGGCTGGCAGCATGCGTCAGGGTATCGAAAGTTCGTCATTCCGGGCCGGCATCGAGCTGGCGAATCTGGACGAACTTTCGCTCAAGTTCGTGGTGTACAACTACGTTCTGGATTCCACTCGGCAGAGCGCGCCGTCGCTGCCTGGCGAGCGGGAGTGCCGTTTCGGTCGCTGGTATTACGGCGAGGCGAACCGCAGCATGCATCAGCAGGATCATTTCCGGCAGATCGAGCGGCCGCACATTGCCGTGCATGATCAGGGGCAGCGGGCAATACAGGCCTTCAGTCGCCAAGCGCTGGACGAGACGCTCGCCTGTCTCGGGCGGATGGAAGAGGCCAATCTGGATGTGATGCGTATCGTTGCCGCGGTGGTGCGCGACCATGAAAGAGGCACTCAGGCGGAACCTGCGCACGTTTGAAGTTCTTCATGCCCGCTGGCGACGACCGTGAGGTCTGTTGCCGGCACGCTGGTGTCTGCGCAAAGCGACCCGGCAAGGTTTGCATGAGCCTTACCGCTTGCTCATGCCAACTCGCCTGTTTATAGCAAAAATATTGCTTTCATAAAGCAATACTATCCATTGGCTCTTATTGTTGCGCGTGCCGATAATGGGCGCCTCCCCTGGCTGGCGTGTCAGCTCCTCGCGTCATCCTGGGTCTTGAAGCGTCGCTAGTGCGCAGTCCATGGAAGGACATTTTTAACTGGCCCTCTTCTGCTCAACCTCCATAGTTGAACCCATGCAAGAACGCCTCTTCGACTGGTGTCGATCCTTTGTGCCCGCTCCCCTGATCGCTCGCCCCATTGAATGGCTGCGTGCTTCGCTGGGTATCGGCATGGCGCTGGCACTGGTGATGACGGTCGGCGCCTGGGTGTTCGGTGCCGCCATCATGCTGCCGCTGGCAGCACCGGCGGCAGCGACCGCCGTGCTGCTGTTTGTTGCTCCGTCGAGTCCATTCGCCCAGCCGTGGGCGGTCGTTGCCGGCAACCTCCTGGCCACGTTGATTGGCGTGGTGCTGGGGGCCAGCGGCATGCCTGTGGTTGCGTCTGCAGGGATTGCCGCAGGGCTGGCGATTGCGTGCCTGTACGGGCTGCGTTGCCTGCACCCGCCAGGGGCTGCGCTGGCCCTGGTCGCGGTGGTGGGTGGTGAGCAGATCGAGTCGTTTGGCTTTGCATTGCTCTATCCGGTGGCGTTCAACTCGTTTCTGCTGGTGGTGGTTGCGCTTGTCTACAACAACCTGACCGGACACCCCTATCCCAAGCCCCGGCCACGGAAGGGCAACGCTCATCACACCCTGGATGCGCTGCCCGGTGAGCGCATGAGCTTCAGCGAGGATGATGTTGAGCGGGCTCTGGAGGATTTCGGCGAGTATGTGGACATCACTCGCGATGACCTTGCGCAATTGATCAAGCAGACCGAGAAGCATGCGCTGCGGCGCAGCATGGGTGAGATCACCGCAGCCGATATTATGTCTCGCGATCTGTATTGGGGTACGCCAGGCTGCACCATCCAGCGCGCCTGGCAGACGCTGCGCGAGCATCGCCTGCATTCATTGCCGGTGCTCGATGCCGACAGCCGCAGGCTGCTTGGAATCGTAACCCTGGTCGATCTGCTCAAGCACTTTCGACCGACTTCGGCACGACTGAAGTTCGGTCAGTTGAAGTTTCTGCGTGGGGTGCATCTGGGAACGATCATGAGCAGCCCGGTGGTGTCGGTGAGCGAAAGCGCACACATGGTAGATCTGGTGTTCTTACTGTCCGACCAGGGGCTGCATTGCCTGCCGGTAGTCGACGATCAGCAGCGACTGGTGGGCATGATTACCCAGACCGATCTGATTGCGGCGCTGTACCGAAACTGGCTCAAGCATCTGCCCGACTAGCAGGCCGTTGCTTCAGATTTCGTAGTTCCAGCGCGACCAGTCGTAATCATCCTTGGCCACCTCATGCAGCAGTTCGATGGCTCTGAACAAGGCCGGTGATTGCGCTGCGCGGACGTAGACCAGATAGACCGGATAGCTGAACTCCGGCGCCTGCTCGACCCGCTTGAGAATGCCTTCGTCCAGATAGCGTTGCACCACTCGGGTGCGGAAGTAGCCGCGGCCTCCGCATTGCAACAGGTACTGCAGCGCCAAGGGGCCCAGGCTGAAGGACAGCGCTGAGCGCATGTTGCCCGGCAGGGCCAGGTCGTGCTGCTCACGAAAGGCCGGGCCCCAGTCCACATAGATATAAGGTTCGGGATGGGCGACCTGCACGACCTGGATCAGCTTTTCTTCGAGTACCTGCTCGACCTGCAGGCCTGGCCAGTAGGCCGGTTGATGAACCAGCGCAGCGTCCAGAGCGCCGAGTTCAAGTTTCTTCAGCAATTCGTTATCACTGGCCACATCGCTGCGTAGCGCATGGTCGGGCAGCGCCTGGCGCAGACGCTGTACCCAGGCCAGCATCAGTGGGTTGCTCAGGCTGACTTCAGCTCCGAGAGACAGCAGCTTGTCGTATCCGCGCGGCAACGGCAGGTCGCGTTTTGCGGTTTCCCAGGTCTGCACCAGTTGTGTGGCATAGGTGACGAAGCGTTCGCCATCGCTGGTCAGCCGTGCACCGGCGCGGTTGCGTATGAACAGCCGGCAGCCAAGCTGTGACTCCAGGCTGCGCACGCGCGCAGTGACTGCTGTCTGGGTGATGTGCAGACGTTCGGCGGTGGCGATGAAGCTGCCGCTGCGAATGATCTCGAGAAAGGTGCGGGCGAGATCGATATCCATGAGCGGCTCGTGATGAAGAAGTTGGCTGGAAGGCGGCTCAGATGACGATCAAAGCCGACCGGGCGCTGAAGTCTGGCCAACGGGAGGAAAAGCGCCCTCGGGCCAGGCTTCAGTGAGTGGACGCGCAATGATGGCAGAAAGTGACAGCTGCTAACCGATGCTGCTGCGCGGCAGCCAGAGGATCATTGCACCGCAGAATACCGTCAGGGCGATACAGAACCACATGAAGCGACGCTGGCGGCGTTCCGGCGCGCTGTCGGCATGTTCGGGCAAAGGCATGCCGCAGGTGCCGCATTCGGCATCCCTTGGCGGGTTGTCTTGCTGGCAGTACAGGCACTTGGGCATGGCGGTTTGTCCTCATCGATCAATGCCAGCTTGCCATGCCGGCCTTGCGATCAGGGTTGACGGTAATCAACCCCGGTTACAACGCCGGCTGGCTACGGGCGGTCACTCGAACTGTTCGAGGCGCTGGCGATCGAGAATGGTGATCTGGCGGCCGTCCTGAGTGATGATGGCTTCATCGATCAGGCGCCGGATGATGCGCGAAAAGGTTTCCGGCTGAATCGAAAGATGCCCGGCGATCAGCTGTTTTGCCATGGGCAACTCGAAGCTGTTGCCGTCATCCCGGGTGCGCGCCAGTTGCGTCATCAGATAGCGCACCACGCGGTGGGTTGCGTTCTTCAGCGACAGCGTTTCAATCTCGTTGATGCGCTGGTGCAGGCGCACGCTCAACTTGCCGAGCAGGGCGAAGGACAGTCGCTGGTTGGCTTCCAGCAGGCGCATGTAAGCGGTGTTGGAGAAGCGGTAAACCTGCGAGGGGCAAACGGCTTGGGCCGAAGCGACATAGTTGGGCGTGTCCATCAGCATCATGGCTTCGGCAAAGGTCTGGCGATTGCCGATGACCTCGAAGACCTTCTCCTGCCCGTCAGGCGTCAGGCGATAGATCTTGATGGCTCCCGAAATGACGAAATAGAAGGAGTGTGCCGGCTCGCCCTGATGGAACAGGTTGTCGCCCTTGTCCAGGTTGAGCAGTTGGCTGGAGCTCATCAACTCATCCATTTGCTCGTCGTTGAGCGGCTCGAACAGATGGTGGCTGCGGAGGATCTGGTTGTGTACGCGATGAAGCACCATGCAAGGCATCCTGTTTCTAATAATTGGCCACCCGCATACGCCTTTTTACGGCGAGGCGGCAGATCGCTCGTACCCGAACGGTAAGCCTTTGGATCGTCGTGGGCAATCCGAAAGGCAGCACTCACTGAAGACTAGCCCAACAGTGCGAGCGCTTTTATTGATACAGGCCAGTGTTGCGAGAGGCAAAGGCTGGCCTGGGCCGTATTGAGACATGGCTCAATGATTGTGGCTGTCCGGCTCGTTCCAGTGCGGCGCAGCGAAGAGCTCGGGGTACTGATGCAGGCTGGCGAGAATGCGTTGAACACCCTGATCTCGCTCCGCCGGTTCGGACAGTGCTTCGGCGCCCTTGAGCAGATCGATCAGCAGCACGTGAAGCGCGGCGTCGGCCTGTTCCGATAATTGGCAATTCTCGATGAGGTACGAGACATGCGTCTCGACATCCTTCTGCAACTGGATGGCTTGCGCCTCGCCAATGGGCTGCGCCGGATTGCCCGCCAGCGCCGTCTCGACGGCGTGCTGCAGGCGGGTCATGCCTTCACGCAGCGGTGCGTCGGTTTGCCATTGCTCGCCGGTTGTCACAGGTGCCTCAGCGGAATGACCGGCATGATCGTGGTGGCTTTGTGCGGCGTGCGCGGTGCTGATGACCATATCCAGCGCCACGCCGCTGGCCATTGCCAGTATCGAAGCCAGTGCCAGGCCCCAGGCCAAAGGTTGGATGACTGCTTTCATATCGCCTCCGGTAGCTCGAATACCGCGAGCGGTTTGCCCGCTTGGACAGATCTTTCTCAGTGTGTCGGGGTTTTCAGGAACAGGATGTTGTTCTCAAGGTGAATGTGCTGCATCAGGTCATCACGCAGCTCTTCCAGCCCGCGGTAAAGCGCACGCCAGGTATTGCACGCATTGGCCGGTGGGGTGATGTCGTTGGTGAGTGCTGCCAGCTGGGCCAGAGCAGCGCCATGCTGGTCGTGCTCGTAGCGCATGACCGCAATGGGACCGTGGGTCTGCGGGACTTCGATGCCGCTTCGCAGCATCGGAAACAGAATCTGTTCTTCCTTGAGCATGTGGCTCTCCAGCTCCTGCTGCATGCTCCATAGGTGTTCGGCGAGGCCGAGTGGGCATCCGGGCTTGTTGCCGTGAACCTGCTCCACGCGGCTGGCCAGGCGGATCAGCTCGGGAAACTGCTCGCGGTGGCGTTCATGGAAGCGTTCGAGGATGTGTTCGATCAGCGTGCCGACCGATTCTGCGCGCCAGTCCGGATCGCTGTCGGGCGAGCTGCTCAATCCGGCCAGCTCGGCGGCAATCGCCTGGGCGTCAAGGTCGCGTTGCAGGGCTGCATCGCGCAGGCTGGTGTTGCCACCACAGCAGAAATCCAGCTTGTACTGGCGGAACACGCGAGTGGCGCCCGGGATCAGGCAGGCCAGAGTGCCCAGGGTTTGCTCGATCAGTGCAGTTGTCATAAAACGAGTTCCGGGTTGAAGTTTGACTGCATCTTCGCAAGCGCCATGCCATTGCCAACTTGTTGTTAAACAAGAAATTAAAATTAAGCATGGTGATAAATACCTGCACGGGTTAGGGTTTTAAAAACCTTGAGGGTATAGATGACCATGATGGAAGAAGCGCTGCTTGCCGATCTCGTCGCCGAACTGCCCAGTGCCGTGCGCCTGCAACGGCTGGTGCATACCCTGCACCAGAGGTTTCGCTGTGGCGCGGTGGTGCTGTTGCGGCTCGATGACGATACCTTGCGGCCCCTGGCGGCCGTCGGGCTGGTTCAGGAAGCGCTTGGCCGTCGCTTCGTCGTCGCCCAGCACCCACGCCTCGCCGCCATTCTTTCGCAGCGCGAGCCGACCTGGTTCGAGCCTGACAGTCGCCTTCCCGACCCTTATGACGGCCTGCTGGATGAGCATGTCGGTGAGCCTCTTCCGGTGCATGACTGCATGGGCGTCAGCCTTTATGTGGAAGGCAAGCTGTGGGGCGCACTGACGCTCGATGCCTTGCATGCCGGGACCTTCGGTGACGATGCCCGGCGCGATCTGCAGCGTTATACGCTGGTGATAGAAGCAGCGATCCGCATCACCCGGCTGGAGCATGAAAATCGCGGGCTGCGGCTGGCGCGCAGCGACGTGCTGGAAGCCACCCGGATGCCTGCCGATGGGGAAATCCTGGGGCAAAGCCGGATCATTGCCGAGTTGCTGCGCGAGCTGGAAGTGGTGGCTGACTCCGAGCTGCCGGTGCTGCTGCTGGGTGAAACTGGGGTCGGCAAGGAGTTGTTCGCGCGCTGGCTGCACCGTCACTCGCGGCGCCGCAACAAGCCGCTGGTGCTGGTAAACTGCGCGGCGCTGCCCGAATCGCTGGCTGAAAGCGAGCTGTTCGGGCATATGAAAGGTGCCTTCTCCGGCGCCACCACGGATCGTCCGGGGCGCTTCGATGCGGCCAATGGTGGCACCCTGCTGCTTGACGAGGTGGGGGAACTGCCATTGACCGTGCAGGCGAAGCTGCTGCGCACGCTGCAGAATGGTGAAATCCAGCGACTGGGCGCCGACAAGCCGCGACAGGTGGATGTGCGAATCATCGCTGCAACCAATCGCAATCTGCGCGAAAGTGTGCGCGACGGAAATTTCCGCGCCGACCTCTACCATCGCCTGTCGGTCTATCCGGTGCCGATTCCACCGCTGCGCGAGCGGGGCAATGATGTACTGATTCTTGCCGGCTACTTTCTCGAGCTGAATCGTGCGCGCCTGGGGTTGCGCAGCATGCGTCTTTCGCCTGCTGCAGAACGTGCCCTGCTGGCCTATGGCTGGCCGGGCAATGTGCGCGAGCTGGAACACGTGATCAGCCGCGCGGCGCTGCGACTGCTTAGCCGTGGCGCTTCGCGCAGCGAGATTCTCACGCTGGAGCCCGATCTGCTTGATCTGGACAGTTCTCACCTGACGCCACTGGCCCCGACCGCCGAGGCGCCGGTGGCGGTTGATGAGGGGATTGTCCCGCTGCGTGAGGCGGTCGATGCCAGTCAGCGCCAGGCCATCATCCGGGCGCTGGAGGCCAGTGGTGAGAACTGGGCGCAGGCGGCGCGACTGCTGGACGTTGATCCCAGCAATCTGCACAAGCTGGCGCGGCGACTGAAGCTGAAGTGATCGTCACTGATGAAGGGGCGTGCCGTGTGTCGCTTGTCGGGAATGGTCGGTGCTGCGCGAGGGTCTATCCTTTAGCTCATAACAAGACGAGGAAAGGTCATGGCTCTGGATCAACAGGAATTCGAGGCGCTGCTGGCTCAGGCGCAGACACACGCCGACCTGGCCGCCAGCGAGAATCAGCCGTTGCACTACCGGGCGGCCTTTGAGGCCAGTCTTAAGGCCATGCGCTTGCTGGCTGAAGAGTCTGGTGCCTGGCGGCAGATGGTCGCTCGTGCCACGGAAGAATTTCAGGGGGATGAGGGGGTTTAGAAAGAATCGGTCAAAGAGCCAGGCCGGGGCGTCAGGGAGCGCGCACCGGTAGATTGCGGCGCAACACTCCCAGGCCTTCCGCCTGACCCTCGCCTTGATGTCCATCAATGTTGTTAACGAGTCAGCTCCCTAGACTGCCGGCTGTTTCCTTTCAGCCCCGGAAAGCCGCCGTCGCTTGTGGCGCGGTGCGCATGTATCCGATTGTCTAGGAGTTGCCATGCACCTGGTCTGTCCGGCAGGAAGCCTGCCCGCGCTCAAGGCCGCCGTCCAGCAGGGCGCCGATGCCATCTATGTCGGTTTCAGAGACGACACCAACGCCCGCCATTTCGCCGGGCTCAACATGGATGAAAAACAGCTCGACAAGGGTCTGCAGCTGATTCGCGAGAAGGGCCGGCAGCTGTACGTCGCCGTCAATACCTATGCCCAGCCCGATGGTTGGAAGCGCTGGCAGCGTGCGGTGGATCAGGCTGCAGACATGGGCATGGACGCGCTGATCGCCGCCGATCCGGGTGTGCTGGGCTATGCCAGCCAGCGCCACCCGCAGCTCAACCTGCACCTCTCGGTCCAGGGCTCGGCGACCAACGCCGCAGCGCTGGCGTTCTATCAGCAGCGCTACAACATCAAGCGTGCGGTGCTGCCGCGGGTGCTGTCACTCAAGCAGGTCAAGCAGGTGGCGGCGGGCAGTCCGGTGCCCATCGAGGTGTTTGCCTTCGGCAGCCTGTGCATCATGGCCGAAGGGCGTTGCCATCTGTCGTCCTATCTCACTGGCGAGTCGCCGAACCTCTGCGGCGTCTGCTCGCCGGCCAAGGCGGTGCGCTGGAGTGAGGAGCCGGAAGGTCTGACCTCACGCCTGAACAATGTGCTGATCGATCGTTATGCCGAAGGTGAGTCCGCGGGTTATCCGACGCTCTGCAAGGGCCGTTTCATGGTCAATGGCGAGCGCTTCCATGCGCTTGAGGAGCCGACCAGCCTTAATACGCTGGACTTGATTCCCGAGCTGGCCTCTATCGGTGTCACGGCGATGAAGATCGAAGGACGCCAGCGCAGTCCGGCCTATGTCGAGCAGGTCACCCGCGTCTGGCGCGCCGCGCTGGATTCCTTCCTGCAGGCGCCGCAGCGCTATGCCGTGCAGCCGGGCTGGCGCGAAGTGCTGGACGGCCTGTCCGAGGGTTCGCAAACCACTCTGGGCGCTTACCACCGGGCTTGGCAATGAACGAGGAGCCAACCATGAAACTCAGTCTGGGCCCTGTGCTGTTCTACTGGGATCGTCAGCAGACGCTGAACTTCTACGCCGACATGGCCGGCTTGCCGCTGGATGTCATCTACCTGGGTGAAACCGTCTGCTCCAAGCGCCGCGACATCGGGCTGGATGACTGGATAGGGCTGGGGCGTGAACTGATGCAGGCATCATCGGCGCAGATCGTCTTGTCCGGACTGACCCTGATCGAAGCCGCCTCGGAGCTGTCCGGTTTGAAGCGCCTGTGCGACAACGGCGAGCTGCTGGTCGAGGCCAATGACATGGGCGCAGTCCACTACCTGTCTGAAAAGCGGCTGCCCTTCGTGGGTGGCCCCGCACTGAATCTCTATAACGGTCATGCGCTGGCCGAGCTGGTTAAAAGCGGCATGTACCGCTGGGTGCCGCCGGTGGAGATTTCCGGCGCGATGATCAGAAGCGCCCGCGAACAGCTGGTGAGTCTTGGTGTGACGCCGCCGGAAATCGAGATTTTTGCCTACGGTCATCTGCCTCTGGCGTATTCGGCGCGCTGCTTTACCGCCCGAGCGGAAAACCGCCCCAAGGACGACTGCCAGTTTTGCTGCCAGAACTACCCGGAAGGCATTCCGCTGCTCAGTCAGGAGGGCGAAGCGTTGTTCACCATCAATGGCATCCAGACCATGTCGGCCTCGGTCAGCAATCTGCTGGCCGATTACCCGGCGCTGGTGGCCAGCGGTGCCGATCTTCTGCGCCTGAGCCCCAGGGCATCAGGTATGAACGAAGTGGTCGCGGCATTCGATGCCGTGCGCAAGGGTGCCCTGCCGCCACTTGCCGTCGAAGGCTGCAACGGCTACTGGCACGGCCAGCCTGGCATGCTGCGGGCAGAGGAGGCTGGATTATGCTGAAACCACGCGCACAACTACTGAAGCTCGGTGAGCAGCTGTTGCCACTGGCGGCGCGCACGCCTTTCCTGTTGCAGCGCATCGCGCTCGAACGCAGCCTGAACCAGGTGTTTGCCGAGCCGCTGGCCGAGGGCGCCTTCGAGGCGCTGGAAGGCAACTGGATGCGCCTGGAAGTGGCCGACCTGAAACTGGGCTGGTGCCTGAGCTGCGATCGGCAGAAGCTGCGCATTGCCGAGCAGGCGCCGGTGCAGGTGACCATTCGAGGCAACTGGCGCGAGTTTCTGCTGCTCGCCAGTCGCCAGGAAGATCCGGATACTCTGTTCTTCCGCCGCCGACTGGTGATCGAAGGTGATACGGAGCTGGGCCTGTCGATCAAGAACCTGATCGACAGCCTTGACCCGGACATGCTGCCGCCCTGGCTGTGGAAGGTGCTGCAAGGTGCCGGAGAGGAAGTGGCCCAGGCAGGTCGGGCGCAGCCCGCAGCCGTATAGGCCGACTATGTTCCCGTCAGGTGTTGGCACGAGCCTGCTTTTGTAAGCCGGTCATCTGCGCGGTTCCCTTCGCGGCCAGGGGCTGCTCCTGCGGAGGTGCACGCCACCCGTAGGGGCAGGCGCGCCCGCAAATCAATACTCAGGCATTCAGACCGAATGCAGCCGATACACAGGCTGCATTCGGTCGCTGGCGATAATGCTCTTCATGTCCTCGAACAGCGCACTTGTTTCCTCTTCGCTGCAGTCCTCGCGGTAGCGCTTGCGCAGGCCATAGCTGCTAAGAGTGATGTGGACATTGGGGGTGACGCCATGTTGCGCCAGGCAGGCGCGTGCGCAATGCATCGGGCAGCCGTCGATGGCAAGGATGGGGCGCCCCGAGTTGGCCTTGTTGACCAGCGAGCCGACTCGACCGCCAACACCGGCGATGCAGGACATTTCCGCAATTCCGGCGCGATCGAGGCGTACTGCGAGGGTGTTGGCCAGCTGCGCCACGTTGGAGCAGCCGGAGCAGGAATACACCAAAGGTAGATGGGATGTCTTGGACATGGCGTTCTCCTGTCCGGATGCAAGGCCCGAGCAGTATGTTGCTGACCTTGGCTGTCCGCTTTGACGGCTATCAAGAACGCTGCGGCAATGCGTCGCGCTCACTCCTGGTAGGCAGCAAGACCCTGGCTGTCGAGGATCTCGATGCGGCGCCGCTGGACGTTGATCATTCCCGACTCGATCAGTCGATGCAGGATGCGCGAGAAGGTCTCTGGCTGGATGCCGAGCTTGGAGGCGATCAGGCGTTTGGGCACGTCGAGGGTGACCACGCCGCTGCTGTCATCCTGCGCCTGATAGAGAAAGCGCACCACGCGATGACTGGCGTTGGCGAGTGTCAGGGTGTCGATTTCGTTCATGCGCTGATGCAGGCGAATGCTCAGTGTGGCGAGGATATCCAGGCAGATGCTTGGATGCTCTTCCAGCATGCGCCGGTAATGTGGGCCGTGCAGGCTCGCCACCAGGCTGGCTTTGAGCGCCGTGGCGCTGACCGGGTAGTTGGGTGCGCCGGTAAACAGCAGGGCTTCGGCGAAGGACTCGCCGCTGCGGATGATTTCCACCAGCTTTTCCTGGCCGTCGCATACCACTCGATGCAGTTTCACCTGGCCGCTGAACAGAAAGTAGAACCGTTCGGCCTTGTCACCCTGATGAAACAGCGCAGCACCTGCGGGCAGGCGGCGGAGGTTGGCCGAAGCGCAGACTTCCTGTATCGCCGCTTCGGGAAGCCGGCTGAACAGGTGGTGGCGGCGCAGCTCCGCAACAAGAGATGTTTCGGTGAGCATGGTTTCTCCCCCCGGCACGAGTCCAGGATTGTTCGAGGCTGCATCCTAAAAGGCCCGATGCCGATTCTTCCTTGACCGCTGACAAGATTGCCTGCCGGAAATGATACGGGTCACGCCTTTGGAAAATGCCTGATGCAAATTGACCATCGTCAATTCATGTCTGGGCGTCATCCTCTAAGTTTCACACCATATTGTGTTTTAAGATTTTAATTAATCTATATGTTGTGTCTTGGGGGCTTAATGAACGAGGTTGTCGAACTGCATCAGCCCGTCTCGCTGCGTAAGCGTGACGGGCGATTGGTGGCTTTCGAGCTGGGCAAGATTGTGCGTGCGATCAAGGCGGCGGGACATGCCACTGGCGAATTCGATGGCGAAGCGGCACAGGCGCTGGCTGCACGGGTGCTGCTGCGATTGCCGCAGCGGGTGGTACAGATCGAGCAGGCGCAGGATGCCGTCGAGCGGCTGCTGATGGAGTCTGGTCACTACGCCACCGCGCGCGCCTATATTGTCTATCGCGAAAGCCACGGACGTCTGCGTCGCGACCGCAAGGCCATCGTCGATGTCGCCTCCTCGATGAATGAATACCTGTCGCGCGAAGACTGGCGTGTGCGCGCCAACGCCAACCAGGGCTATTCGCTGGGCGGGCTGATCCTCAACGTATCGGGCAAGGTTACCGCCAATTACTGGTTGGATGAGGTTTACAGCCCGGAGATAGGTGCTGCACATCGTGAAGGTGATCTGCATATCCATGATCTGGACATGCTCGCCGGTTACTGCGCCGGCTGGTCGCTGCGCACCTTGCTCAACGAAGGCTTCAACGGCATTCCAGGGCGTGTCGAGGCGGGTCCGCCGAAGCACCTCTCCAGTGCATTGGGGCAGATGGTCAACTTCCTCGGCACCCTGCAGAACGAATGGGCCGGCGCCCAGGCGTTCAGCTCCTTCGATACCTATCTGGCACCTTTCGTACGCAAGGACAGACTGGGCTACAGCGAGATCCGTCAGGCTATTCAGGAGTTCATCTACAACCTCAACGTGCCGTCGCGCTGGGGCACCCAGACACCCTTTACCAACCTGACGTTCGACTGGGTTTGCCCGGAGGATCTGCGCGAGCAGATACCTTACATCGGTGGCGAGGAAATGCCCTTTGCCTATGGCGACCTGCAAGCGGAAATGGAGCTGATCAACCGCGCCTATATAGAAGTGATGCAGGCGGGTGATGGTTTGGGTCGGGTGTTCACTTTTCCGATCCCGACCTACAACATCACCCATGACTTTCCCTGGGATAGCGAGAACGCCGACCGCCTGTTCGAGATGACCGCGCGCTACGGCTTACCGTATTTTCAGAATTTCCTTAACTCCGACATGCAGCCCAACCAGGTGCGCTCCATGTGCTGTCGCCTGCAGCTGGACGTGCGCGAGCTGCTCAAGCGCGGCGGTGGGTTGTTCGGCTCCGCCGAGCAGACCGGCTCGCTGGGGGTGGTGACTATCAATTGCGCGCGTCTGGGCTATCTGCATCAGGGCGACCGCAAGGGTCTGTACGAACATCTCGATGCGCTGCTGGAAATGGCCATGCAAAGTCTGGAGGTCAAGCGCAAGGTCATTCAGCACCATATGGATGCCGGACTGTATCCCTATACCAAGCGTTACCTCGGCACCCTGCGCAATCACTTTTCCACCATCGGCGTGAATGGCCTGCACGAGATGGTGCGCAACTTCAGCGAGGATGCCGAGGGTCTGCATACGGCTGCGGGCAGGGCGCTGGCCCTGGAGCTGCTGGACCATGTGCGGGCAGTGCTGGTGCGCTTTCAGGAAGAAACCGGCCATCTTTACAACCTCGAAGCCACGCCGGCGGAGGGCACTACCTACCGATTTGCCAAGGAAGACCGCAAGCGCTTCCCGGATATTCTCCAGGCCGGCACGGTCGAGGCGCCGTACTACACCAACTCTTCGCAGCTGCCGGTCGGCTTTACCGACGATCCGTTCGAGGCGCTGGCGCTGCAGGACGAGCTGCAGACCAAATACACCGGCGGCACCGTCCTGCATCTGTATATGGCCGAGCAGATCTCCTCCATTCAGGCCTGTAAAAGCCTGGTGCGCAAAGCGCTCGGGCGTTTCCGGCTGCCCTATCTGACGATTACACCGACGTTTTCCATCTGCCCCGTGCACGGCTATCTGAGCGGTGAGCACGAGTTCTGTCCGAAATGCGATGAAGCGCTGCTGCAGAAACAGCAGAGCTGCTGTGCCTGAACTATTTCCCATCCAAAGGAGTGAGCACCATGAAACAAGCGATTCAACTGCCCGAAGCCCAACGCCAGCGCTGCGAGGTCTGGACCCGTGTCATGGGCTATCACCGCCCGGTTGCCGCTTTCAACCCCGGCAAGCAGTCCGAGCACAATGAGCGCCAGCACTTCACCGAGGCCGCAACGCAGGCAGCGGTTGCGTGATCAGTACGTTACGGGTCGGGGGGCTGGTCCCTCTGACCACGCTGGACTTTCCGGACCATCTTGCATGTGTGCTGTTCTGTCAGGGCTGTGGCTGGCGTTGTCGTTACTGCCATAACCCGCAGCTGATCCCTGCCTGTGGCGAGCAGGAGAAGCGCTGGGATGAGGTTCTCGAATTTCTCCGGCAGCGCATAGGCCTGCTTGAAGCGGTGGTGTTCAGCGGTGGTGAGCCGACCTTGCAGCAGGCGTTGCCCGAAGCGATCGCCGAAGTCCGCGCCATGGGCTTCAAGATCGGACTGCACAGCGCCGGGATCAAGCCCCGGCTGTTTCGCCAGGTATTGCCGCTGGTGGACTGGGTGGGCTTTGACGTCAAGGCGCTGCCCGAGTACAGCACACTGATCACGGGTGTCGAGGGCAGCGGCAAGGCCAATTGGCAAAGCCTCCAATACCTGCTCGACAGCGATGTCGCTTATGAATGCCGCACCACGGTGCACTGGCATCTGTTCGATACCGAGCGGCTCTGGTGCATGGCTCAGCGCCTGCGGGCTCTGGGTGTCGAACGCTTCGTCGTGCAGTGCGTTCGGATCGCACGGATGCTTGATCAGAGCCTTGCGCCGGCGCAGGCGCCGCGGGATCTGTTGAGCCTCTGGGCACGTCTCGATGAGCTGTTTCCAGCTTTTCTGGTGCGCGATTGAGGCTGCTGGGCCGCCGCGCTGCCATTTCAGCGGCCTGTTAAGATGCTGCATTTCTCCAGCGGGGAATTCCATGCAGCAGTCTGTTTCACTGGACGCCCGCACCGCCCGTGTACTGCCCTGGCTGGTGGCCATCGCGTTCTTCATGCAGACCCTCGACGGCACCATTCTCAACACCGCCCTGCCGGCGATGGCGCAGGATCTGGCGGAGAACCCGCTGCGCATGCAGGGCGTGGTCATCGCCTACATGTTGACCGTGGCGTTGCTGATTCCAGCCTCTGGATGGCTGGCCGATCGTTTTGGCACGCGGCGCGTCTTCTTCCTTGCCATCGTGCTGTTCACCCTTGGCTCGCTGCTCTGCGCAATCTCCACCACTGTCGACCAACTGGTGATGTCCCGCGTGGTCCAGGGCATGGGTGGGGCGCTGATGCTGCCGGTTGGACGCCTGGTGGTGTTGCGTGCCTATCCGCGTAGCGAGTTTGTCAGGGTCATGACCTTTATCGCGTTGCCCGGCATGGTCGGCCCGCTGATCGGTCCGACTCTGGGCGGCTGGCTGGTGGAGTACGCTTCCTGGCACTGGATATTCCTGATCAACCTGCCGGTGGGGCTGGTAGGGGGCATCGCCGCGTTTCGCTTTATGCCTGACCTGAAAAGCCCCGAGCGGATACGTTTCGATCTGGTCGGCTTTCTGTTGTTCGGCGCAGCCATGGTGCTGATCACTGTCGCGCTGGAAGGCTTGGGCGAGATGCACATGCCGCACGCTCGCGTACTGCTGCTGATCGTGGTCGGTAGCGCCTGTCTGGCTGCCTACTGGTTGCGTGCAGGGCGCATCGACAGACCGCTGTTCAGCCCGTCGCTGTTCCGTACCCGCAGTTTCGCCGTGGGTATTTTCGGCAACCTGTTCGCGCGCCTGGGCAGTGGCGCGCTGCCTTTTTTGCTGCCGCTGCTGTTGCAGGTGGCGCTGGGTCACTCGCCGGCGCAGGCGGGGATGATGATGATCCCGCTGGCGCTCGGCGCCATGCTGATCAAACCGCTGGCCAAGCCACTGATCGATCGCCTCGGCTACCGGCGCATTCTGATTGGCAACACGCTGTTGCTGGGCGGTCTGATCGCCAGCCTGGCCACGCTCGATGCTGCCACGCCGATGGTGCTTCTGTTGCTGCACCTGAGCCTGATCGGCATGGTCAATTCGATGCAGTTCACCGCGATGAATACCGTCACTCTGGTGGGGCTCAGTTATCGGGACGCCAGCAGCGGCAACAGCCTGCTGTCGGTGGTCGTGCAGCTTTCCATGAGCCTGGGCGTTGCTGCTGCCGGCGCGTTGCTGGGCGGTTTTACCCTTCCGGACGCCCAGGGCGAGGCTGTGCTGCAGGCCTTTCAGCTGACCTTTCTTTGCATCGGCGGCCTGTCGATGCTGGCCGCCACGCTGTTCTTCCAGCTCGACAGCAAGCAGAAAATGGCTGCCCGGCTTGTGGATCTGGAGTAGGGCTGCCTGATTCTTCCGGGTCTGGGCGCCAGTGTGGGGGCTGAATCTGTTGCATCTGTCCCTGCGAGGCGTTACTACTGCGCGTCGTTTTCTGTCTGGGTGATATGCAGATGAGCCCGACCAATAAGCCGTGGGTGCTGGGTTTGACCGGCGGTATCGGCAGTGGCAAGAGTGCGGTGGCCGAGGCGTTCGGCAGGCTGGGTGTGCACTGGGTGGATGCCGATCATGCCGCGCGCTGGGTCGTTGAGCCTGGCAGGCCGGCGTTGGCGCTGATTGCTCAGCGCTTCGGGGAGGGCGTCCTCGCGGCGGATGGCAGCCTGGATAGGGCTGTGTTGCGCGGGCTGATATTTGACGATCCGGAGCAGCGCAAGTGGCTTGAGCAGTTGCTGCATCCGCTGATTCGCCAGGAGGTTGCTGAACATCTGGCCAGGGCGCAGTCCCCCTATGCGATCATGGTTTCGCCGCTGCTGGTCGAGTCCGGCCAATACCGCCAGGTTGACAGGGTGCTGGTGGTCGATGTGCCCGAGGCCTTGCAACTGCAGCGTGCCGCACGGCGCGATCAGGCCAGCGAAGAGCAGATCCGCGCCATTCTCAAGGCCCAGGCCAGTCGTGAAGAGCGTCTGCGCCATGCCGACGATGTGCTGGTCAACGACCGTGACATGGGCTGGCTGAAGACCGAGGTCGAACGCCTGCACACTTTCTATCTGACGCTGCGAGGAGGTCAGGAATGAGTACTGCTGTAGTGGAATGCCCAACCTGTGGCGCGCCAGTGGAGTGGGGGCCGCAGAGTCCGAACCGACCGTTCTGCTCGGATCGCTGCAAACTGATTGACCTCGGCGCCTGGGCTTCGGAAGAGCACACGATTCCGGGTGATGAGCTGGAGGATGATGTGTTTTCGGGCGATGTGCCGCCGCGTCAGCATTGACGGGTTGCCAGGCCTGCTGTTGTCTGCTGACTGCTACTCATCATTCCAGGGGGGCTGCAGGTAACGGCTTCGATTGAAGGTTTCCACCCAGTCGGGGTAGAACACGACCAGTGCGCTGATCACGGTGCCGTTGATGAAGGCTTCGGGAAACATCAGCAGCCAGATGAAGCCAGCGAAGTCATCGAGCCAGGGCGGCATCGGGTAGCGTCCGTCGAACAGCAGGATACCGAGTCCGGCCAGAATGCAGAAAAGCGCGGCCAGGCCTGCGGCGAAGAAGCCCGAGAAAAATATGTAAATGAACAGATTGCGTGGCTGCAGGCGCTCGACCAGTCGTGCACACAGATGGGTGATGCCGACCGGAATCAGTACCAGCAGTACGCCATTGAGGCCCAGCGCGGTCAGCTGCTGATGACCGATGAGCGTCAGGCCGACCTGCGCAGCGAAGGCGGCGAGGATTGCCAGTGGCCAGTCCAGCAGCAGGGTTACCGCCGTCAGGCCGATGAAATGCACGGACAGCCCGGAATCGAAGTCACGGCGGACCAGCCAGAGCAGAAAGATTGCCAGCATTGCACCACACACCAGGTGCTGGCGGCGGATATCGCTGAAAAGCTCCACCCAGGGCGCCCGCATGCACGCCCAGACCAGTCCGCCGGCATAGAGCAGCCAGCCCAGAAACAGGCTGGAGGGAGCAAGCAGTTCGGCGGCAATCATCCTTGTTTCTCCTCGTCGCAGATCTTTCGATAGCAGGCGGAGTATAAGAGGTGAAGTTGTGACCGATTGTCTGGACGCTGGTTCGTAGGAGCAAAGGAAGCTGGATGGGATGCTGTCGGCGGGGAGCTGCCGGAGGCGCTACTGCCGAGGTCAGGTGTTTGTGAGACGAAGCTGCTTGCTATTTCGCTGGTAATCCGGATAATTCCGCAGCCTGTCGCCGGGGATGCCTAGCCCGTCGACGCAAACCAAGGTGGGGGATGCCAAGCCCGCCGACACCACTGCCGTAGCGGACGCGCTGACCCGAGCCCCCGATAGCGTCTGTTTCCGGCTGTCCTGGCCTTGCCAGGGCGAGCACCATTCAGTAAGATTCGCCGTCTTATTTTCAGGGCGGCCCCTGAGGCTATAACGAATGAAGACTTTTACTGCTAAACCGGAAACCGTCAAGCGCGACTGGTTCGTCGTCGACGCTGCCGGCCAGACCCTGGGTCGTCTGGCAACCGAGATCGCTAGCCGCCTGCGTGGCAAGCACAAGGCGGAATACACCCCTCACGTCGATACCGGCGACTACATCGTCGTTATCAATGCCGAGCAAGTGCGTGTTACCGGTGCCAAAACCACCGACAAGATGTACTACTCCCACTCCGGTTTCCCGGGTGGCATCAAGTCGATCAACTTCGAGAAGCTGATCGCCAAGGCGCCAGAGCGTGTGATCGAGACCGCGGTCAAAGGCATGCTGCCGAAAAACCCGCTGGGTCGCGACATGTATCGTAAGCTGAAGGTGTACAAGGGTGCCAATCACCCGCATACCGCTCAGCAGCCCCAAGAACTGAAGATTTAACGGAATAGTTCATTATGTCGGCGACTCAAAATTACGGCACTGGCCGTCGCAAGACTGCAACCGCGCGCGTCTTTCTGCGCCCCGGTACTGGCAAGATTTCCATCAACAACCGCGAGCTGGACAACTTCTTCGGGCGTGAAACCGCTCGCATGGTTGTACGTCAGCCGCTGGAGCTGACCGAGACTGTCGAGAAGTTCGACATTTACGTTACCGTCCTGGGCGGTGGTGTAAGTGGTCAGGCTGGCGCTATTCGTCACGGTATCACTCGTGCGCTGATGGATTATGACGAGACTCTTCGTCCTGCTCTGCGCAAGGCTGGCTTCGTTACTCGTGATGCTCGTGAAGTTGAGCGTAAGAAGATCGGTCTGCGTAAAGCGCGTAAGCGTCCGCAGTACTCGAAGCGCTAATTCAGGCTTCAAAAAAGAGCGCCCAGCTTCTTCCGGAACTGGGCGCTTTTTTTATGGGTGATTTTCTTCCTGCGACAGTGTGTCGCGCGTGGAGAGGCCCGGCTTTTGGGGCTTGCGGCTGACCTGTGACGGCTTATTGCCTTGTCAGGAGAGGGGCTTTTCTTTACCATTTGGCGAATTTTTTCGCGGCCTAGTTTTTCGGTAGACGCACGTAGTAGACGCCTGCTTTCGGTAGGCCATAAGAAACTGATGGGAGACGACTGAATGAGCAATGACGGCGTGAATGCTGGCCGGCGTCGCTTCCTGGTAGCCGCTACTTCGGTAGTGGGTGCTGCAGGAGCGGTGGGGGCCGCGGTCCCGTTTGTGGGATCGTGGTTCCCAAGTGCCAAGGCCAAGGCGGCCGGAGCACCGGTGAAGGTGAATATCAGCAAGATCGAGCCGGGCCAGCAAATGGTCGCCGAGTGGCGAGGACAGCCGGTGTTCATCCTGCGCCGTACCGAGGAAGCGCTCGCCAACCTGGGCAAGCTCACCGATACGGTTGCCGATCCGAACTCCGAAGCGTCCGAGCAGCCGACCTATGTCGATCCTCAGGTTCGTTCGATCAAGCCGGAACTGCTGATCGTGGTCGGACTTTGTACGCACCTTGGCTGCGCCCCGTCTTTCCGGCCGGAAGTAGCGGCGCCCGATCTGGGTGCTGATTGGCTGGGTGGCTATTTCTGCCCCTGCCATGGCTCGAAATATGACATGGCTGGCCGCGTCTACAAGGGGCAGCCTGCACCCTTGAACCTGCCGGTTCCCCCACATTCGTACGAGACGGACTCTGTCGTCGTCATCGGCGTGGACCAGGAGAACGCGTGATGAGCAAGTTCATGGAATGGGTTGATGCCCGCTTCCCCGCGACCAAGATGTGGGAAGACCATCTCAGCAAGTATTACGCACCGAAGAACTTCAACTTCCTGTATTTCTTCGGCTCCCTGGCGCTGCTGGTTCTGGTCAACCAGATCCTTACCGGCATCTGGCTGACGATGAGCTTCGAGCCGTCTGCCGAAGGCGCCTTCGCGTCCGTTGAGTACATCATGCGTGATGTCGAATACGGCTGGATGCTGCGCTACCTGCACTCCACCGGTGCTTCGGCGTTCTTCGTCGTGGTTTACCTGCACATGTTCCGCGGCATTCTCTACGGCTCCTATCAGAAGCCGCGTGAGTTGGTGTGGATTTTCGGCATGATGATCTACCTGGCTCTGATGGCCGAGGCCTTCATGGGCTATCTGCTGCCTTGGGGGCAGATGTCCTACTGGGGTGCGCAGGTGATCATTTCGCTGTTCGGTGCCATCCCGGTGATCGGTGACGACCTGACACAGTGGATTCGTGGCGACTACCTGATCTCCGGTATCACCCTGAACCGCTTCTTCGCGCTGCATGTCATTGCGCTGCCGATCGTGATTCTCGGTCTGGTCGTGTTGCACATCCTGGCGCTGCATGAAGTGGGCTCGAACAACCCGCTGGGCGTCGATATCAAGAAGAACAAGGATGAAAATGGCGTGCCCCTGGACGGCATTCCGTTCCATCCGTACTACACCGTCAAGGATATCGTCGGCGTAGTGGTCTTCCTCTTCGTCTTCTGCGCAGTCGTGTTCTTCTTCCCCGAGATGGGCGGTTACTTCCTGGAGAAGCCGAACTTCGAGCCTGCGAACGCGTTCAAGACGCCGGATCACATCGCGCCGGTGTGGTACTTCACGCCCTACTACGCGATTCTGCGTGCCGTTCCTGACAAGCTCCTGGGCGTGATCGCCATGGGTGCCGCGATTGCCGTGCTGTTCGTGCTGCCCTGGCTGGATCGCAGTCCGGTCAAGTCCATGAAATACAAGGGCTGGATGAGCAAGGTTGCGCTGGTTCTGTTCTGCATCTCGTTCATCATCCTCGGCGTGCTGGGCGTGCTGGCTCCTACGCCTGAGCGCACGTTGGTATCTCGGATCTGTACTGCTATCTACTTCGGTTACTTCATCCTGATGCCGTTCTACACCAAGCTCGAGAAGACCAAAGTAGTTCCGCAAAGGGTGGATGGCTGATGAAAAAGCAATTTGCTGCATTGATTCTTGCATTGGTGCCGGCATTCGGTTTCGCCGCTGCTCCCAGTGTTGCTCTGGACAAGGTCGAGATCGATCTGACCGACAAGGCAGCCATGCAGGATGGTCTGAAGACCTTCGCCAACTACTGCATGGGCTGTCATAGCGCGCAGTACCAGCGCTACGAGCGTGTGGCCACCGATCTGGGCATTCCTGAAGACGTCATGATGGAAAACATCGTCTTCAGCGACGCGAAGTTCGGTGATCACATGAAGATCGGTATGTCGCCCGATGAAGCCAAGGTCTGGTTCGGCGCGGCTCCACCGGATCTGACGCTGGTTGCGCGGGTGCGTGGCAATGACTGGTTGTATTCCTATATGCGCGGCTTCTATGTGGACCCTGCGCGTCCCTATGGCTACAACAACACGGTCTTCCCGAGCGTAGGCATGCCTCATGTGTTGGCGCCGCTGCAGGGCCGTCAGGTTCTGCCAAGCACGCTGCCGGAAGGCCAGTCGGTAGCCTGCAAGCAGGTCCAGGTCGTCGAGAATGGCCGCAAGCAGTTCGATCCGCTGACCGGCACGCCGATCACCCATGAAGACTGTGAGCAACTGACTGTCGTTCCGGGTACTGGTGAGCTGACCGAGGCGGAGTACGACGAGAAGATCAAGAACCTGGTGACCTTCCTGGCCTACTCGGCCAACCCGGTCAAGCTGGAGAGCCAGCGCATCGGCACCTATGTGCTGTTGTTCCTGGCGGTCTTCTTCGTGTTCGCCTATCTGCTCAAGCGTGAGTACTGGAAAGACGTCCACTGACTTTCCGCTGTTTAGCTGTACCCTGCGCGCGCCCTGATGGGCGCGCGCGTTTTTCTGCATTCATGAAATCCAATTAGGAGGGCGCTATGGCTGCGACCAATCGACTGGTCTGCTATTCCGATCCCGCCGATCATTATTCGCATCGGGTGCGCTATGTGCTTGCCGAGAAGGGCGTAAGCGTCGAGATAGTTGATGTCGACCCTGCTCAGTGCCCGGTCAGACTGAGTGAGGTGAATCCTTACGCCAGTGTTCCTACCCTGGTGGATCGTGAGCTTGCGCTATACGAGCCGAGCGTGATCACCGAATATCTGGAAGAGCGCTATCCGCATCCGCCGCTGCTTCCGGTCTATCCGGTAGCAAGGGCCAATACCCGACTTCTGGTGCATCGGATTCAGCGTGACTGGTGTGCGCTGGTGGATATCGTGACTGATCGGCGAGCCCCCGAAAAGGCGCGGGAACAGGCTCGCAAGGAGCTGCGTGAAAGTCTCACGGGGGTTTCGCCAGTGTTTTCCGAGAAAGCCTATTTCATGAGCGATGAGATCAGCCTGGTGGATTGCTGTCTGCTACCGATTCTATGGCGTTTGCCTGCGCTCGCAATTGAACTCCCCAGGGCGGCCAAGCCGCTGCTCGATTATATGGAAGTCAATTTTGCCCGCGAGGCCTTTCAGGTCAGTCTGTCCGCTGTTGAGCGCAACATGCGCTAAGAGAGGTGCTTATGACTTCAAGTCGTCCCTACCTGGTTCGGGCGCTGTATGAGTGGATCGTCGATAACGACTGCACGCCGCATTTGCTGGTCGACGTCGAATATCCCGGTGTTCAGGTGCCTGCGGGTTTTGCCAGTGATGGGCAGATCGTGCTGAACGTCGCTCCCAGCGCCGTTCGCCATCTGCAAATGGAAAATACTGCTATCAGTTTCGAAAGCCGCTTCGGTGGCGTTCCGCATAGTCTGCATGTGCCGACTGCCGCGGTCATGGCGATCTATGCGCGGGAAAATGGTCAGGGAATGGTGTTCGAGATCGAACCGCCGGATGACCATGCGCCAGACGATGGCGCCGCCGGTCCAGAGGCTGGCGACACGCCGCGCCCGGCGGGGCGACCCAGTCTCAAGGTTGTCAAGTAAGCCTCGGTAAAGAGTATGCCTCAAGCGAAAGGCCGTTCCGCTTGAGGCATGCCGGGTGTCGCGCAAGCCGGCCTTGAACAGTCGTCAGTCGATATATTCAAACAGCTTGACGATGCGCTGTACGCCAGAAACGCTCTGGACCACGCTTGTTGCGCGGTTGCCTTCCTGGCGGGTGACGAGGCCGAGCAGGTAGACGATACCGTTCTCGGTGATGACCTTGATGCGCGAGCCCGGAACGTCCTGGTTGGTCAACATCTGGGTCTTGATCTTGGTAGTCAGCCAGGAGTCGTTACTGCGGGCCAGTGCGGATGAGGGCTGCAGCACCTGTATTTCGTTGTGTACCCGCTTGACGCGCTGAACCGAGCCTGCGGCCTGTTCGGCGGCCTGCTTTAGCTCGCTGCGAGGTGTCTGGCCGGCAAGCAGCACGACGCCGTTATAGCTGGCGACAACGATGTTTGAGCCATTCTCCAGGTCGGGATGGGCTTTGGCAATGTTCACTGCGGCCTTGGTTTCGATCAGCGAATCGTCGATCTTGCTGCCGATAGTGCGGGTTCCCCGGTTGTCATCAATCGGGGCATCGCGTGTGGCGGTCAGAACCGAGCTGCAGCCGGTGGCGGCGAGACAGAGTGCGAGTACGAGCAGGTGGGGGCGGAACGGATTCATTCTTCACTCCCGAACAGTTGGTTGTCGATCAGATCGCACAGGCAGTGGATAACGAGCAGATGTACTTCCTGAATGCGTGCGGTGACCTTGGCCGGCACGCGAATCTCGACGTCTTCCGGCAGCAACAGTGAAGCCATGCCGCCGCCATCGCGACCGGTGAGGGCGACTACCAGCATCTCGCGGTCGTGGGCGGCCTGGATAGCCTGGATCACATTGGCGGAGTTGCCGCTGGTGGAGATCGCCAGCAATACATCACCCGGCTGGCCGAGCGCGCGAATCTGCTTGGAGAACACTTCGTTGTAGCTATAGTCGTTGGCGATCGAGGTCAGCGTAGAGCTATCGGTAGTCAGGGCTATTGCCGGCAGGCTGGGACGCTCGCGCTCGAAGCGGTTGAGCAGCTCTGAGGAGAAGTGTTGGGCATCGCCAGCCGAACCGCCGTTGCCGCAGGTGAGGATCTTGCCCTCGCTGAGCAGCGTATGGACCATTACCTGTCCGGCCTGTTCGATACTCGGGGCGAGTACGTTCATTGCCTGCTGCTTGGTTTCGATGCTGGCCTGAAAAAGCTGACGTATACGGGATTGCATATCCATCGGTGTGTTGACCTTCAAGTGTCGGGCTGGCCGCGTGGGCGTGCGGGAACAATGCTGGTCCAGGCTGTTCGGTGTCGTCAGCCATCGAACGCGTTGCGGATCCAGTTGGGTGTTGCCGTGCTGCTGTCCGCTTCGATTGCGATTACATCAAAGCGGCATGGGTGTGCGGACCAGCGGCTCTCCGTTTGCAGGAACAGCTGAGCCGCTCGGATCAGCTTCTGCTGTTTGCGCCGGTCGATGCTTTCCAGGGCGCCGCCCCAGGCGCTGTGGCGTCTGTAGCGAACTTCGATGAATACTACTGTATCGCCATCGAGCATGACTAGATCAAGCTCGCCGCTACGGCACAGCCAGTTACGCTTCAGCAGACGCAGGCCTCGTTGCTCCAGATGATGCAGCGCACGGTCTTCGGCCTGGCGTCCGCTGGTTTGTCTGTCAGTGCTGGTCAATCAGCGTTTCCCCGATGGGCTGTATCGCTCCGTCGCGGAATTCGGCCCACGGCAGGCGGCGCTCGATACGTTGTTCAGGGGTAAGGCTGAGCGTGCCGGAGTATCCCTCCAGCTGTGTTTCCGGGAGTGCCGTGAGCTGATTCAGGCGTGGCGCCAGCAAATAGGCATCGGCGCCCATCGCGTAGAGCCGTCCAAGACTGCCGCGGGCTTGCGGCCATTTGCTTTCGATCTGCTGACGCAACGGCAGTTGGGCATCCAGCAGCCAGGGGGTTTCGGTGAAGCGGATGCCTTCAAGGTCAAGGTACTGGCTGCGATTGTCCGTTGCCGCGTGCAGATGAGACGTGGCGTATACCGGAAGGTCGCCGGCGTACTGGAAGATCAGGGTGGGTTTGACCTGTTGAGCCTGCTGTGGGGTGGCCGCCAGGAACAGGAAGTCGACGTCCTGTCGGCGCGTGGGTTGCGATTGCAGGCTGCTGCTGGAGTCTCCGGCGATGCTGCGTACCTGGAGGAGGTCGGCGATCTGGTTGGCGAGCGCGACGGGCTCGGCCAGGGGTTCGGCGGCTACCAGTGCGCCGCCTTGTTCCTGCCACTGGCGGCGGAAGGCATCCAGTACGCGATTGCCCCATTCGCCTCGAGGTGTCAGGGCGATAGCACGGCGATGCCCGTCATCCCAGGCGCGGCGTGCCACCTCGCGCGCTTCGTCTTCGGCAGCCAGGCCGAACTGAAACAGCTGTGGCGGATTCTTTTGGCCGGCATCGCTGTAATTGAGCGCCAGCGTGGTAATCGGCAGCTGATCACGCTCGGCGAGTTGCCGCACCAGAGCCTTGTCCAGTGGACCAACCACCAGTTCCACGCCGGATGCGGCAGCCTGTTGGTAGAAGGCGTCAATTGAAGAAACGCGTGCGCTGTCGAACAGCTCGATCTTCAGGTCCTGGCCTGATTCAAGGTGGGCAGCAAGAAAGCCGTCGCGCAGGGCGCGCGCGACGCTGGCCAGCGGACCGTCCATGGGCAGCAGAAGGGCGATATGCGACAGCGGGCGGTCAGCCAGTTCACGCAGTGTTACCAAGGCATCGGGTAGCTGTTGCGCAGCCGGGTGGCCGGGATTCTGTTGCACCCATGCATCTATGGCTCGTTGCTGTTGAGTCAGGGTTCCGGACGACTTCAGTGCGGCAGCCAGCGATAGCCAGCCGGACAGATCCTGGTCGGCGACGGGCTGCAGCTGACTGATCGGCAGGCCTGACACCAAAGACCAGATCTTCTGATGATTCTGTATTGCCGCTTCGCCGCTCAGCAGGGGGGCGACAAAGGTCCGTTCACGAGCTGCTTCGAGAGGCTGGTCGTTCGCTTCAAACGCCTGCGCGCGTGCCAGCTGGCTACGAAGCTGCTGGTCGACGGGCAGCTCTGCGAGGCGTTCGAAGGCCGGATGTTGCAGTGCCTGCAGTGCGCGCTGCGGGTCGTTGTCGGCCAGTGCCAGCTCTGCACGGAGAGTGCTGGCGAAAATCTGTTGTGCCGGCGGTAACTGATCAATTGCGACCTGCTCCAGAATCAGGCGGGCCTGGGCGGGGTCGCCCTGGCGAATACTCTGGTCGGCGGCAGAAAGGCGCAGCAGCGCGGCTTTGGCTGGGTCGCTGGCATCGGCTTCCTTCAGCAGTTGTTGCGTTGAAGCCTGGGGGGTGCGTGGCAAATCACCCAGTGTCGACTTGGGCGAGCTGGCGCAGGCCGACAGCATGGCGGCAATGCAGATGAAGAGAAGCGGGCGTAAGCGAGCCATCATGTGATCATTCCTGGAGACACCGGCAAAGAGCGTCTGATTGTACCCAAGCCCCGCCGGCACTGCGATGTTGTGGCTGTCAAACGAGCTACAATGCGCGTTTTCGTGATGCGAGGTACGCCCTGTGACTGCACCAGATGCCGTGAACTCCACCGCTGGCGTGCTCTATGTCGTTGCTACGCCGATCGGAAATCTTGAGGACATCAGTGCGCGGGCGCTGCGCGTACTGCGTGAGGTGGCGCTGATTGCAGCAGAAGATACCCGCCACTCGGCACGGCTTCTTCAGCATTTCGGCATTGCCACCGCACTGGCTGCGTGTCACGAGCACAATGAGCGGGACGAGGGTGGCCGCTTTATCGGTCGGTTGCTGGCGGGCGAGGATGTGGCGCTTGTGTCCGATGCCGGAACTCCGCTGATTTCAGACCCTGGCTACCATCTGGTCAGGCAGGCGCGGGCGGCGGGCGTGCGTGTCGTGCCGGTGCCGGGCGCCTGTGCGCTTGTCGCGGCACTTTCGGCGGCGGGTCTGCCATCTGATCGATTTATCTTTGAAGGGTTTCTGCCGGCCAGAGAGGCGGCGCGCCGTGCGAGGTTGGAGCATCTGCGTGAAGAGCCCCGAACCCTGATTTTCTACGAGGCGCCGCACCGCATTCTGGAGTGTCTGCAGGACCTTGAGGCTGTATTCGGTGAGGATCGGCCAGCTGTGCTGGGGCGCGAGCTGACCAAGACATTCGAGACCCTCAAGGGCCTGCCGCTGGCACAGCTGCGTGCCTGGGTCGAGGCTGACAGTAATCAGCAGCGCGGCGAGTGCGTGCTTGTGGTCGGCGGCTGGCAGGCTTCTGAGGGTGAAGACGAGGTGGGTGCCGATGCCCGCCGTGTCCTGCAGCTGCTCTTGGCGGAACTGCCGCTCAAGCGTGCCGCGGCTGTTGCTGCGCAGATAACTGGCGTTCGCAAGAATCTGCTGTATCAGCTGGCTTTGCAGGAAAAGGATCAAGGCTGATCGGCGGATTTATCAGCTTGCGGGGGCGGGGCGGGGCAAGTACCCTAGCGGTCGGAGAGTCGATCGGACAGTCGCTGTCTCTTTTTGTTCCGCAAAAAGGGAGGGAGGAAAGTCCGGGCTCCATAGGGCGAAGTGCCAGGTAACGCCTGGGAGGCGTGAGCCTACGGAAAGTGCCACAGAAAATAACCGCCTAAGCGCTTCGGCGCCGGTAAGGGTGAAAAGGTGCGGTAAGAGCGCACCGCGCGGCTGGCAACAGTCCGTGGCTAGGTAAACCCCACTTGGAGCAAGACCAAATAGGGATCCATTGGCGTGGCCCGCGCTGGATCCGGGTAGGTTGCTAGAGGCAGTCAGTGATGGCTGTCGTAGAGGAATGACTGTCCTCGACAGAACCCGGCTTACAGATCGACTCTCCGACTCACTTCCAAAATCCCCTCGCGTCTAGTCCAAAAAAGTATTGCTCTTGAGAAAGTACTTTAACTTCAGGTCGTAGGCTTTTGGTCTGCCGTAAGAAGTTGGTTTTCGCTCGCCTGCGTTTTAGCGTCTGTATCGTGATTGTCTCCTAAATTCCCGCCACATAAGGGTTTTTCCCCTTCAGCTCACCTTGACGGTGGGGTCGCTGCATTTCTATAGTGCGCATAAGTGGTAAGAAGTGGAATGAAGTGGGTATTTATGGGCAGGGATAGCTAATTCAGGGGAAGCGCAGCCGTGTTTCGCGGAGCAAATGCAATCAGTCTCGATGCCAAGGGGCGGCTAGCCATGCCCAGCCGGTATCGTGACGAGCTCGTTTCGCGTTGTGATGGCCAGTTGATAGTCACCATCGATGCCGTCGACCCCTGCCTGTGTATCTACCCTCTGCCCGAATGGGAGCTGATCGAAGCCAAGCTTCGCGAGCTGCCGTCGCTGCATGAAGAGAGCCGCCGTCTTCAACGATTGCTGATTGGCAATGCGGTGGATCTGGAGATGGACGGCAATGGCCGCGTGCTGGTGCCGCCGCGGCTGCGTGAGCATGCACGGCTGGACAAGCGAGCCATGCTGGTCGGCCAGCTGAACAAATTCAGTTTGTGGAACGAGGACGACTGGAACGCGCAGGCAAATGCGGATCTGGCGGCCATTAAACAACCCGGTGCCTTGCCGGAAGCACTGCGTGAGCTAATCCTGTGAGCCAGACCAGCAGCTACAAGCATGTGACCGTGTTGCTCGACGAGGCCGTCGCGGCGCTCGCTGTGCGCGCTGGTGGCCGCTATATGGACGGAACCTTCGGGCGGGGCGGGCATAGCCGGCTGCTATTACAGCAGCTTGGGGCTGATGGCCACTTGCTAGGGTTCGACAAGGACCCGCTGGCAATCGCTACGGGGCAAGCACTGGCGGCCGAAGACGGCCGCTTTGTCGTTGTGCAACGAAGTTTTGCCGAGCTGGGTGAAGAGCTGACGCAGCGCGGCTGGCTCGGCACTCTTGACGGTATCCTGCTGGATCTTGGAGTGTCCTCGCCGCAGCTGGATGACCCGGAGCGTGGCTTCAGTTTTCTCAATGATGGCCCTCTCGACATGCGCATGAATCCTGATCAGGGAATCAGTGCAGCAGACTGGATCGCCAGTGCTTCCGAGGAAGAGATCGCCCGTGTTTTCAAGGATTACGGCGAAGAGCGCTTTGCCAGACGCATGGCGCGTGCCGTTGTGCAGCGTCGGCTGGAAAAACCCTTCGAGCGTACAGCTGATCTGGCGCAGGTGCTGACCGTTGCCAATCCCGCCTGGGAAAAGGGCAAGAATCCCGCGACCCGTGCCTTTCAGGGCCTGCGTATCTTTATCAACAATGAACTGGGCGATCTGGAACGGGGCCTTGAAGCTGCCTTGGAAGCGCTTGCGGTGGGTGGTCGACTGGTGGTGATCAGCTTCCATTCGCTGGAAGATCGCATCGTCAAACAGTTCATGCGCCGCCATGCCAAGGGTGAGGCGGATACCCTGCCACGCGATCTACCGATCATTCCGGAAAAGTTTGTCCCGCGTCTGAAGCTGCTCGGCAAGCCGCAGTATGCCTCCGCCGAAGAGGTCAGAGCCAATCCGCGTTCTCGCAGCGCGGTGATGCGTGTTGCGGAGAAATTGCGATGAACCCCATGGCGCGGACGATGCCCGGCGGCAGCATGACAATGCTGGTGCTGTTCGTTGCCGTGCTGGTTTCGGCCATCTCGGTTGCCTACAGCGCGCACTGGAATCGCCAGCTGCTCAATGAGCTGTACGGCGAACTCAGTGTGCGCGACAAGGCGCAGGCTGAGTGGGGGCGACTGATCCTCGAGCAGAGTACCTGGACGGCGCATAGCCGGATTGAAGCGCTGGCCACCGAACAGCTGAAAATGCACGTCCCGGAAGCGGCTGATGTCAGGCTGGTGTCTCCGTGAGACTTCAGGGCGCGCTCTATCCTTGGCGTTTTCGTATCGTCCTGGCGTTGCTCGCGCTGATGGTGGGTGCCATCGCCTGGCGTATCGTTGACCTGCAGGTACTCGATCAGGCATTTCTCAAGGGTCAGGGCGATGCGCGCAGCGTGCGGCATATCCCGATTCCGGCTCATCGCGGGCTGATTACCGACCGCCACGGCGAGCCGCTGGCCGTGAGTACGCCAGTGACCACGCTGTGGGGCAATCCGCGTGAGATGCAGGATGCCCAGGCCCGCTGGGATGAACTGGCCAGGGCGCTTGGTCAGGATGCGGGCGTGCTGACCAAGCGCCTGCAGGAGCAGGCTGGGCGCGAGTTCATCTACCTGGTGCGTGGTCTGACGCCGGAGCAGGGGCAGCGAGTGCTGGACCTGAAAGTTCCCGGCGTCTATGCCCAGGAAGAGTTTCGTCGTTTCTATCCTGCCGGCGAAGTTGCCGCCCATGTGGTTGGCTTTACCGATATTGATGATCGCGGTCGGGAGGGAATGGAGCTGGCTTATGAGGACTGGCTGGCCGGGGTGCCCGGCAAGCGTCAGGTCCTCAAGGATCGTCGCGGTCGGCTGATCAAGGATGTGCAGGTGGTTCAGAATGCCAAGGCTGGCAAGGCCCTGGCGTTGTCCATTGATCTGCGCCTGCAGTATCTGGCCCACAGCGAACTGCGCAAGGTGGTGCAGGCGCACGGTGCCAAGGCGGCAAGTCTGGTGATGGTTGATGTCCATACTGGCGAAGTCCTCGCCATGGCCAATCAGCCTACCTACAACCCCAACAACCGGCGCAACCTGCAGCCGGCAGCCATGCGCAACCGTGCGCTGATCGATGTGTTCGAGCCTGGCTCGACGGTCAAGCCATTCAGCATTGCCGCCGCGCTTGGCACTGGCAAATACCAGCCGGAATCCGTGATCAACACGTTGCCGGGCTGGATGCGTATCGGTCGCTACACCATTCGCGACGTGTCGCGCGGTGGGATGCTCGACCTGACCGGCATCCTGATGAAGTCGAGCAACGTCGGCATCAGCAAGATCGCCCTGGATATCGGGGCGGAGCCTGTTTACGCGGTCATGCAGCAGGCCGGCTTCGGCCAGTCCACCGGCCTTGGCTTTCCGGGCGAGCGTGTCGGCAACCTACCCAATCATCGCAAGTGGCGCGATGCCGAAACCGCTTCCCTGGCTTATGGCTACGGCCTGTCGGTGACTGCCGTGCAACTGGCCCATGCCTACGCCGTGCTCGGCAACGAAGGCACCAACGTACCGCTGTCGTTGCTGCGGCTGGACCAGCCGCAAGTCGGGGTTCAGGTCATCGACCGGGATATATCCAACAAGGTGCTGAAGATGTTGCAGGCGGTGGTCGAGGAAGAGGGTGGCGGTGGTTCGCGCGCCAGGGTTCCGGGCTATCACGTCGGTGGCAAGAGCGGCACGGCGAAGAAGGTTTCCGGAACCGGCGGCTATACCCAGGACGCCTATCGGGCGTTTTTCGCGGGTGTCGCTCCCGTTTCCAATCCACGTATCGCAGTGGTGGTTGTGGTTGATGAGCCCAGCGAGGGCGGTTACTACGGCGGTCTTGTCGCGGCGCCGGTATTCGGCAAGGTCGCCGCGCGTGCCTTGCGCCTGATGAATATCACTCCAGACAACCTGCCGCCCGCGGCGGAGATTCAAACCGCTGAAGCAGCCAAGGGCAAGGGAGGGCGAATCTGATGCCGATGCCGCTGAACCAATTGTTGCCACAGGCTGATAGCGCCACGCTGATCCGTGAACTCACACTGGACAGCCGCAAGGTGCGACCCGGCGATCTGTTTCTGGCGGTGCCCGGCCTGCAGCAGGATGGCCGTCTGCACATCGCTGATGCCATTTCCCGTGGCGCGGCTGCGGTAGCCTTCGAGGCCGAAGGGGCGCAACAGATGACCGCCGCGAGCGCCGAACTGGTATCGGTACGGAACCTCGCCGAACAGTTGTCGGCGATTGCCGGGCGTTTCTACGGGGAGCCCAGCCGTGGCTTGCATCTGGTCGGCGTGACCGGCACCAACGGCAAGACCAGCGTCAGCTATCTGATCGCTCAGGCACTGGATCGCCTCGGTGAGCGTTGCGGCATCATCGGCACCCTGGGCACCGGTTTTCATGGTGAGCTGGAGCTGGGGCGTCACACCACACCGGACGCCATTGGCGTACAGGCGAACCTGGCCAATCTGCGGGCGCAGGGCGCGCGTGCGGTAGCAATGGAGGTGTCGTCGCACGGTCTGGCGCAAGGGCGAGTGGCAGCACTGGCGTTCGATGTGGCGGTATTTACCAATCTGTCTCGTGATCATCTCGACTATCACGGCTCAATGGAAACCTATGGCGAGGTCAAGGCCGGCCTGTTCAGGCTGCCTGGGCTGAGTTGCCGGGTGATCAATCTGGATGACGCCTTTGGTCGTGCGCTGGCTGCGGAAAAGGGTGAATCACGGCTAATTACCTACAGCCTGGAAAGTCCCGACGCCTACCTCTACTGCCCTGAGGCGCAGCTCGACGATGACGGTGCTCATGCACGGCTCGTCACGCCACAGGGCGAGCGTTCGCTGCGCAGTCCGCTGCTGGGTCGCTTCAATCTCAGCAATACCCTGGCGGCGATTGGTGCGTTGCTGGGCATGAATTATCCCCTGGACGAGATTCTCGCCGTACTGCCTGCCCTTGAAGGCCCGGCTGGCCGCATGCAGCGGCTTGGCGGTGGCGACAAGCCGCTGGTGGTGGTCGATTACGCGCACACCCCCGATGCCCTGGAAAAGGTTCTCGGCGCGTTGCGTCCGCACGCCCGGGGGCAACTGCTGTGCCTGTTCGGTTGTGGCGGAGATCGTGATCGCGGCAAGCGTGCCTTGATGGCCGAAGTGGCGGAACGCCTGGCCGATCAGGTGCTGGTGACCGACGACAATCCGCGTAATGAGGACCCGCAGCAGATTCTCGACGAGATTCGCACAGGCTTTACTGCACCGGACCGCGTGCTATTCCAGCCGGGTCGCGCCGAGGCCATCGCCAACTCCATTGCCGGCTGTGGCCCGGATGATGTGGTGCTACTGGCCGGCAAGGGACACGAGAATTACCAGGAAATCAAGGGTGAACGGCTGCCTTTCTCCGATCTGGATCAGGCCGAGAAGGCCCTGGCTGCCTGGGAGAGCGCTCATGCTTGAAGCCTTGCGCCTGAGCCAGTTGGTCGCGCCGTTATCCGCTGAACTGATAGGGCATGACGTAGCCTTTGCCGCCGTCAGCACCGATAGCCGTGCCATCAATCAGGGGCAGCTGTTCATTGCCCTGAGCGGACCGCGCTTCGATGGGCATGCCTATCTGGCTGAGGTCGCTGCCAAGGGCGCGGTCGCCGCGCTGGTCGAACGGCATGTGGCCGATGTAGCGCTGCCACAACTGGTGGTTGCCGACACCCGTATTGCCCTCGGCCAGCTGGGTGCGCTGAACCGTGCCGCCTTTGCCGGTCCGCTGGTGGCGATCACTGGCTCAAGCGGCAAGACCAGCGTCAAGGAAATGCTTGCCAGCATCCTGCGTGCGGCTTATGGCGCCGATGCGGTATTGGCCACGCGCGGCAATCTGAACAACGATCTTGGCGCGCCGCTGACCCTGCTCGAACTGGCGCCACAACACCAGGCTGCCGTCATCGAACTTGGCGCTTCACGCCTGGGTGAAATCGCCTATACGGTGAGTCTGGCGCGCCCGGATGTCAGTCTGATTACCAACGCAGGCACCGCCCATGTTGGTGAGTTCGGCGGTCCTGAGAAGATTGTCGAGGCCAAGGGAGAGATTCTCGACGGACTGGATGCTCAGGGTATTGCCGTGCTCAATCAGGATGATCCGGCCTGGCCCGTGTGGAAGCAACGAAGTGCCGGTAAGCGCGTGCTGAGCTTTGCCCTGCAGGCTTCTCAAGCCGACTTCCGTCCCGCCGGCATCGGCCAGGACGCACGCGGTTGTCCGAATTTCACTCTCGTCGGCCCGAATGGTTCCGTGCCGGTGCAGCTCAATCTGCTCGGATACCACAATATCGCCAACGCCCTCGCAGCGGCTGCTGCCGCCTCTGCACTGGGCGTTGCGCTGGAGCATATTGCGGCCGGCCTGCAGCAGTTGCAGCCGGTCAAGGGGCGTGGGGTCGCGCAGATGCTCAGCAACGGCGTGCGCCTGATTGATGACAGCTACAACGCCAATCCCGCTTCCATCCGTGCGGCCACCGATGTGCTGACCGGTTTTTCCGGTCGGACCCTGTTGGTTCTGGGTGACATGGGCGAACTAGGCGAGTGGGCCGAGCAGAGCCATGTCGATGTGGGCTGTTATGCCGCCGGCAAGGTCGATGCGCTGTTGGCCGTTGGTCCTCTGATGAAGCATGCAGTCGAGGCCTTCGGCGCCGGTGGCCGGCATTTCACCGATCAGCAGAGCCTGATCGAGGCGCTGCAATTGGAGCAGGGCAACACCACCATTTTGATCAAGGGATCACGCAGCGCCGCGATGGACAGAATTGTCGCCGCGCTGGGTGAGTCTGCCATGGAGAAACACTGATGCTGCTGCTGCTCGCCGAGTACCTGCAACAGTTCCACAAGGGCTTCGCGGTCTTTCAGTACCTGACCCTGCGCGGGATTCTCGGCGTGCTCACGGCCTTGGTGCTGTCGCTGTGGATGGGGCCGTGGCTGATCCGTACTTTGCAGATGCGCCAGATCGGGCAATCGGTACGTACCGATGGCCCGCAATCACACCTGTCCAAATCCGGTACGCCGACCATGGGCGGCGCGCTGATCCTCAGTGCCATCGCCATCAGCACACTGCTCTGGGCGGATCTGTCCAACCGCTATGTCTGGGTAGTGCTGGCCGTCACGCTGCTGTTCGGCGCCATCGGCTGGGTCGATGATTACCGCAAGGTGATCGAAAAGAATTCGCGCGGCCTGCCAAGCCGCTGGAAGTATTTCTGGCAATCGGTGTTCGGCCTGGGTGCGGCGATCTTCCTTTATATGACTGCGCAGACGCCGGTGGAAACCACCCTGATCCTGCCGCTGATCAAGGACATCGAGATTCCGCTGGGAATCGGATTCATCGTGCTGACCTATTTCGTCATCGTCGGTTCGAGCAACGCCGTCAATCTCACCGACGGGCTCGATGGTCTGGCGATCATGCCGACCGTGATGGTCGGCGGTGGCCTGGGCATTTTCTGCTACCTGTCGGGCAACGCGAATTTCTCCGAATACCTGCTGATTCCCTATGTACCGGGCGCGGGCGAGCTGATTGTGTTCTGTGGTGCGTTGATTGGTGCCGGCCTCGGTTTTCTGTGGTTCAACACCTACCCGGCGCAGGTCTTCATGGGTGATGTCGGTGCACTGGCCCTCGGCGCGGCCCTGGGCACCATCGCCGTCATCGTTCGCCAGGAAGTGGTGTTGTTCATCATGGGCGGCGTGTTCGTGATGGAAACCCTGTCAGTGATGATTCAGGTTGCTTCGTTCAAGTTGACCGGCAAGCGGGTGTTCCGCATGGCGCCCATCCACCACCATTTCGAACTCAAGGGCTGGCCCGAGCCACGGGTGATCGTCCGTTTCTGGATCATCACCGTGATTCTGGTGCTGGTCGGCCTTGCCACGTTGAAGTTGAGGTAATAAAGAGTGCTGATCGCTTCCGACCAGTTCCGCATCGTTGTCGGTCTCGGCAAGAGCGGCATGTCCGTGGTACGCCATCTGGCGCGCCGTGGGCAGCCCTTTGCCGTGGCGGACACCCGTGCGAACCCGCCGGAGCTGGCCACTCTGCAGGCGCAGTACCCGCATGTCGAGGTGCGTTGCGGCGAGCTGGATGTCGAGTTTCTCAGCCGCGCCAGCGAACTGCTGGTCAGTCCGGGGTTGGCCGTGAACACGCCGGCGCTGCAGGCTGCAGCCGCGCGCGGTGTGAAGCTGTCAGGCGATATCGATCTGTTCGCGCGTGAAGCCCGCGCACCGATCATCGCCATCACCGGCTCCAATGCGAAAAGCACCGTGACCACGCTGGTAGGTGAAATGGCCCAGGCAGCCGGACGCAAGGTTGCGGTGGGCGGCAATCTCGGTACGCCGGCGCTGGATCTGCTGAACGATGATGTCGAACTCTATGTGCTCGAGCTGTCGAGCTTTCAGCTGGAAACCACCGCGCAGCTGAATGCTGAAGTGGCGACCTGCCTGAATGTCAGCGAAGACCATATGGACCGCTATGCTGGGCTGCCGGCGTATCACCAGGCCAAGCACCGAATCTTCCGGGGTGCGCGTCAGGTCGTGATCAACCGTGATGACCGACTCAGCCGTCCGCTGCTGGGCGATGATGTGCCGGTCTGGTCGTTCGGTCTCGGCAAACCGGATTTTAAAGGTTTTGGGCTGGTCGAAGAGAGCGGCGAGACGCATCTGGCCTTCCAGTTTGAGGCGCTGATGCCGGCGCGCGAGCTGCGTATGCGTGGCGCGCACAACCAGTCCAATGCGCTTGCCGCATTGGCGCTTGGCCATGCGGCAGGCCTGCCGTTCGAGCCAATGCTGGATACGTTACGCCGGTTTGGCGGTTTGCCTCATCGCTGTCAGTGGGTCGGCGAGCATGGGGGCGTGAATTACTACGACGACTCCAAGGCCACGAACGTCGGCGCCGCACTTGCAGCGATTGGCGGACTCGGTGCCGATATTGCTGGCAAGCTCGTGCTGATCGCCGGTGGCGACGGCAAGGGTGCGGATTTCTCTGCACTGCATGCCCCGGTGGCGCGCTACTGCCGTGAGGTGATTCTGCTGGGGCGTGACGCCGGGCTGCTGGCCAATGCTCTGGACGGCGCGGCGCCCGTTCATCGCGTCCAGTCTCTCGAGCAGGCTGTTCAGCGTGCAGCCCTCAGTGCACAACCCGGCGATGCCGTGCTGCTGTCGCCGGCCTGCGCGAGCCTGGACATGTTCAAGAATTTCGAAGAGCGCGGCCTTCTGTTCGCCGCCGCGGTGGAGGCGCTGACATGATGCTCGCCTTCTTGCGCAATGCTCCGTCGCCGCTGTTCGGTCGCCGTGGCGTGGACCTCGACTTTCCCATGCTTGCCGGCTGCCTGGCGCTGCTCGGGCTGGGCCTGGTGATGATCACTTCGGCGTCTTCCGAGGTTGCCGCAGTGAATGCCGGCAACTCGATGTACCACATGATCCGCCATTTGATTTATGTACTGCTGGGCCTGGGCGCAGCAGCAGCGGTGCTGCTGGTACCGCTTTCCGTGTGGCAGAGGCTGGACTGGATGCTTCTGCTCGCGGCTTTTGCGCTGCTGATTCTGGTGCTGATCCCCGGCATTGGCCGTGAGGTCAATGGCTCGATGCGCTGGATCGGCTTCGGCGCCTTCAACGTACAGCCTTCGGAGCTGGCAAAGCTCTTCGTCGTGGTTTATCTCGCCGGCTATCTGGTGCGTCGACAGCAGGAAGTGCGTGAAAGCTTGTGGGGCTTCTTCAAGCCGTTTCTGGTGCTGATGCCGATGGCTGCACTGCTGCTGCTGGAACCCGATTTCGGGGCCACTGTGGTGATGATGGGCGCGGCGGTGGCGATGCTGTTTCTCGGTGGCGTCGGCTTGATTCGCTTCAGCCTGCTGGTATTGCTGGCAGTGGGCGCGGTATTCGTGCTGGTGCAGACCCAGGAATATCGCTTGCAGCGCCTGATCACCTTCACCGACCCCTGGGCCGATCAGTACGGCGCCGGCTATCAGTTGACCCAGGCACTGATTGCCTTTGGCCGCGGCGAATGGCTGGGTGTAGGGCTGGGCAACAGTGTGCAGAAGCAGTTCTACCTGCCTGAGGCCCATACCGACTTCGTGTTTTCGGTACTGGCCGAAGAACTGGGCATGGTCGGCGCGCTGTTGACCATCGCACTGTTTGCCTTCGTGGGTATCCGTGCCCTGTATATCGGGCTGGCCGCGGAGCGCTCGCGTCAGTTCTTCGCCGCTTATGTCGCCTGGGGGCTGGCATTCCTCTGGTTGGGCCAGTTCCTGATCAACGTTGGAGTTAATGTCGGCCTGCTGCCGACCAAGGGCCTGACCCTGCCTTTTCTCAGCTACGGCGGCAGTTCGCTGGTGGTGACCTGCGCGAGCATGGCGCTGCTCCTGCGCATCGAGTGGGAAAGCCGCACCGTGCTGGGTAGCGAGGATACCGAGTTCAACGAGGCCGACTTTGCCGAAACGCCTGCGCTCAGGAAGAAGGAGGTCGCTCATGGCCGCTAATGTCCTGATCATGGCTGGCGGCACTGGTGGGCATGTGTTCCCGGCGCTGGCCTGCGCGCATGAATTCCAGAACCGCGGCTATCAGGTCCACTGGCTGGGCACACCGCGCGGGATCGAGAACGAAGTGGTTCCGGCTGCGGGTTTGCCGCTGCACCTGATCGAGATCAGCGGCTTGCGCGGCAAGGGTATCGGTTCCCTGCTCAAGGCTCCGTTCCAGTTGCTGCGCTCGCTCTGGCAGGCGCGGCGGGTGATGCGTGAGCTGCAGCCGGTCTGTGTGCTGGGGCTGGGTGGCTACGTCACGGGGCCGGGTGGACTGGCTGCGAAGATGGCCGGTGTTCCGCTGATCATCCATGAGCAGAATGCCGTCGCCGGCACTGCCAACCGCAGCTTGGTGCCCTTTGCCCGGCGCGTGTGCGAGGCCTTCCCGGACACCTTCCCTCGCAGCGAAAAACGCCGCACCACCGGCAATCCGGTACGCCGCGAGCTGTTTCTCGAGACGGCCGGGGAAGCAATGGTCGATCGTCGGCCACGTCTGTTGGTGCTGGGAGGCAGTCTGGGTGCCGAGCCCTTGAACAAGCTGCTGCCCGCTGCGCTGGCGCAAGTGACGCAGGCATTGCGTCCCGAGGTGTTCCATCAAGCGGGCAAGCAGCACGCCGAAATCACCCGCGAGCGTTATGCCGAGAGCGGTGTCGAGGCCGAGGTCAAACCTTTCATCAAGGACATGGCGCACGCCTATGCCTGGGCCGATCTGGTGATCTGCCGCGCCGGCGCACTGACCGTCTGCGAGTTGGCGGCGGCCGGACTGCCTTCATTCCTGGTGCCGCTGCCGCATGCCATCGACGACCACCAGACCCGCAATGCCGAATATCTGGCGAAGGAAGGCGCTGCCGTCCTTCTCCCTCAAGCAAAGACCGATGCTGCCGCGCTGGCCGCGCAGCTGACCGAGGTAATGATGCAGCCGGAAAAACTCAAGACCATGGGGCTCGCTGCACGCCGGCTGGCCCGGCCCGATGCCACTCGTAGCGTGGTCGATATCTGCCTGGAGGTGGCCAATGGCTAAGTCCCCAGCCGCCGTCAAGGCCGAAGTGCGGCGTATGCGCCGTATCCGTCGCATTCATTTTGTCGGTATCGGCGGGGTGGGCATGTGCGGCATTGCCGAAGTGCTGCTCAACCTCGGCTACGAAGTATCCGGCTCCGACCTCAAGGAATCACCCAGTACCCAGCGTCTGCAGATGTTCGGTGCGCATATCTTTATCGGCCATCAGGCGGGCAACGTCGCCGGTGCTGACGTGCTGGTGGTGTCCAGTGCGGTCAATACCAGTAACCCGGAAGTGGCGCTGGCTCTGGAACAACGCATTCCGGTGGTGCCGCGTGCGGAAATGCTCGCCGAGCTGATGCGCTACCGTCACGGTATCGCTGTGGCCGGCACCCATGGCAAAACCACTACTACCAGCTTGCTGGCTTCGGTGTTCGCTGCTGGCGGGCTCGATCCGACCTTCGTCATCGGTGGTCGCCTGACCGCCGCTGGCACCAATGCGCAGCTGGGCAGCAGTCGTTACCTGATCGCCGAGGCAGACGAAAGCGACGCCAGCTTCCTGCATCTGCAGCCGATGGTCGCGGTGGTGACCAACATCGACGCCGACCATATGAGCACCTACGGTGGTGACTTCGGCAAGCTGAAGAAGACCTTCATCGAATTTCTGCACAACCTGCCGTTCTACGGGCTGGCAGTACTCTGCGTGGATGATCCGGTGGTACGCGAAATTCTTCCGCAGATCGGTCGACCGACCACCACCTACGGTGTAAGTGAAGACGCCGACGTGCGTGCTATCAATATTCGTCAGGAAGGCATGCGTACCTGGTTCACTCTGTTGCGCACCGGCTGCGAGCCGCTCGACGTTTCGGTGAAGATGCCGGGTAAGCACAACGTGCTGAATGCGCTGGCGACCATCGCCATTGCCACCGACGAGGGCATCGACGATGCCGCCATCATTCACGGTCTGTCTGAATTCGGTGGCGTGGGCCGTCGCTTCCAGGTCTATGGCGAGCTGCCGGTCGACGACGGCAGCGTGATGCTGGTCGACGACTATGGCCATCATCCGCGCGAAGTCGCTGCAGTGATCCAGGCGGTGCGTGACGGCTGGCCGGAACGCCGCCTGGTGATGGTCTATCAGCCGCATCGGTTCAGCCGTACCCGTGATCTTTACGAGGACTTCGTCCAGGTGCTGGCAGAGGCCAATGTGCTGCTGCTGATGGAGGTCTATCCCGCGGGTGAGGAGCCGATTCCCGGTGCCGACAGCCGCCGCCTGTGCCACAGCATCCGCCAGCGTGGCCAGCTTGACCCGATCTATATCGAGCGCGGCATTGAGCTGGCGCCACTGGTCAAACCGCTCCTGCGTGCCGGCGACATCCTGCTGTGCCAGGGCGCCGGTGATATCGGTGGGCTGGCGCCGCAACTGATCAACAGCCCCCTGTTTGCGGATACAAGCGCCGCGAGGAAGAGTGAATGACTGCCCTGCAATCGACCCGTGATCCCAAGGCCTTTGGCCGGGTCGCCGTACTCTACGGCGGCAAGAGTGCGGAGCGCGAAGTTTCCCTGAAGTCCGGTACGGCCGTGCTCGAAGCCTTGCAGGCAGCAGGCGTCGATGCCTTCGGCATCGATGTCGGTGACGATCTGCTGCAGCGCTTGGGTCGAGAGCGCATCGACCGTGCCTTTATCGTCCTGCATGGGCGTGGCGGGGAAGACGGCAGCATGCAGGGGCTGCTCGAGTGCGCGGGGATTCCCTACACCGGCAGCGGCATCCTCGCCTCAGCCCTGGCCATGGACAAATTGCGCACCAAGCAGGTCTGGCAGAGCCTGGGGCTGCCAACACCGCGGCATGCCGTACTGGCCAGTGAGGCCGATTGCCAGGTAGCAGCACACAGCCTGGGCTTTCCGCTGATCGTCAAACCCGCCCATGAAGGCTCAAGCATCGGCATGGCGAAGGTTGCCGACACCGCCGAGCTGATAGAGGCCTGGCAGGCGGCCAGCGCCTACGACGCCCAGGTGCTGGTCGAGCAGTGGGTTCAGGGCCCGGAGTTCACCATCGCCACGCTGCGTGGCGAGGTGTTGCCACCAATCGGGCTGGGTACGCCGCATGCCTTCTACGACTACGACGCCAAGTACCTGGCCAGTGATACCCAGTACCGCATTCCTTGCGGTCTGGATACGGACAAGGAGCAGGAGCTGCGTAACCTCACCGCTCGTGCCTGTGAAGCCGTGGGTATTCGTGGCTGGGCGCGCGTGGATGTCATGCAGGATGCCTCTGGTGCGTTCTGGTTGCTGGAGGTGAACACCGTTCCGGGCATGACCGATCACAGCCTGGTACCGATGGCCGCGCGTGCCGCCGGACTGGATTTCCAGCAACTGGTGCTGGCGATTCTTGACGCCAGCATGGCGGGGAACTGACCGATGATCACCACGCTGCGTCACTCACAACCCGCCAGCGGTCGCGCCACGCGCAAGCCGCCGCAGCGTGGTGCGAGCCGTCTGGTGCAGCGTGAGCCACTGTCGGCGCGCCTGCCGCGTCCGAGCCTGAGTGCAGTGAAGCGCATTCTCTGGCCGTTACTGCTGGTCGTGCTGGCTGTCGGAATTTACGAGCTGGGTGAGCGCCTGGCGCCCTATGCCGATCGACCAATCTCCAAGGTCAGCGTTCGGGGTGATCTGACCTATGTCGATCAGTTGACTGTGCAGGAGCGCATGGCGCCGTTCGTCGAAGCCAGCTTCTTCAAGGTTGATCTGGATGCCTTGCGCCACGACCTTGAGCAGATGCCCTGGATTGCTCATGTTGAGGTGCGTCGCGTCTGGCCGGATCAGGTCACGGTGCGTCTGGAAGAGCATTTGCCCATTGCTCGCTGGGGTGATGAGGCGCTGCTGAACAACAGTGGTCAGGCTTTTACGCCCAGTGACCTGGCCCGCTATGAACACCTGCCGCAGTTGCATGGTCCGAAGCGGGCTCAGCAACGAGTCATGCAGCAATACCAGATGCTCAGTCAGATGTTGCGCCCCCTGGGCTTTTCCATCGAGCGCCTGGAGTTGCGCGCGCGTGGTAGCTGGTTCGTGACGACAGATCAGGGCATCGAACTGTCACTGGGCAGAGACCAGATAATCGAAAAAATGCGTCGCTTCACTGCCATTTACCAGCAAACGCTGGCGCAGGAGAGCGAAAAAATTGCGCGGATCGATCTGCGCTATGCCAACGGCCTGGCCGTGGCCTGGCGCGAGCCGAGTCCGACTGCGGCGGATCCGTCCGTCGTTGCGAAGAATTGAGGAATGAAACACATGTCTAGCGTGCAAAGCGGCAAGATGATCGTCGGTCTCGATATCGGCACCTCCAAGGTGGTGGCGCTGGTGGGCGAAGTAACGCCCGATGGTGAGCTGGAGATCGTTGGCATCGGTACTCACCCTTCGCGCGGCCTGAAGAAGGGCGTCGTGGTCAATATCGAATCCACCGTACAGTCGATTCAGCGTGCGGTTGAGGAAGCCCAGCTCATGGCGGGCTGTCGTATCCATTCGGCATTCGTCGGTCTGGCGGGCAATCACATCCGCAGCCTCAATTCCCACGGGATTGTCGCTATCCGCGACCGCGAAGTCAGCAGTGCGGACCTAGAGCGCGTGCTGGATGCGGCTCAGGCCGTGGCTATTCCAGCGGATCAGCGTGTGTTGCATACCCTGCCGCAGGACTATGTGATCGACAACCAGGAAGGCGTGCGCGAGCCGCTGGGCATGTCTGGCGTGCGTCTGGAGGCGAAGGTCCACGTGGTGACGTGTGCGGTGAATGCCGCGCAGAACATCGAAAAGTGTGTGCGTCGCTGCGGTCTGGAGGTGGACGACATCATTCTCGAACAGCTGGCCTCGGCACACGCAGTGCTGACCGATGACGAGAAGGAGCTGGGCGTCTGCCTGGTGGACATCGGCGGTGGCACCACCGATATCTGCATCTTCACCGAGGGTGCGATCCGACATACCGCCGTCATTCCGATTGCCGGTGATCAGGTCACCAACGATATCGCCATGGCCCTGCGCACGCCCACGCAGTACGCCGAAGAGATCAAGATTCGCTATGCTTGCGCGCTTGCCAAGCTGGCCGGCCCGGGTGAAACCATCAAGGTGCCCAGCGTTGGCGACCGGCCACCAAGGGAACTCTCGCGCCAGGCGCTGGCCGAAGTGGTCGAACCCCGCTATGACGAGCTGTTTACCCTGATCCAGGCTGAACTGCGGCGCAGCGGTTACGAGGATCTGGTGCCGGCAGGCATCGTTCTCACAGGTGGTACGGCGAAGATGGAAGGCGCCGTCGAGCTGGCCGAAGAAATCTTCCACATGCCGGTGCGCCTGGGTGCACCGCACAGTTTCCATGGACTGACGGACGTCGTCCGCAACCCCATTTATTCAACGGGCGTGGGCCTGTTGCTGTACGGCATGCGCAAGCAGACCGACGGCAACTCCATGTCCGGTCTCGGCAACTTCGCTGAAGAAACCAAACCATCTGTCGTGGAACGGCTGAAAAGCTGGATCCAGGGCAATTTCTGAGCAGTGCGGCAGAAACCACAACTAGAAAGCTGGAAGGAGAGAGGGACATGTTCGAACTCGTAGATCATACCCCGCAAAGTGCAGTCATCAAGGTGATTGGCGTAGGCGGAGGCGGCGGCAATGCCGTCAACCACATGGTGCGCAACAACGTTGAAGGTGTGGAGTTCATCTGCGCCAACACCGATGCCCAGGCGCTGAAGAAAATCGATGTGCGGACCGTACTGCAGTTGGGCTCCGCGATTACCAAGGGCCTGGGTGCAGGCACCAATCCGGACATCGGTCGTCAGGCCGCGATGGACGACCGCGAGCGCATCGCCGAGGTGCTGCAGGGCGCCGATATGGTGTTCATCACCACCGGCATGGGCGGCGGCACCGGCACTGGTGCGGCGCCGGTTATCGCTTCGGTGGCCAAGGAAATGGGCATTCTCACCGTGGCCGTGGTGACCCGTCCGTTCCCGTTCGAGGGGCGTCGTCGCATGCAGGTTGCCGACGAAGGCATTCGTCAGCTGTCCGAGTGCGTCGATTCGCTGATCACCATCCCTAACGAAAAACTGCTGACCATCCTCGGCAAGGATGCCAGCCTGCTGTCCGCGTTCGCCAAGGCCGATGACGTGCTGACCGGTGCGGTACGTGGCATCTCCGACATCATGCAGCGTCCGGGGCTGATGAACGTCGACTTCGCCGACGTCAAGACCGTCATGGGTGAAATGGGCATGGCGATGATGGGTACCGGTTGCGCCACTGGCCCGAACCGCGCCCGTGAAGCTACCGAGGCGGCGATTCGCAATCCACTGCTTGAAGACGTCAACCTGCAGGGGGCACGTGGCATTCTGGTCAATATCACGGCGGGTCTTGACTTGTCCCTGGGCGAGTACGCGGCTGTTGGTGAAATCATCGAGGCCTTCGCTTCCGATGAGGCCACCGTCAAGGTCGGCGCCGTCATCGACCCGGAAATGACCGACGAGCTGCACGTCACTGTGGTTGCAACCGGTCTTGGCCCGCGCAACGAGAAGCCGGTCAAGGTTGTGGACAACACCGTGCAGACCGCAGCGGTCGCGTCGCAAGCTGCCTCGGCTCCTCGCCAGGATCAGGCTGCGGTGAATTACCGTGACCTGGATCGCCCGACCATCATGCGCAACCAGGCCCATGCTGCCGCTACAGCGGCCAAGCTGAATCCCCAGGAGGATCTCGATTATCTGGATATTCCGGCATTCCTGCGTCGTCAGGCTGATTGATTGGGTTTATCAGGACTATTGGTGTGATTGGTATTCAGCAAAGTGGGCTTCTGCTATGATCCCCGCCTTTGTTGGAAACCATTCGCAACAGCGCACTAGCGAAACCAGGCCATGATCAGACAACGCACCTTGAAGAACATCATTCGCGCCACGGGCGTCGGCCTGCATTCGGGGGAAAAGGTTTACCTGACCCTGAAGCCGGCACCTGTGGATACTGGAATCGTGTTCTGCCGCACCGACCTCAATCCGCCGGTACAGATTGCCGCGCGGGCCGAGAACGTCGGCGAGACCACCATGTCGACAACGCTGGTCAGCGGCGACGTCAAAGTCGACACGGTGGAGCACCTGCTCTCGGCGATGGCCGGGCTTGGCATCGACAATGCTTTCGTCGAACTGTCGGCATCGGAAGTGCCGATCATGGATGGCAGCGCTGGTCCTTTCGTATTCCTGATTCAATCGGCTGGCCTGCAGGAGCAGGACGCGCCGAAGAAGTTCATCCGCATTATCCGTGAAGTCACGGTGGAGGACGGCGACAAGCGCGCCACCTTCCTGCCGTTCGAAGGCTTCAAGGTGAGTTTCGAGATCGACTTCGACCATCCGGTATTCAAGGGTCGTACTCAGACTGCCAGCGTGGATTTCTCCAGCACTTCCTTCGTCAAGGAAGTCAGCCGTGCGCGAACCTTCGGCTTCATGCGCGACATCGAATTCCTGCGCTCGCACAACCTGGCCCTGGGTGGCAGTGTCGATAATGCCATCGTGGTCGATGAAGACCAGGTGCTTAACGAAGACGGCCTGCGTTACGAGGACGAATTCGTCAAGCACAAGATTCTCGATGCAATTGGTGATCTTTACTTGCTGGGCACAAGCCTGATCGGTGAATTCCGCGGCTTCAAATCCGGACATGCATTGAACAACCGTTTGCTGCGCACCCTGATGGAACAGAAGGATGCGTGGGAAATGGTGACCTTCGATGACTCCCAGACCGCGCCGATCTCCTACATGCGCCCGGCAGCTGCGGGCTGAGCAATACTCTCCTTCCTTTTTTCAAGGCCACCTTCGGGTGGCCTTTTTTTACGACTTGCTTTGAGGTGCGATAAATACTTGTCGCGGCGGGGAACAAAAGCCTTCAAAGCAGGCCTGAACGAGGCGCGCACCGCGCTACTCTGGCACTTACAGCCCGATGAGCGTGAGCCGAATCTGCTTTACAATTCCGCCTTCGCCATTGTTGGCGGCTTTCGATGAGGTGATGATCCGATGCGAGTCCTTGTATGCGGTGCCAGTGGCCAGGTCGGCCACGAGTTGGTAGACCGTGCCCATGTGTACGGTCTCGAGGCGCTGGGCATGACTCGGGAGCAACTGGATATAACCGATAAGCAGCGGATTGCGGAACTGGTTGGCCAGTTCAAGCCGGGGTTGCTCATCAACGCTGCCGCCTATACCCACGTTGATAACGCCGAAACACAGGCCGAGCAAGCCTATGCAGTCAATCGTGATGGCGTGGCCGGGCTGGCTGAGGCTGCACAGCAGGCGAATATCCCGTTGCTGCATATCTCCACCGACTATGTGTTTTCCGGCGAGGAGCAAAAAGCCTACCGTGAAACCGATCCGGTGGCGCCAACCGGTGTCTACGGTGCCAGCAAGCTGGCGGGAGAGGTCGCGATCCAGGGGGTGCTGGAGCGGCATGTGATCGTGCGCACCAGTTGGGTGTACGGCGTGCACGGCCACAACTTCGTCAAGACCATGTTGCGTCTTGGGCAGCAGCGTGACGCGCTGTCGGTGGTTGCCGACCAATTCGGTTGCCCCACCCAGGCGGGCAGCCTTGCCGAGGCGCTGCTGCAACTGGCTCAGCGCTATGCGCACGAAGGCACTCTGGCCTGGGGGCTTTACCACTACAGCGGTCATCCGCAATGCAGCTGGTTCGACTTTGCGCAGGAGATATTTCGTCAGGCTGCGGCAAGGGGCCTGCTTGTGAAGGTGCCGCAAGTGTCTGCAATCACGACCGCGCAATACCCTACACCCGCGCGCCGACCTGCCTGGTCGGTGCTGGACTGCACGAAGTTCGAGCAGACCTTCGGCATTGCCCCGCAAGACTGGCATGACGACCTGGCACGCGTTCTCGATACGCTGGCTGCCGCGAACGCCTGAAGGCCAGAGCTGGCCGGCAAGTATCGCAACATCATCGCGCTCTGGTGATCCCCGCCGCTGACAGGGGTATTCTTGCGAGCTTTTGCGGCGCGACACAAGGCGTGCCGATTGTGGAGAATCCTGCGTGAGCGTATTTCAGGCGATTGTGCCTATCTTCGGCTTGATCATGCTCGGCTATGTGTTGGGTTGGCGGCGCTGGCTGGCCGGCGAGGCGGCGACGGGTCTTGCCAATATCACCTTCAAACTGTTCATGCCGGCGATTCTGTTCACCGGCATTGCCCGGGCCGAACTCGGTGATGGCATGTCGCCGATGCTGCTACTGGCCTACTTCGGCCCGGTGCTGACGGTTTTTGCCGTGGTCGGGCTGGTTACCCACCGTCTGCTCGGACGCTCGTCAGCACTGGGATTGACCGCGGCCTATTCAAACAATGTCCTGGTCGGGATTCCCCTGGTAACCACGCTGCTGGGGGCGGCGAGCCTGGTCTATGTCTTCGCCATTCTGGTGTTTCACAGCCTGATCCTGTTTTCTCTGCAGAGTTTCTACAGTGCCTTTGGTTCGGGGCAGAAGGTCAGTGCCGGATCATTGCTGAAAAACCTGGCCAACCCGCTGATTGTCGGGTTGTTGTTGGGGGCGGCGCTGAATGTGTCCAGCCTGGATCTGCCGCAGCCGCTCTGGCGCATCGCCGACTGGCTGGCGCAGGCGGCATTGCCCTGTGCGCTGATCGTGCTGGGGCTCAGCCTGTCGCGCTATCGCCTGCGACCCAACATGACTGCACTGGCGCTGACGCTGGTCAAGCTGGGAGTCTTTCCGCTGCTGGTGTGGTACTTCAGCAGCCTGCTGCCTGGGCTGGGACAGGAGGCGCGGGCGGTTCTGGTGCTGTTGGCAGCCTGTCCGAGCGGCGTCAATGTGCTGGCCTTTGTGGCCAATGCGGAAGATACCCGTGCGGTCAGTTCGACAGTCTTTCTGTCCACCCTGCTGTCGGCTGCCAGCCTGCCAATGTGGATGTGGCTGATGGCGGCGTGAGAGGGTGTTTACAAATTACTGCGCCCGACCATGCTGCGTTGATCAGTCTGAAGATGCTTATATACAGCAGTACACCGCTTTTCCGGCTGATTGACTCGCTGCGCTCATCCTTCGGGCCAATCTTCGGCTGTTACTCCTGCTGGCCGTTGCGCCTTGTCTGATCGTCGCTCGCTACTTTGCAAACCCTCTATTAGGGCAGTCAGGATGGTTTGCCGGGCTGCCCGTCATGCGCGCCGGTGGCCATGATCTCTTCCAGGCGCAGTCCGGTTAGTCCGTGGATGGTGCGCCAGAGGTAATAGAAGATCGCCATCATCATCAGCATGCTGGGAATTGCGATCATCGGGTAGCTGAGCAGGGTCATGCGACCCAGTTCGGCATTGAAGGCTTCGCTGCCGGCCGGGCTGTTGACGATCCACTTGGCGAGAACGTAGTTCATGAAGGATGAAAAGAAGAAAGTGCCGCTGAGAAAGTAGGTGGCGCGCAGCAGTCGGGTCTCGAAGTGAGCCGTCTGGCCGTTGCGTTCGAGCTGCTCGTGCACCTTGTCGACGTTGAGCAACTTGGGGTTGTAGAGCAGCGTGCGGATCAGCGGGAAACGCGTACGTGTGGAGCCCAGGACGGCGATGCCGATAATGCCGGGGATGGCTGCTTCCTTGACGGCCAGCCATTGCGGGTCCAGTTGCAGCAGACCGATACCCCCAGTCAGCAGTACGCTGACCAGCCCCAGCAGGGCGATCCAGTTGAATTTGCGGTATTTCACCAGTTCGAAAAGGCCCCAGCCGAGTGGGAATGCCAATGCCAGCACCAGTGCGCCGTCTGCCCCCAGGCGTTCTTCACCGCTGAGCTTCATGAGGATCAGCGATGGGATCAGGATGCTGATCAGCAGATCGATCAGGGGGCGGGGCTTGTGCTCGGTCGGCTGACGGGTATGTGTGTCGGTCATCTGGGTCTTTTTCATTTCGGATAAGGGCGGAATCATCGCCTGTCGCCGAGGACTTGGCTATAGGGGCAATGGGGGTTCGGTGACATTCGGTTACCTGACCCATGCAAAGAGATTTCGCGTCAACGGCCTGACACTGAGCCCGGGTTGCGTTTTTCTGCCCATTGCGTGGTTTCGAATACGCTGACGACGAGAATCGCCAGGGCTAACGGAAGGATCAGATAAAAACCTCTGAATACGATCAGCGCGGCCAGTACATCGGCAGTATCCAGTTCCGGAAGTGCCGCCAGAAATGTCACTTCAAGTACGCCCAGCCCGCCCGGTGCATGGGACAGCAGGGCCAGCGAAAAGGAAGCGAGAAACACGGCGAGTACCACCAGATAGCCGGGATTGCTGTCAGGGGGAAGGGCGAAGTAGATGATTGCAGCGGCGCAGAGCAGCTCCAGCGGTGCCGCAATCAACTGCTTGCCGACGATCGGCAGACGCGGGTATTCGATCCGCCATTTGCCGATGTGAAACGGAGCCAGCTGCCGCCAGGAACCTATTACGTAAAGCCCGACCAGAGACAGCAGGGACAGGCCGATTGCAGTCGATACCCAGCGTTCGACATTGATCAGCCGGTCCAGCAGCGCCGGTTCCAGAAGCAATACCGTTCCACCGGCCAGCAGGGTGCCGAGCACAAAGGTCAGCGAGCAGAAGACGATCAGTACGCCGATCTCGTGTGGTGTGAGCCCTTTGCTGCGGTAGGCCCGGTATCGCAAAACCGCGCCGGAAAACACCGATGCACCTATGTTGTGTGCCAGCGCGTAGGTCGTGAACGAGCAGAGGGTGATGAACCACCAGGAGATTCGCTTGCCCAGATGGGCGATGGCTATTCGGTCGTACCAGGCGAGCGCGAAATAGGCGCCAAGTGTGGCAAGCCCTGCCAGCAACCAGTTGCGGTAGCTGATGGCTGCGAGGCTTTCGGCGAGTTCGGCCAATGACAGGGTGCGAATTTCCTGATAAAGCAGATAGCCGCAAAGCAGTACTGCAGTGATGCCGACCAGAGTCCAGGCGACATCGCTTCTTTTCATCATGCAGGGGCTCCTGGGCAATGGCTCGGTCTCGAAGCCGGGCTTGGGGCATCGAACGCACACCGCAAAATTCGACGTCGGTTTTTTATCGGCAGCGTTCAGGGCGTTTTGTTCAGTCTGTGCGGGTCGCTGAGATTCCGGCAGGCAGATGCTGTGCAGCAGTGGGCAGCTATTCTGCAAAGGGTGCTTTGAACCTGATTTTGCACCTGCCCGGAGAAGGGCAGGCAGCCCCGTAACAGCCAGGTCGTCAGCTGCGAGGCATGCGGTTATGCGCAGCCCAACGCTCGATCAGTTCGCGTAACTGGGACATTTCCACCGGTTTGGACATGTGTCCGTCCATTCCGGCCTTTCTCGCACGTTCTCGGTGCTCGCTGAGAATATGAGCCGTGAGTGCGATCACCGGTGTACGCGGCCGGTTTTCTGCGGCTTCCCAGGCGCGTAGCTGTGCGGTGGCCTCAAAGCCGTCGAGAACCGGCATTTCGCAGTCCATCAGAACCAGGTCGTAGTGCCGTGCCTTGATGGCCGCCAGTGCCTGCTGTCCGTCGCTGGCAGTATCGGGCTTGAGGTTGAGTTTGTTCAGCATGCCCCGAATGACCTTGGTCGAGATGCTGTTGTCCTCGGCCACCAGAATGCGGAAGTCCTCGGGTATCGAAGGTGCTTTGACTGAGGCGGGCGAGGGGCGTGTCACACGCCCGGCAAGCTCGTCAGCCAAGGTGGCTTTCAGGGTATAGCCGGCCACGGGTTTGGCAAGGATGCGCTTGATGCCGGCGTTACGCGCTACGATCTTGCTGGGTGAGCTGCTCATACCAGTGAGCATGATCAGCAGGATGTCGTGGTTGAGGCTGAAGTCTTCGCGAATCTTGCTGGCCAGCTGCATGCCGGTCATGCCGGGCATGCCCTGATCGAGCAGCACCACATCGAAATACTCATGCAGGTGGGCCTTGGTACGCAGCAGCGCCAGTGCCTCCTTGCCAGATGCGGCGGTGGTGACCTCCATGCCCCAGCCGCTGCACTGCTGTTCGAGCACTTTGCGGCAGGTATCGTTGTCGTCCACCACCAACAGGCGCGCGCCCGGCAGCGGGCCGTTCAGGTCGCTGCCGGGTTGCTCCAGCGGTTTGGCGGTGAGTGGCAGGCTGATCCAGAGCGTATTGCCGGTGACTTCGCCGGTCTGGATGCCGAACTCGCCATTCATCAGGTGCACCAGTTGCCGGGCAACGATCAGTCCCAGGCGGGCTCCGTATCCGGTGGCGGTGAGAAAGTCGTGGCTCTCCAGCTCGGCATTGAGCAGGGCATCGCACTCCTGAGCGTCCAGTGGATGGCCGCTGTCCTGAACAGTAATGCGCAGGCGTGTCTGTCCATCGGCTTCATCCACTGCCGCGACCAACAGGACGTCGCCTTCCTCGGTCTGCCGGAAGGCGTTTTCCAGCAGGCTCAGCAGCGTCTGGCGCAAGCGTGTCGGATCGCCGGCAACGATATGCGGCATCTGTGGCTGGATAAAGCTCACCAGCTCGACCTTCTGCTGTTCGGCCTTGGCGCGGAAGATGCTCAGGCTGTCCTCGATCAGCGCATTGAGGTCGAACTGCACATCTTCCAGCTCGATCTGGCCGGACTCCAGTTTGGATATATCGAGAATTTCATTGATCAGGTTGAGCAGTTCATTGCCGGAGCTGTGGATGGTCTGGACATAGTCGCGTTGCCTGGCTGACAGTTGGGTGTCCAGCAACAGCTCGCTCATGCCCAGCACTCCATTCATTGGCGTGCGAATCTCATGGCTGATACTGGCGAGGAAATCAGCTTTGGTTTTTTGTTCGGCGCTGGTGACAGCTTCGGCTGTGTGCCGGGTACGGTGGCTTGCCTGGATCTGGCGTTGGCGCTCATGGACGGCAAGACTGAAAAGCAGGCCGGCGCCTGTCGCCGCACTGAATACCACGGTGGACAACCAATCAGGATGGAGCTGATAGAAACCGAGCAGCATGGGCAGGACGAAGATGAAACTGGCGTCGAACAGCAGTATGCCGGCCAGCAGCAGGCGCGCTGGCCTATAGCCCTGGCGCCAGTGGTGCAGGGCGACGGCAGTGACGCTGATAGCGACGATCAGCAGTGTGACGTTGATCAGCCAGCCGAACCAGAACTGCTGAACGAGGGCTATGGTTGCGACCAGTGCGCTGATGCAACCGAGCTGCAGCGCGAGCAGGCGACTGACCCAGGCTTGGCGGCGCTGGTTGAAGAAATCCAGTGTGAAGACCAGCAAGGCAATACAGGCAATCAGCGCCGAGATATCGGCAATCAGGGCCTGACTGTAAAGCAACCCCGGCAGCCAGATTGCCAGCAGCCCGAGATTCGCGGGTGCACACAGCAGCAGGGCGCCATGCAGCACGGCAAGCCCCAGGTTGCTGTGGCTGGAGGTGCGGGCGAAACGCAACAGGTTGAAAAACATCAGCAGTGCCAGCGCACTGAACAGGCCGCCGAACAGATAGGCCGGACGTGCTCTTTCAATCAAGCCTCGCTCATCAAGCGTCTGGAACCAGGCCGTGATCGGGTGAGACGAGCTCAGGCGGATGTAGGCTTCACGCGTTTGGCCGTCATTGGGCAGGGAAAACAGATAGGCGCGCGTCGGCAGGGGGCGTGATTCAGGGGGGCGCAGTTCGCCGGTTTCAACGTGGCGCTCAAGCTGCCCGTCACGCAGCAGATAGAAATCCAGGAATTGCACGCGCGGTGCGAACAACCACAGCCAGTGGGGTTGTGAGAATGCCGGGAGGCTGACCTGCAGCCAGATCGCCTGATCGCTTGCTGGGGCACTATAGGAAAGCTTTTCAATACGTTGGAACAGGCTGCGCTGAGCCAGTATTTCGTTCAGCGTGAGGCGTTCGGACTGATCAGTCAGCATCCGCCAGTTATGCGGAGTTGTCGGTTCGCCTATCGCCGGGTTTTGCGTAACGGCAAAAGCGGGCAAAGCTGATGCCATAGCCAGAAAAAGGCCGAAGGCAAAGGCTATGACTACCCGAAGTCGGCGCACGGCGGAAAACCCTTCATCGGTAGGACGACCAAAATTATAGTCGCGTCGACGTGGCGCTGTAATGCGCGCAACGGCAAGCGATCCCGCCGTGCGCGCATGCTTTCTGACGCTTCAGTTCCGGCCTTGCTCGCGCGCGATGGCGCGGTAACCGATGTCGTGGCGATAGAAGTGACCATCCCAGTCGATACGGGCCGCGAGGGCGTAAGCGTTCTGCTGAGCTGCGCACACCGTTTCACCCATGGCGGTGGCGCAGAGCACTCGACCGCCTGCCGTGGTGATTTCGCCATTCTGCAGGGCGGTGCCGGCATGGAATACCTTGCCCTGTAGCTGTGCGGCGGCATCCAAGCCACCAATCACGGCACCCTTGGCGTAGTCACCCGGATAACCGCCCGCTGCCAGTACCACGCCGAGGCTCGGACGCGGGTCCCACTGGGCTTCGATCTTGTTCAGTGCCTTGGCCAGTGCGGCCTCGATCAGAAGGACCAGGCTGGATTGCAGCCGCAGCATGATCGGCTGGGTTTCCGGGTCACCGAAGCGGCAGTTGAACTCGATCACCTTGGGTGCGCCGTTGCCGTCGATCATCAGGCCGGCATAGAGGAAGCCGGTATAGACGTTGCCTTCGGCGGCCATGCCCTTGACGGTTGGCCAGATGACTTCGTCCATGACGCGCTGGTGCACGGTATCGGTGACCACGGGCGCAGGCGAGTAGGCGCCCATGCCGCCGGTGTTGGGGCCGGTATCGCCATCGCCGACGCGCTTGTGGTCCTGGCTGGTGGCCATCGGCAGCACGTTTTCACCGTCGACCATGACGATGAAGCTGGCTTCCTCACCGTCGAGGAATTCCTCGATCACCACGCGCGACCCTGCATCACCGAAGGCGTTGCCTGAGAGCATGTCGCGCACGGCTTCTTCGGCTTCACTCAGGGTCATCGCAACGATTACGCCCTTGCCGGCGGCCAGGCCGTCGGCCTTGATGACAATGGGCGCGCCCTTTTCGCGCAGATAGGCCAGCGCGGGCTCGACTTCGGTGAAGTTCTGGTAATCGGCGGTGGGGATCTTGTGGCGGGCCAGGAAGTCCTTGGTGAACGCCTTGGAACCTTCCAGCTGAGCGGCGGCGGCGGTGGGGCCGAAGCAGTCCAGGCCGCGCGAGCGAAATAGATCGACCACGCCGATGACCAGCGGTGCCTCAGGACCGACGATGGTCAGCTGTGCGTTCTGCGCGGCGAAATCCGCCAGCTTTTCGATATCCAGTACATCAATGGCGATGTTCTCGCACTTGGCCTCGGTCGCTGTTCCGGCATTGCCTGGTGCGACGAAAACCTTCTCGACACGCGGATCCTGCGCCACCTTCCAGGCCAGCGCGTGTTCGCGTCCGCCGCTGCCGATGATCAATACGTTCATTGTTCTTTCCCTGTGGAGGCGGGCCCGTGGCCCGCTCGGCGGATAAAAAAAGCGTTATCCGCCCTACGATGTCAGGCGTTCCCGCTAGGGTGGATGGCCGAAGCCATCCACCTGCGAATCAGTGCCGGAAGTGACGCATGCCGGTGAACACCATGGCGATACCGGCTTCGTCAGCAGCGGCGATCACCTCGTTGTCGCGCATCGAGCCGCCGGGCTGGATCACTGCAGTGATGCCTGCCTTGGCCGCGTTGTCGATGCCGTCGCGGAAGGGGAAGAAGGCGTCGCTGGCCATCACTGCGCCTGGTACTGGCAGGCCGGCGTGCTCGGCCTTGATCGCAGCGATGCGAGCGGAGTTGACGCGGCTCATTTGGCCGGCGCCGACGCCCACGGTCTGGCGGTTCTTGGCATAGACAATGGCGTTGGACTTGACGAACTTGGCCACTTTCCAGGCGAAGATCAAGTCATGGATTTCCTGCTCGGTGGGGGCGCGGCGGGTGACTACCTTGAGGTCGTCAGCGGTGATCATGCCGACATCGCGGCTCTGTACCAGCAGGCCGCCGTTGACGCGCTTGAAGTCCCAGCCCGGCGCGCGCTCGGCTGGCCACTGGCCGCATTCGAGCAGGCGCACGTTGGCCTTGGCGGCGACCACTTCGCGGGCCTCGGCACTGACGGATGGGGCGATGATGACTTCAACGAACTGGCGCTCGACGATGGCGCGGGCGGTTTCACCGTCCAGTTCGCGGTTGAAGGCGATGATGCCGCCGAAAGCCGATTCGCTGTCGGTGGCATAGGCCAGTTCATAGGCCTGGCGGATGCCGCCTTCGTCTTCCGGCACCACGGCCACGCCGCAGGGGTTGGCATGCTTGACGATGACGCAGGCGGGTTTGACGAAGCTCTTCACGCACTCCAGCGCGGCATCGGTGTCGGCCACGTTGTTGAACGACAGTTCCTTGCCCTGCAACTGGCGCGCGGTGGCGACGCAGGCTTCATCGGCGTGCTCGACGTAAAAGGCTGCGATTTGGTGCGGGTTTTCGCCGTAGCGCATGTCCTGCGCCTTGACGAACTGGGTGGTGAAAGTGCGCGGCAGCTGGCTACGGCCTTCGGTGGACAGCGTCTCGGCAGCCTGGTCGATGGTGCCCAGGTAGTTGGCGATCATGCCGTCATAGGAGGCGGTGTGCTCGAAGGCCTTGAGGGCCAGGTCGAAGCGCTGGGCGTAGGTCAGGCCGCCCTCGCGGAGATTTTCGATGATGCCGAGGTAATCGCCTGCGTTGACCACGATGGCGACATCCTTGTGGTTCTTCGCGGCGCTGCGAACCATGGTCGGCCCGCCGATATCGATGTTCTCGATGGCGTCGGGCAGGGTGCAGCCGGCCTTGGCCACGGTGGCGGCGAAGGGGTAGAGGTTGACCGCGACCAGATCGATCGGGTTGATACCGTGGTCGCTCATGACCGCGGCGTCCAGATCCCGACGACCGAGGATGCCGCCATGGATCTTCGGATGCAGGGTCTTCACCCGGCCATCCATCATTTCCGGAAAGCCGGTGTAGTCGGCCACTTCGACGGCGGCGATATCGTTTTCACGCAGCAGCTTGAAGGTGCCGCCGGTGGAGAGAATCTCGACGCCAAGGCTGGCGAGTTCACGGGCAAATTCAACGACGCCGGTCTTGTCCGATACGCTGATCAGTGCGCGGCGGACGGGAAGGCGGAGGGAATGATCGGTCATAACGGTTCCATCGAAGGTTTAGCCGCAAACTGCAAGTTACAAGGGAAAAGCGCTATCGCCTGCCGCTTGAAGCCTGTCGCCTGGGGCTCAAAGAAGGTCGTATTGCTTGAGTTTCTTGCGCAAGGTGCCGCGATTCAGGCCCAGCAACTCCGAGGCCTTGGTCTGGTTGCCCTTGACGTAATTCATCACGGTTTCCAGCAAGGGCGCCTCCACTTCAGAGAGCACCAGGTTGTATACATCCGTGACGTCGGCGCCCTCGAGATGGGCGAAGTAATTGTGCAGCGCTTTCTCGACACTGCCGCGCAGGGTCTGGCCTGCCTCGCTCGGTGTATTCAAATGCTGCTTGAGGTTTATGTTGTCGCTCACGGATGTGGTTCCAATAGCCAGTGTTTCGTTCAACAGCGTCATGCGGCCACCCCTGTTTCATCCCTTGAGTCAGGGTTGGTTCGGCGTTCCTCGAAGAAGGCTCGAACACTTGCGCACTGCGCGTCCCTGTTTTCCAGACGATTGAATCGGCTACGGTGCTCCCGTGCCCCCGGTTGTGTTGCGAGATACCAACTGACGTGCTTGCGCGCGATGCGCACGCCCATTACTTCTCCATAAAAGGCGTGCAGCGCCTCCAGATGATCCAGCAGTATCTGTTCGATCTCATCCAGGCCTGGGGCCGGTAGCAGCTCACCGGTAAGCAGGAAGTGGTCGATTTCGCGAAAAATCCAGGGCCGTCCCTGTGCCGCGCGTCCAATAAGCAGTGCATCGGCGCCGGTGTCCAGCAGCACTTGGCGCGCCTTGAGCGGCGAGTCGATGTCGCCATTGGCAAACACCGGAATCGATACAGCCTGCTTGATGCGGGCAATGGTTTCGTACTCTGCCGTACCCGTATAAAGGTCGGCGCGTGTGCGGCCGTGTACGGCCAACGCGGCGATGCCGGACTGCTCGGCGATCTGCGCCACCCCAAGCCCGTTTTTGTTCTGTCTGTCCCAGCCGGTGCGAATCTTCAGCGTCACCGGAACATCTACGGCGCCCACCACGGCTTCGAGAATCCGTGCAACCAGCAGCTCGTCCTTCATCAGGGCCGAGCCGGCCGCCTTGTTGCAGACCTTCTTTGCCGGACAACCCATATTGATGTCGATGATCTGTGCGCCCAGTTCGACATTGCGTAGGGCCGCTTCGGCGAGCATCTGCGGATCGCCCCCGGCGATCTGTACCGAGCGCGGCTCCGGGTCGCCATCATGCTGCATGCGCAGGCGCGACTTGCGACTGTTCCACAGGCGCACGTCGCTGGTCACCATTTCCGAGACCACCAGGCCGGCGCCCAGGCGTCGGCACAACTGGCGGAACGGCTGATCGGTCACGCCTGCCATGGGCGCGAGAATCAATCGATTCGGGAGAATATAAGGACCGATGCGTACCGCTGACATGAAGATTCCCTGCCTGGAGACTGCGATCGGGGGGTGTAAAAAAGGGTGTGCATAATACCCGCTCCGCATGGCAGGTTAAAGCTTGAGTTGAACAAAATCTGAACAATGACCAGCTTATCGTCGAAGGCCGGCTTGTCACGTTCGGGCGATGAGTGGCGGGCTGCAGCGGCGCCCGGGCGACCTGACCGCTACTCCGGCGAGCGAAAGGCCAGGCTGTAACTCACCGCCCTGGCGCCGGGGTCGAGTATGTCCAGCGCGATATGAATGGGAATCTGTGAGGGCATCTGACGCTGGCCGGCGAGTTCGCCAGAGAGGTATTCCCCGGGCTTGAAGGTGCGATTGGCCACGACCTGTCCACTGATGTCGGTGAAGCGGATCTCCAGCAGCGGGAACGGTTGGGCGAAGGCGGCGCGGTTGTAGATGATCGCGTCGACCACCAGTGCACCGGTGAAATCGGGGTGGCTGCGCACCACCAGATTGCTGCTTCTGATCTGTTCGATATCGACCCGCGATGGCAGCTCGCAGCCCAGTACCGGGCACAGCTGTTCAAGCCAGGGACGGTATTGGTTCTGACGCGCCAGTTCGTCGAAGTTGTAGATCACGTATTGCCCTGCAAGCGCCAGCAGGGCAAGCAGGTTCAGTGCGCCCCAGCCCAGCCAGTGGCCCCAGGGGCGGCGGCGAGCCTGCCAGTCGAGCTGCAAAGGTTCGTCCTCAAGCTCGAAAAACGGGGCGTCGCGATCCTTTTGTTCGTACGTGTGAGGTGGCGTTACTGACGTTGAATCCTTGGCGGGCTGTGGCGCAGGTAATTCAAGGTCTGCTTCCTCCGGTTCGGTCAAGGAAGGTTCCAGCCGTTCCGTTGGCTGGGGCGAGGTCGGGTCGGGTTGTGTAGCGGTAGCGGGGGGCGTTACGGTGTCGAGCGGCGGCTCTGCTGCTTCCCGGGCCGGCTCGTGGCTATCCTCGTGAAACGGCGCGGGCGAAACGGTTGTGACGGCGCTGGTGGGCACCTGTGTTGTTTCTGCGCCAAGAAGCCGTTCGGCCCAGGCTTCATCATCCGCTGGCGCCGTATGCTGAGACTGCTCTAACTGAAGCAGTTCGCGGGCCAGCTCCAATTCTTCGCGCTCAAGCTTCGCCAGCTCCTCGTCCAGATCGAGGCTGTCCAGATCGATGTCGTCGTGAATCCACAGGGTGTCGTCTTCGGTGCTAGAGGGCACCGGGGGCTGGAGCGGCGCACTGACGGGCGTCGGCGCTGGCGTGTCTGCAGCAATGACGCGCAGTTTATCTTCTGTGCTCAGCTGCTGGACGGCATTGAAAAGCTCCATGCAGGCGCCGCAACGCACCACGCCTCGCGCCGCAGTGAGCTGGGTGCGATTGACGCGGAAGCTGGTTCGGCAGTGCGGGCATTGGGTGACGAAACTGGTCATGCAGGGTTCCGGCGCAGCAGCGTGGCTCGCAGCGAAATGGAAACAGACGCTAGTCTAGCGCATGCACATTGCCGAACGGCAGTGGCGGTACGTGCAGGCCGTCACTGCCGTGAAGCAGATTCAGCGCCGGCGAACGCCGGTAATCCGTACCCAGCCGTCTTTTTCAGCAGTAGGGTCGAGATCGAATTGCGCCGCATAGGCTGCGCGAACCTCCTCGGCCTGCTCGGCAAGGATTCCGGACAGGGCGAGCAGGCCGCCGGGTTTGACACGCTCGCCAATCTGCTCCGCCAGTTCCACCAGCGGCCCGGCGAGGATGTTGGCGACTACGACGTCGGCTTGGCCATTCGGCAGCTGCTCGGGCAGGTATAGCGGGAAGCGTGCCGGGTCGATGCCGTTGCGTCCGGCATTGTCGCGGGAGGCTTCGATGGCCTGAATATCGATGTCGGTGCCGATAGCCTGGCCGGCGCCAAGCAACAGCGAAGCGATGGCCAGGATGCCCGAACCACAGCCGAAGTCCAGCACCTGCAAGCCCAGCAGTTGCTGGGCATCGAGCCATTCCAGGCAGAGCGCCGTGGTGGGATGGGTGCCGGTGCCGAAGGCCAGACCCGGGTCGAGCAGCAGATTCACCGCATCCGGTTCGGGAGCCGCGTGCCAGCTGGGTACGATCCACAAGCGACGGCCGAAGCGCATGGGCTGGAAGTTGTCCATCCAGCTGCGTTCCCAGTCCTGGTCTTCGATGCGTTCCAGCTGGTAGTCGGGTAGCTCACCGCCGGTCAGCAGTTGCAGGTGGGCCAGCAGGTCGTTTTCATCGACATCGGCTTCAAACAGGGCCAGCAGGTGAGTGTGCGACCATAACGGCGTGGTGCCCAGATCCGGCTCGAATATCGGTTGGTCCTCGGCATCCATGAAGGTTACCGATACGGCGCCCACGCCCAGCAGGGCGTCTTCAAGGGCGGGCGCCTGCTCTGGGGCGATGGCGAGGCGAAGTTGTAACCAGGGCATGCAAAGCTCCCGTTAAAAGCAGTTCAAGCAACAAGCCTCAAGCTGCAGGAAAAAGAAAGGGAGCGGCTATGCCGCTCCCTTTGGGTGCACATCATATCGCTTGCAGCTTAGTGCTTATCCATACCCAGTTTCTTTTCCAGGTAGTGGATGTTCACGCCACCCTTGCAGAAGCCTTCGTCACGAACCAGATCCCGGTGCAGCGGGATGTTGGTCTTGATGCCGTCGACGACGATTTCGTCCAGGGCATTGCGCATGCGCACCATGGCTTCTTCGCGCGTCGCACCGTAGGTGATCAGCTTGCCGATCAGTGAATCGTAGTTCGGCGGAACCGTGTAGCCGCTGTACAGGTGTGAATCGACGCGTACGCCGTTTCCGCCCGGAGCATGGAAATGCTTGACCTTGCCGGGGCTCGGCAGGAACTTCTCCGGGTCTTCGGCGTTGATCCGGCATTCCAGCGAGTGGCCACGGATGACCACGTCTTCCTGCTTGATCGACAGCTTGTTGCCCGCAGCAATGCTGAGCATTTCCTTGACGATGTCCACGCCTGTGACCATCTCGGTAACCGGGTGCTCGACCTGTACGCGGGTGTTCATTTCGATGAAGTAGAAGCGACCGTCTTCGTAGAGGAACTCGAAGGTGCCGGCGCCCCGGTAGCCGATCTCGACGCAGGCATCGGTGCAACGCTTGAGCACTTCGGCGCGGGCCTTTTCATCGATGAAGGGGGCTGGCGCTTCTTCCAGTACCTTCTGGTGACGGCGCTGCAGCGAGCAGTCGCGGTCGCCCAGGTGAATGGCGTTGCCCTGGCCGTCGGACAGCACCTGGATTTCCACGTGGCGTGGATTGCCGAGGAATTTCTCCAGGTAGACCATCGGGTTGCCAAACGCCGCACCAGCTTCGGTGCGGGTCAGTTTGGCCGACTTGATCAGGTCTTCTTCCTTGTGCACCACGCGCATGCCGCGACCACCGCCGCCGCCTGCTGCCTTGATGATCACTGGGTAGCCCACTTCACGGGCAATGCGCAGTGCTTCCTTTTCGTCTTCCGGCAGCGGGCCGTCGGAGCCGGGAACCACGGGCACGCCGGATTTGATCATGGCGTTCTTGGCAGACACCTTATCGCCCATCAGGCGAATGGTTTCAGCTTTCGGGCCGACGAAAGCGAAGCCGGATTTTTCCACCTGCTCGGCGAAATCGGCGTTCTCGGCGAGAAAACCATAGCCGGGGTGAATGGCGGTGGCGCCGGTAACCTCTGCCGCGGCAATGATCGCCGGAATGTGCAGATAGGAATTGGTGGCAAGGGGCGGGCCGATGCAGACGGATTCATCCGCCAGGGCCAGGTGCATCAGTTCACGGTCGGCAGTGGAATGCACCGCGACGGTCTTGATGCCCAGTTCCTTGCAGGCTCGCAATATCCGCAGGGCGATTTCACCGCGGTTTGCGATCAGTACTTTTTCCAACATCGCTGGCTCTCCGCGGTTCAAACGATGGTGAACAGCGGCTGGTCGTATTCGACCGGCTGACCATTCTCCACCAGGATGGATTCGATGGTGCCGCTGGTTTCGGCCTCGATGTGGTTCATCATCTTCATGGCTTCGACGATGCAGAGGATGTCGCCTTTCTTGACGCTCTGGCCGACATCGGCGAACGGCTTGGATTCCGGCGAGGAGGCGCGGTAGAAGGTGCCAACCATCGGCGAGCGGACGACGGTGCCGTTCAGCTTCGGTGCGACCGGAGCGGCATCAGCAACGGGTGCGGCGGCTACGGGCGCAGGTGCCGGGGCGGCGGGGGCCTGAGCGTAGAACGGCTGCTGCATGGCCACTTGCTTGCTGTGGCGGCTGATGCGCACCGACTCTTCGCCCTCGTGGATCTCCAGTTCGTCGATGCCCGACTCTTCCAGCAGTTCGATCAGTTTCTTGACTTTGCGAATATCCATGAAGCGTTGACTCCCAGGTAAGTTCAAAGGGTATTGCCGCTCGCTTGTCGAGCCCCGGCATGCTTGCGCGCAGGCCCGTCAGGAAGCAGCGAGGTGTTCCAGGGCGGCCTCCAATGCCAGCCGATAGCCGCTGGCGCCAAGGCCGCAGATCACGCCTACCGCGACATCCGAAAAGTAGGAGTGATGGCGGAATGGTTCACGCTTGTGCACGTTGGAGAGGTGCACTTCGATGAATGGGATGCTCACTGCCAGCAACGCGTCACGTAACGCGACGCTGGTATGTGTGAATGCCGCCGGATTGATCAGGATAAAGTCCACGCCTTCGCTGCGTGCAGCGTGGATGCGCTCGATCAGTTCGTACTCTGCATTGGATTGCAGGTGCAACAGATGATGGCCAGCGTCGCGAGCACGCTGTTCGAGGTCCTGGTTGATCTGTGCCAGCGTCACCGCGCCATAGACACCGGGTTCGCGTGTGCCAAGCAGATTCAGGTTGGGGCCATGAAGGACCAGAAAGGTCGCCATGAATGTTCCTTGTTTTTATGCGCGGTCGTGCCGGTAGAGGCTGGGCCGACCAGTAAGGGGAAAAACTATGCATGAAGCGGGGGTTGACTGTCCAGTCATGCTGCAATCGGCGTAAATGCCCGCATTATGGCTGGAGTTTGCTGCAGGGATTTCAGCGTATTCGCCCTCAGCGCAAGGCCTCGGCGCGGTCCAGGCGTTCGGTGAACTGCCTGGCAGTGATTTCACCGACGACGCGGATTTCGTTCATTTCCTGCCCGGCGCCATCGAAGAAGAGCACAGCGGGCGGGCCGAACAGCTTGTAGCGATCCAGCAGGGCGCGCTGTTCCGCATTGCTGTCGGTGATGTCAAAGCGAATCAGGCGATAGTCGGCCAGGCGCGGGGCGATCAGTGGGTCGGCAAATACTTCGCGCTCAATCACCTTGCAACTGATACACCAGTCGGCATACCAGTCGAGCATGAGTGGTTGTCCGGCGGCGCGCGCCGCCAAGAGTTGCGCGTCGAGAGCCGCCGGTGTCGAGAGGGTATGCCAGCCCTCCGCTTCCACGGTACTGCCTGCAGCCAGTGTGGCGCGCGGCAGTGGCCGCAGCGGGTCTGAGCCACCTTGCAGCGCACCGACCCAGGCAGCCAGGGCGTAGACCAGTAACACCAGGCCCAGCAGTTGTGCGAGCTTCTGTCGTGGTGTTTTGGAGGTGAACTCCAGGGTGCCGAGGAATAGCGCTGCGCCAGCGGCGAGTAGTCCCCACAAGGCCAGTGCCAGGGACCCCGGCAGCACGCGTTCGAGCATCCACACCGCCACGGCGAGCAGCAGAACACCGAAAACGTTGCGTACCGTGAGCATCCAGGGGCCGCTCTTGGGCAGCAGTGCGCCGCCACCGGTGGCGAACACTACCAGCGGTGCGCCCATGCCCAGGCCCAGGGCGAAGAGCTTCAGGCCGCCGCCCAGGGCATCGCCACTGGCGCTGATGTAGAGCAGTGCGCCGGCCAGCGGCGCGGATACACAAGGTGATACCAGCAGGCTGGAAACGGTACCCAGCAGCGCAGCGCCCATGAATGAGCCGCCCTTGGCATTGCCGGCCAAGCGGTCTAGGCGGCTGCTCAGAAACTGAGGCAGGCGCAGTTCGAACAGGCCAAACATGGCCAGCGCAAAAAGCACGAAGAAGAACGCAAAAGGTACCAGTATCCAGGGCGATTGCAGGCGTGCCTGCAGATTCAGTTCAGCGCCGAACACGCCCATCAGGGCACCGAGCAGGGCAAACCCTCCCGCCATCGGCAGTACATAGGCAAGCGACAGCAGGAAACTGCGCATACCGCGAGTCTGGCCGCGCAGCACCACGCCGGAAAGAATCGGCAGCATCGGCAATACGCAGGGGGTGAAAGTCAGGCCCAGTCCGGCGAGGAAGAACAGTGCGACCGAGCGCCAGGACAGGGTGTCAGTGGTGTCGCTATCGCTGCTGGTGCCGACGGCTGCTGGAGTGCCGTCTGCAGCGATGCGAAAGCTCTGGGTTTCCGGCGGGTAGCAGAGCCCCTTGTCGGCGCAGCCCTGGTAACCGACTTGCAGCGTGAAAGGCCTGTTGTCGGGGTTCTGTACCGGTAAATTGATATCGAGAACGCCGTAGTAGGCTTCGATTTCACCGAAGTACTCGTCGGTCTTTTGGACACCTTCCGGCAGCTGTGCCTCGCCAATGATCACGCTGGCGTCGTCGGCCTTGAACTGGAATCGATGCCGATAGAGGTAATAGCCTTCGGCACCGACGAAGCGCAGCTGGATCCGCTCCGGGGTGGCGTCCACCAGGCTCAGGCGGAAGGCTTCATGCACCGGCAGAAAGTCCGCGCTGTTGTTAAGGCCTCCCAGCGTGGAACTGGGGCGACTGTCGAACAGACTCGCGGTGGCGGGAAGGGCGAACAGCAGGATCAGCAGACTCAGCAAACGGCGCATGGTCATCTCGCAGGCAACAATGGGGGCATGATACCCAACGTGGTGGGTGGCCGCTTGGGCGCAAGGTCGCACTACCAGACCGCTGAATAACTATCTGCGTTGGCGATACTGCGTTAAAAACAGGCTCGAACTGCTCGTTTAGACCGCTAAACTCCGCGTCCTTGCCTGTTTTTGCCAGCTTCGCCTACGTTTTTCAACGACCTGCTACAGCTCTTCACTTTGCAACCAGATAATGCCGTCCCGTTCGCAGCAGTGCAGCGCGCGTAACGCTTGCCCTGCGCAGGGCCCGGCGACGCACTCGCCACTGTCGATCAGAAACAGCGCACCATGGGTTGCGCACTGGATCAGGCTGCCGCTGATATCGAGAAACTGGTCCGGGAGCCACTCCAGCGGGATCTGGCGGTGCGGGCAGCGGTTCTCGTAAACATGTACGACGCCATCCTTGCGCACGGCGAACAGGCGCTGGCCATTGACTTCAAAGCCTTTGCTGTGACCTTCGGCAATCAGGCTCGCTGCGCATAAACGAATCATGCAGGCTCCTTCTGGTGAGTTGCGATATTACCCGGAGCGATCTTTTCATGCTGGGTGGCCACCGATATCGTGGCTTTGAATTCACCTGTTGATCTGACCGGCTATGTCCGTCGAGGAATACTGATGCGATTTTTACTGCCCTTGATTGTGGTTCTGCTTGCTGCCTGTCAGTCGGCTCCACCGCTGCCCGTATGGCAAAGCCCCGAGGGGCTGGAACATGCCGATCTCGGAATGATCATTGACCTGCGCAGCGGTATGTCGCTCACGCCGCAACAGCTGCTGGACGAGTTGGCCGGCAGCGATCAGGTGCTGGTGGGGGAGCGCCATGACAACCCCGATCATCACGCACTGCAGCTCTGGTTACTGCAAGCCCTGGCGCAGCAACGCGAACAGGGCAGTGTTCTGCTGGAGATGCTCAACCCGGATCAGCAGCAGAAGGTCGCTCAGGTTCAGGGCCTGATAAATCAGGCAGAGCCTCCTGCCGACCTGCCTGCAGCGCTGGGCTGGCAGCAGGGCTGGGACTGGGCGCTCTATGCGCCGCTGGTGGAATATGGGCTGGCACAGCCTTATCCGCTGTTACACGCGAATCTGGACCGGACCGAGATATCCAGTATCTATCGTGACGTGCCGACAGTGACCGGTGCGCCGTCTGCGCCGCCTGTTCAGGCCGCATTGCTGGAGCAGATTCGCGCATCGCATTGCCAGATGCTTCCCGAAACGCAGTTGCCGGCGATGCTCGCCGTGCAGCAACAGCGTGACAAGCGTATGGCGCAGCAGCTGGCTGCCGCGCCAAAGCCTGCGGTGCTACTGGCGGGCACCTTTCATGTTCGGCGTGATTTAGGGGTGCCGCTTTATCTGCAGGAGCAGGCAAGCGTGCACGACCTGCGCGTACTGATACTTGCTGAAGTAGGAGAGGCGGTGCGTGCCGAACAGGCTGACTTCGTCTGGTTCACGCCGTCACAGCCGCAGCAGGACCACTGTGCGAAGTGGCGTGACAAGGCAGAATAATCTGCGTGGATAAAAAAAGACCCGGCAAGAGCCGGGTCAAAACCGTGATTAGCTTGATGAGGAGATAACCTGAAAGATCGACTGCCTGGACCCTCCAACTTACCGGCTGACCTTGCGATCAGTTGCGTTAATAGTAACAATTCTCATTTCGGTGTCAACGGGCATCTCTAAAATAAATCCGACATTTTTAAGCTGGCCCTGGAGCCCGCTGCATGCCGAGATACCGCGCGTAAATGCTCAGGCAGTGATAGGCAGTCGCAGCTGAGTAACTTCCTTGTTCAGCAGGTCGATGCGTCGGGCCATGCTTTCGATCAGGCTATGGGCGATCTTCGGATTGCTTTGCATCAGACTGAGAAACTGATCCTTGGGGATCACCATGACCGTACAGGGGGTTGTGGCCATGACGGTGGCGCTGCGCTTTTCGCGGGTGAACACGGCCATCGCCCCGAATATTTCATCCCGCTGTACGTCGCCAACCTTCTGTCCGTCGACAATCGCGTCGGCATGGCCTTCGATGATGATGAAGACATGCTCTGCATCATCCCCCTGGAGAATCAGCTTCTGGCCTGCGGCGAAGTGCTGGAAGCCCGTCGTCGGCTGAATCTCCGGCTGCTTCAGGCGCGCCAGTGCGTCAGAGAGCAGCGCCGTCTGGCCAATAAGGTACTGGGTAAAGAGTTCCTGACGCTGCTGGTCAGCATGGATATGGCGAAATACGGCACTGCGTGAATAAGGAATCAGGCGAATCGATTCATCGCTGCGGTAGCGGCAGTCGGGAAGCTCTATACCCTGGCGCAGGCCGAGAAGGTCGCCTTCCTGCAGATAAAACAAGGGTCTTTCATCGACCAGCGCATGCAGCAGCCCGCTTTCGATGATAAACAGCTGCTGACCGGGCAGTTCTCCGTTCAGGTCCTCGGAGCTGCCGATCTCGATAGTCGCACCGGATGGCGTCAGGCCTTCCAGCAGCTGGGCTGGGATTTCCTGCAGGCGATTGATCAGGCGGTCGGCGTAGGCTGGCTGTTCTCCGAGTAGATACATGACGGTAATCCTTGAACAAACGAGCTTACAAATAGTTGGGCGTTGCGCGCGCCAACAATAAGCGCCGCGCCGGCGAGGAGTAAATCGCGTCACGTGCAGGTTGTGAGCTAGCTCTTGTTGGTGTGTCTGGAAGGGTCCAGGTGCCGGTTCAGTTCATCCTTGACCGATGCAGGCAGCGCCTTCCAGTCGCTATCGCGCAGGGCGCCCTCGACGGCGTAGAGCAGTACGCGAGAGGCGCTGAAGCCGCGAGACTTGACCGCCTGGTAGGCACCGACCGCACCGAGGCGGCGCAGGTCTTCCAGAGTATGGATGCCGGATGCGTGCAGCCATTGTGCGGAAGTCTTGCCGAGGTTTTTAAGGGTCAGCAATTCGTCGTGCATGGCGTCCTTATCGGCCAGGGTGGCCGGTGAGGAAGTGGGGCGGCTTGCGCCGCCGTTCAGCGCTGCCCACAGCCCGCTTTTGCGCAGGCAGACCTGCACAAGTATAGAGGCAGCGCCGGCTTCTGCCCGCGCCTACAGGTTGCGTTTGTTGCCTCAGTAGCTGGCGCTCTGCGACGACTGTCAGAGCCCCGGCAGCCGCTGACGAATGGCTGCCAGTAGATTGTCCAGGCTAGCGGCATCGGGCGTGTCCAGACGTCGGCTGAGCAGCTGCTCGCTTTCACTCAGGGGTTCGCGCGAGGCCTGCTGTGCCTTGACCACCTCCATGGTTGCGTCGGACGGATCGCTGCCTTCGACCTGCCGCTGCGCAAGCCACTGCTCGATAACCGCATCGGGAGCTTCGCAATCGATGATGAGAAACGGTACGCCAGTGGCTTCTGCGACTTGCCAGGCGGCCTGGCGTTGCTGCTGCTTGAGGTAGGTTGCGTCGATCACGACCGAGAACCCTGCGTGCAGTGCGGCTTCGGCCAGGGTGTGCAGTCGTTGGTAGGTGGCCTCGCCGGCTTCGGCACTGTAGATGCCGGTACCCAGTTCTTCGGACTGTTCCTGTTGCTCGCCATGCAGGCGCTTGCGTTCAACATCAGAGCGCAATCTCAGCATCCCCAACGCCTCGACCAGGCGCAGGGCTACATGGCTTTTGCCGGATGCCGAAACCCCATGGGTGATGGCCAGGAAGCGTGAAGGAATCGCGCTGTAGCTTTCCGCCAGGTTGGCGTAGCTGCGGTACTGGCGGACGATGACCTTGCGCTCGACTGCATCCTGCTCCTGGTACAGCCTGAACAGGTTGACCTTGGCCCGCACCAGGGCGCGGTAGGCCTTGTACAGGTTGATCAGCTCCAGTGCGGCGTAATCGCCGGTGCGCTCCAGCCAGTCATTGAGGAAGCGCCGTGCCTGGCACTTCAGGCCGCGATCTTCCAGATCCATTGCCAGGAAGGCGGCGTCGGAAGCGATATCGATCAGGCGGAAGGGTTCGTTGAATTCGATACAGTCGAACAACACCACCTGGTCGTTGATCAGGGCAGCGTTGCCCAGATGCAGGTCGCCGTGGCATTCGCGGATAAAACCTTGTTGACTGCGCTGCTCCAGCAAAGGATAGAGGCGCTCGATGCTGGTTTCTGTCCAGTCGATCAATGCATCCAGCTGTTGCAGGTCGGCCTGTTCGGTTAGCAGGGGACGGATCTGCTCGAAGTTCTGTCGCATGGGCGCGACGATCGCCTCGGCACTGTTCAGCGGGTGGCCTTCGGGTACCTGAGGAATGCCCTGGTGGAAATGGGCGATCTGCTCGGCAAGGGCGTCGATATGGGCGTCGGCCAGCTCGCCGCGCGCCTGCACTTCTGCCAGGAGCTGGGTCTGCGGGAATTCGTGCATTTGCAGCAGGTATTCGATGGGTTCGCCGTCACCGCCTAGAACCGGAGCTTCAACACTGCCGGTAATGGGCAGCACCTGCACATACAGGTCGGGCGCCATGCGCTGGTTCAGATTCAGTTCCTGCTCGCAGAAATGCTTGCGCGAGGCCAGTTCGGTAAAGTCGAGAAAGCCGAAATCCACCGGCTTTTTCATCTTGTAGGCATAGGTGCCGGTCAGGATGACCCAGGAAATATGTGTTTCGATGACCCGGAAGCCGTCGACCGGATGGGAGTAGAGGGCCGGATTTTGCAATGCGGCAATCAGTGCTTGGCTCACGGTCATTCCTTGTAGGTATGTTGTACGAACATGTGAGGGATATCGGAACGAAGCTCACACCGTTTGAAAACGCACCATTATGTCCATCCGGGAGTGACCTGCAAACCGCCAGGAGGCCGCATTCCCGGATGATCAAAGTGCGTATAATCCGCCGCCATGACTAAAGCACGCTCCCCACGTTCCCGTTCAAGGCGCCGATCCGGCGGTTTCCGGCCCTGGCTTGGCTGGGCTGTAAAGCTGTTTCTCGTGGCGCTGGTGATACTCGCCGGCGTGGCCATTTATCTGGATGCGGTGGTTCAGGAAAAGTTTTCCGGCAAGCGCTGGACGATCCCGGCAACCGTGTTTGCACGCCCGCTGGAGTTGTTCGTCGGGCAGAAGCTCGACAAGGATGACTTCCTGACGGAGCTCGATGCGCTGGGGTACCGCCGTGAGCGTGCGGTTGATGGGCCTGGCGTGGTTTCGGTTGCCGGCAACACCATTGAGATGCACACACGCGGATTCCATTTTTATGAGGGTATCGAGGAGTCTCAGCGTATCCGGGTGCGCTTCTCTGGTGATTTCGTCGCGAGCCTGACTCGCGGCAACAATGTCGAACTGCCGGTGGCGCGACTCGAACCCCTGGTGATTGGCGGGCTCTATCCGGCGCATAACGAAGATCGCATCCTGATCAAGCTGGAGCAGGCGCCGCCTTATCTGCTGGAAACCCTGGTCGCGGTCGAGGATCGGGAGTTCTTCGATCACTTCGGCGTTTCGCCCAAGTCCATCGCCCGTGCCGCCTGGGTCAACCTGAGCGCCGGCGGGGTGCGTCAGGGCGGCAGTACCCTGACCCAGCAGCTGGTCAAGAACTTCTATCTGACCAACGAGCGCAGCCTCAGCCGTAAGGCCACCGAGGCGATGATGGCGATCCTGCTGGAGCTGCATTACGACAAGCGGGAGATTCTCGAGGCGTACCTCAACGAGGTTTTTCTGGGACAGGATGGCCGGCGGGCGATCCATGGTTTTGGCCTGGCCAGTCAGTATTTCTTCGGTCGCCCACTGGTCGAATTGCAGGTGCAACACGTCGCTCTGCTGGTCGGTATGGTCAAGGGGCCGACTTATTACAACCCCCGGCGAAATCCGGAGCGCGCGCTGGAGCGGCGTAATCTGATTCTTGACATGCTGGTCGAGCAGCAGGTGATTGACTCCGAGACGGCGGCTGCGGCCAAGCAGAAACCGCTGGGTGTGACGCCGCGTGGCAGTCTGGCTGACAGCTCCTACCCGGCGTTTCTCGATCTGGTCAAACGTCAGCTGCGTGAAGAGTATCGTGACGAGGATCTGACTGAAGAAGGTTTGCGCATATTCACCAGTTTCGATCCGATTCTGCAGGCTAAAGCCGAAAAGGCCATGACCGAGACGCTCAAGCGCCTCGGTAAAGCAGCCGAAGGTGTCGAAGGCGCGATGCTGGTGACCAATCCGGAAACCGGAGAGCTGCAGGCGATGCTGGGTGGTCGTCAGCCAGGATTTGCCGGCTTCAATCGGGCGCTGGATGCCTCGAGGCCCATTGGATCGCTGATCAAGCCGGCAATCTACCTGGCAGCCCTGGAGAAACCCAGCCAGTACACCTTGACCAGCCTGCTGGAAGATGAGCCATTTTCGGTCAAGGGTGCGGATGGCCAGGTCTGGAGGCCGCAGAACTACGGGCGCAACGCTCACGGTGCAGTTTATCTCTACCAGGCGCTGGCCAGTTCCTACAATCTCTCCACGGCCAGGCTGGGGCTGGACCTGGGTGTGCCGCATGTCTTGAAGACACTTGAACGGCTAGGGGCTTCACCGCAGTGGCCGGCTTATCCTTCAATGCTGTTGGGGGCGGGCGGGTTGCGTCTTATCGAAGTGGCGGACATGTATCAGACGCTCGCCAATGGGGGTTTCAATACGCCGTTGCGGGGCATTCGGAGTGTTGTCGCGGCTGATGGCGAGCCGCTGAGTCGCTATCCGTTCAAGATTCAGCAGCGTTTCGATGCGGGTGCGATTTATCTGACTCAGTACGCCATGCAGCGCGCCATGCTTGAAGGCACAGGGCGCTCTGTCTACAACCAGCTCCCCAGATCGTTGGCGCTCGCGGGCAAGACCGGTACCACCAATGATTCGCGTGACAGCTGGTTCGCGGGCTTCAGTCAGGACTTGCTGGCAGTGGTCTGGCTGGGCCGCGACGACAATGGCAAGACTTCACTGACAGGCGCCACGGGTGCATTGCAGGTCTGGGCCGACTTCATGCGCCGCGCGGACCCGCTGCCGCTGCAGATGCCGATGCCGGATAATGTCGTAATGGCCTGGATTGATGCACAGACCGGGCAGGGTACGGCTGAGAATTGTCCTGGTGCGGTACAGATGCCCTATATTCGTGGCAGTGAGCCCGCGGCAGGGCCAGGCTGCGGTATCCAGGCGCCTGCCGAATCGGTAATGGACTGGGTTCGCGGCTGGTTGCGTTGAAACTCCCGGATGCATGAAACAACACTGTTGGCTGCATGAAACGATTATGAGGTTTGAATGTTGAGCAACAAGCGATGGATGGTTGTTCTGGTGGCTGCAGCGCTGACGCAGGGCTGTGCAACGGTCAATCGGGGCGCGATACCTGTGGTTGATTCCGGTGCGCCGGTATCCGAGGAGGTGGCGGCGCGGCAGGCCTACCGCTCTAGCGGCACGCCTGTGTCTCAGCAGGGTGTGCAGCCGGGTTCCGGGGATGCGGGAGTAATGGTCATGGTGCCGCAGCAGAATTCTGCCCCCCTGCAGACCTTTCCTGCACCTGATGCGACGTTCAGTGGCTCGGTCGACCCGGCACCTGGAGCGTCCGAACCCTGGACGCCTCCTGCGCCAGCGCCTCAGGCTCCGGTGCAGGGTCAGCCAATGCCCAGTGGCATTCCCTCGGGCGGGGGGCTTTCTGCCGATGAGCGGCTCGATGGCCCGGTGCTGGCGCTGCTGACCACGGCTCAGCAGCAGCAGGGCGGTGGAGACCTCAATGGCGCCGCGTCCAGCCTCGAGCGCGCCCAGCGCATTGCGCCACGGGAGCCGCAAGTACTTTACCGTCTGGCCGAGGTGCGTCTTGCCCAGGGTGATGCAGTACAGGCGGAGCAGCTTGCGCGGCGCGGGCTGAGCTATGCTGGCGATCGTCCGGCGTTACAGGCGAGTCTATGGGAGCTGATTGCGCAGGCGCGCGAGCGTCAGGGCAATGCCGCGGGGGCTGCGCAGGCTCGCGAGCGCGCCAGGGTTTCGCTGTAATGGGGCGCGGTGATGGATAGTCGCGTTCCAGAGCTGGCTGAACAGCTTTTGCTGATTGAGCGCGAACTGCGTGTACTGGGGGTGTGGGAGGCCTTGTCACCCGATCCGCAGGCCCTTGCCAGTCGCGAGCCGTTCTGTGTGGATACGTTGTCGTTCGAACAGTGGTTGCAGTGGGTTTTCCTGCCGCGCATGAAGGCAATCCTGGAAAGCGGTGCGGCGTTGCCAGCCGTTTCCGGCATTCTGGCGATGGCGGAGATGGTCTACCGTGATGCTCCGCAGTCTGTTGCCGGCCTGCTTGAGGCACTGAAACGCTTTGATCTGCTGATCAGTCACGGTGAGCATTGAACCTCGCCAGCTAACCGTCTGGTGAGTGGTGATCGCGCTCAGTCGCAGGTGTCGGCAATCTTCTGCCTGGCTTCGGCAATGCGCGCCTGGCGTTCTTCTTCGTTCAGGCGTCGCACCTCTCCATCCTCTTCCACGCGTACCCGGGGATTGTTCTGCAATTGCGCCAGATTCGTGCGCAGTGACGTGCAGTATTGCTGGCGCTGGGCTTCCTGCGCGACCACCTGTTTTTTGACCTGGCGCTCGATATCGCGCTGCTCGGTTTCGTCAGTTGCTTGCGCTTCGGCAGGTTCTGCAGATGCAGTTTTGGGGGGCGGCGCAGCGGTATTGAGCGTTTCCACTGCCTGGCCTTGAGGCGGTTGCGCGCCAAAATGCGTGACGCCCTGTGCGTCCACCCATTTGTAAATCTGGCCGGCCATCACGCTGCCGCTCAATGCGAGCAGCAGACCGCCCGCGAGAATAGTCGAACGCATGCTTATCCCTTCTGTGGATGCAGTACCAGGTCGGTACTATACGCAAAACCTCCGGCCCCTCATTCTGCGCTGGATCACAGCTGAAAACAGTCGGAAGGCATCAGCAGGCTTGACTTGGCAGGGTCTAATCCGAACAATTCCATGCTTGCTGTTCCGACGACGCTGAACAAGCGGTTTTCGGTCATCCATAAAGGTGCATACCCGCGCCGACTTGCTGCACCCGCAACGCGTTACCTCGCGCTGGGAGGAGCGCCCCGCAATACTATGGGGTTTTCCTGGTACTTGCTTAGTCAGTAGCTGACGTAGTCGGCGACCACCGTCGCTCATGCGCTGCTGAGCAGTAAAACCTATTTCTGGCCGGTCCGGCGCGGAGCGGCTATCTGGCGTTTTAGAGGTGAACAACGTGGAATTATTATCCGGCGCTGAAATGCTCGTCCGCTTTTTGCGCGACGAAGGCGTTAAGTACATCTATGGGTACCCGGGTGGTGCCGTTCTGCATATCTACGATGCGCTTTTCAAGGAAAAGTCCATCGAGCACATTCTGGTTCGTCATGAGCAGGCCGCCACCCACATGGCCGATGGCTATGCACGGGCAACCGGCAAGGCCGGCGTGGTGTTGGTGACCTCCGGTCCTGGTGCGACCAATGCCATCACCGGCATTGCTACCGCTTTCATGGACTCGATCCCGATGGTGGTCATTTCCGGTCAGGTTCCGAGCAACATGGTCGGCACCGATGCCTTCCAGGAAACCGACATGATCGGTATCTCCCGGCCCATCGTGAAGCACAGCTTCATGATCAAGCATCCTTCGGAAATCCCCGAGGTGATGAAGAAGGCGTTCTACCTCGCCGAGTCCGGGCGTCCTGGTCCGGTGGTCGTTGATATCCCGAAGGATATGACCAACCCGGCCGAGAAATTCGAATACGTCTACCCCAAGAAGGCCAAGCTGCGGTCCTACGGACCTGCGCTGCGCGGTCACTCCGGGCAGATTCGCAAGGCGGCGGAGTTGTTGCTGGCGGCCAAGCGGCCCATTATCTACGCCGGTGGCGGCGTGATTCTGGGTGGGGCTTCCGCACAGCTGACCGAGCTGGCGAAGATGCTCAATCTGCCCGTGACTAACACCCTGATGGGCTTGGGTTGCTATCCGGGTAGCGATCGCCAGTTCGTCGGCATGCTCGGCATGCACGGCAGCTACACCGCCAACCTGGCCATGCACCATGCCGATGTGATTCTGGCGGTCGGTGCGCGCTTTGATGATCGCGTGATCAATGGTGCGGCGAAGTTCTGCCCGAACGCCAAGATTATCCACATCGACATTGATCCGGCATCCATCTCCAAGACGATCAAGGCCGACATTCCGATCGTCGGCCCAGTGGGCAGCGTGTTGACCGAGATGGTCGCCATCGTCAAGGAAATCGGCCAGGCGCCGAACGCCGAGACGGTCGCCAGCTGGTGGAAGCAGATCGATGAGTGGCGCGGCAACCGTGGCCTGTTCCCTTACGATAAAGGCGACGGCAGCATCATCAAGCCGCAGGCCGCCATCGAAATGCTCTGCGAAGTGACCAGGGGCGAGGCTTATGTAGCGTCGGACGTTGGCCAGCACCAGATGTTCGCTTGCCAGTACTACAAGTTCGACAAGCCCAACCGTTGGCTCAACTCGGGCGGCCTCGGCACCATGGGCTTCGGCCTGCCGGCAGCCATGGGCGTGAAGCTGAACTTTCCCGAAGCCGATGTCGCCTGCGTTACCGGCGAGGGCAGTATCCAGATGAATATCCAGGAACTGTCTACCTGCCTGCAGTACGATCTGCCGGTGAAGATCATCAACCTCAACAACGGTGCGTTGGGCATGGTCCGCCAGTGGCAGGACATGGTGTACAACAGCCGCTACTCGCACTCCTACATGGAGTCGCTGCCTGACTTCGTCAGGCTGGCTGAAGCCTACGGGCACGTCGGCATGCGCATCACCGATCTGAAGGATCTCAAACCGAAAATGGAAGAGGCCTTTGCCATGAAGGATCGGCTGGTATTCCTTGATATCGCTGTCGATACCAGTGAGCACGTCTACCCGATGCAGATCAAAGACGGTGCCATGCGCGACATGTGGCTCAGCAAGACGGAGCGGACCTGATCATGAGACACATCATTTCCCTGTTGATGGAAAACGAACCAGGCGCGCTGTCCCGTGTAGTTGGGCTGTTCTCGCAGCGCAACTACAATATCGAGAGCCTAACGGTTGCGCCGACCGAGGACCCGACGCTGTCGCGCCTGACCCTGACGACTGTCGGGCACGAGGAGGTGATCGAGCAGATCACCAAAAACCTCAACAAGCTGATCGAGGTGGTCAAGCTTGTGGATCTGTCTGAAAGCGCGCACATCGAACGCGAACTGATGCTGATCAAGGTGAAGGCTACTGGCGCACAGCGTGCCGAGGTCAAGCGCACCACCGACATCTTCCGTGGACAGATCGTCGACGTCACCACCAACGTCTACACCATCCAGCTGGCCGGCACGACCGACAAGTTGGACAGTTTCATCCAGGCCGTCGGTACCGCATCGATCCTGGAAGTCGTGCGCAGCGGTGTCACCGGGATTTCCCGTGGCGACAAAGTGCTGAGCATCTAACACGTTTTATCGAATGGCCCGAACGGCCAGTAACTGGGGTAATTCAATGAAAGTTTTCTACGACAAAGATTGTGATCTTTCCATCATTCAGGGCAAGAAGGTCGCAATCATCGGCTACGGCTCCCAGGGTCACGCGCATGCGTGCAACCTGAAGGATTCGGGTGTGGACGTTACCGTTGGTCTGCGTGCGGGTTCGCCATCGGTCGCCAAAGCTGAAGCTCATGGCCTGAAGGTCGACAATGTCGCCGCTGCCGTTGCTGCCGCCGATGTGGTGATGATCCTGACCCCGGACGAATTCCAGGGTCGTCTGTATCAGGATGAAATCGAGCCGAACCTGAAAAAGGGTGCCACCCTGGCCTTCGCCCACGGTTTCTCGATCCACTACAACCAGGTCGTACCACGTGCTGATCTGGACGTGATCATGATCGCGCCGAAGGCTCCGGGTCACACCGTGCGCTCCGAGTTCGTCAAGGGCGGTGGTATTCCTGACCTGATCGCCATCTATCAGGATGCTTCCGGCAACGCCAAGAATGTTGCTCTGTCCTACGCTTCGGGTGTGGGCGGCGGTCGTACCGGTATCATCGAAACCACCTTCAAGGACGAGACCGAAACCGACTTGTTCGGCGAGCAGGCTGTTCTGTGCGGCGGTTGCGTCGAGCTGGTCAAGGCCGGCTTCGAAACGTTGGTCGAAGCTGGCTACGCGCCGGAAATGGCCTACTTCGAGTGCCTGCACGAGCTGAAGTTGATCGTCGATCTGATGTTCGAAGGCGGCATCGCCAACATGAACTACTCGATCTCCAACAACGCCGAGTACGGCGAGTACGTGACCGGCCCTGAGGTGATCAACGCCGAGTCCCGCGCCGCCATGCGTAATGCCCTGAAGCGCATTCAGGACGGCGAGTACGCGAAGATGTTCATCAGCGAAGGTGCTACCAACTACCCGTCGATGACTGCCTATCGTCGTAACAACGCTGCCCATGGCATCGAAGTGGTCGGCGAGAAGCTGCGCGCGATGATGCCTTGGATCGCTGCAAACAAGATCGTCGACAAGACCAAGAACTGATAGCGGTTCTGCTTGAAAAGGAACGCGGCCCAGGCCGCGTTCTTTCGTTGGGCCAGGCTTCAATCTGGTATAAAAACGGTGATGGTCTCAGGATGAACCGCCTGTGCCAGGGTCGGTCGAAATTATTCAAACCTGCAGTAAGGTGAATTTACATGAGTGAGCATCCGGAAGAGCCGAACAAGTCAGTCGAGCCGGAAAGTCTGCTGCCTATCGACGAGCATGTCGAAGAAATCCAGGATTCCGAAGGCCATAAAGTTCGCCATCGCGGTATTTACCTGCTCCCCAATCTGTTCACTACCGCCAATCTGTTTGCCGGATTCTTTTGCATCATTACTGCAATAAACGGCAATTTCTATGTTGCTGCGGCAACCGTTTTCGTAGCGATGGTGCTCGATGGTCTCGATGGGCGCGTGGCTCGCCTGACCAATACCCAGAGTGCCTTCGGTGCTGAATATGACTCACTTTCCGATATGGTGGCGTTCGGTTTGGCGCCAGCGATTCTGGCCTATGAATGGGCATTGTCCGAGTTGGGTAATGTCGGACTGGCCGTGGCGTTCATCTATGTCGCTTGCGCTGCGCTGCGTCTGGCCCGCTTCAATACCCAGATAGGTAAGGTCGACAAACGCTGGTTTATAGGTCTTGCCAGTCCAGCGGCGGCAGGTGTGGTAGCTGGTTCGGTATGGGCTGTGTGGGCGCTGGATGAGGCGGGGGTAAAGGGTGTGGATCTCCCTTTGGCGCTAGTCATGCTCTTTGCGCTATTGGTGGCCGCGGCTGGCCTGTTGATGGTCAGCAACATCAAGTACTACAGTTTCAAAGACCTCGACCTTAAGGGGCGGGTGCCCTTCGTAGCCATTCTTGTCGTGGTACTGGTCTTTGCAGTTGTCTTCAGTGATCCGCCGCGAGTGCTACTGTTGATCTTCCTGGCTTATGCAGCCTCCGGTCCGGTGCAGTTTCTGATGCGTCGTAACAAGCGTGTCGACAACTGAGGTATCTCCCGATCCACTGTCCGGTATAAGCCCAGTCCCTAGGCAGCGGAGTTCACATGCTGATCAAGATTCCCAACGCTGGCGATTGCCGTGAACATCAGGTAACTCCCGAAGAGGTATATCTGGAGCGGCGTCGGATCTTGAAAGGGCTGGCCGCTTCAGCGACGCTTGCAGCTTTCCCCCGCTTTTCTTGGGCCGAAGCAGGGCGATATGCAGAGGTTCCTGTTGCGGAGGCACCGGCTTGGTTCGATGACAAGCTGCTGCACGCACGCTGGCAAAATTTGCCAGACGACGAGAGCCTAACGCCCTACCGCGATGCCTCGCATTACAATAACTTCTACGAGTTCGGTCCGGACAAGGGGGATCCGGCACGGCATGCGGCACGCATGGTTACCGAGCCCTGGACCGTCACGGTCGATGGGGAGGTCGAGCATCCAGGACAGTACTCAATAGAGGATCTGTTCGTGCCGAGTCAGCTCGAAGAGCGCATCTATCGTCTGCGTTGCGTTGAAGCTTGGTCAATGGTTATTCCGTGGTTGGGTATTCCTCTGGCCGAGCTGATACAGCGGCTAACACCAACCTCTGCGGCGAAATATGTACGTTTCGAAACCTTGGCTCGCCCAGAGCAGATGCCGGGAATGCGCGCCGGCTTTTCACTCATCGACTGGCCCTATGTCGAAGGGCTCAGAATGGACGAGGCAATGCATCCGCTCACGTTATTGGCGGTCGGGATGTACGGGCGTGTGCTCCCCAACCAAAATGGTGCACCACTTCGCTTGGTGGTTCCCTGGAAGTACGGGTTCAAAAGTATCAAGTCCATCGTGCGCATTAGTTTCGTGCGTGAGCAGCCGCAAACCACTTGGCAGAAGATGGCGCCTGAAGAGTATGGTTTCTACGCCAACGTCAATCCGCAGGTCTCCCATCCTCGCTGGTCTCAAGCCCGGGAGCGGCGACTGCCCGGAAGTCTCTTCAGTCCGAACATTCGCGAAACCCTACTGTTCAATGGTTATGCAGATCAGGTTTCGCATCTGTATGCCGGAATGGATCTAAGTCGGGAGTACTGATGCGCCATTTCTGGTGGCGGCTGATGATATTCCTTGTCGCCGCTAGCGTGCCTTTCTATTGGTTGTATCTGGCGGCTACCGCCGCGCTAGGGCCGGACCCAGGCAAAGTGCTGGTCGATAACCTGGGGCAGGGGGCTCTGGTTTTCCTGCTGTGTTCGTTAATGATGACGCCGTTGCAACGGTTGAGCGGTTGGGCAGGCTGGATTTCATGTCGTCGACAGCTGGGCTTGTGGGCGTTTGCCTATGCGGTGCTTCACTTGTCTGCTTATCTTTATTTTCTGCTGGGCTTCGATTTCGGCAGCTTCGGCACCGAGTTGGTTGAGCGGCCTTATATAGCCCTAGGTGCGCTGGCTCTTTTGGGGCTTCTGGCGCTTGCGGCAACTTCGACCCGCTGGAGCATGCGTAAGTTAGGCAAGCGCTGGAAACAGCTGCACCGTCTTGTGTATCCGGTGTTGCTAATCGTTCTGCTACACATGCTCTGGGTGGTACGTGCTGACGCAGGGCGTTGGGCGCTTTATGCGTCTATCGCGGTCGTATTGCTGTTGGTGCGACTGCCGGCGCTATCTCATCGTTTGTCTGGTTTCCAGGCCAGGAAGAAAAAATCGTCTAGGCTGAATAAAAATACCGGTTGACGTGAGAATTGGGCTG
>NZ_JAMOHY010000011.1 GCF_024448695.1 Stutzerimonas stutzeri | reverse complement strand
CTCGGCCCGTTTTTTTGTGCCTGTCGAAACGTACGGCTTGTGTGAGGACTGTTCGTCGGTTGCGGTTTTGTTTCTGATTTTTTATTCGACGACAACAGGGCTGATCAATAAAGCGAAGTTGCCGTTTCGCTTTCCGCGAAAGCGTTTCGCTTAAAGCCAGAAAGTCTGCCGCGTGCCGAAAATAAGTTGGCAACAGGCCATTATCCAAGGGTTCGGCAAGAGACTCTGTAATAGCGGTTACATGTCTATTTGTTGAACAAGAGCGAGTTATTGAAAGGGGAACTCAAAAAAAACGTCCCGGTCACCTTATATGTACGCAGCACATACAGCCTGTGAATTTATCGACAGGCTGCGTTCCACAAGACTCTGGTCTTGCGGCCAAGCCATATGAAAGGTGAACCCAATGACGACACCTGATGAAGAAATCACTGGTTACGGTGGCCTGGGCAAAACCGGCCCCGACATGACGACCGGTATGGATACCAAAGCGACTTCCGACTCGGTGGCGAAAGAGGCTGCCGAGGAGGTCCGGGCCAAGGCCCGGCAGGCAGCTGAAGAGGTAAAGGCTCAGGGTAAGAGTCAGCTCGACGGCTACCGTGAAACGGCTGCCGACGAAATCGAAAAAGTCGCCCACAGTGCCGAGGCCGCCGCCCGCGAGCTGGAAGGGCAGGACACGCTGGGATTGTCCGGCTATGTGTCCGACATGGCCCAGGGCATGGTTCGTCTATCCGACAACCTGCGCGGCAAAAGCGTGGATGAACTCTTTCAGGATGTGAATCGTCTGGCCCGTGACAACCCGACCTTGTTTATCGCCGGCAGCATTGCACTCGGGTTTGGCCTGACGCGCTTTGCCAGAGCATCCGGCAGGCGAGCAGAGGACGAATACAGTCATCGCAGCAGTTCCAGCCCGGCTGCCGCGTCGGATCAGGCCTTCGGCAGCCGCACATCCAGTCAGCATGAATTCAACCAGCCTCTCAATACCGGCGAGCCGGGGAGTGTCGGCGGCCTCAGCAATGCCGGGGGCACCACGGGCACCCGCAGCAGTCCAGGCACAACCGGAGCGGGCCTAGGGGCAGCGGACCGCTCCACACCCAATACCGATCGCAATGGTAAAGGTACTGACGGAGGGCTTTACCCATGAGCGAAGCACACAAGACAACCACGCCTATCACCCCTGAACCTGGCATTCGACCGGAGAGCGACAGCTCCGTAGGGGGGCTGCTGCGGCAACTCACCCACGAAGTGCCTTCCCTGATCACCAAGGAGCTGGCGCTGGCGAAAGCCGAGATGACTGAATCCATCCGGGCTACCAAGGCCGGAGCCGCGAGCGTTGCAAGTGGCGGCGCGGTGCTGCTTGGCGGTTTCATCATCCTGCTGATGTCGGCGGTGTATGGCCTGAGCGAAGTCATGGCGCCCTGGCTTGCTGCGCTGATCGTGGGCGGTGCAGTGGTGGTGATCGGGCTGATCATGGTTTCAGCCGGCAAGAAGAAATTCGAGGCGTCCTCATTCAAACCCGAGCGCACCCTTCACTCCATGCAAAAGGATAAAGAAGCCGTCAGGGGGCATACGTCATGAGTACAGGCAACCAGATAAATGTGGAAGCGCAGAAAGACCCCGCAGAGCTGGAGCGCGAGATCGATCAGAAGCGAGCCGACATCGGCAATATCGTCCATGCGCTGGAAAGCAAACTGTCGCCCGGCGAACTCATCGATACGGCGCTGGGATACGTCAAGGGCGGTGGTGGTGAGTTCTTCAGCAACCTGAGCAACACCGTCAAGGCCAATCCGGTGCCCACGGTGCTGACCTCCATCGGCCTGATCTGGCTGATGGCCGGGCAGAACCGCCAGCCACCAGCGCACACCGGCAGCTCCAGCGGCCCGTCATTGACGGACCAGCTCTCCAGCAAGGCTTCCGGCCTGAAGCGGCAAAGCAGTGATCTGCGCGACAAGACCAGCCAGATGGGCCATGACATGTCCGCTTCGCTGGCCGACGCGCGACACCGTGTCAGCGATACCAGCCGACATACGGCGGACAGGCTGCGGCAACAGACCGAACGTGCACGCGGCGGCTTTAATCACCTGCTCAACGAACAGCCGCTGGCCTTGGGCGCAATGGGTATTGCCCTCGGCGCGCTGCTGGCGGCCTCGGTCCCGCCTACCCGCCGTGAGGATGAACTGCTCGGTCAGGCCAGTGACAGCATGACCGACAACCTCCGGCACAAGGCCGAGGAGGGCTACCACAAGGTCTCGGATAGGGGGCATGAAGTTGTCGGCAAGGTCAAAAGCGAGATTGAGCGCAGCGACACGCCGCAAACCCGATCCGGACCGACCCCAGGGCTGTGAAACGAGTGATCGGGCTGTCGGGCCAGGCTTGAGTGCGGCCTGACAACCCCCGATAATCCGACGCGGCGCCGGTGTAGCTCAGTCGGTAGAGCAGCGCACTCGTAACGCGAAGGTCGCAGGTTCGATTCCTGTCTCCTGGTCTGTCCCGGGCAGCGATCAGTTTGCTAATGCCGGTGCGCCTGGATGAATACTGCCATCGGGAGCGGCACCTTTTACGATGGCTTCAATGCCTGCGACTTCATTGACCCTGCTTCGGATAATGGGTCGGCGATAACAGCCTACTCTTATCGATCATAATACTGGCGCGATTTGCTTTATGGCCTTGAATGACTTCCCGCATGTGGCGCATACGTGCGTCTGCATGATGCTCGCGCTGCTGTTGAATGCCTGTACGGCTTCAGGGCCAGAGAAACGTCAAGCTGATGCGGCGCTGCTAGCTAGGGACGCGGGCTGGCAGCCCATCACACTGGATACAGGCGAATTTGTGCTGACGGCCTTTGTTCCACAGGGCTTGCAGCAGGTCGCGACGTTGACCGTGTATATCGAAGGGGATGGCCTGGCATGGCTCAACAGCAGCACGCCCTCGCGCGATCCTACGCCGGTGAATCCGGTAGGCCTGAAACTGGCCATGCGCGACCCTTCGAGTACGGCGGTCTATCTGGCGCGGCCTTGTCAGTATGTCGCTGTGAACGACAAGCGCAGCTGTCAGCGCAAGCATTGGACGAATCAACGTTTCTCGCCTGAAGTGATCGCCGCCAGCCTCAGCGCAGTCGACCAGCTTAAGCAGCGATTTAACTCTGAGCGACTGACGCTGGTGGGCTATTCCGGTGGGGCGGCAGTCGCCAGCCTGGTGGCGGCGCGGCGTGAGGATGTGGATCAGTTGATCACGGTTGCCGGCAATCTTGATCACCAGCTATGGACCCAGGAAAAGCACTTATCGCCACTGGAGGGCTCGCTTAACCCTTCTGCGGATTGGCGGCACTTGCAAAGGTTGCCACAGACGCATTTTATCGGCGCCCTAGATACCATCATCAGCCCTGCCATTGTGCGCGCTTACGCCGCGTACTTCCCGGCCAGCGCGCCACTTAGGATAAGAAAGGTCGAGGGCTTCGATCATCACTGTTGCTGGGTTGAACAATGGCCTGCCCTGCTAAAGGAAGCCCTGCCCGCACGTACAGCTGATCCGCCACCCGTTAATGACGCACGCAACTGATCATGGCGGGTATTCCCCATCGGCCGCTAAAACGGTCAGTAGTGTTTCCCAAGACATTAAAAAACCCCAGCGCACTTAATACGCTGGGGCCTGGATATATGACGTTCGGAAGGACTTAGATATCCCAGCGCAGCTTCACTGATGCTGTTTGATTGATGAACCCTTCACTGTGCTCAGCATCATAGCGCAGGGACACTTCGGCACCTTGCTCAGTTCTGTGGATCAGTCCAAGGCCGCCACGCTGAGACCAAGGGCTCGAATCAAGCCCTACGGTGGTGAAGCTTGTACCCGGCTCTGCAGCGAATGCAGAAGTGATGCTGGTATTTTTGTTCAAGACGTCATAACCCGCACCTAGGTTAGCTACCACGCTGGTCCCTGGCATGAATTCATGACTTAGCTTGCCATCCAAACCTACGATCATTTGATCGGTGCTTTGCGAGTCGACTTTAAGGTTAGCGCTGGAACCTTTTTCGGTATAGCTCTCGTCTTTGATCCAGGTGTAGTCAGTGCGAACAGACGGGGTGAACGCGGTTTTTTCACTCAACTCGAACGTACGCGCCAGGCCAATACCGACAGTGGCCAGGCGGCTGCTGTAATCAGCTTTGGCGGTTTCGCCGAGGAAGCGAATGTCGCGCTTACCTTGCGTATTGTTTTGGCCAATACCGACCTGAAAGTTCAACTCGGTATTCTGATCCAGGCTATGGCTGCCATAACCGAGCAACTGATAGATATCGACATCGGCGCTATTGGGCGCGACGTCAGAATTACCATCGATATTCGAGTTGGCATAGGCAAACGCTACGCCGACACGCGTGCTGTCAGATACGGTACCGTCAGCACCCAGCACAATGCCGGAGGTATTGGCGTCAAAGCCGGATACGCCGCTGCGGTCATCCTGCTCGGCCCATGAGCCGAACGGCTTCAGCCAAACGTTACGATCACCATAAAACTCGTCGCCTGACGACATACCGCGATTGGATGCAATGCGCGACTCAATCACCCGGCTGATACCGCCAAGCGCCGCACGCGAGGCGAGGACGGTATTCGCGGTAAGCAGAGGCGTTGTCTGAGAAATAGCATCAGAGACTTCCTGGCTGGTACCTAGCTGGCCCAAAGCGTCGATAAGCGTCTGCATGTTGGGGTTGGTGGTGCCACGATCGATAATCGTGTCGAGTGCACCGGCAGCACCACGAGCGCTTGGGTTGTTATTGCTATCGACCGCATCGACGGCGGTTAACGCTTTGACCAATTTGAAATCGATATGACCGTTTTCACCTTCAGTGGCAATGCTCTGGAAGTTGAACAGCGCACTGTTGTCGTCGACCTGGGCAAAGTTGCCAGTGAGTTCAGAAGCGCCGAGCACCCGGCTCAGCGTCTGCCCCACCTCCAGGGTGTTGAGTTCCTGAACATCGACAAAGGCCGTGCCGGCGATGCTGGCAGTGCCGCCGACGAACATCTGGCTGTACTCGTCTTCGCCGTCGCCCGAGGCCATAAGGCGCAGCACGCCGGAGTCGGTCTGGGTAAAGTTACCCGACACGTAGCCTGCAAAGGAATCCATCGGCAGATCGATGGTACCGGCGTTGGTAACGTTGACCGAGCTGCCACCGCTATACAGGTGGCCGCGCAGTACACCACCCGGTCTGTTGTTGATGGTGGCGCTGCCCTCGGCATTCAGAGCATAAATCGAATAGGCCTGCCCGACATCAGAGCTGGATATAACACCCTCGATCGTGCCGTAGTTATTGAGCTCACCGCCCGACATGTTGGAAATCCTGACGCCAACTGCCTGGCCACCGCCCGAACCGGCTACGTCAGCAGTAATGGTGCCATGGTTATTCAGCGTGCCCGAAAGGCTTTGCATATTCACGCCCGCGACCACTCTGTAGACGTCATCCGTGCTGGTGGCACTAATCAGGCCATTGTTGGTCAGGTTGCCCAGCAGGTTGCCGTTGATCTGTACGCCTGCAACCGACCTGCCGCTGATGATAAAGGAATCCTCACCCAGCCCGCTGGAAAGGATGCTGCCGTTGTTGGTGAAGCTACCCAGCACCCCAGAGCCACCGGTGTCTTCGCCCAGGTTAGCGGAATACAGCACAGCAGGAGCGTCGGTGGCACTGACGGTCACGCCTTCCTGCACGACCACGGTCTCCGAAAAATAGGGCGTGCACTGCCCCTGGCTGGCACTCACGGTCGGGCCGCAACCTGGAACGGCGTGGGCTTGGGAGACAAAAAGACCATTGGCGCACAGGGCAGCAATGGCGCTGCTCAAGGCAGTAGTTTGCCACTGGGGGCGAGTCGACCGGGCATCAGGCATGAGGGATGCGTCCTTTATTTAAAATTGTTGGGCTGCAGTGATGCGGATAGTATCGATGTGCCAGTAGGCCCACCAATTTATTTACTACACAACTAATACACAGCCCTCCGCACGACGAGCCGCAGCCGCTATGGCGTGATGTGTAGTGTTATCTGCGCTTGATTACGCTCTTCGTGTCGTATGCAACGGCACACGTCGGCAGCGTTCTGTTGTGGTAGCCGGGGCTAGAGTTCTTCTGCCGCTCAACACTCCTTACAGGCCATCGCTGTGAACTACATCGTTATCGAAAACGCTCTCCCGGCTGATCTGCTCAGCGCAATGGCGGCGGCCATCCAGGCCGGTCCTTTCGAGAGTGGCAAGCTGACCGCGCATGGGCTGGCTCAGGCGGCCAAGCATAATTTGCAGCTAGCGAATGCTGAACATACGCCGTTGCTCGACAGCGTTGCCGCAGCGATCCACGCCCATCCGGTAGTCCAGGCGTTTGCTCTGCCACGCGCCATGGGCCGAACGATCATCAATCGTTACGAAGTGGGCATGGAATACGGTCTGCATGCTGACGCGGCGTACATCCAGGACGTGCGCACCGACGTGTCCTTCACCCTATTTCTCGATGACCCCGTCACTTACCAAGGCGGCGAACTGGTCATCAGCACAGCGGCACAAACCTTTACCTTCAAACTCCCGGCAGGCAGCATAGTGCTCTACCCGGCGGGAGCGCTTCACCGCGTTACGCCGGTCATACAAGGGGTGCGTCACGCAGTGGTGGGCTGGCTACAGAGTCGAATACGCGATGCCCATCAGCGTGAAGTCATCGCCAAACTCAGCCTTGTGCCTCGCACCCTTAGCCAGGACCCGCAGCACGCTGCACTGGTCACACAGACCGGACAGTGCATTCAGGAACTGATTCGCATGTGGGGCGACTGAGTCGCTGAGCTGCAGCCGCACTCGTTTGTACCAAGTCTTTGTTGACGATTGCGGCTTGATTATCGCGAATAAGAGCTAGGCGCCACCTTCGTCCCTGCAGGGCTGCAACAGCCAATTTCGACACTGTCTTTTCAATGCTGTTTAGTGGACATCTTGCTTTGTATGAACCAATCCTTCTTCCCTGTCGCCGGTTTTCAAGGACGCTTGCGTCAACCCGAACAGACTCTGTGCCTACAGCTGAGTCACTGCCCCCAGTCCATCGACTGGCTCGGTCTTGACCAGTGGCTAAGCGACAGGCTGGGACTGTCGTTGCAACCACCCGCACACGAGCTACCCGTCTTCGCGGAAGACCTTGGTGCGACCGCTGATGTAGTGGCTGTACTTTGGCGGATTCTGCAGGTAGCCGCAGAGCTGCAGCGGGTAGCACGCCTTCCGGTGTTCGAACCCGGACAGCTGCTCAACGTACAGGCCGACAAAGCGCGACCGGATGGCTGGTTGGCCGATGTCTGTGTCCCGTATATCGACTACGTGCCCGCGAACAAGACGCGTCTGGTTTATGAAGCGGCCACGCTAATGGTGCTGGGCGTTGCGAGCGCACCGGCGAATTTTGTGGAAACGGAGCCGCTCTACCAGCAGCTAGAAATCAAAGTTCTGCAGCCGCTGCGCGCGGCAATGCCGGTAGGCAAATCGACACTGCCGCTGCTGGCCTGCGCCCATGACCGCCGCATCCCGTGGCGTCACTTAGGCGCTGGCGTGTTTCAGTTGGGCTGGGGCGCGCAGAGTATGCGCATGCAAAATAGCAAGGTCGGCTCCGATTCGGCCCTGGGCGTCGCGGTGGCACAGAACAAATGGGTCGCCGCAGAATGGATGCGCCGCGCGGGCCTTCCCGCCCCAAATAATCGCCTGGTCACGAACGAGCAGGAAGCGCTGGCTGCACAAGCCGCCCTGGGCTGGCCGCTGGTGGTAAAACCGGCTGACCGTGACCGCGGTGAAGGCGTGGTGGTGAACATCACCAGCCAGGCTCAGCTACTCAACGCCTTTCGACACGCCCTCACGCTCAGCTCGCAGATACTCATAGAACGCCAGGCCGACGGCGTATGCCACCGTGTGCTAGTGGTACGCGGCCAGGTGATCTATGCGGTCAAACGCTTGCCAATTGCCGTGTGTGGCGATGGCCAACAGACGGTTGCGCAGCTGGTACACAACGCCAACCAACAGCAACAGGCGCTGCCGAGCTGGGCGCGGGCACCGCTTTATCCCAGTGATGAGCTGACCAAAGCTTGCCTGCAACAGGTGGGCCTCAACTTGTCGAGCGTTCTTGCTGCAGGCGCATGGGCGTCGCTCAGACCAATTGAATCAACCGAATGGGGCGGGCTCGACGAAGACTATTCAAGCCGCTTGCACCCTGATAATGCCGCCCTTGCCTGTCGCGCAGCGTGCCTCTTCGGCCTCGACGTAGCCGGTATCGACATCATCTCACCGGACATCACCCAGCCCTGGCATGCCAATGCGGCCATCCTCAACGAGGTGAACTCGTCACCTGTATTGGGTCAGAGTGAAAGCTCGCGACGAACCCTGCCGCAGGTATTGAAGAGTCTGCTACCAGAGCAAGGGCGTATCCGTATCGAGGTCTTTGTAGGCGCAGAGCAGGCCCTGGAAATGGCCCGTGCGCAGCAACAGGCATGGCAGGCACAAGGCGTTGCAGGCTACCTGACTAGCCACAACCTGACTCTAACCCCCTCAGGGGCCGAGTTGCACCTGACACAGGACAGCCTGTTCGCACGATGTCTGGCATTGCTCGCGGATACTCAGGTGGAGGCCATAGTGCTGCTGGTACAGACAGACGAACTGCTGCAAACAGGCCTGCCCGTGAACGACCTGCAGCACCTTAGCCACAGCGGTGAACCCCTGCTTTGCGCTCAGGCAGATGGCTTGTCGGCCACAATCGAGCGCACCAACCAAGTTATAGCCTTTCTGCAGACTCTAGCTGCCCGCTAAAAGCCGCAGTAGCCGCCCATCAGGTCACTGTGGTGTGCTTTCCGTGAAAATCGATGGGCTTGCTCACATGGGAAATGCTGAGAAGGGGCTCAATTGACCTAACGGCAGCGTTCTTCGAATTCCTCCAGTGGCATTGGGCGGCCGAACAAGTAGCCTTGGAAGTTCTTGCAGCCGTTGTCGAGTAGGAACTGGCGTTGTTCGGCAGTTTCCACCCCTTCAGCGATCACCTTAAGTTTTAGCGTTTCTGCCAAGGTAATGATGGCTCGGGCGATGTCAGCGTTACCTGGTTCAGTGAGCACATCCCTGACGAACGACTGGTCACCCGGGATATTGGCAACCAGAGCAAATCCGAGCAATTGGCCGAGGCGCTGGCTGAGCAGACGCGCATCATCATCGTCACCATCCAGACTTTTCCGGCGCTGTTCGATGCCCTGGACAAGTACCCCAAGCTGGCCAGCGGGCGCTATGCGGTGATCGCCGACGAGGCGCACTCCTCGCAAACCGGCTCATCGGCCAGCAAGCTGAAACAGATACTTGGCAGCGATGCCCTCGGCTCTGATAACCAAGAGCGGGAAGAAATCAGCGCCGAAGAGCTGCTCGACGTCGCCGTGCAGGCGCGCCAACCGAATGAGCGCATCAGCTACTACGCCTTTACCGCCACGCCCAAGGCCAAAACCCTGGAGCTGTTTGGTCGCCCGGCCGATCCGACGCTGCCGGCCAGTGCCAGCAATAAGCCGGAGGCATTTCACCTGTACTCCATGCGCCAGGCTATCGAGGAGGGTTTTATCCTAGACGTGCTGCGCAACTACACCACCTACAGCACCGCCTGGAAGATCGCCCACCCGGATGGCGAAGACGACGAGGTGGACAGCAAGAAGGCGCGCATCAAGCTGGCCCGCTGGGTGCGCCTGCATCCGTACAACATCAGCCAGAAGGTCGAGGTGATCGTCGAGCACTTCCGCGCCAATATCCGTGGCCTGCTGGGTGGCCAGGCCAAGGCCATGGTCGTCACCAGCAGCCGTCAGGAGGCGGTGCGCTACCAGTTGGCATTGAAGGCTTATGTGCAGCAGATGGGTTACAACGATGTGCACCCGCTGGTGGCGTTCTCCGGCAGCGTGTTGGCGGATGAGGTGATCCCCGAAGAGGTGACGGAAAGCAGCAGCCTGCTCAACGCTGGCCTGAATGGCCGCGACCTGGCGCAGGCGTTCGACACCCAGGACTTCAACGTGATGATCGCGGCCAACAAGTACCAGACCGGTTTCGATCAGCCCAAGCTGTGCGCCATGTACGTGGACAAGAAGCTGCAAGGCGTGGACTGCGTGCAAACCCTGTCACGGCTGAACCGCACCTTCGGGGATAGCAAGGAAACCTTCATCCTCGACTTCTTCAACGAACCGCAGGATATCCTCGACGCCTTCTTGCCGTACTACACCAAGGCCGAGCTGACCGACGTGACCGACCCGCAGATCATCTATGACCTGCAGAAGACGCTGGATGCCGAGGGTATCTATCACTGGCAGGAGGTCGAGGCGTTCGCCATGGCCTTCTTCAACCCCAAGGCGGGTGGCAGCAAGCTCATGTACTACTGCACGCCGGCCAAGGAGCGCTTTGCCAAGCGTTATGCCTTCTCCGTTGAGTCGCGCGAGCAGGCGCTGGACTTCAAGCGCACCGCCGAAACCAACGGTGACAGCGCCGGCCTGAAAAAAGCCGAGCACGCGCTGAAGGAGGCCGGCGAGCAGGTGGACCAGCTCGACCTGTTCCGAAAAAACCTGCAGAGCTTCGTGCGCCTGTACGAGTTCCTCTCACAGATCGTGCCGTATGAGGATCGTGAGCTGGAGCAGTTGTGCGTGTTCGCCAAACACCTGCACCCGCTGCTGCGCGTGGATCGCCTGCTACAAGACGACGTAGACGTGGGCGAGCTACAGCTGAGCCACTATCGCCTGAGTAAACGCGCCGAGCACCAACTACGCCTGAGCGAAGAAGACGGCGACTACAGCCTCAAACCCGGCAGCGACGTGGGCAGCGGTAAACCGCATGACCCGGAGAAGAAACGCCTGTCAGAAATCATCGAAGCGCTGAACGATATCTTTGGTGCCGAGGTGAGCGATGAGGACCAACTGCAGTTCCTCACCGGTATCGCCCAACGCATCAGCCGTCAGGAAGACGTAATGGCTCAGGTGAACAACCACTCGGTGGAGCAAGTGATGCACGGCCTGTTCCCCAAGCGCGTGCTGGACACCGTGTTGGACGCCATGACCGACCACGAGAAGCTATCGCTGGAAGTGCTGGATAACGAGGCCAAGAGCCGGGCGTTTGCGTTGGTGATTTTGAAGATGCTGACCCGGCAGGCAGCGGGGCTTTCAGCACAGGTTGGTTAGCTTCATTCGGAATCGGTTTGTACCGTGTGTCCGGTTGCGTGAGCGGACCTCAAAGTGACCATTGCGCATCATGGGACGCGCAGCATGGGAGCTGATCGGGCAATGGGTTTGAGGAGCTGGACATCTGAGTGACCGCGAGCACGTTCGCATTCACCGCGACAATCCCGAGGTTGACTGCCTGTTCATTAGCAAGCCTTGCAGGGCAGGGCGATCTGCACTCGATGATAGCCCTGGCCGACGGCGCACTTTACGCCGCCAAACAGGGTGGCCTGAATCGGCTGTGCGTGGTGTGAGTCAGCCCAGGGCCTTTCTCGATTCAAGTGTTCACCGCGCAGCGCACTGACTGTCAGTGCACTACTTCAACGCCGAACTCTCCATGTGCGCTTGTGCGGGTTGCAAGCAGAGCGCCGCCTGCGGGCCTGAGCCCTGATGGCGGGGCTGCTCGTAGAGTTCGATCATGTGTTTGAGGTTGGCCCGCACGCGGCTCTTCAAATTCTCTACGACGGCCCGCAGTCTGGTCTGGCTGGAGGCGTCGAAGGTGGTGAGCAGGGCACTCGCGGTCTGGCTGATCTGGTCTACTTCGGCGAATCCGCATGACTGTCGTGGCACCCAGGTTTTCAGGAAGCTCGATAGCTTGATCACGCGCTCGGGCAGCAAGGCGATCTGCGGCACCGCATAGGTCAGGGCAGTAATGGCGCCATGCAGGCTGGTGCCGCAATAGAGCCTGCTGGTGGCGATGCAGCGGATGATGTCCTGGATATGCCCGCTGCTGACACGGTAGGCACGTTCGCCCAGCAGATCTTGCAGCTTGTCCAGTGGCGCATCGTCGGAGTGACCGGGGGCCTTGCCGATGGTCAGCAGGGCGATCTTCAGACCGGTGCTCCTGCTGATTTCGGTGAGTTGCCCGGCGATGATGTCTATGCGCTGCCTGGCGTGGTGGTCGGAAATGTGAAAAACGATATGGCCCGGCTCGCCAGCAGTCGACTCCTGGGGAAAGATATCGGAGATCAACACGGCGCTGTCCGGCACCAGGTTGTGTTTGACACCCAGCTGGTCCAGTTCGGCAGACGTTTCCCGGTCGCGCACCGAGACGTAGGTGCAATCCTTGAGGTTGCGTTTGATGGCGGCATGAATCAGCGGTTTCTTGCGGCTTATCTCGTTGCCGCCGACGCTGTTGTACATCACCTTGTAGCCCGGCAGTTCACGTTCGCCCAACACCAGCGGCAGGTCGGACGGGATCGAGGTAAACGCGCGGCTCAGGCGGATGAATTGCCGATGGCCGATCAGGTAGGGGCTTGCCTTGATCGGGTAGTAGATCGATTTCGGTGCAAGGTAACCGATGATGCTTTCCCACTGCGCGGTCAGGCATTCACCACCGGCCACGATGAGCATGGTCTTGCGCTGCTGGCGCGTCGCTCTCAGTGCTTTTTTAAGCGCCATTGTCGGCAGTGCGCCGTAGCGGGACAGGTTGGATTGCTTGGTTGCGGCGATCAGCACACGGAAGCGACCGTTGGCTTCCAGATAGTGTTTGAGGACGATAGCAAAGAGTAGGTCGCCATAATTGTGCCGATCATAGGCGCCGTACACGATCACGTTCGTGGGCCGCCGAAAAGCGCTTCGTCTGGGTAATGTGGCCTTGAAGGTCTTGCGCGGGGTTGGCAGCGGCCTGTCGAGCAGGTCGGTCATGGGATCAAACTCCTTTCGGATTACTTGAACTGCAGGAGAACAGAAGATTTTTCAGGTGCGCCAAATCCAGCTCTGCCGCGAGGCAAGGTGCCCAGGGCGATGCATAAGAACGGCACAGCGGCCAAAGCGGGAAGCGCAGGTTTTTCAAACCGAGGCTGGCATCCGCCTTGCCTCCTCTGCCGAGGGGCAGCCAGTGCCTTGTGGTGGCGGCTTTTGTGCGGAGCCCTGAGGCGCCTGAGGGGATGGGTCGGTTTCACAGTCATGTATGGTCCCTATTACGTCCATAATCGATTGGGCCGGGACTTAATCAAGAGCCCTCGGGGTAGCTGAAAGTTCCCCAAGGGCTAGCTGAGCAGCGCTGTCAGCGTGGTGCTTTTTTACGGCGCGGTAGTCGGTGACGAACTCTTGCAGTGCCTGGTCGTCACATTTCTTTGTCGGTTTCGTTTTTTACAGGGGGTACGCAATGGCATGGCTGGATACACGAGGGGTCGGCAGCTTTGAACTGCTGAAACGAACCGTGAAGGAATTCAGCAAGAACGACATGCCCACCTATGCATCGGCACTGGCTTATCGCGCGCTTTTCTCGCTGTTTCCCTTCCTGCTGTTTTTGATTGCCATGCTGGGCGTGCTCGAACTGCAGGAATTCTTCACCTGGCTGCGCGAGCAGGTCTCGCTGATGCTGCCACCCGATGCGCTCAATCTGGTCAACCCGGTGATCGATGAAATGCAGCATCAGAAAAGCGGAGTGCTGTCGTTCGGCATCCTGCTTGCGCTGTGGTCGGCCTCGATTGGCATCCGCTCGCTGATGAATGCCATGAACAAGGCATACGGCGTTGAAGAGGGGCGCCCGGCCTGGAAGCTGATGGTGCTTTCAGTGCTTTACACCATTGGTCTGGCGATCATCCTGCTGCTGGCTGCAGGCCTGATGATCATTGGCCCGCAGGTGATGACATGGCTCGCCGACCAGGTCGGGCTCAAGGATATCGTTGTCACTCTTTGGACCTGGCTGCGCTGGCCGGTGATTGTGGTCCTGATGATGCTGGTGGTGGCCGTCCTGTATTACGTCACGCCGGACGTCGAGCAGGAGTTTCGTTTTATCACCCCCGGTTCGGTGGTGGCTGTCATCGTCTGGATCGCGGCGTCGGTAGGCTTTGGCATCTACGTGGGCAACTTCGGCAACTACGATGCGACGTACGGCAGTATTGGGGCGGTCATCGTGCTGCTGCTCTATTTTTATATTTCTGCGGCGGTCTTGCTGTTTGGTGCGGAGATGAACGCGGTGATCGAACATGCCTCACAAGAAGGCAAGGAGCCGGGTGACAAGCGCCTTGAGGATGCGGGCAGCGACCGTTCCTCGGGTAATTGAAACTATATGGCTGCGGGTTCGCTCAACATTAGGTAACCCATGCAGAAGCAAAGGAATTCCTTATGAGCAGTACCACAGACAAGATGAAAGGCAACCTCAATGAAGCTGCCGGCAAGGCCAAGCAGGGTCTGGGTGAGGCGACTGACAACGAGCGCATGAAAAACGAAGGCAAGCGTCAGGAGGTCAAGGGCGACGCGCAACAGGTGAAGGGCAATGTGAAAGACGCCGTGAAGAAGGGTGTCGACAAAGCCTGATCCAGGCCTTTGCAAACAAAAATGCCCGCCTTTTACAAGGCGGGCATTTTTTGTTAAGTCGAGCGGATTGTCGCTTGGCAGCAGCCGTTAGCGCTCCAGGTACTGCAGCTTGTCCTTCACGCCGTCCCATTCTTCGGCGTCCGGCAGCGAATCCTTCTTCTCGGTGATGTTCGGCCAGACTTCGGCAAGATCGGCGTTCAGCTCGATGTATTCCTGCTGGTCGTCCGGCACTTCGTCTTCGGAGAAGATCGCCTGGGCCGGGCATTCCGGCTCGCAGAGGGCGCAGTCGATGCACTCGTCCGGATGGATGACCAGGAAGTTCGGGCCTTCATAGAAACAGTCCACCGGACAGACTTCTACGCAATCGGTGTATTTGCACTTGATGCAGTTGTCGGTGACGACGAAGGTCATTTCTTTTATCTCCTCAGGCGTTTCAGATGGCGTTGCAATGACGCCTCGGCTTGGCAGACTTCAGCGGCACCAGGCAAATGCCGCATGTATCCAAAAATGCGCGCGATTCTAGCAGCTTTTTACAGCGATCAGATTTGCGTTTTCAGCTTGTATAGCAGCTCCAGTGCCTGACGCGGGCTCAGCTCATCCGGCTGGAGCTTGCCCAGCGCTTCGATGACCGGGTGCGGCAGGCTGGCGAACAGGTCGTTCTGCATGGGCGGAGCGGGTTGGCCGGGCACCATTCTCGGCATTTCGTGGGGCAAGCTGGTGGTTTCCAGACGCGACAGATGGTCGCGTGCACGCTGGATCACTTCGTCCGGAACGCCGGCCAGTTGCGCCACCGCCAGACCATAGCTCTGGCTGGCCGGGCCGGGCAGCACGTGGTGCAGGAAGACGATGCGCTCGTTGTGCTCGGTGGCCGAGAGGTGCACGTTAGCCACCACCGGCTCGCTTTCCGGCAGCACGGTCAGCTCGAAATAATGGGTGGCGAACAGGGTGAAGGCGCGCAGCTTGGCCAGGTGTTCGGCAGCGGCCCAGGCCAGCGACAGGCCGTCGAAGGTGCTGGTGCCGCGGCCCACTTCATCCATCAGCACCAGGCTGCGGTCGCTGGCGTTGTGCAGAATATTGGCGGTTTCGCTCATCTCCACCATGAAGGTGGAGCGCCCGCCCGCCAGGTCGTCGCTCGACCCGATGCGGGTAAAGATGCGGTCCACCAGTGACAGTTCGCAGGCCTTGGCCGGAACGAAGCTGCCGATCTGCGCCAGCAGCACGATGAGTGCAGTCTGGCGCATATAGGTGGATTTACCGCCCATGTTCGGCCCGGTGATAACCAGCATGCGGGTGTCGTCATCGAGGGCGAGGTCGTTGGCGACGAAGGGCGTCTGCAGCACCTGTTCCACGACCGGATGCCGACCCTGTTCGATACGCAGGCACGGCTGCTCGACGAAGCGCGGACGGTTCAGGTCGAGGGTCAGCGCGCGTTCAGCCAGGTTGCTCAGTACATCCAGCTCGGCCAGGGCCGCAGCGGAATTCTGCAAGGGCGCCAGATGGCCGATCAATCGCTCCAGCAATTCGTCGTAGAGCTGCTTTTCACGGGCCAGGGCGCGGCTCTTGGCGGACAGCGCCTTGTCTTCGAACTCCTTGAGTTCCGGGGTGATGAAGCGCTCGGCGCCCTTGAGCGTCTGCCGGCGAATGTAATCGGCAGGTGCCGACTCGGCCTGCTTGCTCGGCAGCTCGATGAAATAGCCATGCACGCGGTTGTAGCCGACCTTGAGATGGCTCAGGCCGGTGCGGGCCTTCTCACGGGTTTCCAGGTCCATCAGGTACTGGCCGGCGTTTTCCGACAGTGATTGCAGCTCGTCCAGTTCCGCGTCATAACCGGTCTTGAGCACGCCGCCATCACGGATCACCGCGGGCGGACTATCGATGATCGCCTTGGCCAGCAGCTCGGCCAGTTCCGGGTAGGTGCGAATACTGACAGCCAGCTCGATCAGGTGCGGCGCCACCAGTTCCTGCATGCCGGCCTGCAGTTGCGGCAGGGCGGCCAGTGCGTCACGCAGTCGTGCCAGGTCGCGTGGGCGGGCATTGCGCAGGCCGATCCGCGCCAGGATGCGCTCCAGGTCGCCGATTTCCTTGAGTTGCGGCTGGATCTGCTCGAAGCGATAGTGCTCCAGCAGGCAGGTGATCGAGTCCTGGCGCGCTTCCAGCACCTGGCGGTCGCGCAGCGGACGGTTCAGCCAGCGGCTCAGCAGGCGCGAGCCCATGGCGGTCTGACTGCGGTCGACTACTGATTGCAGGGTGTTCTCGCGCCCGCCGCCGAGGTTGATGTCCAGCTCCAGGTTGCGCCGGGTGGCGCCATCCAGTACCACACTGTCGTCAAGGCGTTCATGGCGCAGGCTGCGCAGATGGTGCAGCGCGGTACGTTGGGTTTCCTTGGCGTAGGTCAGCAGGCAACCGGCGGCGCCGATGGCGAGGGTCAGCTTCTCGCAACCGAAGCCTTTAAGATCCTGGGTTGCAAATTGCTGGCAAAGACCCTTGAAGGCGCTGTCACGGTCGAAATCCCAGGGCGCACGCCGGCTAACGCCACGGCGTTTTTCCAGCGGCAGGCCGGCGGGCCAGTCATCGGGAATCATCAGCTCTGCCGGGTTCAGGCGCTCGACTTCGGCCAGCAGGGTTTCCCAGCCGCCGAATTCCTGCACCGTGAAGCGTCCGCTGGTGATGTCCAGCACTGAAAGCCCGAATAGCCTTTCATCGCCGACCACGGCGGCCAGCAGGTTGTCGCGATGCTCATCCAGCAGCGCTTCGTCGCTGACCGTTCCGGGGGTAATGATGCGCACCACCTGGCGTTCGACGGGGCCTTTGCTGGTGGCCGGGTCACCGATCTGCTCGCAGATCACCACCGATTCGCCGAGTTTTACCAGTCGGCTCAGGTAGCCTTCGGCGGAATGAAAGGGAATCCCGGCCATGGGAATGGCAGTGCCTGCCGACTGGCCGCGCGCGGTGAGCGTGATGTCCAGCAGCTTGGCGGCCTTTTTGGCGTCCTCGTAGAACAGCTCATAGAAGTCCCCCATGCGGTAGAACATCAGCTGGTCCGGGTGCTCGCGCTTGAGCCTCCAGTATTGCTGCATCATGGGCGTGTGCTTGGAAAGATCGGAATTATCTTTATTCATCAGGTACTTAGAGCGGTGCGGCGGAATTTGTGGGGCAGATTTGGGGCATTTCACGCTGCTTTCTGCATGCCGGCCCAGATGTGCTGCAGCTCGCTCGTGGACTCGTCGTCCATCCACTTTGCGTACACCTGGACTGGCATGGTGAAGTCCTTGTGTCCCATCTGCTTGGCGATGAACGCAAGGTTACCACGCGTTACCAGGCACCAGCAGGCGTAGGTGTGGCGGGTCTGGTATGGACGGCGCGGGCGGATCTTGGCGCGGCGCTGGATGTTGGCCCACTTCGAGTTCCATGACGTTGGGATGAACCACAGGTTGACCTTTTTTCGGCGTGCCTGCGCGACGGCGAGATTAGCGGCGTAACGGTTTCATGTATGGATTCGTGACGGTTGAGCTGCACGGTGATCGTCTGCGGTTCGGTGCAGGGCGCCATGGCCAGCAACTGCTTGCAGGCCACCTTCTCGAGACTAATGAAAATTCGCCCGTCTCGGGCTTTGCGCCAGATGCGGCCCTCTGACCAAGTGCCGTTTTTGATTTTTTGCTCAATCACGACTCGGCTGTAGCCAAGCATTTCGGCCGCCTTGGGGATGAGTACCCAGCGTGGTGTGCTCATGCTCGCCGAGCCTCCCACTTGGAGCGCTGCATGCCTCGCAGCAGGACTTCTGTTCCTGTCTTCGTGCCTGTGATGCTGGTAGGGCTGGTACGGCGTAGTGTCGGCAATTGGTTGTCCTCCGTTCGTAGCCGACAACTAGTTAATACAATCGCAATAGCTTTTTGGGGCGGTACAGCGCATCGAGGCTGGCGAGTGCGGCCTGGGTGATTAGTCGGGTGTCGTCGGTGGGGTAGGGCAGCTCGCACAGCATGCCCTTAGCGAATTTTGGCGCGTCCGGATTGAACATGCCGGTGCGGATGCTGACCCGAACCCGCTTGCACACCGAGCCCTGAGCGCGCAGCTTCTCGCAGGTCCGTGCGGCATAGCTCGCGACCGCCTCGCGGATGGGAATCAGCGGGATGCGTTTTTTGATTTCATACCCTTGAGAAGGGTAATAGATTATTTATTGAACATTTCGGAAAAAAGCGTAACATTGCCGACCATGATACTCGAACAGCTCAAAGCCCTGGGCAATGACACTCGCATGCAAATGATGGAGTGGCTCAAAGACCCACTCAGTAATTTCCCACCTCAGGATCATGGCGATCCTACGATAGGCGTGTGCGTAACCCATTTGCAGCACAAGGCCGGGCTTTCACCTTCTACCGCGTCTGCACATTTAGCTATCTTGCAACGTGCAGGCTTCGTGCTAACCACCCGCATCGGAAAGTGGACTTACTACCGGCGCAATGAGCAGGCGATTGATGACTTTGCGGCTAGGTTGATCATCGAATTGTAATTTTTAAACTTTTATTTCGTCATTTCGCGTAATTAGAGAATATAAGGAAACCCCTATGAGCAGCAAAACTATCTTCGTCCAACCCGGTGGCGGCTATGAAAAGGTTGTGGTTGGCAGCAGCGAAGTTCGAGCCGCAGCGCGTGGCGAAATCACCGTACGCCTTCACGCCAACTCGCTCAACTACCACGACTTCGCGGTGGTCAGCGGTATGTGGGGCCCTAGCGAAAAACGCATCCCCATGGCCGATGGTGCAGGTGAAGTCATTGCTGTCGGCCCAGATGTCACTGAATTCAAGGTGGGTGACTCGGTCGTCAGCACTTTCTTCCCGGAGTGGATCAACGGTGCGCCACTGGTTGAAGGCTTTGTTAGCGTGCCAGGTGATGGCATTGACGGCTACGCTCGTGAGCAAGTGACGGCCAAAGCCACATCGTTCACCCTCGCGCCTACTGGCTACAGCCATGCTGAAGCGTCGACGCTTACCACCGCCGGCCTTACTGCATGGCGCGCCCTGATGGCCGATGACTCACTCAAGCCGGGCGACACCGTGCTCGTCCAAGGCACTGGTGGCGTTTCAATTTTCGCCCTGCAGTTCGCTAAAATGGCCGGCGCTACCGTCATCGCTACCTCTTCAAGCGACGAAAAACTTGAACGTCTGAAAGCGCTAGGCGCTGATCATGTGATCAATTACCGCAAAGACCTCAACTGGGGCGAAACTGCACGCGCTCTAACAGGTGGCCGTGGTGTTGACCACATCATCGAAGTCGGCGGCCCTGCGACGCTTGAGCAATCGATGATTGCAATTCGGGTTGCTGGTCACATCTCCGTCATCGGGATATTGAGTGGCGTAAGCGGTGCAATGAATTTTGTACCGGCACTGATCAAGCAAGTGCGTCTGCAGGGTGTATTGGTGGGTAGCCGCAGCCAGCAGCAAGACATGATCCGAGCGATCAATGCTAATGGCATGCGCCCGATTATTGATCGTCATTTCCCTTTGAGCGAGATTGTCGAAGCGTTCAAGTATCAGGAAACCAACCAGCATTTCGGCAAAATTTGCCTGGATATCTAAGCACGCATGAATGAATGGGCATCATCCGTATGCCTATCTCAAAGATGTGCTGATACGGCTGCCGACGCAGCGGACGAGAGAGATTGGCCCATTGCTGCCTGTCGCAACCGGCAGCTATGGGTCGTCTTCTGCCGGTCATGATCAACAAGCGTGCTGGTCGAATCCGGCCAAAGGACTGGTCAGGTCGAATGTATTCAGCTCCACCGCCGAGTGATTTTCTCGGAGTCTCGCTGGCCGTTGCTGCGCGTAAAGAGCAGGCCGTCCCTACCAGGTGAATTCCCCAGGACTGCAAGGCTTCACATCGGGCGGGTGAGTGGAGAACTAAATCGGCGTTAAATCCGAAATAAAATGAGAACTGATACGGCTACTGCCAAAAACCGTAGCCGGTTTCACAGTCCTACTTAGAGTGCGCACATTCGGTGCCTTTCAGCCCTTGCCGCGCGGGCTTTGCGCATATTTGCCGCCTTTACTGCCACACAATTGGCGTGTGTTTGGAGAGGTCTTGAGTATCTTTGGGCATGAGGCTGGCGTGATACGGCATTGGGATAAGCCCTCGTGTTACAGGGCGAAAAAGAGCGCAAGGTTAGCACGCAGCTTGCGCGTCTCGCAGGTGGATCGGGTGCTGGATGCACAAGGATTGCAATCCGGGTTGATCCGACGAAAATCGCCGTAGTCTCGGTTTCTTGAAACGGATGTGGAGGGGCGATTTTGAATCTCACCGAATTGGCCGCAGAACTTGGTGACCGGTTGTTGCGACTGAATCAGCAGGTGACCACCGCTGAATCCTGTACCGGCGGCGGTATCGCCGAAGCCATCACCCGTATTGCCGGCAGTTCGGCCTGGTTCGAGGTGGGTTTCGTCACCTATTCCAACGCGCAGAAAAGCGCCCTGTTGGGCGTGCCGACCCGCTTGTTCGACGAAGTCGGAGCAGTGAGTCAGGACGTTGTCGAAGTCATGGCGCGTGGTGCACAGCAACGCAGTGGCGCACGCTTTGCCGTGGCGGTCAGTGGTGTGGCCGGGCCGGGTGGCGGTTCGCCGGAGAAGCCGGTCGGCACCGTATGGCTCGCCTGGGCGGCAGCCGATCAGCTGTTTGCCCGGCGCTTTATATTCGCCGGTGATCGCCAGGCCGTGCGTGAGCAGAGTGTGGCAGCGGCGCTGGTCGGGTTGATCCGCCTGATGGACGGAGAAAATCCGTTGCAGGGCTAGGCGGACAAATTTGGCTATGGTCTAATACTGGCTACTTATACAGTTGTTGCGGCCTTTGGCCCTCTTGATCAAGTGAGGATTTTAATGGACGAGAACAAGAAGCGTGCCTTGGCTGCTGCCCTGGGCCAGATCGAAAAGCAGTTCGGCAAAGGTGCGGTCATGCGCATGGGCGATCATGATCGCCAGGCGATTCCTTCGATTTCCACCGGCTCCCTGGGGCTGGATATCGCGCTGGGCATAGGCGGCCTGCCAAAAGGTCGGATCGTCGAGATCTACGGCCCTGAATCTTCAGGCAAGACCACGCTGACCCTCTCGGTGATCGCCGAAGCGCAGAAGATGGGTGCCACCTGTGCCTTTGTCGATGCCGAGCATGCGCTGGACCCCGATTACGCCGGCAAGCTGGGCGTCAATGTTGATGATCTGCTGGTTTCCCAGCCCGACACCGGCGAGCAGGCGCTCGAAATCACCGACATGCTGGTGCGCTCCAATGCGGTGGACGTGATCATCGTCGACTCCGTGGCTGCCCTGGTGCCCAAAGCGGAAATCGAAGGCGAAATGGGTGATACCCACGTCGGCCTGCAGGCCCGCCTGATGTCCCAGGCGCTGCGCAAGATCACCGGCAACATCAAGAACGCCAACTGCTTGGTGATCTTCATCAACCAGATCCGCATGAAGATCGGCGTGATGTTCGGCAGCCCGGAAACCACCACGGGCGGTAACGCGCTCAAGTTCTACGCTTCGGTCCGTCTCGACATCCGCCGTACCGGCGCGGTGAAGGAAGGTGACGAGGTAGTGGGTAGCGAAACCCGCGTCAAGGTGGTGAAGAACAAGGTGGCTCCGCCATTCCGCCAAGCCGAATTCCAGATTCTCTATGGCAAGGGTATCTACCGCAACGGCGAGGTCATCGACCTTGGCGTGCAGCAGGGCCTGGTTGAGAAATCCGGCGCCTGGTACGCCTACAAGGGCAGCAAGATCGGTCAGGGCAAGGCCAATGCGGCCAAGTACCTGGAAGAGAATCCGGAGATCGGTCGGGAAATCGAACAGCAGATTCGTGACAAGCTGCTGGTAGTCGCACCGAACACCAAGGCCAATCCGGTTACTGAAGATCTGGCTGACGCCGACCTCTGATCCATGGCTGCCGTGCTGGATAATCCCGTCGCCGTGCGTCGGGTCGCAATGGACTTGCTGGCCCGGCGTGAGCATGGGCGCATTGAGCTATCCCGCAAGCTGCGCCAGCGCGGTGCGCCGGTTGAACTGATCGAGCCAGCTCTGGATCGCCTTGCCGAGGAAGGTTTGCTCAGCGAGGCGCGTTACCTGGAAAGTTTCGTACGCATGCGTGCCAACGCAGGCTACGGGCCGTTACGAATACGTGAAGAGCTGAGCCAGCGCGGCCTGGCTCGTGACGATATCGAGCAGGCCTTGCGCGACAGTGGTTTTGACTGGAGTGAGCAGTTGCGTGCGGTCTGGCAGCGCAAGTTCGCCGGCGAGCTGCCGGGCGATCCTCGGGAAAGGGCCAGGCAGGGCCGTTTTCTCAGTTATCGTGGCTACCCTCTGGACATGATCGGTCGATTGTTGCGTGGCGCTGCGAGCGACTGCTGACGTTCTCGCCACATCCCGATCGCTTCAACATCAGGCGTTTTCAGTCCTGCACGCCCAGCGGCGCTGCCCAGTTACGCTTGTCATTGATGAAGTCGGTCAGTTCGCGCAGCCGACCGTGGTCGCGGCCATTGAAGACGAAGCTCAGACGGGGCAATTGCTGCAGTTCGGGCTCATCCAGTTCCATTTCGCAACACGCCTGCTGCTCGAAGCGGCCTTGCAGATAGAGGTCGGCGAACTCCCGGTTCATGTGATCGAGTGCGGCATCAGTCAACACATGATTCATTCGCATGACGAAGCGGTCTTTCAGCCAGCGGCTTGAGTGGAAGTTGCTGTAGAAGGTATCTATCTCTGCAGCGGCATCCTCTGCATTGTCGACCAGACGTACCAGGTGCATGTCGCTGGGCAGGATATAGCGATTGTCCTGCAGTTGGTGGCGCATGAAGCTCAAGGCATCCTTCCAGAAGGTACCGCCGGGCTCGTCCAGCAGCACGATGGGTACCAGCGGGCTTTTGCCGGTCTGGATCAGGGTCAGCACCTCCAGAGCTTCGTCCAGCGTGCCGAAGCCGCCGGGACAAAGGACCAGGGCGTCGGCTTCCTTGATGAAGAAGAGTTTGCGGACGAAGAAGAAGTGGAATGACAGCAGGTGATCGGTGCCGCCCACCGTTGGATTGGCATGCTGCTCGAAGGGCAGGGTGATATTCAGCCCCAGGCTGTTGTCCGTGCCTGCGCCCTCATGCGCGGCGGCCATGATGCCGCCGCCGGCACCGGTGATGACCATCAGGTCGCGTCGTGCCAGGTTCGCTCCGAGTTCCCGCGCCAGTGCGTACAGCGGGTGCTCGACGGGGGTGCGCGCCGAGCCGAAGACGGTCACTTTGCGGCGCCGCTTGAAACGCTCCAGTACGGCGAAAGCGTTCTCCATTTCGCGCATGGTTTGCAGCAGTATCTTGGCATCCCAGCGATTGCGATCCGCTTGCGCCATTCGGATCACTGTGACCAGCATTTCTCGATAGAGCGGCAGATTCTGGCTGGCGGCGGGCATGACCAGTGCGGCCAGCTCGTCTATTTTTCCCGAAAGATCAGCGCCGCTGGTCTTGATGTGGCGTGAAAGGTAATCGTCCGTTTCAAACGGCATGCAGTGTCTCCCTCGTGTGGTAACCGCGCCACCATGACAGGAGTGGCGCTGCGCGCAGCCGCTCGAAGGCTTGCGCGTAGGTCGGGGCGATTGAGGCGCTACGCCCCGATCAGATGAGGCGTGCGCCAGATATTTCGCTATCAGAGCGCAATGCGGTCGCCGGGTTCAGGGATGTTGGCTTTCCAGCCCAGGCGCTCATCCAGTTCCCTTTGCAGCACCTGCATTTTCTCCAGTTCGCCGTGAATCAGATGCAGCTCGGGACGGGATTTGAAATGGCTGACCCAGTCGATCAGTTGTGATTGGCCGGCATGCGCTGAAAAACCGCCGAGCGTATGCACCTGGGCGTTCACGGCGATACGTTGATGCAGCAGCTTGACGGTTTCAGCGCCGTCAACGATGGTCCGGCCAAGGGTGCCGCGTGCCTGGAAGCCTGGAATGATCAGGTGGCACTCCTTGCGCCAGAGGTTGTGCTTGAAGTGATGCAGAATGCGTCCGCCGTTGCACATGCCGCTGCCGGCAATGATGATCACGCCACTTTTGAAACGGTTGATGGCCATCGACTCTTCGGCGCTGGGGGTGCTCTTGAGTATGGGCAGCCATTTTTCAATGCGCTGTCTGCCGTTGCCGTTCGGATCGCTCGGCTCAACGCCGGCGATATCCAGCTGTTCCTGAAACAGGGAGTAGATGGCGTTAGCGCCGATGGCCATCGGGCTGTCGAGGAATACGGCCTGTTGCGGCAGACGGCCCTGCTGGTAGAGCAGACCGAGATAATAGATCAGGTCCTGGGTGCGACCGACGGCAAAGGATGGCATCAGCACATTGCCGCCGTCCCGATGGGCCTGCTGAAGGATGTCTGCCAGCTCTTCGATGGTCGCTTCGTGGTTGCGATGATCACGATCGCCGTAGGTGGACTCCATCAGCACCACATCGGCTTCGCTCAATGTTGCGGGTTCATGCATCAGGGGCGAACAGGCGTTACCCAGGTCACCGGAGAACACCAGTCGGCGTGTGCGCCCGAAATCCTCGACGTCTGCCTGGACGATGGCTGAACCGAGAATGTGGCCGGCATCGTGGAAGGTCACGGTGACGCCAGGTGCGGCCTCAAACGGCTGACCATAGGCGTGTGATTGCCGCTGTTTGAGCATGCGCTCGGTATCGACTCGTGTGTAGAGCGGCGTAATGGGCGTTTTGCCCATGCGTGCACGCCATTTGTTTTCCCATTCGGCATCCTTTTCCTGGATATGGGCCGAGTCGAGCAACATCAGCTCGAGTAGCTTGCAGGTCGCCTCGGTGGCGTGGACTGCTCCCCTGAAACCTTCTGCAACCAGCTTGGGCAGTAGACCGCTGTGGTCGATATGTGCGTGCGACAGGACCACTGCATTCAGACTTTGCGGGTCGAAGGGAAAGGCTGCACGGTTACCTTCTTCGTCCTGACGCCGGCCCTGGCGCATGCCGCAATCGAGTAGAACTCGGACGCCATCATGGGTTTCTATTAGGTAGCACGAGCCGGTGACCTGTTGAATGGCGCCGAAAAAACTGAGCAAAGCCATGATACGTTCCTGTCTACACGATGAATTCCAGAATGCCCGCTGCCTGTTTTCCGCGTCTTGATGCATATCAGCGATAGGCGGGCGAACGCTGTCTAGACTACCGCAACCGCCAAGCTACGGAGCGACCTCATGAATCAACTACTGCCCAGTCTTGCCGAAATGGACCGTCATGCCGAACTCCAACCGGAGTTCGCCGCCTGGAGAGCCGGGTATGGTCCGTTTGAGCACACACTGGAAACCCAGGCGGCGGTTTTTCGTCTGGCTCATCAAATGGTTCAGGCCGGGTTGCAGGAAGATCTCGCCAGCGTGTATCGCCTGTTGCAGGCCATTGATCGGCTGAGTTCGGCGGGGCTCTGGCTGGTGGTGCACATGACCTATGCGCGTCAGGTCCGGCTCGATGGGTCGCCATTGACGGCAGAGGACTTCAAGGCCTCGCCCGAGGGGCATACGGGAGGGGCACTGAACATGGTCCCGGCTTATGCCGGCTATCTGGGGCTCAATGCCCTGACCGGAACGACCCGTGCCTGGCTGATGGGGCAGGGGCATTGTGTCGCGGCAATCGAAGCGCTGAACCTGCTTACCGACAATCTGCATCCCGAGCAGGCCCTGGCCTATGGCGATGGCGAGGCCGGTATCAATCGCCTGCTTCAGGACTTCTACGGCTATCATCAGGCGGCTGACGGCAGTCCTGCTGCCCCTCTGGGCAGTCACGTCAATCCGCATACAGCCGGCGGCATTGCCGAGGGCGGCTATCTGGGCTTCGCCGAATTGCAGTACGCACACATGCCGCTACCGGGCGAAACGCTGGTGGCCTTTCTCTCGGATGGTGCGGCTGAAGAGCAGCGCGGCAGTGACTGGATTCCGCGCTGGTGGCGCGCCGAAGATTGCGGCATCGCATTGCCAATCATGATTGCCAATGGCCGACGCATCGAGCAGCGTACCCAGCTCGGTACGGATGAGGGGCTGGCCGGGTTCCGCCAGCACCTGAGCGGTTGCGGCTTCGACCCGATGCTGTTCGATGGTCGTGATCCTGCTGCCTTCGTCTGCATGTTGTGGGAGATGGAGCAGCGCCTGGCCCGGCGGGTCGAGGAAAAGGAGCGCGGCTTGCTCAGTTATCCGCTGCCCATTCCCTACGGTATCGCCGAAACGGTGAAGGGCTTCGGTTTCTATGGCGCCGGCAGCAATGCGGCGCACAATCTGCCACTGCCGGGTAACCCGGCAAAGGACTCGGTTTCACGCGACCTGTTCAACGAACACGTTGCTCCGCTGTTCGTCCCGCAGGATGAGCTGCGCGCCGCACAAGAGCTGTTGCTCAAGCATCGCCAGGGCAGACCCCTGGAGCGCGACAACGCGCTGGCATGTCGTCATCCGGACGCGCCGCAGATGCCGACGCTCAATTACCGTGACGATACCTGTTCGCCCATGGCGGCAGTCGATGACTTCTTCGTGGCGCTGACCCAGGCCAATCCATCCTTGCGCCCGCGTGTCGGCAACCCTGACGAACTTGCAAGCAACCGTCTGGGTGGGGTGCTCAGGGCGCTCAGGCACCGCGTGATCGACCCGGAAAGCGAACTCGAGGCGGTCGATGGCCAGATCATCACAGCGCTGAACGAAGAGGCGGTGGTTTCCGCCTGTCTGGCCAACCAGGGCGGGCTCAACCTGGTTGCCAGTTATGAGGCGTTCTGCGTGAAAATGCTCGGCGCCGTGCGCCAGACACTGATTTTCTCACGGCAGCAAAAGGAAGTCGGGCGTCCTGCGGGCTGGCTGGGTTGGCCGCTCATTGCCACCTCTCATACCTGGGAAAATGGCAAGAATCAGCAGTCTCATCAGGACACGACGTTCTGCGAGGCCCTGCTGGGGGAAATGAACGATATGGTCCGGGTACTCTTCCCAGCGGACCACAACAGTGCGCTGGCTCTTCTGCCGTCCATCTATCAGGCCCGAGGCACTCTGGCGTGTCTTGTCATGCCCAAGCGCGAGCGACCGTCGATATTCAGCCGCGAGCAGTCCGAGCAGTTGGCCAGGGACGGGGCAATCATTGTTGATGAACATGCAGGCGAGAGCCCTGTCCTGCTGATCGCCAACGGCAGTTACCAGTTAGGTGAAATGCAGCGTGCGACCGTACGCCTGAAGGAGGCGGGGGTTGCCTATCGGCTGGTCTATCTGCAGGAGCCGGGGCGTTTCCGGGCACCGCGTGATCGTTGGGAAATCGAGGCGCTGGCCGCAGAGGGCGTCAGGGAGCGACTGTTCCCCGAGAAGATGACCCAACGGGTTCTGCTCACCCATATGCGACCGGAGGTCCTGCGCGGCCATCTCTGGCCCATCCTGCCGGATGCGCGTCGCAGCTCCGTGTTGGGGTATCGCAACCGGGGTGGGACGCTGGACGAGGCCGGTATGCAGTTTGCCAACCGCGCTTCCTGGGCAAACGTGCTGGCAGCCTGTGCACGGCTGCTGGATATGCCGCGCACGGCACTGCTCAAGTCCGATGAGGCAGCGGCAGTGGCTGGCAAGGGGGATCCGCGCGTACTGCGTTGAGCACAAGGCGTCGGGGCAGTCGCGCTGCCCCGGCATTCCTGCTCAGCAATCGCTGGCGCGGTAGCGTTCGCGGGTGATCGGCTTTTTGCTCTCGTATTCGTTGAACTCAAAGCGCAGCACAGCACCTTGAGCCATCAATTGGCGCAGGCCTTCGTTACTGCATACGCTTGATTGCAGTTGGGTGCGGACCTGCTGGGGGTTGTCACGCATTTGTGCGGCATGACGCGGCCGAACGCTCAGGTGATTGACCAGCTCGTTGCCATCGACGCTGTAGCCTTCGTCAAGAAGGTCTTCATTGATGGCGCGGGGTGTGCCGACGCTGCTTTCGTGCGCGACCTTTTCGAGCAACTGGGTCAGTGACTGCTCCTGCGCCGTCGCAAGATGGCTGAAGGGCAAGGCGAGACAGAGGGTGAGTAAAGCGGGCGTGCGGTACATAGTGATCTCCTGATGACTGCCGTCGTTCGACCGATGGCTGCCTGCGCGGTTCATTGTCCTTTGCTAGACTGCCGGCCCACCCGCAACCGCAGACGTTTCCAGTTTCTTATGCCCCATGCAGTAGCTCGTCTGCGTGAGGCGCGCCTTGCGCGCAGCCTCAAACCCTTTATTGCCCGAGGCTCGCGTGCGCCGCGCTGCGAGCGTTGCCGTGTGCGTGACAGTCATTGTCTGTGCGCTTGGCTGCCACATGTGGAGGCACGCAGTGCGGTGTGCCTGATCATGCACGATATCGAGGCGCTGAAGCCGAGCAATACCGGCTGGCTCATCGCCGACGTGGTTGCTGATACTCATGCTTTCGGCTGGCAGCGCACCGCCGTTGAGCCGGGGCTGCTCCAATTGCTGGCCGATCCGCAGTACCAGCCGTTTGTAGTCTTCCCCGGTGAGTACGCCGAGCCCCGGCGCGTGGTCGAGACGGTGCAGATCGATGCGGCGAAACGGCCCCTGTTCATCCTGCTCGATGCAACCTGGACCGAAGCGCGCAAGATGTTTCGCAAAAGTGCCTACCTGAACGGCCTGCCGGTGCTGAGCCTGCAGGCCGAGGTCTTGTCACGCTATCGGCTGAGGCGCTCCACGCGAAGCGAGCATCTGTGCACCGCCGAGGTGGCAGCGTTGTGTCTGGGGCTGGCGGGTGATGCCCAGGCCTCGACGGTGCTGGATGCCTGGCTCGATGTGTTCACCGATCACTATCTGGCGGCCAAGCATCAGCGCGCGCCCAGTCTGGACGATGCCGCTCATCAGCTGCTGGAGGCTAAGCCCTAGGCGGTGTCGCGACCCCGCTGCCGGCTTCCAGGGGGGGCTGGCTTGCGAGGCCAGAGTTGGGCAGTGAGCATGCCGATGAACATCAGTCCGCAGCCGAAATAGCCACGCAGGTTGAGGCTTTCGTCGAGAAACAGCGCACCCGCGATCGCCGCGAACACCGCTTCGAGCGAGAGGATGATGGCTGCGTGGGAGGCAATCGCATGTTTTTGCGCGACCACCTGCAGGGTATAACCAACGCCAACGGCAAACATGCCGCCATAGATGAGTACCGGTGTGGCCAGCCAGATACTGTGCAGGCTGGTTTCCTCGAACAGGGCTGCCAGGATCAGACTGGCCACTGCGCACGTCACAAACTGCAGGAATGCCAGACGAATGGCATCGTGGCGACCGACAAAGAAGCTCACCAGCAAGACGTGGACGCCCCAGACAAAGGCGCCGGCCAGCTGAATCCAGTCGCCTGAGGCCACAGTAAAGTCATCACTGATGCTCAGCAGTGCCATGCCCACCACCGCCAGAAACGCACCGAGCCAGGTGCCCATTCCTGTCCTCTGGCCAATGATCAGCCCCAGCAAGGGCACTACGATGACGTAAAGACCGGTAATGAAGCCGGAGTTGGTCACGCTGGTGAATAGCAGACCGACCTGCTGCAGGTTGATGCCCAGCGTTAGTGCAAGCCCCATGCACAAGCCGCCCAGCAGCATGCTGCGTTTAAGAAAGGGTTCGTGCCGTGCTGGTCCGCGACGTTGAAGCAGCAACAGCGGCAACAAAACCATGGCCCCCAGGGCAAAACGCAGGCCGGTGAACAGGAAAGGGCCTATGTGGTCCATGCCGATCCGCTGGGCCACGAAGCCTGTGCCCCATATCATCGCGGTGATCAGCATCAGAAAGTCGGCGCGAAGGGCCTGATTGCGCATATCATGACTCGTCGGGAAAAGGCGGGAACTTTGCCTTAAAACGATCTACTTGACCACTTATTCGCAGGTCGGCATGCTTGCGCCGCCTGATTTAAATGCTCGTCGGTAATCGAATTTAGGATGATGGCGCGATATCATCACGCCGTTCCATTTCCGAACTACAATTTCGGGCTCCTCCTGACGACAGTCTGTCGGATTCGGCTCAGGCCGATGAAAGCGCCAATAAAAACTATAGGTCTGCCAATGGCTGCTTACGAAATCCTTATCGCCGATGATCACCCGCTGTTTCGTAGCGCGCTCCAGCAAGCGTTGACGCTTGGGCTGGGGAGTGAGGTGCGACTCTCCGAAGCCGCCAGCATTGCCGAACTGGAAACATTGCTGAGCCGGTCTTCGGATTGGGATTTGGTTCTGCTTGATCTCAATATGCCGGGCGCCTATGGGTTTTCCGGGCTGGTCCTGCTCAGGGGGCAGTATCCGCAATTGCCGGTCGTAATGATCTCCGCTCAGGAGGATGCCGCCGTGGTTGCCCGCTCTCGTGAGTTCGGCGCCAGTGGCTTCATCCCGAAGTCCAGCTCACTGGAAACCATTCAGGAGGCGGTGCGGGCCGTGCTCGACGGCGATGCCTGGTGGCCCAGCAATATTCAGGACGTGGGTCACGTCAGCCCTGAGGCCAAGGCGGCTAGCGAAGGCCTCGCCAGTCTCACACCCCAGCAGTTCCGAGTGTTGACCATGGTCTGCGATGGTTTGCTGAACAAGCAGATTGCCTACGAGCTGAGTGTCTCCGAGGCGACCATCAAGGCGCATGTGACGGCGATCTTTCGCAAGCTCGGCGTTCGTACCCGGACCCAGGCAGCCCTGCTGCTGCAACAGATGGGCTCCATTCCTACCAGCTGAAGCTTTTCCGGCGCAACGGCTTGGGCGCATTGCATGCAGTGCTGGTGGCTTTCGGCGGTGTTCAGGCGATCGTCGGAAGCACGATTTCATCACTGCGTCGCACACCCTCGGTCAGGGTCTGACAGAGGGCGATGAATTCGCGCATGGCCGCTGTCTGATACTTTTGCCCATGCCAGATGAAATTGAATTGCCGGGTCAGATCCAGGTCGGGCGTTTCCAACGCCACCAGACTGCCGCGGCGAAAGGCATCGCGCAGTGCCAGACGGGAAATGCAGCCAATCCCCAGTCCTGACTCGACGGCACGCTTGATCGCTTCGGTATGTTCAAGTTCGAGGCGAATGTTGAGCTTGAGAGGATGATGGCGCAGGGCGTGATCAAAAGTCCTCCGCGTGCCGGAGCCTTCCTCGCGAAGAATCCATGCCTCCCGCGACAAGTTGTCCAACGTGATCCCCGTACGTCCGGCCAAGGGGTGCTGTGGCGCGCAGAACACCACCAACTCGTCCGCCACCCATGGAAGCACTTCTATATCGGGGTGTTGGCAATCGCCTTCGATCAAACCCAGGTCAAGTTCATATTGAGCAACCAGCTGCACAATTCGCGCAGTATTTTGAACCTGCAACTTCACTCGACACTCGGGGTGGCGCTGCATGAAGCTGCCGATCAGCAGCGTGGCGAGATAATTGCCGATTGTCAGGGTTGCCCCGACATGGAGGGAACCGAACCCCGTCTTGCCAGCCAGCAGGTCCTCGATGGCTTTGGCCTGATCGAGCAGGCTGACTGCCTGCGGCAGCAATTGATGGCCCAGGGCATTGAGCCACAGGCGTTTGCCTGCCCGATCAAACAGCTGGCAGCCGGACTGGCGCTCCAGTTCAGCCAGTGATGTGCTGGTTGCTGACTGCGAAAGCGCCAGGCTTTGTGCGGCGCGCGAAACGCTTTCCTGACGAGCGACGGAAACGAATACCTGAAGTTGCCTGAGCGTAAAATGCATATCTATATATTCGATAACTCATATCGTTAATATTCATTTAACGGATATTAAAGGTCCCGTTAGACTTCGTACAGATTGAGCCGCCATTGCGCACTAAAAGGGGTATCCGTACATGAGCAATCTGAACGTCGAGCGAGTCCTCAGTGTGCATCACTGGAACGACACGTTGTTCAGTTTCAAAACCACCCGCAACCCTGGGCTGCGCTTCGAGAATGGCCAGTTCGTGATGATTGGCCTTGAGGTCTCAGGCCGCCCGCTGATGCGGGCGTACAGCATTGCCAGTCCGAACTACGAAGAGCACCTTGAATTCTTCAGCATCAAGGTGCCGGATGGTCCGCTGACCTCGCGTCTGCAGCATCTCCAGGAAGGAGATTCGCTGATGATCAGTCGCAAGCCGACCGGCACCCTGGTGCTTGATGATCTGTTACCGGGCAAACACCTGTATCTGCTTAGCACCGGTACCGGCCTCGCACCTTTCATGAGTGTTATCCAGGATCCGGAAGTCTACGAACGCTTCGAGAAGGTCGTGCTTGTGCATGGCGTGCGCTACGTCAACGAGGTCGCTTACCGCGACTTCATTACCGATCACCTTCCACAAAACGAATTTTTTGGCGAAGCATTGCCGGAGAAGCTGGTCTACTACCCGACAGTCACGCGCGAGCCCTTCGAGAATCAGGGCCGGCTCACTGACCTGATGCGCAGTGGCAAGCTGTTCCGTGATATCGGCCTGCCGCCCCTCAATCCTGAGAATGACCGTGCGATGATCTGCGGCAGCCCGAGCATGCTGACCGAAACCAGCCAGGTGTTGGACAGCTTCGGACTCAAGGCTTCGCCACGCATGGGCGATCCCGGGCACTACCTGATCGAACGGGCGTTCGTTGAAAAATAAATCGCAGCGCCGTGTGTATTAAAGAAGGCTGGTCGACGCGATGCGTCAGCCAGCCTTTTTCACAGGTAGGGCGCGCAACACTTCTTGAGCTTCTGCCTGCTGCCGCACGGACAGGGATCGTTGCGACCGGCTTTCAGCGGGGTGGTCGGATCGATGAAGTACCAGTTTCCTTCGTTCTGAACAAATGCCGAGCGCTCATGTTGAGCGTGTTCTCCCGCCTGGTCATGCCAGCGTGCGGTGAAGGTGACGAGCGCATGTTCCGGTTGTCCGCCGAGCAGTTGGCTGTGCTCCACCTCCAGCCCCAGCCAGATGCTGGCAGCGCTCCAGTCCCGCATTGACTGCAGGTCCAGGGATGCTTGCTGGGCAGGCAGTGTGGTGGCCTGCAGGTAATCGATCAGCCCCAGTACGTAGGCGCTGTAACGCGAGCGCATCAGCCGTTCCGCGCTGGGTGCCGGAGCTCCGGCGTGATAGCGACCGCAGCAAGCGAGCAGTGTGTCGCCGCTGCCGCAGGGACAGTGGGAGGTGCCTGGATTATCAGAGTTCATTGTCAATTCACTATTCGGTCTTGTTACGGCATCTGTGGATCAGCGCCGATTTGTGCAGCAACGACTCGGAACCTGCCAGCGCCTGAGTGAGTCACAGATGCAGTGAGCAGGGCCTGTTCGTTCTTTTATGCTCTCTGCGCGTCTTTTTGAAGCCTGCATGGGCTTAAAGACTAGCGCGGCGGCGCTTGCCGGCCTAGTCTCGTTATAACTGGAGCTGTTTATGCGCCACCGCATGGCTCTAGCCGATTTCATACCAGGAGGCTTTACCGATGAGTACCTTACGGACAGCAGTACCCGTGATTGTAATGACTACCTTTCTGGCCGGTTGTGCAGGGGTACAGAAACAGGATTGGCCCACCTGCGCCGCGGTCGGCGGTGTCACTGGCGCCGCGTTGGGCGCGATTGAAAGCAGCACTTACGCCGGCTATGGTGCCTTGATCGGTGGTGGTGTAGCGGCGGCATACTGCTGGGCCAACGGTACCGAGGAGCAGACAGTGGCCTTGGTTGAAACCGTCGAACCCACTCCGGTTGCCCAGTCGGAGCCCGAGCCGATGGCCGAGCCTGTACGTGTCGAACTCGACGTCAAATTCGATTTCGATCGTGCCGTGGTCAAGCAGGACAGCATGAGTGACATCCAGGATCTGGCGGACTTCATGAAGCAGTACGGCCAGACGTCAACCGTTGTCGAGGGTCATACCGACTCGGTAGGTACCGATGCCTACAACCAGCGTTTGTCCGAGCGACGTGCCAATGCTGTGCGCGATGTGCTGGTCAATCAGCACGGGCTGGATGCCAGCCGTGTCGATGCCGTCGGCTATGGTGAGTCCCGTCCGGTCGCGGATAACTCGACAGAGGAAGGTCGTGCCATCAACCGCCGTGTTGAGGCTGAGGTAGAAGCGCGTCCATGATGGACGTGTGAAACAACGAAGCCGGGCATCTCGCCCGGCTTTTTCATGCGCGACAAAAAACTCTTACGCGGCTGCTGAAAACGTAGGTGGTTTTGCAATGGCCTGTCAGAACAGCGGGCGAGCACTGGCCAATGCCACTACCAGCAGGCCCAGTAACAGGTTGATACCCACCAGCTTGCGGATATGACCCAGGATTGCGCCGCCTTCAGGCCAGTTCTGCGCGGCAATTGTGCGTCTGAGTTCGGGTAGTTGCAGCAGTTGGATACGCAGGAATAGCGCCAGCATGACCAGGAACAGACCCGCCATGACATGTACATAGCGAGGTGCTGCGGCCAGGCTGTCAAAGCGCATGTGCCAGAGGCCGATACCGCTGATCGGCAGTATCAGCAACGAAGCCCAGACCCAGTGGAAAAAGCGACGAAACACCTCGGCCCAGAGTTTCAGACGTTCGGGTGGCTGCAGCTCGGAAACGGCGGCGGGCCGCAGCACCATCCAGGCGAAGAACATGCCGCCAACCCAGATCATGGCAGCGAGCACATGCAGCGAATAGAGCAGGGCGAAAGTCGTCATGGAAATCTCCGGTGGCAGTTGGGGAAACGCGCGCTATCATAGCCATCCCTACGAAGTACTGAAAATATATACAGCCCCCACGCCCATGCTCAGCACTGAACTCAAGACCCAGATCCAGGGCGCCTACTCTCGCTTTCTCGAGGCCAAAAGCCTGAAGCCCCGTTATGGCCAGCGCCTGATGATTGCTGAAATAGCGAAAGTGCTGGGTGCGATCAAGGCTGATGATGAAGGCCGCCGCGACGGCGAGCCGGCCATCGTTGCAGTCGAGGCCGGCACCGGGACTGGCAAGACAGTCGCCTACAGCCTGGCAGCGATTCCTGCGGCCAAGGCGGCTGGCAAGCGTCTGGTCATCGCCACCGCGACGGTCGCCTTGCAGGAGCAGATCGTGCACAAGGATCTACCGGATCTGATGCGTAACAGCGGCCTGAACTTTTCGTTTGCGCTGGCCAAGGGACGGGGTCGCTATCTGTGTCTGTCCAAGCTTGATGTGCTGCTGCAGGAAGGGCAGGCGCAAAGCGCTACGGCTCAGCTGTTCGAGGAGGAAGGCTTTCGTATCGACGTGGATGAGCGCAGCCAGAAACTCTTCGGCAGCATGATCGAAAAGCTCGCCGGCAATCGCTGGGATGGTGATCGTGACAGCTGGCCGGAAGAGTTGGCCGACCCTGACTGGGCACGGTTGACCACCGATCACAGCCAATGCACCGGTCGCCACTGTCCGAATTTCCAGCAGTGCGCTTTCTACAAGGCGCGCGAGGGCATGACCAAGGTCGATGTCATCGTGACCAACCACGATATGGTTCTTGCGGATCTGGCGCTTGGCGGCGGTGCGGTGCTGCCCGACCCGCGTGACACGCTCTATGTGTTTGACGAAGGTCACCATTTGCCTGACAAGGCTATCGGCCACTTCGCTCACTTTACCCGTCTGCGTTCAACAGCCGACTGGCTCGGCCAGGTCGAGAAGAATCTGACCAAACTGCTTGCCCTGCATCCATTGCCAGGCGATCTTGGCCGATTGATCGAGGCGGTGCCGGAAATTGCCCGCGATCTGCGCAGCCAGCAACAGTTCATGTTCAGCGCCTGTGAACAGCTGGCCGACTTCAGGGCTGGCGAAGACATGGAGGGGCGAGAGAGACCCAGACACAGGTTTGTCGGCGGCCTGGTGCCTGAACATCTGCTTGAAATGGGCATTGAACTCAAGAAGGGGTTTTCCAAACTCACCGACCTGTTCACGCGCCTTGCCGAGCTGCTCAAGGAAGCGATGGATGGCGAGGCGGGCGTCGGTATTGCCAGTCATCAGGCCGAGGAATGGTATCCACTGTTCGGTAGCCTGCTGACGCGAGCTCAGGGCAACTGGGAGCTGTGGACAGCGTTCACTGTCGATGATCCTGAAGACAGTCCGCCTATGGCCCGCTGGCTGACCCTGGCCGAGGGTGGTGCGCTGTTTGATATCGAGGTCAATGCCAGTCCTATTCTCGCGGCTGAAACCCTGCGGCGCAATTTGTGGAATGTTTGCTATGGCGCGCTGGTGACCTCTGCGACGCTCACTGCGCTGAACAGTTTCGACCGTTATCGAATGCGCGCCGGATTGCCGCGCTGCGCGGTAACCGCCGTGGTACCAAGCCCCTTCCACCATGCCGATGCCGGTGTGCTGCGGATACCCGATCTGAACGCCGATCCGCGTGACGCTACGGCGCATACGGCGGCGATTGTGCGTGAGCTGCCGCAGTTGGTGGAGGGCTCGCGCGGGACGCTGGTGCTGTTCTCGTCGCGCAAGCAGATGCAGGATGTATTCGACGGTCTGGAGCGCAACTGGCGGCAGCGGGTGCTGATCCAGGGCAATTTGTCCAAACAGGAAACCCTGAACAAGCACAAGGCGCGCGTGGATGACGGTAAGGACAGCGTGCTCTTCGGGTTGGCCAGTTTTTCCGAGGGCGTCGACCTGCCCGGTGCTTATTGCGAACATGTGGTGATCGCCAAGATTCCCTTTGCGGTACCTGATGATCCGGTCGAGGCGGCGCTGGCAGAATGGATCGAGGCACGCGGTGGCAACCCGTTCATGGAGATTTCGGTACCTGATGCATCCCTTCGCCTGGTGCAGGCTTGTGGTCGCTTGCTGCGTAGCGAAGAGGATCGCGGCACCATTACCCTGCTCGACCGGCGGGTGGTAACCCAGCGTTACGGCAAGGCCATCCTGAATGCCTTGCCGCCGTTTCGCCGGGAAATCGGTTAGCAGGCCCACTGAAACACTGTCCAGAGAGATACTCATGCAGATTCAAGGCTATTTCGATCTTCGTTTTGAGGCGGTCAGAGACTGCTTTCAGAAGTTGTTCGAGCAGGCTGGGCAGCGTGGTGCGGCGATTTGCGTGAAAGTCGGCGCGCAAACCGTAATCGATCTCTGGGCAGGTACCGCCGACAATGCGGGCGAGCAGGTGTGGCAAGGCGACACCCTGGTCAATCTGTTTTCCTGCACCAAGACCTTTACGGCGGTGGCGGCGTTACAGCTGGTTGAAGAGGGCAAGCTTGAGCTGGACGCGCCAGTTGCAAGGCTGTGGCCCGAGTTTGCCGCAAACGGCAAGCAGGCCATCACCCTTCGCCAATTGCTGTGTCATCAGGCTGGATTGCCAGCGATACGGCAACCGCTTCCCGCAGAAGCCCTGTACGACTGGAATGCCATGACTGCTGCGCTCGCAGCTGAGCGTCCCTGGTGGGCGCCTGGGGATGGTCATGGCTACGCCGCGATCACTTATGGCTGGCTGCTGGGCGAGCTGATTCGCCGCGCCGACGGGCGGGAGCCGGGCGAGGCGATAGTCGCGCGAACCGCCCGCCCGCTAAACCTGGATTTCCATCTCGGACTTGCCGCTGACGAAGATGATCGTGTCGCCTACCTGACGCGGCTGAAGAATAATCCGGGTGACGCGGCCAGTCAGCGTCTACTGAAGGCGATGATGAGCGATCCGCAATCGCTGACTGCTCGGGCCTTTGCCAATCCTCCGTCAGTCATGAACAGCGCCAACAAGCCCGAATGGCGGCGTATGGCGCAGCCTGCGGCCAACGGACATGGCAATGCGCGCTCACTGGCCGGCTTTTACCAGGGGCTTCTCAACGGAGACCTGCTTGAACCGATGTTGCTGACAGAAATGACACGTGAGCACAGTATCGGCGAAGATCGCACCCTGCTGACACGTACCCGCTTTGCGCTGGGATGCTGGTTGGATCAGCCGGATGTGGCCAATGCGACCTTCGGTATGGGGCCGGGTGCCTTTGGCCATCCGGGCGCGGGAGGCTGTATTGGCTTTGCTGATCCGCAGCGCGAGCTGGCATTCGGTTTTGTTACCAACAGCTTGGGTCCTTACGTGTTGATGGACCCTCGGGCGCAGCGCCTGGCGCGAACGGTAAAAGCCTGTCTGGGGTGAGCCGCTCGTCTGTTTGTGGCAACACGACTTTTCAGAACAAGGACCTGCGTCCACAATCTGAAGCAAATCCTTGCTTAAGCTGCCTGCCTGCTACCTGCAGCATCACCATTCACTTTCACGGAATCTGCTACATGAACCTGCTGAAAAGCGCATCCCTGATTGTCCTCATGGCCCTTGCCGGCTGCAGCTCGAAAAGTGAAAAGCCTGCTGAAACGGCGGCTGCGCCAGAGCCGGTGATTGATCACGCCTGGCTGGATGATTATGAGCCGCGTCTACGCGATGCGCTGAAGGAAAGCCGTTTTGAAGTCGAGCGACGCAAGGGCATGCTGGTGGTCACGGCGCCGGTGGATGCCACCTTCAATCCAGACCGTCCAGGCATGTTGCTGCCTGTGACTCTGGGGCCAATCAGTCGTGTGGCAAAGATGGTCGAGGGCGATGAAAAAACCGCCGTAGTGGTTCTTGGACATGCCGACAGTACCGGCTCGCTGGAAATCAATCGCGACATCAGTCGTCAGCGTGCAGGCGCCGTGGCTGCCATCTTTCGCCTCAGCGGACTCAAGCATGACCGCTTGCGGATTCGAGGAGTGGGTTCGGACATGCCTCGTGCCTCCAACGAACATGAAGAAGGTCGTGCACTGAATCGTCGTGTCGAGATGATGCTTGCGCCGCAAACCACGCTGCTGGCCTTGATCAGCCAATACAGCACGCCGCCAGCGCCAGCCGAGCCGACCCGGATAGCCGCAGCCGAAGTCAGCAAAGCCAAGTAATCCATGCTGTTCCCGATTGGAGGCAGGAAGTGTCTGTTTGAGCTTGTTTTGCGCTGAATCAAGCGGAGTGTGGTCCCAAACCGACTAAGCTTCGACTTCGACTGTTTCAGGAATGCCGCGATGACTCAGACCCTGGCCGATATGCGCCGCGACTACACGCGTGATGGACTCAGTGAAACCAATGCGCCGAATGAGCCTTTCGGCCTGTTCCGCCAGTGGTTCAGTGATGCGGTTCAGACCGAGCAATTGCCGGTCGAACCGAATGCCATGACTCTCGCCACGGTTGACGCCGGGGGCCGTCCGCATTGCCGCGTGCTGCTGCTCAAGGCGCTGGACGAGCGCGGCTTCACCTTTTTCAGCAACTACGAAAGCGCCAAGGCGGAACAACTTGAAGCCTGTCCGTTTGCGGCGATGACATTTTTCTGGCCGAGTCTTGAACGGCAGGTGCGCATCGAAGGGCGGGTCGAGAAGGTCAGTGCTGCCGACTCGGACGCCTATTATCAGGTGCGGCCTCTGGGCAGTCGTCTTGGCGCCTGGGCTTCGCCACAGAGCCGGGTGATCCGCGACCGTGCCGAACTGGAGAGGCTGCTTGCCGAGGCCGAGCAGCGTTTCCTCGACAAAGAACCGCATTGCCCGCCGCACTGGGGCGGTTATCGGTTGCTCCCCGAACGCATGGAGTTTTGGCAGGGTCGTTCGAGTCGACTGCATGATCGACTCAATTACCGGCTTGTAGCCAGTGATTGGCAGTGTGAGCGTCTTGCGCCCTAAGCGCGCATGAAAAGCCGCTCTGGTGCAACGCCGGAGCGGCTGTCGGCTCGATCAGTTGTGGTTTTCCAGCTCCCTCTCAAGCCAGTCTTGTAAATCCTTTCTTTTTACCTTCGCCGCTTTTGCGGCTGCCAGTCTTTCCAGTATCCAGGTGCGCCTGAGTGGGTCATTACCCGCCAGGGAAAGCGCCAGGTCGCGGTCGGCCCAGCGCCTGAAACGCACAAACAGCCAGGCATGAAATGCCAGTCCGGCAATAGTGGTGACGGCTATGATGAAGTAATCCATGGAGAGTCTCATGAGTTGCAGAGGGCTTTTCGTCTGTGCGGGGCGGGATAGCCTCGGGTACAGTAGGTCTAACAAAGGGCCTGTTGAGGTTTTGTCGGGCCGGGATGAAGATCAAAGGATAGCCTGAGCATGCTGAGTCAGGGCGAGTCTGTTGCCAAGAGCTTCTTCGCCGCAGGCCCTGGCGGCTACAGGTATCAATGTCGTTTCAGGAGAGTACATATGCGCAACCCTGTCTTAGTTGCTTCGTTCGCCGTCATGGCACTGGTCGTGGGCGGCTGCACATCCAATCTGACTGGTGATTCCTATTCTCGCGATGAAGCGCGAACGGTACAGACCGTTCGCTACGGAACCATTGAGTCCCTCCGTCCGGTCAAGATCGAAGGGACCAAGACACCTATAGGCGGCGGTGCCGGCGCTGTTGTGGGTGGCATTGCCGGTAGCGGTGTTGGCGGCGGTCGTGGCAGCGCAGTAGCCGCTGTAATCGGCGCTGTGGCCGGCGGCATGCTTGGCGCTGCGGCGGAAGAAGGTATCACGCGCACCCAAGGCGTCGAGATTACCCTGCGCGAAGACGATGGAAGTCTGCGTGCCTATGTCCAGCAGGTCGAGCCCAATCAGGTGTTTCGAGTTGGCCAGCGGGTGCGCGTCATGACTGTCGATGGCACCAGCCGCGTAGCGCCCTGATACTTTCGGCTGGTGCGGTGGTTTTATACCGCACCAGTTGTTAGGTTGAGTCCCGTCATGCGAAAAGTGTGGTCCACGCAAGTGGAGCGCGCTTTCGTTTTTAGAAATATATCAATCCATGACGTTACGGTAGTCGGTGTGGATAATCGTCGCACGCCGTCATGCCTCTTTGGGCTGAGTGCTGGCCTACAAAGGATATAACTGCCACGCATTTGCGTGGCTCAAGGGGTTTTGTTCATGGCGCTTGCGCTGATAATCGCTCTGCCATTCCTCGGGATATGCCTGCCGTTGCTGTTTGAGCGGCTTGGTCGGTCCGCCTGTGCTTTCGGTGCGGGTCTGGCCCCGCTGGCTGCACTGGTTCTCCTCATTTCCAAGCGTGCCGCTGTGTTCGACGGTGAAGTCGAAGTGCAGATGCTGCCCTGGTTGCCGGAGCTGGGGTTGAACCTGAGTCTGAGGCTTGATGGGCTGGGCTTCCTGTTCGCCTTGCTGATCCTGGGTATTGGCCTGCTGGTCATTCTATATGCGCGTTACTACCTGTCGAAGCATGAGCCGATGGGGCGCTTCTATGGGTTCTTCCTGCTGTTCATGGGTGCGATGCTCGGCGTTGTGCTGTCGGAAAACCTGCTGTTGATGCTGATGTTCTGGGAGTTGACCAGTCTCTCGTCATTCCTGCTGATCGGCTTCTGGAATCACCGCGCCGATGCCCGTCAGGGTGCTCGCATGGCATTGGCCGTGACGGGCGGTGGCGGGCTGGCATTGCTGGCCGGCATCCTGCTGATCGGTCATATCGTCGGTAGCTATGAATTGAGTACGGTGCTGGTCTCGGGCGACCTGATCCGTGCCCATGCCTTGTATCCCGTGGCGCTGATTCTGGTGCTGCTCGGCGTTTTCACCAAGTCAGCGCAATTTCCGTTTCACTTCTGGTTGCCGCAGGCGATGGCAGCACCGACGCCAGTTTCGGCATTCCTGCATTCGGCCACCATGGTCAAGGCAGGGGTTTTCCTGCTGGCCCGCTTGTACCCGGCTCTGTCTGATTCGGAATGGTGGTTCTATCTGGTCAGCATGACCGGGCTGGCGACATTGCTGATCGGTGCGGTGATGGCGCTGTTCCAGCACGATCTCAAGGGGCTGCTGGCCTACTCAACCATCAGCCATCTGGGGCTGATCACCCTGTTATTTGGTCTCGACTCGCGCCTGGCGGCGGTGGCGGCGATCTTTCACATTATCAACCACGCCACCTTCAAGGCCTCGCTGTTCATGGCCGCAGGCATCATCGACCACGAGACCGGTACCCGTGATATGCGGCGTATCAACGGCATGATGAAATACATGCCGCACACGGCAGTGCTGGCGATGATCGCCTCGTTGGCGATGGCCGGCGTGCCGCTGCTCAATGGCTTCCTGAGCAAGGAAATGTTTTTCGCCGAAACCCTCGACCAGCATTTGCTGGGCAGCTTCTACTGGACCATTCCGGCGCTGGCGACCCTGGCGGGTGCCTTCTCGGTGGCCTATTCACTGCGTTTCGTGCATGACGTGTTCTTCAATGGCGAGCCGATCGACTTGCCCAAGTTCCCACCGCATGAGCCTGCGCGCTACATGAAGATTCCGGTGGAGATCCTGGTGCTGCTCTGTCTGATGGTCGGGATGCTGCCAGCCTACACCGTGGCGCCCTTGCTGGCGGTTGCGGTTGCCGGAACGCTGAATGGCGCGGTGCCTGAATACAGCCTGACGATCTGGCACGGCTTCAATCTGCCGCTGTTGATGAGTTTTGTTGCGCTGGTCGGTGGAGTGCTCATCTATGGGCTGCGCAAGTGGGTATTTCGCTGGTACGAGGGGCTTCCCCACGTTGATTCTCTGGACGTTTTCAGGCGCGTGATCAGCGAGATTACCGCAGGCGCGCGCTGGGTAACCGAACGTCTGGAGAATGGCTCACTGCAGCGCTATCTGATGCTGGTGCTGGTCAGTTCGCTGGTGCTGGTGATCTATGCTCTTACGCCGCTGGAGGCGCTCAGTGGCCCGGTTGCGCTCACCCCGCTGGATATCATTACCGTCGGCGGAATGGTGGTTCTGAGTCTGACCTCGCTGCTGACAGTGCTCTTCCACCGCAGACGACTGGTGGCGCTCATGGTGCTTAGTGTAGTCGGGCTCATGGTGGCGCTGGTCTTCGCTCGTTTTTCCGCGCCTGACCTCGCGTTGACTCAGCTGTCGGTCGAGGTGGTGACCATCATCCTGCTTATTCTGGCGTTGTTCTTCATGCCTGACCGGACTCCTGCAGAGTCGAGCAGCCTGCGCAGCTTTCGTGATCTGATTCTGGCCGGCGGCTTCGGTACCATGATCGCCTTGCTCACCTATGCCGTGCTTACGCGCCCTTACGACAGCATCGCGTCCTTCTTCCTGGAGAACAGTGTTTCCGGTGGCGGTGGAACCAATGTGGTCAATGTGATCCTTGTGGACTTCCGTGGTTTCGATACCTTGGGCGAGATAGCGGTACTGGCCATTGCTGCGGTGGGCATCTATGGATTGCTCAAGGGGCTGCACCTGCCTCATCCGCTGCGTGACTATGGCGGAAGGCTGTGGAGTACCGACAGCCATCCGATGGTGCTGGATGCGTTGTCTCGTGCCTTGCTGCCGATGGCCTTGCTGATTTCCGTGTTCATTTTCCTGCGCGGGCACAACCTGCCGGGTGGCGGCTTTATTGCCGGCCTGATAACGGCAGTTGCACTGATCCTGCAGTACATATCCCACGGCGTGACCTGGGCGCAGCAGCGTCAACCCTTCAGCTACCACGGCGTAGCCGGGCTTGGCGTGTTCATCGCATGTTTGACCGGATTGGGCAGCTGGCTATTCGGTTATCCGTTCCTGACCTCCGCCTTCGATCATTTCCATCTTCCCTTTATTGGCGAGTTTGAGCTGGCCACAGCCATGCTGTTCGACCTGGGCGTTTATCTCGCGGTAGTCGGCTCAACCCTGCTGATCCTGTCCAATATTGGTCACGTCAGTCAGGACGAATCGTGCAAGGAGGTACTCTGATGGAGGCTGTACTGGCGGTAACGCTGGGGATCATGATGGCCAGTGGTGTTTACCTGCTGCTTCGTGCGCGAATATTCCCGGTGGTGATGGGGCTGACGCTCATATCCTACGCGGTGAACCTGTTTATTTTCTCCATGGGGCGACTGGCCACGGGTGTGCCGGCGGTTATCGGCAGGAGCGCCGACTATGGTGATCCGCTCCCGCAGGCATTGGTGCTGACCGCCATCGTCATCGGCTTCGCCATGACGGCATTCATCGTGGTGCTGGCTCTGCGTGGTCTGGGTGAGCTGAAAACCGACCATGTGGACGGTCGGGAGCCGCGCGAATGAATCATGTGTTGATCCTTCCTGTCCTGCTGCCGCTGCTCGTTGGCAGTCTGTTGCTGCTGACTCACAGGCTAGGCGCGCCTTTCAAGCGTCTGTTGTCGTTGCTGGCAACCTGGTTGCTGGTGCCGCTGGCCCTGTGGCTGCTGCTGCAGGCCAATAGCGGCACGCTGTTTGTCTACCAGTTGGGCAACTGGTCGCCGCCGTTCGGCATCATGCTGCTGCTCGACCGTCTGAGCGCAATGATGTTGCTGGTGACGGCCGTGCTGGCGGGGTTTGCAATCCTTTATGCCTCCCGCGGTGACGATGAAAAAGGGCCGAACCTCCATGCGCTGTTCCAGTTTCAGCTGGCTGGAATCAACGGGGCTTTCCTGACCGGTGACCTGTTCAACCTGTTCGTGTTCTTCGAGATCCTGCTGATTTCGTCCTATGCGTTGTTGCTGCATGGTCACGGTGCGAAGCGCGTGCAGGCCGGCATTCATTACGTGGTATTGAATCTGCTGGGCTCGGGGCTGTTCCTGATTGGTGTCAGCATGCTCTACGGCCTCACCGGGACTTTGAACATGGCTGATCTGGCCATCCGGGTCGGTGCGGCTGATCCTGCCGATGCACCACTGCTGGCGGCGGCGGGTTATCTGCTGCTGATTGTATTCGCCCTGAAAGGCGCGATCCTGCCACTGTACTTTTGGCTTCCGAGAGCCTATGCCTCCGCGACGGCACCGGTTGCGGCACTGTTCGCAATCATGACCAAGCTCGGCCTCTATGCCATTGTCCGGGTGTTCACGCTGATTTACGGCAGCGAGGCGGGCGTTCTGAACAACATGGTTCTGGACTGGCTGTGGCCATTGGCGATGCTCACCCTGGGTGCTGGTGTGCTGGGCGCGCTTGGGTCGCGCAACCTGCAGATACTGCTGTCCTATCTGGTGGTGGTTTCAGTGGGAACCCTGTTGGCCGGGTTTGCCATGGGCACCGAGGAAGGTCTGAGTGCTGCGCTCTATTACCTGCTGCACAGTACGCTGGTCGCAGGCGGCCTGTTCCTGCTGGCGGACCTGATTTCCCGCCAGCGGGGTGATGTGGGTTCTGAACTGGTATCCGCGCCAGCGCTGAGGCAACCGTTGCTACTGGGAGCGCTATTCTTTTTCGGCGCCATCTCGGTTGCCGGGTTGCCACCGTTTTCCGGCTTCCTGGGCAAGCTGATGCTGTTGCAGGCGGTTACACCCGGCAACGGCGCGCTGGTGCTCTGGCCGGTCGTGCTGGTGGGTGGTCTGGGTATGGTGATTGCGCTGAGTCGCGCCGGTAGCACACTCTTCTGGCGATCGAATGAGGGGGTGGAAGAAGCTGTGACGGCGCCAAGCGATTCGTTGCGCATGCTGGCAACGCTCGGCTTGCTGTTGGGCAGTGTGCTTCTGGTCGTTGCTGCGCAGCCGGTGCAGGCCTATGTGCAGGCCACGGCAGCCCAGTTGTTTGATCTTGGCCCTTATCTGCAGATTATTCAGGGAGGTGGTGCATGAGCGGGTCTCGTCTGTTGCCGAATCCCATGCTGACGCTTCTGCTGGCAGCGCTCTGGCTGTTGATGAACAACACCCTTGGGGTCGGCCATATCGTGCTGGGACTGTTCCTCGGCTGGGCCATCCCGCTGCTGGTGGCGGGTTTCCTCATCGAGGTGCCGCGCGTGCGCAAGCCGCTCAAGCTTTGCCTGTTCATGCTGATGGTCTTCTACGACATCGTGATCGCCAACATCCATGTGGCCCGACTGGTGCTCGGTTCGAAAGAAAAACTGCAGCCCGCCTTCATCGAAGTGCCGATGCTGATTGAAAACGAGTTCGTGCTGGCGACCCTGACCAGCATCATCTCGCTGACCCCCGGCACGGTATCGGCTGGCCTGAGCAAGGATCACAAAAATCTGATCCTGCATTCGCTGGATGTGCCGGATATCCAGGCGCTGGTTGCCGTGGTGAAGAGTCGCTACGAGGCCCCGCTGTTGGAGATTTTTGAATGCTAGCCTACGTGATCCCCTTCTGTGCGGGCCTGCTGGGCGTGGCGGCGCTGCTTAATATCATTCGGCTGATCAAGGGGCCGGATATGCCCGATCGGGTATTGGCGCTCGATACGCTCTATATCAACGCGCTGGCGCTGATCGTGCTGTTCGGTATCTGGCTGGCTTCCGATCTGTTCTTCGAGGCCGCCTTGCTGATTGCGGTAATGGGCTTCGTCAGTACCGTCGCGGTGTGCAAGCATCTGCTGCACGGCGACATCATCGATTAGGAGAGCACATGCCGTTCTGGATTGAGTTGCTGGTCAGCGTGTTCCTGATCATCGGAAGCATTTTCGCGCTGGTTGGAGCGATAGGCCTGTATCGCCTGCCTGACTTTTATACCCGTCTGCATGGGCCGACCAAGGCCACCACACTTGGAGTGGGCGGGATCCTCATCGCCTCGATGCTGTTTTTCAGCTATCACAATGACGGCTTGAGCCTGCACGAGCTGCTGATCACCCTCTTTCTGTTCATCACCGCTCCGGTCAGCGCTCACATGCTGGCCAAGGCTGCGATGCAGCAGAAGCTGTTCAGTGTCGAGCGTACCAAAGGCAAGCCCTGGGATTGATCACCGCCTGCCCGGGCTGAGCGGCAAGCGCCAACTCTTCAGATTTCGATGCTGCTGGGTGAGGGCTGGTGTTCATTTTCCTGTGTCAGTTGCCTGACCAGGGCCTGTTGCAGCAAGGTGCAGAACTGCGGGTCCGATAGTGGCTGATTGTCTGCATTGGTCACGAAAAACACGTCTTCAACCCGCTCGCCCATGGTGGCGATCTTGGCGTTCTGCACCGACAGGTCGAAGTCCAGAAACAGCTGGCCAATCCGTGCCAGCAGGCCGGGGCGATCCGGTGCTATGACTTCTATGATGGTCTGCGGTCGCTGGGTATCGTTGTGGATGGTGACTTGCGGCGGGAAGGCAAAGTGCTTGAGCTGCCGGGGCACGTGCCGCTTGATGATCGTCAGGTACTCTTCCGGTTTGCGCAGCGCCTCGATCAACCCGTGGCGAATCTCCTGGATGCGTTCGGAATCGTGGCCAATCGGTGTGCCATCGGCGTCCAGGACGATATAGGTATCGAGGGTGAACTGGCTGCTTGACGTGATGATGCGGGCGTCGTGGATGTTCAGGTTGAGCTGATCCATCGCGGCTACGGTCACGGCAAAGAAGTCATGCTGGTCGGCAGCGTAGATGAAGATCTGGGTGCCACCCTCGAACTCGCGTTGTGTGGTTTCCTTGATCAGTACCAGCGGCTCGCTGCTGTCACCATGCTGGAGGATGGCTTCGGTATGCCAGGCCACATCGGTCGCGGAGTGACGCATGAAATAATCGTCGCCCAATTGTGACCAGAGCTGTTCGGCGTCGTCCGGGTCGGTACCGTTGCGCACAAGGCTGTCCAACGCGGCGCGCTGGGTCTGGCGAATCTGCTCTTCACGCTCCAGAGGGTTTTCAAGGCCGCGCTTGAGCGCTCGCAGGGTTTCGGTATGCAACTGGCGCAGCAGGCTGGCACGCCAGGAGTTCCAGAGGGTCGGGTTGGTGGCGTTGATGTCTGCCACGGTGAGGACATACAGATAGTCCAGATGCGTTTCGTCGCCGACCAGCTGGGCGAAATCGTTAATCACCTGTGGATCGGAAAGATCCTTGCGTTGTGCCGTGGTGGACATGATCAGGTGATTGGCTACCAGCCAGACCACCAGGCGCGTATCCCAAGCGGGCAGCTTGTGACGCACGCAGAAAGCCTGGGCATCGACTGCCCCGAGTTCCGAGTGATCGCCGCCACGGCCCTTGGCGATGTCGTGATAAAGGCCGGCGATATAGATCAGTTCCGGCTTGGGCAGCATCCCCACCAACTGACTGGCCAGAGGGTATTTTTCGGCAACGCCAGGTTTGCTCAGTTTGCGCAGGTACTTGATGACGTTGAGCGTATGCGCATCGACGGTATAAATGTGGAAAAGATCGTGCTGCATCTGTCCAACGATATGGCCAAACTCCGGCAGGTAACGGCCCAGAATTCCATAACGGTTCATCCGGCGAAGGTTGCGATGGATGCCTTCCTTACACTTGAGTAATTCGATGAAAAGGCTGGTGTTGCGGATGTCGCGGCGGAATTCGTCATCGATCAGGTGGCGGTGATCGCGTAGCAGACGGATGGTTTCGGCACGTACCCCCTTGATCTCCGGGTGTTGCGCGAGAAGGACGAAAACCTCCAGAAGCGCAAAGGGGCGATGCGTGAAGACCGAGTCCTTGGCAACTTCCAGATAACGGTCGCGTACCAGGAAGCGGCTGTTGAGCGGGACGGCATCGCCGCTGTCGCCTTCCCAGAGGATTACCTCGGCAAAGTGCTGACCTACCAGGTCGCTGAGTTCGGAAATGCTCATCACGACCCGGTAGTACTTCTGCATGAAGCGTTCGATGGCCAGCTTGGCGTCACTGTCTTCATAGCCGAGCAGGGCGGCGAGGCTGCGCTGGTGATCGAACAGCAGACGATCCTCGGCGCGTCCGGCCAGCATGTGCAGCCCGTAGCGGACCCGCCAGATAAAAGCCTGACTGGACACCAGCAGCGAATACTCGCCCTCGGTGAGGAAGCCCTGATCGACGATGGCACTCAGGTTCAGACTGCCGAACTGACGTCGTGCAATCCACAGGATTGTCTGGATATCGCGCAGTCCGCCCGGAGAGCCTTTGACGTTGGGTTCCAGGTTGTATTCGGTGTTGTTGTATTTTGCATGGCGGGCGCGCTGTTCGTTGCGCTTGGCCAAGAAGAACTCTTTGCTCGGCCACATCTCGCTGGGGCTGGTCACCTTCAGCATGTTCTGTCGCAGCCGCTCAGGGCCGGCGATGGTGCGGCTCTCCATCAGATTGGTGATGACGGTGAGGTCCGCGCGTGCCTCTTCGGCGCATTCGGCCACCGAGCGGACGCTCTGGCCAACTTCCAGGCCTATATCCCAGAGCAGGGTCAGAAAGCCTTCGATGGCGTCGCGGAACAGCTCCTGGTCGCTGTTGTCGAGCAGGATCAGCAGGTCGATATCGGAATAGGGATGCAGCTCGCCGCGCCCGTAGCCGCCAACAGCCACCAGTGCTATATCGGCCTCGCTGTTCCAGTCGAAGCGCGCCCAGGCGGCGCGCAGTATCTGGTCGATGAACCAGGCGCGGTCGACGATCAGGCGACGGATATCGCATCCTGCGAGAAAGCGTGCGTCCAGCACCTGACGAGCGTTGCCGATGACCTTCTTGAAGGCGGGAATCGGACTGGCCTTGAGTGCCAGCTCCGCCTGGAACTGGCTGCGGTCGAAGAGTTCGGGATCAACCTGTGGCATGCCAGTTCTCCGTCAAGCGGTATTCAGGGGCGAGTGCGAGCTATGGTGTCGTCGCTGCGCAGGGTAAAGATTTCGTAGCCTTCGGCAGTCACGACCAGAGTGTGCTCCCACTGTGCGGACAGCTTGCGATCCTTGGTGATGGCTGTCCAGCCGTCGCCCAACAGTCGGGTTTCCGAGCGGCCCTGGTTGATCATCGGCTCGATGGTGAAGGTCATGCCTTCCTTCAGTTCCAGGCCGGTGCCGGCACGTCCGTAATGCAGTACCTGGGGCTCCTCATGGAAAACCTTGCCGATGCCGTGGCCGCAGTATTCGCGCACCACGGAGAAGCCGTTCTTCTCGGCGTGCTTCTGGATCGCTTCGCCGATGTCGCCGAGGCGGGCGCCGGGACGCACAAGTTCGATCCCTTTATAGAGGCATTCCTGAGTCACCCTGCACAGGCGTTCGGCCCACTCGGTGGCCTTGCCGACGATGAACATCTTGCTGGTGTCGCCGTGGTAGCCGTCCTTGATGACGGTGATGTCGATATTGAGGATGTCGCCATCCTTCAGCGGCTTGTCGTTGGGGATGCCATGACAGACGACATGGTTGATCGAGGTGCAGATCGACTTCGGGTAGCCCTTGTAGTTGAGCGGTGCCGGAATGGCCTGCTGCACGTTGACGATGTACTCGTGGCAGATTCGATCAAGCTCTTCGGTGGTGACGCCCGGTTTTACATGATCACCGATCATCTCCAGTACTTCGGCCGCCAGGCGGCCGGCGATGCGCATCTTCTCGATATCTTCTGGCGTCTTGATGGAGACAGTCATTGTGGGCTCTCGGCACGAAAGGAAGGGCGACATGTTACCAGCTTGAAGCTTCTGGCTTGTAGCTGCTTTCTATGCTATAAAACGCGCCGCTCAACGGGACTGCCCGCTGCGCTTGACCCCACACACGTGTCGACACGGTATCCTGGGTGCTCGAAAGAGTTGGATATCGGGGCGCGTGGAGGCCTAACCCGCTTTATCGAGGAAGTATCATGACTCAAGTCACCATGCGCGACATGCTGAAGGCCGGTGTGCACTTCGGCCACCAGACCCGTTACTGGAACCCGAAGATGAACAAGTTCATCTTCGGCGCGCGCAACAAGATTCATATCATCAATCTTGAAAAAACCCTGCCGATGTTCAACGACGCACTGCAGTTCGTTGAGAAGCTGGCTGCAGGCAAGAACAAGATTCTGTTCGTCGGCACCAAGCGTTCCGCTGGCAAGATCGTTCGCGAAGAGGCTGCTCGTTGCGGCTCGCCGTACGTCGATCATCGCTGGTTGGGCGGCATGCTGACCAACTACAAGACCATCCGCGCCTCGATCAAGCGCCTGCGTGAGCTGGAAATCCAGTCTCAGGACGGTACTTTCGACAAGCTGACCAAGAAAGAAGCCCTGATGCGCACCCGTGATCTGGAAAAACTGGATCGCAGCCTGGGTGGTATCAAGGATATGGGCGGCCTGCCGGACGCCATGTTCGTCGTCGACGTCGATCACGAGCGCATTGCAATCTCCGAAGCCAACAAGCTGGGCATCCCGGTCATCGGCATCGTCGATACCAACAGCAGCCCTGAAGGCGTGGATTACATCATCCCCGGTAACGATGATGCCATCCGTGCCGTGCAACTCTACCTGGGCGCCATGGCCGACGCCGTAATGCGCGGTCGCCAGAACGGCGCCGGTGGTGCTGACGAGTTCGTCGAAGAAGCAGCCCCCGAGGCCGCTCAAGGCTGAGCGAGTGGTACCGCCTAGTTGAACCCGGTGAACAAGAAGGGGGCTATGCCCCCTTTTTGCCACTTCCGAATTGATCGCTCTGGTAAGGGGCGATGATCGATAACGAATCGAGAGGATTTGCGAACATGGCAGAGATTACTGCAGCCCTGGTTAAAGAACTGCGCGAGCGCACTGGCCAAGGCATGATGGATTGCAAAAAGGCACTCACTGCTGCTGGCGGTGATATCGAAAAAGCCATCGACGACATGCGTGCTGCGGGCGCCATCAAGGCTGCCAAGAAAGCTGGCAACATCGCCGCCGAAGGTTCCATCGCGATCAAGGTCGCCGACGACAACACGCGTGCCGTGATCATCGAAGTCAACTCCCAGACCGATTTCCTGGCTCTGCAGGAAGACTTCAAGAATTTCGTCAGCAACAGCGTCGAGCAAGCCTTCGCTGAAAACATGACCGATGCCGCTCCGCTGATCGCTGCTCAGGAAAGCAACCGTGAGGCGCTCATTGCCAAGTGCGGCGAGAACGTCAACATTCGTCGCCTGACTGCCGTCTCCGGCGAAACCGTGGGTGCTTACCTGCACGGCCACCGTATCGGTGTTCTGGTTGTGCTCAAGGGTGGTAGCGAAGAGCTGGCCAAGCATGTTGCCATGCACGTCGCCGCCAGCAACCCGGCCGTGGTCAGCCCGGACCAGGTGTCCGAGGAACTGATTGCCAAGGAAAAGGAAATCTTCCTGCAGCTGAACGCCGAGAAGATTGCCGGCAAGCCGGAAAACATCGTCGAGAACATGGTCAAGGGTCGCATCAACAAGTTCCTCGCCGAAGCCAGCCTGGTCGAGCAAGCCTTCATCATGGATTCGGAAGTAAAAGTTGGTGAGCTGGTGAAGAAAGCCGGTGCCGAGATCGTTTCCTTCGTGCGTTATGAAGTAGGCGAAGGTATCGAGCGCGCCGAGGTCGACTTCGCTGCTGAAGTGGCCGCTCAGGTCGCCGCGACCAAGCAGTAAAGCTTCCTGCTGTTCTCAAAGAGGCTGCCCGCTTACGCGCGCGGCCTTTTTGTCGAACTGGGATAAAGAAATCGTTTTTTGTCCCTGTATAGTCATCGCTTGGCACCAATACGCAATTGCGCTGTCATAGCGCAGATATTTTCTGGTTGTACGGCCATGCCGGTCATGCAACCTGGTCATACAACGCCGCAGGAGAAACAACGCCAATGGCTCAGCAGATGAGTGCACGCAATCCACGCTACAAACGGATTCTGCTCAAATTAAGCGGCGAAGCCCTGATGGGTTCGGAAGATTTCGGCATCGATCCCAAGGTGCTGGATCGCATGGCCCTGGAAGTTGGCCAACTGGTCGGAATTGGCGTTGAGGTGGGGTTGGTCATTGGTGGCGGTAACCTGTTCCGTGGCGCAGCGCTGTCGGCAGCAGGAATGGATCGGGTCACCGGTGACCATATGGGCATGCTGGCGACCGTCATGAATGCTCTGGCCATGCGCGATGCCCTGGAACGCTCGAATATCCCAGCGCTGGTGATGTCTGCCATCTCCATGGTCGGCGTGACCGACCATTACGACCGTCGCAAGGCGATGCGTCATCTCAAGACCGGTGAGGTGGTGATTTTTTCCGCCGGGACCGGCAACCCCTTCTTTACTACCGACTCGGCTGCATGCTTGCGCGCCATCGAGATTCACGCCGACGTCGTGCTCAAGGCTACCAAGGTTGACGGCGTCTACACCGCTGATCCCTTCAAAGACCCGAATGCCGAGAAGTTCGAGCAACTGACTTATGATGACGTGCTCGACCGCAAGCTCGGCGTGATGGACCTGACGGCCATCTGCCTGTGCCGCGACCACAAGATGCCGCTGCGGGTATTCAACATGAACAAACCCGGCGCCCTGCTCAATATCGTGCTTGGCGGCGCTGAAGGAACACTGATCGAGGAACCGAATCAATGATCAACGAGATCAAGCAAGACGCGCAGGAGCGCATGAAGAAATCCCTGGAATCGCTGGCCGGCGCCTTCGCCAAGATCCGCACTGGTCGCGCTCATCCGAGCATTCTTGATGGCGTGATGGTGTCTTACTACGGCAGCGATACGCCGCTGCGCCAGGTTGCCAACGTCACCGTCGAGGATTCCCGCACCCTGGCCCTGACCATCTTTGACAAGAGCATGATCCAGGCGGTGGAAAAAGCCATCATGACCTCCGATCTGGGGCTGAATCCGGCCACTGCAGGTACCACCATCCGCGTGCCGATGCCTGCGTTGACCGAAGAGACGCGCAAGGGCTTTACCAAACAGGCGCGTAGTGAAGCCGAGAATGCTCGTGTCGCGATACGCAATATTCGTCGTGATGCCATCGCCCAGCTCAAGGATCTGGTGAAGGAAAAGGAAATCAGTGAAGACGAGGAACGTCGCGGCCAGGATGACGTTCAAAAGCTGACCGACAAGTATGTTGCAGAGATCGACAAGGCGCTTGAAGGCAAGGAAAACGACTTGATGGCCGTTTGACCGAGCCGTGCCGGGCGCCTCCATACTGCTCCCTGGAACCGCATGTCGAGCCATTTCGGACCGGCATGCGCGGGCTATTTTGTTGCGTCCCGCAACTGCCGTCGGTGTTTCTCCTATTGTTTGCAGCGTGATTGAGCGCAGGTAGTCGTTTCATGGAAAAGGTCAGGCCGATTGCCGGGCGGAATGTACCCCGTCACGTCGCAATTATCATGGATGGCAACAATCGCTGGGCAAAGCGACGTCTCTTGCCTGGCGTGGCTGGACACAAGGCGGGCGTCGATGCGGTACGCGCAGTCATCGAGGTCTGTGCAGAGGAGGGGGTTGAGGTGCTGACCCTCTTCGCCTTTTCCAGTGAAAACTGGCAAAGGCCGGCAGAGGAGGTGGGTGCGCTGATGGAGCTGTTCTTGACGGCTTTGCGCCGCGAAGCACGCAAGCTCAATGACAACGACATCAGTCTGCGCATCATTGGTGACCGTACGCGCTTTCATCCCGAATTGCAGGCCGCGATGGCGGAGGCTGAAGCGATGACAGCCGGAAGCAATCGCTTCGTGCTCCAGGTGGCTGCCAACTACGGTGGACAATGGGACATTCTCCAGGCTACTCAGCGTATGGCGCGTGAGGTTCAGGCGGGTCAGCTGGGTGCTGAAGAGATCACCGCATCACTTTTCCAGAGCTACCTGGCGACCGGCGACATGCCGCCACCGGACTTGTGCATTCGCACCGGCGGCGAGCGGCGCATCAGCAATTTTCTGCTGTGGCAGATGGCTTACGCCGAACTCTATTTCTCCGACCTGTTTTGGCCGGATTTCAAGCACGAGGCAATGCGCGCCGCACTGGCTGATTTCTCCAGGCGTCAACGCCGCTTTGGCAAGACCGGCGACCAGCTCGAAACAGAGGTTCGTGCAGAATGTTGAAGCAACGCATCATCACCGCTGCGATTCTCCTGCCGGTCGCGCTGATCGGTTTTTTTCTGCTCGAAGGGCTCGCCTTCGCCCTGTTTATAGGGGTGGTCGTGAGCCTGGGTGCCTGGGAATGGGCAAGGCTGGCCGGCTATGCTGCTCAGCCGGCTCGGGTCGGTTATGCGCTGTTCGTGGTTGCGCTGCTGGTTCTCTTTCACCAGCTTCCGGTGCTGGCTCCCTGGCTGCTGGCCGTCAGCGTGCTCTGGTGGCTCGCCGCGACTGTGCTGGTGCTGAATTATCCGGATAGCCAGCGCCACTGGCGTGGTGGTCCGGGCAGCCTGATTATCGGTCTGTTGATCCTGCTGCCGGCATGGCAGGCGTTGGTGGTGCTTAAACAGTGGCCGCAGGGCAACTGGCTCATTGTTGCCGTCATGGTGCTGGTTTGGGTCGCCGATATCGGTGCCTATTTTTCCGGCAAGCGTTTCGGGCGGCGCAAACTGGCGCCGCAGGTCAGTCCAGGCAAGAGTTGGGAAGGGTTGGTAGGCGGCCTGCTGACCAGCCTGCTGGTTACGCTCGGGGTCGGACTCTATCGGGGCTGGTCTGCGCGTGAGCTGATCCTGGCGCTACTGGGCGCAACTGTAGTGGTGCTGATATCGGTTGTGGGTGACCTGACCGAGAGCATGTTCAAGCGCAGTGCGGGGATCAAGGACAGCAGTCAATTGCTACCGGGCCATGGCGGCGTCATGGATCGTATCGACAGCCTGACCGCAGCCGTGCCCGTATTTGCCGTTCTGTTGTGGCTTGCCGGTTGGGGTGCCTGGTGACTGAGCCCTTGCAGATAACCATTCTCGGGGCGACTGGCTCCATCGGGCTGAGTACGCTGGACGTGATTGCCCGCCATCCTGGGCGCTACCAGGCTTTCGCTCTGACAGCCTTCAATCGTATTGCCGAACTGCGCGAGCTTTGCCGTCTGCATCGCCCGCGATATGCCGTGGTGGCCAGCAGCGACCAGGCCCGGGTGTTGCAGGATCAGCTGATCAGCGACGATCTGCAGACTCGCGTGCTGGTGGGTGAGGGCGGCTTGAGTGAGGTGGCAGCCCATCCGGAAACCGATGTGGTGATGGCGGCCATTGTCGGTGCAGCCGGCCTGCGACCTACACTGTCTGCAGTCCAGGCCGACAAACGTGTATTGCTGGCAAACAAGGAAGCCCTGGTCATGTCCGGCGCGCTGTTCATGCAGGCGTTGCGCAAGAGCAGGGCGGTGCTGTTGCCTATCGACAGTGAGCACAATGCGATTTTTCAGTGCCTTCCCGGCGATTATGCCCAGGGTCTCGCAAGCGTCGGCGTGCGACGCATACTGCTCACTGCATCCGGCGGGCCGTTTCGCGAATGGCCGTTGGAGCAACTGGCCGACGTAAGCGTCGAGCAGGCTTGCACGCACCCCAACTGGTCCATGGGGCGCAAGATTTCGGTTGATTCGGCGAGCATGATGAACAAGGGGCTGGAGTTGATTGAGGCCTGCTGGCTGTTCGATGCGCGCCCGGATCAGGTGGAGGTGGTGATCCATCCCCAGAGCGTTATCCACTCGATGGTTGACTATGTTGACGGTTCGGTACTGGCGCAGTTGGGCAACCCCGACATGCGCACGCCGATTGCCCACGCGCTTGCCTGGCCTGAGCGTATCGATTCGGGTGTGTCCGCCCTGGATCTGGTGCGCATTGGTCGCCTTGATTTTCATGCGCCGGATGAGCAGCGCTTTCCATGCCTGCACATGGCGCGCCAGGCTGCACAGAATGGCGGCACGGCGCCGGCGATGCTCAATGCGGCCAATGAGGTGGCTGTCGATGCCTTCCTGAAAGGGCGGATCCGCTTCACGGAAATCGCGAGTATCATCGAGGACGTTCTGAGTCGCGAGGCGGCGGTTGCGGTGCACTGTCTTGGTGATGTTCTGGATGCCGATGCGCAGGCGCGCAAATTGGCGTCGCGCTGGCTTGAGAATCGCAATCGCTAGCGGATCGATAGTGCGCCTGCAGAGCGGGCGAGCCTCATCGCGGCAAAACGGCCTTTCGAGGCAGAGGAATTTATGAGCGCGCTGTACATGCTTGTCGGCACCCTGATTGCTTTGGGTGTGCTGGTTACCTTCCACGAATACGGGCATTTCTGGGTAGCCCGACGCTGTGGCGTCAAGGTGCTGCGTTTCTCGGTGGGTTTCGGTCGTCCGCTATTGCGCTGGCATGATCGCCAGGGAACCGAATTTGTCGTTGCGGCCATCCCGCTGGGTGGCTATGTGAAGATGCTCGACGAGCGCGAAGGCGATGTGCCGCCTGCACTGCTCGACCAGACGTTCAATCGCAAGACGGTGAAGCAGCGCTTTGCCATCGTTTCTGCCGGGCCGATTGCCAACTTTCTGCTGGCGCTGGTGTTTTTCTGGGTGCTGGCGCTGCTCGGCAGTGAACAGATCCGCCCAGTGGTGGGGGCGGTTGAAGTGGGCAGCCTTGCCGATCAAGCGGGTCTGGTGGCGGGACAGGAAATCATCGAGGTCAACGGCAAGCCCACCTCCGGCTGGGCAGAGGTCAATCTGCAGCTGATCCGTCGCCTGGGCGAGAGCGGTTCGCTGGACATGCGTGTGCGCAGCCTGAACAGCAGTCAGGAGCAGTCTGTACGACTGGAGCTGAACGACTGGCTTAGGGGTGCAGAAGAGCCGGATCCGATCGGCTCGCTGGGTATCCGTCCCTGGCGCCCGGCCATCGTGCCGGTAGTCGCCCAACTGGACCCTGAAGGACCAGCACAGGCAGCAGGTATGCACCTTGGTGACCGGATGGTCAGTCTTGATGGCGTACCGCTGCAGGAATGGCAGGAAGTTATTGATCGGGTCCGGTTGCTGCCAGGCAAGTCCGCGCAACTGGAAGTGGAGCGCGAAGGGCAGCGTCTGATGCTGCCGCTGACGCTGGCGACGCGCGGTGAAGGCGATAGTCTGCGCGGTTATCTGGGGGCTGGCGTTGCGGGCGGTGAATGGCCGGATGACATGCTGCGCACCATCAGCTACGGGCCGCTGGAAGCCGTGGGCGAGGGGCTTCGGCGGACCTGGGCCATGAGCCTTCTGACCCTCGATTCCCTGAAGAAAATGCTCTTTGGCGAGCTCTCGGTAAAAAACTTGAGCGGCCCGATAACCATTGCTAAAGTGGCGGGCGCTTCTGCACAGTCCGGCCTGGGTGACTTTCTAAACTTCCTCGCCTACCTGAGCATCAGCCTTGGAGTACTCAATCTTTTGCCTATCCCGGTCCTGGATGGCGGGCATCTGCTCTTCTATCTGGTCGAGTGGGTCCGTGGACGTCCCCTGTCGGACAGGGTCCAGGGTTGGGGAGTACAGATTGGTATCAGCCTGGTGATCGGGGTGATGCTGCTTGCGTTGGTCAATGATATTGGCCGGCTTTAATCGCCTATAACTTGATGTCGCCGCGCCCTGCGCAGGTTCAATTTTCAGGTTTGAAAAGAAAGGACTTCATGAAACGTCTGCTGCTACCTGCGGTGATATCCGCACTGATGATTGCCGAAGTTCACGCCGAGTCCTTCACCATCTCCGATATACGCGTCAACGGCCTGCAGCGGGTTTCCGCCGGCAGTGTCTTTGGCGCTCTGCCGCTGAACGTCGGCCAGGCTGCCGATGACCGTCGTCTGGTAGATGCGACCCGTGCGCTGTTCCGCACCGGTTTCTTCGAGGACATTCAGCTGGGCCGGGAAGGCGATGTGCTGGTTATCAGCGTAGTAGAGCGGCCTTCGATTTCCGGTATCGAAATCGAAGGAAACAAGGCGATCAAAACCGAAGATCTGCTTTCCGGCTTGCAGCAGTCGGGTCTCGCCGAAGGTGAGATTTTCCAGCGCGCCACCCTTGAAGGCGTGCGCAACGAATTGCAGCGTCAGTATGTGGCCCAGGGCCGTTACTCGGCCACCATCGAAACCGAAGCCGTACCGCAACCGCGCAACCGCGTCGCGTTGAAGATCACCATCAACGAAGGCTCGGTTGCCGCGATCAAGCACATCAACGTCGTGGGCAATACGGTCTTTGCCGATGATGACCTGACCGACCTGTTCGAGTTGAAGACCAGCAACTGGCTGTCGTTCTTCCGCAACGACGACAAATATGCACGTGAAAAACTTTCCGGCGACTTGGAGCGCCTGCGTTCCTACTACCTGGACCGCGGCTACATCAATATGGATATCACCTCTACCCAGGTATCCATTACGCCGGACAAGAAAGACGTCTACGTCACGGTAAACATCGACGAAGGCGACCGCTATACCGTCAGCGACGTCAAGTTGAGCGGGGACCTGAAAGTCCCCCAGGAAGAATTGCAGGCACTGCTGCTGGCGAAGGAAGGCCAGGTCTTTTCACGCAAGGTCATGACCACCACGTCGGAGCTGATTACGCGGCGTCTGGGCAACGAGGGATACACCTTTGCCAACGTCAACGGCATTCCCGAAGCCAATGACGAGGACAACACCGTCTCGATCACCTTCGTGGTCGATCCCGGCAAGCGCGCCTATGTCAACCGCATCAACTTCCGTGGCAACACCAAGACCGAAGACGAAGTGCTGCGTCGCGAAATGCGCCAGATGGAAGGTGGCTGGGCCTCGACTTATCTGATCGACCAGTCCAAGACCCGTCTTGAACGTCTGGGCTTCTTCAAGGAAGTCAACGTTGAAACGCCGCAGGTGCCTGGCACCGATGATCAGATCGACGTCAACTACAGCGTCGAGGAGCAACCGTCTGGCTCGATCATGGCGAGCATCGGTTTTGCCCAGAATGCCGGTCTGATTCTCGGCGGCTCCATCAGCCAGAACAACTTCCTTGGTACCGGTAATCGCGTCAGCATTGGCCTGACCCGCAGCGAATACCAGTCGCGTTACAACTTCGGCTTTGTCGACCCCTACTGGACCGAAGATGGCGTCAGCCTGGGCTACAACGCCTTCTACCGCACCACCGATTACGACGAGCTGGACTACGACGTGTCCAGTTATTCCGTGGACAGCCTGGGCGGTGGCATGAATATCGGCTATCCGATCAGCGAGACGTCGCGTCTGTCCTTCGGCCTGTCAGTGCAGCAGGACGACCTGGATACCGGTCGTTACACCGTTCATGAAATCTTCGATTTCATGGAAGAGGAAGGCGATAGCTTCCTCAACTTCAAGGCCTCGGTAGGCTGGTCGGAATCGACGCTCAACCGTGGCGTGCTGGCGACCCGTGGTCACTCCCAGAGCCTGGTGCTTGAAACCACCATTCCGGGCAGTGATCTGTCCTTCTACAAGCTCGATTACAGCGGCCAGCTGTTCGTGCCTGTGACCCAGAACTACACCCTGCGTATGCATACCCGCCTGGGCTATGGCGATGCCTATGGTTCCACCTCGGCCCTGCCGTTCTACGAGCACTACTACGCCGGTGGTTTCAACTCGGTGCGCGGCTTCGAGGACAGCAGCCTTGGACCTCGTAGTACCCCGAGCGATGGCACCAAGCCAGGAACTATAGCTGACCCTGATCAGGATGAGCTGCCCTACGGCGGTAACGTGCTGGTCCAGGGTGGCCTGGAAGTGCTCTTCCCGATGCCTTTCGTCAAGGATCAGCGCTCGCTGCGGACTTCCGTGTTCTGGGACGTGGGTAACGTGTACAACACCAACTGCCCGTCTGGCTCCTCGTCCAGTTGCAGCGACATCGACTTTGGCGACATGGCCAGTTCGGTCGGGGTGGGGCTGACCTGGATTACCGCCATGGGCCCGCTGAGCTTCAGTCTGGCAATGCCCGTGGTCAAGCCTGATGATGCCGATACCCAAGTATTCCAGTTCTCGCTGGGACAAACCTTTTAACGACCTGGAGCGTCTCGCTCCAGGGTTTTCTTTCAAGAGTGGTATATACCGTGCGTAAGTTGACCCAACTGCTTTTCGTTGCTGCTGCACTGGTGGCAGCCCCTGCATTTGCCGACATGAAGATCGCAGTGCTGAACTATCAGATGGCATTGCTGGAATCGGACGCCGCCAAGCGTTATTCGGTCGATGCGGAAAAGAAATTCGGCCCCCAGCTGGACAAGCTCAAAGGGCTTGAAAACGATGCCAAGCGCATTCAGGACCGTCTCGGCAAGGACGGTGACAAGATGCAGCAGGCCGAGCGTGAGCGCCTCGAGCTGGAATTCAAGCAGAAGGCCCGTGATTTCCAGTTCCTCTCCAAGGAACTCAATGAGTCCAAGGCTTCGGCTGACCGCGACATGCTCAAGCAGCTCAAGCCGAAGCTGGACAAGGCTGTCGAGGAAGTCATCAAGAAAGGCGACTACGATCTGGTACTGGAGCGTGGGGCGGTGGTCGATGTCAAACCCCAGCTTGATATTACCCGCCAGGTCATCGAGCGCATGAATCAGCTGCGCTAATGAACGGTACAGTCTTTACGCTCGGTGAACTCGCCGGGCAGCTGGGCGCCACAGTGCGTGGCGATGCGACTCAATCGGTATCCGGTCTGGCCACGTTGCAGGACGCTGGCCCGCATCAGCTCAGCTTTCTGGCCAACGCCCAGTATCGCAAGTATCTGGCCAGTACCCGTGCTGGCGCTGTGCTGCTCAAGCCGAAAGATGCCGAAGACTACGCCGGCGCCGCGCTGCTCGTGGACAATCCCTATCTTGCCTACGCGCGCATCTCGCATCTGTTCGAGACGCGCCCCAAGGCGCCCTGTGGTGCTCATCCGAGCGCTGTCATCGACCCGAGTGCACAGATCGATCCGACTGCCAGCATCGGTGCTCAGGTCGTGATCGAGGCGGACGTATGGATAGGCGCGAATGTGGTGATTGGTGCCCAGTCGTTTGTCGGCGCGCGTAGCCGTGTGGGGGCTGGCGGTCGTCTGGCTCCGCGCGTGACGCTCTGCCACGACGTCTGCATCGGTGAGCGGGTGGTGATCCAGCCGGGTGCGGTAATCGGTGGCGAAGGCTTCGGTTTCGCCAACGAAAGGGGCGGCTGGGAGAAGATTGCCCAGGTCGGCGGCGTACGTATCGGCGATGACGTCGAGATTGGTGCCAACACCACGATCGACCGCGGAGCGCTGTCCGATACGGTCATCGGTAACGGTGTAAAGCTGGATAACCAGATCATGATCGCGCACAACGTACAGATCGGTGACAACACGGCCATGGCTGGTTGCTCCGGAATTTCCGGGAGCACCAAGGTCGGGCGCAATTGCATGATCGCCGGTGGTGCAGGCCTCGTGGGGCACATCGAGGTGTGTGACAACGTGTTCATCACCGGCATGACCATGGTGACCCGGTCAATCACCGAGCCGGGCAGCTATTCCTCCGGGACGGCCATGCAGCCAGCCGGCGAATGGCGCAAGAGCGCTGCCAGGATCCGTCACCTCGACGATATGGCCCGCCGTCTGCAACAGGTGGAAAAACGTCTTTCTGCCGTGACCCCGAACGCAGATTCAACTTCAGATGCCTGATCCTTTCTTCTGATTGCCCTGCCAGCCATCCTTTCCGGCTGGCTGCACAGCCGTGATGGCGTGCTGCTCCCCTAATCATTACAGGCTTTTCCCTACATGATGGATATCAACGAGATTCGCGAATACCTTCCGCACCGCTACCCCTTCCTGCTGGTTGATCGGGTGGTGGAGCTGGATATGGACAGCAAGCGTATTCGCGCCTACAAGAACGTCACTATCAATGAGCCGTTCTTCAACGGTCACTTCCCGCAGCACCCCATCATGCCGGGCGTTCTGATCATCGAGGCGATGGCTCAGGCGGCGGGTCTGCTCGGTTTCAAGATGATGAGCACCAAGCCGGCTGACGGCACGCTTTACTTCTTCGTAGGCTCGGACAAGTTGCGTTTTCGCCAGCCCGTTGTACCAGGCGACCAGCTTGTGCTTGAGGCATCTTTCCTCAGCGCCAAACGCGGAATCTGGAAATTCGATTGTCGCGCCAGCGTTGATGGCAAACCTGTATGCTCGGCTGAAATCATCTGTGCGGAACAGAAGATATGAGCTTGATTGACCCTCGCGCTATCGTCGACCCGGCCGCACGGCTGGCCGACGACGTTCAGGTCGGACCCTGGTCGATCATCGGCCCGGACGTCGAGATCGGCGAGGGCACCGTGATTGCGTCCCATGTAGTCATCAAGGGGCCGACCCGAATCGGTTGTCACAATCGCATCTACCAGTTTTCCTCGGTAGGTGAGGACACACCTGATCTCAAGTACAAGGGCGAGCCGACGCGCCTGGTGATCGGTGATCACAACGTGATTCGCGAGGGGGTGACCATTCACCGCGGTACTGTGCAGGACCGTAGCGAAACCACTATCGGTGATCACAACCTGATCATGGCCTATGCACATATTGGCCACGACAGCGTCATTTCCAATCACTGCATCCTGGTCAACAACACCGCGCTTGCCGGTCATGTGCATGTGGGTGATTGGGCGATTCTTTCCGGCTATACCCTGGTTCATCAGTACTGCCATATCGGCGCCTTCAGTTTTTCCGGCATGGGCACTGCCATCGGCAAGGATGTACCCGCCTTCGTCACAGTGTTCGGCAATCCAGCAGCGGCGCGCAGCATGAACTTCGAAGGCATGCGCCGTCGCGGTTTCAGTGCAGAAACCATTGCCGCCCTGCGCAACGCCTACAAGGTCGTTTACCGCAAGGGGCTGACCGTCGAGCAGGCGCTTGGTGAGCTGGCCTGCGATGCCGCTGCTTTCCCCGAGGTGGCGTTGTTCCGTGACTCGATACAGGCTTCCAGCCGTGGTATTACCCGCTGATATGTCCAGACCTCTGGTAGTGGCGCTGGTCGCCGGTGAGGCTTCAGGTGACATCCTCGGTGCGGGCCTGATGCAAGCGCTCAGGGCAAAACATTCTGATATCCGCTTCGTCGGAGTCGGCGGGCCGCGCATGGAAGCCCAGGGGCTTGTCTCCTATTTTCCGCTTGAGCGCCTGTCCGTGATGGGGTTGGTGGAGGTGCTGGGTCGTCTGCCGGAACTGCTGATGCGCCGCAAGCGTCTGGTACAAACGCTGTGCGAGCTGCGCCCGGATGTGTTCATTGGCATCGACGCGCCGGATTTCAACCTGGATCTGGCCCTCAAGCTGCGGCGCGCCGGTATCAAGACCGTGCATTACGTCAGCCCTTCGGTGTGGGCCTGGCGGCAGAAGCGTGTGCTGAAGATTCGTGCTGCCTGCGACCTGATGCTTACCCTGTTTCCCTTCGAGGCGAAGTTCTACGACGAGCATCAGGTGGCTGTCTGCTTCGTCGGACATCCCCTGGCCGATGCCATTCCACTGGAGTCTGATCGCGATGCCGCACGGGACGCGCTCAACCTGCCCCGGGAAGGTCAGGTCGTAGCCCTGATGCCGGGCAGCCGCGGTGGCGAAGTCGGGCGGCTTGGAGAGCTGTTCCTGAATGCGGCTGACCGCCTGCGGGCGATGCGCCCCGGCATTCATTTCGTGATGCCTTGCGCGAACCCCGAGCGTCGGGCACAGCTTGAGCAGATGCTGGCAGGGCGCGACCTGCCGCTGACCTTGCTCGACGGTCGCTCCCATGAGGCACTCGCTGCATGCAATGCGGTGCTGATCGCTTCCGGTACGGCAACGCTCGAGGCCTTGCTGTACAAGCGCCCGATGGTGGTGGCTTACAGCGTTGCGCCGCTGACCTTCGCCATTCTCAAACGCATGGTGAAAAGCCCATACGTCGCACTTCCCAACCTGCTCGCACAACGCCTGCTGGTGCCCGAGCTGCTGCAGGATGCGGCGACACCGGAGGCCATGGCGCAATTGCTGTCGCCCCTGCTGACCCGTGGCGAGGTACAAACCGAAGGTTTTGATGCCATTCATCGGACCTTGCGTCGTGACGCCTCAAATCGCGCTGCCCAGGCGGTCCTTGAACTGGTTGAGGCTGGCTGATGCAACTGGGACTCGATTTCGCGCTGGTCGAAGAGCTGGTTGCCGGCGTCGATGAGGTGGGTCGTGGACCGCTCTGTGGTCCCGTGGTCACCGCCGCTGTGATTCTCGATCCACGGCGCCCCATCGCCGGTCTCAACGACTCCAAGAAGCTCAGCGAGGCCCGGCGCGAAGCGCTGTTCGACGAAATTCGCGAAAAGGCTCTGGCTTGGTGCATCGCACGTGCCGATGTCGAGGAGATCGACCGTCTCAATATCCTCCACGCCACCATGCTGGCCATGCAGCGCGCTGTGGAAGGGTTGAGCGTTACACCAAAGCTGGCACTGATCGATGGCAATCGTTGCCCGCAGCTTGATGTGCCTTGTGCGCCGGTGATTCAGGGTGACAGTCAGGTGCCCGCCATCGCCGCCGCCTCGATCCTGGCCAAGGTTAGTCGCGACCGCGAGATGCAGGCGCTGGATCTTCTCTACCCCGGATACGGCCTGGCTGGCCACAAGGGATACCCGACGCCTGCTCACCTCGAAGCACTGCATCGCCTGGGCGCTACGTCGATCCATCGGCGCAGTTTTGCGCCGGTGCGGATGGCGTTGCAGGCAATGGCTCAAAGCCAAGGGTGCGGCGTAGCCTAGATTCGCCACCGGCGGCTGTGGTTTCTGGCACGGCCCGGTACAATCCCCGGCTTGTCGTTTCACCAGCTCAAGGTTCGTCCATGCCCGTCTCGTTCGTCCATCTTCGTTTGCACACCGAATTCTCCCTGGTTGACGGGCTGGTGCGGGTCAAGCCGCTGATCAAGGCGGTGGCGACGGCGGGCATGCCGGCGGTGGCGGTCACCGACATGAGCAACATGTGCTCGCTGGTGAAGTTCTACAAAGCAGCGCAAGGGGCGGGGATCAAGCCGATCTGTGGCGCTGATATCTGGATGGCCAGCCGTGAGGAAGATGGTCCATTGAGCCGTCTGACCCTGCTGGCGATGAATGTCCAGGGCTATCGCAACCTCACTGAACTGGTTTCGCGTGGTTGGACCGAAGGTCAGCGCAATGACCTGGTGATCATCGAGCGTGACTGGGTGAAGCAGTCCTCGGAAGGGCTGATTGCCTTGTCCGGCGCCAAGGAGGGCGAGATCGGACTTGCCCTGCTCAACGGCGAGGAATCGCTGGCCGAGGCGCTGCTGGCCGAGTGGCAATCGGTGTTTCCCGAGCGTTTCTATCTGGAAGTGCAGCGCACCAGCCGGGTCAACGATGAGGAGCATCTGCATGCGGCAGTGGCGCTGGCCGAGCGCTGCGCTGTGCCGCTGGTGGCGACCAATGACGTGCGCTTTCTCAAGCAGGACGATTTCGAAGCCCATGAAACGCGCGTCTGCATTGGCGAAAGTCGCACCCTCGACGACTCGCGGCGACCGCGTAACTATTCCGATCAGCAGTATCTGAAAACGCCCGAGGAAATGTACGAGCTGTTCAGTGACCTCCCCGAGGCGCTGGAAAATACCGTCGAGATCGCCAGGCGCTGCAACATCGAGGTGCAGCTGGGCACCTACTTCCTGCCCGATTTCCCGGTGCCGGACGGCATGACCATGGACGATTACTTTCGCAAGGTCTCGTTCGATGGCCTCGAAGAGCGGCTGGAAGTGCTGCTGCCCCGGGATACGCCCGATTACGAGGCGAAGAGGCAGGTCTATGTCGATCGGCTGAATTTCGAGCTGGATATCATCATCCAGATGGGCTTTCCGGGTTACTTCCTGATCGTCATGGACTTTATCCAGTGGGCCAAGAGCAATGGGGTGCCTGTAGGGCCAGGCCGTGGCTCGGGTGCCGGCTCGCTGGTGGCCTATGTGCAGAAAATCACCGACCTGGACCCGCTGGCCTACGATCTGCTGTTCGAGCGCTTCCTCAACCCTGAGCGGGTTTCCATGCCCGACTTCGACGTCGACTTCTGCATGGATGGCCGCGACCGGGTCATCGATTACGTGGCTGAGAAATACGGTCGCAATGCGGTGAGCCAGATCATCACCTTCGGCACCATGGCGGCCAAGGCGGTGGTGCGTGACGTGGCGCGGGTGCAGGGCAAGTCCTACGGGCTGGCGGATCGCCTGTCGAAGATGATCCCCTTTGAAGTAGGCATGACGCTGGAAAAAGCCTACGAGATGGAAGAGCCGCTGCGCGACTTCCTTGCCGTCGATGAAGACGCCAGGGAAATCTGGGACATGGCGCTCAAGCTTGAAGGCATCACCCGCGGCACCGGCAAGCATGCCGGCGGCGTGGTGATTGCGCCGACCAAACTCACCGATTTCGCCCCCATCGCCTGCGATGACGAGGGCGGCAGCCTGGTCACCCAGTTCGACAAGGACGACGTCGAGTCTGCCGGTCTGGTCAAGTTCGACTTTCTCGGCCTGCGCACGCTGACCATCATCAAATGGGCGCTGGAAACCATCAACCGCGAACAGGCACGTAAGGGTCTCGAACCGGTCGACATCGACTTTATCCCGCTGGATGATAAGCCCACCTACTCGCTGCTGCAAAAGGCCGAAACCACGGCTGTATTCCAGCTCGAATCGCGTGGCATGAAAGAGCTGATCAAAAAGCTCAAACCCGACTGCCTGGAAGACCTGATCGCCCTCGTGGCGCTGTTCCGTCCCGGCCCGCTGCAATCGGGCATGGTCGACGACTTCATCAACCGCAAGCATGGTCGCGCGGAAATCTCCTACCCGCATTCGGATTACCAGTACGAAGGCCTCAAACCGGTTCTTGCGCCCACCTACGGCATCATCCTGTATCAGGAACAGGTGATGCAGATTGCTCAGGTCATGGCCGGCTACACGCTAGGCGGCGCCGACATGCTGCGCCGCGCCATGGGCAAGAAGAAGCCTGAGGAAATGGCCAAGCAGCGCGGCGGTTTCATCGAGGGCTGCAAGAACAACGGTATCGATGCTGATCTGGCGGGCAACATCTTCGACCTGGTAGAGAAGTTTGCCGGTTACGGCTTTAACAAGTCGCACTCGGCGGCCTACGGTCTGGTGTCCTATCAGACCGCCTGGCTCAAGGCGCATTACCCGTCGCCGTTCATGGCTGCGGTGCTTTCGGCGGACATGCACAACACCGACAAGGTGGTCACGCTGATCGAAGAATGTCGCAGCATGAAGCTGCGTATCGATGCGCCGGACGTGAACAACTCCGAATTCAAGTTCACCGTCAGCGACGACGGGCGCATCATCTACGGTCTGGGTGCGATCAAGGGTGTCGGTGAAGGGCCGGTGGAGGCCATTGTCGAATGCCGCAGTGAAGGCGGGCCGTTCAAGGACCTGTTCGACTTCTGCAGTCGGGTGGATCTCAAACGCATCAACAAGCGCACCCTCGAGGCCTTGATCCGTGGCGGTGCACTGGATCGCATGGGGCCGTATTTTTCCGATGACCCGAAGCTCTACCAGGCCGGCATTGATCAGAATCGTGCGGTGCTCTTGTCAGCCATGGAAGAGGCGATTCAGGCGGCGGAGCAGACTGCGCGCAGTTTGGATAGCGGTCATATGGATCTGTTTGGCGGCTTGTTCGCAGAGCCCGAGGCGGATGTCTATGCCAATCACCGCAAGGCGCGGGAGCTGACGCTCAAGGAGCGCCTCAAGGGCGAGAAGGACACCCTGGGTCTCTACCTCACTGGCCACCCGATTGATGAATACGAAGGCGAAGTCCGTCGCTTCGCCCGTCAGCGCATCATCGATCTGCGTCCGGCTCGCGATACCCAGACGGTCGCCGGGTTGATCGTCAACCTGCGGGTGATGAAGAACAAGAAGGGTGACAAGATGGGTTTCATCACCCTGGACGACCGCTCCGGGCGCATTGAGGCCTCGCTGTTCGCCGAAGCCTTCAATACGGCTCAGGCACTGCTACAGACCGATGCGCTGGTGGTGGTCGAAGGTGAAGTCAGCAACGACGATTTCTCCGGTGGCCTGCGTCTGCGTGCCAAGCGGGTGATGAGCCTGGAAGAAGCGCGCACCGGTCTGGCCGAGAGCTTGCGGGTCAAGGTCGGCAGCGATGCGCTCAGGGGTGACCGGGTGCGCTGGCTGGCAGACGTCTGTGGTCGTCATCGCGGGGCCTGCCCGATCACTCTGGAGTACACCGGTAGCGACGCCAAGGCGCTGTTGCAGTTTGGCGAGAGCTGGCGAATCGATCCGGCGGATCACTTGATTCAGGCATTGCGTGACCAGTTCGGGCGCGACAACGTCTTCCTGCAATACCGATAGCGGCCAGCATCGAGTTATCGCCAGGAAAACTGGCGCATGACCCGGCCACTACCCAAGCGACCCGATCTTGATCGAGTCATGATTGCGAACATTTTTTGTTCGACCTGAATGCGTCCGTCCCGTAAGGTAGGGCGCAAAAAACGGAACAGCTTCCCGGCCCCCCGGCCGTCGACGCATGACGGATGACTATGAACCCGAATTTTCTCGATTTCGAACAGCCGATCGCCGACCTGCAAGCCAAGATCGAAGAGTTGCGCCTGGTTGGTAATGACAATTCGCTGAACATTGGCGATGAAATCACCCGCCTGCAGGACAAGAGCGAGTCGCTCACCGAGAGCATCTTCGGCAATCTGACCAGCTGGCAGATCGCACGTTTGGCCCGGCACCCGCAGCGGCCCTATACCCTCGATTACATCAAGCATCTGTTCACCGAGTTCGAGGAATTGCACGGCGATCGGCACTTCTCCGACGATGCCGCCATCGTCGGCGGTACCGCACGTCTGAACGGCGAGCCGGTGATGATCATCGGCCATCAGAAGGGTCGCGAAGTGCGCGAGAAGGTTCGCCGCAACTTCGGCATGCCGCGCCCCGAAGGCTACCGCAAGGCCTGCCGTCTGATGGAGATGGCCGAGCGCTTCAAGATGCCGATCCTGACCTTCATCGACACGCCCGGCGCTTATCCTGGGATCGACGCCGAAGAGCGCAACCAGAGCGAAGCCATCGCCTGGAACCTGCGCGTGATGGCGCGGCTGAAAACGCCGATCATCGCCACTGTCATCGGTGAAGGTGGTTCCGGTGGTGCGCTGGCCATCGGTGTCTGCGACCAGCTGAACATGCTGCAGTACTCCACCTATGCGGTGATTTCGCCGGAAGGCTGTGCCTCGATTCTCTGGCGCACGGCGGACAAGGCGCCGGAAGCGGCAGATGCCATGGGTGTGACGGCTGAGCGTCTGCAAAATCTGGGTATCGTCGATCAGGTCATTCCCGAGCCGCTAGGTGGTGCTCATCGCAATCCGGTGGCGACTGCCGCGTCTGTTCGCGAAGCACTGACTTCGCAGCTCGAGATGCTTAAAGGGTTCGATGCGGATGCGCTGCTGGCGCGTCGTTACGCGCGCCTGATGAGCTACGGTATCGCTTGAGCTTAGCGGTATGACGAGAAGCGGCGGGCCTCGGTCCGCCGTTTTTCTTTCCAGGCTCGGTTTGGGCGTGCGGGCGGTTCCATTTTGGTGTCCCGCCGTTTCCCGAGGGTGCGAGCATGACACTTGAATCTCACCTCCTTTCCTCTCTGAAACCCTGGCTCGATGCGCCGGCCTGGCGCGTTGCGTTTTCAGGCGGACTGGATTCCACCGTGTTGCTGCATGCCTTGGTGCAGCTTGCCGGACGGCATCGGTTTCCACCGATTTCCGCGATCCATATCCATCATGGTTTGCAGTCTGTGGCGGACGCATGGCCGGAGCACTGTCAGCGCTTCTGCCGACAGCTGGGTGTGCCATTGCAGGTGGTCCATGTCCAGGTTGCGCCTGGTGCGAGCCAGGAACGTGCTGCACGTGAGGCGCGTTATGCCGCCTTTGCCTCCGCTCTGGAGGAGGGTGAGCTGTTGCTGACCGCGCAGCATCGTGACGATCAGGCGGAAACCCTGCTGTTTCGTCTGTTGCGCGGCTCCGGTGTGCGCGGGCTTTCCGGCATGCCGGAAAGCCGTGTGCTGGGGTCAGGCTTGCTCTTGCGTCCGTTGCTGGCGGTGGGGAGGGCGGAGCTGGAGGGTTGGGCTGCGGCGCATCAGCTGCAATGGATCAATGACCCTTCCAATCAGTGTCTCGACCATTCGCGCAATTATCTTCGCCATCAGATCGTGCCGGTGCTGCAGCAGCGCTGGCCGCAGGCGTCGGGCAATATCGCGCGCGCCGCTGCGCACCTGGGCGAGGCGCAGTCACTGCTCGACGAGCTGGCCGTGATGGATCTGCTGGCGGCTCGGGCGTCGAGTGACTGGCCCTGGTTGCCACTGCCGAGCCTGGATTTGCAGATCCTGCGTTCGTTGAGTCCGGCCCGTCAGCGCAATGCGCTGCGTCACTGGCTGGTCCCTTTTACCGCTTTGCCGGACACTGACCATTGGGCGGGCTGGCAGTCACTGCGCGATGCTGTCGCGGATGCTTCGCCATGCTGGCGTCTGGCTGGCGGGGAGCTGCATCGGGCAGGAGGGCGCGTTTGGTGGCTCTCCGGGGCTTGGCTTGAGCCTGTTGCAGGTGTATTTGCCTGGCAGGACACGTCTTCAGCCTTGATGCTGCCCGGCAATGGCCTGGTCAGGCTTGAGGGGGCAAGGCAGGGAATATTCGAGGTTCGTTATCGACAGGGTGGCGAGGCGATGTGCTTGCCTGGCCGTGGTCGACGTGATCTGAAACGCCTGCTGAATGAGGTGGCGGTTCCCGGATTCGCCCGTTCGCGCTTGCCGCTGCTCTACCTTAATGGTGAGTTGATAGCCGTCGCCAATATGCCGCAGCTTGATGTGGCGCGGGCGTCGCTCGTCTGGACGCCACCGGCGTGATGCGTGTTTGAGCTGATGGGGTCTTTCCAGTAGACTACGCTCCCGTCTCAATACAGCTTCTGCGGTTTCTTCGAATCCGTGGGCGTTGCGCTATTGCCGCCTGGTGCGCAATGGCATCTTCGCTTTCCCCCGGCGGCGCTAGCCGCTTAACGCAGACTTCTAGGGTTTTTCATGACGCGCTACATCTTCGTCACGGGTGGTGTTGTTTCTTCATTGGGGAAAGGCATCGCCTCGGCTTCATTGGCGGCCATCCTGGAGGCGCGGGGCCTGAAGGTCACGATGCTCAAGCTGGACCCTTATATCAACGTCGATCCGGGCACCATGAGCCCGTTTCAGCACGGCGAGGTGTTCGTCACCCACGACGGCGCCGAGACCGATCTCGACCTGGGCCATTACGAGCGTTTCATTCGCACGCGCATGACCCAGAACAACAACTTCACCACCGGTCGTGTCTACGAAGACGTGCTGCGCCGTGAGCGCCGTGGCGACTATCTGGGTGCGACCATTCAGGTGATTCCGCACATCACCGACGAGATCAAGCGGCGCATCATCAAGGGTGCCGGCGATGCCGAAGTGGCGCTGGTTGAAGTCGGCGGCACCGTCGGCGATATCGAGTCGCAGCCGTTCCTGGAAGCGATTCGCCAGCTGCGTGTTGAGGTTGGCGCCAAGCGCGCCATGCTGATGCATCTGACGCTGGTGCCTTACATCGCCACCGCGGGCGAGACCAAGACCAAGCCGACCCAGCATTCGGTGAAGGAATTGCGTTCCATCGGTCTGCAGCCGGATGTGCTGGTGTGCCGCTCGGAAGTGCCGATCGACCTGTCCTCGCGGCGCAAGATCGCCCTGTTCACCAACGTCGAAGAGCGTGCGGTGATCAGCCTGCCGGACGCCGACACCATCTACAAGATTCCCGGCATGCTGCATGCCCAGGGTCTGGATGACTACGTGCTCGAACGTTTTGGCCTAGAGTGCCGTGGTGCCGATCTTTCGGAATGGGATCGCGTGGTGGACGCCAAGCTGAACCCCGAAAAAGAAGTCACCATCGCCATGGTCGGCAAGTACATGGAACTTCTGGATGCTTACAAATCTCTGATCGAGGCGATGAGTCACGCTGGCATTCAGAGCCGTACCAAAGTGAACCTCCGTTATATCGACTCCGAAGACATCGAGAACCAGGGCACCGGCCTGCTGGAAGGCATGGACGCGATTCTGGTTCCGGGTGGTTTCGGTCTGCGTGGTGTGGAAGGCAAGATCGCCACGGTGCAGTACGCTCGCGAAAACAAGATTCCCTACCTCGGCATCTGCCTTGGCATGCAGGTGGCGGTGATCGAGTTCGCCCGCAACGTGCTGGGCTGGAGCGACGCCAACTCCACCGAATTCGACAAGGACAGTAAGCATCCCGTGGTGGGCCTGATCACCGAGTGGGCCGATGCCACCGGTGTGGTGGAGACTCGCAGCGACGCCTCCGATCTGGGTGGCACCATGCGTCTGGGTGCCCAGGAGTGCGGTCTGGAGACCGGCTCCAAGGTGTTCGACTGCTATGGACAGGAGCGCATCGTCGAGCGTCATCGACATCGCTACGAAGTGAACAACAACCTGTTGCCAAAATTGCAGGAAGCGGGGTTGAAAATCACCGGACGGTCCGGTGACGGTGCGCTGGTCGAGGTCGTGGAAGCGCCCGATCATCCCTGGTTCGTGGCCTGTCAGTTCCACCCCGAATTCACCTCCACGCCGCGTGACGGTCATCCGCTGTTCAGCGGTTTTGTCCAGGCGGCGCTGGATTACAAGGCGAGCAAGGCATGAGCCAGAAGATCATCCGCGTCGGCAACATAGAAATCGCCAATGACAAGCCGTTCGTGCTGTTTGGCGGTATCAATGTGCTCGAATCGCGTGACCTGGCCATGCGGGCCTGTGAAGAATATGTGCGCGTGACCGAGAAACTGGGCATTCCCTACGTGTTCAAGGCCAGTTTCGACAAGGCCAACCGATCCTCGATCAACTCCTTCCGTGGCCCGGGGCTGGAAGAGGGCATGCGGATCTTCGAGGACGTGAAAAAGGCCTTCGGCGTGCCGGTCATCACCGACGTTCACGAACCGCATCAGGCGCAACCCGTGGCCGATGTCTGCGACATCATCCAGCTGCCGGCCTTCCTCTCCCGCCAGACTGATCTGGTGGTGGCCATGGCCAGAACCGGCGCGGTGATCAACATCAAGAAGGCCCAGTTCCTGGCACCCCAGGAAATGAAGCACATCCTCACCAAGTGCGAGGAAGCGGGCAACGATCAACTGATCCTGTGCGAGCGCGGCTCCTCGTTCGGCTACAACAACCTGGTGGTCGACATGCTTGGCTTCGGCATCATGAAGCAGATGAACTACCCGGTGTTCTTCGACGTGACCCACGCGCTGCAGATGCCGGGTGGTCGTGCCGATTCGGCTGGTGGTCGCCGGGCGCAGGTGACCGAGCTGGCCCGTGCTGGTCTCAGCCAGGGGCTTGCCGGCCTGTTCCTCGAGGCCCATCCGGACCCGGACAACGCCAAGTGCGACGGACCCTGCGCATTGCGTCTGGACAAGCTCGAGCCTTTCCTTGCCCAGCTCAAGCAGCTGGACGACCTGATCAAGAATTTTTCGCCAATCGAAACTGCTTGAAGCCTTGCAGCTATCTACGGAGTGTTAATAAAAATGGCAAAGATCGTCGACATCAAGGGGCGTGAAGTTCTCGATTCCCGTGGCAACCCTACTGTGGAAGCCGACGTGATTCTCGATAACGGTATCGTCGGCAGCGCCTGTGCACCCTCAGGTGCGTCCACCGGTTCGCGCGAGGCACTGGAGCTGCGCGATGGCGACAAGAGCCGTTATATGGGCAAGGGAGTACTGAAGGCTGTCGGCAACATCAATGGCCCGATCCGTGATCTGCTGCTGGGCAAGGACCCGGTCGATCAGAAGGCACTGGATCGCGCGATGATCGAACTCGACGGTACCGACAACAAGGCCAAGCTGGGCGCGAATGCCATCCTCGCCGTGTCCCTGGCTGCTGCCAAGGCTGCTGCGCAGGATCAGGACCTGCCGCTCTACGCGCACATTGCCAACCTCAACGGCACGCCGGGCCAGTACTCCATGCCGGTGCCGATGATGAACATCATCAACGGCGGCGAGCATGCCGACAACAACGTCGACATTCAGGAATTCATGGTCCAGCCGGTTGGCGCCAAGACCTTTTCCGATGCCCTTCGCATGGGTACCGAGATCTTCCACAACCTCAAGGCGGTGCTCCAGGCGCGTGGCCTGAGCACCTCGGTTGGCGACGAAGGCGGTTTCGCACCGAACCTGGCGTCCAACGAAGATGCCCTGGCAGCCATCGCCGAAGCGGTCGAGAAGGCTGGCTACAAACTGGGTACCGACGTGACCCTGGCGCTGGATTGCGCTTCCAGCGAGTTCTACAAGGACGGCAAGTACGACCTGGCCGGTGAAGGCAAGGTTTTCGATGCGGCAGGCTTTGCCGATTACCTGGCGGGTCTGGCCCAGCGTTATCCGATCATCTCCATTGAAGATGGCATGGATGAGTCCGACTGGGACGGCTGGAAGGTGCTGACCGACAAGATCGGTGAGAAGGTGCAGCTGGTCGGCGACGACCTGTTCGTGACCAATACCCGGATTCTCAAGGAAGGTATTGAAAAGGGTATCGGTAACTCGATCCTGATCAAGTTCAACCAGATCGGCTCGCTGACCGAGACGTTGGAAGCCATCCAGATGGCCAAGGCAGCCGGCTATACCGCGGTGATCTCCCACCGCAGCGGCGAAACCGAAGACCACACCATCGCCGACCTGGCTGTTGGCACTGCCGCTGGTCAGATCAAGACCGGTTCACTGTGCCGTTCGGATCGCGTTTCCAAGTACAACCAGCTGCTGCGCATCGAAGAGCAGCTGGCCGGAAAGGCGCCGTATAAGGGTCGTGCCGAGTTTCGCGGCTAAAGCCTGACGTGATAGAAAGGGCGGCGAAAGCCGCCTTTTTTTGTGAGCCAAGGTCCGTCCTGATGCCGTGTGCCCGCGCATCGTGGATCAATTGGAGGCAGATGAGGTCGGACTATGTCGCCGCTTGCACTTACACCGTCTCTGGAAACCAACCGAATTCATTTGATGCCCTCCATGCGTACTCCCTACTGGTTGTTCGTCGTTCTGATCCTGCTGCTGGGTGGCCTGCAGTACCGCCTCTGGGTGGGCGAAGGCAGCATTGCCCAGATCAGTGGGCTGAACAGACAGATCGCCGAGCAGCAGGGTGAGAACCAGCGTCTGCTGGAGCGCAATCGCATTCTCGAAGCGGAAGTGATGGAGCTCAAGCAGGGCATGGAAACCGTGGAAGAGCGCGCTCGCCAGGAGCTGGGCATGGTCAAAGAGGGTGAAACCCTCTATCAGCTCAGCGAATGAGCAAGCATCCGTCTTTCTGGGTAGTGATTCCGGCTGCCGGGGTGGGCAGCCGGATGCGCGCGGATCGTCCAAAGCAGTACCTGCAACTGGCCGACCGAACGATTCTTGAACATACCCTCGATTGTTTTCTCGGGCATCCAGGCCTGAAGGGCATGGTCGTGAGCCTGGCTGCCGACGATCCCTGGTGGCCCTCCCTCGGTTACGCCAGCGATCCGCGCATTCGACGGGCCGAAGGCGGCGTCGAGCGTGCCGATTCGGTACTTGGCGGTTTGCGCCTGCTCAGTGAGCTGGGAGCTGGCGCGGACGACTGGGTGCTGGTTCACGATGCGGCGCGGCCCAATCTCGCGCGTGAGGATCTCGACAGATTGTTGAGCGAGTTGGCGGGCGATCCGGTCGGTGGCCTGCTCGCCGTGCCGGTGCGCGATACGCTCAAGCGTGTGGGGCCTGATGGTCGTGTGTTGGAGACAGTGGATCGCAGCGTGATCTGGCAGGCTTATACACCGCAGATGTTTCGCTTCAGCGCGTTACAGGAGGCGCTTGTCGGCGCGCTTGCTGAAAACGTGGCGATTACTGACGAAGCCTCGGCACTGGAGTGGGCCGGGCAGTCACCCCGCTTGATCGAAGGCCGGGCGGATAACCTGAAAATTACCCGCCCGGAAGACCTTCAGTGGCTGCAGCAGCGCTGGAAATCCTGACCGACACCGCTTCCGCTGGATGCATCAGAAGCGATAAATCGCTGCCGCACCGCTCTGCGTGGGCATTCGCTCTAGCGGAACCACGATAACCTCGCCACCTTGCTCCAAGGTCCAGATGGTCAACTCGTCCAGTAGATCGGGTGTGGTTGCGGCCTCATCTTCTGCGGGTGTTGCCTTGCCTTCAGCCTTGTCGACTCGACCGGGTATCTGTCGTTCCGCCTCTACCAGCAGGGTCGCCACGCGGCCCTGTACGGCTGCCTGACCGATTTCCTCCAACTGATCCGAAGCCAGCCCTTTGCCGTGAGAGGTGCCGAACTGGTTGATCAGACCTTCGAGGCGCTTCAGGTAGCGTGGCTGCATGACCAGCCAGCTTTCTTCCCTGATCTCGTTGAGCGTCAACGCGCCCTGTCCGATCTCGATGCCTTCGGGCAACAGATGCTCGTTCTGGCTGATTCGACGGAAGTGGGATTGCTGTTCCGGCAGCGCGGCCAGGATCAGCGGCAAGCCACTGGGGCGAGAGTGATGTTCGATGATGGTGCGGTCTACCTCGCGAAAATACCGGTCACGGTCGCGGTCAATTTCCGCCTGTTTGCCGCTGCCGCCCGCCTCGTTCTGCATCGGGTCTCCTCGTTCGCTGGCGCGGCTGTAGCCTTGCGAAAAACCGCTCTGGCTCTTCTCGGTCAGCTCGGTACCCAGTGCTTCGGCAAGGGTGCGCGGTACGTTCTCGTGCAGGTGGATTTCATCCAGCGCATCGCGATTGCCGCCCAGCAGCCGCACCGAGTCCCGTGACAGACATAGGATCTGATAGCGATCTGCGGACTGCGCGATACGCACCAGGGGTTTGACATGCATGCGGTCGTTGGCCACTGCAAATTCCGGCACCTTGCGCTGCAGCCGGAAGTACTCGAAGTAGCCCTGGCAGCCAAATACGGCCAGCCCGTCGAGGTTGTGGTTCCAGAAGTCAGCATTGTCCATCAAGGCGTAAAACGGCTGGAGCAGGGCTTCGGTCTGGTTTCCCCAGCCCTGCTGTCTGAGCGAGTCTTCCAGTTGGCGAACCAGATGCCTGAATCGGATGGGGTCCTGTTGGCGCTCGGGGAAGCTGCGGTGAGTAGGCTGGTAAAGGGACAGGCAGGGGGCCTCGCGTTGGGCCAGCAGCTGATTGAGGGTTTTACTATCGAGCAGTCTGTTCATGCACGGCCTCGTTCGTTCGGGTGGTAGGGTCCTCGCGGGGTATACCGATGATCGGTGCTTGGCAGCGACTGCGATCAATGGTCAAAGGCGGTTACTGAATACGACGTGGTCGCAGTACGCGGGTTCCTGCTCTGACCGGCAGTCGGACGCGCGGGCGGTAAGACATTGTTTCAGCGCGCCATGGAGTTGCTCAGGACCGGCGGTATTCCGGGCGTCTGGCCAGTCCCTCTTTCAGCGCCTGGATCAGCAGGCGCACCTTTGGCAGCGGATAGCGGCGTTGCAGGTAGACGGCCCAGACAGCGGTATTGGGCGGTCGATTGGCCTCGAGCAGCGACACCAGCTCCCCACGGCGCAGAGGTTCCTGAACGTAGTAATCCGGCAGCTGACAGAGGCCGAAGCCGCGCAGGGCGGCATCCAGTACCGCCTGGCCGCTGTTGCAGCGCCAGTTGCCACTAGGCTTGAACGGTTGCTCGCGACCATCGACCTGCAATAACCAGGTATCGCTCGTGCCTACCAGGCAGTTGTGCCGTGCCAGTTCCGAAAGGGTGTGCGGGCGCCCGTAGCGTTCAAGATAGGCCGGTGCAGCGCACAGAAACATGGCCCGTGGCGCGATGCGTGTTGCCACCAGTCGTGATTCGTTGAGCCGGCCCAGGCGGATGGCCAGGTCGTAGCCTTCCTGCACCAGATCCAGGGTACGGTTGGACAACTCGATCTCAACCCGCAGCTGTGGATGCTGCGCCATGAACTCGTTGAGCAGCGGCACGATGAAGCGCTCGCCATAAGCCACGGCGGCGGTCATGCGCAGCAGCCCGGCAGGTGCTGCGTGCAAATCGCTGATGACGTGAAAGGCGTCGTCGCGCTCTTCGATCAGGCGCTGGCAGCGAGCGAGGAATGTATGGCCAGCTTCAGTCAGCGAGACGCGGCGCGTGGTGCGATAGAACAGCCGGGCCTGTAGCCGCTCTTCGAGCCGTGCCACCTGGCGGCTGACATGAGAGGAAGACACGCGCAGGTGTTCGGCGGCGCGCATGAAGCTGCCGCATTCAGCGACGGCGACGAATTCGTCGAGACCTTCCCAGCGGTTCATGCCGGCTCCAGAGAGTGAAAGACTCGATTGTCCCTGTATGGCAACAATGTTTCCACGTTTGAATCATTAACCCAGAGTGCCGATGAAACTACACTCTGCTCCATTCACCCAGGAGGAGCCCTGCATGACCATCAAATCACGCGCCGCCGTCGCTTTCGGCCCCAATCAGCCGCTACAGATCGTCGAAGTGGATGTCGAGCCGCCCAAGGCCGGCGAGGTGCTGGTGCGCATCGTCGCTACCGGCGTCTGCCATACCGATGCGTATACCTTGTCCGGTGAAGATTCCGAAGGCGTGTTTCCCTGCATCCTTGGTCATGAGGGCGGCGGTATCGTCGAAGCTGTGGGCGAGGGTGTGACGTCGGTGGCCGTGGGCGACCACGTCATTCCGCTGTACACCGCCGAATGCCGGCAGTGCAAATTCTGCACATCCGGCAAGACCAACCTGTGCAGCTCGGTGCGCGCCACCCAGGGCAAGGGCCTGATGCCGGACGGCACCACCCGCTTCAGCTACCAGGGCCAGCCGATCTATCACTACATGGGCACTTCGACGTTCTCCGAATACACCGTATTGCCGGAAGTCTCGGTCGCCAAGATTCCCAAGGAAGCGCCGCTGGACAAGGTCTGCCTGCTGGGTTGCGGCGTGACCACCGGTATCGGTGCGGTGCTCAACACCGCCAAGGTGGAAGAGGGCGCCACGGTGGCCATCTTCGGCCTCGGTGGCATCGGTCTGGCGGCGATCATCGGGGCGAAAATGGCCGGAGCCAGCCGGATCATTGCCATCGACATCAACCCGTCCAAATTCCCTATCGCCGAAGAGCTGGGCGCCACCGACTTCGTCAATCCCAAGGATCACGACAAGCCGATCCAGGAAGTCATCGTCGAGATGACCGACGGCGGCGTGGATTACTCCTTCGAGTGCATCGGTAACGTGCAACTGATGCGCGCTGCGCTGGAATGTGCGCACAAGGGGTGGGGCGAGTCGATCATCATCGGCGTCGCTGGCGCTGGCCAGGAAATCAGTACCCGTCCGTTCCAGCTGGTTACCGGTCGCGTCTGGCGCGGCAGTGCCTTCGGTGGCGTCAAGGGACGCACCGAGCTGCCCAGCTACGTGGAGAAGTCACAGAGCGGCGAGATCCCGCTGGATACCTTCATCACCCACAACATGGGGCTAGAGGAGATCAACAAGGCTTTCGACCTCATGCATGAAGGCAAGAGCATTCGTACCGTCATTCATTTCTGATCCGTAGGGTGGATAACGCCGTCGCCAGACGGCTTGTCCACCTCGGTCGGTGGAAAACGCTTCGCGGTTTCCACCCTACGTGAGGCATATCCATGACTCTTGAGAATATTTCTTGCAACAAGAGCTTCGGCGGCTGGCACAAGCGCTATCGCCACCGTTCCAGCAGTCTGAACTGCGACATGGTGTTCGCCGTGTACCTGCCGCCCCAGGCGGAGCAGGGCGAGAAGCTGCCGGTGCTCTATTGGCTGTCGGGGCTGACCTGCACCGACGAGAACTTCATGCAGAAGGCTTCCGCGCAGCAACTGGCAGCGGAGCTGGGGCTGATCATCGTTGCGCCGGACACCAGCCCGCGCGGTACTGATGTGCCGGACGACCCGGACGGTGCCTGGGATTTCGGCTTGGGTGCCGGCTTCTACCTCAACGCCACCCAGGAGCCCTGGGCGCAGCATTACCGCATGTACGACTACGTGGTCCATGAGCTGCCGGCGCTGATCGAGGCTAATTTCCCTGTCTCCGATAAGCGCGGTATCAGTGGGCACTCAATGGGCGGCCATGGTGCGTTGGTCTGTGCACTGAAGAATCCGGGGCGGTATAGCTCGGTTTCAGCTTTTTCGCCCATCACCAATCCCGCCAGTTGCCCCTGGGGCGAGAAGGCTTTTTCCCGTTATCTGGGTGAAGACCGCTCACGCTGGCGGGAATGGGATGCTTGTGCGCTGTTGGCCGAAGCGGGAGAGAAGTTGCCGATCCTGGTCGACCAGGGTGATCGCGATGACTTCATGGAAAACCAGCTCAAACCCGAGGCGCTGGAGGCTGCGGCCAAGGCGGCCAATCACCCGCTGACGCTGCGTATCCAGCCGGGTTACGACCACAGCTACTACTTCATCGCCAGCTTCATCGACGACCACCTGCGGCATCATGCCCAGGCGTTGCAGGGCTGAGGCCGCAGGTGGTTGGTCGACGCGTGGAAGATGCTTCGCAGTCTTCCACCCTACGCTCTGTTCACGCAGCCTGCAGATCGAAAGATGTAGGTCGGGTTAGCTGAAGGCGTAACCCGACTGTCGTCCTCAGCCGCCAGCCAGATGACTAGCGGCCTGGCGGTGGTCGGCGATCAAACCGGCCAGATCCAGCCCTTCGATCTGGCCGTCAATCACCTTCCAGCGACCGCCAATCATTACCCGGTCGGCCCTGTCGGCAGCGCACAACAACAGTGCGGCAATGGGGTCGTGACTGCCGGAAAAGCGCAGCTCGTCAAGCTTGAACAGAGCCAGATCAGCCTGCTTGCCCGGCGCGATCTCGCCGATGTCGGAACGTCCCAGTAGCTGTGCCGAGCCACGGGTTGCCCAGCCAAGGACCTTCTCGGGCGTGATCTTTCCGGCGCCGTAGCGCAGGCGCTGGATGAACAGCGCCTGACGGGCTTCCAGCAGCATGTTCGAGGTGTCATTGGATGCTGAGCCATCGACGCCCAGCCCGATGGTTGCACCCTCGTCTTCGAGTTGCAGTGTTCGAGAGATTCCCGAAGCCAGGCGCATGTTCGAGCTGGGGCAGTGGCAGATGCCGACACCCGCTGCACCGAGGCGGTCGATTTCGATCTGGTTGAAATGGATGCCGTGGGCCAGCCAGGTCTGCGGGCCGAGCCAGCCGACACTTTTCAGGTAATCGACGCTGCGCATGCTGAAACGGCGGATGCAGGCCTGCTGTTCGTCTGGCGTTTCGCCCAGGTGGGTATGCAGGCGCAGGCCGTGGGTTTGCGCCAGTTCGGCGCTGGCGCACATCAGTTCGCGGGTCACCGCAAAGGGTGAAGAGGGTGCCAGGGCAATCTGGATCTGCGCGCCATCGTCGCGCTCATGGTACTGCTCGGCCAGGCGCTGGCTGTCGGCCAGAATCACCTCGGCGCTCTGCACGCAGGCGCTGTTGTGCGACCCGGCGACGTTTATCGAGCCACGGCACAGGGTGGCGCGCATGCCCAGTTCGCGCACGGCCTCGACCTCGATGTCGATGGCCTGCTCCAGCCCTTCGGGAAACAGATAATGATGGTCCGCAGTCGTGGTGCAACCCGAGAGCAGCAGCTCGGCCAGTGCGACCTTGCTGGCCAGGGCGAGCTGCGCGGGTGTCAGCCTTGACCAGACGGGATACAGCGCCGGCAGCCAGTCGAGCACCGGGGCGTTGACCGCAGGCCCCCAGGCGCGGGTCAGTGTCTGGTGGAAGTGATGGTGCGCATTGACCAGCCCCGGCAGGACCACATGTTCGCGGGCATCGAAGGTTTCATCGACCGGGCGAGCCGGTGTCTGCCCTGCGGCCAGCAGCTCGACGATGACGCCGTTTTCGATCACCAGTCCGCCGGGCGCCCGATGATCGTTGGCCGTAAAAAGCGCGAGGGGGTTGCTGATCCAGAGCCGATTCCTTTCTGCCATGCGTGCCTCCTAACCGCCCAGGTAGGCGTCGCGAACCCTGGGGTTGACCAGCAGCTCTTCGCCGCTGCCCTGCATGACGATGTGGCCGTTCTCCAGTACATAGCCGCGATCAGCCAGCTTGAGCGCCTGATTGGCGTTCTGCTCGACCAGAAAGATGGTCACGCCATCTGCGCGCAACTGCTCGATGATCTCGAAGATCTGCTGGATGATGATCGGCGCAAGCCCCAGCGAAGGCTCGTCAAGCAGCAGCAAACGGGGCTTGCTCATCAGGGCGCGGGCGATGGCCAGCATCTGCTGTTCTCCACCGGACATGGTGCCGCCGCGCTGCTGATAGCGCTCCTTCAGGCGCGGGAACAGCAACATGACCTTGTCCAGCTGTTCCTGGAAGTCTGCCTTGCCGGTAAAGAAGCCACCCATCGCGAGGTTTTCCTCCACGGTCAGGCGGGCAAAGATGCGACGTCCTTCGGGCACCACGGCAATGTCCTTGCGCATGATGTCGCAGGTCTGTTTTCCCACCAGCTCATCCCCCTCGAAGCGGATGCTGCCTTCGGAGGCTTGCGGCGAACCGCAGAGGGTCATCAGCAGGGTGGATTTGCCGGCGCCATTGGCTCCGATCAGGGTGACGATTTCGCCTTTGCGGACCTCGACGTTGACCTGATGCAGTGCCTGGATTTTGCCGTAGCAGGTCGAGACGTTTTCAAAATACAGCATGCTTACGCCTCTCCCAGATAGGCTTTGATCACGTCCGGATTGTCACGGACCTGCTCCGGCGTACCGTTGGCCAGCGGGCAGCCCTGGTTGATCACGTAGATGTGGTCGGAAATGCTCATGACCAGCTTCATGTCGTGCTCGATCAGCAGCACCGTGACCCCGTGGGTGTCACGCAGGACGCCGATCAGCGCCTTGAGGTCCTCGGTTTCCTTCGGATTGAGACCGGCAGCCGGTTCGTCGAGCATGAGGATGCGCGGGCGCGTCATCATGCAGCGGGCGATTTCCAGGCGGCGCTGCTGGCCATAGGCGAGCGTGCCGGCCGGGCGGTTGGCCACTTCGGTGAGGTTGACCTGCTCCAGCCAGTGCGCAGCGAAATCCATCGCCGCGCGTTCGCTTTTGCGAAAGGCCCTGGTCTTCAGCAGTCCGGACAGGAGACCCGTGTCGAGATGACGATGCTGGGCCACCAGCAGGTTTTCCACGGTGGTCATGTCCTTGAACAGGCGGACATTCTGAAACGTGCGGACCACGCCCTTGCGCGCGATCTTGTGCCCCGGCAGGCCCTGGATCGCCTCGCCGTCCAGCAGGATTTCACCTGAGGTCGGCTGGTAGAAGCCGGTCAGACAGTTGAATACGGTGGTCTTGCCGGCGCCGTTCGGGCCGATCATCGAGACCACCTGTTTATCCCGTACGGCCAGTTCCACTCCGTTGACGGCCAGCAGGCCGCCGAAGCGCATGGTCAGGCCGCGTACTTCGAGAATCGGGCGACTCATTGCTTCAGCTCCATGTGGGGACGCTGCATGGGCAGCAGGCCCTGCGGACGCCAGATCATCATCAGCACCATCAGGGCGCCGAACATCAGCATGCGGTATTCGCTGAACTCGCGCATCAGCTCGGGCAGCAGGATCATCACGATAGCCGCGAGGATCACCCCCAGCTGCGAGCCCATGCCGCCCAGTACGACGATGGCGAGGATGATCGCCGATTCGATGAAGGTGAAGGACTCCGGCGACACCAGCCCCTGGCGGGCGGCGAAGAAGCTGCCGGCGAAACCGGCGAAGGTTGCGCCGATGGTGAAGGCCGAGAGTTTGATCACCGTGGGGTTCATGCCCAGCGCGCGGCAGGCAATCTCGTCTTCGCGCAGCGCTTCCCAGGCTCGGCCAATGGGCATGCGCAGCAGGCGGTTGATCACGAACAGCGTCAGCAACACCAGCAACAGGGCAATCAGGTAGAGGAAGATCACCTTGTTGATGGAGTTGTAGGCGACACCGAAGAACTCGTGGAAGGTCTGCATGCCCTCGGCGGCACGGCGGTCGAAGCTCAGGCCGAACAGGGTCGGTTTGTCGATGCCACTGATGCCGTTGGGGCCGCCGGTCAACTCGGTCATGTTGCGCAGCAGCAGGCGGATGATTTCACCGAAGCCCAGGGTCACGATGGCCAGGTAATCGCCGCGCAATCGCAATACCGGAAAGCCCAGCACGAAACCGAACAGCGCCGCCATGGCACCGGCAATCGGCAGGCTGAGCCAGAAACCGAAGCCGTAGTAATGCGACAGCAGTGCGTAGGTGTAGGCACCGACCGCGTAAAAGCCGACGTAACCCAGATCGAGCAGGCCGGCCAGGCCCACGACGATGTTCAGGCCCAGGCCGAGCATCACGTAGATCAGGATCAGCGTGGCGATATCCACTGCACCGCGCGAACCATAGAAAGGCCAGACAAGCGCCACGAGTATCAGTGCGATGATGATGTAGCGCTGGGTCGAGGGCAGGGTCAGGAAGTTTCCTGCACCGGCCGGAACGCTGGGCAGGCTTGGGCTGGCTGCCCATCCGGCAGCCAGCCGGGTGCGAAACAACTGCCAGGCGAACATGGCCACGGCGCAGGCGGCGATGATCCAGAAGGTATCGGCTTCGGCGCCCTGCACCTCGATGCGGATGCCCACCGTGGTGAGCTTCAGGCCGAATACCGGAACCGCGACGGCAATGACCAGCAGGGCGCTGAAGAAGGCTGTGCGCAGATTGCGAGTCATACCTTTTCCACCTCCGGGCGACCGAGGATGCCGGTAGGGCGGAACAGCAGGACCAGGATCAGCAGCGTGAAGGCCACCACGTCCTTGTACTGGTCGCCGAAGATATCGGCGCCGAACGCCTCTGCCACGCCGAGAACCAGGCCGCCGAGCATGGCGCCAGGGATGCTGCCGATGCCGCCCAGCACAGCGGCGGTAAAGGCCTTGATGCCGGCGAGAAAGCCAATATGCGGGTTGATCACCCCGTATTGCATGCTGATCAGCACCGCTGCGACCGCCGCCAGCGCCGCGCCGATGACAAAGGTCAGGGAGATGATGCTGTTGGTGTTGATGCCTAGCAGGTTGGCCATCTTCAGGTCTTCGGCGCAGGCACGACAGGCGCGGCCCAGGCGGGAGCGGGAGATGAACAGCGTGAGGCCCATCATGGCGACAATGGTGACGACGAAGATCAGCACCTGCATATAGGAAATCACCACCCCGTTCATGATGCTTTCGCCGATCACGAAGTTGCCGGGCATGGGGTTGGGGATGGCCTTGTCCTTGGAATCCTGGGCCAGCAGCACGAGGTTCTGCAGGAAGATCGACATGCCGATGGCGGAGATCAGAGGAATCAGCCGGTTGCTGCCACGCAACGGTCGGTAAGCGACCCGTTCGATGCTGTAGCCGTAGGCGCTGGTGACGATCATGCTGGCGACGAAGGCGCCGATCATCAGGATGGGCAGGGCATCAAGCCCCATCATCGACAGTCCGACAATGGCGATGAAGGTCACGTAAGAGCCGATCATGTAGACCTCGCCATGGGCGAAGTTGATCATGCCGATGATCCCGTAAACCATCGTGTAGCCGATGGCGATCAGGGCGTAGGTGCTGCCAACGGTCAGGCCGTTGATCAGCTGTTGAAAATAGTGGTAGAGCTCAGGCATCGCTTTTCTCCTGAACACCCAACAGCCTGCTCGACCGCTGGCGCGGACCTGCTTCGAACACGCTGCATGGAGAATGCGGCGCCAAGGGCTTGGTTGAAGGTGTTGCCGGGGTCGCCCGAATGACTTGTGGCCGGGGCTATCCCGATCAGCTGAAACGAAACCCACAGCAGCGCGGTGGGTTCGCTCGGATGGTTATCGGTTACTTGGCTTCGGACTTGGTGCCGTCCTTGTGCCATTGGTAAACCACGAAGTTGAAGTCCTTCAGGTCACCCTTCTCGTCGAACGAGAGGTTGCCGGTCGGGGTATCGAAGGTATTGCTGCGCAAGGCTTCGGCCACCTTGTCGGTGTCGGTGCTGCCTGCTTTCTCGATGCCCTCGGCAATGACCTGTACTGCAGCATAGGAGGGGAACACGAAGGGGCCACTCGGATCCTGCTTCTTGGCCTTGAAGGCTTCGACCAGCGCCTGGTTGCGCGGGTCCTGATCAAAGGATTTCGGCAGCGTGACCAGCATGCCTTCGGATGCCGGGCCGGCAATGGCGGAGATTTCCGAATTGCCAACGCCCTCCGGTCCCATGAAGCGCACATTGAGGCCCTTTTCCCTCGACTGGCGCAGCAGCAGGCCCATTTCCGGGTGATAGCCACCGTAATAGACGAAGTCGACCCCTTCACGTCTGAGCTTGGCAATCAGCGAGGAAAAATCCTTGTCACCGGCGTTGATACCTTCGAACAGTCCAACCTTGACGTTTTTGCTTTCCAGGGTCTGCTTGACCGAAGTGGCAATGCCTTCGCCGTACTGCTGCTTGTCATGAATGACCGCAACGTTGTTCGGCTTGATCTGGTCGGCGATGAAGTTGCCCGCGGTCGGGCCTTGCAGGCTGTCCAGGCCAATGGTGCGGAAGATCAGCTGGTAGCCGCGGGCGGTAATGTCAGGACTGGTGGACGCGGCGGTGATCATCAGGATGCCTTCGTCTTCGTAAATATCGGACGCCGGCTGAGTGGAGCTGGAGCACAGATGCCCGACCACGAAGCTGATCCCGTCATTGACGATCTTGTTGGCGACTGCAACCGCCTGCTTGGGGTCGCAGGCATCGTCGTAGACCACACTCTGCAGCTGCTGGCCGTTGACGCCGCCCTTCTTGTTGATCTGGTCGATGGCCATCTGGGCGCCCATGAACTGCATGTCACCGTACTGCGCGACCGCTCCGGTGACGGGGCCGGCCAGCGCAATCCTGATGGTGTCAGCGGCCAGGCTGTAGCTCGTTGTGCTGGTTAATGCGATGGCCAGAAACAGTTTGCAAAGAGGCTGCTTGATTTTCATATGCGCTCCACTTTCATAATTATTGTTTGGAACCTGTGACCTGCGGTGTCGCCTGGGTGCGAACGTCCCTGAACCGCACGGCAACTGTACCGGCACAGTGTAGAAGCGTCAGCACCCGTTTGCACAGTCAGAGACCCACGGCTTGATGGTGCCCGCCCGGACGCTATCATTACGCCGCACCCTTATTGAGCGAGTCCCATGAGCGAAGAATCAAGCACCCTTTATGCCAAACTGCTGGCTGAAACCGCCTCCATTACCTGGGAAGAGCTGCAGCCCTTTTTCGCGCGTGGCGTACTGCTGCGAGTCGCCCGCGATTTCGATCTGATCGCGGCGGCGCAGGCGGTTGCCGAGGATGATCGGGAAAAGGTTGCGGCATGGCTGGACGAGGGGCATATGGGTCGACTCGAAACGGAGCAGGCGGAAGACTGGCTGTCACGTGATCCTTCCCTATGGGCTGTAGTGGTCGCCCCCTGGGTACTGGTTCAAGAAAGGGCAGCGAAGCCGGGTCTGCACTGATTTAAATCACGGTTGATATCAGAGTGGCATGATGAAATGCGCGCTTCCGCAAAGCAGAAGCAAGGATTCGCATGTTCAAGCCAGGCCGTCTATCCCGTGTCCACTTTCCCCACGGTTGCTCCCGGCAGCATTTTGCCTGCGATATCGAGTACAGCGTGCACAATGACCCGGACAGTGGCCAGGTGCTGCAGGTCAGCATGCGTGGAGAGGTGGATGGCAAGCCCTTCAGCGAAGAGTTCGAGCTGCATCGCGACATTGCCTACAACGTGTTCAGCCGCGTCGCGCGCATTGCCGTGCGCCACGGTCTGTGCCTGCCCGGCGGGCCGGTGCTGCACGGGCGTGCCGATTACGATGCGATGTTTGCCGACATACGCAACAAGCTGAGCCTGACTGCGGACGAGCCGCTGCCCTGGTGACCTGCCGCAGGATGGGCCAATGAAAGCCTCAGTCAGCTGCGCACCCAACGCTGCCTGGCCCACCCGCTGAGCGCATCGACGGCCAGCACCATCAGCAGCATGGCGAGAATCACCGTCGAGGCCTGGGCTTCCTGGAACAGGCTAAGGCTCATGTAGAGCATCTGACCCAGGCCACCGGCACCGACGAAGCCGAGCACGCTGGCCATGCGGATATTATTTTCCCAGCGATACAGCGTATAGGCCACCAGTTGCGGCCAGAGCGTAGGCAGGGTGCCGTAGCAGAACGCGCCGATGCGCCCGCTGCCGGATAGGCGTAACGCCTCGGCAGGAGCGCTGGGCGTGTTTTCCAGTCCTTCGGCGAACAGCCGGCCCAGAACGCCAGCGGTGTGCAAGGCTAGCGCCAGGGTGCCGGCATTCGGTCCGAGCCCTGCGGCCAGCACCATCAGCGCAGCCCAGACCAGCTCGGGAATGGCCCGCAGGGCATTGAGCAGCAGGCGCGCGCCGCCTTGGGCGATCAGGCCGAAACGTCCGGCGGCGGGCAACGCCAACAGCAGGCCGAGCAGAGCCGCCAGGAGCGTACCGACGGCTGACATGGCCAGGGTTTCCAGGCTGCCATAACCGATAGCCCGCAGATGGCTGGCCGACAGGTCCGGGTTGAGGAAGCCCGAGGCATAGCTTGCCATCTGCCCCATCCCGTCCGTGCTGAACAGGGCGCTGGCTTCGAGCTGCAGGTAGGCGAACGAGCCGATCACGGCGGCGATCAGCAACAACGGCAGGACGTAGCGCGATAGCGACTTCATACGAACCTCCGTCGCAGCAACTGGCTGAGCAGGTCTGCCAGCAGCACCAGCAAGAGGAAGGTCAGCAGCATGCTCGCCACCTCGCCGCCGGCGAACATGCGCATCGACAGATCCATCTGCTGGCCCAGCCCGCCGGCGCCAACGAAGCCCATCACTACCGAGGCGCGGATCGCGCACTCCCAGCGGTAGACCGTGTACGACAGCATCTCCCCCGAAGCCTGGGGCAGTACGGCGTAGGCGAAGGCCTGCAGCCGCGTGCTGCCGGCGCCGAGCAGGGCGCGGGTTGGCAGGGGATCGACCGACTCGAAGATTTCCGCATAGACCTTGCCAAGCATTCCGGCATAGGTGATGGCGATGGCCAACACCCCGGCGGTCGGGCCGAGGCCGACAGCGCGGACGAACAACAGCGCCCAGACGATTTCCGGCACGCTGCGCAGGATGATCAGCAGCCCGCGTACCGGCCAGCGCAACGCCTGTGCCCAGCGATGCGGACGTCCGCCCCGGCTGAGCGCGGATATCGACAGGGCGCGGGTGGCGATCAGCGCGCAGGGCAGTGCGACGGCCAGCGCCAGGGCCATGCCAGCGGTGGCAATGGCCAGGGTTTCCAGCGTTGCCTTCCAGAGCAGGGCGAGGAAGTCGCGGTCATGCTCGGGTGGCCAGAACGCGGAAAGGAAGACGCCCATGGTGTCGGCGTTGCTGCCATCGAACAGCACGCCGATATCCAGCTCGCTCAGCGACAGCCCCGGCCACAGCAGAGCCAGCGCCAGCAGGGTCAGCAGCAGGCGTGAGCGGGCGGCGGGGTCGCGCTGGGTGAGAGCAGGATTCAGCATCGCGGAATATGCAGGGTCTGCTGCAGAAGGGGTTCAACAGCAGGGGTGCCGGTCAGCTGGTCATTGGCATAGAGCGCGTCGAGCTCGGCCTGGCTGACCTCTGCCGAAGCCTTGTCGAACACAATGTGCCCGTCACGTACGCCAATCACGCGCGGAAAGTGTTCCAGCGCCAGTTCCACGGCGTGCAGGCTGGCGAGCAAGGTTGCCTGACGGCGCTCGGCTTCGCGGTTGAGGATGTTCAGCGACCAGCTGGCCAGGACCGGGTCCATGGCTGAAACCGGTTCGTCGGCGAGGATCAGTTCCGGTGCCTGGTACAGCACGCGCGCGATGCCTACACGTTGCAGTTGACCACCGGAGAGCTGGTCGCAGCGCTGGTAGAGCTTGTCAGCCAGGTCCAGCCGGCTCAGCGCCTCGGCAGCGCCGTGCCTGTCCAGCGGATAAAGCAGGCTGAGCAGGCTGCGGCCAAGCGACCATTGACCAAGCTGGCCGGCCAGCACCGAGGTGATCACCCGCTGTCGCGGTGGCAGGGGGGGCGCTTGGTGAACCAGGCCGATGCGCGCGCGCAGCCTTTGGCGGGCAGTGGCAGACAGCGACCAGGGTTCGCAATTGAGCAGCGTGAACTGGCCGGAGTGCGGCTGCAGATGAGTCGCCAGCAGGCGCAGCAGCGTCGTCTTGCCGGCCCCGGAAGGGCCGATGATGGCGACGCGCTCGCCTCTGCTGACCTGAAGTTCGATGCTCTGCAGCGCTACCTGGCCGTTGGCGTGGGCATAGCCCACGCCGGACAGGCCTAGCGTCACTTCAGCAGGCCGGCTGCGCGGGCGGCTTCTTCGATGCCTTTGTAGTTTTCCGGGCGGGTTTCGATAAAGCGGCTGGCGGCCTGCAGGTCGAGGATTGCCTTGTGTTCCGGGTTGGCCGGGTCGAGGGCGAGGAAGGCCGCTTTGATCTTCTCGACCAGCGCCGGATCGAGGTTGCCGCGTACCGTCCAGTTGTAGTCGTAGTAGGGTGGGGTGGTGGAAATCACCCGTACCTTGTCGGTGTCGATCTTGCCGGCCTCGACCAGCTTGTCCCACACCGAGGCGTTGAGCACACCGGCGTCGGCCTTGCCGGCTTCGACCCAGGCAGCGGTCGCGTCATGCGCGCCGGAATAGGCGATGCGCTTGAAGAACTGCTCGGGATCAATGCCGTCCTTGAGCATGAAGTAGCGGGGCATCAGGCTGCCAGAGGTGGACGACACGGAGCCGAAGGCAAAGGTCTTGCCTTTGAGGTCCTGAAGCGACTGTACCTCTGGATCGGCGGTGATGAACTTGCTGGTGAACTTCTCGTCCTGCTCACGCTGTACCAGCGGAATGGCATCGCCAGTCTTCAGGCGGGTCTGGACAAAAGTGAAACCACCCAGCCAGGCCAGGTCGAGCCGGTTCGAGGCAAGGGACTCGACCACGGCGGCATAGTCGGAAACCGGTGTGAACTTGACCGGCATGCCCAATTCTTTTTCCAGGTATTTGCCCAGCGGCTCGAACTTGCGGATCAGTTCGGTGGGGGCTTCATCGGGAATGGCGGATACCCGCAGCGTTTCGGCAGCATGCGAAGTGGCAATAGTCAGGGAAACGGCAAGGCCGGCAACGGCTGCCAAGGTGCGCTTAATCATTGTGGTTCTCCGGTTAAATAGCGGAAAAAGCGCGGCGATTATAGAGGTAGACGGGCGCTGGGGGGCAAGCGGTGCGGGAGAAGCCTGGCAGGTAGGTGAATGAAATCATGTAAGCGCGCGCCGCATTTGGCATAGCTTGGCGCGCCATTTGGCATAGTGACGACGCGCACCACCCACTGTATTTCGCGGTGGGCTTGGCATTGCATGATCGTCAGCATTATTTGCAGGGAATGGCTGAGGAAGGGGCAGTCGGTGCCCACTATTAGTGATGGACAACCTTGTCCGGTCTAATGGGTATCTGAGATGCTGACTGATCCGCTGTTTGTGATGGCTGCACTGCATAGCATCGCGCTGCTAGCATGGTTTTGGGCATGGCACCGCCATCCACTGCTAATGCTCGCCGGCGTTGGTATTGCCATGTTTCTCAGCCTGGGATAATCCACCGCCATCCTGGGCGCCTTAGCTCCCAGGATGGTCTTCGTCATCTTGACCTGTAGCGCCAGTGCCCTCCGAGACGGACGCCTGCATACATGAGCCAGGCCCGCCAGCGGGCCACCCCGCTGGAGCGTAGGGCGTTATAGAACACCCTGTCGGATGCTTTGCGACTTAACTCACCCGTGGCGTACAGGCGGTCGTGGATAGTCGCAGCAGCATGGCCATACCCGACGACGCCAGCGTATAGCGCAAGCACGCCATAGCTTGCCATGCCCACCAGCGCGCCCAATGGCGCCATGAACCAGCCAATCACCAGGCCCAGCACCAACAGGCCAACGGCGATGTTGCGCAGCGGGCGGACACTAGCGAAGTCTGTTTCAAAGCCGACCGGCACCACCACTTCTGCATAGTCGACATCCCAGTACAGGAACTTGGCCAGCAGACGCCCTGTGTAGCCGCCTTGGAGCAATTGCACATTCAAAGGAAGTGGGAATCGCTCCATCATGGCCACCACTTGTTATCGATGAAGTCTGCCGGGATTGGCTCCATCTGCTTGAGGTCCGAGCCAGCCATGATGTGAGCCTTCTTGTTCAGCGCGGCCACACGCCCAAATTCAACCACGGTGGGCGCATCCATTGGCACCCGCGAGTTGTCCAGGGCGATCCAGAAAAAGTCCTCAGCCGGGTCAGCCCAGCGCAGGTCGCCGGGTTGCGCTCCGCCAACAATGGCCATAAAGGCCAGCTGAGCTGATCCTGCGATGTTCTCTCGGTCGCCGCTGCGAGACTGATAAAGCACGCCCTGGAACTCCACGCCGGCATCAATGCGCCTGTCCCGCTCTGCGTCGACTTGCTTCTGTAGCCGCGACCGCGCGGCCACCACGTTCGCAACGTGCAGTTCGGGGTCAAACTCCCAGCCCGAGCCGCTCCAACGGTGATCGGGCGATGGGCGTGGTTCAGTAGTAAGATCCTCGGGCAATTCGCCCAACTGATCGTACTGCTGAGCCACGCCGGTTGCCGTGCTATAGACAGTGCCGCGATGATTGGCGAGTTGCGTCGGGGCACCCTCAACCAGCGCCCATACGTGACCGGCTGATGGCTCAGTTAGCGGCTCAGGCAGTTTGATGGCGTTGCCCGGCAACTGTATGCCGATGCCGGGGATAACAGGGAGTTCTACCGGGCCGTTGATGATTCCCGTGCCGTCGATAATGTAGATAGTCATGAGCACCTCAGATCAGTTTGATTCGACCGGGATAGGCGATGTTTCGGGGGG
>NZ_JAMOHY010000010.1 GCF_024448695.1 Stutzerimonas stutzeri | reverse complement strand
TTAGGGCCGCGTTTTTTATGGCGGATCGCGACGGGTCAGCTTATGGATCAGGCGCTCTGGCTTATGGCTTCTATCGCCGTCTGCGCTGCCACTTCGCCGATCACCAGAATGGCCGGACTCTTCAGCTTGAAGGTCAAGGCATCTCGGCACATGTCGCCGAGGCTCGAACGGCATTCGCGTTGCTGCGGCAGTGAGGCGTTCTCGATCATCGCCACCGGCGTGCCGGCGGGAAGGCCGCCTTCCAAGAGCCCGGCTTGCACCTGTTCCAGCTTGCTCACACCCATGTACACCACCAGCGTGGTGCCGCTTTTCGCCAGCGCTTGCCATTCCGGGCTGCTGTCGTCGAGCGTGTGCGCCGTGACCAGAGTGACGCCGCGGGCGACGCCGCGCTGGGTCAGCGAGATGCCGCATTGCGTGGCACCGGCCAGGCCGGCGGTGATGCCGTTGACCAGTTCGACCTCGATGCCGCGCGCCGACAGCCATTCGGCTTCCTCGCCGCCACGACCGAAGATGCACGGGTCGCCGCCCTTGAGACGTACCACGCACTTGCCCTGGCGGGCGTAACGCAGCATCAGGCGGTGGATGAAGGCTTGCGGCGTGGAGCGGCAGCCGCCGCGCTTGCCCACCGGGATGATGCGTGCGTTGGGGCAGTGTTCGAGCACGGCGGGGTTAACGAGATCATCGATCATCACCACCTGCGCCTCGCCCAGCGCGCGCACGGCCTTGAGGGTCAGCAGTTCCGGGTCGCCAGGGCCGGCGCCTACCAGCCAGACTTTTGTGCTCATGGGTAATCCTCGTCTTGGTTGGTATCAGAGAAGTGCGCGTTCCGGCTGGCTGGCCAGCAGACGCTTGATTTCGGGCACGCAAGAGCCACAGCTGGTGCCACAACCCAGTTCCTGCTTGAGGCCGGTCAGATCGAGACCGCGCTCGATGCCTGCACGGACCTTGCTCTGGCTGACGTTCATGCAGTTGCACAGGGTGCGGTCGGTGTTGATCGTCGCGCCGCCAGGCGGCGCACTGAGCGGTGCCAGCAGCCAGCGACGCAGCTCGGCGTCGGCACTGCCGCTTTCCCAGAGGCCGCGCAGCCACTGCCGGGCGGCGGTTTCGCCGGCCAGGCGCAGGGCAACGATGCGGCCGTCCTCGATGCGTACGCGCTTGCCGACTGCACGACGCGGGTCGTCATAGGCCAGTACCGGGCCTTCGTCAAGGCCGAGCAGGCGGTCGATGGCGTCCAGCTCGGCAGTCGTTGGCGCGGCTTCCCGGGCGGCGCGGATCAGCAATGCCGAGCGTTCGCGCCCGCCGAGGCTGAAACTGGCGTAGTCGAAGGTTTCGAACAATGGCCGCAGCGCCTCGAAACGTCGCTGCACATCACCCTCGACCAGTGCGAAGAACTGCCAGGGCAATTCGGCTTGTTCCACTTCGATGCCGGCATGCTTGAGTTCCGGTTGCTTCGACAGCGGATCGACGCTGGCCAGGGTCAGGACGTTGCTGCCCAGCCCCTTGAGAAAGCGATCGCCCCAGTGCATCGGCAGGAAGGCCTGGCCGGCGCGCAGACTGTCATCCTTCTGCACCGGGAGGATCAGGCTGCCGCGACGGCTCTTCACCTTCACCAGCTGGCCGTCCAGCAGACGCCGGCGGCGCATGTCATCAGCGTTCATTCCGAGCAACGCTTCTTCGACATGGCCGAACAGCCGCGCCGCGGTGCCAGTGCGGCTCATGCCGTGCCACTGGTCGCGCAGCCGGCCGGTATTGAGCGTCAGCGGATAGCGCGCCTCGCGCTTTTCCTTCGGCGCCTGGTAGTGCTCGGCGATGAAACGGGCGCGGCCATTGGCAGTGGGAAACACACCGTCGCTATACAGCCGCGTGGTGCCCTGTTTACTGCCCGGTGGGAACGGCCATTGCTGCGGACCGAGGGTATCGATCAGTGCGTAGCTCAGGCCGCTGTAGTCCAGATCGCGGGCGGCGGTGAGCGGCTTGTACTCCTCGAACAGCGCTTCGGCATTCTCGAAAGTGAACAGGCTCGGCTGGCCGGGGCGCAGGTGACGTTCCAGGCGTCGGGCGAAATCGCAGGTGATCGCCCAGTCCGCACGGGCTTCGCCTGGGGCCGGCACGGCGCGGCGCACGTGGCTGATACGACGCTCGGAGTTGGTCACGGTGCCTTCCTTCTCGCCCCAGCTCGCGGCCGGCAGCAGAAGGTCGGCGTGGCGGCAGGTTTCGGTCGTGAAGAAGGCTTCCTGCACCACGACGAAGGGGCAGGCGGCCAGGGCCTCATGGACTTTCTGCTGGTCCGGCAGCGACTGAGCAGGGTTGGTGCAGGCGATCCACAGCGCCTTGATCTTGCCGGCGCGCACGGCCTCGAATAGCTCGATGGCGGACAGTACAGGCTGTTTGGGCAGCTGCTCGACACCCCAATAGTGCGCCACTTCTGCGCGGTGTTCGGCATTGGTTGCGTCGCGGTGGCCGGGTAGCAGGTTGGACAGGCTGCCGGTTTCGCGTCCGCCCATGGCGTTCGGTTGGCCGGTCAGCGAGAAGGGCCCGGCGCCCGGCTTGCCGATCTGTCCGGTGGCCAGGTGCAGATTGATCAGCGCGCTGTTCTTGGCGCTGCCGGCGGTGGATTGGTTAAGGCCCATGCACCACAGGCTTAGAAAACTAGGCGCGCTACCAATCAGTCGTGCGCAGCTCTGCAGGTCGTCGACGCTGATGCCGCAGAGGTCGGCGACCATCGCCGGGGTGTAATCGCGCACCAGGCTTTTCAGCGCATCGAAGCCTTCGGTATGGGCATCGATGAAGCGGCGGTCGATCCAGCCTTCCCACATGAGGATATGCAGCAGCCCGTGGAACAGCGCGACATCGGTGCCCGGCAGGATCGGCAGGTGCAGGTCGGCCAGCTCGCTGGTGTCGGTGCGCCGCGGGTCGACGACGATAATGGTCATCTCCGGTCGCTTCGCCTTGGCTTCCTCCAGTCGGCGGAACAGCACCGGATGCGCATAGGCCATGTTGCTGCCGGCGATCAGCAGGCAGTCGGCCTGCTCGATGTCCTCGTAGGAGCAGGGTGGGGCGTCGGCGCCCAGGCTGCGCTTGTAGCCGACCACTGCCGAGGACATGCACAGCCGCGAGTTGGAATCCAGGTTGTTGGTGCCGACCAGGGCGCGGGCCAGTTTGTTGAAGGCGTAGTAGTCCTCGGTCAGCAGCTGGCCGGAGACATAGAAGGCGACGCTGTCCGGCCCGTGTTCGCGGATGGTCTCGGCGAACACGTTAGCGGCATGCTCCAGGGCGCTGTCCCAGTCGGTACGGCCGCGGGCCAGGCCCTTACCCAGGCGCAGCTCGGGATAGAGGGCGCGGGCGTCGAGGTCGCCGGTCAGGTGCAGGGTCGAACCCTTGCTGCACAGCTTGCCGAAGTTGGCCGGATGGCTGGAGTCGCCAGCCACGTCGAGGATGCGCTCGCCGTCGTGCTCGATCAGCACGCCACAGCCGACACCGCAGTAGCAGCAGGTCGAGGCGGTTGTCATACGCATGGCGTCGTCTCCTGGGAAAAGGTGCTGGTCAACTGCGGTGTGTTCAGGCCGCGCATTCCTTGCGCTGGTTAAGCGAAAGCTGCACGCGACCATTCTCGACGCGCGCCTCGTGGCGGTGGGCGCAGCCGACGTCGGGCGCTAGTGCTTCGCCGCTTTGCAGATCGATCTGCCAGTTGTGTAGCGGGCAGGCGACCTGCTTGCCGTAGACGATCCCTTGCGACAGCGGGCCGCCCTTGTGCGGGCAGCGGTCGTCGAGGGCGAAGACCTGATCGTCGGAAGTACGGAATATCGCGATATCGCCCTTGGGGCCAGCGATGATGCGCGAGCCGAGCGGGTTGATCTCATCCAGGTCGCAGATATCGAGCCACTTCATGGTGTTCTCCAGTTTGTGTTGTCAGGCGTTTTCGGTTTCCAGCTGCTTGACGGCGATGCGGTCGAATTCCTTCTTCAGCTGCGGCTTGGAGAGCTGCTCCTGCCACGGGTCCTGCTCGAAGGAAAGCGAGAACAGCAGCCGCTGGTACAGGGCCTTGCGTCGCTCGGCGTCGTTCAATACGGCCTTCTTGATGTGATCCATGCCGACGCGCTGCAGGTAGTGCACGGTGCGTTCGAGGTAGAAGGCTTCCTCGCGGTAGAGCTGGAGGAACGCCAGGCTGTATTCCATGACCTCCTCGGCGCTCTTCACCTTGACGAAGAACTCGCCGGCCTCGGTCTTGATGCCGCCGTTGCCGCCGATGTACAGCTCCCAGCCGGAATCCACGCCGATGATGCCGACGTCCTTGATGCCGGATTCGGCGCAGTTGCGCGGGCAGCCGGAGACGGCCAGCTTGACCTTGTGCGGCGACCACATGTTGAACAGGGCGTGTTCCAGGTCGATGCCCATCTGCGTCGAGTTCTGCGTGCCGAAGCGGCAGAACTCGCTGCCGACGCAGGTCTTCACGGTGCGGATGGATTTGCCGTAGGCGTGGCCGGAGGGCATGTCCAGGTCTTTCCAGACGCCCGGCAGGTCTTCCTTCCTGATACCCAGCAGGTCGATGCGCTGGCCGCCGGTGACCTTGACCATCGGCACCTGATACTTGTCCGCCACATCGGCGATGCGCCGCAGTTCGGCGGCATTGGTAACGCCGCCCCACATCCGTGGAATGACCGAGTAGGTGCCGTCCTTCTGGATGTTGGCGTGGGCGCGCTCGTTGATGAAGCGCGATTGCGGGTCGTCTTTGGCTTCGCCCGGCCAGGTGGAGATCAGGTAGTAGTTCAGCGCCGGGCGGCAGGTGGCGCAGCCGTTCGGCGTGCGCCATTCCATGAAGGCCATGGCCGCCGGAATGCTGGTCAGGTGGTGCTCGCGAATGGCCTTGCGCACCTGGCCGTGGTTAAGGTCGCTGCAGCCGCAGATGGCCTTTTCGCTCTTCGGCTTGACGTCGGCGGCGCCACCCACGGTGTTGATCAGGATCTGCTCGACCAGGCCGGCACAGGAGCCGCAGGAACTGGCGGCCTTGGTGTGCTTTTTCACCTCGTCCACCGAGAACAGCCCGTGTTCCTGAATCGCCTTGACGATGGTGCCCTTGCACACACCGTTACAGCCGCAGACTTCCATGTCGTCCGGCATCGACATGGCCTTGCTCTGGCCCTGGTGGCCGGCGTCGCCGATCGCACCCTCGCCAAACATCAGGTGGTCGCGTATCTGGCCCACGTTCTGGCCCTCGCGTACCTGGCGGAAGTACCAGCCGCCATCGGCGGTGTCGCCGTACAGGCAGGCGCCGACCAGTACGTCGTCCTTGATCACCAGCTTCTTGTAGACGCCGCCGATGGGGTCGGAGAGGGTGATGGTCTCGGTGCCGTCGCCGCCGATGAAATCGCCGGCTGAGAACAGGTCGATGCCGGTGACCTTGAGCTTGGTCGAAGTTACCGAGCCGAGATAGCGGGAAAAGCCGAGCATGGCCAGATGATTGGCGCAGACCTTGGCCTGTTCGAACAGCGGAGCGACCAGGCCATAAGCGGTGCCACGATGGTTGGCGCATTCGCCGACGGCATAGATGCGTGGGTCATAGGTCTGCAGGGTGTCGTTGACCAGGATGCCGCGGTTGCACGGGATGCCGGCCTGTTCGGCCAGCTCGCTGTTGGGTCGGATGCCGGCGGCCATCACCACCAGGTCGGCGGGGATCACGTCGCCGTCCTTGAACTTGACCGCGCAGACCCGGCCTTCGCCGTTGTCGAGCAGTTCGGCGGTGTGCTTGGGCAGGAGAAACTTCAGGCCGCGGCTTTCCAGCGCGCTCTGCAGCAGGGTGCCGGCGGTCTTGTCCAGCTGGCGCTCCATCAGCCAGTCGCCGATGTGCACCACGGTGACGTCCATGCCGCGCAGCTTGAGGCCGTTGGCCGCCTCCAGGCCGAGCAGCCCGCCACCGATGACCACCGCATGTTTGTGAGTCTTGGCGGTTTCCATCATCACCTGGGTGTCGGCGATGTCGCGGTAGCCGATCACGCCCTGCAGGTCCTTTCCGGGAATCGGCAGGATGAACGGATTGGAGCCGGTGGCGATGAGCAGGCGGTCGTATTCCGCCTCGCTGCCATCATCGGCGATGACCCGGCGTTTGACCCGGTCGATCCTCACCACCTTGCGGTTGAGCATGAGGTGGATGCCATTCTCGGCGTACCAGTTGAGGTCGTTGAGCACGATCTCTTCGAACTGCTGTTCGCCGGCCAGCACGGGGGAGAGCAGGATGCGGTTGTAGTTGGGATGCGGCTCGGCGCCGAACACCGTGATGTCGTAGAGTTCGTTGGTCAGCTTGAGCAGTTCTTCCAGGGTACGCACGCCGGCCATGCCGTTGCCGATCATTACCAGTTTGAGTTTTTTCATGCTGTTCTCCGCGCCATTCGACATAGCCGTCTGGTCCGCTCGAATTTTTCAACAACAAAAAAGGCGTCCCACCGGTTACCCAGTGAGGACGCCTTTGTCCGAGTCCCGCTCTGTCGGGAAACCTGGCCACTCCACGTTGAGGGTCAGGTTTTATGATTCTTCGAAGTTTCAAATAGCAGAAGCTGTGCCAACTTTGAAATTCACCATTTATCAACGGCTTGAGGCACGCCTGCGTCTTCGCCGAGGTGCCCGTTGCACTGATATGCAGCGGCTTGCGCCGTGGTGGTGCGAACTGCCCCTGATTCGACCCTTGAAATCACCGTTGACAGCAGGTGGTCGGCTTTCTACAGTTTCGCCCATGCGCCGATTTAGTCAGCTACTTGCGGGGCGCCTGAAGCCAATGGCTTCGAAATACCGCTAAAGCGCTGGTTCCGGTGTCGCCTCCCACCGCTGCCCAGCGGAATCCTTGAGGCGGAAGTTGAATCAATGAACGCAAAACACGCACAGCTGCGCCTGGCCCCTATCACCAGCGGCCTTACTCCCGGCAATCCGAAAATCCTTCTGGGCGGTACTCACCAGCCGTCTCTGCTGCGCTACCTCGACGGTTGGCCGCGGCGTAATCGCAAATCCCGCGCCCTGCTTATCCAGTTCATCGCGGCGGAAGAGTCGCTGGCGCGCTTCGCGACTGACAGTTTCGATCTGGCGGTCATTCAGGCGCCAACTGCCGAACGACTGGAAGAGTGCGTACGTGAGCTGACCCGGGTGGCGCGCCAGGGGCTGATTACCCGGCGCTGAGCATTACGCACCTTTTATCAGCAGCACCACCAGCAGCAGGTTGAGCAGCAACGCCAGCAGCGCAATGCCGCGCCAGACCTTTAGCGGCTCACGTTCGAGCAGTGGACGTGGCCGGACATTGGCGCTGCGCTGTTCACCCTGTTCCAGTTCCAGCAGCCATTGCTCGGCGGTTTCGAAGCGCTGCTGTGGATCGACCGCTACCGCGCGGCTGAGACTTTCCTCCAGCCAGGTCGGCACGTCCGGGCGATAGCGGCTGGCAGGCGTGGGATTAGCGAAGCGTGGACGCTGGAAGGCTTCGATCTCGCCATAGGGGTAGTGCCCGGTCAGCAGGTAGTAAAGCGTCACGCCGGTGGCATAGAGATCCTGCGCCGCACCGGGCTCGGCCCCCGCGAAGGCCTCGGGTGCAATGAAACTCGGCGTGCCGGGCAGCTGATTGGGCAGGTCGTGAGACAGCCCAGGACAGAACGCCAGGCCGAAATCCAGGATGCGTAGCTCGCCCTCTTCGCCCAGCAGCAGGTTTTCCGGCTTGATATCGCGATGAAGGATGTTGCGCCGATGCAGCATGCCGACCGCGCGGATTAGCCGGGACGCGACCTGCAGCAGATCGGCCAGTGGCAGCGGTCCGTCCCGTTCAAAGCGTCGTGCCAGGGTTGTCCCGCTGTACTCGCGCTGCACGTAATAGAGGTGTTGGCGTTCTGGCAGCGGATGCAGTTCGGCGAAGTTGCGTCCGGCAACTCGGCGCATGAACCACTCTTCCTGCAGCAATGCCGGCCCGGCGTCCGCCTCGTCCTGGCGGCTGGGTGGCAGCGTCTTGAGCAGCCAGTCTTGGCCTTGAGCATCCTGCACTCGGTAAATCAGCGATTGTCTCGACTCATGCAGCAGCTCAATTACCTGCCAGCCTTCGAATGCCTGACCAGCGTGTAGCTTCGGCGGTAGCGGCCAGTGATCGAGTTGAGCCAGGGTGTCGGCAAGAACTGCTGTGGGCAACGCTTCGACTCGTAGCAGCAATGCACTGGCGTTGTCCTGGCTGCCGCTCTGGTGCGCCAGATTGACCAGCGCCCGTGCGGCGGCGCTGGGGTCAGGTTGATTGCGGAGAATATGCGCGATGACTCGCTCGGGGACGCAGGACCAGACGCCGTCGCTCAGCAGCAGGTAGCTTTCGCCTTCACGCAGTTCGCCGTCCAGATAATCCATCACCAGATGCTGATCCAGCCCCAGCGCACGCTTGAGCACATGCTGCATGCCAGGCTGCTCCCAGACGTGGTCTTCGCTGAGCCGCTCAAGCTGCGTACCGTTCCAACGGTAGGCGCGACAGTCGCCAACATGAGCCAGGGTGAAGCGTCGACCGCGCAGGACCAGTGCGGTCAAGGTGGTCAACAGCGGCTGACTGCCACCGTTGGCCTGCAGCCAGCGGTTATGTGCAACAAGCACGCGGTCCAGCGATTGCGCGACGGCCCAGGTCTCGGGCGTCGCGTAATAGTCGAAGGCCAGTGCCTGCAACGTCGCCCGCGCGGCCAATCCGCCATCGGCGCACTGGCTGACGCCATCGGCCAGGGCGAACAGATAGCCCTTGCCGGTGGCCAGCCCGGGCGCCGGGGTGACGATGCGTATCGCATCCTGGTTTTCCGGGCGCGGGCCGGCGGCACTGGCTTCGCCATAACTCAATTGCAGGGGCATGTTGGCATCCGGTGCTGCTGGTGAGTCAAACCCGCGCTGCGGTCACTGCAGCCGAGCCCCAGGTGGTGCGCCAGCGACGCTTGACGCCGTACAGGCCGAACCAGGCCAGCACGCCGAGGCTGGCGAACAACCAGAGGCCGAGCTGGTAATCACCGGTCGACTGCTTGACCGCGCCGAGCCCGGCGGTGAGCAGAAAACCACCGATGCCGCCGGCCATGCCCACCAGCCCGGTCATCACGCCGATCTCCTTGTTGAAACGCTGCGGCACCAGCTGGAACACCGCGCCGTTGCCGGCACCCAGGCTGAGCATGGCGACCACGAACAGTGCCAGGGCCGCCGTGGAGCTTGGCAGATTGAAACCCACCGCGGCGATGCAGAACGCGGCGACGGTGTACATCACCAGCAGCGCCCGGATGCCGCCAATGCGGTCAGCCAGCGCACCGCCGAGTGGGCGCAACAGGCTGCCGGCGAAGACGCAGGCGGCGGTGTAATAGCCGGCCTTGACCGGGTCGAAGGCGTACTGGTCGTGGAAATAGCCGGGCAGGGTGCTGGCCAGGCCAAGAAAGCCGCCGAAGGTCACGCTGTAGAAAAACATGAACCACCAGCTGTCGCGGTCGCCCAGTGCCTTCATGTAATCGGCCAGCGACTTCGGCGCCGGGCGGTTGGGGGCATTCTTCGCCACACTGGCGAAGATGATCAGGGTGAGTACCAGGGGGATTAGCGCCAGCCCGAACACGTTGTTCCAGCCGAAAATGGTCGCCAGGACCGGCGCGAACAACGCTGCCAGTACGGTGCCGGAGTTACCGGCACCGGCGATGCCCATGGCCTTGCCCTGGTGCTCGGCTGGATACCACTGCGACGCCAGCGGCAGCGCGACGGCAAAGGATGCGCCGGCCATGCCAAGGAACAGGCCCAGCAGCAAAGCCTGCTCGTAACTGTGAATGCCATGCAGCCAGGCAATGAACAACGCGATGATGACCACGACCTGTCCGAACAGGCCTGCGGTTTTCGGCGAGGTGCGATCGGCCAGGATGCCCAGCACCAGGCGTAACACGGCACCGGCGAGGATCGGCGTGGCGATCATGAAGGCGCGTTGCTGGGTGGTCAGGCCCAGGTCGGCGGCAATCTGCACGCCCATCGGGCCGAGCACGTACCACACCATGAAACTCAGGTCGAAGTAGAGGAAGGAGGCAAACAGGGTCGGCGTGTGGCCGGATTTCCAGAAACTCGTGCTCATTGGATCGGCTCCAGAAGGTTCGTAACGCGGCATTGGCCGCCAGGGCTGCTCAGGCCGCCTCGGCATCGAGGCGGAAACCAAAAAGGCGTCGCAGCACGCCTGCCGGAGCAGGAATGATGCGACGCCTTTGTCGTGATTGCAGACCGCCGTTGGCCTGCACCAACAGCTCTAGCATCTTGCGTGCCAGACGCTGGGAGCCTTGCTCTGCGCGGGTTCCGGGTAATTGGCAGTAACGTGCTGGCCGTGCGCTGCACAATGAGCGCGCAACCGCGGGCCAGATCGGGGCAACTCAGGCAAGCCATGACGATGGCGGGGGGAGACGTGAAAGACTGTTACTGCCCGAGCAATTCGTTCATGGCAATGATTTGTTCGGCGACCTGGATCAGCTTCTGCTGGCGGCTCATTGCCTGGCGGCGCATCAGCGTATAGGCCTCTTCTTCCTTGCAGTCGCGCATCTTCATCAGCATGCCCTTGGCCAGTTCGATGCGCTTGCGTTCGGCGAGTTGCTGCTCGCGGGCCTGCAATTGCGCGCGGATCGCCTGGTCGGTCTCGAAACGCGCCATCGCCACATCGAGGATCGGCTTAAGCCGCTTGGCCTGTATACCTTCGACGATATAAGCGCTGACACCGGCGCGAATCGCCTGGCGCATGGCGCCGGGGTCGCTGTCGTCGGTGAACATGACAATGGGCCGCGGCTGATCACGGCTGACCAGCACCACTTGCTCAAGCACATCACGGCCCGGTGAGTCGGTGTCGATCAGTACCACGTCCGGGCGGATTGCCTCGACCCGTTCGGGCAGGTCGATGGTCAGGCCGGATTCATCGATGACTTCAAAGCCGGCCTCGATCAGCGCACTTTTCAGGCGTCCGATCTTGCGTGGGGTGTCGTCGATCAGCAGGACACGCAACATACCGGCCCCCTCGTCAAAGTACGCTCGCCACGGCCTGGTCGGCCATGGCGTGCAGCGTGAAACTGCGGGCGTAAGCTGCTGGGTCACTGCCGTCCCAGGTTTTGCCATCCATCAGCGTGGCGTTGCGCATGGGCGATTCCGGCACGGCGATACCGAGTGTTTCGGCGGCCTGTCGATACAGCTCAGTCTGCTGCACCTGGCTCGCCAGCAACTGATAATCCGGGTCCTGGCGCAACAGGCCCCAGCGTCGCAGCTGGGTCATGAACCAGAGACCGTCGGACAGATAAGGCATGTTTGCCGCACCATCCGCAAAGAAGCGCAGTGGGTGTTCGTCGTGCCAGGTGTTGCCCAGACCATCCTGGTACGAGCCGAGAAAGCGTGACTCGATGGCCGCCAGCGGCGCATTGACATACTCGCTGCCGGCAATCAGCTGCGCAGTGCTGCGGCGGTTTTCCTGACTCTGATCGATGAAACGGCTTGCCTCGAGAATCGCCATCACCAGTGCGCGCGCAGTGTTGGGGTACTGCTCGACGAATGCCCGTGTACAGCCGAGTACCTTTTCCGGATGATCCGGCCAGATCGACTGGCTGGTCGCCAGGGTGAAACCAACGCCCTCGGCGATTGCCTGCGCCCCCCAGGGCTCGCCAGCGCAGAAGCCGTCGATGCGCCCGGCCTGCAGATGCGTCACCATCTGCGAGGGCGGCAGGACGAGCGTCCGCACATCCTGCAGAGGATGAATGCCATTGGCGGCCAGCCAGTAGTAGAGCCACAGCGCATGCGTGCCGGTGGGGAAGGTGTGCGCGAGGGTCATGCGCGCATCGCTTTGGCGCACGCGGTTGCGCAGTGCCTCGGGATTGGTCACGCCAGCCGCTTTCAACGGAGCGGAAAGCGTGATGCTCTGGCCGTTCTGCGCCAGGCCCATGAGTACTGCCATGTCCACCGCCGGGCTGCCGCCGATGCCCAGATGAGCTGCATAGATCAGCCCGTAGAGTCCATGGGCGGCGTCCAGCTCGCCCCCTGTCAGCTTGTCGCGCAGGGCCGACCAGGAATTCTGCCGATGCAGATTGAGCGTCAGCCCGAAGGGCTGGGCGAAACCCTGCGTGGCCGCGACGATCAGCGAGGCTGCGTCAGTCAGGGGCAGAAAGCCGAGGTTGAGCGTGCTCTTCTCCGGTGCATCGCTGCCGGCGACCCAGGCCAGTGCATCATGGCGGTGCGGGGTGGCGGGTTCAGTCATCAGGAAGTGCCTTTTCATTGCGAAGCGTGCGGCACAGGTTTCGGTCAAGTGTGCGACGGTTCAGGACATGTCTGGGCCAAGCCTGAAGCAAGCGATATGCCAGCGTGAGGTGCACGACGCGAGGAACGTGCACTGCATTGGCCTGTGAGCCGTCTGTTGACGTCAGCGCGGATACAGCGGCGGCAGGGCACCCAGGTCCGGTCCGGCACTCGGGCTGGAGGCCGGTGGTAGCGCCTGGATGGCCTGCCACAGGGCTTCACCCTGCCAACGCTGACCGGCTTCGCTGTAGAGCGCGCCATTGAGGCCGTCCAGCGCATCGGACAGCGGCACGAAACGGGCGGCCATGTCGGCCAGCGTCTCCGGTTGTTGCCGCGCCCAGGCGTCCAGTGCTTGTCGAGTGGCTTGGGAGTCGTTGGCCTGGCACGCGCGACGCAGGTCGTCGAGCAGGCTGCGCGGGGAAGGGCCGGGTTGGAGTGCGCGGTGCACCGCTGGCTGTCGGCGTGCATGCAGCCAGAGTCCGAAGCCGGCAAGGGTGGTCAGGGCGAAGAGCACGGTACTCAGTTGCCAGGGCCAGAGTATTTGTTGTTCGGCAGGCACCGACGTTGCGGCGGGTAGCTCGGCGGGTGGTGGTGCAAGATTCGGATTGTCGGCGACATTCAGGGTGCGCTCGTCCAGCGTGGTGCGTTCAAGGCGGTCTTCAACCGTATTCCACCAGACCACTTCCAGCGCGGGCAGCTGCAGCGTGCCACTGCGGGTCGGAATCAATGCTTCGCGCTGCTCGCGGCTACCGACGAGCCCCACACCACTGACTTCGTTGGCCAGGCTCGGCTGATCCGGGTAACGGCGCAACCCGGCACTTTGTGCAGAGCCGATGGTTGGTAATTGTGTGCTGGTCAGGCCCTCGGCCTTGAGCAGCAGGCTACGGGTGAGCGACTCGCCAGTCTGTGCCTGGTCCGGCTCCGGGCTCCAGGCCTCGACCAGCGTCAGACTGCGCGCCGGCAACCAGGGCGTGTTGGCCGGATAGTCTGCTGGCTTGGCCTTGACCGTCAGCGGGATGCTGGGTGATCGAACCTGGGTCGAGCGACCTGAACGCGAGCCGAACAGCGAGTTGCTGCCGTTGGCTACAGTGGTTGCGCTGAACAGCTGGGCAGGGATGGTCAGCTCGCCGGATTTCTGCGGAAACAACGCATAGCGCACTTCGATAACACCATGGCGGATACCGTTGATGGTCTTCTCGTAGGTGCGCGGTTCGCCGAGTCGCTCCACCAGTGCTTCGGGCATTTGCAGAGGCGACAGGGTGCTGTCGTCGTACAGCGAAACCGAATGGAAGATGCGCAGCGTAAGGATCACCTGGGCTTGCACGTAGACGCTTTCCTGATCGACGCTGGCATCGATGAAGATCGGCGCGAGCTGGTCGCTTTCGGTATTTTTCAGCGATTCCTGTACCAGCAACGTGATCGGCTCACTGCGCCAGTCGCCCAACTGCAGCGGCGGAATCACGACATAGCCGGTTTGTCGCGGGCGCAGGGTGATCGACCAGCGCGTGAGCGCGCGGGCTTCGCCATTGCTGCTGGAGAGCTGATTGACCTGTCGGGTATCGAAGACTTCAAACAGCTCATCCAGAGGCTGCAGGTCGGGTTTGCCGAATACCGCGCTGCCCTGGCTTTCCAGACTCAGTTCAAAGGTTTCATCAATGCTCAGCTGGGTTCGATCCACGCGGGCGAACAGGCCAACGGCAGCCACCTGGCTGGCCATCAGACCGAGCAGAAGAAAAGCCATCAGGCGCATCATCGATTGGTTTCCTGGTGCTTGCGTTGTTCGTAAAGGAATTTTCGTCGCAGCAGCTCGCCGGGGTCGTCCGGAATCTGGCGCAACCATTGCTCCATCGCCTGTTGCCGCTCCTGCTCGGGAAGCGCTTCATGTTGTGCTTGGACCGTGGGCGCCTCCACCTCTTCCGAGTCTTTCTCTGCTTCGGTTGTTGATGGCTGCGAGGCACCGCTGGCTTGGTTGGCCGGCTCGCCCTGGGCCTCTTCAGGCGAAGGCGAACTGGCCGAACCCGATTGTTGTGACTGCGCTTGTTCGGGCTGCGGCAGGGGCTCTTCGGTCTGCTCGTCCTGCTTATCCTGCTGTTGACCGGGCTGTTCCTGTTGGCGACGCAGCAGCTCTTCGATCAGCGTCTTGTTGCGTCGTGCTGCCTGCAGATCGGGCTGCAGGTCCAATGCCTGATCATAGGCCTCGATGGCGGCTTCGAACGCCTCGCCACGGGCCAGGGCGTTGCCGCGATTGTAGTGATCGGCGGCGGTATCGCCCTCGGCGAACAACGCCGCAGCGCCGGCATAGTCGCCGGCTTGATAGCGCGCTGTCGCCTGCCAGCGACGATCGATAAAGCGTTCGGCGGCCTTTGCCGGCTGCTCGGCCTCGAGCAGGCGCTGGCCCTGCTGGTCGCGACGCAGCCAGAGGTCATCGAATTCGACGGCATTGGCAGGTTGCGGCTGCAACAGGAGCAACGGCAGGCAGAATAGCCAGCCGCGCCGTCCCGCCAGGGCGGCCAGCAGGAGCAGGGGCAGTAACAGCCAGTGGCCCTGATCCAGCCAGGCTTCCAGGCGAGTGATCTCGTCGTCGTGCTGCAATGTGCCTGCTTGATCGAACAGGCCGAGGGCTACAAGGTCGTCGTCGCTCAATCGTGCCTGCTGATAGCGACCGCCCAGTTCACCAGCCAGACGTTGCAATCCGGCATTGTCCAGGCGCGGAATGAGAATTGCGCCCTGGGCATCCTTGAGGAAACTGCCGTTTTCCCCAGCGATCGGCGCGCCTTGCTCGGTGCCGACGCCGAGGATCAGCAGGCGCTCACCGCGCCCCTGCAGCAGTGTGCTGATGGCGTTGCGCTCGTGCTGATCAAGGCTGCTGCCGATCAATAGCAGACGTCCACGGCCCAGACCGGTCTGTTCGAGCAGAGCGAGGCCCCTGGCAACGGCGAGGTCGGCGCGCTGGCCAGGCTCGGGCATCAGCGCCGGGTGCAAGGCATCCAGCAGGTTGCGGGTTGTCGCCAGATCGTCGGACAGCGGCACCACGGTATGGGCGCTGCCGGCAAATACCACTACGGCGGTCTGTACGTCCTGGCGACGCTCCAGCAGATCCAGCAGTTTGCGCTTGGCCTGTTCCAGGCGAGTGGGGGGCGCATCACTGGCGAGCATCGCGGGTGTGAGCTCCAGCAGCACCACCAAAGGATCGCTGCGTTTGATACTGGGTTGCTCGAACCGCTGCCAGCTTGGGCCCAGCAATGCGATGACTGCTAATAACCAGGCCAGGCCCAATACCAGCCAGGGCAGGCGACTATGGCGCAGCCGGCCTCGGGTCAGCAGGGCGGCGTGGAAGGCTTCGGGCAGCAGGCGCTGCCAGCGACCGACCTGCAACTGGCGATGCCAGAGCCGCCATAGCAGCCAGATCAGGAGCGGCAGGATGATCAACCAGTAAGGCCGCAGCAGATGGGGCAGCAGATCGCTCATCGGCGCTGCTCCCGTCGCCACGCCAGGCGTTGCAGTTGGGCGCTCCACAGACTGGCAGCGACCATCAGCAGACTGATCAGCAAGGCTGTCGACAGCGGCCATAGATAAAGCGCTTCGGCCAGGCGAGCCTGGGCTGGTTGCTGGGCTGCCGGTTCGAGACGATCCAGCGTATCGCCGATGGCCTTGAGCTCAGCGCTGGAGGTGGCCCGGAAATATTCTCCACCGGTCTGTTCGGAAATGGCGCGAAGGGTGGGTTCATCGAGGTCCAGGCCCGGATTGAAGCCGAAGCGGCTGAGCACGCCACCTTCTTCCGGAACGGCGCCGATGCCGATGGTGTGGATTCGCACACCTTCTTCGGCGGCCAGCGATGCGGCCAATAGCGGATCGATCTCGCCGCCGTTGCTGGCGCCGTCTGTGATCAGCACCAGCACGCGACTGTTCGCCGGGCGCTCCCTGAGCCGTTTCACGGCCAGGCCGATGGCATCGCCGATGGCGGTATTGCTGCCGGCGATGCCAACCCGCGCTTCATCCAGCCAGACACGCACGGTGTGGCGGTCGAAGGTCAGCGGCGCCTGCAGATAAGCCTTGCTGCCGAAGAGGATCAGCCCTACGCGGTCGCCATGGCGTTGCTCGATGAAGTCGCCGAGCAACACTTTGACCAGCTCCAGCCGTGTCAGCTCCTCACCCTGCCACTGCATGTCCGGGTAATCCATCGACCCGGAGACATCCACCGCGAGCAGCAGGTCGCGGCCACTGGTGGGCAGCGGCAGCGGTTCGCCGAGCCATTGCGGCCTAGCCGCGGCGAACAGCAGCAACAGCCAGATGGTGAGATAAGGCAGTTGCTGGCGCCAGGCGGGCAGGGCTACCCGTGCGCGACGCCCGGAGAGCTGCTGCAACTCGTCGAGGAAGCTGACCTTCAAGGCGGCTTCACCGCTGTCGGCGGGCGGCAGCAGTGCGCGTAGCACCCAGGGCAGCGGCAGCAGCAGAAAGACCCAGGGCCAGGCCAGTTCAAACATGTTTGCGAATCCAGATGTCGACGGATTGTTCGAGACCGTCGATGGCCTTGTCGTCGAGGCGGCACTCGGCCCGGTAGGCGCCTTCGACCAGGATCATCCAGCGTGTCAGTCCGGCAGCCGGGCAGCGGCTATCGAGAAACGCCAGCCAGGCACGCCCGCTGAGCGTGTGCGGGTGGTCATTGGGATAGCGAATGCGACAGAGTCGCTTGAGCAGTGCGTTGAGCTGCTGCAGCCACTGGCTGGCCGGCTGGCCACCGTAGGGCTTGCCCAGACGAGACAGTTCGATCAGCGCTTCCTGACGCTGCGGGTCCAGCGGTGGTTCGGGTTGAACACGAGGTTTGCGCTTGCCCAGACGATGGCGCAGTCGCCAGAGAACTGCAAAAACGATGAGCAGCAGCAATCCGAGTAGCCACCAGCCCGGAGCCGGTGGCCACCAGCTGATCGGTTCGGGGCTGATCAGTGGCGCCAGTTGATCGAGCGGGTTCATGGCCGTGCGCTCGGGTGGCGGACGCTCAGATGCTCGCGCAACTGCTCGATCAGGTCGTGCTGGGTATCGAGCGGCATCAGCGGTACCCGCAGGCGATCGGCCAGCCGCCGCCAGCGCGCGCTGCGTGCTTCGCCCAGTTCGCGGTAGCGCATGCGCAGGTCTGCATCGTGGGTATCCAGTTCCAGCCGCGCACTACCTTCGCTGAAACGCAGCAGCCCGGCGGCGGGCAGGGCGCGATCAAGCGGGTCGGACAGCGGCAGCAACAGCAGATCGACATGCCGCGCGAGCAGGCTGAGCTGCTGTTCTGCCGCGTCTGTCAGGGTTCGCTCGTCGCAGAGGATTACCGACAGGCTGCCCGGGCGCAGCACTTCGCGAGCCCGGCGCAAGGCCATGCTGAAGGCTTCCGGGTCGAGTCGGCTGTCCGGTTGCAGGTGATTATTGGCTCGGGTGACGCGATCGAGCAGCTGCAACAGGCTCTGTTTGCTGCGCCGCGGCTTGATCTCCTGTTGCTCGCTACCGAACACCAAGCCGCCGACTCGATCATTGTGGCTCAGTGCTGCCCAGCCGATCAGGCTTGCCGCATGGGCCGCCAGCACTGACTTGAAAAGGCGGCCGCTACCGAAGAATAGCCGTGGACTCTGCTCGACGACGATATAGATCGGCCGCTCGCGCTCTTCGTGGAAGAGCTTGGTATGCGGCTCCTGGGTGCGCGCCGTGACGCGCCAATCGATTGTGCGGACATCATCGCCGGGCTGATAGATACGAACCTGATCGAAATCCACGCCGCGCCCGCGCAGCTTGGAATGGTGCAGACCTACCAGTGGGCTGCGCCGGTGCGGTGTGGAAAACAATGGCACTTCACGAACGCGATGGCGCATGTCGATGAGATCGGCAAGGCTCACCCGGATAGCGGAGTCCTGCTCGCTCGGCTGCCCGGTGGCGCAAGCCTGTGCGTGCATCAGGCCACCGCGACCACATCGAGAATGCGCTGGATGACACGGTCCTGATCGATTCCGGCGGCTTCCGCCTCGAACGAGAGAATCAGGCGGTGGCGCAGTACGTCGAACAGTATGGCCTGAATGTCCTCGGGGCTGACAAAGTCACGGCCCGCCAGCCAGGCATGGGCGCGTGCGCAGCGGTCCAGTGCAATCGAACCGCGCGGGCTGGCGCCATACGCGATCCAGCTCGCCAGCTCGGCATCGAACTTGGCAGGTGTGCGGGTCGCCATGACCAGCTGCACCAGGTACTCCTCCACCGCATCGGCCATGTACAGATCGAGGATTTCCTTGCGCGCGGCGAAGATTGCCTGCTGCGAAACGCGGTGTTCGGGCTTGGTTTCGCCGTTGATGGCTTCGCCGCGTGCCTGCTGGAGAATACGCCGCTCAACGGAGGCGTCGGGAAAGCCGAGCCTCACGTGCAGCAGAAACCGGTCGAGCTGCGCCTCGGGCAGCGGGTAGGTGCCTTCGTGCTCGATGGGATTCTGCGTGGCCATCACCAGAAACAGTGGCGACAGGTCATAGGTGCTGCGGCCAACGCTGACCTGGCGTTCGGCCATTGCTTCGAGCAACGCCGACTGAACCTTTGCCGGAGCACGGTTGATCTCGTCGGCCAGCACCAGGTTGTGAAAGATCGGCCCCTGCTGAAAGACGAAACTGCCGGTTTCCGGGCGATAGATTTCGGTTCCGGTGATGTCGGCAGGCAACAGGTCCGGGGTGAACTGGATGCGGTGAAATTCGGCTTCGAGACCGCCGGCGAGCTCCTTGATGGCGCGGGTCTTGGCCAGCCCGGGCGCGCCTTCGACCAGCAGATGGCCATCGGCCAGAAGGGCGATCAGCAGTCGATCGATCAGGCGTTCCTGGCCAAGAATCTGGGTAGAAAGAAACTGTCGCAAGGCGACCATTGCTTCACGGTGGTCCATCGTCGGGGCTCTTCTGAAGGGCGTCTCGGGCAGGGCGCGCGCCGGTCCAGACTTTAATTCATTGGCGGGTTTGAGGCTATGCGCGGCTCGGCAACTTGATTACATGACGCATGCTTTTTGTGACCGCGACGAAATGGGAGCAGACCCCGGCTGCGGGTTGAACTAAGGTGTTTCGTCACCAGTCATGTCCGCAAAAGGGCTTGTCGAATCCTGCCAGCAATGGAGCTAACCAATGGCGTTCTTTACCGCAGCCAGCAAAGCCGACTTCCAGCAACAACTGCAAGCGGCCCTGGCACAGCATGTCGATGAGCAGCTCCTGCCACAAGTAGGGCTGTTCGCCGAGCAGTTCTTTGGCATTGTCGCTCTGTCCGAGCTTGTCGAACGGCGCATGAGTGATCTGGTCGGCTCGACGCTGGCCAGTTGGCGCCTGCTGGAACGTTTCGATCCAGCGCATCCGCAGGTTCAGGTGTTCAACCCTGATTACGAGAAGCACGGCTGGCAGTCGACCCATAGCCTGGTCGAGGTGCTGCACCCGGACATGCCGTTTCTGGTCGATTCGGTACGCATGGAGCTGACGCGCCGCGGTTATGCCATCCATACCTTGCAAAACACTGTCCTGCAGGTTCGTCGCGATACCGATGGCAGCCTTCTGCAGCTGCTGCCCAAAGGCACCAGTGCCGATGACAGTCATGCAGAGTCGCTGATCTTCGTTGAAATAGATCGTTGCGCCAGCGTTGCGACCCTGCGTGAGTTGGAGCAGTCCCTGCACGCCGTGCTGGCCGATGTGCGCCTGACGGTAGGTGATTTTCCGGCGATGAAGGCCAAGGCCGAGGAGCATCACGGGCGCTTGAGCCGGCTGCAGGTGCAGGAGGGCAATGGACAGCTGGGCGAGATCATGGATTTCATTCGCTGGCTTGCAGATGACCATTTCACCTTCCTCGGCTACGAGGAATTCACGCTTGATGATCAGGGTGAAAGCGGGCGTCTTGTCTACGATGAATCATCGCTGCTGGGCCTGTCGCGGCATCTGCGTACCGGTGAGGATGAAGATTGCCTGTCCATGCCGGTAGCGCTGGCCTATCTGCGCGAGCCGCTGCTGCTGTCCTTCGCCAAGGCGGCGACCCCCAGCCGCGTGCATCGACCGGCCTATCCCGACTATGTGTCCATCCGCGAGATCGATGCGCAGGGCCGGGTCACCAGAGAGTGTCGCTTTCTCGGTCTGTTTACATCCTCGGTCTATACCCAGAGTGTGCGGCGCATTCCCTATATCCGCAGTAAGGTTGCACAAGTCGTTGAGCGCTCGCAGTTCGATGACTCGGCGCATCTGGTCAAGGAGCTCATCCAGGTACTCGAAGTATTGCCGCGCGATGAACTCTTCCAGATGACCCTCGACCAGCTCTTCGAGACCGCCATCGCCATTGTGCAGATTCAGGAGCGCAACAAGCTGAGGCTGTTCCTGCGTACCGACCCCTATGGTCGTTTCTGCTATTGCCTGGCCTATGTTCCGCGTGATGCCTATTCGACCGAAACGCGCCTGCGTATCCAGCAGGTGCTGATCGACCGGCTGGGGGCCAGTGGTTGTGAGTTTTCCACCTATTTCTCCGAATCGGTGCTGATCCGCGTGCAGTTCCTGTTGCGATTGGACCCGGAAAAGCCGCTGCAGATCGATCCGCTGCAACTGGAGAAGGAAGTGGTGCAGGCCTGCCGTACCTGGCAGGACGACTACTCCGGTCTGGTGGTGGAGCGCTTTGGCGAAGCCCGGGGAACCAGCATACTCAGTGGCTTTCCCAAGGGCTTTCCGGCGGGCTACCGCGAACGCTTCGACCCGCTTTCGGCGGTTGTTGACATGCAGTACGTGCTTGGCCTGAGCGATGAGCGCCCGCTGGCAATGAGTTTCTATCAGCCGATCACCACCGTCGAGAATCGCCTGCACTGCAAGCTCTATCACCTGGATACCCCGCTGCCTCTGTCGGACATGCTGCCGATTCTGGAAAACCTCGGTTTGCGTGTGCTGGGCGAGTTTCCCTTCCATCTGAAGGGCAAGGACGGTCGCCGATACTGGATTCACGATTTCGCCTTCACCTATGCCGAAGGCCTTGAAATCGACCTCATGGAGATCAACGAGTCGCTGCAGGACGCTTTCATTCATATTCACACTGGACAGGCGGAAAACGATGCCTTCAACCGTCTGGTGCTGACTGCCGGGCTGACCTGGCGTGAAGTGGCCCTGCTGCGTGCCTATGGTCGCTATCTGAAGCAGATCCGCATGGGCTTCGATCTGGGGTATATCGCCAGCGCACTGCTCAATCATGCCGATATCGCGCGCGAGCTGGTGCGGCTGTTCAAGACGCGTTTTTATCTGGCGCGCAAGCTGGGCGAAGAGGATCTGGCCGACAAGCAGGAGCGGTTGCAGCAGGCGATCCTCACCGCGCTGGATGGGGTTGCGGTACTCAACGAAGACCGCATTCTGCGCCGTTATCTGGCGCTGGTCCAAGCCACCCTGCGGACCAACTTCTATCAGGCCGATGCCAGCGGCAAGCCCAAGAGCTATTTCAGCTTCAAGTTCGACCCGCACCTGATCCCGGAGCTGCCGCGACCTGTGCCTAAATTCGAGATATTCGTCTACTCGCCGCGGGTCGAAGGCGTGCATCTGCGTGGCGGCAAGGTGGCGCGCGGCGGGCTGCGCTGGTCCGACCGTGAAGAGGACTATCGCACCGAAGTGCTGGGTCTGGTAAAGGCCCAGCAGGTGAAGAACGCGATCATCGTTCCCGGTGGCGCCAAGGGCGGTTTCGTGCCGCGCCGGTTACCCAGCGGTTCGCGCGACGAGGTGCTGGCCGAGGGAATCGCCTGCTATCGGATCTTTATCAGCGGTCTGCTGGATATCACTGACAATCTCAAGGACGGGCAGGTTGTGCCACCGGCCAACGTGCTGCGTTACGACGAGGATGATCCTTATCTGGTCGTCGCCGCTGACAAGGGCACCGCGACCTTCTCCGATACGGCCAACGGCATCGCCGCCGAGTACGACTTCTGGCTGGGCGATGCCTTTGCCTCAGGCGGCTCGGCCGGTTATGACCACAAGAAGATGGGCATCACCGCCAAGGGTGCCTGGGTTTCGGTTCAGCGGCACTTCCGCGAGCGCGGCATCGACGTTCAATCCGACAGTATCAGTGTGATTGGTATCGGTGACATGGCCGGGGACGTCTTCGGCAACGGCATGCTCAGGTCCGAAGCCCTGCAACTGGTGGCCGCATTCAACCATCTGCATATATTCATCGATCCTGAACCGGATGTTGCGCGCAGCTTTATCGAGCGTCAGCGTTTGTTCGATCTGCCGCGCTCTTCCTGGAGCGATTACGATGCCTCGCTGATTTCCGCCGGTGGTAGCGTCTTTTCACGTTCGGCCAAGCGTATCGACATCAGCCCGCAAATGAAGGCTCGCTTCGATATTGCCGCGGACCAGCTGACCCCCGCCGAGCTCATCCATGCCTTGCTCAAGGCGCCGGTGGACCTGCTCTGGAATGGTGGCATTGGCACCTATATCAAGAGTTCGGCGGAAAGCCATGCGGATGTCGGCGACAAGGCCAATGACGGCGTGCGGGTCAATGGCTGCGAGGTGCGCGCCAAAGTCATCGGCGAGGGTGGCAATCTGGGTGTCACCCAGCTCGGGCGTGTCGAGTACGGCCTGCATGGCGGCGCATCGAATACCGACTTCATCGACAATGCCGGCGGTGTGAACTGCTCCGACCATGAGGTCAATATCAAGATTCTGCTGAACGAAATCGTCAGCGCGGGAGACATGACCGGCAAGCAACGCAACCAGCTGCTGTTCCAGATGACCGATGCCGTCGCTGCGCTGGTACTGCACGACAACTACAAGCAGACCCAGGCCCTTTCCCAGGCCGAACGGCGTGCCCGCACGGGCGGCGGCGAGTATCGGCGTTTGATCGGTACGCTTGAGGCCGAAGGGTTGCTGGACCGCGCGCTGGAGTTCCTGCCAAGCGATGAAACGCTGGACGAGCGTGCGACCCAGGGCAAGGGGCTGACACGCGCGGAGCTGTCGGTACTGATTTCCTACAGCAAGATCGATCTGAAAGAAGCACTGCTGCAATCTCAGGTGCCGGATGATGCCTACCTGACGCGGGAGATGGAAAGCGCCTTTCCGCAAGTGCTGGCCGAAGAATATCGCGGCGCAATGCTGCAGCACCGGCTGAAGCGGGAAATCGTCAGCACCCAGATTGCCAACGACCTGATCAACAACATGGGCGTCACCTTCGTTCAGCGACTTCGCGAGGCTACCGGCCTGAGCGCGGCAAATATTGCCGGGGTCTACGTGATAGTGCGCGATATCTTCCATCTGCCGCACTGGTTCCGCCAGATCGAGGCGCTGGATTACAGGGTCCCGGCCGAGCTGCAGCTGCATCTCATGGAGGAGCTGATGCGGCTGGGTCGACGTGCTACGCGCTGGTTTCTGCGTAATCGTCGCAACGAACTTGATGCGGCGCGTGATGTAGGACATTTCGGCCCGCGAGTAGCAGCGCTCGGACTGAAACTCGATGCACTCCTTCAGGGCGGTACGCGCGAGCTGTGGCAGGCGCGCTATGAGCGTTATACCGAAGCGGGTGTTCCGGAACTGCTGGCGCGGATGGTCGCCGGTACACACCACCTGTACACGCTGTTGCCCATCCTTGAGGCTGCCGACGAAACTGGACGGCTGCCGACCGAGGTGGCCGCAGCCTATTTTGCAGTGGGCGGTGCGTTGGAGCTGCCCTGGTACCTGCAGCAATTGACTGCGCTGCCGGTTGAAAACAACTGGCAGGCGCTGGCGCGCGAGGGCTTCCGCGACGATCTGGACAACCAGCAGCGTGCGATCACCGTGTCGGTATTGCAGATGGATGGACCGGCAGATGATCCTGATTTGCTGGTGCAGGCGTGGCTGGAGCAGCGGCAGTATCAGGTCGAACGCTGGCGGCGCATGCTGGCCGAGTTGCGTGCCGGCAGCGTTGATTATGCGATGTACGCCGTAGCTGGACGCGAGCTGCAGGACCTTGCGCTGGAAAAGCCACAGCGCCAGCCTGAGGCGGACAGGTGAGCATGGTCTGCCAGGCAATCAAGCCACGAACCTAGTGGCTGAAGCCGCTCCCGCGAGCAGCGACTTGGCTTTCGTGGGAGCGGCTTGAGCTGTGAAGGATGTGAGCCCGTGTGTCGGCTACTGCTTCAAGCTTCCTGAGGCTGATGGCCGAGACGGAAACGGGTGATCTGCGGGAGGTTGCGCAAGTACCGCACCATGTCTGGTGCGCCGGCGTGTTTTAGCCCTTCGCCAAGCGCGTTGGCAGCACTGACGCGCTTGTCCAGCAGGAGTAGTTCGGAGTTGTTGGCATTGCGCAGCAGATGCAGGCGGGCATAAGGCACCTTGGCGTCAAGCAGCAATCCCATGAAGTCGCGATCACTCCAGGCTTGGGCGGGCATGGCAATGGCATGGTATTCGTCATCAAGCGCCTGCAAGCCGGCACTGTCGAGTCGGTAGTCGGTCAGTTCGCAAGGCAGCATCACTTCCAGACCTCTGAGCCGCGCATAGGCGATGGCACAGGCAAAGGCCTCGACGTGATATTCGCCTGCCCAGTAAATTCGTTCGCCAAGCCAGCTGGCCTGGCGCAGTTCTATCGGCGTCTGTTGTTCAAAACCGGGCAGGGCGGTGCCAAGGGTGCGCAGGAAATCCTTGTAGCTGATCACGCGCAGCTGGCGGCAGCCTGGCGTCGCCGCAAACGCCTCGAAGGTTGGGTAGCTATTGCCGTCTGGGCTCTGGCCACTGATACCGTCGATCTGGCACAGGTCCATAGACGGATAGGCAGTGACTTCCTTGCGCACCAGACGTGTCAGGGCGGCATGGGCCTTGGCTTTGTCTTCCTGGATCGGCCCGGAAAGTGCGCTACGGGGCAGATCGACGACCCTCTGCAGGCAAGGGCCGTCATGCCAGAAAATACTGGGGGCCGGTTCGCAAAGGGGTTCGAAGGGCAAACGGATCTGACTGGCGTGCTCAAGCGTCTGACGCGGTGGTTTTCCGGTCAGCCCAAGGCGCTGGGCGAATCTGGCAAGTCGGGAAATCACGGACGGCATCGACTCGGATTGGCTCATCATTCTGGATGGGCTCGCTGTACAGGGGGCAAAGTGTGCCAGAGCCTGCAAGAACCTGCACTGGCTTTGCGAAGACCCAGGTTGCAAGCGGGGCGCGCGACAGGTAGCAAGACACTGAGGACACAGCCTTGTGGCAATATCGTCGTACTGATCATTAAAGGAGCCTCCATGCCACGCCTCGTGCTGGATATCGCATTGCCTGCCGAGCGGTTGCTGGCAGTCTATCAGGGGCAGGCCAACCGCATTCTGGTAAGAAGCAGGGATGGGATACGTGTCAGTTTGCCAGCTCACCACTTGCGCCCGTTTACGACAACCGTCGGGGTATATGGTTCATTCGAAATGGAATTTTCAGAGGACGGCAAGCTGACTTGTCTGCGCAAACTCGATTGAATGGGGCGCTCATGGTGATTTGCACACCGCTGTAGCAGCGTCCTGCCTGCTATACTTTCGCGTCAACTTTCCCAGGATCTAGCTGCGTATGTACAACCTGGCTCGCCGGCTGCTATTCAAGTTAACCCCTGAAAATTCCCATGAGTTGTCGCTGGACCTTATCGGGGCGGGTGGCCGACTGGGGCTGAACGCCATGCTCAGCAAGGCACCGGCAAGCCTGCCCGTGCGGGTGATGGGGCTGGACTTTCCCAACCCCGTCGGTATGGCGGCAGGTCTGGACAAGAATGCCGAGGCGATCTGCGGCCTGTCACAGCTGGGCTTTGGCTTTGTCGAAGTAGGCACCGTGACGCCCAGACCGCAGCCTGGAAATCCCAAGCCGCGCATCTTTCGCCTGCCGGAAGCGGAGGCGATCATCAATCGCATGGGTTTCAACAACCATGGCGTCGATGCATTGCTGGAACGGGTTGATGCGGCGCGTTTCAAGGGCATTCTGGGTATCAACATCGGCAAGAATTTCGATACGCCGGTTGAGCGCGCCCAGGACGACTATCTGCTGTGCCTGGACAAGGTTTACCACCAGGCGAGCTATGTCACGGTGAATGTCAGTTCACCCAACACGCCGGGGCTGCGCAGCCTGCAATTCGGTGATTCGCTCAAGCAACTGCTCGATGCGCTTCGCCTGCGTCGAGAGGATCTGGAAGTGTTGCATGGCAAGCGCGTACCGCTTGCCATCAAGATAGCCCCTGACATGACCGACGAAGAAATCGTACTGGTGGCCGATACGGTTTTTCAGGCCGGGATGGACGCCATCATCGCCACCAATACCACCTTGGGTCGTGACGGCGTCGCCGGGCTGGCCCATGCCGATGAGGCCGGTGGGCTTTCCGGCGCGCCGGTTCGGGACAAGAGCACACATACCGTCAAGGTGCTGGCTGAAACCCTGGGGGGGCGCCTGCCGATCATCGCGGTTGGCGGTATCACCGAAGGGCGTCACGCGGCGGAAAAGATCGAGGCAGGGGCAAGCCTGGTGCAGCTTTACACAGGTTTTATCTACAAGGGCCCCGCATTGATACGCGAGTCGGTGGATGCCATCGCAGCCATTCGCTCGCGCAAGGATGGGAGTTTCTAGAAGGTATTCGATTACCCGGTGGGGCTCCCTTGGGGAGCCCCTGGGCTTCAGCCCGCCGCCCGGGTGGGGCGTGCCTGTTGAAGTCGGTGTGATCCTGTGTCAGCCGACCGCGTTGAGTTCGTTCAGTCGATGAAGACCGGCGGTGCCGGTCAGACCATCCCAGTTGTCGCCGCGACCCTCCCGCCAGCCGTTAATCCAGGCTTGGCGCACTTCGGGATGGTAGAAGGGGCACAGATCGCGAGATTTGCCGTGTATGCCATGCTGATAACCGCGTAGAAATGCTCGTTCCATCGGATCACGCTTGAGTCTTCTCATTGGGTATTGCCCTCAGTGGTTGACTGGTGTTCCTGTTGACCTCATGGCGAGGTCGGGCAGTTAGACTGCCATCGGATTCCGCTGCCGGCGTGGCGGAGTCCTTCCGGTAGCATTGCGCTGCCGGACTGAGTCGAGTTCTAACCCAATGCGTCCGAAGCTGGAATGATCGTTTTGTCATAAGGAAGTAACCGAACCCTGCTCTCTCCCATAAGGCGCGCCAACCGTGGATTACACGAGGCCGTCGGCGTGACACCTGCACCGATTTGAAAAGGGCAGGCCAATACACCGTTTGCCCCGGTCTGACAGGGCGAAGCGCACTGCCAAACCGAACACTTTTCTGGACATGCCATGACTGATCGCCACGAACTCATCCTCACTTGCCCCAAAGGCCTCGAAGGCCTGCTGCTCGACGAAGCCATCGGCCTTGGGCTCGAAGAGGCGCGCGAGCAGACTTCCGCCATTCGTGGCTTCGGCTCGATGGAAGTGGCGTATCGGCTGTGCCTCTGGTCGCGGCTGGCCAATCGTGTATTGCTGGTGATCGACCGCTTCGCCACTGAAAATGCTGAAACACTCTATGACGGTGTTTACCGGGTTGACTGGTCCGAGCATCTGGATGCAACCGGCACGCTGGCGGTTGAGTTCAGTGGTCATGGTTCGGGAATCGACAACACCCACTTTGGCGCACTCAAGGTCAAGGACGCCATCGTCGACCGGCTGCGTACGCCTGCCGGTGAGCGGCCAAGCGTCGACAAGCTGAACCCGGATCTGCGCGTGCATCTGCGCCTGGATCGCGGTCAGGCGGTGCTGTCGCTGGACCTGTCCGGGCATAGCCTGCACCAGCGCGGTTATCGCCTGCAGCAGGGCGCGGCGCCACTCAAGGAGAACCTGGCCGCCGCCGTGCTGATCCGTGCCGGCTGGCCACGCATTGCCGCAGCCGGTGGTGCGCTGACCGATCCCATGTGTGGCGTGGGTACCTTTCTGGTCGAAGGCGCCATGATGGCCGCCGATATTGCACCTAACCTGCGCCGCGAGCGCTGGGGCTTCAGCGCCTGGCTCGGGCATGTGCCGGCACTGTGGAACCGTCTGCATGACGAGGCGCAGGCACGGGCCGAGGCAGGCATGGCCCGGCAGCCGTTGTGGATACGCGGTTACGAAGCCGATCCACGGCTTATCCAGCCGGCCAAGAACAACATCGAGCGGGCCGGGCTGGCGAGCTGGATTCGCGTCTATCAGGGCGATGTGGCGACCTTTGAGCCACGCCCGGATCAGAACCAGAAAGGGCTGGTGATCTGTAATCCGCCCTATGGCGAGCGCCTCGGTGACGAAGCCAGCCTGGTCTATCTCTACCAAAACCTCGGTGAACGCCTGCGTCAGGCCTGTCTCGGTTGGGAGGCGGCAGTGCTGACGTCTGCTCCCGACCTGGGCAAGCGCATGGGCATTCGCAGCCACAAGCAATACGCCTTCTGGAACGGCGCCTTGCCCTGCAAGCTGTTGCTGATCAAGGTTGAGCTGGACCAGTTCGTCACCGGCCAGCGTTCGGCATCCTCTGTCGACAAGACTGACAATATCGTTCCGCAACCGGTGGCGGAACTGGCGCGTCTCAGTGAAGGCGGGCAGATGTTCGCCAATCGTCTGCAGAAGAACCTCCGCCAACTGGGCAAGTGGGCGCGCAAGGAAGGCATCCAGTGTTACCGCCTGTATGACGCCGACATGCCGGAATATGCTCTGGCCATCGACCTCTACGGGGACTGGGTGCATGTGCAGGAATACGCGCCGCCACGTTCGATTGACCCGCAGAAGGCCCAGGAGCGTCTGTTCGATGCGCTGGGAGCGATTCCCCAGGCGCTGGGCATTTCCCGCGAGCGGGTGGTGGTCAAGCGGCGCGAGCGTCAGAGCGGCACGCGCCAATACGAGCGCCAGGCCAGTCAGGGTGAATTTCTCGAGGTGAACGAGGGTGGCGTCAAGCTATTGGTGAATCTCACCGATTATCTGGATACGGGGCTGTTTCTCGATCACCGTCCGATGCGCCTGCGCATTCAACGTGAAGCCGCCGGTAAGCGCTTTCTCAATCTGTATTGCTACACGGCGACGGCAACCGTGCATGCGGCCAAGGGTGGTGCTCGCAGCACCACCAGTGTCGATCTGTCGAAAACCTATCTCGACTGGGCACGGCGCAACCTGGCGCTGAACGGTCTGTCGGATCGGCAGCGCCTGGAACAGGCGGATGTGATGGCATGGCTGGAGGAGGATCGTGGCGAATATGACCTGATCTTCATCGACCCGCCGACCTTCTCCAATTCCAAGCGGATGGAGGGCGTGTTCGATGTTCAGCGTGATCATGTGGCCTTGCTGGATCTGGCGATGGCGCGTCTGGCGCCAGGTGGAACGCTCTATTTTTCCAACAACTTCCGCAAGTTCGTGCTTGATCCGGGCATGGTCGAGCGTTACGCCGTAGAGGAAATCACCGGCGCCACGCTGGATGAGGATTTTCGTCGCAACAGCAAGATCCACCGTGCCTGGAAGCTCCAGGCGCGGTGATGTGGGGAAGTGCTCAGGTGTATTTGGTGAATATCTCGCGAACGCGCGTCAGGGCTTCGGTAGTGTCCTGCTCCTTGTCCTGCAGGGCTTCTTCGAGCAGACAGGTGAGCAGCAGTCGATAGGCCTTGTCCAGCGCGCTGCGTGAGGCGGAAAACTGCTGGGCAATCGACTCGCAATCTTCGCCACGCTTGATCATCGCCTGAATGCCGCGAATCTGGCCTTCGATGCGCGCCAGTCGCCGGAGCATTGCCTGTTGCTGATCCTGCATGTTGGCCGGGGCGGAAATATCGTCTTTCATTCGAGTCCTATGGATCGGCAGTTCTTCCCGGTGCATCCTACCGGTGAGTCTCTTCACTGGCTACAAGGTCGCAGGGCAGGTGCTGCGGGCCTGTTGAAAACCTTGCGAGGCGGTTAGGGTCCTAGCGTTGTCATGCGTTGCGATTACGGTTGCGGCGATGGCAACAGAACTCCGTGCAAGGGCGCAAAATGGCAACGACTACCCAAAATGCAACAGCATCGCTGCGTGCGGTATGGCTTGCCCATGCGCAGGCAAATCCCCTGGTTGCGCTGGGGCTTGGTGGCACGCTGCTGATCGTGCTGATGCTGCTTGCGGCCAGTGGTTACAGCGCCTTTGAAAACAGCGAACAGATCAATATCCGCTACGCGCTGCTCGGGGGCACCGCCGGCTTTGCGGCAACCTCGTTCGGTGCGTTGATGGCCATCGTGCTGCGCAATATTTCAGTGCGTATGCAGGACAGCATGCTCGGCTTCGCCGCCGGGATGATGCTCGCCGCCAGCTCCTTCTCACTGATTCTTCCGGGACTGGAGGCAGCGCGCGATCTGCTGGGCAGTGGACCCGCCGCGGCAGCGACCGTGGTAGCGGGCCTTGGGCTGGGCGTATTGCTGATGCTCGGGTTGGATTATTTCACGCCGCATGAGCATGAAAGCGCCGGGGCCTTCGGGCCGGAGCATCAGCGCATCAGTCGGGTCTGGCTGTTTGTCTTCGCGATCATCCTGCATAACATTCCCGAAGGCATGGCCATCGGCGTGGGCTTCGCCGAGGGTGACATGAATGTGGGCGTGCCGCTGGCCATGGCGATTGCGATCCAGGATATCCCTGAAGGGCTGGCCGTGGCGCTGGCGCTGCGAAGCATCGGGCTCCCCGCGTTGCGGGCGGTGCTGATTGCCGCTGCGTCGGGGCTAATGGAGCCGCTGGGTGCGCTGGTTGGTCTGGGGATATCCAGTGGCTTCGCCATCGCCTACCCGGTCAGCCTGGGGCTGGCTGCCGGCGCGATGATCTTCGTGGTGTCCCATGAGGTCATCCCGGAAACCCACCGCAATGGTCACCAGACCTCGGCAACCGTCGGCTTGATGGGCGGCTTTGCGGTCATGATGTTTCTGGATACCGCGCTGGGTTGATGCCGTATTCCCGCTTGCGGATCAGGGCTACTCCGCCTGGGTTTGCATGATCAGTTCGACGCGGCGATTGCTGGCGCGGCCCTGGTCAACGCTGTTGTCACCGAGCGGGCGAGTGTCTGCGTAGCCGGTGGCGCTCATGCGGGCGGCCTCGATGCCGGTCATTTGCAGATAGCGCACCACGCTGCTGGCACGGCTGGCCGAGAGTTCCCAGTTGGAAGGGAAGCGTTCGGTCTGGATGGGCAGGTTGTCGGTGTGGCCCTCGACTATGATCCGGTGCTTGCTCGCTGCCAGGGTCGGGATCAGCCGGTCGATCACGTCCAGACCGGCATTTTCCAGTTCGGCCTGGCCGGAGCCGAAGAGAATCTCACTGCTGATACGAAAGCTGATACTGCCCTCATTGATGATCACCTCGATGTCTTCACCCAGATCCATCGCCAGCTTCTCCTGCTCATCCGTGGCTGCCGGGGGTTCGGCCAGCGGATCGGCGATAATCGGAGCGATGGGCAGCGGCGAGTCTGAAATCTGCAGTGGATTACCGACCACGATCAGGGTGTCCGACGTGGAGTCGCTGTTCATAGCAGGCTGGCTGCTCTCGCCGTCGCCCTTGCCGGCCAGGGTGAGCATGATCACCATCATCACCAGCAGCAGGGTCAGCATGTCGAGATAGGTCAGCAGCCAGGCGTCCTGCTCCTCATCCTGACGTGGTTCGACATGCCATTTGGCGAAGCGACCGCCAGGTGCTGATTGCCCGTTCAACTCAGGCGTCCTGCGACTTGACGCGCGAGCTGCCATTACCGGCATCGCGAATGTCGTCGTCGTGATGAGCGATGAAGGATTTCAGCGTTTCGCGCATGTACGCCGGGCTGCGGCGGTTGCACATCATCGAGATACCCTGCATCACCAGGTTCATCAGGGCGACGCGTTGTTCCGTGCGGCGTTCGAGTTTAACTGCCACGGGCTTGAGCAACAGGTTGGCCAGGAGAATGCCGTAGAAGGTGGTCATCAGGGCCACGGCGAGGCTGCGACCGATCAGCTCCATGTCGCCGCTGCCGAGCATGAACATCAGGTTGATCAGCCCGACCAGGGTGCCGATCATGCCGAATGCCGGGGCATAGCTGGCCATGGCGCGGAACAGTTGCGCCTCGGCATTTTCCCGCGCGCGCAGGCGAGCGATACGCCACTGCAGCAGGTCGATGATGTCTTCTTCCGGGGTATTGTCGACCACCAGCTGCACGCCCGTGCGCAGGAAGGGGTTGCTGACCTTTTCCACCGCACGTTCGACCGCAGGCAGATCACCGCTTATCCACAGTCGGGATATCTGCACCAGTTCCTCAAGGTCCTGATGGGTATACAGACGCTCGTTGCGCATCACCGTCCAGATCAGCCCGAACACCCGCATGACTTCCCGCAACGGGTAGCTGATGAAGGTTGCAGCCAGGGTGCCGACCACCACGATGCCGATGCTGGGCAGGTCGATGAACAGTGACGGGTCTTCCGCAGCGAACAGCATCACCACGGCGAGCAGTCCGATGCTCGCGATAATGCCGATCAGGGTTGAGGGGTTCATCGTGACTCCGGACAGGCAGGGCAAGAAAGACGGCATGATAGCACCGCGCCACTTTACCCTGCAGCCTTGCTCCGGACCTTCTGGCGCAGTCCGCTTTGCGTCTTCAGAGGTTTTCCAGCAGCCTGCGTGCAGCTTCCTGGCCGCTGAGCCAGGCACCTTCCACACGTCCGGACAGGCACCAGTCGCCGCATGCATACAGCCCCAGATGAGCGTCCGCCAGTGCTCCCCATTCGTGGGACTGGCTCGGCCGGGCGTATAGCCAGCGGTGGGCGAGGGTGAACTCCGGCGCCGGTACGGCGCAGTCGATCAGCTCGGCAAAGGCGCCATGCAACTGCTCGATCACCTGCTCTTTGGGCAGGTCCAGGTGCTGCCTGCTCCAGGTGCTGGTCGCGTGCAGAACCCAGGTGTCGAGGCGGTCATCGCGACCGGGTTTGCTGTTGTGGCGGGCCAGCCAGTCGAGGGCGTCGTCCTGTACGAAGCAGGCATCAAGGCCGGTTTCCAGCGGTGTGGAAAACCCCAGTGCCACGGCCCAGGTTGGTTCCATCGCAACACTGGCAGCGACGGCGGCCAGCTTCGGTGCCGAGGCCAGCAGCGCACTGGCCTGAGGTGCTGGAAGGGCGATGATCACCTGGCTGAAGGGGCCATGGCTGACACCCGTGGCATCAACCAGCGTCCAGAATTCCTCGCCGCGAAAGACTTCGGTGATGCGGCAGGAGAGGGTGACTGGTATGTCGCCGAGCAGGCCGCGGGCAATCGAACTCATCTGCGGGACGCCGATCCAGCGTAACTGTTCATCGGCAGAGGGCGACAACTGTCCGCCTCGGGCCTGATAAAGGTTCGGTGACCACTCGGCAACCCAGCCTCGTGCCTGCCAGTCGCGCACGGCCTCGGTAAAGCGCCGGTCCCGGCTGGTGAAATATTGTGCCCCCAGATCCAGATGGCCCGCTTCGCTGCGCTTGCTGAGCATGCGTCCGCCAAGGCCGCGACTCTTGTCGAAAAGTTGCACCGACTGCCCGGCGGCATGCAGCGTTTGCGCTGCGCAAAGGCCTGCAAGGCCGGTCCCGACAATGGCGATTGGAGCTGTGCTCATGCTTACCTCTTTACAGTGGCGCGTCAGTCCTGATTGCACGACAGCAACGCCGTTTGGTTCGGATCTGCCGAGATTTCAGCAGCGAATTGTGCAGCATCACAACACTGATGAGTGATGCGTTTTGTCCAGCAACAGACTGTTGCTTTTACCCGGGGGTTCGTGGTGATCGGAACTCAAAAGGATTTTTTTCAATGGACTGATGGACGGGCCAGGCCTTCCGGGATTGCGGTGTCTTTGTTTCTACGATTCGTATCATGCGTTGCCCTTGCAGGTGGCTGCAATCAGCCTTTGCGCTTGTCGCGGCAATCACGCAATGAATCAGTTGTAAGTTGGGAGCAAGCCGGTACAATGGCGCCGCTCGCCGCCAGGCGGGCGTTTGTTATGGTGGGCCCTGCCGGTCCCCTCGCAACGATCAGCCGTGAACCCGGTCAGGCCCGGAAGGGAGCAGCCGCAGCGGTGACATTGTGTGCCGGGGTGTGGCTGGTAGGGTTCACCTCCATAACGAAGCGCTGTTCCTCGCAACACTTTCGGATTCGATCCGTTCCTCAGTCAGCTACGCTGCTGACCTGCTGTCACAAAAGCAAGCGTATCGCTTCAAGATCATCTGCCTGGATGAGCCTGTATCCTTCTTTTTTTCAGCCTGCAAGGCTGGTGCAAACTGTCCTGATATTTCTGCAGGAGCAATCGTTTTGTCGGTTAAAGCGAGCTGGGATATTTTCTGCGTTGTGGTGGATAACTACGGCGATATCGGCGTGACCTGGCGTCTGGCACGGCAGTTGGTGGTCGAACATGGACAGCAGGTGCGCCTGTGGATCGATGACCTGCAGACCTTTGCCCGGCTGCAGCCCAGCGCCAGCGCCACGGCCAGCCAGCAGTGGCATGAAGGCGTCGAAATCCGCCACTGGTCGCCCCAGTGGCCGGACGTCGAGCCTGCCGATGTGGTGATCGAAGCCTTTGCGTGCCGGTTGCCTGATGAATACATCGCCGCCATGGCCGCCAGTAAGCGGCGCATTCTCTGGCTCAATCTGGAATACCTGAGTGCCGAAGACTGGGTGGTGGGCTGCCACGCACTGCCTTCCATGCAATCCGATGGTTTGCAGAAGTATTTCTTTTTCCCTGGATTCGAAGAAGGCACCGGCGGGCTCATACGCGAGGGCGATTTGATTGCCCGGCGCGAGGCCTTCCAGAATGACCTCTCGCTGCGCGAAGCCTTTCTGCAGAGCTTCGATCTGAACGTACAGCCCGGTACGACGCTGCTGTCGTTGTTCGCCTACGAGAACCCTGCCATCGCCAGCTGGCTCGATGCCTTGGCGGCGCAGGCACAGCCGTCGCAGTTACTGGTGCCGGAAGGTCGTGTGCTGGAGGACGTGGCGCGCTGGTTGGAGCTTGAGCAGCTGCGCGCCGGTGATCGCTATCAGCGTGGTTCGCTGGATATCGCCGTGCTGCCATTCATGACCCAGCATCAGTACGACATGCTGTTGTGGTGCTGTGATTTCAATGCGGTACGTGGCGAGGAATCCTTTATCCGCGCGCAATGGGCCGGGCGACCACTGGTCTGGCATATCTATCCGCAGGAAGAGGATGCTCACTGGGACAAGCTCAATGCTTTTTTCGAACTCTATCTGCGTGGCCTTACACCCGAGGCGAGTGATGCGTTGCGGGGTTTCTGGCGTGCCTGGAACAGCGGCGAAGGCAGTGGCGAGGCCTGGTTGACGATGCTCGAACATGAAGCGCAACTGCTGGCGCATGCCGAACACTGGACTCGTAAACAGGTCGCCAATGGCGATCTGGCGGGAAAGCTGGTCTTTTTTTACGCGGATTGGTTAGGGGCTACTCCCGCTTAGTGCACAGCAGCGCGGCTTGCGACGAAGCGGGAACAGACCCTATGATACGCGGCCTGTTTTTTGTCTCTAATCCCATTCGGACATTCGTATGAAAACCGCACAAGAGTTTCGTGCCGGCCAAGTGGCCGTGATCAACGGCGCACCCTGGATTATCCAGAAAGCCGAATTCAACAAGTCCGGCCGCAACAGTGCCGTAGTCAAGATGAAGTTGAAGAACCTGCTCAATGGTTCTGCTACCGAAACCGTCTACAAAGCGGACGACAAGCTCGAGCCTGTCATCCTTGAGCGCAAGGAAGTGACCTATTCCTATTTCGCCGACCCGCTGTATGTCTTCATGGACGCCGAGTTCAACCAGTACGAAATCGAGAAGGACGACCTCGAAGACGTCATGAAGTTTATCGAAGACGGCATGAGCGATGTCTGCGAAGCCACCTTCTACAACGACAAGGTGATCTCGGTTGAGCTGCCGACCACCATCGTTCGCGAAATCGTCTACACCGAGCCGTCCGTACGTGGCGACACGTCAGGCAAGGTGATGAAGACCGCCCGCCTGAAGAACGGTGCAGAACTGCAGGTTTCCGCCTTTTGCGAAATCGGCGACTCGATTGAAATCGACACCCGCACTGGCGAATACAAGTCCCGCATCAAGGCCTGATCGCCTTTGCTGGCCTGAGTAAAGCCTGGCTCTCAGACGCGCGAAAACCTGACAGCCTAGGTGAGTTGAAACAATGCCTGTATCGACGGATACGGGCATTGTCGTTTATGGCAACCTCTGCAGCTTTCTTCAGTGTGGCTGCCGGGCGCCCGGCGCCGACCCAGAACCCTTTCGGACCGAGATGAGCATGCGTGACTACAAATGGCTGCATGAGTATTGCCTCAATCGTTTTGGCTCGGCGGCTGCGCTGGAAAGGTTGCTGCCGCAGCCCCGCAGTGCCGATGAGCTGCGCGCGATTTCCGATGACCGCTACCTGTCACTGATCGCCCTGCGGATCTTCCGTGCGGGCCTGAAACACAGCCTGGTGGATGCCAAGTGGCCGGCTTTCGAGCAGGCTTTCTTTGGCTTCGACCCGGAAAAGGTGGTGCTGATGGGCGGCGAGCATGTCGAGCGGATGATGCAGAACACGCAGCTGATTCGGCATCTGGGCAAGCTCAAGAGTGTGCCGCGCAATGCCCAGTTCGTGCTGGATGTGGCGAAGGAGAAGGGTGGTTTCGGCCATCTTCTTGCTGACTGGCCGGTAGAAGATGTCGTCAGCCTCTGGCGCTACATCGCCCGGCATGGCAGTCAGCTGGGCGGTCTTTCAGCTCCGCGCTTCTTGCGCATGGCCGGCAAGGACACCTTTATTCCCAGCAATGACGTGGTGGCTGCACTCAAGGCGCAGAAGGTCATCGACAAGGTGCCCGGCAGCCAGCGCGATCAGGCGGCGGTGCAGGCACTGTTCAACCGCTGGCGGGAAGAAAGCGGCCGCCCCATGTGTCAGCTCTCGGCCATGCTGGCGTTTACGGTCAATCACTGAAGGCCACGCCAGACGTTTCGTTGCGGCCAATCCGTCACATTTCCAGTGATTGAATTTGCTCATCGGCGCCATAAAAGGCATAGTGCGCCCACTTTTCTGACTTCCCGTGTTCATCCATGTACCAACGCCTCGCACCTTTGCTGCCTCTATCACTCGTCCTGCTGCTGTCGGCCTGTGCCGTGCAACCGGAGCGAGAGGAGCGCATCGCGGTGTCTGAGGGTTTCCAGCTGGATTTTGCGCAGCTGGTTACAGGCATGAACGATGAAGTGATGAAGGCGCAGGCCGAGCCAATCGAACCCAGCGAGCAGCAGCTGCGTGAGCTTGCCGACGAGCAGAGTTATGAGCTGCCGCCGCTCGCCGACAGCATCCTCGAGCGTGGTTTCACCCTGGTCGGTACGCCTTACCGCTATGGTGGCAAGTCCATCAGAACCGGCTTCGATTGCAGCGGTTTCGTTGGTTACCTGTTCAGCAAGGAAGCCGGTATCGAACTGCCGCGTTCAACGCGGGAAATGATCAGTCTCGAGGCACCGAAGATCAAACGCAGCGAGCTTGAACCGGGTGATCTGGTGTTCTTCAACAACCGTGGGCGTGGCCGTGTCAGCCATGCCGGCATCTATATCGGCGATGATCAGTTCATACATTCCTCCAGCAGTCGCAGTGGTGGCGTGCGGGTGGACAGCCTGGACGACGCCTATTGGCGTGCCAGTTTCATGCAGGCCAAGCGTGTGTTGGCGCTGGCTTCCGCTTCAAGCGACATCCCTTCCCGTAACTGACGAGGCGGGCGCCGGGGTTGCATCCCGCGGCGCATGCCGGCAGAGTGATGGCTCCTTTGCCCGGACTGCTCTGCCATGCCCTTTCTGGCCCGCCTCCCGATCCTTCTACTGACGGTCCTGCTGCTGACTGCCTGTGCCGGTCGGCAAGCCATCGAACCCACAATCATGGCGCCGGTAGCGCAGCCTGTACCCGGTGCCGCCGAGGATGTGCTGTTTACTGCCCTGGGCCTGGTTGGAACGCCTTATCGGTATGGCGGCAATACGCCCGACAGCGGTTTCGATTGCAGTGGCCTGATCGGCTATGTCTACCGAGGTGCGGCGGGTATCGCCCTGCCACGCACCACGCGAGAAATGAATGCCATGCGCAGTGCCAGCCCTGTCAGGCGTGATGCGCTGCAGGCAGGCGATCTGTTGTTCTTCGCCACCAGCGGTGGGCGGCGTGTCAGTCATGCGGCGATCTATGTCGGTGAGGGCCGTTTCGTGCATGCGCCGTCCAGCGGTGGCACGGTGCGGCTTGACAGTCTTTCCAACAGCTACTGGCAGAAGAACTACCTCAACGCCCGGCGCGTGCTCAATGAAGAGCATCTGGCGCTCAATCCCTGACGGCGCTAGCGGTTGTCCGCTACCAGTGCAGATTGAAGTGCGAAGCCGGCGCGAAGTGATCGTCCAGCAGGTCCCAGCGCTCCACACAGACTTTCTTGTCTATGCCCGAATGCAGCTTCAGGCGGTTGAATGAGTTGGGCGAAGTGCCGCGCAGGCGCGATGACAGCGCAGTTCCGGCCTGAACCATCCAGATTTCCCGCGACAGACCGCTGTACTGCCCGGAAAGCGGCAGCACGTAGGGCAGGTGGATATGTCCACCCATGACCAGATCCAGTCCTTCTTCGGCCCAGCAATGCAGGGCTGGTTCGGCTCCGTGCTGCAGGTTGCTCAGATCGCTCTGCACCATCGCGCCGAATGGCTGATGCGCGACGAGGATGCGCACCTTGCCTGGGTCGCAGTCTTTCAGACGGCGACTTACGGCCCGCACCTGTCTGGCCGTGACCACGCCATCCTTGTGCCGCCGGGGGTGCGTCGTGTTGAGGCCGATGACCAGCATGTCGTCGGTCTCGAAAGTCGGTTCAAGATTGTTTCCGAAATGGCGCTGGTAGTTGCGGTAGGGCGTAAAGGCACGAGCGAAGAGGTTGTACAACGGAATATCGTGATTACCTGGAATCACCAGTGTTTCAGGTATGCCCAGGTCCTGAAGCCGCTGAACGAATGCCTGCGCGGCGGCAAACTCTCCAGCCCTGGCCCGCTGCGTGATGTCTCCTGAGAGAATCAGCAGATCGGCACCATGCGCGCGAACATGTTCTTCCAGAGCGCGCATTACAGGCAGCTGTTCGGTACCGAAATGGGTGTCGGAGATCTGTACGATGGTCGTCATGGGCGAGCGTTTTTTCCTGCGATGGCCGGATGGCGAGTGAACAGTAGTGTGACATTCGAAGCAGGCAGGCATCAGCCGGTTCCGTCAGTCGCGAGCAAGATACCCATAATCATTGCCATGGTGCCAAGGCTGCATTGCTTTCAGTTGCGTCGCGCCAAGCCTTGGACTAACCTCCGCGTCGCCTCAGGTGCCCTTGGCGAAAAGCCATATGGGTGAAACAGGGAAGCCGGTCCATTCTCACGAAGATTCCGGCGCTGCCCCCGCAACGGTAGGCGAGTCAAGAAACCGCAATTGCCACTGTGTTCACGCACGGGAAGGCGCGGTTTCGGGATGCCATGACGCATCCGCTCGCAAGCCCGGAGACCGGCCTGTCGCATTTCACTGACAGTGCGGCGGGCGCTGAGCGGGTGCGTACCCTTGCGGTACTCCCTTCTTTCGAGTTCTTCCGTCTGTCTCCACTGACTTTTTGTCGTGCGGGTGGGCACGACGGAGAACTTCAATCCGATGCGCAATTCCCTTTCCCTGGCCGTGGTGCTACTGGGCCTTCCTTCCTGTGTACTGGCCAATCACGGCGATGCCTTGCTGCTGGGCCAGCAGGTGATCACCGCCAGCCGAACCAGCAATGCACCGGTATCTATTGCGTCTAGCAGCATCATCACCCGTGACGAAATCGAGCGTCAGCAGGCGGGCAGCGTGCCGGAGTTGCTGCAGCGCCTGGCCGGGGTGAGCGTCACCAGCAACGGAGGGCGCGGCAAGAGCACCTCGGTCTCCATCCGTGGCACAAGCGACAAGCACGTACTGGTGCTGATCGACGGCGTTCGCATCGGCTCGGCCACCTCCGGCAGCGCCGCGCTGCAGAGCATCCCGGTGGAGCAGATCGAACGCATCGAGGTCGTCCGAGGGCCGCGCTCCAGTCTCTACGGCTCGGAGGCCATGGGTGGGGTGATCCAGATTTTCACCCGCCGTGGTGCCGCCGATGGCGTCAAGCCTTACGCCTCGGTTGGCGCCGGCTCACGTTCGAGCTACAGCGGCTCGGCCGGCGTGGCCGGCAGTCAAGGCAATGGCTGGTTCAATATGGGCGTTGCCAGTGAGTCCACTGACGGCATCAGCGCCCGTGCCTTTCGCAGCGCTGCGCCCAATGCCTATGAGCCGGATGCCGACGGCTATCGTGAGCTGTCCGCGCAGTTGCGCGCCGGCTATCGATTCGACAGCGGCTTGGAGCTCGACGGTAGCTGGCTGCAGAGCGAAAACCACGGTGACTTCGATACTCGCTCGACCAGCGGTGCCACGGGCCGCGACGCCTACAGCGATGGATCCTTGCAAGCCATCAGCGGTCGTGCGCGCTTCTCGCCGCTTAGCTTCTGGGACGTCACCTTGCAGGCGGGCCACAGTGAGGACTTGAGCGACAACTTCCAGGATGGTGCCTTCTACTCGCGTTTCGACACTCGCCGCGACAGCCTGAGCTGGCAGAACGACCTGCGTTTCGGCGAGGCGCAGGTGCTGAGTCTCGGCATGGACTACCAGACCGATCGTATCGAGAGCAGCGATGACTACGCCGAGGACAGCCGCTACAACAAGGGCTACTTCGTCCAGTACCAGGCCGCTTTCGGTCGTCACGGCGTGCAGGCCGGCCTGCGTCGCGACGACGATGAGTTCTTTGGCGCGCACGACACCGGTAGCCTGGGGTACAGCTTCAACCTGAGCGATGCGCTGGTACTGACCGCCGCCTACGGCACCGCCTACCGCGCGCCGACGTTCAACGACCTGTACTACCCGGCCAGCAGCGCCACCGCAGGTAACCCGGACGTCAAGCCGGAAGAGGCGCAGAGCTACGAGATTGGCATTCGTGGCAGTCATGGTTGGGGCGAGTGGAGCTTCAATGCCTATGAGAACCAGATTGAAGATCTGATCGTCTGGGCGGGCAGCCGTCCCATGCGCCCGGAGAACGTAGACGTGGCGCGCATTCGCGGCATCGAGACCACGCTGGCCGCCGTACTGGCCGGCTGGGATGTGGCGGCCAACCTGACCTTCATGGACCCGCAGGACCGCAGCAAGGCCAATCACGGCCATCTGCTGCAACGCCGCGCCAAGCGCCATTTCAATCTGGATATGGACCGCCAGTTCGGCGCCATCGGCCTGGGCGCTTCGCTGTACGCGGTGAGCGAGCGCTTCGACAAGGCCAGCAACACTGATGAGTCGCGTATGCCCGGCTACGCCCTGGTGGATCTGCGCAGCGAATACCGCGTCGACGAGGCCTGGCGCCTGCAGGTCAAGCTGGCGAACCTGTTCAACCGTGACTACGAAACCACCCAGACCTACGAACAGCCTGGCCGCGCGGTGTACTTCACCGTCCGCTACCAGGCCCTTTGATTCGCAACCCGAAGGAGAACACCATGCATATCCTGTCCACGCGCGCCCAACTAGCAATAGGCGCCGCGCTGATCCTGTTGATGGCCATGACCCGAGGCCAACACTTCGCCAGCGTCGCTAACCTGCCCAGCGCCAGCTGGTCGATCTTCTTCCTGGCCGGTTTCTACCTGCGCCCGCGCGGGATGTTCGTGCTGCTGTTCGCCGTGGCGTCCGCGCTGGATTTCGGTTCCCTGGCCAGCGGCACCATCAGCGAATGGTGCCTGTCGCCGGCCTACTGGGCGCTGGTGCCGGCCTACGGCAGCCTGTGGCTGGCCGGACGGCTATTCGCCAAATGGCAGCGCGACGATCTGCGCAGCCTGGCCATGCTGGCACTGACGCTGGTGGGTGCGGCTTTCGTGGCGTACTTGTTCTCAGGCGGCGGCTTCTACTTCTTCTCGGGCCGTTACACCGAACCAACGCTGGCCGGCTTCCTCGCGCGCATCGCCGAGTACGTGCCGCGTCACCTGAGCAACCTGGCGTTCTACGTCGGCACGGGGCTGGTGCTGCATGTTGGTATCGTTTCGGCGCAACGCCTGCAGCGCGCGCGGGAGGTGCACTGATGGACGGACGTGACGAGCGACACAAGGCGCGCATGCAGCGCAAGAAGGCGGTGGTCGATGCGAAGATCGCCGAGGCTCAGGACGAGTACGGCCTGTTGCTGGTGCACAGCGGCAATGGCAAGGGCAAGAGCAGCTCGGCCTTCGGCATGGTCGCCCGTGCGCTGGGGCATGGCATCAAGGTCGGCGTGGTGCAGTTCATCAAGGGCGCGGCCAGCACCGGAGAGGAAAACTTCTTCCGGCGTTTCCCGGATGAAGTGAGTTATCACGTGATGGGCGAAGGTTTTACCTGGGAAACCCAGGACCGCCAGCGCGACATAGCCAAGGCGCAGGAGGCCTGGGCCGTGGCCCGTGAGTTGCTGGCCGATGAAAGCGTCGGCCTGGTGGTGCTGGACGAGCTGAATATCGCGCTGAAATACGGTTATCTGGAACTGGAGCCGGTGCTGGCCGATATCGAATCGCGGCCCATGTTGCAGCACGTGGTGGTCACCGGTCGCGGGGCGCCTCCCGGACTGATCGAGGCAGCGGATACCGTGACCGAAATGAGCCTGATCAAACATGCCTTTAAAGCGGGTGTGAAGGCGCAAAAGGGCGTGGAGTTCTGATGCTCGCGCTTGAGGGGTGTGTAGGGTGGATGACGCCTTTTTCATCCACCGTCCACGTTGTCGGTGGATGGGTGAAGCGTCATCCACCCTACGATGACGAGAGGTCGCGATGAATAGCCGAAGCTGCCCGGCATTGCTGATCGCCGCACCGGCATCCGGTCAAGGCAAGACCACCGTTACCGCCGCCCTGGCACGGCTGCATGCGCGCCAGGGCAGGCGCGTGAGGGTGTTCAAGTGTGGGCCGGACTTTCTCGACCCGATGATTCTCGCCCGTGCCAGCGGCCAGCCGGTGTACCAGCTCGACCTGTGGATGGTCGGTGAAGAAGAATCGCGCCGATTGCTGTGGGAGGCGGCGGGCGAATGCGACCTGATCCTGATCGAAGGGGTGATGGGGCTGTTTGATGGCAACCCCAGTGCTGCCGACCTGGCGCGGCGCTTCAGCGTGCCGGTGCTGGCGGTGATCGACGGCGCGGCCATGGCCCAGACCTTCGGCGCCCTGGCCCATGGGCTGGCCAGTTTCCAACCGGATCTGCCGTTCTCCGGCGTGCTGGCCAACCGGGTCGGTAGCGTGCGCCATGGCGAGATCCTGCGCGATAGCCTGCCGGAGGCGATTCGCTGGTACGGCGCGTTGCCGCGCAGCGCTGATATCGAACTGCCGAGCCGCCATCTGGGGCTGGTGCAGGCCAGCGAACTGACCGACCTGGATGCACGCCTGGATGCCGCTGCCGATGCCTTGGCGGCCAGTGCCGATGTGGCATTGCCGCCAGCAGTGGATTTCGCTGCGCCGCAAGCACACTCGCTTGAACCGCTGCTGCAGGACGTGCGTATCGGTGTGGCGAGGGATGCTGCTTTCGCCTTTCTCTATCAGGCCAATCTCGACCTGTTGCGCCAGCTGGGCGCCGAGCTGGTGTTCTTCTCGCCGCTGGTCGATACGACCCTGCCGCCGGTAGACAGTCTCTACCTGCCCGGCGGCTATCCCGAGCTGCACCTGCGCGCATTGGCGGACAATCAGGGCATGGCCGAGGCGATCCGTGTACACCGCGCTGCAGGCAAGCCGATACTCGCCGAGTGCGGTGGCATGCTTTACCTGTTCAACCGCCTTACCGACAAGGCTGGAACATGTGGCACCATGCTCGGCCTGCTGCCCGGCGAGGCTCGACTGCAGCCGCGTCTGACGGCGCTGGCGTTGCAGGAAGTGGTGCTGCCGGAAGGGCGGCTGCGTGGGCATACCTTTCACCATTCCGTACTGGAAACCCCGCTTGAACCCTGGGTTCGAGGTGAATGCCCGAATTACAAACGTACCGCCGAGGCGGTTTATCGCCAGAGCCGACTGACGGCGTCCTACATTCATTTCTATCTGCCGTCCGATCCCGTGGCGGCCGCAGCCTTGTTGAGTCCATGAGCGAACACGCCTTTACCGACGAACAACGCGCCGGCATCTACCGAGCCATTGCCGAACGCCGCGACATGCGCCATTTCAGCGGCGGTGAAGTGGCCCCCGAACTGCTCGCACGCTTGTTGGAAGCCGCACACCAGGCACCCAGCGTTGGCCTGATGCAGCCGTGGCGCTTTATCCGCATTACTCGCAGAGAGCTGCGCACGGCCATTGCCAGGCTGGTCGAGCAGGAGCGCCTGCTGACTGCCGAAGCCTTGGGCGAGCGCGGCAGCGAGTTCATGCAGTTGAAGGTCGAAGGCATCCAGGACTGCGCCGAACTGCTGGTGGTGGCGCTGATGGAGGGCCGCGAAGCGCACATATTCGGTCGGCGCACATTACCGGAGATGGATCTCGCCTCGGCGGCCTGTGCGATCCAGAACCTCTGGCTGGCCGCGCGCGGCGAAGGGCTGGGAATGGGCTGGGTGTCGCTGTTCGATCCCCCGGCCTTGGCTGAGCTGTTGCAGATGCCAGCGGGTGCCACGCCAGTTGCAGTGATCTGTCTCGGTCCGGTCGTCGAGTTCTATCCGTCGCCGATGCTGGTGCTGGAAGGCTGGACCCAGCCGCGCCCGTTGGACGAGTTGCTATTCAACAACCGCTGGGGGCAGCGCGAGTGAGCGTGGCGCTGGCTTGCCTGGCCGGCGTTGGTCTGGATGCATGGCTGGGCGAACTACGACGCGGCCATCCGCTGGTGGCTTTCGGGCGGCTGGCGGATCGGTTTGAGCGACATTTCAACGGCCCGGATGGGCGTGGCTGGCGCAGTCACGGCGTGACGGCCTGGTGCCTGACCGTGCTGCCGCTGACATTGACGGCCTGGCTGCTCAGTCTGTTGCCTGGCGTTGGCTGGCTGGTGGAGATCGTCTTGCTGTATTTCGCACTGGGCCTGCGCAGCCTTGGTGAGCATCTGCTGCCGGTGGTGAGCGCCTTGCGTAGCGGAAATTTGCCCGAGGCGCGCCGGCGTGTCGGGTTTATCGTCAGTCGCGATACTTCCGGAATGGACGAAGCGGGCGTCGCCCGCGCCGCCACTGAGTCGGCGCTGGAAAACGGCAGCGATGCGGTGTTCGCCGCGCTGTTCTGGTTCGCGATTGCCGGCGCGCCGGGTGTGGTGCTCTATCGCCTGAGCAATACGCTGGATGCCATGTGGGGCTATCGTAACGAGCGCTTCGAGCGTTTCGGTTGGGCCGCTGCGCGTATTGATGACGTGCTCAATTTCATCCCCGCCCGACTGGTGGCGTTGACGTACGCCGTGCTCGGCCAGACGCGCAAGGCCTGGCGTTGCTGGCGCCTGCAGGCGCCACTCTGGGATAGCCCCAACGCGGGGCCGGTGATGGCGGCCGGTGCCGGGGCACTGAGCGTGACACTCGGTGGCTCGGCGATCTACCACGGCGAGCGGCACGAGCGGCCATCGCTGGGCGAGGGCGAAGCGCCACAAGCACGTGATATCGAGCGGGCGCTGGATCTGGTCTGGGCTGGAGTGGGTCTCTGGTTGCTGCTGATGCTGCTGGGGAGCGGGTTGCATGCTTGAACATGGCGGACGGTTGCGCGCGGCGGCGCATGAATTCGGTATTCCGTTGACGGATTGGCTTGACCTGTCCACCGGTATCGCACCTTATGGATTCGACCTGCCGGCCATACCGGAGAGTGCCTGGAGCCGCCTGCCGGAAGTTGAGGATGAGCTGGAGGCCGTCGCCCGCGAGTATTACGCTGTCTCTTCACTGCTACCGGTTGCCGGTTCTCAAGCGGCGATCCTGATGCTGCCGAGGCTACGTCAGCAAAGTCGGGTTGGCATCGTCTCGCCCTGTTACGCCGAGCATGCCGAGGCCTGGCGACGAGAGGGACATCACCTGAGTGAGCTCATCGAAGGTAGCGTGCCGCGCGCGCTTGACCATCTCGACGTGCTGGTGGTGGTCAATCCGAACAACCCCACCGGGCGCCTGTTGCCGCCCGCGCAATTGCTCGACTGGCATGCGCGGCTGGCGGAACGGGGTGGCTGGCTGGTGGTTGATGAAGCTTTTATCGACCCCACGCCTGAATACAGCCTTGCGCTATATAGCCATTTACCGGGGCTGATTGTATTGCGTTCGTTCGGCAAGTTTTTCGCCATGGCCGGCGCTCGGCTGGGTTTCGTACTGACTGAAGAGAAGCTGTTGCGTGCGCTGGGTGATGCCTTGGGGCCTTGGCCTGTCACTGGGCCGTCACGGTTCATCGGCACGGCTTTGCTCGCTGACCGCGAAGGGCAGCGCCGGCAGCGCGAGCAGCTTCTGGCCGATGGCAAGCGCCTGGCGTATCTGCTGACAGCACATGGCTTGCAGTCTGCCGGTGGCTGCGCGCTGTTCCAGTGGGTCTTGAGCGAAGAGGCCGACCCGTTGTACGAATTTTTCGCCGGCCTGGGCATTCTCGTTCGCCGTTTTCACGCTCCGCCGAGCCTGCGTTTTGGCCTGCCGGCAGACGAGCGGGGCTGGAGCCGACTGGCAGACGCGCTGGGGTTTTACAGGGAAATGGTTCATGAGTAACACCTTGATGGTTCAGGGCACCACCTCCGATGCGGGCAAGAGCACGCTGGTGACCGCACTGTGCCGCTGGCTGGCACGCCAGAACGTTACTGTGGCGCCCTTCAAGCCACAGAACATGGCGCTCAACAGCGCGGTCACCCCCGACGGCCGCGAGATCGGACGGGCGCAGGCGGTGCAGGCCCAGGCAGCAGGGCTGGCGCCCCACACCGATATGAACCCCGTGCTGCTCAAGCCCAACAGCGATATCGGTGCGCAGGTGATCATCCACGGGCGGGCGGTCACCCAGATGGACGCCGCCGCCTATCACGACTACAAGCGCGTGGCCATGCAGGCGGTACTGGAGTCCCATCGGCGCCTGAGCACGGCGTATTCCGTGGTGATGGTCGAGGGTGCCGGCTCGCCCGCCGAAATCAACCTGCGCGCCAATGACATCGCCAACATGGGCTTCGCCGAGGCGGTGGATTGCCCGGTGATCCTGATCGCCGATATCGACAAGGGCGGCGTCTTCGCCCATCTGGTCGGCACGCTCGATCTGCTCAGTACGTCGGAACAGGCGCGGGTGCGGGGTTTTGTGATCAACCGTTTTCGTGGCGATATTGCGCTGTTGCAGCCGGGACTGGATTGGCTGGAGCAGCGCACCGGCAAGCCGGTGCTGGGCGTGTTGCCGTATCTGATGGACTTTCATCTGGAAGCCGAGGATGCCATCGATGTGCGTCAGTCAGCCAAGGGCGAACGCACGCTGAAAGTGGTGGTGCCGGTGTTGCCGCGTATCAGCAACCACACCGATTTCGATCCGCTGCGCCTGCACCCTCAGGTCGATCTGCGTTTCGTCGGCCCCGGACAACCTGTTCCTGCCGCCGACCTGATCATTCTTCCTGGCTCGAAAAGCGTTCGTGCCGATCTTGCCTGGCTGCGCGAGCAAGGCTGGGAGGCGGTGATCCAGCGTCATCTGCGTTATGGCGGCAAGCTGCTGGGTATCTGTGGCGGACTGCAGATGCTCGGTGAACACATCTGCGACCCGCATGGACTGGAAGGTGTCGCTGGCGAAAGCGCTGGGTTTGACCTGCTGGCGTTGTCCACACGACTGGAAAGCGAGAAACAGCTGCGCAACGTCCGTGGCCGCTTGACGATTGATGATGCCTTCGTCAGCGGCTATGAGATTCATGCCGGGATCAGTCACGGGCCGGCGCTCGGGCGAGCCGCCGTATGTCTCGACGATGGTCGCCATGATGGCGCCGTCAGCGAGGATGGACAGGTGCTGGGGACATATCTGCACGGTCTGTTCGAATCATCCGACGCCTGTAAGGCGCTGTTGCGCTGGGCCGGACTCGATGACGTCGAGGTGGTCGACTACCACGCCCTGCGCGAGCGCGATATCGAACGCCTCGCCGATCTGGTCGAGACGCATCTGGACACCCGCCTGTTGCGAGAATTGTGTGGTGTCTAGCCTGGCCCTCACCAAGCCATTCCCGCGATGACGGCGGGTTCGCGAGCATGGCTCGCTCCTACGAAATTCGCCGAGACTTGAGAAAATGACATGCTCGAACTGATTCTTGGCGGCGCGCGCTCAGGCAAGAGCCGCCTGGCCGAACGCCTCGCACTGGAAAGCGGATTGCCCGTGACCTATATCGCCACCAGCCAGCCGCTGGATGGGGAAATGACCGAACGCATCGCCCACCACCGTGCTCGGCGGCCCGTCGATTGGGCGCTGGTGGAAGAGCCTCTGGCGCTGGCGCGGGTGCTGCGCGAAAACGCCCGTCAGGGTCGCTGCACCCTGGTCGATTGTCTGACGCTGTGGTTGACCAATCTGCTGATGCTGGATGATCCGGCGCGGCTGATCGAAGAGCGGGATGCCTTGCTCGACTGCCTGGCGACACTGCCGGGGCGTGTGCTGTTGGTAAGTAATGAAACCGGATTGGGTATCGTGCCACTGGGGGACTTGAGTCGACGCTATGTGGATGAGGCTGGCTGGTTGCACCAGGCGCTGGCCGAGCGTTGTCAACGTGTGTCCTTCGTCGTGGCGGGCTTGCCGATGGTGCTTAAAGAGCCTGTCTGAACGAATGCAGTCCCGGTTTTGCTGGAAGATGTTGTGAGTCAGCCATCCCGGGAGTAGCGTTAACACGATCTTGCTCGGAGTGGTTGCCATGAAGAATCACCTGCTCGCTACCTCACTGGCCTTGGTGCTGCTGTCCGGCCCGGCGCTGGCGGACTCATGCCCGGCACTGCTGCAGCATGAGTTGCCGAAACTTCGCTCCAAGGAAACCATCGATCTTTGCCAGGCGTATCAGGGGCAGGCACTGGTTGTGGTCAATACCGCGAGTTTCTGTGGTTTCGCACCGCAGTTCGAGGGACTGGAAGCGCTCTACCAGCGCTACAAGGATGAGGGACTGGTGGTGATTGGCGTGCCGTCCGACGACTTCTTTCAGGAGTCCGATGACGCTGCCGAAACGGCTGAGGTCTGCTACGTGAATTACGGCGTGACCTTCCCCATGGCGCAGACGCAGCCGGTCCGGGGAAGCGATGCGATAGCGCTGTTCAAGGAGCTGGCCAAGCAGGCCGGAGGAGCGCCGCGCTGGAATTTCTACAAGTACGTAGTTGATCGCAACGGGCAGGTGGTCGATTACTTTTCCAGCAAGATCAAGCCGGATGATCCGAAGCTGATCGCGGCAGTGGAAAAGGCATTGGCCAGGTAGGGATAGAAGGACGCCCCGGTGCAAGACCGGGGCGTTTTTGCTTAGAAGCGGTAGCTCAGGGCAGCGCCGAAGCCGTGGGCGCTGTTTTCGTAGGTGGCACTGTAGTCTTGCTCCAGTAGACCGCCTGCAAATGACTTGTCCCGATTGACCGTAACGCTTTCTTCCCACAAGTAGCTGTAGGCCAGGTCAAGGGTTACGTCGTCGGTCGGGTTCCAGGCCAGACCCAAGCTAACTGCCGTGCGGTCCCCGCTGGGGATGCGCGGCGAGCGATGGGTGTTGTTGGTCGGGCTTTGGTCAAAGGCCAGACCGCCACGAAGCGTCCACTGCTTGTTGACCTTGTAGGCCGTACCGATTGCATAAGACCAGGTGTCATGCCAGTCCTGATCTTCGATGATGGGCGCCAGGTTGCCTTGCAGGCCCAGTGGTATCCCTTCGTTCTCGATAATGATCGCCTCGAACCGACTCCAGCGCGTCCACATCGCGCCGGCGTATAGGGTCCACTGGTTGTTCAGTTCGTGGGTGACCGATACGTCGATGGACTCGGGAGTGTCAAGATCAAGCGAGGCGTCGTATTTGCCGGAGGCCGCGTATTGATCGAACCCTGCACCCGATAGCTTGGTATCGCCTTCAAGCTTGTACTTCACCTTCGAGTGGTAGGTGATGCCGGCTCGGGTATGCGGAGTAAATTCATAGAGCAAGCCGGCGTTGAAGCCCAGCGCCGTATCATCCCCGGTGACTTTGACGCGCCCATCTCCCACGGAGCCGCCAGCTCCTCCCGGCGATGCGCTTTGCAGCTCCCCTTCGATATGGTTGATGGTCGGGCCGAAACCGATGGAAAGCTTGTCATTGAAGCGATAGCTGACGGTGGGCTGCACAGTGACAACGACTACTTCACTGTAATCACCGAAATAACGGCCCTGGTAACCACTTTCGTAGTCGGTCGCCAAGCCGAACGGCACATAGAAGCCCACGCCGACTGCCCATTTGTCGTCGATTGGTTTGACGTAGTAACCCATTGGGACGGCGGTAAAAGGCACGATGTCGCCATCGTTGCTGCCTGTTGTCGTGCCGGTGATTGCGCCACCTCCGGCACTGAATGAGCCCGATGCATTCTTGATGTCGGTCTTCGCATGAATTGCTGCCGCACCAAAACTGACTTCCTCACGCTTGAGGCGAGCCATGCCGGCGGGGTTGCCGAACAGGGTGGTAGCGTCTTCGGCAGAAGAAGAGCGACCAGCGAAAGAGGTACCCATACCGCTGATGCTTTGTTCGTTGAGGGCGAAACCTGCAGCCAGGGCCTGAGTGGATAGGGCGCCTGCTGCAACTGCGATAACGGTCTTCAACCACGGTGTTTTCATTGTTGTCTCCTGGGTAAAAAGCGGTTCGGACCCTATCAAGCTTTTCTAATACCCAGCAAACGAAAGAGTGCAGTTTTTCGTAAATATCAGGACTATTAGTGGGGATATGTCGGCGATCATCCATAAGCTGTCAGGACGTTTCTTTACTATCCGACCACTTTTATCGTGATATCTCGGGCAGGACGTTCACGCCAAATGCCATGCCCACTGGCCGCACCACCTCGCCGAAGAGTGGTGAGGAATTAGTTGCAGGGGTATGGACGGCATACATTCAGAACAGTGGGCCGGAGCGGGTGTTGTTGCCCTTGGCCAGACGGTCGTAAAGCACCACATTCACTGTTGCAGCAAGGTTCATGCAGCCATTGGTGGGGATGTAGACGACATCTTCGCACCAGTCGCGGATTTCCTTGCTGAGCGAGCCGTCCTCTGCGCCGAAAATGTACAGCGCACGATCTGGATGGGTGTACTCAGGCAAGGCGCGCGCACCGTCGACCAACTCCACCGCCACCGGCACGCAGCCGAGCGGCAGGATCTTGCGCAGATCGTCGATATTGATCAGCGGAATGCCCTGGTGGACCTTCTTGGTATCGGTGATGAAGTCCTTGGCGCGGTCATAGCGGGTGCCGGTGTAGAACACCGACGCGGCGCCATAGCAGCCTGCCGCACGCATGATCGCACCTACGTTGGCGGGAGATTTCGGGTTGCTCAGGCCGATGCAGGCGTATCGTTTGTTGCTCACAAGTGAAGACTCACGCGGAAAACGCGCGAGTATACGGGACAGCCTCTGTCGTCGGTGGGCTCTGATCAGGGGATGAGCTTGCTGGCACGCAGCGTCGAGAACACGTTGAAGAACGCCTCATCACTGGCCTGGTAGTCCAGGAATCCGAGCTTTCGGCTTTTCGACATGTCCGTCACGACCTCGATGGGCCGGCCCAGGTCCGCATCGGTATGCCACGGCGAGATGAGCTTGCCGATGGACGCTTCAGCCAGGTCGAACTGCTTGGCCATCTCTGCCCAGACCTCGGCATCACCTGCCATATGCTGTTCAAGCGGGGCGGGCTGGCCATCGAACGGTGCGGCTTCGATGCCGAACCATTCGGCAATGCGCGCCCACATCCATTTCCAGCGGAACACATCTCCGTTGACGATATTGAAGGCCTGGTTGGCCGCCGCCGGCGTGATCGAGGCCCAGCGTAAATGCCTGGCCAGCTGATTCGCATCGGTCATGTCGGTCAGGCTGTTCCACTGCACGTCTGAGCCCGGGAAGCGGAATGGCCGGCCGGTAAACCGGCAGACGGAAGCGTAGACGGCCAGCGTGGTCGCCATATTCATCGCGTTTCCTACGGCGACGCCTGTGACGGTATGGGGGCGGTGGACACTCCAACTGAAGCCGTCGCGGTCTGCTGCTGCGAACACCTCGTCTTCCTGGGCGTAGTAGAAGTTCTCCACATCCAGCCGCCCCTGTTCCTCACGAAACGGCGTCTGCGGCAGCGAACCCTTGCCGTAGGCTTCGAATGGGCCGAGGTAATGCTTGAGGCCGGTGACCAGCGCTACGTGGCGAACCGAGCCTGCCGGGCGGACAGCTTCGAGTACATTGCGCACCATCTGCGCGTTGACGCGAATATTCTCCGCCTCCGTGGCCTGACGGGCCCAGGTGCTGAGGAAGATGTGCGTGGGCGACACGTTGCTCAACGCTGCGGCCAGGGCCTGTGGGTCCAGCAGGTCCGCGCTGATCGGCGTGATGCCTGCTTCGGCATTTGGCCGGCGTGCCAGCCCGGCGACGGCCCAGCCCTCTTTGGTCAGCAGGCGCGATATTGCGCTACCGACGATGCCACTCGCGCCGACCACCAGTGCTTGATTTGTCATATTCAGACCCCACAAAACGAAACAGGCTACACCTTACCCACTCGAAAAGCCGATCCAAGTCGACAACGGCGGGGGTAACGACGAACTGAAAAACACCACGGGACGTCTGGGAACGCGTTATTTGTTTGCGTGAAGGTATGATCCGCGGGGCTTGGCGACTCAAACAAACTCAGCTGTGGATGCTTTGGCAGTCGCAAGCGCTCAGAGCAATTAATGCAAGCGCTTGGCTGCAGTGTAAGTCTCAGCCAGGTGAAGTGCCTGTTGAGCCAGTTGGTCAAGCAAGCGGTCGCGCTCTTTCTCCGCATCGCTCATGGCTTTTTCACCCTGCTGTTTCACGAGATAGCTGTGAATCTGGCGGACTTCTTCAGAATGGAAGATAGGCTCCAGATCCTGCACCGCTAACAGGCCGTTTGAAGCCTGGCTCCGGGTATTCATCACCACCTGCGGGCCGCGGGCGGCCAGAGGCAGAAAACCTAAGGCTTCGAAATACGGCACCTTGCCGGCCACGCACGCAACCTCCGCATGGGGGTGGCGGGACACCATCTTCTCGACCATGGCCCGACCAATGCCCTGCCGGCGATGGCTGGCCTGTACCGCCAGATAAACCAGCGAGCAGGCTTCAGCGTCATCGATATAGGGCAGGTACAGCGCAAAACCGAGCAGGCAGGCCGGGTCGTCGCCATCCAGAGCCATGAGTAGTTCGGGCTTGCCCGCCTGCGCGCCGTCCATGCTGTCCAGATAGCGATGCACCTCGAAACCCACCACGTACTGATAAAGCGGATAAAGCGGATTGCAGGGCGTGAGCGAAACCGGGCTGATATCGCTGAGATAGTCCACCACCATCTGCAGCACCTGGCTTTTCATCGATTCCGGTGGTGGTGTGTCCAGGTGGATGAGGGTGAACATGGGCTGGCTCCGGGAGATGCGGCAAAGGCGGCATTGTAGAGGGTGATATGCATCGCGCGAGGGAGGTGAGAGAGTCGTTTCGCGCTGATCCGGATAGTGCTCACGCTCCGGTATGGAAACAGTAAAGGCGTAACTTGCCCGAAAGGCCGTGAGCCGCTTGGCGAAAAGCACATGGCCGAAAGGCAGACGCAGCTGCAAGGGGCAAGAATGCAAAAGCCCTGACATGGTCAGGGCTTTTGTGACGCTCAGGAAGACTTCAGGAAGACTTCAGCGTTTGGCTAGCGGATCAAAATGGCAGGTCACGCTTGGTGTGGCCAGTGTAGAGCTGACGCGGGCGACCGATTTTCTGGCCGCTGGCGATCATTTCCTTCCAGTGGGAAATCCAGCCGACAGTCCGCGCCAGGGCGAAGATTACGGTGAACATGCTGGTCGGAATGCCGATGGCCTTGAGGATGATGCCCGAGTAGAAATCCACGTTCGGGTAGAGATTGCGCTCGGCGAAGTAGGGATCTTGCAGGGCAATCTCTTCCAGCTTCATGGCCAACTCAAGCTGTGGATCATTGATGCCCAGTTCGCCCAGAACCTCATCGCAGGTCTGCTTCATGACCTTGGCGCGCGGATCGAAGTTCTTGTAGACGCGGTGTCCGAAGCCCATCAGCTTGAACGGATCGTTCTTGTCCTTGGCCTTGGCCAGGAACTTCTCGATGTTCGAGACATCACCAATTTCATCAAGCATGGTGAGAACGGCTTCGTTCGCGCCGCCGTGCGCAGGGCCCCAGAGTGCTGCGATACCGGCAGCGATACAGGCGAAGGGGTTGGCGCCGGTGGAGCCGGCCAGTCGCACCGTGGAAGTGGAGGCGTTTTGCTCGTGGTCGGCATGGAGGATGAAGATGCGGTCCATGGCCTTGGCCAACACCGGGCTGATCGGTTTGATCTCGCACGGGGTGTTGAACATCATGTGCAGGAAGTTTTCCGAGTAGCTCAGGTCATTGCGCGGATACATCAGCGGCTGACCCATCGAGTACTTGTAAACCATGGCGGCGATGGTCGGCATTTTTGCGACCAGTCGAACTGCCGATATCTCACGGTGCTTCGGATCGTTGATATCCAGCGAGTCGTGATAGAAGGCTGATAGTGCGCCGACAACGCCACACATGATGGCCATCGGGTGAGCATCGCGACGGAAACCGTTGAGGAACGACTTCAGTTGCTCGTGAACCATGGTGTGGTTCTGTACGGTGCTCAGAAACTTGGTTTTTTCCTCGGGAGTGGGGAGCTCTCCATGCAGTAGTAGGTAGCAGGTCTCGAGGTAGTCGGTTTTGGCGGCCAGCTGTTCGATAGGGTAGCCACGATGCAGCAGAATACCTTTGTCACCATCAATGTAGGTGATCTTGGATTCACAAGAGGCTGTCGACATGAAGCCAGGATCGAAAGTAAAACGACCCGTGGAGGTCAGGCCTCGTACGTCGATTACGTCAGGTCCCATGGTACCGGTTAGAACGGGCAGTTCGATGGCGTCTGAGCCCTCGATGATCAACTGCGCTTTGTTGTCAGCCATGTATGGCCTCCTGTTTTATGCTTGGAATCATCATGGCCCCCCACGCAGGGCCCGCATCACTATAGTGAGATAAATCACAAAGTCAATTTGCAGGGGAACCCTATCGCAGAGGGGGTTTCGGGGTGAATTCTCAATACAGGAAGCCTGTTTACGGCATTTATATAAGGGTCGCTATCCACCTTTAGTGGCACTTCACCACATTGTGATTAGCGACCTAACTGTTTATACTCGGAAACCGACCGGCAGGGCCTAACAGGCAGTTTTTCTGCGGGTCGTCACTCGTGGGTGGCGGGTGCCGCTGAGTACTCTTCCCAACAACTTTGCCCTGCGCCTTGGGGCCTCAAGTGTGAAAAAAGCCGTGAAAAGCCAACGACCTGTAAACCTAGATCTTAGGACAATAAAACTCCCAATCACTGCCTACACGTCGATCCTTCACCGTATCTCCGGCGTCATTCTGTTCGTCGGTGTGGCCATTCTGCTGTTTGCGCTGGACGCTTCGCTTTCTTCTGCCGAAAGCTTTGAAGAGGTTAAGGCGTGCTTCGGTAGTCCGTTGGCCAAGCTGGTGGTCTGGGGGTTGCTGTCTGCGCTGCTGTATCACCTGGTGGCCGGTGTGCGTCACCTGGTCATGGATACGGGGCACGGCGAGACGCTGGAAGGCGGCAAGCTGGGCTCGAAAATCGTTCTGGCCGTTTCGGCGGTGCTGATCGTTCTGGCGGGAGTGTGGATATGGTAACCAACGTCACGAACTTTTCGCGTTCGGGTCTCTATGACTGGATGGCTCAGCGCGTTTCCGCAGTTGTTCTGGCGGTTTATTTCCTCTTTCTGATCGGGTACCTGGTTGTCAATCCGGGGCTTGAGTACGCGCAGTGGCATGCGCTGTTCTCGACGAGCTGGATGCGCATTTTCAGTCTGCTGGCGCTGGTATCTCTGAGTGTTCATGCGTGGGTTGGTATGTGGACCATTTCCACTGACTACCTGACCAACATGGCCATCGGCAAGTGGGCTACCAGTGTACGTTTCCTGTTCCAGGCCGTGTGTGGCATCGCCATGTTCACGTTCTTCGTCTGGGGTGTGCAGATTCTTTGGGGTATCTGATTCATGGCTAGCATTCGCACTCTTTCTTATGACGCCATCATTATCGGTGGCGGTGGCGCAGGCATGCGCGCTGCACTGCAACTGGCTCAGGGTGGTCACAAGACCGCTGTAGTCACCAAGGTATTCCCGACGCGTTCGCATACCGTTTCCGCTCAGGGTGGCATTACCTGCGCCATTGCTTCGGCCGACCCGAACGATGATTGGCGCTGGCATATGTACGATACCGTCAAGGGATCCGACTATATCGGTGACCAGGACGCTATCGAGTACATGTGTTCCGTAGGTCCCGAGGCCGTATTCGAGCTCGAGCACATGGGCCTGCCGTTCTCCCGTACCGAACAGGGCCGTATTTATCAGCGTCCGTTCGGTGGCCAGTCCAAGGACTACGGCAAGGGCGGGCAGGCTGCTCGTACCTGCGCTGCTGCCGACCGTACCGGTCACGCACTGCTGCATACCCTTTATCAGGCCAACCTGAAGGCAGGTACGTCCTTCCTGAATGAATGGTATGGCGTGGATCTGGTGAAGAATCAGGATGGCGCCATTGTCGGCATCATCGCGATCTGCATCGAAAACGGCGAAACGGTCTATATCCGTTCCAAGGCTGTGGTGCTGGCTACCGGCGGTGCCGGGCGTATCTACGCATCCACGACCAACGCCCTGATCAACACCGGCGACGGTATCGGCATGGCGCTGCGCGCTGGCGTGCCGGTTCAGGATATCGAGATGTGGCAGTTCCACCCGACCGGCATCGCCGGGGCGGGTGTGCTTGTGACCGAAGGTTGCCGCGGCGAAGGCGGTTATCTGATCAACAAGCACGGCGAGCGCTTCATGGAGCGTTACGCACCCAATGCCAAGGATCTGGCTGGTCGTGACGTGGTTGCACGTTCGATGGTCAAGGAAATCCTGGCTGGCAACGGCTGCGGTCCGGACGGCGATCACGTGATGCTCAAACTCGACCACCTGGGCGAGGACGTGCTGCACAGCCGTCTGCCAGGTATCTGCGAGTTGTCAAAGACCTTCGCACATGTCGACCCGGTTACTGCTCCGGTGCCGGTCGTTCCGACCTGCCACTACATGATGGGTGGTGTTGCCACCAATATTCATGGTCAGGCGATCACTCAAGACGCCAACGGCAACGACAAGATTATCGATGGTCTGTTCGCTGTGGGCGAGGTGGCTTGCGTGTCGGTTCATGGCGCCAACCGCCTGGGCGGCAACTCGCTGCTTGATCTGGTTGTATTCGGTCGCGCCGCCGGTCTGCACCTTGAGAAAGCCCTGAAGGAAGGTGTTGAGCACCGCGGTGCCAGCGAAACCGATCTGGATGTGGCCCTCAATCGTCTTGCCAGCCTGAACGAACGCACCACCGGTGAAGACGTTGCACCGCTGCGCAAGGAACTGCAGAACTGCATGCAAAACTACTTCGGCGTGTTCCGTACCGGCGAGTACATGCAGAAGGGTATCGCTCAGCTGTCCGATCTGCGTCAGCGCATTGCTAACGTGAAGATTTCCGACAAGAGCCAGGCTTTCAATACCGCGCGTATCGAAGCACTGGAACTGCAGAACCTGCTGGAAGTTGCCGAGGCTACCGCTATTGCTGCCGAGACTCGCAAAGAGTCGCGTGGTGCGCATGCGCGTGAAGATTTCGAAGAGCGTGACGATGAAAACTGGCTGTGCCACACCCTGTATTTCCCGGGTGAAAAGCGCGTAGCCAAGCGTGCCGTCAACTTCTCTCCGAAAACAGTTCCGACTTTCGAACCCATGGTTCGGACTTACTGAGGTCGCCGATATGTTGCAAGTGAGTGTCTATCGCTACAACCCGGATAAAGATGAAAAGCCGTACATGCAGGATTTCCAGATCAATACCGATGGTAAGGATCTGATGGTTCTGGACGTACTGGCGCTCATCAAGGAACAGGACGAAGGTTTCTCCTATCGTCGTTCCTGCCGCGAAGGAGTCTGTGGCTCCGATGGCATGAACATGAACGGCAAGAATGGCCTGGCCTGTATCACTCCGCTGTCAGCTGTCGTCTCAGGCGGTAAGCTGGTGGTTCGTCCTCTGCCTGGTCTGCCAGTCATCCGTGACCTGGCCGTCGATATGAGCATCTTCTATAAGCAGTACGAGAAGGTTCGCCCTTATCTGATGAACGATACACCGGCACCGGCTATCGAACGTTTGCAGAGCCCGGAAGATCGCGAGAAGCTCGATGGCCTGTACGAGTGCATTCTGTGCGCTTGCTGCTCGACCAGTTGCCCGTCCTTCTGGTGGAATCCGGACAAATTCCTCGGTCCAGCGGCACTGCTGCAGGCCTATCGCTTTCTGGCCGATAGTCGCGATACCGAAACTGAAGAACGTCTGGCTGCTCTGGATGATCCGTTCAGCGTATTCCGCTGCCGTGGCATCATGAACTGCGTAAGCGTTTGTCCGAAGGGATTGAACCCCACCAAGGCAATCGGGCACGTGCGTAATATGCTGTTGCAGAGCGCGACTTGATGAGTCATGGCTTGCGACTATTAGCTTAGTCGCTTGCCTGTAATGTTTTACCGCGACACCTACGGCGCTGAGTTCAACCTCGGCGCCGTAGTTTTAGTAGGAATCCCAGCTCACAAAGCCGGGGTTCCACTCTGAAAATTTGATGACCAGCAGGAGCATCCGGGGTGGTTCTCGGAAACTATCTGCGCGGTCCGTAGTGGCTTTACCTGGGTCGCTGCTTCAGAACTGGGAAAGTCATGCTGCGGTCTCCACGCTGGTGGTGTCTCCTTATCGAAGGTGACCAGACATGCAAGAAAGCGTAATGCAGCGCATGTGGGACAGTGCCCACCTATCCGGTGGTAACGCTGCCTATGTGGAAGAACTCTACGAGCTCTACCTGCACGATCCCAACGCTGTGCCCGAAGAGTGGCGCACCTACTTCCAGAAGCTGCCCGTCAGCGGTGGCAATACGGCCGATGTTTCGCACGCTACGATTCGCGATCATTTTGTGCTGCTGGCCAGGAATCAGCGTCGTACACAGCCTGTTTCCGCAGGCAGTGTGAGCAGCGAGCACGAAAAGAAGCAGGTCGAAGTACTGCGTCTGATTCAGGCCTTCCGGATGCGTGGTCATCAGGCTGCACAGCTTGATCCGCTTGGGCTGCAGCCGCGCAAGGCTCCAGCCGACCTGTCGATCAATCATTACAATCTGACTGATGCCGATCTGGATACGGTTTTCCGTACCGGCGATCTCGCCGTGGGACGCGATGAGGCAACCTTGCGTGAAATTCACCAGGCGTTGCAAGAGACCTACTGCCGCACCATCGGTGCGGAGTTCACCCATATCGTCGATTCCGAACAGCGCAACTGGTTTATCCAGCGCCTGGAAAGCGTACGCGGGCGTCCAGAGTTCTCGTCGGAAATCAAAAGCCATCTGCTTGAGCGCCTGACCGCTGCCGAGGGCCTGGAAAAGTATCTGGGCACCAAGTATCCGGGCACCAAGCGTTTCGGCCTGGAGGGCGGCGAGAGTCTTATCCCGCTGCTGGACGAGATCATCCAGCGTTCCGGCTCCTACGGTACCAAGGAAATCGTCATCGGCATGGCTCACCGCGGCCGTCTGAACGTGCTGGTCAATACCTTCGGCAAGAACCCGCGCGATCTGTTCGACGAGTTCGAGGGCAAGAAGGTCGAAGGCCTGAGTTCGGGTGACGTGAAATACCACCAGGGCTTTTCCTCCAACGTGATGACCCCAGGTGGCGAGATTCACCTGGCCATGGCATTCAACCCATCCCACCTGGAAATCGTTTCCCCGGTGGTAGAGGGTTCGGTGCGTGCACGTCAGGATCGTCGTTGTGACCCGATCGGCGACAAGGTGCTGCCAGTGACCATCCACGGTGACGCAGCTGTCGCTGGCCAGGGTGTGGTCATGGAAACCTTCCAGATGTCGCAGACCCGTGCCTACCGGACCGGCGGCACCATTCGCATCGTGGTCAACAACCAGGTTGGTTTCACCACCAACAAGCAGGAAGACGCGCGCTCCACGGAATACGCCACCGACGTTGCGAAGATGATCCAGGCGCCGATCTTCCATGTGAATGCCGATGATCCGGAAGCCGTGCTGTTCGTTACCCAGCTGGCTGTCGATTACCGCATGCAGTTCAAGCGCGATATCGTCATTGACCTGATCTGCTACCGTCGTCGTGGCCACAACGAGGCTGACGAACCAAGCGGCACCCAGCCGCTGATGTACCAGAAGATCGCCAAGCAGCGCACCACGCGTGAGCTGTATGCCGATTCGCTGATGCACTCGAGCGTGCTCGATGAGACGGGCGTCCAGGCGAAGGTCGATGAATACCGCACTGCACTGGATAACGGCCTGCATGTGGTCAAGAGCCTGGTCAAAGAGCCCAACAAGGAGCTGTTCGTTGACTGGCGTCCTTATCTGGGCCATGCCTGGACCGCGCGTCACGACACCCGTTTCGATCTGAAGACTTTGCAGGAGCTGTCGAGCAAGATGCTCGCTGTGCCCGAAGGCTTCGTGGTTCAAAGACAGGTATCGAAGATCCTCGAAGATCGTCAGAAAATGGGTGCCGGTGCCTTGGCCATCAACTGGGGTTATGCCGAGACACTGGCATACGCCACATTGCTGTTCGAAGGCCATCCGATTCGCATCAGTGGCCAGGACGTAGGCCGCGGTACCTTCTCGCATCGCCACGCTGCGTTGCACAATCAGAAGGACGGCAGCACTCATATCCCGCTGCAGCACCTGTACGAAGGTCAGCCCCGTTTCGACCTGTATGACTCCTTCCTGTCGGAAGAGGCGGTACTGGCATTCGAATACGGCTACGCCACCACCATGCCGAACGCACTGGTGGTTTGGGAGGCCCAGTTCGGCGACTTCGCCAACGGTGCCCAGGTTGTCATCGATCAGTTCATCACCAGTGGCGAGCACAAGTGGGGTCGTCTGTGCGGCCTGACCATGCTGCTGCCGCATGGCTATGAAGGGCAGGGACCGGAGCACTCTTCCGCGCGTCTGGAGCGTTATCTGCAACTGTGTGCCGAGCAGAATATCCAGGTATGCGTGCCGACTACGCCGGCACAGGTCTACCATATGCTGCGTCGTCAGGCGATCCGCCCGCTGCGCAAGCCGCTGGTTGCCCTTACGCCGAAGTCGCTGCTGCGTCACAAGCTGGCGATCTCGACCCTGGAGGATCTGACCGAAGGCTCGTTCCAGACCGTGATCGGAGAAATCGATCAAATCGATCCGGCCAAGGTCGAACGACTGATCATGTGCAGCGGCAAGGTCTATTACGATCTGTTGGACAAGCGTCGCAACGAAGGCCGCGAAGATATCGCTGTCGTGCGTATCGAGCAGCTGTATCCGTTCCCGGAAGAGGATCTGGCGGAGGTGCTTGCGCCTTACCAGAACCTCAAGAGTATCGTCTGGTGTCAGGAAGAGCCGATGAACCAGGGCGCGTGGTACTGCAGCCAGCACCATATGCGTCGTGTGGCCGTAGCGCACAAGAAAGAGTTGCTCCTGCAGTACGCGGGGCGTGAAGCCTCCGCCGCCCCTGCCGTCGGTTATGCCTCCATGCATGCCGAACAGCAGGAAAAGCTGCTTCAGGACGCTTTCACCGTTTAATCATTCGAGCAAGAGGCCGCGAAACATCGCGGCCTCGCCGTAGAAACCGAATCAATAGGACCCCAGCTAATGGCTATCGAGATCAAAGCCCCCCAATTTCCCGAATCGGTCGCTGACGGCACCGTTGCCACCTGGCACAAGCAGCCGGGTGATGCGGTCAAGCGCGATGAGCTGATCGTCGACATCGAAACCGACAAGGTCGTGATGGAAGTCCTCGCCGAAGCCGATGGCGTGCTCACCGAAATCGTCAAGAACGAAGGTGACACCGTGCTCAGCGGCGAACTGCTCGGCAAGCTCGAGGCCGGCGCGACTGCAGCTGCTGCTCCTGCGCCTGCTGCAACCGCAGCTGCCGCAGCCGCTCCCGCCACTGATGCCAGTGCCGAAGACGCGATTCTCGCGCCGGCTGCGCGCAAGCTGGCTGAAGAAAACGGCATCGATCCCAACAGCGTGAAGGGGACTGGCAAGGATGGTCGCGTAACCAAGGAAGATCTGGTTGCCGCCATCGAAGCCAAGAAGTCCGCGCCGGCTGCCAAGCCTGCCGCGGCTGCTGCCGCACCTGTGGTTGCCGTTGGCGACCGCGTCGAGAAGCGCGTACCCATGACCCGTCTGCGCGCCAAGGTTGCCGAGCGTCTGGTCGAAGCACAGTCTTCCATGGCCATGTTGACTACCTTCAACGAAGTCAACATGAAGCCGATCATGGAGCTTCGTGCCAAGTACAAGGACCTGTTCGAGAAAACTCACAATGGCGTGCGCCTGGGCTTCATGTCCTTCTTCGTCAAGGCTGCGGTCGAAGCCTTGAAGCGCCAGCCAGGTGTGAACGCTTCCATCGATGGTAACGACATTGTCTACCACGGCTATCAGGATATCGGTGTAGCCGTATCCAGCGACCGTGGTCTGGTGGTGCCGGTCCTGCGCAATGCCGAGCACATGAGCCTGGCCGAGATCGAAGGTGGTATCAACAACTACGGCAAGAAGGCCAAGGCTGGCAAGCTGACCATCGAAGAAATGACGGGTGGTACTTTCACCATCTCCAACGGTGGTGTGTTCGGTTCGCTGCTGTCCACTCCGATTGTCAACCCGCCGCAGACCGCTATCCTCGGCATGCACAAGATCCAGGAACGTCCGATGGCCGTTAATGGCCAGGTCGTCATCCTGCCGATGATGTACCTTGCGCTGTCTTATGATCACCGTCTGATTGATGGCAAGGAAGCCGTGACCTTCCTGGTCACCATGAAGGACCTGCTGGAAGATCCGGCACGCCTGCTGCTGGACATCTAAGAAGCAGCGGCAAGCTGCAAGCAGGTGCTGCGTTGAAGCAGCTTTGCTTGGGGCTTGCCGCTTTTCGCTTGAAGCTAGAGAGGATTTGCAATGAGTCAGAAATTCGACGTCGTCGTCATTGGTGCCGGTCCCGGCGGCTACGTGGCTGCCATTCGTGCAGCGCAACTGGGTCTGAAAACCGCTTGTATCGAAAAATACCAGGGTAAGGAAGGCAAGACTGCGCTGGGCGGTACCTGCCTGAACGTGGGCTGCATTCCATCCAAGGCGCTGCTGGACAGTTCCTACAAGTTCCATGAAGCCCACGAGAGCTTCAACGTCCACGGCATCAGCACGGGCGACGTCAAGATGGACGTGCCGACCATGGTGGCGCGCAAGGATCAGATCGTCAAAAACCTCACCGGCGGTGTTGCCGCTCTGCTGAAGGCCAATGGCGTGACCGTGTTTGAAGGCCACGGCAAGCTGCTGTCCGGCAAGCAGGTCGAAGTCACCAAGCTCGATGGCAGCACCGAGATGCTGGCTGCCGAGAACGTCATCCTGGCTTCCGGTTCCAAGCCGGTGGACATCCCGCCAGCTCCGGTCAATCAGAACACCATCGTTGATTCCACTGGTGCGCTGGACTTCCAGAGCGTTCCGGCGCGGCTGGGCGTTATCGGTGCAGGTGTGATCGGTCTGGAGCTGGGTTCGGTCTGGGCACGTTTGGGCGCCGAAGTGACCGTTATCGAGGCGATGGACAAGTTCCTGCCGGCTGCCGATGAGCAAATTTCCAAGGAAGCCTTCAAGGTGCTGTCCAAGCAGGGTCTGAAGATTCTGCTGGGTGCGCGTCTGACCGCGTCCGAGGTCAAGGGCGATGAAGTGACTGTCAGCTTCACGACTGCCGAAGGTGAGCAGCAGCAGACCTTTGACAAGCTGATCGTTGCGGTTGGCCGTCGTCCGGTGACTACCGATCTGCTGGCTGCCGATGCAGGCGTGGACATGGACGAGCGTGGCTTCATCTTCGTTAATGACCAGTGTGCGACCAGCGTTCCGGGCGTTTATGCCATTGGTGACGTGGTTCGTGGCGCAATGCTCGCCCACAAGGCTTCCGAAGAAGGTGTGATGGTTGCCGAGCGTATCGCTGGCCACAAATCCCAAATGAACTACGATCTGATTCCGTCGGTCATCTATACCCACCCGGAAATCGCGTGGGTGGGCAAGACTGAGCAGGCGCTCAAGGCCGAGGGTGTGGAAGTCAACGTGGGAACCTTCCCCTTCGCCGCTAGCGGTCGCGCCATGGCAGCCAATGACACTGCCGGTCTGGTCAAGGTTATCGCCGATGCCAAGACCGACCGTGTACTGGGTGTCCACGTGATGGGGCCGGCTGCGGCCGAGCTGGTTCAGCAGGGCGCCATCGGCATGGAGTTCGGCACCAGTGCTGAAGACCTGGGCATGATGGTGTTCTCGCATCCGACCATGTCGGAAGCGCTGCACGAAGCAGCGTTGGCCGTAAATGGCCATGCAATCCACATCGCCAACCGCAAAAAGCGTTAACGGCTGTGTGAGATGAAGAAGCCCGCCTTGTTCTTGCGAACACTGCGGGCTTTTTAACAGGTCTTTGAAAGGTATCCACGATAGTTTTCAGTGACTTGGAGGTGGCGGGGCAGAGATGCCGCGTCTGATGTGTATCAACCAAATGGTAGCCAAGCATGAATCTCCACGAGTATCAGGGTAAGCAACTTTTTGCCGAGTACGGGCTGCCGGTTTCGGCGGGTTACGCGGTAGACAATCCTCGGGAAGCAGCCGAGGCGTGCGACAAGATTGGGGGTACCGAATGGGTGGTCAAGGCCCAGGTGCATGCGGGCGGTCGGGGCAAGGCCGGTGGCGTCAAACTGGTTCGCAGCAAGGACGAGGCCCGCGCGTTCGCGCAGCAGTGGCTGGGCGAGCGGTTGGTAACCTACCAGACAGATGCCAATGGCCAGCCGGTCAGCAAGGTGCTGGTTGAAGCCTGCACCGAGATCGAGAAGGAGCTTTATCTGGGGGCGGTGGTTGATCGCTCCACGCGCCGGATCGTGTTCATGGCCTCCACAGAAGGTGGCGTGGATATCGAGAAGGTTGCTCACGATACCCCGGAGAAAATTCTCAAGGCTACTGTCGATCCGCTGGTTGGCGCGCAGCCATTCCAAGGCCGCGAACTGGCCTTCCAGTTAGGTCTCAAGGGCGATCAGGTCAAGCAGTTCGTGCACATTTTCGTCGGCCTGGCCAAATTGTTCGTTGATTACGACCTGGCACTGCTGGAAGTCAATCCGCTGGTGATCAAGAAGGACGGCAACCTGCATTGCCTGGACGCCAAGATCAATATCGACAGCAACGCCAGCTACCGGCAGCCCAAACTGCGTGATATGGCCGACCCGTCCCAGGATGACCCCCGTGAAGCCCATGCGGCACGCTGGGAGCTCAACTATGTGGCGCTTGATGGCAACATCGGCTGCATGGTCAACGGCGCCGGCCTGGCCATGGGCACCATGGACATCGTCAACCTGCATGGCGGTAAGCCTGCCAACTTCCTTGACGTCGGTGGCGGCGCAACAGAAGAGCGGGTTGCCGAAGCGTTCAAGATCATCCTCTCCGACCCCAATGTTGCAGCCGTGCTGGTGAATATTTTCGGTGGCATTGTGCGCTGCGACATGATTGCCGAAGGCATCATCGGTGCCGTCAAGGAGGTGGGCGTGAAGGTGCCGGTGGTGGTACGCCTTGAAGGTAACAACGCCGACCTTGGCGCCCGGATGCTGAGCGAAAGCGGGCTGAACATCATCGGTGCGAACAGCCTCACCGATGCGGCCGTTCAGGTCGTCAAAGCTGCGGAGGGCAAGTAATGAGTATCCTGATCAACAAGGAAACCAAGGTCATCTGCCAGGGTTTCACCGGTTCGCAAGGCACTTTTCATTCAGAGCAGGCCATCGAATACGGCACCCGGATGGTCGGCGGCGTGACGCCTGGCAAAGGCGGTAGTACGCATCTGGGCCTGCCGGTCTTCAATACTGTGCGCGAAGCGGTCGAGGCCACTGGAGCGGATGCATCGGTGATCTATGTGCCGGCACCCTTCTGCAAGGACTCGATCCTCGAAGCGGCGATGGGTGGCATCAAACTGATCGTCTGTATCACCGAGGGGATTCCAACCCTCGACATGCTTGAAGTGAAAATCAAGTGTGACGAACTGGGTGTACGCCTGATCGGACCGAACTGCCCCGGCGTGATTACTCCAGGCGAGTGCAAGATCGGCATTCAGCCGGGGCATATCCACCAGCCGGGCAGGGTGGGGATCGTTTCGCGTTCCGGGACCTTGACCTATGAGGCGGTCAAACAGACCACTGATGCAGGCTTTGGCCAGTCCACGTGCGTCGGTATTGGTGGCGACCCGATTCCGGGCTCAAGCTTCATCGATATCCTGAAGATGTTCCAGGAAGATCCCCAGACCGAGGCGATCGTGATGATCGGCGAGATCGGTGGTTCTGCCGAGGAGGAGGCCGCGGCCTATATCAAGGGCAATGTCACCAAGCCGGTGGTGTCTTATATTGCTGGCGTGACTGCGCCGCCCGGCAAACGGATGGGCCATGCCGGTGCGATCATTTCCGGCGGCAAGGGTACAGCCGATGAGAAATTTGCAGCGTTACAGGATGCCGGCGTGACGACTGTGCGTTCTCTCGCTGATATCGGCAAGGCGCTGGCCGAGGTTACGGGCTGGGCAAGCAAACAGGCCTGAAGCCAGGTCTGCCTTGAAAATGCCAGTCAGTCTTGACTGGCATTTTTATTATTGGCGCACCAACCCTGTTCGCCGGGCAAGGTAACCACATCCGTTCGGCAAAACCTGACCGTTCGGTCACTGATTTCGCCGCAATAAACTCGTCTGATGGCGGCAATTCCAGTAAGGTGCGACGTCTTTTTTGCGCGCGCCTTCACGCCGCAATCAACCGAATAGCCTCGGACGCGTTCGCGTCTCCTTGCGGTAGGTATTTCCATGATTCGACTGAAAAGCCAGGATCTTCTGGCGCTTGGTTTCATGACCTTCGCCCTGTTTCTGGGCGCGGGCAACATTATCTTTCCACCCAGCGCCGGTATGGCTGCCGGTGAGCGGATTGTGCCGGCTGCGATCGGCTTTCTGCTGACCGGTGTCGGCTTGCCATTGTTGACAGTGGTGGCACTGGCTCGTGTGGGGGGCGGCATGGACCGTCTGACCGCACCGTTGGGTCGCTGGGCTGGTATGGCACTGGCAGTTGCAGTCTATCTGGCAATCGGCCCGCTGTTCGCGACACCGCGTACGGCTACGGTGTCATTCGAGATGGGTATTGCGCCCTTTACCGGTAGTTCGGCAGGCCCATTGTTTGCCTATACCTCGATGTTCTTCCTGGCTGTTTTGCTGCTGGTGCTGAACCCTGGACGACTGATCGACCGGGTCGGCAAGTTCATCACACCGGTGCTGCTGGCAGCCCTGCTGGTACTGGGTGGCGCTGCGCTTTTCGCACCGGCGGGCACTATTGGCGAGACAGCGGAAAGCTATCGTGCCAGCCCGTTGCTCAAGGGCTTCCTTGACGGGTATCTGACCATGGATACCCTCGGTGCGCTGGTATTCGGCATTGTGATCGCCACTGCCATTCGTGACCGCGGCGTAACGGAACCAGGGCTGGTTACTCGCTATTCGATGATTGCCGGCATGATCGCCGCGACCGGGCTGTCGTTGGTGTACCTGGCGCTGTTCTACCTCGGTGCTACCAGCCAGGGCATCGCTGGTGATGCATCCAATGGCGTGCAGGTTCTGACAACCTACGTGCAGCACACCTTCGGCAATACCGGCAGTCTGCTGCTGGCTGTGGTGATTTCGTTGGCGTGCCTGACGACTGCAGTAGGCCTGACGACAGCCTGCGGTGAGTTTTTCAGTAGCGTGCTGCCCGTCAGCTACCGCACCGTGGTGATCGTGTTTACGGGGTTCAGTCTGCTGGTTTCCAACCAGGGGCTGACCCAGCTGATCAGCATTTCCGTCCCGGTGCTGGTGGGGCTGTATCCGCTGGCCATCGTGCTGGTTGCTCTCAGTCTGCTGGATCGTCTGTGGGTATCGCAGCAACGGATATTCATCCCGACAATGGCGGTCACGCTGATCTTCGGTGTGGTGGACGGCTTGGCTGCAGCAGGCTTCGATCAGCTGGTCCCGGAGTTCTTCAAGCAGTTGCCCCTGGCCGCGCACAGCATGGGCTGGGTGCTGCCGGTGCTGGTTACCTTGCTTGTCGCGATCATCTTGGATCGGATGATGGGCGTGCGTCCGGCAAAGTGAGTTCTGCGTAAGGGCCTTTGCCTGCCGAACCTTTCAATCAGGTTCGGTTTGGCAAGCCTCGACAGCCCTGCATTTGTGCTGGCTATAATGCGGCGCAGTGCCAGTGGGAGGTCCGATGTTTATTCCTGAACATTTGTTGCCGCATCTGATCGCCGTCGTCTGGTTTGTTTTCTGCTGGGTCGGTTACACCCGATATGCCATCTGGCGCGGTCGTGATACGGCCTGTCTGGCCAGCGTGCTGCATCTGTATCGCAAGGACTGGATGCGGCGCCTGATGCTGCGCGACAACCGTATCGCCGATGCCAACGTGATCGGCAATCTGGAGCGCAACGCTTCCTTCTTCGCTTCCAGTACGCTGATCATTCTGGCTGGCATCCTGACGGCGCTGGGCGCATCCGATCGTGCCGTAACGCTGCTGGCTGATCTGCCGTTCGCCCAGCCAGTGAGCCGGGAGCTTTCGGAGGTCAAGCTGCTGGCCTTGGCGGTGGTCTTCGTTTATGCCTTTTTCACCTTCAGCTGGTGCATGCGTCAGTACAACTTTGCTGCCGTGCTGGTTGCTTCCGCGCCCATGGTGGGGGAACGCAACGTCAGTGACCAGGAGCGCAAGTCGTTCGCCGAACGCGCGGCCAGGGTGATGTCGATGGCCGCCAACCAGTTCAATTTCGGCTTGCGCGCCTACTATTTTGGAATGGCGACACTGTCCTGGTTCATCAATCCCTGGTTTTTCATGGCGGTGACGACGGGTGTTGTGCTGATCCTGTATCGCCGCGAATTCCATTCCGATGTGCTCAAGGTGATGGTGTTCACGCCAACCTTGCCGAGCGAAGTGCCCAAGGAATAGGTAGTCCCGCAGCTGGGCGTTACCATGCGCAGCTTGTTTGATTGCAGAGACTTCGCCCATGAGCGACCCCGTGATTCTGGAGCGTACCCAGCGCTTCCTGTCCTTCCTGAGGCATTGCCAGGTCCTGGGCATGCGTGTCGAACGGGCCGACCGAACAGGTCTGACACTGAGCCTGCCCTACAGCGAAAACATCGTCAGCGATCCTGAAACAGGGATTATCCACGGCGGCGCCATCACTACATTGATGGATACCACCTGCGGCATCTCCACGGCCTGCGCACTGCCGGAGCTGGAGATCTGCCCGACCCTGGACCTGCGCATCGACTACATGCATCCCGCCGAGCCGAATCATGATGTGTTTGGTTTCGCCGAATGCTACCGGGTCACACCGACCGTGATCTTCACCCGGGGCGTGGCTTATCAGCGCGACATCAACGAACCCATAGCGCATGTGGTCGGTGCGTTCATGCGGATGGGGAGGGGCAAACAGGGTGGGGCAGCTGCCGAAGAACGAGGAGCCGGTGCATGAGCGAGCGGAATCTGAATGACTGGGTGCGCCAGGCTCACGAAAGCAACAATTATGATCCCTTGTTGCAAATGGTCCCCTACGCGCGACTGATCGGTATCGAGTGTCTGCGTCTGGGCGACGAGATGGTGTTCAGGCTGCCCAGCAACAAGGACAACATCGGCAACCCCACGTTGCCGGCGCTGCATGGCGGAGTTATCGCCGGCTTTATGGAGCACGCGGCGATGTTGCATCTGCTGATGTTCATGGGCAGCCCGCATTTGCCCAAAATCATCGACTTCTCGATAGATTATCTGCGTGCCGGTCATTATCGTGACACCTTTGCCGCCTGCCAGGTCTGGCGCCAGGGGCGTCGTGTGGCCAATGTCGCCGTTACGGCCTGGCAGACGAATCAGGCCGAGCCCATTGCCACCGCGCGTTGTCATTTCAAGGTCGACGAGCCCTGAGGTTTCAGGTGGCTAACACTGCAGATGCCTCAAGGGTGCTGAATGGATGCGTTGTTGATACTCGGTGGATTGCTGCTGATTATTGTCTCTGTTGTCTGGCTGGTGGTGCTGGCCTTTGGCACCAGTCTGATGTGGGGTGTGGGGGCGTTGATCCCGCCGATCACGCTCATTTATGCCGTGGTTCACTGGAAGACTGCACGTAAGGCAGTCGGGCTTTTCGGGTTGGGGACCATCCCGATTGTGGTGGGTTTCACGTTGCTGGCCAGTCAGGCGCCGGAGCGATTTGAAACCATTGTCGGCCTCACATGGCTGGAGTCGCGCGAGCAGGCACAGGGCAGCAGGTTGGCCATCGGCGTGCATGGGCAGCTGTACGGGCGAGCCTTCAATCCCAGCGTCGGCACGCTTGCCCACGGGGTGCTGACGTTGCGTGAGGGCAGTGACCCCTTTGCTCGCCAGCAACTGATTATCCGTCTTGGCAGCTTCCAGCCCGGCGCCTTGCGCCTCGATGTACTGCCGGAAGACGCTAATCCTTCAGCCGAAATCGAGATCAGCTGGGCACGACCGGAACAGGAACTGCCTGAGACGCGGATAATCCGGAGTGGCTATACACTGCATCTGAATCTGCAGCCGGTGCAGCCCAACAAACTGGCCGGTGACTTTCATCTGGTTCTACCCCTGCATTTACGCACCAGTATCAGCGGCAATATCGAGCTGCTCATGGATGAACTGCAGGCTCATAAAGAACAAGTGAACCCGTCCCGAAAAGCCCAGACAAGCGACGAACAGGCAGTTTCTGCGGAAGACTCGCCGGCCCCAACCGACCGCCGTCATGGTTTTACCCTGCAACATCTGCTGCATGATCCGGCGCGCTATTCGCAGCTGTTGGTACGCGCCCATACGGAACGGGGCAGTATGGCGGAGGGGCGCTTCATCGGTATCGACGAGGAGGGCAATCTGGCCATCAGGCACTTGCTCCAGGGCTCTGGCGTAGCCATCTACAATCTCGCGCCGGACGATATTGTGCTGCTCGAATTGCTTGAGCCTTAGATGCACGCTTGAAATTCTGCTCACAGCCCCCATCTGTCTGCCATCGCCGCAAATGCGGTCCGTGCCATTGACGATGTGGAGTTTGTAGACGATGAGTGTGGAAACTCAAAACAAAGAAACCCTGGGCTTCCAGACCGAGGTGAAGCAGCTGCTTCACCTGATGATCCATTCGCTGTATTCAAACAAGGAGATTTTTCTTCGCGAACTGATCTCCAACGCTTCCGACGCGGCAGACAAGCTGCGTTTCGAAGCGCTCGCCAAGCCTGAACTGCTCGAAGGTGGCAGTGATCTGCGGATCCGCGTCAGCTTCGACAAGGACGCCAAGACCGTCACCCTGGATGACAACGGCATCGGCATGAACCGTGACGACGTAGTGACCCATCTGGGTACGATCGCCAAGTCCGGCACAGCTGATTTCATGAAGCACCTGACCGGCGACCAGAAAAAGGATTCGCACCTGATCGGCCAGTTCGGCGTGGGTTTCTATTCGGCATTCATCGTGGCCGACCAGGTGGATGTGTACAGCCGTCGTGCCGGTACTCCGGCGGAAGAGGGCGTTTACTGGTCCTCGAAGGGTGAGGGCGAGTTTGAAGTCGCCACTATCGAGAAGGCCGAGCGCGGCACCCGCATCGTCCTGCATCTGAAGGCCGGCGAAGAAGAGTTCGCTGACGGCTGGCGTCTGCGCAATGTCATCAAGAAATACTCCGACCACATCGCACTGCCGATCGAGCTGCCGAAGGAATTCCACGGCGAAGAGAAGGACAAGCCGGCCGAACCCGAGTGGGAAACCGTCAACCGCGCCAGTGCCCTGTGGACCCGACCGCGCACCGAGGTGAAGGACGAGGAGTACCAGGAATTCTACAAGCACGTCGCTCATGACTTCGAAAACCCACTGGCCTGGAGCCACAACAAGGTCGAAGGCAAGCTGGAATACACCTCGCTGCTCTATGTGCCGGGTCGCGCGCCGTTCGACCTGTACCAGCGCGAAGCGCCCAAGGGCCTCAAGCTCTATGTGCAACGCGTATTCATCATGGATCAGGCTGATGAGTTCCTGCCGCTGTACTTGCGTTTCATCAAGGGTGTGGTCGATTCGAATGACCTGTCGCTGAACGTCTCTCGCGAGATCCTGCAGAAGGATCCGGTGATCGACTCCATGAAGTCGGCGCTGACCAAGCGCGTGCTGGACATGCTGGAAAAGCTGGCGAAGAACGAGCCGGATCAATATGCCTCCTTCTGGAAGCAGTTCGGCCAGGTACTCAAGGAAGGCCCTGCCGAAGACTTCGCCAACAAGGAGAAGATCGCCGGCCTGCTGCGCTTCGCCTCTACCCATGACGCCTCCGGCGAGCAGACGGTTTCGCTGGCTGATTACCTGGGCCGTGTGAAAGAAGGACAAGACAAGGTCTACTTCCTGACCGGTGAATCCTACGCGCAGGTCAAGAACAGCCCGCACCTGGAAGTCTTCCGCAAGAAAGGCATCGAAGTGCTGCTGCTGACCGATCGAATCGACGAGTGGCTGATGAGCTACCTGACCGAGTTCGACGGCAAGCAGTTCGTCGATGTTGCGCGTGGCGACCTGGATCTTGGCAAGCTGGATTCCGAAGAAGACAAGAAGGCCCAGGAAGAGATTGCCAAGGCGAAGGAAGGCCTTGTCGAGCGTCTGAAAGGTGCGCTGGGTGACGAGGTGGCTGAAGTGCGCGTATCGCATCGTCTCACCGACTCGCCGGCAATCCTGGCCATCGGTGAGCAGGACCTGGGTCTGCAGATGCGCCAGATTCTGGAAGCCAGCGGCCAGAAGGTGCCGGACTCCAAGCCGATCTTCGAGATCAACCCGCAGCACCCGCTGATCGAGAAGCTGGATACCGAGCCCGACGAAGACCGCTTCGCCGACCTCTCGCACATCCTCTTTGATCAGGCGGCACTGGCCGCGGGCGATAGCCTGAAAGACCCTGCGGCCTATGTGCAGCGTCTGAACAAACTGCTGGTGGAGCTTTCTGCATAAGCTGGCGTTGAATAAGCAAAAGGCCCGTCATTGACGGGCCTTTTGCGTTCAGGCCAGCACGCTGATCAGCCGTGTGCCGTGAGTCAGGTTGTCTGCGACCGGGCAGCGTTTTTCGATCTGTTCGAGCAGGGCCTGTTTTTCCTCGCGACTGAGTTCCGCGTCAATCTCGACTTTTATGCGCAGCTCCTGAAACCCGGGGCGTACGTCGGCATCGCGACCGAGCAGACCAGCCGGATCGTAGTCAGCTTCTATTTCGAAGCGCATGCCGCGCAATTCCACTTTCTGCTGGTGGGCGATAAAGCGTCCTATGGTGCCGAAGCAGCCTGCCACTGCGGCGAGTATCGCTTCCAGCGGTGTCGGGCCCAGATCCTGCCCGGCAGCGTTTTTCGGCTGATCCATGACCAGTCGGTGGTTGCCGCACTGTACCGTGATACTCATGCCGGCATTCATTTCGCCTTGGGCGCTGATGGTCTTGATGGCCATATTCGGTTCTGCTCCTGCTAGGTAGGTGATCGTGGCTTAGCCTAAAGGCGTACCGAGCGCTTGGCGTTGATTATCGTCAATATACCCTGTGGGGTATATATGGGTTTAAATCCTGAACCCACTTGCCGGCTGGTGGTCTATCCGCTTGGCTGTCAGGAGGGCATCAGTGTTCAGTATTCAAAAGTGTTTTACTGCGATCTGTCTGATCGTATTCATTGCGCCCGTTCAGGCGCGTGATTACCGCTACAGCGATGCGCACCTGCATCTTGTGGATTTCTTTCAGGAAAGCGCCGGCGTCTCGAAACTTATCGAGGAGATGGATGCCGGCGGCATCGATCATGTGATGGTCAGCGGCATTCCGGTGGCCAAGAAATGGCACGAAAACGAGCCGAAACGACCCCGTTACTATGCTGGCGACGATGCGCCGGTGTACTGGTACAGCGCAACCGATGTGATCATCGCTGCCGCCATGGAGGAGCTGGATGAACAGCAGCGCAAGCGTTTTCATCCCTTCCTGTCCGGGTTCAATCCCAACGACAAGAATGCCGCTGCACACATCCGTAGAATGCTCGAACTCAATCCCGGCCTCTGGCAGGGCATAGGTGAAGTCTTTACTCGCCACGACGACATCACTGCGCTTACTGAAGGCGACACTCCACGTGCCAACAACGAGGCGCTGGCGAAGGTCTATCATTTGGCTGCCGAGTTCGATCTGCCCGTGATGCTGCACTCCAATATCACTTCCAAGCGCGAGCGTAACCCGCTGTACCTGGCGGAGCTGGAAGAGCCATTGCGTAATCATCCGCACACTCGCTTCATCTGGGCACATGCAGGCACCAGCATGGAGCTGCATCGTCATCAGGAACAGCTCGATTTCCTCCTGCCTACGGTCACGCGATTGCTCGATGACTATCCAAATCTCTATATAGACCTGTCGTGGACCATGCTTCAGCCCTATCTGCTGGATGCGCATGGCAAGCCACGAAACGAGTGGATCGAACTGGTCGAGCGTCATCCTACGCGGTTCATGCTCGGCAGCGATGTGGTGGGTCGTTTCGACAGCCTTGTCGAGGGTATGCAGGCATTTACGCCCTTTCTCGATGCCCTTCCTGAACGGGTTGCCCACCTGGTGGCGCGCGACAACTTCCTGGCAATTCTGCCGAGCAGGCGTTAGCCCTTACTGCCTCCCAACAGGCATGGCCTGATAATACGGCCATGTCTTTTGTCGAATCCTGTCAAGTTGCAGCGTTTCGTGCCGATACCGATTTCATCGATTCAGTATTACGAGAGGCGGTGAACATGTTCAGGCAGATGACTATTGCATTAAGGGCCGGGTTGGGCTTCGGTGTAGTGGCCTTGCTGGTTTTTTTGCTGGGTGGCTTTGCCCTCCTGCAAATATCCTCAATGCAGAAAGAAGCGCGTGAAATGAATACTCACTGGCTGCCCAGCATCGTGTCGTTGGGGGAGGTCAATCAGGAGTTCCTGCGCCTTCGTGCGGCAACGCTTCGGTTGCTATTGGCCGAGCAAGGTGAAGAGTTTCGTCGTGCCACTGCCGCCACCGAAGAATTGAAAAGCTCGCTTGCATCGGCGCGCAACCAGCTCGATGGGCTGATCAACAGCCCAGAAGGCAGGGCAGTTCTTGCGCGTTTTGAACAGTCGTTCGCCAGTTACGACCGCTTTCAGGGCCAGATCGTCGATCTGGCCGGGCAGGGCCGCCTGCAGGAAGCCATTGCGCTTACCAACGGTGAGTTAATTCAGCACGCCAGTAATACCTCGGCGGCATTGAGAGAGCTTCTTGAACTCAATGAGAAAAACTCCGATAACGCCGCACTGCGGTCGGAAGAGGCGGCATCCAGTGCATTCAACGGCGTGATACTGGCCATGCTGCTCGCCGCGTTCACAACGGTCATCCTTGCCATGCTGCTCACCCGCAGCATCGTCGGCCCTCTGAATGAAGCGGTTGCAATCGCTGAAGTCGTAGCCTCCGGGGACCTGACCCGGCGTGTCGAGGTGGTCGGGCGTGACGAGCCTGCGAGGCTGCTGACAGCCTTGAAAACCATGCAGGAAAATCTGCGTAGCACCATCCAGGGTATTTCCGATTCCTCGAATCAGCTGGCATCGGCGGCCGAAGAGCTGAATGCGGTGACTGAAGATTCGACCCGCGGTCTGCATCAGCAGAACCACGAGATCGAGCAGGCGGCAACAGCGGTAAACGAGATGACGGCAGCGGTCGATGAAGTGGCGCGTAATGCCGTGGCGACTTCCGAAGCCTCGCGCGAGTCGGATGCTACCGCGCAGCAGGGTCGCCAGCAGGTGATCAGGACGGTCGATTCCATCAATTTGCTGGCCGGCGACGTGACCACTACGGCTACGCAGGTCGAGCAGTTGGCAGGTCAGGTACGTGATATCAGCAAAGTGCTGGAAGTGATTCGCTCGGTTGCCGAGCAGACCAATCTGTTGGCATTGAACGCAGCAATTGAAGCTGCGCGCGCCGGTGATGCTGGTCGTGGCTTTGCCGTAGTGGCCGATGAGGTTCGGGCGCTGGCACACCGCACGCAACAGTCCACCCAGGAAATCGAGCAGATGATCGCGGATGTCCATCAGGGCACCGACAAAGCGGTACATGCCATGCAGACCAGCAACGAACGTGCGCGTACCACATTGGAAGTTGCACGGGCTGCCGGCGAGGCGCTGGACGGCATTACCGCTGCCATCAGCCAGATCAGCGAGCGCAACCTGGTGATCGCCAGTGCGTCGGAGGAGCAGGCTCAGGTGGCACGCGAAGTGGATCGAAATCTGGTCAACATCCGTGACCTGTCGTTGCAGTCTTCTGCCGGCGCCAACCAGACCAGCGCGGCCAGTCAGGAGCTGTCCCGGCTCGCCATCGATCTCAACAACCTGGTCGCGCGTTTCCGCATCTGAACCGGTGCGTGACGCCCGGCACAACCGGGCGTCACGCATACCTCTCAAGTGCTGGGCAGATGGGCAGTAGATGCGTACCATCCGGCGTTTTTATCGGGTCGTGTGGGTGCCTGTCAGGCACCCACATCTGCACCCTTATGCCGAGACTTTTCGTCATGTCAGACCTGTCCACTCGTGTTTTCAGAGCCTATAGCCGTATCAGTCTGGTAGCGCAGATCGTTATCGGACTGGTTGCCGGCATTCTCTTGGCCTGGCTGTTTCCCGAGGCTGCGCGTTCGGTCAGTCTGCTGGGTGATCTCTTTGTAGCGGCCCTGAAGGCCGTAGCACCGGTGCTGGTCTTTGTACTGGTCACCGCTTCGCTGGCCAACCATAAGCAGGGGCAGCCCACACATATTCGTCCGATCATGCTTCTGTATGCCTTTGGCACTCTGAGCGCCGCGGTGGTAGCGGTAATTGCCAGCAGCCTGTTCCCGACGGGGCTGACGCTTGTCAGCCCGGCAAGTGGTGTGGTTCCACCGGCGGGAGTTTCTGCAGTACTGAAAACACTGCTCTTCAATATCGTGGACAACCCTGTACATGCGCTTATTGAAGGCAACTACATCGGTATTCTGGCGTGGGCGATTGGGCTGGGTTTTGCCTTTCGCCATGCAGGCGAAGCCACGCGCGAACTGGTCGGTGATATGTCCAATGGGGTGATGCTCATCGTCCGGATAGTGATCCGCTTCGCTCCCCTGGGCGTATTCGGGCTTGTCGCCGGAACGCTGGCACAGTCCGGGTTTGCGGTGCTCGTCGGCTATATGCAGTTGTTGCTGGTGCTGGTCGGTAGCATGCTGTTCGTGGCATTGGTCACCAACCCGCTGATCGTGTACTGGAAGCTGCGCAGGAATCCCTATCCACTCGTCTTCACCTGCCTGCGAGAAAGCGGGATAACTGCATTCTTCACCCGCAGTTCGGCGGCGAATATCCCGGTCAACATGCAACTGTGCGAGCGGCTGGGCTTGCACAAGGACACCTATTCGGTGTCGATCCCGCTCGGGGCAACCATCAATATGGCCGGTGCGGCCATCACTATCACGGTGTTGACCCTGGCTGCGGTTAATACGCTGGGTATCGTCGTGGACGTGCCGACCGCTATTCTGCTTAGCTTGCTGGCGTCGATCTCTGCCTGTGGCGCCTCGGGTGTAGCAGGCGGGTCGCTGCTGCTGATTCCGTTGGCATGCAGCCTGTTCGGCATTCCCAATGATCTGGCGATGCAGGTGGTGGCGGTCGGATTCATTATCGGCATCGTGCAGGACTCGGCCGAGACAGCACTTAACTCGTCCACCGACGTGCTGTTCACGGCGGCTTCCTGCATTGCTCATGGTGAGACTGTCGAAGGCTGAGCGAATCGCCTGGTCGAACCTGTTCTGTTCCATTCGTATGTGTCAGCCCAAAACGACAACGCCCCGAACTGAGTCGGGGCGTTGTCGTTAGTACAGCTGTTCGATCAGCCTTTCCAGCGCTTGAGCACCAGGGTGGCGTTGGTGCCACCGAAGCCGAAGCTGTTGCTCATCACGGTATCGATCTGCGCGTTCTCGCGAGTCTCGCGAACAATTGGCATGTCGGCGACTTCCGCGTCCAGCTCGTCGATATTCGCCGAGCCGGCGATGAAGTTGCCCTGCATCATCAGCATGCAGTAGATCGCTTCGTGAACACCTGCGGCGCCCAGGGAGTGACCGGACAGGCTCTTGGTCGAGCTGATGGCCGGGATCTTGTCGCCGAACATATTGCGTACGGCTTTGGCCTCGGCCACGTCGCCTACCGGAGTAGAGGTGCCGTGGGTGTTGAGATAGTCGATCGGGCCTTCAACAGTGGCCATCGCCTGCTGCATGCAGCGCAGTGCGCCTTCGCCGCTCGGTGCAACCATGTCGTAGCCGTCGGATGTGGCTCCATAGCCGACGATTTCCGCATAGATCTTGGCGCCGCGCTTGAGCGCATGCTCCAGCTCTTCGACCACCACCATGCCGCCACCGCCGGCGATGACGAAACCGTCACGCTTGGCATCGTAAGCGCGCGAGGCTTTTTCCGGGGTGTCGTTGTACTGGCTGGACAGGGCGCCCATGGCGTCGAACAGGCAGCTTTGGCTGTAATGTTCTTCTTCACCGCCACCGGCGAAGACCACATCCTGTTTGCCCATCTGGATCTGTTCCATGGCGTGGCCGATGCAATGTGCGCTGGTAGCGCAGGCCGAAGCGATGGAGTAGTTGATGCCCTTGATGCGAAACGGCGTGGCCAGACAGGCTGACACGGTGCTGCTCATGGTGCGCGGCACACGGTATGGGCCGATGCGCTTGACGCCCTTGTCGCGCAGGATGTCGATGGCTTCCATCTGGTTGATGGTCGAAGCGCCACCGGAACCGGCGATCAGGCCGATACGCGGATTGGAGATGTCATCGGCGCTGAGCCCCGAGTCTTCCAGGGCCTGTTGCATGGCCAGATAGGCGTAGGCCGCCGCATCGCCCATGAAACGCAGAATCTTGCGGTCGATCAGTTCTTCCAGGTTCAGATTGACTGAACCGGAAACCTGACTGCGCAAACCCATGTCCGCGTAAGCCTGGTTGAAGCGAATACCAGGGCGGCTGGCGCGCAGGTTGGCGGAGACGGTGTCTTTGTCATTGCCGAGGCAGGAAACGATACCCAGGCCGGTGATCACGACGCGACGCATGCGGAAGTCCTTCAGAAGCTATCGGTAGAGGTAAACAGGCCGACACGCAAACCTTCGGCGCTGTAGATCTCGCGGCCATCGACGCTGACCGTGCCGTCGGCAATGCCGAGGATCAGCGAGCGACTGATGGTGCGCTTGATATGAATGTTATAGGTGACTTTCTTGGCGGTCGGCAGGACCTGGCCAAAGAACTTCACTTCGCCAGAACCCAGGGCGCGTCCGCGACCGGGGTTGCCCTGCCAGCCGAGGTAGAAGCCGACGAGCTGCCACATGGCATCCAGGCCCAGGCAGCCGGGCATGACCGGATCGCCTTCGAAATGGCAGCCAAAGAACCAGAGGTCCGGATTGATATCCAGCTCGGCGACCAATTCGCCCTTGCCGTACTTGCCACCCACCTCGCTGATATGAACGATGCGATCGACCATCAGCATGTTCGGTGCGGGCAGTTGCGCATTACCGGGGCCAAACAGCTCGCCGCGGCTGCAACGGAGCAGATCTTCCCGAGTAAAGGCCTGTTGTTTGGTCATGCGTATTCCTCAATGGTCCCTTTTATGGAGGGCTTGCTGCTTTTCATTCGACTCGAAAATCAAGAGTCCGATCATAAAAGACTAGTCATAGACTCCCATCCTGCGTCTAAAGTCACAGCGCAGGAACAGGGATGTCGACCGTTTCCATCCGCTCGCCAAAAGTTTCATGACGGAAACGGGGCGCTACTTTACCACTCCTGCGTTGTGACAACGACCTTGTGACAACCTGTCCCTTATAGACCATGGGGGAATAGCTGGCGCAAGGCGGGCGCAAAGGGTTTTGCCTATAGGCTGAATCTGTAACCTGATGATTCGGTACCCCGAAGCCTTTGTTCTGGCTGTGTGCCGATGGCTACGTATAATGCCGGCATCGCCAGCCGATGGCCCGAAACGGATACCTCATGACTGAACAGCAACCCATCGCCGTGCTTGGCGGCGGCAGCTTCGGCACCGCTATTGCGAATCTCCTGGCCGAGAACGGTCACAGCGTGCGCCTGTGGATGCGCGATGCCGAGCAGGCCGAGATCATGCGAACCCAGCGCCAGAATCCGCGTTATCTCAAGGGCGTGACGTTGCTGGCACAGATTGAACCGGTCACCGATCTCGGGCAGACGCTCAATGACTGCGAATTGATCTTTGTGGCGTTGCCATCGGGCGCCTTGCGGCAGGCGCTGTCACCGTTCGCAGACCTGCTGGTGGGCAAGATGCTGGTCAGCACCACCAAGGGAATCGAGGCGCAGGGTTTTCTGCTGATGAGCCAGATTCTCGAAGAGATCGCCCCACAGGCTCGTATCGGGGTTATTTCAGGCCCCAACCTGGCGCGTGAAGTTGCTGAGCACGCGCTGACTGCGACTGTGGTTGCAAGCCATGATGAAACTCTTTGCCGACGGGTTCAGGAGGTCCTGCACGGACGTACTTTCCGGGTCTATGCAAGCGCCGACCGCTTTGGAGTCGAGCTGGGCGGTGCGCTGAAGAACGTTTACGCCATCATGGCCGGCATGGCTGCTGCCTTGGGCATGGGCGAGAATACACGCAGTATGTTGATTACCCGCGCTCTGGCCGAAATGACCCGCTTCGCCGTCAAGCTGGGCGCCAATCCGATGACCTTTCTCGGCCTTGCCGGTGTGGGTGATCTGATCGTCACCTGTACCTCGGCAAAGAGCCGCAACTTTCAGGTGGGTCATGCACTTGGCCAGGGATTGAGCCTCGATGAGGCCGTCTCGCGTCTTGGGGAGGTGGCTGAGGGTGTCAACACTATTCGGGTGCTGAAGACCAAGGCAGAAGAATTGCAGGTTTATATGCCACTGGTCGCTGGTCTGCATGCCATCCTGTTCGAGGGTCGTACGCTGGAGCAGGTGATTGGACTGCTGATGCACAGCGAACCCAAGACCGACGTGGACTTCATTTCGACCGACGGCTTTTGAGCCAAGATACGGAGCTACAGATGAACTCATCGCACAACAACGCCGAGCGCCAGTCGCTGATCCTGCGCGCGCTCTGGATGCTGCTTTTCTTTTTCGTCTGGCAGATCGCCGAAGTGGTGCTGCTGGTCGTGGTGGTTGCGCAACTGGTCATGCGTGCGCTCAATGGCAAGCCCAATGAGGGGCTGCGTGGCTTTGGCGACAGCCTCAGTCAGTACGTGGCGCAGATTGGTCGCTTTGCCACATTTAATACAGACCGCAAACCATGGCCCATGTCCGACTGGCCGGTGCCGCGCCCTGCCGAGATTGAAACACCCCCTCCGGTCGTGCCCGAGGCACCCAAGCCGGAGTCGCAGCCATGAAGTTGTGGCTGTTGCGCCACGGGGAAGCGGAACCCAGGGCGCGTACCGATGTAGAGCGCAACCTGACCGACGCCGGCAGACTTGAGGTGCGCAACAGCGCGGCTCATCTATCTGGACGCCGCGTACAGGCCATTCTTGCCAGTCCTTACAACCGTGCCCAGCAGACGGCCGAGATCGTGCGGCAGGCGCTTGGTTTCAGCGCTGCGGTGGAAACCGTATCGTGGTTGACTCCCGAATCCGATCCGGGCGATGCATTGCTTTATCTCGGTCGCCGGAGCGAAGAGGACATTCTGCTGGTGACGCATCAGCCGCTGGTCGGAGCGCTGGGCGACCTGCTGGTCAACGGTCGTCGCGATACGCCGCTGCCCATGGCAACGGCCAGCCTGGCTGAGTTGGAAGGCGAGCATCTGGCAGCCGGGCTGATGCAGCTTGTTGGGTTGCGCCACCCGAGCAGGCAGTGACAATGAGAAAAGCCCCTTTGAGTATCTGGCAGCGCCAACCTGATCTCGAGCAGCTCAACGCCAGCGGCAAAAACTCCATTGTCGAGCTGCTCGATATCCGCTTCGAAGCACTCGACGAGCAGTCCATCACTGCGAGCATGCCGGTGGACTCGCGCACGCATCAGCCCTACGGCCTGCTGCATGGCGGTGCCTCGGTGGTGCTGGCCGAGACTCTGGGCTCGATGGCCAGTCACTACTGTATCGATCCCGAGCGCTTCTATTGTGTCGGGCTGGAAGTCAACGCCAACCATTTGCGCGGCCTGCGCAGCGGGCGTGTTACGGCGGTGTGCCGGCCGATACACCTGGGGCGTTCGACCCATGTCTGGGATATTCGTCTGAGCGGCGAGGATGGCAAAGCCAGTTGTATCTCAAGATTGACGGTCGCGGTGGTACCGCTTGGGGCCGATCGACCAGGCCAATAGCCAACCGGCGTCGCTGGCACCTTGTTTGGCATGACTGCCTTTCATTCTGCCGCCTGGGCCGATTGCCGCATGGGGAGGGCTGCCAGACAATGACCGCCTTTCCCCTGGTATCTGGAACCCATGACGCAGCGCATTTTCTTCGCCCACGCCAACGGCTTCCCATCAGGCACTTACCGCAAGCTGTTCGACTCATTGGCGCCGGACTACAGCGTCACTTGTCTCGACTTGCACGGTCACGATCCACGCTTCCCGGTGGATGACAACTGGCAGAGCCTGGTTCAGGAGTTGCTGGAGCAACTTGTGGCACTTGATGAGCCGGTCTGGGGTGTCGGACATTCGCTGGGTGGCATGCTGCATTATCACGCGGCGCTGCAGCGGCCCGAACTCTACCGCGGTGTGGTCATGCTTGATTCGCCCATGCCGACCTGGTTCGATCAGACGGTTATCTGGGTCGCCAAGCGTTGTGGTTTCATCGACCGCCTGACGCCGGCTGGGCGTACTCTGGGACGGCGAGAAGAATTCGCCAATGCCGAGGAAGCACGGCAGTATTTTGCCAGCCGTTCACTGTTTCGCACTTTCGACCCCGAATGTCTGGACGCCTATGTCGAGCACGGTCTTGAGCCGACGGCTCAGGGGCTGCGTCTGCGCTTCGATCCCGATACTGAAATCCGCATCTACCGCAGCGTGCCGCATGTTACGCCTGGCTGGCCGCATGCCCTGAAAATCCCGCTGGCTGTCGTGCGTGGTCGGCAGAGCCAGGTCGTGATGCCGCATCATCTGTATCTGTTGCGTCTGGTTGCACAGGGTGAGGGGCATACATTGCCTGGTGGGCATATGTTCCCGCTGGAACATCCTCGGGACACGGCAACGCTGCTCCGGCAGCTGTTCATGCGCTGGAGCGAGTTGAAGCCGAAAAGAGGTGTTGCATGACCGTCGCGTTCGAAGAGGTCCGTTTGAGCTTGCCGCATATCGAAGTTGCGGCCCACCTTTATGGCCCGGAAAACGGTCAGCCGGTCATCGCCCTGCATGGCTGGCTCGACAATGCGGCCACCTTCAGCCGACTTGCGCCGCTGCTCGATGGTCTGCGCATCGTTGCACTGGATCTGCCGGGTCATGGTCACTCTGACCATCGCCCCTTCGGTTCAGCCTACAACATCTGGGATTACGCCCACGATGTGCTGCAGACGGCGGAGCAGTTCGGCTGGCGACGATTCTCGCTGCTGGGGCATTCCATGGGGGCTATCGTTGCGGTCTTGCTGGCCGGTGCCATGCCTGAGCGGGTCGAGCGCCTGGCGCTTATCGATGGGGTAATTCCCTTTACCGGCGAAGCCGCTGGCGCACCGCAAAAGCTTGGTGAGTCATTACGGGCGCTGCTGACCGTAGAAGACAAGCGAAAGCCGGTCTACGCCACCTTTGAGCAAGCGGTTGCGGCACGCATGAAGGGGGTTGGCGCGGTCAGTTGGGAAGCGGCCGAATTGCTGGCCCAGCGCGGACTGATGCCGGTTCCGGGAGGCTACACCTGGCGCACCGACGCCCGCTTGATGCTGCCTTCACCGATGCGGCTGAGTCGCGCCCATGCGCAGGCTTTCATTCAGGCTGTGGCCTGTCCTGCGAGCCTGGTACTGGCCGAACAAGGCCTGATGGTCGAGCCGGATCTGCTCGAGCTGGCGCAATCCCTGCCGTTCAATCTGTGCCACTTGCCTGGCGGGCACCATTTGCATCTGGATGATCAGGCGGGTGCGATGGCGGTTGCGGCTGTTTTCAATCCTTTCTTCGCTGCTGCAACTGCTTGATCGAAGGCCTGCGCAAGAATCTGTCGCAAAGCCTTGCTTGACACGCTTTTGCCAACTGGTGAGGCTGGGGCATTCGTCTCAGCAGGAAACACAGAGAAATGATCGATTTTCCCAGGGCCGCCACGTACAAGGAGTGCAGGCTCTCCAGAGCCATAGGGATACTGGGCCTGGCCCTGTTTGCCGGTGCGGCAAGTGCTGCGGATGTATCCGGCAGCAGGGATATCGAAGCCTTGTCACGTTATCCCCAAGCGCAAATCGTTTCGTTCAGGGAGCAGGCAACGCTGGAGCGAACCTATCCGCTGGATGCGATCCGCCGCATCAGTGGCCGCTTGAGGATGAGTGCCCAGATCAGTGCGGTCGGACAGTTGACGGCCGTCACCTATGAACTGCCGGATGGGCACAGGGGTATCGAGGCGTTTGAACAGACACGCAATCAGTTGATCGAAACCGGGGGCGAGCTGTTGTTCTGGTGCGAAGGTCGTGAGTGTGGTTCCAGCAGCCTCTGGGCCAATGATATTTTCCAGCGTTCCATGCTCTACGGCCCCGAGGCACAACAGGCCTATCTGCTGGCGCGCCTGGCAGATGATTCTGACAGCCTGGTGGCGCTCTACGGCATCACCCGCGGTAATGGCCGGCCTTACCTGCACGTGGAGCAATTCAGTCCGGAGCAGCCCCTGGGTGACATTCTGCCGAATCCGGCAACCTTGCTGCGTCAGTTGAAAAGCGCCGAGGTGTTGTGGCTGCCCCGCTTGCCTGAGGAGCCTGTCAAGGAATGGGCCGCGCTACTGGCCAATGTGCTTCGGCTCGACAGCACGATACGGGTTTCCCTGCAAGGCAAGGGTGCCGCGGCCTGGCATGAAGCGCTGGTAGCCGAGCGCATCGCAGCCCGCCGCCTCGATGGAGAAGCTTCCGCTGAAGAAGGGTTGCGCATCAGGCTATTGCGCTGACGTGCGTTTCAGACTGCAATAGCCCATTGCCGGTGTGCCACTACACAAGGCGCACCACCGTTTCCGGATAGGTAGCTGATGCTTAACAACGATCGTTTGCTGGTGCAGATCCTGCTCCTGGCGTTATTGGGTGCATGTTTGTGGGTACTGGCGCCTTTTGTTTCCGCGCTGTTCTGGGCTGCGGTACTGGCGTTTGCCAGTTGGCCGGTCATGCGTGTGTTGACGCGCTGGTTGAAGGGCAATTCGACCCTTGCCGCGACGCTGTTGACCTTTGGCTGGATGGTGCTGGTGGCCGTGCCCCTGGTCTGGCTGGGGCTGAACATTGCCGATCAGATTCGTGAGGTCAACGTGTTGGTCCACAGCCTTCAGGTCGAGGGGCTACCGGCACCGCCTGAGTGGCTGGGAGAGTTTCCGCTGGTGGGTGACAGCCTGTTGAATCTCTGGCGCACCGTGGATGAACAGGGAACGGCATTTTTCGCCACCATCCGGCCCTATATCGGACAGGTTGGCAACTGGCTACTGGTGCGCAGTGCGCGTATCGGTGGCGGGATGCTGGAGCTGGCTCTGAGTCTGGTGCTGGTGTTTTTCTTCTATCGCGATGGCCCCAAGCTTGCGGCCTTCGTCCATAGCCTGCTGCATCGCCTGATCGGGGATCGCGCCGACCACTATCTGGAACTCGTGGCCGGTACGGTACAGCGTGTCGTCAACGGCGTGATCGGTACGGCGGCGGCGCAGGCGATCCTGGCTTATATCGGTTTCACCATCGCCGGTGTGCCGGGGGCAATGGTCCTCGGCCTGATGACTTTTGCATTCAGCTTCCTGATGGTCCCGCCCCTGATCTGGGGGCCTGCGGTCGCCTGGCTGATCTGGCAGGGGCAGTACGGCATGGCCATCTTCCTCGGGGTGTGGGGCATGTTCATCATCAGTGGTGTGGATAATGTGCTCAAACCCTACCTCATCAGCCGCGGCGGCAACCTGCCGTTGGTGGTGGTGCTGTTGGGGGTGTTCGGTGGCGTTCTGGCCTTCGGCTTTATGGGGCTGTTTCTGGGGCCGACCCTGCTGGCAGTTGCCTATAGCCTGCTGGGTGGATGGGTGGCGAGGGAAGTTCCGCAAGCGGGCGAATCGCCCAAACCATCGAACGATCGTCCCGGCTGAGGCGTTCTAGCACTGCTCCGCCTCATACTTGTCCAGCGCATCGCTGGCGACGATCTGGCCCAACTTGATCAGCTCCGGCGCCTTGTAGAACTCATAGAAGCGGCAGGCGCGCTTGGGGATATTGATAAGTACGTTGGGCGGATAACCGGCGATCTTGTATTGCGTCAAGGACGACTGCATCACCTCGAAGCTCTGGTTGATCAGTTCCAGCAACGACGCCGGGCCGCTCACATCCACCACCTTTGAACCCTCGGCAGACTTGGGTGGGCAGCGACCGGTCGGTGCCGCAGGTGGCTGGCCTGCTCGAGCTGCTTCTCCCGCTTGAAGCTCGGCAATATGCTCATCCACTCCATTGTTCTTGCGCCAGAACGGGATATGCGAGCTGATCGAGCTCATCATTCCATCGAAGCGACCTGGGCGGAATATTTCCGGCAAGGGGTATTGACGATGATTGTTGGCGTTGAGGTTGACCGCGATGATGATGTCGCTGTGACTGGACACCACAGGCACTATCGGCAACGGGTTGAGTATGCCGCCGTCGACCAGAACGCGATTACCCTGCATCACCGGGGTGAACAGGCTCGGAATGGCTGCCGAAGCGCGCATTGCCAGTTCCAGATTGCCTTCCTGAAACCAGATTTCCTGCTGGTTGGTCAGGTCAGCGGCAACGGCTGTGAAGGGAATCGGCAAGTCTTCGATATTGATCGAGCCAAGCATGTCGCGAATGCGTCCAAAAATCTTTTCTCCCCGAATGGCGCCGAGGCTGAAGCTCGGGTCCACCAGGCGCAGCATGTCGAAATAGTCGAGGCTTTCAATCCAGGCGCGGTATTCGTCCAGCTTGCCCGCTGCGTAAATGCCCCCGACCACTGCGCCCATGGAGCAGCCAGCGATGCATTCGATCTCGTAACCTCGCCTTGTGAGCTCCTCGATGACGCCAATGTGCGCATAACCACGCGCACCTCCAGACCCCAGTACCAATGCGACCTTGTTGCCCATGCAATTCTCCCCGTGGCAGGACCGCTAGCATCAAGCCTGTGCTGCTGTGCTTCAAGCGCGAGATAACAATAATTAGTCTGACGAGTTCTGCAGGAATCCTGCTGCTGAGCGACCTCGAGGGTTCTGGGCTTGATGCTGCAGCGCCAGCCTTTTCGCCTTCTTGCTACAATCGGCGCCCATTTTGCGACCGTCATGAGGCTTTCCAGATGAGCGAACCCATTCGCCTTACCCAATACAGCCACGGTGCCGGTTGCGGCTGCAAAATCTCCCCAAAGGTGCTGGATGTGATCCTTGCGGGCAGCGGTGCGCAGAACCTCGATCCGCGCCTGTGGGTTGGCAACGCCTCGCGCGATGATGCCGCGGTGTATGGCATCGATGACGAGCGCGGCGTTGTTTCAACCACCGACTTTTTCATGCCCATTGTCGACGATCCCTTCGATTTCGGTCGCATTGCTGCCACCAATGCCATCAGCGACATCTACGCCATGGGTGGTGATCCGCTGATGGCCATCGCCATTCTGGGATGGCCGGTTAACGTGCTGCCGCCGGAAGTAGCGCGGGAGGTGATAGCGGGTGGTCGTTCGGTCTGTGATGCGGCAGGTATTCCGTTGGCAGGCGGGCATTCCATTGATGCGCCTGAGCCAATTTTCGGCCTGGCCGTCACCGGGTTGGTGAACAAGAGCCAGATGAAGCGCAACGATACGGCCTCGGTGGGCTGCAGGCTTTATCTGACCAAACCGCTGGGTATCGGCATCCTCACCACGGCGGAAAAACAGGCCAAGCTGCGTGTCGAAGATGTGGGGCGTGCACGGGACTGGATGTGCAAGCTCAATACACCCGGCAGTCGCTTCGGCAAGCTCGCCGGAGTGCACGCCATGACCGATGTCACTGGCTTCGGCCTGCTTGGACACTTGGTCGAGATGGCCGATGGCAGTGGTCTTACCGCGCGTATCGATTATGCACGGGTACCGCGGCTCGAAGGTGTCGACTATTACCTTGAGCAGGGCTGTGTGCCGGGCGGCACCGGGCGTAATTTTGACAGCTACGGCGAACGTATCGCCACGCTGGACGAAACGCACAAGCAACTGCTCTGTGATCCGCAGACCAGCGGTGGCTTGCTGGTTGCGGTAGCGCCCGAAGGCGAGGCAGAGTTTCTTGCCGTAGCCACCGAGCTTGGCCTTGCGCTTGAGCCAATTGGCGAACTGGTCGAAGCCGGCGCATTCGCAGTCGAGGTTCGTTGATGCGCGGCGATACCGATAACTACAGTGCACTGTTCCTCGACGATGTGCCGATGATGGATGCACGGGCGCCAGTAGAGTTCGCCAAGGGTGCCTTTCCAGGCGTGGTCAACCTGCCGCTGATGAACGATGTCGAGCGGCAGAAGGTCGGCACCTGCTACAAGCAGCACGGTCAGCAGGCGGCCATCGAACTCGGCAACCGGCTGGTCAGCGGCCAGATAAAGGCCGAGCGAATTGAAGCCTGGGCCGAGTTTGCCCGAAACAACCCGCAGGGCTACATCTACTGTTTTCGGGGCGGGCTGCGCTCGCAGCTGGTGCAGCAATGGCTGAAGAGCGAGGCGGGCATCGATTACCCGCGCGTGACTGGCGGCTACAAGGCTATGCGGCATTTTCTGCTGGATACGCTCGAGCAGGCGGTGTCCCATCTGGATTTCGTGCTGGTTGGCGGCATGACCGGAACCGGCAAGACCGAAGTGCTGGCCCGCCTGGGCAACAGCGTGGATCTGGAAGGCCTGGCCAATCATCGTGGCTCGAGTTTCGGCAAGCGTGCCACGCCGCAGCCGGCGCAGATCGATTTCGAGAATGCCCTGGCGATTCGTTTGCTGAAAATGCAGGCCCAAGGCATCAAACAGTTCGTGCTTGAGGACGAAGCGCGGCTGGTAGGGCGCTGCTCGATTCCCCTGTCGCTGTTTCAGGGGATGCAGCAATACCCCCTGGTCTGGCTTGAGGACAGCCTTGAAGGGCGTGTCGAGCGCATTCTGAAAGACTATGTGGTTGATCTTTGCGCCGAATTCACTGCCGAGCACGGTGAGGCAGGATTTTCTGCTTTCGCTGAGCGTTTGCAGGAAAGTCTGGTCAATATCAGCAGGCGACTGGGCGGCGAGCATTACAGGGAGCTCGCACTGATCATGGATCAAGCACTGGCCGAGCAGGCCCGCAGCGGTGCGGTGGATCTGCACCGCAACTGGATCGAAACCTTGCTCACGCGCTATTACGATCCGATGTATGTTTATCAGCGCGAAAGCAAGGCATCACGTATCGAATTTGCCGGCGAACAGGACGCGGTAGTCGAGTTTCTACGGGTCCGTGCAAAGCGCAAGCACGCTGTAGAGGTACCCCACTGAGGAATGACCATGAAAAACCTGATCTGCTTGTCCCTGCTGGCGTTGACCCTGACCGGTTGTGCCGGCAAAACCGCATATCGCGAGAGCTGCGCATCCCAGCTTGAGGCCGCGTGGGCCGAGCAAAGCCTTGCCGAGGCGGAAGGCTTCGCGGGCACCGTAAGCTACTCCAAGGCAATGGGTCTGTTGACCGGCGCCAAAACCCAGCAGCAGTTTGAGGCGTTTCGAGGCTGTACCAACAAGGCCAAGAAGGCACGCTTCTATCTGCGCGAGTCGCGCGCGGGCCGCTAATTGCCGTTACCGTCTCGCCGGTCGCTCGCACGGCTAAGTCGTACAAGGGTCGGGCTTGTTCGGCCTTTTTTGCTGGATCAAGACCCTCCTTCCCTGGAGGGCTTCAGTAGCAATCAGCGCATGGATGAACGCGGTGCGACTCGCTGATCGTCGTTGGAAATCGTGACTTCCACACGACGGTTCATGGCGCGACCGGAGGTTGTATCGTTGCTCGCAACCGGGTATTGCTTGCCGTAGCCGACCACCTGAATACGCTGCATATCGACACCGGCACGGGTCAGGGCGCGACGCACGGATTCGGCACGGCGCTCGGACAACCGTTGGTTGTAGGCATCTGTTCCGGTGCTGTCGGTATACCCTTCAACGACCACCTTGCGCTCCGGATTCTCATTGAGAAAGTCGGCCAGCTTCTGAATGTCACGCATGCCGGCGGGTTTCAGATCGGATTTGTCCAGGTCGAATAGAACGTCACCGAAGGTCACCAGTGTTCCACGTTCAGTCTGTTTGGCCTGGAGGTCCTGTTGCAGGCGACGGATCTCATCCTGCTGACGCTGAAGCTGTGCTTCACGTGATTCCAGGCGAGCTTCAGCGCGCTGGGCCGAAGCCTTTCCGATCTCGTGTTCAGCGGTGCGCAGGGCAATGGTTTGTTCGGCGAGTTCGATACGACGCTGGGTCAGATAAGCCAGCTGGTCGACCTTTTCCTTGCTCGCATCATCCAGATAGGCCTTGTTGGCTTTCTCCAGCATCCGGGCGGCATCTTCGGTTTCCAGCGCTGCAAGCTGGCTGGCGCGAGCATCGCCCTGCAGCTGAGCGAACTGGCCGCGAGCCTGTTCGAGGTTCTGGTTGGGTTGTGATGAGCATGCTGCCAGGCCGATGGTCATGGCCAGCACAGTGGGCAGTGTCAGTAATTTATTCATGAAAAATCATCCTTTGTTGCAGGCTTGATGGGCGAAGGGGGTTACTGAACAACGCTGCGCATGCTTTCTTCGCGCAGTTCCTCAATGCCCTGTTTGGCATCTTCAACGGCCTTCTGCGCCTTGGCTGCCTGAGCCTTGCGCTCGGCCACCCGGGCGTCCCACTCGGCCTGCTCAGCCAGTATGCGAGCTTCTTCGTAGTTCTCCTGCTGCATGGCCATCTCGGCCTGCTTCCATTTTTCCTGTGCCGTACGCATTTCCACCGCCGCATACTGGGTGCCGCCAGCACTGACCGCGCTGCGCACAGCGGACTCGGTCACGGCAAACTGCTCGGTGGGTGGATTGCCGGCGCAGCCGGCCAGCAACAGCCCTCCCAATGCAACGGCTGCCAGTTTGGGCAGCTGGAATCGTTCGAAAGTGCTTGTTTTCATGGCCATTCTCCAGTGAACGTTTTCCTGAGGGTTAACGAAGTTTTGCAGTCCCTGTCCCGCTCTCTGTATGGGGCAAGATGGGTAGGGTCATGTTTTTGTGAGGCCTCAGAGGCGTAATCGTTCCGGTAAATGGCCAAAGGAGTGGTGGAACCTTGTCATTGGCCGGTGTGGTGGGCACTCTGTTTGAACAATTTTTCAGTGCGCCGCTCAGCGTCCTTTGCAGGGCGGTAGCCGGTGATCAATGTTGCGGCTGGTAGGGAAGGGTCCATGGCGAAAATCGATGCGCGCCTGCGCGAGAATGTTCATCTGCTCGGCGAGTTGCTGGGCGACACCATTCGCGCGCAGCACGGCAATGCTTTCTTCGAGAAGATCGAGCGAATCCGCAAAGGGGCCAAAGCTGCACGACGCGGTTCGGCTGAGGGTGCGAAGCAGCTGGAGGAAACCCTTGACGGGCTCACCGACGACGAGCTGTTGCCGATGACTCGCGCATTCAATCACTTCCTCAATCTGGCCAATATTGCCGAGCAGCATCATCGCGTGCGCCGTCGTCGCCCTGAGGAGTCTCCGCCTTTCGAGACAGGCGTGCTGGCAGGGCTGCTCGAACGACTCAAGTCAGAAGGCTTCGATCAGGCGTTTCTTGCCCGCGAAGTTGCCCAGCTGCAGATCGAACTGGTACTGACCGCGCACCCGACCGAGGTTTCGCGCCGCACCCTGATTCAGAAGTACGATGCCATCGCCGCTCAGCTCGCCGCACGCGACCATAGCGATCTCGGCGCCGATGAACTGGCCGGGATCGAGCTGCGCCTGCAGCGTCTGATTGCCGAGGCCTGGCACACCGAGGAAATTCGCCGGATCCGACCCACTCCGGTGGAAGAGGCCAAGTGGGGCTTCGCCGTTATCGAGAATTCACTCTGGCAGGCGCTGCCGAATGTACTGCGGCATACCGACACTGTGCTCGCCCGCAGCAGCGGCCTGCATCTACCGCTCGATGCTGCACCGATTCGCTTTGCCTCATGGATGGGCGGTGACCGCGACGGAAATCCCAATGTAACAGCGGCAGTGACGCGCGAGGTACTGCTGCTGGCGCGGGGGATGGCAGCGGATCTGTTCTTGCGCGACGTCGAGGGCCTTATTACAGCGCTGTCCATGCAGACCGCGAGTGCCGAGTTGTTGCAGCACAGCGGGGAATCGGCAGAACCCTACCGCGTGCTGCTCAAGGATTTGCGCGAGCGCCTGCAGGCTACGCGGGAATGGGCGAGTAGCGCACGCGAACAGGGCATTCCTGAACCTGCAACGGTGCTGCGGAATAACCGGGAACTGCGTCAGCCGCTGGAACTCTGCTACCGCTCGCTGCACGCCTGCGGCATGGGTGTGATCGCCGATGGCGCTTTGCTCGATACACTGCGCCGTGCGGCAGCCTTCGGGCTGTTTCTGGTGCGCCTCGACATCCGTCAGGATTCAGCCAGGCACAGCGTAGCCCTGACGGAAATCACCGACTACCTGGGCCTTGGCCAGTATGCACAGTGGGATGAAGGACAGCGTCTGGATTTCCTCCAGCGTGAACTGGACAGCCGTCGTCCCTTGCTGCCGCCGCATTTCCAGCCCTCAGCCGAGACTGCCGAAGTGCTGGCCACCTGTCGTGTAGCCGCCCAGGCTGCAGAGGAGTCGCTTGGCTCCTATGTCATTTCCATGGCCCGGCAGGCATCCGATGTACTGGCGGTGCAATTGCTGCTCAAGGAGTCAGGCCTGCAGCGTTCGATGCGCGTGGTGCCACTGTTCGAGACGCTCGATGATCTGAACAACGCTGGTCCGAGCATCGAACGGCTGTTGGGCTTACCCGGCTATCGAGAGCGCCTTAACGGTCCGCAGGAAGTGATGATCGGCTATTCCGATTCGGCCAAGGATGCCGGCACCACCGCGGCGGCCTGGGCGCAGTATCGTGCCCAGGAAAGCCTGGTTGAAATCTGCCGCGCCCATGAGGTTGAACTGCTGCTGTTTCACGGTCGCGGTGGCACCGTCGGGCGTGGTGGCGGCCCGGCCCATGCGGCGATTCTTTCGCAACCGCCCGGATCGGTAGCAGGGCGTTTCCGCACCACCGAGCAGGGTGAAATGATCCGCTTCAAGTTCGGTCTGCCGGACATCGCCGAGCAGAATCTCAACCTTTATCTGGCCGCGGTACTGGAAGCCACCCTGTTGCCACCGCCGATGCCCGAACCCGACTGGCGTGAACTGATGGAGCAACTGGCCGGGGAGGGCGTCGAGGCCTACCGTGGTGTGGTGCGCGATCACCCAGGGTTTGTCGAGTATTTCCGCCAGGCCACACCCGAGCAGGAGCTTGGTCGCCTGCCGCTGGGCAGTCGACCCTCAAAGCGTCGGGAAGGGGGTGTCGAGAGTCTGCGAGCGATTCCCTGGATCTTCGCCTGGACCCAGACCCGTCTGATGCTGCCTGCCTGGCTCGGCTGGGAGCGCGCACTGCAGGTCGCGCTGGAGCGTGGCGAAGGCGACCGTCTGAGAACCATGCGCCAGCGCTGGCCGTTCTTCAGTACGCGCATCGATATGCTGGAAATGGTGCTGGCCAAGACCGATGCGGAGATCGCCAGGCGCTATGACGAACGCCTGGTCGCTGAGCCGCTGCAATCCCTGGGTGACGACTTGCGTGACCGATTGTCGCAGGCGGTAGATGCCGTGCTTGGGCTGACCGAGCAGTCCGAATTACTTGCGCACAGCCCCGAGACGCTTGAGGCGTTCAGTTTGCGCAACACCTATCTCGACCCCCTGCACCTGATGCAGATCGAGTTGCTGGCCCGCTCGCGACAGCAGGAAACCCCTGCAGACAGCCCGCTGGAACAGGCTCTGCTGGTCAGTGTCGCAGGGATCGCCGCCGGCTTGCGCAATACCGGCTAGGCAATTCTGCCGTGGACGGCAGCAGGTGGATTCGCTTGCTGCACGCGCCGCGGCATACCTTCGGTGGCGTCGCCCAATGGTCCTGTCGATTGGCCGACATGCCATTGCGTGAAGCGGCGCACGCTGCTTGTCTGGTTTTCATGCGCTGTGTATCGTGTTCCACCTTTTGTCGCATGGCGGCAAACCAGATTCTTTGATCGTCAGAATTGGGATTGCAGGCAATCAATCCTGGCGGTATTCCCTTTGCAAAAAATTGAGGACTCATCCATGCGCGTGATTCTGCTGGGAGCACCGGGTGCCGGAAAAGGCACACAGGCAGCCTTCATTACCGAGAAGTTCGGCATCCCGCAAATTTCCACCGGTGACATGTTGCGTGCGGCAGTCAGGGCTGGCAGCCCGTTGGGCCTGAAGGTCAAGGACGTGATGGCCAACGGTGGCCTGGTCTCCGATGAAATCATCATTGACCTGATCAAGGAACGCATCACCCAGTCCGATTGCGCCAATGGGTTCCTCTTCGACGGCTTCCCACGCACCATTCCCCAGGCAGAAGCACTGAAAGTCGCCGGCGTGACCATTGATCACGTGGTAGAAATCGCAGTGGAAGACGAAGAAATCGTCAAGCGCATAGCGGGTCGCCGTTTCCACCAGGCTTCCGGTCGCACCTACCACGTCGAGTACAATCCGCCGAAAGTGGCCGGCAAGGACAACGAGACCGGTGACGAACTGGTTCAGCGTGAAGACGACAAGGAAGAAACCGTGCGTCATCGCCTGTCTATTTATCACTCGCAGACCAAGCCTCTGGTGGATTTCTACCAGAAGCTGTCCGCTGCCGAAGGTACCCCGAAATACAGCCTGGTTGCAGGTGTCGGCTCGGTGGACGAAATCACTGCCAAGGTGTTCGCCGCCCTGAGTTGATCGGCTTCCGGCTGCAAACTACGGCCCGCTTGCGGGTCGTAGTCGTTTATATAACTCGGTAATTCCCGAACCCGGGCATTGTGGACGGGCTTATAATGCTCGCCCGTTTTTTCACCGGACAATGCAATGACCACCTTGCTGGCCCTCGATACAGCCACTGAAGCCTGTTCTGTTGCGCTGATGCATGAAGGCCGTGTGCTGAGCCATTACGAGGTGATTCCACGGCTGCACGCACAACGGCTGTTGCCAATGATCCAGACGCTGCTGGCCGAGGCCGGTATCGCCCTGACAGCCGTGGATGCGCTGGCCTTCGGTCGTGGTCCGGGCGCCTTTACCGGTGTGCGGATTGCAGTTGGTGTGGTGCAGGGGCTGGCCTTTGCGCTCGAACGTCCCGTTCTGCCGGTTTCGACCCTGGCGACCATCGCGCAGCGTGCGCATCGCGAACATGGAGCCGAGCAAGTGGCCGTGGCCATCGATGCACGGATGGACGAAGTCTACTGGGGCTGCTATCGCCTGCAGCAGGGTGAAATGCGCCTGGCTGGCTTTGAGGCGGTGCTGCCACCGGAGCAGGCAAGCTTGCCGCGTGACGGCACCGGGCGATGGTTTGGCGCCGGCACCGGCTGGAACTATGGTGAACGTCTTGCCGTCAAACCGGCAGCCCTTGATGCCACACTGCTGCCCCATGCCGAAGACCTGTTGTTGCTTGCCAGCCATGCCTGGCAGCGAGGAGAGGCGGTGGTGGCCGATCAGGCCCAGCCGGTCTATCTGCGTGACAATGTCGCCACGCCCAAGGCCGCCCCTTGATCGACGGCATTGCCAAGCAAGAGACAGCCCGCTAGAGTCTGCGCACTTGAACAGGTGCGCACTTGATAAGGTAAATAATGCGCCTCAACGGTCTCGCCCCCTCTGTTTATCCTCTTGACCGCGCCGCCCAGTTTGGCGGCGCGCCAGTACCTCATCGCGAAAGCGAAAGGACGGCGGAGCAGGCGTTCGAGTTCGCGGTTGTTCAGGCCGATGCGGCCAGCTCTACCTATGAGCACCTGGCTCGCCCCCAGCCTGGACAGGTAGTCGAGCAGACCTCGATAGTACCCGGCGACTTCATGCCTGCTCGTTTCGAGGCAATGATGGAGCGGCCACTGAGCAGCCGCGCCGCGCAAGCATTGCAAAGCTACGGGACCACTGCCAGCTTTACCATCGATCTGGATGCCCATGAGGTGCTGGGGCTGGATCTCTACGCCTGATCGACTGAAAGTCTCGATTCAGTGCAACCTTGGCGTGCCCATGCTGCCTTAACCTGCATGACTTTCAGCCGCTTTCTTCTCCTGCTGCTGGCTGCGCTGGCGGTATTCGTCTATGCGGTCTGGCGCGGTCATCTCGACATTCCGGCAAAGTGGAATCCCTGGGCGCCTCTGGATATTCGTGAGGCACCGACCCTGCTTACGTCCTTCAAGCTGAAGCGCCTGCAACAGGATCGTCTGCTTTGCGAGCAGGCATTGAAGACCTCTGATCTCGACTATGTGTCCGTGCCCGACAGTACGCCGCAAGCGGGTTGTCCGGTGGAGAATGCTGTAAGGGTCTCTCGCTCTGCGGTCAGCTTTAACGGTGCCTTTCTCGCAACCTGCCCACTTGCGGCGGCCTATGCGCTGTTTGAGCGCCATGGGCTGCAGCCGGCGGCGCAGCAGACGTTTGGTCAGCCTGTGGTGCGTATCGATCATTTTGGCAGTTTTGCCTGCCGTAATATTGCCCGCAGCAACAGGCGCAGCCAGCATGCCTCGGCCAATGCGCTGGACCTGGCCGGCTTTCACCTGCAGGACGGCACCCGTATCACCGTCGCGCGCGACTGGGCAGGCGATGACGACAAGGCGCGCTTTCTGCGCAAGGTCAAAGCAGCGGCCTGCGATGCCTTCCGGGTGACCCTGAGCCCCGAATACAACGCCGCGCATCATGATCACTTTCATGTGGACATGGGTGGTTTCGGTATGTGTCGTTAAGCAGCTGTTGAAAAACGTAGTCGCGGCAGTTTTTTAACAGCCTGTTGAGCCGGCTCTGGCAAAATGCCCAGTTTTCGGTCGCGGGTTCCCTATGTCTGCTTCATTTCCATTGATACGCGTTGAGGCGTTGACGCCGGCATTCGATGAACAGGCCCGAAACTGGGCGCTGCGCCTTGATCTGCCCTTGCAGGCGGATGAAGCCTACTTCGCGCTGCAGTTGGGGGCGAACGGCCTGCAACTGCAGCAGCTCGGTGACCAGGCACCTGGACCGGTCCGGGTGGATTTTGTTGAAGGTGGTGCGGCCCACAGACGCCAGTTTGGTGGCGGCAGCGGACAGATGATCGCCAAGGCGGTGGGCATTCAGCCAGGCATTCGCCCCCGCGTGCTGGATGCTACGGCGGGGCTGGGACGCGATGCCTTCGTGCTGGCAACCCTGGGCTGCGAAATGAGCCTTTGCGAGCGACAGCCGCTGATTGCTGCGCTGTTGGAGGACGGTCTGGCGCGTGGCCGGCAGGACCCGGAGGTCGCGTTCATCGTAGCCCGCATGCAGTTGCAGCAGGGCGATGCCATTGAGCTGATGCGCCAGTGGCAGGGCGAGCCACCACAGGTCATTTATCTGGACCCGATGTTTCCGCACCGGGAAAAGAGCGCGCTGGTGAAAAAGGAAATGCGCCTGTTCCGGCCTTTTGTAGGTGACGATCCGGATGCGGCTTCCTTGCTGACCGAGGCGCTGGCGCTGGCCAGTCACCGAGTGGTGGTGAAGCGACCGCGCAAGGCGCCGGCCATCGAGGGCGTCAAACCGGGCTATAGCCTGGAAGGCAAATCCAGCCGCTACGACATTTACCCCAAAAAGAAGCTGCAGCCGGACGGCTGACAAGGAGCCGTTCTCTTGACTGCGAGCAAGTTGCGCTGTGCTGACGATCTTTGTTTCTGTATTGCCCTTGCTTAATACGGTCAACAGTGGCATTTCTAGGTCAGGCCGTTCGAGGCTGAGCGGTGGTTACCTAGAGCGTTTAGAAGGAAGAGCGTATGCAGATCCAAGTTCACAGCGATAACCACATCGAGGGAAGCGCCCGCCTTGCCGAGTGGGTCAGTGCCAATGTTGCCGACAAGCTGGATCGGTTCGACGACGAAGTCACTCGGGTAGTGGTCCATCTGAACGACGAAAACGGGGTCAAGGCTGGCGCGCAGGACAAGCGTTGCCAGATTGAGGCGCGACCCAAGGGGCTGCAACCCATCTCGGTTACACACAAGGCCGAATCCCTGGAGATGGCGGTTGATGGCGCCATCGGCAAACTGAACAATGCGCTGCAACATCAATTCGGCAAGCTGCGCAGCAAGCGTTCGGCACCGGTGCCGCTTGAAGGCGAGACCCTTGAGGTCGAAGGTCGGGATGCACTACTGGAGGAAGATTTTCTTGCCGATGAGCAATTGCGCTCATCCTGACAGCTGTTGTTGAAACCTGACGCCAGCCGGCGCGCTGGCTGAAATCCCCTCGCAACAGACAGGCATCGCCTGGCGATGCCTGTTCCTCGCAATAGCCTGTCATCGTCTCGATTCGCTTACGGTTGAACTGTACGCGGCGTGCTCCCTCTACAGAATGAATCGTCCCGATAGTTCTGGAGCTTGCACCATGGAATTACCCCACAAAGACCTTGGCACCTTGTTTGAGCAACTCGGTCTGCCCGCCGACCCAGCCAGTATTGATGAATTTATAGCCACTCACCGACCGCTACCCAATCACATGAAGGTTTCCGAAGCGCCGTTCTGGAGTGAAGCTCAGGGCTCTTTTCTCAAGGAGCAACTGCTGGATGACGCTGAATGGGCGCCTGTGGTGGATGAGCTGAACGTGCGCCTGCATGAAGAGATCAGTGACGACACCTCACGGGGCTGAGTCCGTTCAGGCTGGCGCTCCGGAGCCCTGCTGTCGTCTGACTGTTAGAATCCGCACTTCTGCGCCCTGCAGCGCGACGCTTCACAAGGGAAATCATGAACTCCGTACCACCGATCCTCGATATCGAGGCGCGTTACAGCTGTGCCAGGCATCTCGCGCTGGAAGCGGCGCGCCTGGGAATGAGCTATTACCGCCAGCGCAATGATTTGCTGGTCGAGCACAAGGGTGATGATCTGCAGGATGTCGTCAGCATCGCCGACAGACAGATAGAAGACTTCATTCGTGCACGGCTAACCGAACATTTTCCGGAAGATGGCTTTCTCGGGGAGGAGAGCGGCAGCTCCGCTCTTTCCGCCCGTTGTGTGTGGGTTATCGACCCCATTGATGGTACGGCCTGCTTCGTCAATGGCCTGCATAACTGGTGTGTGTCCATCGGGCTGTTGATTGACGGCAAGCCCCATCTGGGGGCCATTGCCGATCCCAATCATGACGAGCTCTTCCATGGTTGTCTGGGACAGGGGGCATTCGTCAACGACATGCCATTGCGGGTCAGCGCAGCTACGCATGTGGCGCAGGGTCTGACGGGTACCGGCACCTTTCATCCTCGCGGCAAGGAACATTTCATTCCTTTTCTGGAAAAGCTGCTGGCCGAAGGTGGAATGTTTTTCCGCAATGGCTCTGGTGCTCTGATGACGGCTTACGTCGCGGCAGGGCGCCTGCTCGGTTACTACGAAACCGAGCTCAAAAGCTGGGATTGTCTGGCTGGCCTGGTTCTGATCAAGGAGGCAGGCGGACAGGTGAATGACTTTTTCCGCAACGACGGGTTGTTGCGAGGCAATCCGTACTTGGTGGCCTGTCCGGGTGTTTACGAACAGCTGGCCGGCATGATCGGTCCGTCGCTGGACGATTGACCGGCGCAGCGGTTCGCCAAGGCGTCAGCCACGAAGCTCCGGCGGTACGTTGCCACCGTGCTCGGCCAGCTTGTGCATCACGGCGCGATGCAGCCAGATATTCATCTGCGCAGAGTCTGCCATCTGCTCGGCTGGGCATCCCAGTTCGGTAACCAGCTCCTTGCGTGCCGGCAGGCTGCTGTCCAGGCCGAGCAGCTTGAGCAGATCGACGATGGAGGTGCGCCAGTTCAGCTGTTCAGAATGACCTGCGGCCATGCCGTCGAGCTTCGCCGGCACATCCACTGCAGTGACAGGCGCGGCTGAAGAAGCGGCGGATGGGGTCGCAGTGGATGGCGCGCTGGTGGCGTTGTTGACTGTATTTGGTCGTTCGGAGTCGACGATCGAATCGGTGGGGTGCTGATCAATGCCCGAATTCGGAGCGGAAGACTTGTGCGCCTCGTTGCTCACACCCAGGCCCAGTTTGTCCTTTATCTTGCTGAACAGGCTCATCGAAGGTTCCTCGCATGATTCAGTGTGCTCAAACGGGGAAAGCAAAGCGTTGCGGCCCCGTTCGAGGATGCCCGTGTCAGAAAATCAGCATGAACAGGCCGATGACCACCAACAGGCCGATTAGAAAAATGATGCCGATAGTGCTGCCCAGAAACTTCAGCATGAGGAGGACTCCTGTTGCAGTGGGTTCACTATTTCCGACTGAGATCGCCTCTGTTCGTTCCAAAAGCTGCGAGTTACTCCGCCCCTTCCAGCCAGTTATGCGCTTCGGTGAGCTGATGTGTATCGAATGCCTTGACCGCCAGGCCCGGTATCAAAGCACCTTCGAGCATGCTGGCCTTGCGTACCCATTCACGTGCGCAGACCACCGCGCAGCGGTCGAAACGGCGGATAAAGCGAAACACCTCGGGAATGCGTGACAGTTCGACGGCTACCGCGCCCAGCGTCGGCAGATCGAAATCGCCAATTCGGTAGAGCATCTGCCCATGTTCGATACCTTCGGATTTCTTCATCAGCTCGTCGAGGGCGAAGCGCATTTCGCTGCTGTCGAGCTTGCCGGAAAAGTCCACGTCGATGCGTGTGCTGCCGATACGGGTTACATGGAACATGAGGGTTTCCTCCGATGCTGCCGTGGTTCGTCCTGTTGAGGATAGCCTGTGCAATGCGTTCAGGTTGGTTGGCTGGCAGAGAGGTCGGAGGGGAGGGGAAGCATTGGGGAAAACGTTTCGTGGCTCAAGCCACTCCCACAGTAAGGCCGAGGCATGCTCAACCCGTGGGAGTGACTTCAGTCGCGAAAGACCGGTGATCAGTCCTGGCGGCTAGTGACTTCCAGCAGGTGGTAGCCGAACTGGGTCTTGACCGGGCCCTGCACGACGTTGATCGGCGCGCTGAATACCACGGTGTCGAATTCCCTGACCATCTGGCCGGGACCGAACGAGCCCAGGTCGCCGCCCTGACGGCCAGACGGGCAGGTGGAGTTGTCTTTGGCAACCTGAGCGAAATCGGCGCCGCCTTCGATAGCAGCTTTCAGTTCGTTGCACTTGGCTTCGGTGGGAACCAGGATGTGGCGGGCAGTGGCTCTGGCCATGGGGGTGATACTCCGTCTTGAGAAGACGCTGAGCCTACCGTAATCAGATGCGATCCGAAACGCGATTGGTCAGGCAGCGTGCTCCTTTACCTTCGTCGTCGAGAGGTAATGTTGCACTCGGGCGGCTTGCTCGGGCGTGAAGGCCAGGCCGAGCTTGGTGCGGCGCCAGAGGATGTCGTCCAGGCGGGTTGCCCACTCCTGCTGGCGAAGGTAATCCACTTCCTGCGCGTAGAGGTCCTGGCCAAACTGCTCGCCCAGCTCGGACACGCAGCAAGCCTCACCCAGCATGTGCCACGCGCGGCTGCCGTAGAGGCTGGCCCAGCGTTGCGCCAGGTTCAGGTCGATGCCCTTTACCTTCGCGACCAGCGCTTCGGCCAGTGCGCTGGTGGTGCTCATGTTCTCAGCCCCCGGAAGCGGGGCAGCTTTCGTCCAGGCCCCCGCCATGTTCGGGAAGTAGGGTGCGAGCTGCGCCATCGCCGATTCCGCCAGCTTGCGGTAGGTGGTGAGCTTGCCACCGAATACCGACAGCAGCGGCGCCTGTTTCGCTTCAGCGGTCAGTGACAGCGTGTAGTCGCGGGTAATGACTGAGGGATTATCGGATTCGTCATCACACAGCGGTCGCACGCCGGCAAACGTATGCAGGATGTCCTGCGGGGCCAGCTGTCTGCGAAAGTGTGAGTTGCTCACGCCCAGCAGGTAGACGATCTCCTCGTCGCTGATGTGTACCTGCGCCGGATCGCCGTGGTACTCGCGATCAGTGGTGCCGATCATCGTGTAGCGCCCCAGATACGGAATGGCGAAGACAATGCGCCGATCCTCGTTCTGCATGATATAGGCCTGCTCGCCCTCGTACAGACGCGGCACGATGATGTGACTGCCCTGGATCAAGCGGATGCTGTACGGCGAGTGTTGTTTCAGGCTGTCGCCAATGAACTGCGCTACCCAGGGCCCGGCAGCATTGACCAGTGCCCTGGCGCGTAACGAGAAACAACGCCCGTCTTCTCGCTGCAGCTCGACATGCCAGATTTCGCCGACTCGCCTGGCGCTCAGGCATTGCGTGCGGGTATGGATATGGGCGCCTTTTTCGCGTGCAGCCATGGCGTTGAGCACCACCAGCCGCGCATCGTCCACCCAGCAGTCGGAATATTCGAAACCGCGCGTGATGCCCGGTTTCAGAGGGCTCTCGTCGCCGAAGCGCAGGCCGCGCGAGGCGCTCAGTTTCTTGCGCTCGCCGAGGTTGTCGTAGAGAAACAGGCCGGCGCGGATCATCCACGCCGGTCGCAAGTGTGGCTGGTGGGGGAGTATGAAATGCATCGGCTTGACCAGGTGCGGCGCCTTGGCCAGCAGGACTTCACGCTCGGCCAGCGCTTCGCGGACCAGACGGAACTCGAAGTGCTCGAGATAGCGCAGCCCGCCGTGAATCAGCTTGCTGCTGGCTGATGAGGTGTGACTGGCGAGGTCGTCGCGCTCGCAGAGAAATACCCTCAGGCCACGCCCCGCTGCATCGGCGGCGATGCCCACGCCGTTGATACCGCCGCCGATGACGGCGATGTCGTAGAGTTCGGAAACGTGGCGGGCGTCGTCGGGCAAGATGCTCTCCTCAAGCACGGATATTCATTTCGGATGTGAGCATCCTAACGCAGGACGATGCTGTTCCTGTGACGCAATGGGTTCGATTGGCCCGGCAGAGAACGCACGCTGCAGCGGTCGGTATGCTCAGTCTTCAGCCCAGTCACGGGTCCGCTCGACGGCTTTCTTCCAACCCTTGTAGAGCGCTTTGCGCCGTGGCTCGTCGCAAGCAGGCTCGAAGATGCGCTCTACGGTAGCCTGGCTGCGCAGCTCGTCCAGGCTGCTCCAGAAGCCGGTCGCCAGTCCCGCCAGATAAGCGGCGCCGAGGGCCGTGGTTTCTTTCATCGCGGGGCGCTCGACCGGCGTACCGAGCAGGTCGGCCTGGAACTGCATGAGGAAGTTGTTGGCCACCGCACCGCCATCCACCCGCAGTGAGCGCAAGGGCTCGCCGGCATCCTTTTGCATGGCGTCGAGCACATCACGGGTCTGGTAGGCGATGGACTCCAGCGCAGCGCGAATGATGTGGTCTATCTTCACGCCGCGCGTCAGGCCGAATAACGCGCCACGGGCACGCGGGTCCCAATAGGGCGCGCCGAGCCCTGTGAAGGCTGGCACCAGGTAGACGCCGTTGCTGTCCTTGACCTTGGTGGCGAAGTATTCGGAATCCAGCGAATCATTGATCACCTTCAGCTCGTCGCGTAGCCATTGCACGGTGGAGCCGCCATTGAAAATTGCACCTTCCAGCGCATAGTTGACCTCGCCGTGCGGGCCGCAGGCGAGGGTGGTGAGCAGGCCATGTTTGGATTGCACCGCCCTGGTGCCGGTGTTCATCAGCAGAAAACAGCCGGTGCCATAGGTGTTCTTGGCCTGCCCCGGCTCGACGCACATCTGGCCGAACAGCGCGGCCTGCTGGTCGCCAGCGATCCCGGCGATAGGGATGCCGGTGCTCTGGCCGGACCCCAGATAGGCATGGCCGTATATCTCGGACGAAGAGCGCACCTCGGGCAACATCTGCCGCGGGATATCCAGCGCCTCCAGCATCACCGGGTCCCAGTCCAGCTTGTGAATGTCGTAGAGCAGGGTTCGCGAGGCGTTGGTGTAATCGGTGACGTGGGCCTTGCCTTGGGTCATCTTCCAGACCAGCCAGCAATCAACGGTGCCGAACAGCAGTTCGCCCCGGCGCGCGCGTTCACGGCTGCCTTCGACGTGATCGAGAATCCATTTGAGCTTGGTGCCCGAGAAATAGGGATCGATGACCAGGCCCGTTGTCTTGCGGATATGGCCGAGCATGCCGTCGCGTTCGAGTTGCTCGCAGATCGCTGTGCTCTGGCGGCTCTGCCAGACGATGGCGTTGTAGATCGGTCGACCGCTGGCCTTGTCCCAGACGATGGTGGTTTCGCGCTGATTGGTAATACCGATGGCGGCCACCTGATCGTTGCTGATACCGGCCTGTGCCAGCGCCTCGACGAACACGGCGCTCTGAGTGGCCCAGATTTCCATGGGATCGTGCTCGACCCAGCCTGGCTGCGGATAGATCTGAGTGAATTCACGCTGGGCGGTGCTGACCACATTGGCGTTGCGATCCAGCACGATGGCACGGGAGCTGGTGGTGCCCTGGTCGAGGGCGACGATAAAAGGCTTGTTGGTCATGCTGACAATTCCTTCGTGCTATTCCGACAATAGACACTCGGTAGTCGATACCGTAACCGGCTTTGCCGCTGGAAAGCATGAAAACAATGTCAGCCCGGCAGCCTTTTCAGGGTTTCCGGATCTGCCTCGCCGTTGTAGAAGGTATCCAATATCTGCTGGAACAGCGCATTCTCAGGGGCAGCGGCGGCAAACAGCGTCATGCTCGAACGCAGCTTGAGATCGTCAGGCGAGCCGAGTATCTGCCGCGCCGTGCGGCCACTGTGCTGCAGCAGCGCCTGGGCACATTCACCCAGCCGCTGACCCAAAAGTGGATGCTGTAGATAGGCGACAGCCTCATCAAGGTCGGCGATGGCGTAGCGCTCCGCCATTGCACTGCGGCCAAGCCCTGCGATCTGCGGAAAGATAAACCACATCCAGTGACTCTGCTTGTATCCGGCGCGTAGCTCCGCCAGCGCGATTTCATAGGGGGAATACTGGGCATCGACGAAGCGCTGCAGATCATCCACATACCGACTCAGCGCCCAGGTCGCTTTATCGATGCTGAACTGCTTTAAAGTAAACCACTCAGCTTATAGGGTTTCAGCAACCTCATCTAAGAGCTCTACTATTTCACTGGCTTGTGCTGGCTGGTGCTGCTCAAGTTTATATGGCGTATAGCCTTCCTCACTATAGTACATATTGGAATAACGTGCTCCAGAGACCTCCGGCAGCAAGTCCCTAAATTTACCCCAATTCAAAACATGGATGTAATGGAAGTCATCTCTTAACTGCACATTTAGTCCCGAAGAGTTGCCTGCAGGCCAATGGGAGTAAATCAATAGGCGTTCGACATGTGCTATTTGTTGTGACCATTGAGTGTCGGCAGGGGTGTCGCCATAACCATGAAGCCTGCCGACGTATACGGTGAGCTTGTCTTGGTTTGTATAATGCCAGTGATGCTGTGAAAGGCGAGCGCCAAATGTCTGAATATCAGCTTTCCCAATATAAATAAGAACATCGGAGCCGTAGACTGGATGAGAGCCGTATATTTGATAAATGCCGTAATCATGCGCGCCATCGCGTAACTTACATGCATCATCGTAAGAGAATGGTCCCTCCCATTGAACGTGAATGTGCTCTGTAGTTTTTCCCATATAGAAGACCTAGAGTATGGTTAAGGTTCAGGCTTTAGTCGGCCCCGAGTGAGCGAAGCGAGCGATTTGAACCGCTTGGGCTAGGAGCTTAAGGCGGCAATGAGTTTAGATAGAACAAACGGGCTTTCTGGCTTTTCGATAAATGTTAGTGATTTCTTGGAATATTAGTTATGTTGTGACTTTGTGTGGGTGCCTATGGCTTCTAATTTTGATATTATTCAACTACCATAATAGGTTGTGTTTCTGTAGAGGTTAAGTCTAATGTGTCTGTCGTTAGTTCAAAGCTGCTTTCGCTGCCAATCCGTGAAACTCCAACATTTCCTTTTATCCTGACGCCTTCTTTCCATATTATTGAGGCTTTTTCTTTTTCTTTTTCTTCGTCGAGCGATTTTTTAATTTCTGCCAAGACTTCGCTTGTTGCACCAGAATATATAGTCTTGTCTTTCATGGTGACCATTATTTTTGAGAAGGCCCTTTGCTCGGCTATTTCACCTATCTTCTTAAACCCCCTCCCATCAAAATTGACTGTTGCATAGGTCATCTCTTTTTGTTTAAAGGCGCCAAGCCCATACAAGGCTGTGCCGGAAGTAATTAAAGCGATAACTGCGTTTGATATTTTTTGCTTCATGCTTGAATTCCTCGCTTTTAATGTGTAATGCGGTGCTTAAGTTTCGCCCTAACGCCGCATTCAGCGGCTTGTCCGCTGTAATGCTTTGTTAGGCGCAGCTTGGCGATAAACCAAGACTGGGTGAACTAATACTCTTGGGTAGCGACAAGTTCTTACCATAGCCTCTATACCATCAAAACCTCGAAACATGCCACGAAATGCACTTTCGACACTCTCATGATCCGCCAGCTCATCCTTATCAAACTCAGCCAAAGGGACAAAGGAATCATCTTCCTCTGTCGGCACTGATGTTATTATCCCAAGCATAGTGAATTCTTCTGTTGGAAATGAGCCATAGGTAAAGTGAAATGCTGTAGGATCTGAAATAGTGAAATTCTTCGCATCTAAGTGACCAAAAATATGCTCATCAATCTCTCCCCTTGAAGGGTAGACTCGAATGTTTGTTATTTTTGGCAAAAAAGCATCGATCCACGTTTTCATTCCATCAAGTATCCACTGCGGAACCATCTCAACAGCTATGGAGCTTGCAACAAGACCATCTAGACCAGCTCTTAACTCTTTTGCTTTTTGCTTTGCGGCAGCTTTTTTATTCCGGTCACCAGATGCACTTTCCAGCTCTTTTATCTGATTTTCAATTAGTAGATATTCAGGGTTGTTTTTTAGCGAGTCCACATGACTGCGATTAATCAGCTTTACAATATCAGGGAAATCATGCCCGATCTTCTTCATCCGTTCGTAATCTTCAATTACAATTCGACCTGTGCATTTTATGCATAATGCACTTTTTAATGATGCTCTCAGGTTTGGATCTTTTAGGCTATTTAGCTCCGTCGAGTCGTCGAGATTGAACAGATAGCCAGAGGCAAGAAGTTCAGCCTCTAACTCTTGTAAAAGCGCGTGATGCGGCTTTATTGTCACCTTGCTCTGCTCGATGTCATGCGAAGTTCCGCCTGCATCATGCTTAAAAACTTTGAAGTCATAATTTCTTTTGTTATCAGTTGTAGCGCCTTTCTCTGATTGACTCTCTTTCAGTTCAACAACTCCTCCAGTAAGTTGGCTATATAATGAAATGGCTTTATCTAAATCGACGTAAATGTAGTCATACAAATTCATTTTATAAATCCTTGCCTGGGCTGAGACTCATCTGCCTAACGCCGCCATAAACGGCGCGAACTTGCGAGCGTCCGGCGACCGCAAGGAGCGAATTTAATGGCTTTGTTAGGCACTTTCTGAGAAGAAATCTTGAGCCTTTGAGCCGACATACCAAGTCAAACCTTTGTTTGCCGAAAACCCAACAACTACACCCACACCAAACGGAATTGCCTTTTCAAGTGCTTTACGCGTAAATGTAATGCCGAGCTTTTTAAATATTTCTTTAACAGCTTGTAAAGTAGGGCCCTTCAAGTACTGCTGGGCTAATTTAATGAAAGCTTTTGAGCCAACAGCCTTACCACCTTCCTTTCCAGCTTGGCTCATTGCACCAAGACCAGCAATGAGATAGCACAACCGCTTTTCTTCCTCAATTAGGATGTCATGGCCGTACACGGTCGCAAGCGCCATAGTCATTTCAATCTGAAACTTCATGCAGGCAACTGCATCTGTACTTGCCCCGCCAGTAATAGCAACAGCAGTTCCAATTCCTGGAATAACTCCTGTTAGAGCTGTTGTTCCGCCTGCAAATGCGGCGAAGTAGCTGTAGTTTGAAATTATTTTTTTTGACGCTAGCTTACGAATCTCATTTTCTTGCTTAGTGGGATTTGCTGTTCTAATTTTTTCAACCACTTGCAAAGATTCACGCTTAATATCATCTGGTTTGGCAAGTATAAGCTCTACTGCTTGTAAAAGTTTTGGTTTGTCATCTGGGGCTACTTCAGTCGTGCTCATTTTGTGCTCCGTTTATATGGATTGCCTAACGATTAGCTAAGGGGCGGGCTTTAGCCCGTCCCAGCGAACGAAGTGAGCGACTTGAGCGCATTGTTAGAGCTTTGTTCGGGCTTGGCTAAACCTTGGCATGCTCACGGCCTAAACCTTGTATGGCTTCAAATACGGAGCATTGGTGAGAGTTGTATGAGCCCTCAAGGTGCCTCCGTAAACCATCAGGAAATGCGAAGCCTTTACCCCCATATATAGTTTGCGCACTACCTCCGCAAAGAGGGCAGTAGGCGCGATCTGTAGAACTGGCGTACTCATCCATTTCTTTGGCGGGCTTAGATTGCGCTAAGAGAAGAATGTTTTCAATTGCACCCCTTTTCCATTGCCATACATCATCATGAGACTTGCAGGAGATGTAACCTTTCACGGCCTCTTGCACTGCTTCAGGCATTAACTGGAGGATCGTAGTTCGGGCCATATAAAGGTCACTCCGCAATTTGCGGCATTCATCTTCTAAAGAGACTGAGCGAGATTTCATGATTTCTCCATAAAGCTCTAACGTCGCGTTCACCGGCTTGTCCGGTGAAACGCCTTGTTCAATCTACAAATGACCGGCCTCAATAAGCTTCTGCCCGACATCTAGCAGCCGTCTTGCTCTAAGAGCAGTAAATTGTTCGAACGGCAGATCACCGCCTCCGGCATTCTCCGGAATTAAAGCAGCCTCAAAAATTTCTTCTTTATGAGCATTAGGTATGTCCTTGAAGTAGTCGGATGGATCTCTATCACTAATCGCATTGTTTTCTGATGCGGATAAAAAACAAATATTCGATATAACGTTTGCTTGGTGGAAGGAAATACCTATATTAGCAAGATGTGCTTTAGGGTAAATATGATGAAATTGTCTTGCGTTGTATGCCGATAACACTGTACCTAAATCAACCTCATTTCCAGTGAGAAATGATCGGGGTCGTAGCTGCGCCATTAGACACAGCGCCGCTTTGGCAGCTGTTGAATTTATTCTCCATGTACTATCAAATAGGTCATTTTTCACTGATGGGTAAGCGCCATCGAAAGGGCTCTCTCCTTCTGATACCCTTTTAATTTTATTTATATCTTCAAGAACAAGCCTGTTTGTTCCTGCTTTGTACCGTAAGGTTAAAGCGCACTGCCAAAACCACTTTCTAAGCTGTCTTAGTTGGTCTGCGCTAGGGCGCTTAATTAGCGCATAGAAATTTACTATTGGTATCAGCATTATTGGGAAAGGCAAAAAGATAATATTCTTTACTTTTAGCTGTCCCTCCAAAAAGTCTACTGCGGCCATCACCGCTACTTTTAGGCGTTGAACGCCATCCACTAGCGTAACTGGATCAACATCGACAAGTTCATTTGAGTCTATTGAGTTGCAAGTCAGAGAGGCCAGCATTCGCATCAATAGCGGCTGATCTATTTGCTCATAGCCTTTATCTGCTAACAATTCAAGTAAGCCAGAAATCTCACTGCGCAAGTCAAATTGGTCCGACCAAGTCCATGCAGTCAAGAGCTCAAGGTTGCTCAGCGGGGTTCCGGACGAATTTATTCTTTGAAAAATACTACATACTTCTTTGTTGCTTCTTTCCTTAATCGTTACGATAGGGAATTCGTAATCTTTAAATGACTCCGTTAATTTGGCTATTCTAGCTTTTTGTTCGTCATTAAACTTGGGGAGTTCTGCTAGAAGTCTTGTGGTGTCAAGAATGCTATGTAGGTGGATTTTTTCCTTTCCTCCCGACGCAAGATGGTGCGTAAAGCAGTCTTCGTCAGGAAGGTAGCAGATATTAAATCGATCAGCCAATTCAGCGTCTGCAGTATTTTTATCTGAATGGAAAACTCCGTAAAGCGTTGTCAATCTCTGCTGTCCATCAAGAATATAGTTTACCGGGTAGTCTTCCGGTGTTTCGGGTAAAGAAAAGCCCCCTACGTTTCGTTCGTGTTTCAACTCCTCTTTAGTAGACCACAACAATAATGATCCAACGGGATAGCCTCTGTATATTGAATCAAGCAAGCTTATAATTTGTTCATCGGCCCAAATATACTGCCGTTGGAAAACAGGGATTTTTATGTTTCCACGCTCCACATCTGAAAGCAATGAAGCTAGTCTTGGGCTAGACGGAGTTATCTTACTTGACGATGCCATAAATTTATTGTCCCTTTATTGATTGAGCTGTGAGCCTCAAGAGATTGAACAGTGATCAGACTGAGCTCTTCAGTAATGCGGTTAAACCGACTTCTATATAAGCACGGCATTTAACAGTCGCCACCTGCAAACCCGTCTTTTAAAATCAATGACCTACAAGGGTTGATGCTGGTTAGACCGAACGCTATCTAACCCCAGCAGGGCATACCCAGTAATGGCAGGACGCTACTATTTATCGCTCAGCATTGTCTATCCACAAAAAGGCCCGGCTTGATTTGCTCAGGCCGGGCCTTTTGTCGCAGGTGGCGCGATACGCCAATCCCTACTGGCGCTGGTTCCGAAAACAGCTCTGACAAAGCCGAAATTGCCGGCTAAGCACCGGCATCGCCTTGCCGCATTTCTGACAGTTGCTGGCTGCTCCCGATACGCGTCGGCGGTCAGAACTACGGGGTTTGCGTCGTCGCGACAGCTCGCGGGTGATGGCTTCGTTAAGCAGGCTGCGATGGCCTTCGGCCTGTTCGAGGGCAGGGAAGTGGGCGGGCAGGGTGCGGGCCAGGTGCAGGTAGGTTTCGATGATGTGCAGGGTGCTTTCCAGCGTGGCCAAGTCGGCTTCGATAATCAGGCGCGGCAGTTCGACTTGTTTGTTTTGGGCAACCTTTTTCAGCCACTGCTGGGCGTGGGTGGCGGCGGGGCTGTCGAGGCCGCCTCGAATCGGGGTGCAGGCGAAGATCCAGCGCAAT
>NZ_JAMOHY010000009.1 GCF_024448695.1 Stutzerimonas stutzeri | reverse complement strand
ACGGTGATTTGCAGCAATACGGCAAGTCATTCATCGAAGGTTTCGTCCCCTTCGTCTAGTGGCCTAGGACACCGCCCTTTCACGGCGGTAACAGGGGTTCGAGTCCCCTAGGGGACGCCATTTTGATTGCCCGTTTTGGGCACCCAAGGGTCATTTCTTATGAAATGGCCCTTTTTGTTTTGCGCTGAACAAAGCCTGCCGGAAACCTTTCTGGTGCGGTAGGTGACAAAGTTCGCGAATGATCCTTCATACATGACTGCGACCGATGCGGCATGCAAGATAGGTCCATCTGGCCGTAATCTCGACGGCGCATAGCAGGAGAGGGATGCATGATCTGGGATCAGCCTGACGCCTTTATCATCGACATCAGGGTCGAGGCCGAGCACATCGACGAACTTGGCCATGCCAACAATGCGGTCTATGTAACCTGGCTTGAGCAATGCGCCTGGCAGCACTCGCAAAGCCTGGGGCTGGGTCTGGAGGACTACCAGCGGCTGAACCGCGCGATGGCGGTGCTGAGGCACGAAATCGATTACCTGGCGGCCGGTTACCAAGGCGATCACCTGCAGCTCGGTACCTGGATTTCCCAGTCGGATCAGCGGTTGAAGATGAAGCGCAACTTTCAACTGATCAGGTCTGCCGACAAAGTGACGCTGTTGCGCGCGCAGACCACTTTCGTCTGCATAGAAATGACCAGTGGCAAACCGAAACGGATGCCGCCGGAGTTTCTTGATGGCTACGGCAAGGCGCTGGTCGAGCCCTATCCATTGCAGCTGTAAGGTGAGACGTTCGTGGCGGAAGGCTTCACGGCTGAAGCTCCCACTGGTTTCGGGTGTGCGCGGGCTTTCGGGGGAGCGACTTCAGTCGCGAATGTGCTGAAGGGGTTTCTGGCCTGAAGCGATAGCTGCTGCAACCTGAATGTTGCAGTTGGTCGTTGCGTTGGTTTTGCTTGTAGTCAAAAAAGCTTCACGACTGAAGTCGCTCCCACAGTGCTCGTGCAATGCCTGTGAAGCGGCTTCAGCCGCGAATACTGGGAAACCGCTAACCGCCGGCCTCGGGTCTTTTCATGTCGCTTTCCTTGCGCTTTTCGGCATCTTCACGCCACTGCTCCTGTTGCAGCTTTTTCATGTGCTCACGCTTGGCCTCTTCGCGGGCTTCGATGTGGGGGTTGGTGGCCTTGTTCTGTACGGGGCGTTCGGTTTGCATCTCCTTGCCCTGGGTCTGCGCGAGGCTGGCGGAGCAGAACAGTGCGGCAAGAATCAATGTTCCAGCGTTCAGGATTTTCATGTGAACCTCCGAATGTTCCGGCTGCGGCTGGGAAAACCGCTCGACATCAGTATTGATGACAGATTGCATTCCTGCTTCGTTCCTTGCCGGTCGGGGCTGCAGTGAGCGATTTGCTCCCGCGCAAGATCATCCACATCGATTGCGACTGCTTCTACGCCGCCATCGAGATGCGTGACGATCCCGGCCTTGCCAATCGGCCCATTGCAGTGGGCGGGCTGGCCGAGCGTCGTGGCGTCATCGCTACCTGCAATTACGAGGCGCGTGCCTATGGCGTGCGCTCGGCCATGGCGTCGGGGCATGCGCTCAAGCTCTGTCCCGATTTGCTGATCCTGCGGCCACGCATGGAGGCCTATCGCGAGGCGTCGCGGGAAATCCACGGTATCTTTCGTACCTACACCGACCTGATCGAGCCACTGTCTCTGGATGAGGCATTTCTCGACGTGAGTGATTGCGAGCATTTTTCCGGCAGTGCCACACGCATCGCCCAGGACATTCGCCGGCGCGTATGGCAGCAGTTGCGTATCACGGTCTCGGCGGGTGTGGCGCCGAACAAGTTTCTCGCCAAGATCGCCAGTGACTGGAACAAGCCCGACGGCCTGTTCGTGATCACGCCTGCTCAGGTCGATGATTTCGTCAGTGAACTGCCGGTTTCCAGGCTGCATGGCGTCGGACGTGTCACCGCCGAGAAACTGAACAAAAGGGGCATTCACACGTGTGCCGATCTGCGTACCTGGAAGCGCCTGGAACTGATTCGTGACTTCGGCTCTTTTGGTGAGCGCCTGTGGAGTCTGGCCTACGGCATTGATGAGCGACCGGTACAGGTCGACAGCAGGCGCCAGTCGGTGAGCGTCGAAAATACTTACGAGCGCGACTTGCCGGATCTGGCTGCCTGCCTCGAACGGCTCCCCGAGCTGCTTGAGCAGCTTGCCAAGCGGATGGCCCGCCTTGATGACAGTTATCGCCCCGGCAAGCCCTTCGTCAAACTCAAGTTCCATGACTTCACCCAGACCACCCTTGAGCAATCCGGGGCCGGGCCGGAGCTGGAGGATTACGCTGACCTGCTTGCAGTCGCCTTTGCCCGCGGCAAGCGCCCGGTGCGGCTGATTGGCGTGGGCGTTCGACTGGTCGATCTGCGCAGCGGTTTTGAGCAGCTGCGGCTGTTCTGATGCCGCTGGTCGTCTTTCACTGAAACCGTTTTCAACGGTGCCCTTTCTGGTATGCCTGTTGCTCATATGCATGCAGCGGATGCTGCAGTGCCGGATTTTGGTCACCTGAGAGCATGGGCAGCTGATGCAGGCGGCCTGCATCGACAAATATCCAAAGGATGGCGTTTGTAATTTGACGGTTTTGCTTGCTGGTTGTTTGCGTGCCAAATATTGGACTCTTGATGGCTTTTTGCTAGAGTTGCGCCCATTCGGTGGCTAAACGCCATTAATGTTTCTGGGGTACTCAGGCCGGAATACCTATTCAATCTTTGTGGTGATTGCCGTACCGGCTGGAGAAAGTCTTCGATGGGGTTGTTTTTCAAACGTCGCAAGCGTGTCGATGAAGGCCTGCTCGGTATCGAAACCGGACCGCAAGGCCTTGCTTTGGCGCATATCCAGCGCGGCCCTTCAGGTACCACGCCCCGGCTGCTGCGCTGCGAATATCTCGAAGGCGCACCAGAGACACAGGCCGAACTGCTTCGGCAGACTGTCATCGATCAGGGCTTGAGCGGCATGCCGGTCAATCTGCTGCTGCACCCCTCCGTTTATCAGATGTTTCTCCTGGAGTCCCCCGAGGTCCCCGCAGAAGAACTGCGTGATGCCATGCGCTGGCGCGTCAAGGACCTGATCAGTGAACCGCTCGACGAGGTTGTCGTCGACTGCTTCCTGCTCCCAGAAGACGCCTACCGTGGCCGTACCCGGATGGTGTATTGCGTGGTGCTGCGCAAGACCCGAATGAATGAACTGGCCGAGCTGATTCGCCACGCCAATCTGCGGCTGGCGAGCATCGATATCACCGAGATGGCTTTTCGCAACCTCGGGCTTCTGGTGGGCGCCGAAGCCACCAACCTTGCCTTGTTGCGCCTGCGTACCAGCGAAGGCCTGATCAGTGTGCAGAATGGTGCTGACCTTTATATGGCACGGCATATCGAAAGCGGCCTGGCACGTGCCGATCAGGATCGCTCCAGCATGTCCCTGGAGATCCAGCGTTCGCTCGATTATTACGAAAGCCAGCTGGGCAAGGGCTACATCAGCCGCCTGCTGCTGTTGCCAATGAAGCAGGACGGCGAGCGCACCCATCAGGCGCTGAGCAGTGGCCTGGCGGTCAACCTGCAGCGACTCGATCTGCGCGAACTGTTTCCCGGTCAGCCTGCCGCAGATCTGCCGGAGTCGGGCCAGGCCTTCTGCATCGGCGCAGTAGGCGCCGCCCTGCGTCAGGAAGCCGCTTGATGCAGAACATCAATCTTTACCAGCGTGAGCGGCGGCAGAAGGGTGGTCCGCGCCCGCGTCAGATGCTGCTGGTCGCCGTTCTGGCCGTCTTGTTAATGCTTGTTCACGGTGCCTGGCAGGGCTGGCAGCTGCATCTGGCTGGTCGCAGCGCAGAACTCGCCGAGCAGCAAGCCGTCCAGGCAGAGGCTGAGCTGAATGTGGCGAAGGCCGATTTCCGCGAGCCGATCCTGGACCCGCGCCTGCCGCAGCAACTGGCCGAACAGGAAGCCGAGAACCGTGAGCTGCGTCGTCTGGCCGATCATCTGAAACGCCTCGATGCACAGCGCAGCAACGGTTTTGCAGCACTGCTCCAGGGCTTGTCCGACCGCCATCCGCCTCAGGGACTCTGGCTGACCGGGATCCGGCTGCACGCCGGTGGCGACCAATTGGCATTGCAGGGCCTCACGCAGGACCAGGAGTTACTGCCGCTTTATCTGCGCAGCCTGGGCCAGAGCAGCGCCTTCAGCGGTCGCAACTTTGCCCGCTTCGACCTTCAGCGTGACGAGGATCAGCTGCTGCGCTTCCAGCTGTCTTCCAGAGCGGGCGAGGAGGGGAACAATGAATAAGCTGCTCCAACGCTGGCAGGCCTTGGCGCCTCGCGAACAATGGCTGAGTCTGGGCGTCGGCCTGGCGCTGTTGATCATGCTTTACATGTTGCTGCTTGCCGAGCCGCTGGGGCTGCGGATTGCTGCCGAGCAGAGCCGCCAGCAGCTTGCCGAAGCCCGTCGAATCGAGGCGCAAAACAGCCTGCAGGATATCCGCAGGCGCTTGGCTGCCGATCCCAACCTGAGCTATCGACAGGCGCTGAAAGCCGCTCAGGCCAGCCGCGAGGAACTGCATCAGCGCATCGATGTGGAAACCAGCACCCTGGTGTCGCCGGAAAAGATGAAGGCCCTGTTGCAGGACCTGCTGCGCAACCAGGCGAAGCTCAAGCTGGTCGCGTTGCAAAGTTCCAGCGCGCCCCTGGAGTTGCCGGGGGCCGCGCCAGCTACCCAGGAGCAGCAAGCCTCGCCAGTGGTGTTCTATCGCCATGGTGTGCAGTTGACCCTCGAAGGTGGTTATTTCGATCTGCTGACTTACCTCAAGGCCATCGAAGCCAGTGGCTGGCGCCTGCACTGGGACCGGCTGGATTATGAAGTGGGCGAAAATGGCCATGACCGGGCGCGTGTCACCCTCGATCTGCACACATTGAGTCGCGATGCGGGGTGGGTCGGTGTTTAAGTCATTCACATTTTTCCTGGCTCTGGCGGCCACCCTTGACGTGGCGTCCGCGTATGCCATCGACCCCACACAGCCGCCCGCTGGTCGCGTCAGTGCCGCCGCCGTCGGCGAATCTGCGGCGGTGCTGCGGCTGCAGGCAATCATGGTCACGTCCCAGAGCGCGCATGTCGTGATCAACGGTAAGCGCCTGAAAGTGGGCGACCGCATCGGTGAGGTTCGCATTCTCGCGATCCGCCCGCATTCCATTCTGATCGACCGTGAAGGCAAGCGCGAAGAGCTGCGCCTGAGCGCTCCCATCATCCAGACGAGCCGTACCCCGTCATGATATCGACCCTGATGCCGCGCTTCGGCGTATTGAGCCTGTTCTGCCTGCTGGCTGCCTGCCAGACCTTCGAGGATGGCGACAAGCGACTCTATGAACAAAGCAATCGCCTGTTCGAGGAGAGCCTGGAGCAGAGCCAACCCAAGGTCGCACCCCCGGCTGCGGTGCAGGCGGGCCTTATCCCGCCGCTGCAGACCTTCAGCGGCAGTGCGGCAAGCAGCCCGCGTTTCGACGTGGCAGTCAGTGACATGCCGGCCCGCGAATTCTTCCTGAGCCTGGCCGACAGCGCCGGGCAGAACCTGCTGGTGCATCCCGGCGTGACCGGTGACATCACCTTCAGCCTGCGCAATGTCACCCTGGAAGAAACCCTGGCCGCTGTGCGCGACAGTTATGGCTATGACTACCGCCGTACCGCCTATGGCTATCAGATCCAGCCGAACCAGGCGATTACCCGCACCTACGATCTCAACTACCTCAACCTCCAGCGCCAGGGCATGACCGATACTCGCGTCAGCTCGGGCCAAGTCACCAGCAGCGATAACACGGGCGTAGGCGCTGCCGGAACGACCACCAGCAGCACCTCTTCGACGGTCAATGCCAGCCAGTTGCTGACCAGCAGCACCGTGGACTTCTGGGCCGAAGTGAGGGCGGTGGTCGAGATGATGATCGGCAGCGATGAAGGTAGCCAGGTGGTAGTCAATCCGCAGGCGGGTCTTCTGGTCGTGCGTGCGTCCAGCGCTGATCAGCAGGCGGTGGAGCACTTCCTCGCCCAGGCGCAGCGCAATCTGCAGCGCCAGGTGATTCTGGAAACCAAGATTCTCGAAGTGAACCTCTCGGATGGCTTCCAGGCGGGGATCAACTGGAGTTTTCTGCAAGGCCAGAAGGGTATCGGTCTGGGCAGCTTTACCACCACCACCGGCAACAACGCGGCGGGTTTGCTTGAAAACGGCATCAACGGCGTCGGCGTGCAGAGCGGCCTGCCGCGTGGCGTGAATATCCCCGGTGTTCCGCTCGCCGGCCCCAATGGCGTGGGCGGTGTGTTCGGTGCCACCTTTGATTTCGGCAACTTCGAGGGCGTAGTGCAACTGCTGGAAACCCAGGGTGATGTGCGCGTGCTGTCCAGTCCGCGGATTTCCACGCTGAACAACCAGAAGGCGGTGATCAAGGTCGGCACTGATGAGTTCTTCGTCACCGACGTCTCCACCACCACCACCTCGCTGGCAGGCGGTACTACTGCGCCTGATCTGGACATCACGCTCACCCCGTTTTTCTCCGGCATCTCCCTGGATGTGACGCCGCAGATCGATGAAAACGATCAAGTCACCCTGCATGTGCGGCCTACCGTCAGCCGTGTGCAGGACCAGAACAAGAGCATTCAGCTGGGTGGCGCGGATAACGTCTTCAACCTGCCGCTGGCGCTGTCCACCACGCGCCAGTCCGACTCCATCGTTCGCGCCCGCAGCGGCCAGGTGGTGGTGATCGGCGGCCTGCTGGAAAACCGCAATACCAACAACGACGCCAACCTGCCTTGGGCCTCGAAGCTGCCGCTGGTGGGGCCGTTGTTCCAGCAGCAGCGCAAATCGCTGCAGCAGACAGAGCTGGTCATCCTCATGCGACCACAGGTGGTGAATGATCAGGTCTGGCTGGATGAGCTGCGCAAGAGCGCCGAATCCTTCCGGTCGACCAGGTAACGGACGGCATGTACGAGGCATTTTTCGGTCTGCGTGAAAAACCCTTCGCGCTTACGCCGAACACCGGCTTTCTGGTCCAGCTGGCGCCTTATCAGGCCTGCCTCAACCTGCTGCGTGTAGCGCTGGCCGAGGGTGAGGGCTTTATCAAGGTCACCGGTGAGGTCGGCACCGGCAAGACACTGCTCTGCCGCGCGCTGCTCAACGAGCTGGACACCGAGCAGTACCAGGTCGCCTGGTTGCCCAACCCGACCCTGACACCCATGTCGCTGCGTCAGGCGCTTGCCCATGAGTTGCACATTGCCGGTGTCGAGGATCTGGACAACCATGGCCTGCTCGCCGCGCTGCACACACGCCTGATCGAGCTGGCCGGGCAGGGCAAGAGCACCGTGCTGCTGATAGACGAAGCACAGGCGCTGCCCACTGCCACCCTTGAAGCGCTGCGACTGCTGACCAATCTTGAAACCGAACACAGCAAGCTGCTGCAGGTGGTGCTGTTTGGCCAGCCGGAACTGGATGCGACCCTGGCACGTGAGGACTTCCGCCAGTTGCGCCAGCGCATCACCTTTTCCTATTCCCTGCGTCCGCTGGATATCAGCGATGCCACGCGCTATCTGCAAGAGCGCCTGGCCGTGGCCGGCTACCGTGGCGAGCCGCTGTTCAAAGCCGCGGCGGTGCGCCTGCTGGTGCGTGGCAGCGGTGGCATTCCGCGCTTGCTCAACATCCTGGCCAACAAGTCGCTGATGGTGGCGTTCGGCGAAGGTCGGCGTCAGGTAAATGCCAGCCATGTTCGCCGCGCCCTGGACGATACCGAAGGCGCACGACCTTTCTGGCGTGTCGCCAGGGGCCGCTACGGCTGGCTGCTGGCCGGTGGTGCGCTGTCACTGGCCTTGCTGGTCGGTGCCTGGCCCTGGTTGCGCCAGTTCACGGAGATGCTGCCGTGAGCCTGGTCAACGACATGCTGCGCGATCTCGAAAACCGCCGTGCCGCGCCTGCCGAGCGCCAGCAACTGGGCGCTATCCATGCGGTGGACGAGGGCGGGGCGGCCCGCCGTCAGCGCAACGAGCGGTTGCGCCGCTGGTTACTGGTTCTGGCGGGTGTGCTGGCTGTTGCCGTTGTACTGGCACTCCTGGCCGCCCAGTTTTTTTCTTTCGCCAGACCCGAGCCTGAACCGGTGGCGGCCCTGGTTGAGCCAGTTGCCCCGATAGTCGAGGCGACTCCTGCGACCCACCTGCTGGACGTGTTGCCGCAGAACGATGGGCGACGTTTCGTGCTGCAGCTGTTGCTCGACCGTTCCATCAGCTACCAGCGCAGCGATGCCAGCGGCTCGGTCAGCTTTCGGCTGAGCGACGTGCAGCTTGCCGGCGAGGCCCGCAGCGGACGTATCGAGCGGGATGGGCAAAGTCTCTCCTGGCGTATCGAGGCGCAAGGCAAGGATGTGCAGGTGCTGCTGATCGGATTCGGTGAAGCGCTGAGCGTGAGTGACCGTCTCGAATCGGCGGGTGACCGCTGGCAGCTCTGGCTGGAGGTGCCCCTGGGGCAAAGCCGTGATGTGGCCGAGCAGGCGACTCAGTTTCCATTTGCCGAGCCGGTCGAGCTGGACGAAGCACAGCTGCCCGACTGGGTGACCCGCGAGGCGTCAGCGGCTGAAACCACTGAAAAAACCAGGACGGTGGAAGCCGCTCGTGTTGCCCCGACGCCCAGTGAACCAGTCGATCAGCCAGTCCGGGCGGCGGCCAAACAACTGAGCATCGGCAGCCACAAACCCGATTCGCTGACCGAGGCCCGCCAGGCGCTGGAAACTGGCGATCACCTGCAAGCCATTCGCCAGTTGCAGGCCTTGCATCAGGCCCAGCCGAATAATCCGCAAGTCAGCCTCTGGCTGGCGCGAGCCTATCTGGCTGCCGGCGATACGACCGCGCTGCTGGCCTGGCTGCCGGCGCAGCTGCAGGCGCGCCCGTTCGATGCACAGCTGCGCGAACTGCTTGCCCGTGGCCAGCTGCAGGTGGGAGAGCTGGCCGCTGCCGTCGCCACCCTGCAACAGCACGCGCCCGAGCTGCAGAGCGACACCGATTATCACGCCCTGCTTGCCGCCCTCTATCAGCAAGTCGGCGACTGGTCTGCCAGTGCCAACAGCTATCGACAACTGGTCGCGCTGCGGCCAGCCCAGGCGGCATGGCAGCTGGGATTGGCCATCGCCATGGAGCAGCTGGACCAACCCGCGCAGGCCGTTCGTCACTACCGTATGGCGCTGGGTGGGCAGGGCATCGACGAGAATGCGCGGCGTTTCGCCAGTGAACGCGCCGCCTTCCTGGGAGGAACCCCATGACGCAGGACAATCGCCAGCGCAAGATTCGCCTGGGCGACCTGCTGGTGCAGGCCGGGCTGATTACCGAAGAACAGTTGCAGCTTGCCCTGCAGGATCAGAAACGCACGGGTTCCAAGCTCGGTCGAACGGTGCTTGATCTGGGCTTCATCGATGAGGTGCGGCTGCTGACGGCATTGTCCGAGCAGCTGCAGATTCCTTTCGTCGAACTCAAGCACTACAAGTTCGACAACCAGCTGACCCAGAGTTTGCCCGAAGCCGTGGCACGGCGTTTCCGCGTCATCGTCCTGTCGCGCCACGCCGATGGCCTGCTGGTGGGCATGTCCGATCCGCTTGATCTGTTCGCCCAGGATGAAATGGAGCGCCTGCTGGGCAAGCGCGTCTATCCGGCGGTGGTGCGCGAGAGCGAATTGCTTGGTGCGCTGGATCAGCTCTACCGGCGTACCAGCGAAATCGCCTCGCTGGCCGGCGAGTTGGAAGGCGAGCTGCAGGACAGCGATTTCGATCTGTCGCGTCTGGGCGCCGAGAGCAACAGTGATGCGCCGGTGGTGCGCCTGCTGCAAACCCTGTTCGAGGATGCCGTGCAAATGAAGGCCTCGGACATTCACATCGAACCGGACGAAGGCCTGGTGCGTATCCGCCAGCGTATCGATGGCGTGCTCAACGAGCAGGTGATGAAGGAGCACCGCGTCGCCTCGGCGCTGGTCATGCGCCTGAAGATCATGTCCGGCCTGGATATCTCCGAAAAACGCCTGCCGCAGGATGGCCGTTTCAATATCCGCGTGAAAAACCGCAACCTCGACGTGCGGGTTTCCACCATGCCGGTGCAGTTCGGCGAGTCCGTGGTGATGCGTCTGCTCGACCAGAGCGGCGCCATGTTCCAGCTCGACGGCACCGGCATGCCACCCGCCATGCTGGAGCGCTTTCGCCGTCTGTTGCAGCGCCCGCACGGCATGGTGCTGGTTACCGGCCCCACCGGCTCGGGCAAGACCACCACGCTCTACGCCGGGCTTTCCGAGCTGAACAGCCCGGAAAAGAAGATCATCACCGTGGAAGACCCGGTGGAATACCGCCTGCCGCGAATCAATCAGGTGCAGGTCAACGCCAAGATCGAGCTGACCTTTGCCCGCGTGCTCCGCGCAGCCCTGCGTCAGGACCCGGACATCGTGCTGGTCGGCGAGATCCGCGATCAGGAAACCGCCGAGATCGGCCTGCGCGCGGCGCTTACCGGCCACCTGGTGCTCTCGACGTTGCACACCAACGACGCCCTGACCTCGGCCATGCGCCTGATCGACATGGGCGTTGAACCCTTCCTCGTGGCCACCGCGCTGAATGCCGTGCTGGCCCAGCGCCTGATCCGCCGTGTGTGCGAGAACTGCATCGGCGAACACCAGCCCGACCCACGCCAGATCGCCTGGCTTGAAAGCCTCTACGGCCAATCACTGGCCGAGGTGCATTTCAAACAGGGCAGTGGCTGTCACCGTTGTCATAACACCGGCTACAGCGGACGGATCGGCGTGTATGAGCTGCTCGAACTCGACGAGCCCATGATCGCGGCCCTGCGTCGTGGCGATCCCCAGGGCTTTGCCGAAACCGCGCGCCAGCAACCTCACTACCGCCCGCTGGCCGCCAGCGCACTGGACTACGCCATCGCTGGGGTTACCAGCGTCGAGGAAGTGCTCAAGGTCTGCGCCACCCTCGCTGATGACGAGGTGAGCGCGTGATCCGGACCCCGCACCAGCGGATTACCCCTCCGCAAACCTGGATTACGCCTTCGGCTAATCCAGGCTACGGGGCTGCTTTGCTTCTGTGGGAGGGGGCTTGCCCGCGAGCCTTTACCGGGGCATGCCGTAGGATGGAATCGCCGCAGGCGCTTCTGTCACATGTCGCGCACCAGGCCTTCAGCATGGAGGTACACGCCTGATGCCCGCCTTCCGCTACACAGGTCGCAACGCCCAGGGGGCCAAGGTTAACGGTGCTCTGGAAGGCGCCACGGCTGATTCCGTGGCGAGCGAGCTGCTGTCGCGGCAGATCACCCCGCTCACCATCGAAGCCGAGCAAGCCCAGGGTGGTGACGATGCGCTGGCCGCGCTGCGGCACAGGCTGCGCCGCAAGCGCATCGAACTGGATGAGCTGATCATTTACACCCGGCAGATGTACAGCCTGACCAAGGCCGGCGTACCGATCATCCGTGCCATCGGTGGCCTGGCCGAATCCAATCGCAACCTGTATTTCCGCGAAGTGCTGCAGGAGGTGCGCGCCAGTCTTGAAAGCGGCGTGTCCATGGCCGTGGCGCTTAATGCGCATCCCAAGGTCTTCAACAACCTGTTCGTCAGCATGATCAGTGTCGGCGAGAACACCGGCCAGCTCGATCAGGCCTTCAAGCAGCTTTCCGCCTACCTCGAGCTGGAACGCGAAACCCGCAAGCGCCTCAAGCAGGCCACCCGTTACCCGATCTTCGTTCTGGTCGCCATGGGCGTGGCGCTGGGCGTCATCAACCTGCTGGTGATCCCCGCGTTTGCCAAGGTCTTCGCCTCGTTCAACGCCGAACTGCCCTGGGCCACGCGGGTGCTCATCGGCACCTCCAACTTCATGCGCGACTGGTGGTGGCTGCTGCTGCTTGGCATCGTCGGCGGGCTTTACGCCTTTTTCAAATGGATCAAGACCGACAGCGGCGAGCTCAAGTGGGACCGCATCAAACTGCGCCTGCCCATCGTCGGCGGCATCTTCGAGCGCATTGCCCTGGCGCGCTTCACCCGTACCTTCGCCATGATGTACCGCGCCGGCGTGCCGCTGCTGCAGACCCTCTCGATCAACAGCGCCAGCGTCGGCAACCGTCATATCGGCGAGGCCATCCTCGGGATCCGCGAAAGCGTCGAGCGTGGCGAAGCCCTGACTCGCTCGGCCCACAACTCTGGTCTGTTCACCCCGCTGGTGCTGCAGATGATGGCCGTCGGCGAAGAAACCGGCGCCCTCGACGACCTCTTTATTGAAGTGGCCGATTTCTACGAGCAGGAAGTCGACTACGACCTCAAGCAACTGGCTGATGCCATCGAACCGATCCTCATCGTCTGCATGGGCGTGATGGTACTGATCCTGGCGCTGGGTGTGTTCCTGCCCATGTGGGAACTGGGCGGTGCGGCGCAGGGGAGGGGATGATAAATCGGGCGTTTTGGCTGGGCTTTTGCAGATCAGGAGTTTCGGCGCTGGTTCAGCCAAATTACTGACACTCAATGATGCTGGTCGAGAGAATAAACAAATTACCGGCGCCACACCGGGCTGGTTAAACAACACCGATGACTCATGGATGAGTCGTCGGGCACTTCAATAAGTTGCGGCCAGGGACAGGCTGCTTCGAGCACAAGAGGGGTGGCAAATGAGACTAAACAGCAAGGGTTTCACCATGATCGAGCTGGTGGTGGTGATCGCCATCCTCGGCGTTCTGGCGGCGGTGGCTTTGCCGCGGTTCATGGATGCAAACAAGGACGCGCATCGTGCCGCAGTGGCCGGTACGGCAGGAGCGCTGGGGGCCGGTGTAGCGCTGGTGCGTGGCCAGTGGGAGATAAACAAGTCCAAAGGCGTCGCCAGCAACCCGGTGGTTGGTTTTGGCAATGACAGGGTATTCGTCAATAACGAGGGTTGGCCAACTGGCCTGAGCGCAGCGGTGAGCTGCACCGAAGTCTGGCAGAACGTGTTACAGGCTTCCGCCCCGACGGTAGCTGCCAGCAGTGCTGTCTATGTGCCATCATTCGCTAGCCCGGTGTGTACATACACCTATCAGAACGATGGCAACAATGACCTGATTCGTTACGACACCAGTACCGGTGAAGTGACCTTTACCTTCGTTGAATGATTTAAAAAAGGAGCAACAACCATGAAGAAGCAACAGAGCGGTTTCACCATGATCGAGTTGATTATGGTTATTGTGATTTTGGGGATTTTGGCGGCGTTTGCGTTGCCGAGGTTTGCGGATTTTGGAGGGGATGCGCGTCGAGCTTCTCTAAATGGTGCTCTTGGCGCTGTTCAGTCTGCAAGCGCTATTGCTCATAGTGCTGCACTGGTTGCTAATCCGGTACAAACGGGGGCTACAGGGACGGTGACACTAGAAGGGCAAGTGATCAATTTAGTAAATGGTTATATTAGTGGTACCGCAGCTGACATCCGTGCCGCAGCTCAATTGAGCAACGAGTTTACGGTTACAGATACTGGTGGAGTAGTGACTGTCGCACAAGGAAACGTTTGTACGTTTACCTACACCCAGTCAGCGGCAGCAAATACGGCTCCTACTATTACGCAGGTATTGCCTGCGACCGGTGGCTGTTAACTAAAAAGAATTTAGAGCAGCCATGTAGGGCGGGTGCATCCCGCCAAAGCCTGAAACCCGCCGGCAATTCATGGCAGACGGGTTTTACCCGCTCTACATAGGATTGATTAAGGTATCTGGAGTTTTACAAGGACTGCTGAAGTGCAAGGAAGGCAAAGAGGCTTTACCCTGATCGAGTTGATCATGGTAATTGTGCTGTTGGGCATCCTGGCGGCCTTCGCACTGCCAAGATTTTCCGATTTCGGGCGCGATGCGCGCATTGCCGTGGTGCAAAACGCCATGGGCACTGCACGTTCCGCTGCCCTGTTGGCACGCTCTGCACAGCTGGCCGCAGGCATGGCACGTGATGCGCCGGTGGCCATGGAAGGCGCCACTGTCAGTATGCAAAATGGTTACCCCGCACCCTCGGTTGGCGGCATTATGATTGCTGCACGCCTGACCGAGGATTTTGAAGGGGAGCGACAAACTACAGCTGGATATGACCTTTTGCTGCTCAAGCTGAAAAAGGCACCAGATCCGGAAAAATGCTACTTCGTCTATGAAGCACCTCAACTCGACAGCGAACAGCCGCCCGCAATGCAACTCTGGGGTGACTCCTTTGAAGGGTGTTGAGTCTGATGTGCAACTCTATTGAGGCGAAATGAATAAAGAGCACGGCTTTACCATCGTCGAACTCATATTGGTGATTGTAATCATCGGCATCCTCGCCGCCGTGGTGGGCCCGCGTTTTTTTACCAGAAGCAACTTTGATGAGCGCTTCTATTTTGAAGAAGTGCTTTCGACTGTTCGCTATGCACAGAAATTGGCGGTAGCGAGCGGCTGCCGTATTAAAGTTAGCCAGAATTCAACGTCCGGAAGGCTTTTGCTGCATCGCGCTGATAATTGTGATGTTGCTAACCCGCAATATAACGGAGAGGTCATTGGTCCTGATGGGCAGTCCTACTCTGATGAACTTGACGAAGAAGATGCTGCTCAAGGTCCAAGCCCTTCTGCTATTAATTTCCCCTTTGTATTCAGCTCACTTGGCTGTATTTACGATAGCGATCGCAGATGCGCTACAGATACAGAAGCTACTCGCGTCAGAGTACAGGTAGGAAACCAGTTTACTTTCAAGGTCCACGCCGCCACCGGCTTTATCGAGGTCAGCCCATGACCCATAAACCCCGTAGGGTGGATGACGCTTCACCCATCCACCACCCGGCACGTACCACGCCCTACAAGCAACGCGGCATGACCCTCGTCGAGCTGGTCATCACCATCGTCATCATCGGCATCGCCGCCGCCGCACTCTTCTCCGCCATGGCCAGCATCACTGCACGATCTGCTGATCCGATGTTGCGTCAGCAGAGTTTGTATATCGCAGAGGCGTATCTGGAGACGTTGCTGGTTGTTGATCTGGGTAATAACCCTCCCTTGATCCCGGCTGTCGACGTTCCGCCCCTTGGTATTGATAATTCGCCGATTCCAGAGCTTGCCGGCTACCGGGTGACGGTGGTAGTCGAACCCGATGCTGAATTGGGTCCGCCAGGAAACCAGGTGGATGCCACGCGCATTGATGTCTCCGTCAAAGACCCTTCAGGGCAAACCCTGACCCTGACAGGCTACCGGACCGACTATTGATGAAAACGACCTCCTGCGGCGACTTCCGCAACAGCGGCTTTACCTTGGTCGAACTCATCATGGTTATCGCCCTGGCCGGCATCGTTGCGGTCATGATTTCCACCGTAATGTCCCGTCCCCTGCAAGGCTTCGCCGACCAAAGCCGCCGCGCCGAACTCACCGACCTGGCCGCCATGGCACTGAACCGAATGGCGCGGGATATTCGGCTGGCGGTGCCGAATTCGGTGCGCAATGAGGAAGTTTGCCCCGCATCTGGATGTCGAACTCTTGAGCTATTGGCAATTAGTGAAGGTGGTCGTTATCGGGCGAATCAATGGTCGGTGAACGGCGAGCGTTATGACCCGCCTCGCTGCCCCGATTCGAGTGGGTGCAGCATTCCGGTTCTTAGTCCGGGCATGAGTGGCGAAAGGGTTGGCGAGGCCCGCTGGTTGGTGATCTACAACACGGGACAGCTGATTGCAAATGACGACGCCCCTGCAGTGATTACGCCGAATAACGTTAAGTTTGAATTGGGCTGTACTTCAGAGGAGCCATGTTTGGAGCTAACTGGAGCTGAGGGCTTCTCATTTGAATACGCATCCCCCCAGCATCGTTTTTACCTGGTACGCGATGTGCTGGGTTACCGCTGTGAGAATCCTGGCACAGATACCAATGGCGACGGTCGGGGCCGCATTCTCCGTGGCGTATTCGATACGTTGTCAGGAGCGTACTCCTATACCGGTGCTGCGCTTGTTGTAGATTCCGTATCCGGTTGCTCATTCACATACACACCTGGCACCAACACCCGAAACGGCCTCGTTACCCTGCGTTTATCGCTAACCAAAGGCGGAGAAACCATCTCCCTCTTGCAACAGGTCCACGTAGACAATGCCCCCTAACTCTCAAATCCCCCGTAGGAGCGGGCCGCGCCCGCGAATCCGGACGATACAAAAGCTTCGCGGGCACAGCCCGCTCCTACAAGGCTGCAAACAACACGGCTTTGGCCTCGTCGCCGCAATGTTCCTGATCATCATCATCGCCGGCGCCATCGCCGCCATGTGGCGTATATCGACAACTCAAACTGCGACCAGTAGCCTGGCCATGCAACAGGCTCGTGCTTATCAGGCGGCGAGGGCGGGGTTGGAATGGGGTATTTATCAAGCGATCAAAAGTGAGAACTGCAATACGGAGTTCTCACCTGCCGGGATGGAAGGCTTTTGGGTGATAGTGACATGCCCAACTCCTTGGGTAGCAAGGGATGAAGGGGAAGAAATTAACTTCTATTCATTGAGTTCGACGGCACAATATTCGTCACCCGGCAATCCGGATTATGCCTATCGCAAGTTGGAAGCAGTGGTTGAGGTGCCAGATAGTGGCACGGGGGGATGATTAAATGCTGAGGAATCAACGGCTCTTAAAATATTTTGTGCTTCTAGCCGCAAATTTTTTTACCGGCTTGGTAGCCGCTGAACAATGCACGGCTATATTCCCTGGCGGCATACAGAGCCATTCGCCTTCCGGAGTTGTACAGATGGGCTACATGTCACGAGTGTTTGGTAGCGGTCCGATGCTGACTGCACCTACCGTGACGCATACCCATAGCTGGCAGGATCAGGTCGGCCTATGTGACGGTGTAAAGTGTACGGCGAGTGGAGCCCATGCCAGTACACAAAACGTTGAGTTTCTTACGGGAACCGAAGTTCCTGCAGTATTTGAACTATCTGCCAGCAACAATAATGTTTCCAATGGGTATCAGGCAGGGGCTCTTGCTTTACCTGTGGCTGATTATGGCACTGTATCGGTCGGGCAAGAGTCGACGGTCCGTTTTACGACTGTAGACAGTATCTATCGAACAAAAACCATAAAAACTAACTATAAGTCAGTTATTGAATTTCAGCCGGGCACCTACTGGGTCAATGGTAATCTTGACTGGACTGCACAGGACACACGCATCCGCCGTTTGAATGGCTCTAATGGTCGAGTGACTCTATATGTTTCAGGCAATGTAAATATAAGCCAGCTCCATTTTGAAGGGTTTTCTGAAGGACAAATCAGAATTTATGCAAAAGGAAGTGTGACGGCAGGCAATGATTTTATTTTTCCAGGTGAAATACATGCTGGGGGGCGGGTTGGCTTCGGAGAGAGAGCAAAAATCACAGGAGGTATCTACTCCGGTAATTTTTCTACAGGCAACGGTGCCGTCGTTCGTTATACCCGCCAGAATCATGATCATAGAATGGGGGCTCTCAACCCGGCTTATAACTCAACATTTGAATTAACCCCTGGTAATTACTGGATAGATGGCGGCTTCGATGCAAGCGTCGCATCCAAATTCCGCAAAGTCGGCGGTAGCGGTGTGGTACGTCTATTTGTGCGAGGTAATGTCAATGTCCAGCACGGTGCTTCTTTCGAGGGCTTTGCGGGGGGGGACTTGGTCATGTATTCGACTGGCAAGATCACCCTAACCAGCCAGACAGACTTGCCTGCCTTTGTCTACGCGGTTGGCGACGTGGAAATAAATTTCAGTCAAGGAGCAAGTTACAGAGGCGGTATTACCGGGCGTAACGTTTATCTTGGTCAGAATAGTATCGTCCGATACCTTGATCCGGTTGATCTTGGTCCTTTGTGCGAGTCAGGAGAAGCAGCTGCGAAAATTGATCACTTCGAGTTTGTTGTCGGCCCCGGTGCTCATACTTGCAAACCCCATACGGTCACGCTCAAGGCATGCACCAACGCAGCACCTGGAGTGTGTGAGCTTTATCCCGGTGATGTAGCGGTCAGTCTGGCTTCTGGTGGCTGGATTGGGGGCGGCAATAAGCAGTTGGTCAATGGAATTGGTGTTTTTCAGCTACAGGGGCTGCAACTCCAAATGACGCTCGAGCTCTTGGACTCTTTACCTGTCTCGGTGAATCAGACGCTATGCCAGATTGGTAATGCAACGCTGTCATCTGCATGCGTGCTGAATTTTTCCCAGAGCGGCTTCATCTTCGATGTGCCCCATATGCTGGCCAATCAGGAGGTAGAGAATATTTCACTCAGCGCCGTGACTGACCTTGGTGAGGAAGGCAGTCCTAGGTGCGAGCCAGCGTTCACCAATGTGCAGCGCAACATTAAGTTCTGGAGCGAGTTCATAAGCCCTTCCGGGGGTGAACTGACAATCAATTCCGAGAGAGTCAGGGTGAATGACGAGGGAGTTGCGCAGAGCTTTGCTGCAGCTGAGCCGCTGTCGCTGTATTTCGATGGTGATGGAGTTGCCCGTATCAATGTGAATTATCGTGAAGCCGGGAAAATGCAGCTGAATGCTCGCTACGCTGGTAGTAGCAATGATGATGACAGTGGCCTGATGATCGGCAGTGATGAATTCGTTTCTACACCTGCAGGTTTTTGCATAATGCCAGAGGAGATCTGCCTTTCAGGAGATAGTGACTGCTCGGCGTTCCGCCAAGTAGGACAGTCTTTTAATGCAATCATTAGGCCAGTTGCATGGAGCTCAGGCGGCAATATCTGTCTCGGTAAGACTACACGTAATTATCGACAGAGTAATCTGATTCTTGAGCCAATAGTGGTAGCACCGGATGGGGGTAATAGTGGACAAGTATTGGAGCCGGTTTCTCGCAGCTATGATCACGTCCCTTCCGGTGTCGCAGTCGACTGGAGTGGCAAGGTTAGCCAAGCCGTTTCGTTCTCTGAGGTAGGAGTATTTCGTCTGCAAGTGGCACCGCCAGATATGGAGTACTTTGATGTAACGGTGCCTTCCAGTGCCTCGGAACCTATCGGTCGTTTCTATCCGACCCATTTGAAGGTCGAAGGAGCCGGAGGGCTGACGGCTGGCTGCGGGCCGTTCAGTTATCAGGATCAGCCGATTGATATTGTTACTCCGTTGTCCTTGACCATCACGGGTTATGGCCGTACTGCAGGCGGCGGTGAGTACGTCACCGAGAATTACGACTATGACGGCTTCTGGGGATTCAAAGACCGCCCCGTTGAAGTTTGGATGGCGGAAGATCGTGACTTAGATATATATCGTCTTACTTTGGATGATGACGTCATTGAAAGTGGTCAGAACAATTCTGATGGTAAGCGTACCTACACCTGGACTGCTAAGCAGCTGAGCTATGAGCGTAGCTCTCTGCCAACTGTTGATGATCTTCCCTTTTATATACGTCAGAGCTTCTCTGCGGCAGAGTTGACCGACGACAAGGATGACGTTTGCTACGATCTTGGAGCGGGTTGCCAGGGCTTCGAGCGGACTATTACGAACAGCGAAATCCGCCTCGGTCGGGTTCGTAGTGAAAACAAGATCGAACCTGCGGAGAAACAAACTAAAGTACCGTTGGTGCTGGAGCATTGGTACGGTAATGGATGGGTGCCGCAAGAAGACGAATGCACTGAGTTAATAGTGCCCGCTGAGAATGAAGATCCTATTTTATATAGTGATGGTGTTACTGCAGCAAGTGTTAGTTCTTGGATGGATAATAAGGAAGTTGCCGTGACGGTAACTGAGCCGCTTGAGCCGGAAGGCAGCGTTTGGTTAAGGCGTTTCCTCGAACAAGCTAGTTCGCCGACTACGTGGCTCTGCCAGAAGCGTTCGATGGAAGAAGCACCTCTGGGTGGTGTGTGTAGCTATTTGGACGATGCTGGTCCAGCTGAGATTCGCAGCTCTGTCACCTTCGGCATCTACCAAGGCCCCAAGCCCTTGATCTTCCGCCGCGAGCTTTACCGGGGAATGTGAGGCGTTGCCGCTTGCCGGCTGATGCTAAGCACAGCTACACCATCACTGATGGTTCGGCTGCGCGAGTGGCCAGACAAAACCTCCTCTGCGCCATACCGATCAGCCCCTCAATAAAACCTTTCTCGCCCACCCATGGTCGACTGCTTGAGCGGGCGTTGCAGTTTTTCCACCAGAGCGACGCCTGCGTAACCTCAGGAGTCGCCCCCCATGCCCCGAGCCATCTGGAAAGGCGCCATCAGTTTCGGTCTGGTCCATATTCCGGTCGCGCTGGTTTCTGCCACCTCATCCCAGGGTGTGGATTTCGACTGGCTGGACAAGCGCAGCATGGAGCCGGTCGGCTACAAGCGGGTGAACAAGATCACCGGCAAGGAAGTCGACAAGGAAAATATCGTCAAGGGTGTTGCCTACGAGAAGGGCCGCTATGTGGTGCTCAGCGAGGAAGAGATTCGTGCGGCCCACCCGGAATCGACCCAGACAATCGATATCTTCGCCTTCGTCGACAGCCAGCAGATACCCTTGCAGAACATAGACACGCCGTATTACCTGACTCCCGACAACCGGGGCGAGAAGGTTTACGCGCTATTGCGCGAGGCGCTGAACGGCACGGACAAGGTTGCTCTGGCCCATGTGGTGTTGCGCACCCGTCAGCACCTGGCGGCGCTGTTCCCGCTGGGTTCGGCACTGGTGCTGGTGATGCTGCGCTGGCCCAGCGACGTGCGCGGCCTGGATTCGCTGGAGCTGGGGCCAGCGGTGACTGAACCCAAGTTGGCCAAGAGCGAGCTGGATATGGCCAAGCGCCTGATCAAGGATATGAGCGACGAATGGCGGCCCGAGGATTACCAGGACAGTTTTCAGGCGCGCATCCTCGAGCTGGTGGAGCAGAAGGCCAAGGCCGGCAAGATCGAAGAAGTGGAGCGGGTCGAAGGCGAGGAGGAGCGGCGCAGCGCCGATGTCATCGATCTCACCGAACTGCTCAAGCGCAGCCTCGCAGGCAAGCCCGAGGCCAAGCCGAAGAAGCCTGCGGGTAAGGGTTCTGCTCCTCGCAAGCCGGCCAAGACTGCACGCAAATAATCCGGGAGCGTGACCATGGCCAGGGTGCAGAGCGAATACAACCGAAAGCGCAATTTCGAACGCACCAGCGAGCCGCCCGAACGGCCCGGCAAGCGGCGCAGCAAGGCCGGCGCGCTGCGCTTCGTGGTGCAGAAGCATGATGCCCGGCGACTGCATTACGACTTCCGTCTGGAGCTGGACGGCACGCTGAAGAGCTGGGCGGTACCCAAGGGTCCGAGCCTGGACCCGCGCGACAAGCGCCTGGCCGTGCACGTCGAAGATCACCCGCTGGATTACGCCGGCTTCGAGGGCAGCATCCCCGAGGGCAGCTACGGTGCCGGAGACGTGATCGTCTGGGATCAGGGCATCTGGCAGCCGCAGGGCGACCCGGCGGCGGGCTATGCGGCGGGCAAGCTCAAGTTCACCCTGATCGGCGAGAAGCTGGCGGGCGATTGGACGCTGGTGCGGACTCGCCTGCCCGGTAGCAGCGACAAGCAGCAGTGGTTGCTGATCAAGGAACGCGACGATATCGCCCGACCCAGCAACGAGTACAACATCGTCGAGGCGCAGCCGCAGAGCGTGATCAGTGGTGCGCTGCTTGGCGGGCCGAGCAAGACGCCCAAGCGCAAGACAGCGAACAGGCCGAAGACAGCAACCGTCGCCTCCGAGGTGTTTCCCGCTAGCCTGGCACCGCAGTTGGCAACACTGGTCGACCGCCCGCCTGAGGGGGACTGGCTGTACGAAGTGAAGCTGGACGGCTATCGCATCCTCACTCGCATTGCGGACGGCGAAGTGCGGCTGTTCACCCGCAATGGCCACGACTGGACCCAGCGTTTGCCGCTGCAGGCCAAGGCGCTGGACAAGCTGGGCCTGCAGGACAGCTGGCTGGATGGCGAGGTGGTGGCGCTCAGCGACGAGGGACTGCCGGACTTCCAGCAATTGCAGAACGCCTTCGAGATCGGTCGCAGCCATGACCTCGTCTATTTCCTGTTCGACGCGCCATTTATCAATGGTGAAGACCTGCGTCAGACTCCGCTGGAAACGCGCCGGGACCGGCTCAAGTCGCTGCTGGGCAGCGCGCGCAACAGCCCGCTGCGTTTCTCGGAAGCATTTACGGCGAACCACAGGGACATCGTCGAAAGCGCCTGTGCCATGTCGCTGGAAGGGGTGATCGGCAAGCGCTCCGGCAGCCTCTATGTGCCTCGCCGCAGTCCGGACTGGATCAAGCTCAAGTGCCGCCTGCGTCAGGAGTTCGTCATTGTCGGTCATACCAGGCCGCAAGGTAGCCGCAGCGACTTTGGCGCGCTGCTGCTGGCGGTGAATGGGGAGGATGGTCTGCGTTACGCCGGGCGGGTCGGGACGGGTTTCGGCGAAGCGGCGTTAAAGGATATCCACCAGCGCTTGCGCAAGCTGGCGCGCGGTGACTCGCCGTTAGCGGGCAAGCTGACTGCGGCTCAGGCGCGTGGCGTGAGCTGGGTGGAGCCTAAGCTGGTAGGCGAGGTCGAGTTCGCCGAATGGACGCGCGAAGGTATCGTGCGCCAGGCCAGTTTCATCGCCCTGCGTAGCGACAAACCGGCCACGCAGATTGTCCGCGAGCGACCCAGCATGGCCTCAGTGACAGCGCCCGGGAAGAGTGGCGCCAAGGCGGCGGGCAAGAAAACGACCGACAAGCCTGTGGTCGCCGGTGTGACGATCAGCAATCCGCAGCGGGTGATCGATCCCGAGAGCGGCACCACCAAGCTGGAGCTGGCCGAGTTCTACGCGTCCATTGCCGACTGGCTGCTGCCGTTTTTGAACAATCGCCCGGTAGCCTTGCTGCGGGCGCCGGAAGGCGTCGGCGGTGAACAGTTCTTTCAGAAGCACGCCGAGCGCCTGGCGATCCCCAACATCAAGCACCTGGACCCGAAGCTGGACCCCGGCCATGCGCGGCTGATGGAAATCGACAGCCTGCAAGCACTGGTCGGCGCCGCGCAGATGGGCTGCATCGAGTTCCACACCTGGGGAGCCACCAGCGAGCGCATCGAGACGCCGGACCACTTTGTGCTCGACCTCGATCCGGACCCGGCGCTGCCCTGGCGCAGCATGCTGGAGGCGACCCAGCTGACCCTGACCGTGCTTGACGAGCTGGGCCTGCAGGGTTTCCTCAAGACCAGCGGCGGCAAGGGCATTCATATCATCGTGCCGTTAGCGAGGCGCGCTGACTGGGACACGGTCAAGGCCTTTACCAAGGCGCTCGCCCAGTTCATGACCGGGCAGCTGCCGGAGCGCTTCACCGCGACGTCCGGGCCGAAGAACCGGATCGGCAAGATATTTATCGATTACCTGCGCAACGCGCGTGGCGCCAGCACGGTAGCTGCGTACTCGGTACGAGCACGCCCGGGGCTGCCGGTCTCGGTGCCCATCGGTCGGGACGAGCTGGATGGCTTGCGCAGCGCCGGGCAATGGACGGTCGGCAATCTATACCAGCGCCTGGATGGACTGAAGCAGGACCCTTGGGAGGGTTATGCCAACCGTCAGCGCCTGACCCGTGCCATGTGGCGCAGACTGGGTGCGCAAGCGCCGTAAGCCATAGGTCCGCTGAAAAACCAAGGGCCGCTGAGCGGCCCTTGCGTCGGGATAAAAGAGGGGTTGCCTCGGCCTGCCTGTACCGAGGTCCCCAAAACTGGTTGCCTGATGCGATGCATCGCTTGTGCCAGTTTCGGGAATGATCCGTTCGCAGCTCCGCAGGCCAGGGCTGGCGCGGCTTACGTTATTGGTCAGGAGTGTCAGACGGTTTGCATGTGGGTGGTTTCTTGCCTGCAGATAGTGCAGTGCCACCCGGCATGCGCGCCTTTGGAACAGTCAGTTCTGTTCTGGCCAGACCCGAATCGGGGCGCCTTCGGCAGGCCAGAAGCGCAGCTGGTCAATGTTGGAAATGTCCCAGCGTTCGATCTGCGAGAGTAGCTGAAGGAAGTGCTGTTCCTGCTTCATGAGGTGTTCGGCGCACATTTTGCGGGTGCTGCCGATCTGGCTGAAGCGGATCTGCTGGCCGTCGAGCTGGTAACTGGCGAACCAGTGGTTGCAGCCCGCATTGCCGTAGGCGCGGTCCTGACTGAAGGTCAGCGAGACGGGATTTCGGCCCACCACGGGTTCGTCGCCAATCCACTCGGTGATGTAGGTGACGTCATATTCCAGCTTCTGTGAATCGATGGCGCAGCCGCTGACGAACAAGGCGGCCAGGGTGGTCAGCAGGATTTTTTTCATTACTGGGTTCCTTTGCAGGCCGGGCACAGGTGGCGACCGGCGTCGTTCGTCCAGCCGAGTTCGGCAATGCGAGCTTCGGCGGCCGGGGCGCGAGCGGCCTCGCCCGACTTGGCGTCTACCGCGAATTCGAAATCCAGCTGCTTGCCGCAGCCGTCGCAATCGACTTGCCAGTTGTGTATCGCCAGCTCGCGGAATACCGGCCCGCTGGCCATGGCCGTCCACTGACCGGGTGGATTGATCAGGTGACGAACCTTGTCCACGGTCAGTCGCTGCGACAGGTCGCGGCTGCCCTTGAGGGTGACGATCAGGATATCGCCACTGCGAATCGAGCCGCCGTTACCCGTGACCTGGTAGCGGCCCGGCGCCAGGGCGCGGCATTCGGTAAGCGTGTGTGCGGGGTTGAGCAGGGTGTAGCGGAAATCGTGTTCGGCCATGACTCGCGTTCGACTGGAAAGGTTGCGGTGGCGGCAATGCTAGCACGGCCACGCCAAGCCCTCGCGTAAGCATCATGATGGAAGCGCCGGCGGCGATTCCATCCTACGAGATTGCACGGCGTCCCATATTTTGTAGCCTGTATTAGCCGAAGGCGTAATAGGGGTTTCCGAAGGCGTTATCCGGGTTTCGAAGACGGCGGAATCCGGCGAATGAAGTGTGCGTGGTTTATGGCCGCAGATTGTTGAAGGTTTCATCGAGGAAGCGTTGCATGTTGGCCCAGGAGCGCTCATCCGCCTGCTTGTCATAGGCCACGTCGACGCCTTTTTCCTGGAATTTGTCCGCGCCGGGGTTGGTAAAGCCGTGTTTGGCGCCGGGTTGGCTGACGAATTGATAGTCGGCACCGGCTGCGACCATTTCCGCGTTCAGGGCGGCGACGTCTTCAAGGCTGATCATGCTGTCTGCGCTGCCATGTTCGACCAGCACGCGGGCCTTGACGCTGCCGGGCGCGGCACGGGTCTGTGTGGCGAGGGCACCGTGGAAGCTGACCACGCCATCCAGCGGTACACCCTGACGCGCCATGTCCAGCACGACCTTGCCGCCGAAGCAGTAGCCAACTGCGGCGAGTTTGGCCGCATCGGTCTGCTGCTGTTGCTTGAGCAAATCAACCCCGGCATTGAAGCGGGCCTTGGCGGCGTCAGCATCGGCGAGCGCGGCCTGCATGAAGCTCATGGCGTCCTTGGGGTGATCGGTATTTTTGCCTTCACCGTACATGTCTATGGCCAGGGCGCTGTATCCCAGTTCGGCCAGGTTGTGGGCGCGCTGCTTGGCGTAGTCATTCAGGCCCCACCATTCGTGTACCACCACGATGCCGGGACGTGGCCCTTCGATGGCATCGTCGTAGGCGTAATAGCCGACCATTTCGGTGCCGTCAGCGGCTGTATAGGGAATTTCCCGGGTCTGGATTTCAGCATGAGCGACGAAGCTGGTGGCCATGAGCAGGCCGAGCAGGCGGTAACGCATCGGGGGTTCTCCTTTATTGTTTTGAACACAGCGAGGACAAGCGATGGAGGAGGGTCGCTATTCGGATCGACATGCAAAGGCTGAAGAAATTCGGCCCACCGGGTTGTGGAGGGCCGAACTTGATCGATCAATAACTTACCAGCCCGGTACGCCGTGCATATCCGGCAGCCGGTGGGCGATGCCTTTGTGGCAGTCGATACAGGTGGCTTCACCATTGGCCAGCGCGGTGGAGTGAAACTGTGAAGCGCGGGTGGCCTGGCGGGTAAAGTCCATGTACTCGAAATTGTGGCAGTTGCGGCATTCGAGTGAGTCGTTTGCTTTCAGGCGTCGCCACTCACGTTCGGCCATTTCCCGGCGCAGGCCGAGAAACTTTTCCCGCGTACTGATGGTGCCGAAGATCTTGCCCCAGACTTCCTTGGAAGCCTGCATCTTGCGGGCGATCTTGTCGGTCCATTCATGGGGTACATGGCAGTCAGGGCAGGTGGCCCGAACGCCTGAGCGGTTGGTGTAGTGGATGGTGTCCTTGATTTCCATATAGACGTTGTCTTCCATCTCGTGACAGGAGATGCAGAAGGCCTCGGTATTGGTGACCTCCAGGGCGGTGTTGAAGCCGCCCCAGAAGATGATGCCGGCGATGAATCCGCCAAGCGTCAGTGCGCCCAGGCTGTAGTGCACGCTGGGTCGGCGCAGAACGTTCCAGTAGCGCTTGAGAAACGCGAGTATCGACTTCATTCAGGCGTCCTCACTGTTGGTTCTGGGTATTTTCGTGATAGAGCAACTCGTCGATGTTCTCGAAGTCGTTCTTCACCAGCGGTTTCACGTCGTGCTGCACCACATGGCACTGGGTGCAGAAATACCGGCGCGGGGCGACCGCTCCGAGCGTCTGGCTGTCACGGTCGGTGAAGTGAGTAATGCTGATCATGGGCGCCTGTGTGCGCGCGCTGTTGGCGCGGCTGTGGCAGGTCAGGCAGCGGTTGCTGTTCGTGTCGACCTGGTAGCCGCGAATAGCGTGCGGGATGGTCGGTGGTTGTTCGGGATAGTTGCGTTCGCGTTTGAGGTCCTTGTTTTCTTCATCCCTCAGGGGCGGTGGCGTGAATTCCTGGGTGATGCTGCCACCCACCCGCCGCCCGTCTGGCGCGGGTGCGTCGAGCGGGTAGTCGGGTTCGGCAGCGATGGCCAGGCCGCACACGGCGAGGAGTGTCAACGTCAGTACACGAAATTTCATGATGGCTCTCCTCAGGCGATGCTGACCACTTCGATCTTCACGGCGCATTTTTTGTAGTCGGTTTGCTTGGAGATCGGGTCGGTAGCGTCGAGGGTGACCTTGTTGATCAGTTTGTTGGCGTCGAAGAAGGGCACGAAGATCAGGCCTTTCGGCGGCTTGTTGCGGCCCCGGGTTTCGATCCGCGCCTGCATCTCACCGCGACGGCTGATGACCTTGACGACGCTGCCACGCCGCGCATTGAGATCACGCGCATCGTCCGGGTGCATGTACACCAGCGCATCAGGAACCGCACGGTGCAGCTCGTCGACGCGCTGGGTCATGCTGCCGGTATGCCAGTGCTCCAGCACGCGCCCGGTGCTGAGCCAGAAGGGGTATTCGGCATCGGGTACTTCGGCAGGCACTTCGTAGGGCAGGGCGAAGATGATCGCCTTCTTGTCCGGGTAGCCGTAGAACTGCACACCGGTGCCTTTTTCCACGTAGGGGTCGTAACCCTCGCGGTAGCGCCAGAGGGTTTCCTTGCCGTCGACCACAGGCCAGCGCAGGCCGCGCTCCTGGTGATAGACGTCGAAGTCGGCCAGGTCATGGGCATGCCCGCGACCAAATTCTGCGTACTCCTCGAACAGCCCTTTTTGCACGTAGAAGCCGTAATCCTCGGATTCCTGGTTGCGGTAGCCTTCGGCGATGTCGGAGGTGGGGAAGCGATCGACCTGGCCGTTCTTGAACAGCACCTCGAACAGGGTCTTGCCCTTGAGCTCCGGCTTTTTGGCCAGCAGTTCGGCAGGCCAGACTTCGTCGGTGGTAAAGCGCTTGGAGAATTCCATCAGCTGCCACAGGTCGGAGCGGGCCTCACCTGGGGGGCTGACCAGCTGATGCCAGAAGTGCGTGCGGCGCTCGGCGTTGCCGTAGGCGCCTTCCTTTTCCACCCACATGGCTGCGGGCAGGATCAGGTCGGCGGCCTGGGCGGAAACCGTCGGGTAGACGTCGGAAACGATGATGAACGTTTCCGGGTTGCGCCAGCCCGGCAGGATTTCCTTCATCACGTTGGGGCCGGCCTGCATGTTGTTGGTGACCTGGGTCCAATAGACCTTGAGGCCGCCATCTTTCAGTTCACGGCTTTGCTGCACGGCGTGGAAGCCTGGTTTTTCCTGAATGGTGCCTTCAGGCAATTTCCAGATCTTCTCGGTGATGGCGCGGTGCTTGGGATTGTTCACCACCATGTCCGCCGGCAGACGATGGGAGAAGGTGCCTACTTCCCGCGCGGTGCCGCACGCCGAAGGTTGGCCGGTGAGCGAGAAGGGGCTGTTGCCCGGTTCGCTGATTTTTCCGGTGAGCAGGTGGATGTTGTAAATCATGTTGTTCGCCCAGACACCGCGGGTGTGCTGGTTGAAACCCATGGTCCAGAAGGACATCACCTTGACCTTCGGGTCGGCATACAGCTCGGCCAGTGCCTTGAGGCGTTCGGCAGGCACGCCCGATTCCTCGGCAGCATGCTCCAGGGTGTAGGGCTTGAGGAACTCGGCATAGTCCTCGAAGCTGATGTCGGTCCAGCTGCCCGCCACCGCGGCGTTTTCCGCCTTCAGTTCGAGCGGATCGGTCGGGCGCAGGCCGTAGCCGATGTTCGTAGCGCCCTTGGCGAAGCGGGTGTGGTTCTTGATGAAGTCCTGGTTGACCGCGCCACTCTGGATGATGTGGTTGGCGATGTAGTTGAGGATCACCAGGTCGGTTTGCGGCTTGAACGTCATCGGGATATCGGCGAGTTCGTAGCTGCGGTGCTCGAATGTCGACATGACGGCGACCTTGACGTGCGGTGCAGTCAGGCGGCGGTCGGTGACGCGGGTCCAGAGCACCGGGTGCATCTCGGCCATGTTCGAGCCCCAGAGCACAAAGGCGTCGGCGGCTTCGATGTCGTCGTAGCAGCCCATGGGTTCGTCCATGCCAAAGGTGCGCATGAAGCCGACCGCCGCCGAGGCCATGCAGTGGCGCGCGTTGGGGTCCAGGTTGTTGGAGCGGAAGCCGGCCTTCATCAGCTTGTTGGCCGCGTAGCCTTCCCAGATGGTCCACTGGCCGGAGCCGAACATGCCCACCGCACTGGGACCGCTCTCCTTGAGCGCCGCCTTGTATTTTTCTTCCATGATGTCGAAGGCCTGCTCCCAGCTCACCGGCTGGAATTCGCCCTGCTTGTCGAACTTGCCGTCCTTCATGCGCAGCAGCGGCTGCGTCAGGCGGTCAGTGCCGTACATGATCTTCGACAGGAAGTAGCCCTTGACGCAGTTGATGCCACGGTTGACCTCGGCTTTCACGTCGCCGTGGGTGGCGACGACGCGATCACCGCTGGTGGCGACCATGACGCCGCAGCCCGTGCCGCAGAAGCGGCAGGGCGCCTTGTGCCACTTGAGGTTGGTGGCCTGTGGGTCGGTAATCAGGTTGGTGGCGCTGGTGGCGATGGGAATGCCGGCTACGGTGGCTGCGATAGCGGCGGCGTTGGCCTTGGCGAATTGACGACGGGTAAGGCTCATTCAGGCTTCTCCTTCGAGAGTGAGGAGTTCGTGGTAGATCAGGGCAGCGTTGAGTACGCCGGGCAGTTGCTGGATGTGGTCGATGGTGCCCAGAATCCGGCTTTCATGCTCGGCTTCAAGGACCACGACGACTTTTCCCGCAGCGCTTTCCTGATGCAATTCAAGTCCGGGCAGCAGCGCCAGGTTTCGTTTTACAGCGTCAAGGAGTTCAGGCCGGCAATGCACCAGCAGGCTCGCAATATGCAGGGCTTCATTATTCATTTTGGTTGTCAGGCTCCGCCTAATTACGGCAAATGGCGTTCGCGTCGCGTTCGAGCAGGTCGAAGTCAGTTCAGTGGGCCGGGTGGGCCGAGAAAGGTCAGCTGGCTGATCCAGACGATGAAGCCGTAGCCGCCGACCAGTGCAATGCTCAGCAGCGGAAACAGGAAAACCAAAAGGAACAGGAAAAGGCGGGTTTCCTGGCTTTTGCTGGAAGGCGCATCGGTGGAGTTGGGCACTGCGTTCACCTTGTTGTTTTGCTGTTGTACGGGGAGTCTAGGTAGTGCTGGCGGGTTAGGCAAAGCCATTTACAGCTAAGTGGCTGATGTTGTTGGTTTATAGGCATTTTAATGTTTCAGTTTGATTGACCCGGTCAGGGGGCTGGTGTTCCGTCGGTGTTAGCGCCTGTGAAGGGGCGAATGGGCGCAGGCGGAATCCAGAGCAGGACGTCAAGGTGGCGAAATTGCCAACTCACAGGAGTATCCTTGCAGTCTATTGATCTTTCGTCGCGATTCGCAGCGAAAACCCATACGCATTTCCGAGACCCTTAGGTCGCATTTCGGGGCCATTTCATGCTTGCCGACAGCACTACCTTCACCCATTTGAAGCGCGGCACAAGCGCTTATCGCCGCGCCACGCTGGCGCTGTTCTGTGCCGGCTTCGCCACCTTTGCCATGCTGTATTGCGTGCAGCCGCTATTGCCGCTGCTGGCATCGCATTTTTCCGTGTCGGCGGCCAGCAGCAGTCTGGCGTTGTCCCTGACCACGCTGTCGCTTGCGGTCTGCCTGCTGGTGTCCGGGGCGCTTGCCGAAAGCTGGGGTCGCAAGCCGGTGATGGTCGCAGCACTGGCGTTGGCCAGTCTGCTGGGCCTTGCCTGCGTGCTGGTTGAGTCCTGGAATCTGCTGCTGGTTCTGCGGGCATTGCTGGGGCTGGCGCTCAGCGGTCTGCCTGCGCTGGCCATGGCCTACGTGGGTGAGGAGTTCGACCCCGAGTCGCTCCCGGCTGCGATGGGGCTGTATATCGGCGGCACGGCACTGGGAGGGTTGCTGGGCCGATTGCTGTCCGGCCTGCTAAGTGACATGGGCGGCTGGCAAATGGCGCTTGGCGGTATTGCCGGGTTGGGTCTGCTGGCGCTGGGATTGTTCGTCTGGCTGTTGCCACCGTCGCGCCACTTCAAGGCTCAGACGCTGTCGCTGGGTGGGCTGCTGCAGAATTTCCGACAGCATCTGGGCAACCCTGTACTGCGCAATCTGTTCTTGCAGGCTTTCCTGTTGATGGGTGGTTTCGTTGCGCTGTTCAACTACATCGGCTTTCGTCTGGCGGGCGCGCCCTTTGGCTTGTCGTCCACGGTGATCGGTTTGCTGTTCACCGTTTATCTGGCGGGGATTTTCAGCGCCGGATGGGCTGGGCGACTGGTGCCTCGCTTCGGCGCCAAAGCAGTGATGCAGGGTGGGATCGGGCTGATGCTGCTCGGTGTGGCGCTATGCTCGATGCCCTGGTTGGTCGCCATCATCGCCGGGCTGGCGCTGTTTACTCTGGGCTTCTTCGCCGCGCATGCGGTGGCCAGCGGGCAGGTTGGCCAGCATGCCAAAGGCGCCAAGGCTCAGGCTTCCGCACTGTACCTGTGCGCGTACTATCTGGGCTCCAGTGTGGTGGGTTATGCGGCAGGTTATGTCTGGGAGCATGCGGGTTGGCTGCCGCTCATGGCGGTGTTGGCGGCATTGTTCGTGCTGGCTGCCTGGCGAGTACGCCGCCTGTAACGCGATTTACTCCATCCGCTGCTGGCCGCTGAACACCAGCGTGGCGCGGCAGTTGCGGCAGAAGTAGCGGCGGCCCTTGCGCACCAGCGCATGGCGTTGGCCGGTGAAGGGGAAATCCCGCTCGGGACATGCACAGCGATAGATATAGCGGCTGGCCTGGCGACGGGCGACTTCGTAGCTGTGACAGCGGTCAGGCATCAGTTCGTAGACGCCGCGCATGATCAGTTGCCACTCTTCGCCGTGCGGGCGGATTCGGCCACCGTAGAGTTGATGCGCTACGAGATGGGCGACCTCGTGGGCCACGGTCTGCTGCAGAAAGTGCTCCGTGTTCGCCCGGTAGAGCTGATCGTTGAAGCGCAGCAGGTTCTGGTCGAGATGTGCCACGCCTGCTTTCTGCCCACGCAGCTTGAGGCTCACTTCGGGCCGCTTGAAGCGTTGCTTGAAGAAGGCCTCAGCCAGTAGGTAGCAGGCTTCGACACGGGCATTGAGTCGCTCGGGCATCGGGCACTCCAGTTGCAGAGCGCCGCATTATGCCAAAGCTTGGGTCGAGGTGTTCGTCAGGGTGGTGTTCACTCGTTCGGGCGTTCGTTGAAGCGGCGCTCGTTGTCCAGGCCTCCCGGTGCTTCCTGCGGGCGGTTTTCCTCAAAGCCATGGCTCTGGCTCTGCACGGTGTCGCGTTGGTAGGTCGGCTGCAGCGCCATCATCCAGAACAGGATCATAGGTACTTTCAGATTCACCAGCACCAGCAGCCCGACGGCCCAGGTGCTGGCGCCGTAGAGAAAGGTATTGCGGTTGTCGATGCGCATGAAGGTCGGCAGGCCGACGAACAGCAGATACGTGGAATACGCACCCGCGGCAACCAGCACCGTGATGGCGATCCAGCGGCTTGGATAGAGCGCGCCGAGTCCGGCCAGGAAGAAGGGCGTGATGATGTAGGCAATGAAACCCACGCATTGGTTGAGGGTAGGGCGAGCCTCGAAGCTGCGCGACATCCAGCGCAGGAAGAACCCCATGATGAAGGTGCCGAGAATAATCGTGAGGTAGATCAACACGCTGAGTTGAACGGCGCTTCGGGTGTCGAGCCAGACTCGCTCGTCCTCCACCAGACTCCAGCCCACGTAGCGAGTACCAATGAACATGCAGATCGCCGGCAGCAATGCCCAGAGGAAAAGGTGCAGGAGGTAGTTGGAGCTGTTGCGTTCCTCGTCTCGACGGATGTCGGTCCAGGCCTGGTCGGGGCGGGTCATCAGGGTCAAAAAATGGGGGATCATGGGAGTCTCCATCTGCCTCGGGTGGCTTTGCCACGGCGTGACGCCCTGGCTGGCGTTACGCTTTAGAACGGCAGATGGACCAAGGGTTTCCCCAGCGTCGGGATATACCGCAAATGAAAAGGGCCGCCTGATGGCGGCCCTCCTGTCTACTACCGGTTAGCGAACGTAGACCGGTCCCACACCCATCCCCCACATGATCACCGACAGCGCGATGATCGCCACCAGCACCACAAGTCCTACGGCCAGTACCGAGCTGGAGAACAGGAAGCCTTCGTCCGAAGGGATGTTCATGAATGTCGGCAGGCCGACATAGAGCAGGTAAGCCGTGTAGCAGATCGCCGCCGTGCCGACGAGCATGCCCAGCCAGAGCACCGGATAAATCGCGGCCAGCCCCCCGATAAACAGCGGCGTTGCCGTATAGGCGGCAAACATGATGCATTGGGTAAGCGTCGGACTGGCATCGTAGGTGCGCGACATCCAGTGAATGAAGGCCCCCATGACCGCGACGCCGGCCAGCATCGCCAGGTAGGACAGCACGGTGAGTTGCAGCGCGCTGGCTTCGGTGAGCATCACGGGTTCTCCGCCGCCGATACTCCAGCCGAATCGGGTAGTACCGATGAAGGCGGCAATGGGCGGAATCGCAGCCAGTACCAGTACTTCCCAGAGGTGCAGGCGTCCAACGCCGCGTTCTTCTCCGGTTATTTCCTGCCATTCCTGGCTGGGATGAGCGAACAGTCCCCAAACGTGATTGATCATGCCTGCGTCTCCTCGATTTTGGAGAGTCGCTTCGCCTGGCTTGCGCCAGCGTGATGGCGTGCGACCTTATGACGCAGTATAGGAGCGGTATCGCCTGCTGTGCCGGGCTGGTTAGAGCATTTGGGAGCTATCCGGTCAGCGGTAATAGCGCTGCAATATTTCCATCGCCAGGTTGATTGACTGGATTCGCGTCGTGCTGCCGCCACGGTCGGGGTGATGAATGCTGACCAACTGGCGATAGCGTCGCTTGATGGCGTTCAGCGTCAGTGATGAATCGTCTTCCTGCTGCAGATCGAACAACTCCAGCGCCGCACGCTTCTGGTCGGGAGTCCAGGCCTCGCGGGCTTCGCCCTGATGATCGCCACGCATGCGCGACCAGAAGCTGGCCAGCAGACGTTCCACTTCCTCTTCATCGGTGTCGCGCAGATGATTCATGTCAAGGTAGTACGCCCGCAGCGGGTCAGGCTCGCAGACCGCGTCGGCTGCCGCGACATAGGGCTGCAACTGGATGCACAGGGGAGATATCTGCAGGCTGTGGCTGGTCTGCTGCCAGAGGTGGTCACGCAACCGATAGAGCGCGTTGAACACCAGGAAATGGGTGCGAAACAGCACCAGCTTGTCGAACAGCGGCAGGTGCGGAATGTGTGTGCTGTGACGGGCCTTGAGCTGTTGGATCAGCTGGTATTCGCTGCAACCCTCCGGTTGCTCGCGCAGCAGTACGAAAATCTGCTCGGCCAGATCCATCTCGGGTGCGAGTTCGTTGTTCATGCGGCAAGCCTAGCAAGGATGGACTGGGGCGATGCGCGCTTTGCGCGTAAAATGTGCGCCTTTCGTATTTCAACCGGACACCAGACATGGGCAACCTCTCGGTCAACCAGAACAAACTGCAGAAGCGCCTGCGCCGCCTGGCCGGCGAAGCGGTCACCGACTTCAACATGATCGAGGAGGGCGACAAAGTGATGGTCTGCCTGTCCGGCGGCAAGGACAGCTACACCATGCTCGACATCCTGCTGTACCTGCAGAAGGTCGCGCCCATCCGGTTCGAGATCGTCGCGGTGAACATGGATCAGAAACAGCCGGGCTTTCCCGAGCATGTGCTGCCCGAGTATCTCAAGAGCCTGGGTGTCGAGTACCACATCGTCGAGAAGGACACCTACTCGGTGGTCAAGGAGAAGATCCCCGAGGGCAAGACCACCTGCTCGCTGTGCTCGCGCCTGCGCCGCGGCACGCTCTATACCTTCGCCGACGAGATCGGTGCGACCAAGATGGCCCTCGGTCATCATCGTGATGACATCCTGGAAACCTTCTTCCTCAACATGTTTTACGGCGGCACGCTCAAGGCCATGCCGCCCAAGCTGCTCTCCGATGACGGTCGCAACGTGGTGATTCGTCCGCTGGCCTATTGCAGCGAGGTCGATATCGAGGCCTATTCGCAGCTGAAGGAATTCCCGATCATCCCCTGCAACCTCTGCGGTTCGCAGGAGAACCTGCAGCGCCAGGTGGTCAAGGACATGCTTCGCGAATGGGAGCGCAAATCACCGGGTCGCACCGAGATCATGTTCCGCGCCTTGCAGCACGTGGTGCCCTCACAACTGGCTGACCGTAACCTGTTCGACTTCAAGAGCCTGCGTATCGACAACGACGCTACGCCGCGCTTTGTGGATGTGATGAGCCTGTAGAGCGGGTTGCAACCCGCCGCCGCGCTGGAGTATGGTTCGGCACATCTTTCGGAGAACAGCATGTCCTTCAGTCTCGCTTCCCAGTCCATTGCCAACCGCGGCGCCCTGAGCGCCGTGCCGTTGCGTGGCCAGGTGGTCGCGGCTGATGGTTATTACTTTGGGTATTGGTTTAGCCGCAGGCGCGTCTGATACCCCACAGGCGCCCTAGCAAGCAGGGTCGCCACCAAACGTTTTTTCAAACCCCGGTCGGCCACCCGACCGGGGTTTTTGTTTTTTTGGCCAGAAAATCTGCATCACGAGGAATACAACATGACCACCTATTACCGCACCGACCGTTATTACCGCTACGACTGGCGATTTAGCCGCTTCACTGCCGCCCCGACACCGCCTGAACGAACACACGATTAGCGCCGTCGCGGGATTGCCCGCGATGGCCGAAGGAACCGCCAGATCATGAATGCTCCCGCCACTACCCAGAACACCACTGTCCAGCTTGACCGCGCCGAAGTATCGGCCACCTTTTCCATCGCGGCTCGCCGCAGTGCGCAGCCATTGCCCAGCCCCGCCTTGCTGCGCCAGCGCCTGCCGCTGAGTGCCACGCTCGCCGAACGTATCCATGCTGACCGCAACGCCATCCGCGACGTGCTCGATGGCCATGACCCACGGCTGTTGGTGGTGGTCGGTCCCTGTTCCCTGCATGACCCGGTTTGCGCGCTGGAATACGCCCAGCGCCTGGCCGCACTCGTACCGCAGGTCGAGGACCAGTTGCTGCTGGTGATGCGTACCTATGTTGAAAAGCCGCGCACCACGGTCGGCTGGAAAGGGCTGCTCTATGATCCGCAGCTGGACGGCAGCGGCGACATGGCAGAAGGGCTGCGCCTGTCGCGTCGGCTTATGCTGGATATTCTCGATACCGGCCTGCCCATCGCCAGCGAACTGCTGCAGCCGTTGGCGACAGGCTACTTCGACGATCTGCTCGGCTGGGCGGCCATTGGTGCGCGTACCAGCGAATCGCAAATTCATCGCGAGATGGTCAGCGGACTGGAACTGCCGGTGGGCTTCAAGAACGGTACGGATGGCGGCCTGGGCATTGCCTGCGATGCGATGCGTTCGGCGGCGCATCCGCACCGGCATTTCGGTATCGACGACCTGGGCCATCCTGCATTGCTGGAAACAGCGGGCAATTCCGATACGCATCTGGTGCTACGCGGTGGGCACGCTGGGCCGAACCATGATGCTGCAAGCGTTGCAGCCGCTCGTGCCGCGTTGGAAAAGCAGGGCATCACTGCACGGATCATGATCGACTGCAGTCATGCCAACAGCGGCAAGAATCCGCTGCGCCAGCCGCAGGTATTGCATGAAGTCATCGAGCAGCGATTGGCAGGCGACAGCAGCCTGCGCGGGGTGATGCTTGAAAGCCACCTGTTCGACGGCTGTCAGCCGCTGGGTGGTGAGCTGCGCTACGGCGTTTCCATCACCGATGGCTGCCTGGGCTGGAGCGGCACCGAGCAATTATTGCGCGATGCCGCCGAACGTCTGCGGAGCCAGCAGACCCCGCAGAGACTGAGTCAGTTGGCCCAGAGCCAGCCGACCATCAGGTAGCAAAGGACAGTTACCAGGATCACGCCAAAGATGTTCAGGGCGAAGCCGGCCCTGATCATCGACTGGATGCGCATCTGCCCGGTGCCGAACACGATGGCGTTCGGTGGAGTCGCCACCGGCATCATGAAGGCGCAGCTGGCGGCGATGGCAGCCGGGATGGCGAGCATTTCCGGCGGCAGGCCCTGAGCCACGGCCAGAGCGCCGAGCAGCGGCAGGAAGGCGGCGGCGGTGGCCGTATTGGAGGTGATCTCGGTGAGGAAGGTGATCACCAATGCCACCAGGCCGATCATCAGGATCAACGGCAGCGTACCGAAGCCCTGCAGGTTCTGGGCAATCCACTGGGCGAGCCCGGATGCGCCGATCACGCCGGCCAGCGACAGGCCGCCGCCGAACAGCAGCAGCACGCCCCACGGGACCTTGTTGGCGGTTTCCCAGTTCATCAGGAACACCTGTTTCTGCATGTCCACGGGGATGAGGAACAGGCTCAGCGCCGCCGCGATGGCAATGCTGGTGTCGTTGACGCCATTGATGTGTTGCGCCAGAAACGGCTGGAAGATCCATGCTGCCGCGGCCAGGCTGAATACCACGGCGACCATTTTCTCGGCCTTGGACATGGGGCCGAGCGCGGTCATTTCCTGCTCCAGCATGGTACGGCTGTCTCCGCCGGATAGTTTGAAGCCGCCAAGGGTCAGCCACCACCAGATAAACAGCAGCATGCCGACGCTGACCGGAACCCCCAGTAGCATCCACTGCCCGAAGCCGATGTGTACGTCGTAGTTGTCACGCAGGAAGGCAGCGAGCAGGGCGTTGGGCGGTGTACCGATCAGGGTTGCGATGCCGCCGACGCTGGCAGAGTAGGCGATGCCCAGCAACAGAGCAGTGGCAAAGCGGGCGCCCTCTTTCTCTTCGCTGCCTTCGACGAGCAGGGCGATCACGGAGATGCCGATGGGCAGCATCATGATGCTGGTCGCGGTGTTGCTCACCCACATGCTGATGAATGCCGTAGCGATCATGAAGCCGGCAATTTGCTTGCTGGGCGCGTTGCCGACAGCCAGCAGCGTCGCCAGGGCGATGCGCTTGTGCAGGTTCCAGCGCTGCATGGCCAGGCCCAGCAGGAAACCGCCGAAGAACAGGAAGATCGTCGGGTTGGCATAGGGCGCGGTCGCCTTGGCGAGCGTATCGATACCCAGCAGGGGGATCAGCAGAATGGGCAGCAGCGAGGTGGCCGGAATCGGGATGGCCTCGGTGGCCCACCAGACCGCCATCAGACCGGCCATGCCGACTGTCAGCCAGGCTATTTCGGAAAGCCCGGCAGGCGGGGAAGTGAGCAGGCATAGCAGCAGGATCAATGGCCCCAGCAGCAGGCCGATGAATGCCGCACGAGCGGCCCCTGTGTTCTGTGAATCGGTCATGCGGGAGTTTTTCCTCTGTTCGGTAACCCGGTTGCGAGAGGGTGTAATGGGGGTCCGGGCGCAAAATGCGGCGCGAAGTTTACCAGCGCTTCGTAAGTAGGCGAATTAATAGTGATGCATATTATTAGCAGGCTATGCGATGTGTCGGTCCAACTTTTGTGGGGTGGGAGTCCTGCGTTACAGGTGCCGGCTGGCCGCCCGTCGCGGGTACGGGAGGCCTGTGGCTGAGCGGGTTCGCTTTCGACAGCTCAGGTCGATGGACCCGTCCTGGCCGGTGGCAACTGACTGGCGGCAAACAGTCGGTTTCTATTCGCTCGGGCGCAGCTGCTTTAACGTCTCGGCAATCATGAAGGCCAGCTCCAGCGACTGATCGGCATTCAGGCGTGGGTCGCAATGGGTGTGGTAGCGATCACCCAGTCCGTCTTCAGTGATGGCGCGCGAGCCGCCGATGCACTCGGTGACGTTCTGCCCGGTCATCTCGATATGAATGCCGCCCGGATAGCTGCCTTCGGCGCGATGCACGTCGAAGAACTGCCGCACTTCGGTCAGTACCCGCTCGAAGGGACGGGTCTTGTAACCGCTGGAAGCCTTCATGGTGTTGCCATGCATGGGGTCGGAACTCCACAGCACATGGCGTCCTTCTGTCTGGACGGCGCGAATCAGCTGCGGCAGGCCGGCCTCCACCTTGTCTGCGCCCATGCGCACGATCAGGTTCAGACGACCTGGATCATTCTTCGGGTTGAGGATGTCGATCAGGCGGATCAGCTCTTGACTGTCCATGCTCGGACCGACCTTGACCCCGATGGGGTTGCCCACCCCACGCAGAAACTCCACATGAGCGCCATCGAGCTGGCGGGTGCGGTCACCGATCCAGAGCATGTGCGCCGAACAGTCGTACCAGTCACCGCTGAGGCTGTCCTCACGCACGAACGCCTGCTCGTAGTTGAGCAGCAGGGCTTCATGGGCGGTGAAGAAACTGGTTTCGCGCAACTGCGGCATGTTGTCCATACCACAGGCGCGCATGAACTTCAGCGCCTGGTCAATACGCGCACCCAACTGGTGATATTTCTCCGCCATCTGCGAGTTGGCGATGAAATCCAGATTCCACTGGTGCACCTGATGCAGATCGGCAAAACCACCCTGGGCGAAGGCGCGCAACAGGTTCAGGCTGGCAGTGGACTGATGGTAGGCCTGCAGCAGACGCTCGGGGTCCGGGACGCGGCTTTTCTCGTCGAACTCGATGCCATTGACGATATCACCACGGTAGGCGGGCAGCGTGACGCCCGCAATGGTCTCGTCACCTGCCGAGCGCGGCTTGGCAAACTGCCCGGCCATACGACCAACCTTGACCACCGGGCAACTGGCAGCGAAGGTCATGACGATGGCCATCTGCAACAGCACTTTGAAGGTGTCTCGAATTTTGGTGGCGGAGAATTCGGCGAAACTCTCCGCACAATCGCCCCCCTGCAATAGAAAGGCGCGGCCCTGTGTCACTTCGGCGAATTGCCGGCGCAGTTCGCGTGCCTCACCGGCGAACACCAGAGGCGGTAGGCCGGCCAGGGTCTGCTCGACACGCCCGAGGTGCTCGATATTGGGGTAGACAGGTTGTTGCTGAATGGGTTTTCCCCTCCAGCTTGAAGGGCTCCACGTCGGGTTCATTAACGGATTTCCAGGGAAAAAGTCCGGTGATTTTACCTGACATGGATGAAGCTGCGCTGTCTGCGGCCCATGTGCATCGAGGGCGAGGAGGGCAGAACTGAACGTTCTGCCCCCTTGGGTTGAGGATGTGACTGATGCGGCGCTGCCTCCTGGCTGGCAGTCTCAGTCGATGGTCAGCCGATGCGAGGCGCTGCTCTGCTTTTTCGGCAGAGTCAGTTTTAGCACGCCATCTTCGTAGCGGGCCTTGGCCTGGCTTGAGTCGATTTCCGAGGGCAACTGGAAGCTGCGAGAGACGGAGCCGTAATAGCGCTCCGAGCGCAAGGTTTTTTCTCCATTCTTTTGCTCATCGAGTTGCCGGACCTCGGCGCTCAGGCTGACCTGGTTGCCTTCGATGGAAATCTGGATGTTCTCCTTGCTGACACCCGGAAGCTCAGCTTCGAGGTTATATCCGGTGTCTGTTTCCTTTACGTCGATGCGGATCTGCGAGGGGCTGGGCAGCGCATCGCCATGCAACGGTTGAATGAAGTAGCCGGGAGATGCGAACTCCTTGAAAAAATCATCGAACAGATTTCCGCGAGTCATCAGGGATTTCATGGCGTTACCTCCAGTGGAATGGTGGTGCCTGTTCGGCGCTGTGTTTGTCACCACCTCCAATATGTGCTCACCGATACGGATTTCAAGTTATCAGCAAGCTGATTTTTTTTCTGGGTCAGATCCCGCGGAACACGCCTGGCTGGCGTGCTCGGGTAATATGCGATGTTTTCCCGAACCCGTCGTAGTGATGGTCACATGGGCCGCCAACAGGTTCCGTCAGGAGTGGGCGTAGTGGACAGGCAGGAAGTAGTGCTGGCCGAGGTGCGCGATGAGTTCGGTCTGATTCGCGTGCTGGAGGTGGGTGATTACCGGTTTCTCGAATTTGGTGCGGCAGTCGAGCAGAGCTGCGTATTCACAGCTGCGCCGAGCTGGCTGGAGTACGACTACACCCGCGCGATGCTGATGGGCGGGCTGCTCCATTCCGGACCTGAGACTGCGCTTTTTCTTGGCCTGGGCGCGGGGACGTTGACGCAGGCATGCCTTGAATTTCTGCCGCTGGATGACGTCGAGGCCATCGAGCTGCGCCCGGCGGTGCCGGAGCTGGCGATGCGTTATCTGGGGTTGCAGAACGATGCGCGCCTTTATATTCGCATCGGTGATGCGGTGGAGTTGCTGGAGACGGCAGAGTCGGCGGATCTGATTTTCGTCGACCTGTATACCGATGTCGGTCCGGCGGCGGCTCATCTGGCCTGGACGTTTCTCAAGCGCTGTCAGGAAAAACTCAGTCCGGGGGGCTGGCTGGTCATCAATCAATGGGGCACCGAGGATGACAAGCCGCTGGGCGCGGCGCTGCTTCGGGGACTGTTTCACCGGCATTACTGGGAGTGTCCGGTAAAGGAGGGCAATGTGGTGCTGTTCGTGCCGGCGGACCTGGAGCAGGTGCTGGATCTGGACGGGTTGCGGCAGCGCGCCGCTGAGCTTGCCCCGCGTCTGGGCTATTCGCTTGACTCATTGATTGCGGCGCTGAGACCGGCAAGCTGATTGACCCGTTTTGGTGCGCATTTGCGAGTGTCTGCCGCTTTTAGTGCGCAATCAGCCGGCTGGCTGGCGTAAAAGAGGCCGTGGAAGCTGGTCTGGTAATTGCAATTTGCCATGGTAGTCCTCTTTCAAGGAGCCGCCGTGAGCAATCTTCAAAGCCCTCTGATGCAACTGTCCTCCCGCGAACGTCGCTGGCTGCCCTGGCTGGGCGGTACGGGCAAGCTGGCCATGGGCTGGTCTTGCTGGCTGAATCGCCAGAGCGTCCCGATGGTGGAGGAAGTGTTCGAGGGAATCGCCCAGTCACGGGCGCGCATCCTGCAGAACTGGGTGGCGACGCACTGGGAGCAGTTGGACGATCTGGCTGCTGGTCTTGGAGCGGATGCCCTGCATGTGGACGCCGGGTTGCTCGAAGCCAGGCGTGCGCAGATGGTCGACCCTTCCGAACTGTTCGTGATCGACCCACAGGGCCGTGTGGTCGCTTCGACCCATATGGCCCACGTTGGACTGCAGGATCTGGACAGGCGCGCCGTCGACGAAGGCTTGCGCAAGCCGTTTCTGCACGGGCCGTACCCTGATGCGCTGACGCAGAAGCTGGGGGCGACGAGTTCGCGCTTTCATGATGCCGTGACGCTGATGTTTTACCAGCCGATAGAAGTCGCCGGGAAAGTCATTGGCTGTATCTGTGCCCGCGTGCCGAACGATGTGCTGGGCGATCTGATCCAGCGCGAAGCCGGGCACATTTATTCCGAGTCGGGCGACAACTATCTGTTCATGGTCGAATCGCGTTTCGACAGCAGCATCCAGCCCGGTACCGCCCTGTCGCGCTCGCGCTTCGAGGATTCGACATTCAGCCACGGTGACAACCTCAAGGCCGGTATTCGCACGGCCTGGGGTACGGTGCGGGTGCGACAACATACCGAACTGGAGCTGCGCTTCACTGATCCCGCCACCGGACAGCTGCATCCGGGCGTGCGTGAAACCATCGCCAGGGGTGCCAATTTGTTCGTTACCTATCCGGGGTATGCCGATTACCGCCATATCCCGGTGGTCGGCAAGGGCATGACCTTTCAGATGCAGGGCTCGCCGGATCGCTGGGGCATGATGTGCGAAGCCGATCTGGAAGAGGTTTACCGTCGCCGCTCGCTGAGCGTCGGGTTGATGAAGACCTATCTGCTGATCGTTACCACCCTGTTCATCATCGGTGGGCTGCTGCAGGCATTCAGCGGCCTGTCGCAGCCGCTGCTTTATCTGAGCAACGCCCTGTTGCTGCTGCTGGGCGCCTGGGCCTTTTCCGCCTTCGGTCCGCGACGGCTGGCCGCGCGGATGCAGAACATGACAGAAGTCATCCGCACCCTGGCCGAGGGCGAGGGCAACCTTCGCCAGCGCATCGACAGTGCGAGCATGCCGCGTGACGAGAGTGGCGACATGGGCCGCTGGATCAATAGTTTCATCGACAGCCTGGACACTGTGGTCGGGCAGGTCATTCATGTGTCCCGGCATGTGCGTCAGGACAACCAGCTGATGCTTGAACGCAGCGGCGAGGCGGGCCAGACCACCAGTGACGTCGCCGAGTCGGTCCATCAACTTTTGCTGCTGGTGGAAGAGCAGCTCGGCGAAATCCAGCAGGCGTCGATGACCGCCGAGGACATGAAGGCCGCCATGGACGAAGTTGTCGCCCGTGCCCGCGAGCGCTTCGATATCGTACGCGGCGGCACCGAGTCGATTCGCGACGTGGTGCAGCGCTCCACCCGGAGTGTGCAGTCGCTCGATAACCGGATGGGCGAGATTGACGAGATCATCGGGTTGATCAGCGATATCACGACCCAGACTAACCTGCTGGCCCTGAATGCCGCCATTGAGGCGGCGCGTGCCGGCGAGCATGGCCGCGGATTTGCCGTAGTGGCCGGCGAGGTGCGTTCGCTGGCTCAGCGCACTGCCAAAGCGGCGGAGGACATTCGTTGCAAGGTGGAAAGCCTGCAACAGGAAACCCGTCAGGCGGTATCGTTCATGGAAAGCGGCGTGCGCGACGTGGACAGCAGCCTGCGCCTGACCGAAGAGGCCTCGTCTGAGAACGTGCATCTGCATCAGACAGTCGAGCGCATGTTCGACATCATCAAGCAGCTCAACGAACGCAGCCTGCACTACGGTCAGACCATCCGGGGTGTCGACCAGGCCTCCAGTGAAATGGGCCAGACCCTCGGTGTGCTGCAGGACAGCGCCGAGCGTGTGCGGCACACCACCGGCAAGCTGCATCAGCTGGTGGGGCGTTTCAGTGTCAGTGCAGTCAATCGCGACGCCGCCTGAGTCAGAACCGTAGAGAGCCAGCAGGGAGTGGCGACCCTGCTGGTCCGTCTGTGCGGCGAAGACCACGCCAGACACTATGCAAAATACGCGCACAGGTTCGCATAATTCCGGTATAGTACGCGCCGGCTGAAACCCAGCCTGCGTTCAGGTACTGCAACACACGAAGCCCTGCTTCGGCTGCTATCCGCTATTGCGGCTATCCTTGACGATTCATCATTCATTCGTTTTCGCAAACCCCGCCGACCAAGGCTGCCAGGGTGACCCTCGGGTTTTACATGGCATGCGCAGCTTCGGAACATGGGTCTTTGCGGAGCATCAGGAAAAGACCCATGACCCAGGAAATCGGCGGCTTTGCCGCACTCGGTATTCATCCCTCTGTACTCGCTGCTGTCGCTGCGGTGGGCTACGAAGAGCCATCGGCGATCCAGACTCAGGCCATTCCGGTAATTCTCGGCGGCCACGACATGATCGGCCAGGCCCAGACCGGTACCGGCAAGACTGCAGCCTTCGCGCTGCCACTGCTGTCGAAGATCGACCCGGCCCGTCGCGAAGTGCAGGTGCTGGTTCTCGCGCCGACCCGCGAGCTGGCGCTGCAGGTTGCCACCGCATTCGAAACCTATTCCAAGCAGATGTCGACTGTCAGCGTTGTTGCCATCTACGGCGGTGCGCCCATGGGGCCGCAGCTCAAGGCCATCCGTCAGGGCGCGCAGATCGTCGTGGCTACGCCGGGCCGTCTGGTCGATCACCTCAGCCGTAACGGTGCGCTGCTGTCGACCGTGCAGTTCCTGGTGCTCGACGAAGCAGACGAAATGCTCAAGCTGGGTTTCATGGATGACCTGGAAGTCATCTTCGAAGCCATGCCGGCGAGCCGTCAGACCGTACTGTTCTCCGCCACGCTGCCGCACTCGATCCGTGCCATTGCCGAGAAGCACCTGCGCGAGCCGCAGCACGTCAAGATCGCTACCAAGACACAGACCGTGGCCCGTATCGAGCAGGCACACCTGATGGTCCATGCCGACCAGAAGATCTCGGCGGTGCTGCGCCTGCTGGAAGTCGAGGATTTCGACGCGCTGATCGCCTTCGTGCGTACCAAGCAGGCCACTCTTGATCTGGCCGCTGCGCTGGAAGCCAAGGGCTACAAGGCTGCTGCGCTGAACGGTGACATTGCCCAGAACCAGCGTGAGCGTGTGATCGAATCGCTGAAGGATGGCCGCCTGGACATCGTTGTCGCCACCGACGTGGCCGCACGCGGTCTGGATGTGTCGCGCATCACCCACGTATTCAACGTGGACATGCCTTACGACCCGGAATCCTACGTGCACCGTATCGGCCGTACTGGCCGTGCCGGTCGTGAAGGCCGTGCGTTGTTGCTGGTCACGCCGCGTGAGCGCCGCATGTTGCAGGTCATCGAGCGCGTCACTGGGCAGAAGGTTGCCGAAGCCCGCCTGCCCAATGCACAGCAAGTACTTGATGCACGCATCAAGAAGCTGACCAACAGCCTCGCGCCGCTGGTGGCCGATGCCGAAGCCAGCCATGGCGAGCTGCTCGACAAACTGGTTGCCGATAGTGGCTGCAGCCTGCGTGCCCTGGCTGCAGCACTGCTGCGCAAGGCAACCAATGGCCAGGCGCTGACCTTGGCTGAAGTGGAAAAAGAGCAGCCGCTGGTGCCGAACAGCAGCCCACGCGAGCGTACCGAGCGCTCCAGCTCCGACCGTCCCGAGCGCAGCGGTGACCGCGAGCGTCGCGCGCCGATCCCGCTGGGTGAAGGCCGTGCTCGTTGCCGCACGCCGCTGGGCGCCCGCGACGGCATTGCTGCACGCAACCTGCTTGGCGCCATCCTCAATGAGGGTGGTCTGGCCCGCGAAGCCATCGGTCGCATTCAGGTGCGCGACAGCTTCAGCCTGGTCGAGCTTCCGGAAGAGGGCCTGGAAGGCCTGCTCGGCAAGCTCAAGGACACTCGCGTAGGTGGCAAGCAGCTCAAGCTGCGCCGGTATCGCGAAGATTAAAACCCGCCGTCTTGGCTAGGTTTTAAGAGCGTCAAAGCGAAGGGCGGACTGTAAAGTCCGCCCTTTTTGCGTTCGTGGATGTCGATTTTTGCATCCGCCGCAGCGCCGCTCCGTGGTGATTCATCCAGCATCCGCCACCTTCACATCTGCACAATTACAGGTCGTATTTGCTCAGCTCACGGGCGATCAGCAACCGCTGGATCTCGCTGGTGCCTTCGTAGATCTGGGTGATGCGCGCATCACGGTAGTAACGCTCAACGGGGTAGTCCTCCAGATAGCCGTAGCCGCCGTGGATCTGTATGGCCCTGGAGCAGACGTATTCGGCTGTTTCGGAAGCGAACAGCTTGGCCTGGGATGCTTCGGACAGGCAGGGCAACTCGGCGCTGCGCAAGCGTGCGGCATGCAGAATCAGCAGCCGCGCGGCGTTGAGCCGGGTATGCATGTCGGCAAGCATGTTGGACACGCTCTGATGTTCGATGATGGGTTTGTCGAACTGGACGCGCTCACGGGCGTAACCCAGCGCCGTCTCGAATGCCGCACGGGCAATGCCCAGCGCCTGGGCGCCGATGCCGATGCGGCCGCCCTCCAGGTTCGACAGGGCGATGGCCAGGCCCTTGCCGCGAGGTCCGAGCAGGTTTGCTGCGGGGATGCGGCAGTTGTTCAGGGTCACCGCGCATGTATCTGAAGCGCGTAGGCCCATCTTTTTCTCCAGACGATCAACGCAGAAGCCGGGGTTGTCGGTGGGTACCAGAAAGGCCGACAGGCCCTTCTTGCCCAGTTCGGGGTCGGTGACGGCGAAAACGATGGCGATCTTTGCGCGTTTAGCGTTGCTGACGAACTGCTTGGCGCCGTTGATCACCCATTCGCCGTTTTCCAGCACGGCGCGAGTGCGCAGGTTGTGCGCCTCGGAACCGGCCTGGGGTTCGGTCAGGGCGAAGCAGCCGATGGCGCGACCCGTGGCGAGCGCGGGCAGCCACAGGTCTTGCTGTTCGGTGGTGCCGTATTTGAGGATCGGCGCGCAGCCGACCGAACTGTGCACGCTCATCAGCGCACCGAGGGCCCCATCACCGGCAGAGATTTCCTCGACAGCCAGCGCATAGGCGACGTAATCGACGTAGCTGCCGCCCCAGCGCTCGGGCACGATCATGCCGAGCAGTCCGAGTTCGCCCATTTGCGCCACGCTCTGGTCGTCGATCCAGCCGGCTTTGGCCCAGGCCTGGGCGTTGGGCGCAACCTCGGCTCGGGCGAAATCGCGCGCCAGGTCGCGGATCATGCGCTGCTCTTCGGTGAGTTCGAGGTCGTGCATGGGGCGCTCCTGGGTTCAGATGCCGGCGAAGAAAGCGGCGATACGCTGTGGTGTCACTTCGGCGAGCGTAGGCGGATTCCAGCGCGGGTTCTTGTCCTTGTCGACGATCAGCGCACGCACGCCTTCGATGATGTCGCCATGATCGAACCATTGATGGTCCAGGTGCAGCTCCATGGCGAAGCACTCGGCAAGGGACAGCTCGCGCCCGCGTCGGAGCATTTCCAGGGTGACGCTGACGGCCAGTGGAGAACGGCTGTCGATGGTGTTCAGGGTTTCGACAGCCCAGTTGCGGTACTCGGGTCGCTGTTCCGCTGCAAGGGACTCACGGATCGCCGGGATGCTGGCGTGGGAGAAGTGCTGCTCGATGGCCGGCTCCAGAACTTTGAACGATGCTTCCGGCAGTTCACGGGTCGCCAGCGAGGCGAGCAGTCCGGTGAGGGTTTCGCGAGCCGGGAGGTGCCAGTCTTGCAGGTCGAGTTGCTGCTGAAGTTCGGCGAAGCGCTCATGGGGCACACAGTGGTCGGCAAGCCCGGCGTACAGGGCATCGGCGGCGTCCACATGATTGCCGGTCACGCCCATGTAAATACCCAGATTGTTCGGCAGGCGTGACAGAAAATAGCTGCCGCCGACGTCAGGGAAATAGCCGATGCCGACTTCCGGCATGCCCATGCGCGTGCGCTCGGAAATCACCCGCAGCGAGGCGCCCTGGACCAGGCCCATGCCGCCGCCGAGGACGTAGCCATTCATCAACGCCAGCAGTGGCTTGCTGTAGGCGTGGATGTACTGGTCCAGCGCGTATTCCTGCTCGAAGAACGCCCAGCGCAGGTTGTCGTCGTTCTTGTGGCTGTCGTACAGCATGCGAATGTCACCGCCGGCACAGAAGGCTTTTTCACCGGCGGCACGCAGGATCACGGCGACAATCTCCGGCTCGTCAGCCCAGGCCTGTAACTGGCGATGAAGGATGTGCACCATCGGCAGCGTCACGGCGTTCAGCCCGGCGGGGCGGTTGAGGGTGAGGTAGCCGACGTGGTTGCGAACTTCGATCAGTACTGGTGCTTCGGTTTGGGACATGCTCAGTGTTCCTGACGGTAGAGTTTGATGATTGCAGAGAAGTCCAGTGCTCCGTTGCCCTGCAGGCTGAAGGCCTGGTAGAGCTGCTGCGCGAGTGCACCGAGGATAACCGGCTGGCGCACCTGTTTGGCTGCTTCGCTGGCCAGGCCCAGGTCCTTGAGCATCAGATCGCTGCCGAAACCGCCGCTGTAGCCGCGTGAGGCCGGGCTGTTTTCCACAACGTCAGGGAAGGGGTTGTAGATTTCCGAACTCCAGCAGCGCCCGCTGGACGCATTGATCACACCTGCCAGCACGTTGGCGTCCATGCCCAGGGCGACGCCCAGCGACATGGCTTCGGCCACGCCGATCATGGAAATGCCCAGCAGCAGGTTGTTGGCGACTTTTGCCACCTGGCCGTTGCCGCTATCACCGCAATGGACAATGTTTGTGCCCATCGCCGCGAGAATCGGCTCGGCCTGATGAAAGTCCGCCTCACTGCCGCCAACCATAAAGGTCAGGGTGCCGGCTGCCGCGCCCGCTGTACCGCCGGATACGGGTGCATCAAGCATCGGGTTGCCTTGTCTGGCCGCCGCCGCGGCGACTTCGCGGGCGGTCATGGGGTCGATGGTGGATGAGTCGATCAGCAGCACACCCGGCGGAACATGGGCCAGTAGTCCGTCATTGTCGAGATAGACCTGTCGTACCTGTGCGCCCGCCGGCAGCATGGTGATGATCAGGTCGACGCCCGACTGGGCGATGGCAGCCGGGGACTCGCTTTGCTGCGCGCCGGCTTCCAGCAGACCGGCAAGTGCTGTGGTGGAAAGGTCGTAGACGCTGAGTCGATGCCCGGCCTTGAGCAGGTTGCGAGCCATGGGCCCGCCCATGTTGCCGAGTCCGATAAAGCCGATATGCATGGATATTTCCTGTTTTTTTCAGGGTGTGTCGTTGTTCTGAGCCTAGCAGGCCGCAGAGTAGCGGGTCGCCGGGAAGCGGAAGTCTCTCGATGGCGGGTGACTGGGGCGAAACCACTCGAAATTTTCGCCCTGACGGCGGACCATAGCCTGCCGACAGACAACTGCGATGCCTCTACGGGCATCGACATTCGAGAGGATATGCATGAACAGCAAGGTCGTTTTCATCACTGGCGCCACGTCCGGATTTGGCCGTGCAACGGCACGCCGTTTTGCCGAGGCCGGATGGTCGCTGGTGCTGACGGGCCGCCGTTTCGAGCGGTTGGAAGTGCTGAAACTGGAGCTTGAAACCAAAGTGCCGGTGCACATTGCCAGCCTTGACGTACGCCGTATCGAAGCGGTGAAAGAGGTGATTGCACAGTTGCCCGGGGATTTTCGTCAGGTGACCTGTCTGGTCAATAACGCTGGCCTGGCATTAGCGCCGGAACCGGCGCAGCAGACCGACCTGAACGATTGGCACACCATGATCGACACCAATATCACCGGGCTGGTCAATGTCACCCATACGCTGTTGCCAACGCTGATCGAAACCGGCAAGGGCGCCAGCATCATCAATATCGGCTCGGTCGCAGGCTGCTGGCCCTATCCGGGTAGCCATGTCTATGGCGCGAGCAAGGCGTTCGTGCAGCAGTTCAGCTACAACCTGCGCTGCGACTTGGTAGCAACCGGCGTGCGGGTTACCGATATCGCGCCTGGGCTGGCGGAGACGGAGTTCACCCTGGTGCGCAACAAGGGCGATCAGGCTGCATCCGATGCGCTGTACAGGACCACTACTCCACTGACTGCAGAAGATATCGCCGAGCAGATTTTCTATGTCGCCAGCTTGCCGGCGCATATCAATATCAATCGGCTGGAAATCATGCCGTCGCGGCAGGCTTGGGCGGGTTTTGCGGTTGATCGCGACAAGACGTGACGCGACAAGAGGGGAGGCGGGGAGAGGGTGTGGGTCAGGCCCTGCGCTCATGTGAGCGGCAGCGCCTGACCCGCGGAATCAGTTCACTGCATCCTTGAGTGTCTTGCCTGGCTTGAAGCCCGGCAGCTTTGCGGCGGCAATCTTGATGGTGGCGCCAGTCTGCGGGTTGCGACCGTCGCGCGCGGCGCGCTCCTTGACGGCAAATGTGCCGAAGCCGACCAGCGTAACGCTGTCACCATTCTGCAGGGTGTTGGTGACGCTTTCGGTAAAGGCATCGAGTACGCGGGTAGCGGTGGTTTTCGGAATATCCGCAGAGGCGGCAATCGCTTCAATCAACTCGGCTTTGTTCACAGGTATGGCTCCAGATTGGATGGGGTGGTCAGTATAAGCAGCGTCTTGCTTCATCGCCTGCGGCAAATTCCCTCTTTTGCAAAAAATAACGACTCCAGCCTCTGATATCTGTGGCGCGTGCGAGGGCTGCAAGCGCGATAGAACGGATGCGCTTCAGCTCTGGACAGTCCATCCCGGTGCGGGTTCAGCGGTTACCGAAAACAGCCTTTTTGATTTTCAGCCTGCTGTGGGGTTACGAAATATACAGGGTGGGGTATATTTGCATTGCAAATCATACGGGTTGTTTTGCGAAGAGGCGCGCTGATGACGATTGACTGGATGAATTTCACCCCCTGGACCGCGTTGGCCGGTGGTGTCCTGATCGGCCTTTCTGCCGGTTTTTTCGCTGCATGCAATGGCCGTATCGCCGGTATCAGCGGCCTGCTGGCCAGCCTTGTGGAGAAGGGTGCCGAAGGGCGACTCGAAAAGGGCTTGTTCATTCTGGGCGTGCTGCTGACGCCGCTGCTCTGGTCATTTTTCGCTGACCTGCCCACAGCCACTTTTGATAATGGCTGGCTGTCGCTGCTGCTTGCCGGGTTGCTGGTTGGCGTTGGTACTCGGTACGGCGCGGGTTGTACCAGTGGCCATGGTGTCTGTGGTCTTTCCCGGCTTTCGCCGCGTTCACTGGTGGCTACCCTGGCGTTCATGGCGGCAGGGTTTGCCACGGTGTTCGTTCTGCGTCACGTCATTGGAGGTTGAGTAGATGCGTCAGTTGACTGCCTTGATTGCCGGATTGGTGTTTGGCGTTGGCCTGCTGCTGTCCGGCATGGCCAACCCGGCAAAGGTTAAGGGTTTTCTTGATCTGGCCGGCGCCTGGGACCCTTCGCTGGCGCTGGTGATGGCCGGCGCCATAGGTGCTGCCATTCTGCCCATGAGCTGGGCGAAGCGTCAGTCACGTTCACTGCTGGATGCGCCCATGCGGCTTCCGCAGAGGCGCGATATCGATCGGCGCCTGATCGGCGGCGGACTGTTGTTCGGTATCGGCTGGGGCATCGCTGGCATTTGTCCCGGCCCTGCAGTGGCCATGCTGCTCAGCGGGTACTGGCAGGTTCCGCTGTTCGTGATTGCCCTGGTCGCCGGCATGTTTCTGTTCTCCGCGCTGGAGTCCCGGCGCGCACCATGACCTGGAGGTCAGTCAGATGAAAAGCAATATCGGAACCCTTGATCGCACCCTGCGGATCATCGTTGGCCTGATCCTGATCGGACTGTCGCTGGCGGGCGTTATCGGCGTCTGGGGCTGGATCGGCCTGCTGCCCATCGCCACCGGCGTCTTCCGTTTCTGTCCGGCGTATCGCCTGCTGGGGATCAGCAGCTGCAAGCTGCGTAACTGACAAGTGGGTTTCGGCAGCCGGGCTTGATCCGGCTGCCAATGGCTCAGTCGAAACTGGGCATCTGTGGGTGAACAACCGGCAGACCGTTCTCGACCCAGGCATCGAAGCCCCCGGCTATCGAGCAGACTGCGAAATAGCCCATTTCCTTCAGTGAGGCCGCTGCCAGGGCGGCACGACCGCTGGTCTTGCAATAGAGGACGATCCGCGTGTCGCGCGGGTTGAGTTCCGGCATTGCGGCAAGCCTGAACTCAAGCAGGCCGCGCGGAATGTTCAGGGCACCACCGATATGGCCGGCGCGGTATTCGTCGGCCTCACGTACATCAATCAGCACATCTGCTTCATTGATGGCTGCCGGCGCATTTGCCGGTGTGATTTCAGTGATCTGCGAGCGGGCCTGCTCGACGAGGTCATGTGCGCTTTTCATGAGTCCCTCTCTTGAGATGGTGTCTGCGAAGGCTGGCACGCTGCGCTCTCAAGTGCCAGGCGTGTGGTATCGGGATCAAGGGCTTTCAGCGCATCGAACTGGCTGAAAAATACCTGCCCACCGAACTGCTGAAGAAAGTCCGAGTTCTTCAGCCTGTCCATCACAGGTCCCTTTACTTCCGAAAGATGCAACTGAACGCCACTGTCCCGCAGCCGTTCGCTGATGGTTTCCAGGCTTTCCAGGGCGCTGGTGTCGATCAGATTGATGCCGGGACACATCAGCACCAGATGTTCGGCTGCCGGATGCTGGCTGATCAGTTTGGCAATGCGGTCCTCGAGAAAGCGCGCATTGGGGAAATACAGGCTCTCATCCACACGTACCGACAGCACCTTGCGGCTTTCGAACACGGCGTAGCGCTCGACATTGCGAAAGTGCTCGCTGCCCGGTACCTGTCCGACCACGGCCACGTGGGGCTGACTGGTGCGCCAGAGAAACAGCAGCAGCGACAGGCCAGCACCGAGCAGAATGCCTGCTTCGACCCCGATCAGCAGTACGCCGAGCATGCTTACCGCCATGGCCGCACCATCCTGACGGGAATAGCGCCAGGTACGCCCTAGCACGCCGAGGTCCACCAGGCTCAGCACGGCAATGATGATGGTTGCGGCCAGTACGGCGTGCGGCAGGTCATGCAGCAGCGGCGTGAAGAACAGCGCGGTAATGGCGATGCCGACAGCAGCAATAGCTCCGGCCATGGGCGTTTGTGCGCCGGCATCGAAGTTCACCACAGAGCGGGAGAAGCCTCCGGTGACCGGCAGGCCGCCACTGAGCGCCGCTGCAATATTGGCGCTGCCCAGTGCGATCAGTTCCTGGTTGGGCTCGATGCGCTCGCGGCGTTTGGCGGCCAGGGTCTGGCCCACCGATACCGATTCGACGAAACCCACAAGGCTGAGCAGCAGGGCAGCGGGCAGCAATTGCTGGAGCAGGTCGAGGTCCAGTGTCGGCAAACTGATGGATGGCAGGCCCTGGGGCACGATACCCACGACCTGCACGCCGGCAGTGGTCAGATCCAGTGCGCTGACGAGCATTATCGAGGCCAGCAACGCCACGATCGGGCCGATCTTGCCGAGACTGTCGGCATACCGTGGCGCCAGCCCCAGCGCGCCCAGCCAGCTGCTCAGATGACGTCGCGACAGATAGAGAAACAGCAGGCTGGCTCCACCGATGGCGAGTGTCGGCAGGTGTGTCTGTGGCAGCCCCTGCAGCAGCCTGAACAACAGCACCGCGGCATTATCGCCTTCCACGCGAATGCCAAGGATATGCTTGAGCTGGCTCAGGGCGATGAGTATGGCCGAGGCGCTGATAAAACCGGAAATCACCGGATGGCTGAGGAAGTTTGCCAAAAAGCCCAGGCGCAACAGCGCCATCGCCAGCAGCAGAACCCCGGACAGCAAGGCCAGCACCAGTGCTGCTCCGGCATATTCAGCACTGCCGGCGACAAACAGCGGCCCCAGCGCAGCGGCTGTCATCAACGAGATCACCGCCACCGGGCCGACCGATAGCGTGCGACTGGTGCCGAACAGGGTGTAGGCGATCAGCGGCAAAATGCTGGCATACAACCCGGTGATTGCCGGCAGCCCCGCCAGCAAGGCGTAGGCGAGGCTCTGCGGGATCAGCATCAGGGTGACGATCACCGCCGCCAGGCTGTCGCGGCTTGCCGCGTGGCGGTCATAGGTCACGGCCCATTGCAGGCAGGGCAGGTAGTGTGCCAGTCGGGATTTCATCGAAGGAGGGGATTCGCTGTCATGGTTACAGCCGGTTAAGTGGGATCTTCAGGTATTGCACGCCGTTGGCTTCGGCTGGTGGCAGCTCACCTGCGCGCATGTTGACCTGCACCGAAGGCAGGATCAGCGCCGGCATGTCGAGTGTGGCATCGCGGGCAGTGCGCATGGCGACGAATTCGTCTTCGCTGATGCCGTTATGGATATGGATATTGTCCCGCCGTGATGCGCCTATCGTGGTTTCGTAATGATGTTCATCGCGTCCGGGTGCGAGGTAATCGTGGCACAGAAACACGCGTGTTTCGTCCGGCAATTCGAACAGTTTGCGGATCGATCGATACAGGGTGCGCGCATCGCCTCCGGGAAAGTCGCAGCGCGCGGTGCCGTAATCGGGCATGAACAGGGTGTCGCCGACGAAGAGCGCGTCGCCGATCAGGTAACTCATGCAGGCCGGCGTATGGCCGGGTGTATGGATGGCGCGCGCTGGCAGATTGCCGACCTGAAAGGCTTCACCATCGCTGAAGAGTTGGTCGAATTGGCTGCCATCGGTGGCGAAACCATCTTCTGCATGGAACAGTGTGCCGAAGACTTCCTGCACCTGGGTGATGTGGTTGCCGATGGCGAGCGTGCCGCCAAGCCGTTCCTGGAGCCAAGGTGCGGCGCTGAGGTGATCGGCGTGTACGTGGGTTTCGAGAATCCACTGTACGCTCAGGTCGTGCTGACAGACATGCGCGGCCAGTCTCTCGGCGCTGTGCAATGCGGTCCGACCGGATGCCGGATCGTAGTCCAGCACCGTGTCGATCAGCGCGCACTGACGGGTAGCCGGATCGCTGACCACATAACTCCAGGTTGAAGTGTTGGGGTCGAAAAAGGCTTCGATGCAGGCTTTCATCTGGCTGGGCTCCTGTGTCTGTCCATACCCTTAGGGGTATTTTGGGAATGCTAGCCCAGCGGCGCGTTGAAGACTACCAATGAGTTGTTATTTGGCTTCTATGCTTAGTTTTTTTGGTTATTAGCGCGGTTGTTGACCATGAACGAGTGGGGCGGGTTGCAGGGCTTTCAGAGCCTGAGACAGGCTGGCGCGCGACAGTTCACCCAGATGGGCGCCCACTTGCCGGCCTTGAGCATCATAGAACAGCGTTGTCGGCAGGGCCTGTGAACCGACGTGCTGGCCGAGCCGGCCGCCGCTGTCGATCAGCAGATTGCGCAGATCGAGGCCGCTGCCCTGCAGGAAGCGTTCAATTTCACCTTCCCCCTCGCCCTGGTTGACGAACAGGAAGACAAATTCATCGTGGTTTTCCTGGGCTTCAGCCAGTACCGGCATTTCCCGTCGGCAGGGCGGACACCAGGTGGCCCAGAGGTTGATCACCAACGGCTTGCCGGTGTAGTCCTCCAGGTTGACCGGTGCACCTGAAATGTCACGCAGCGCCATTTCCGGCAGGCGCGTGCCCTGTTCGAAGGCGTGCCAGCCAAGGTTGGTAAAACCCCAGCTGAGCACGCCCACGGCCAGCGCAGCGGCCAATGGCTTGCGCAGATCAGCGTTGCGCCAGAGCAGCCAGCCACCGGCCAGCAGCGCAGCGAGGATGCCGGGCCAGGGGATAAAGCCGCCGTCACGGATATCCAGCATGCCCCACCAGTTGTCGCTGAATGCCTCGAAATACACCGCCACGAAGGCCAGTCGCGCCACCACCAGAGCCAGCAGTAGAAGACGAAACACCTGCCGCTCGGGATTTTGCTGGCGCCGCCGCCCCACCCACCAGCCAGTCAGCATCGCCAGAAGCAGGCTGACCACCAGCAACAGCTGCGGTATGCCAAGCACCAGTGGGCCAATATTCAGGGTGAGCATCGTCGTGTTCCTTCATGGCTGCCTGTCGGGACGGACGGGCACTTTACCTTGCACGAGACGGTGGCGTGTGGCGGGTGGGTCGCAGGATGTTGCGACATTGGGACGCGCTTTGTATCAGTGTGTTTGATTGCGAATAGTTTTCATTGGCGCTATGTTTTCCGCACCTTATCAATGACCAAGAGAACATCAATGCAGACTTCATTTCGCCTGATCACAGGGGCTATTGTCCTCGTCCTGAGTACCGCCAGCTGGGCTGAGAGTCCCCGGCCGGCTCACTATAAGGGCGAGCCTTCAGCAAGCACGCAGCAGGCGACCGTCAACCTGAACGAATACAACCCCAAGCTTGAAGCGATCCTGGCCAAGGATGAGCTGACAGCGATGGACATGCATGAGATCCACCAGCTGACTTATACCCTGGAGAATGCGTTACAGAGAATCCAGGCTGATCTGGAAACCACCGCAGCATTGCTGGAAGAGGTGCATATTGCGTCCGAGACGGACAAGCCTGAAGTCGTCAAGACTCGCGGCAAGGCTTATCTGGAAGGTGCCCGCGCGCTGGTCAAATAGACCGGAACGCGCGGACGAAGGGATCAGACCAGCACGCCCTGGCTGCGCAGGTAATCATCGTAGGTGCCGCTGAAGTCGGTCACACCCGAATCGGACAATTCGATGATGCGCGTGGCCAGGGAGCTGACGAACTCGCGGTCATGGCTGACGAAAATCAGCGTGCCCGGATAATTTTCCAGCGCCAGGTTCAGCGCTTCGATGGACTCCATGTCCAGGTGGTTGGTCGGTTCGTCCATCACCAGCACATTGGGTTTTTGCAGGATCAGTTTGCCGAACAGCATACGGCCCTGCTCGCCACCGGAAATCACCCGGACCGATTTCAGAATCTCGTCATTGGAAAACAGCATGCGTCCCAGCGTGCCACGCACCAGTTGCTCGCCGCCCTGGGTCCAGCGGCCCATCCAGTCGAACAGGGTCATGTCGTCTTCAAAGTCGTCCGCATGATCCTGCGCGTAATAGCCGACTTCCGCGCTTTCGGTCCATTTCACCGAGCCGGTATCCGGCTTGAGTTCGCCCACCAGGGTGCGTAGCAGGGTGGTCTTGCCGATGCCGTTGGGGCCGATGATGGCGACGCGCTCGCCGGCTTCCACGGTAAAGCTGAAGTTCTTGAACAGCGGCTTGCCATCGAAGCCCTTGGCCATGTTTTCCACCGTCACGGCCTGGCGATGCAGCTTCTTGGTCTGTTCGAAGCGAATGAAGGGACTGATACGGCTGGACGGCTTGACTTCATCGAGCTGGATCTTGTCGATCAGCTTGGCGCGCGACGTGGCCTGTTTGGCTTTCGAGGCGTTGGCCGAGAAGCGGCTGACGAAGGTCTGCAACTCGGCGATCTGCGCTTTCTTCTTGGCGTTGTCCGACAGCAGACGCTCGCGACTCTGGGTGGCAGCCGTCATGTATTCGTCGTAGTTGCCAGGGAACAGGCGCAGCTCGCCATAATCCAGGTCAGCCATATGGGTGCAGACCGAGTTCAGGAAGTGGCGGTCGTGGGAAATGATGATCATGGTGCTGTTGCGCACCGTGAGAATGCTTTCCAACCAGCGGATGGTGTTGATGTCCAGGTGGTTGGTCGGCTCGTCCAGCAGCAGCACTTCCGGGTCGGAGAACAGCGCTTGCGCCAGCAATACGCGCAGCTTCCAGCCTGGCGCCACTTCGCTCATCAGGCCGAAATGCTGTTCCAGCGGAATGCCCAGGCCCAGCAGCAGCTCGCCGGCTCGGGATTCGGCCGTGTAACCGTCCAGCTCGGCGAACTCGGTTTCCAGCTCGGCTACCGCCATGCCGTCCTCTTCACTCATTTCCGGCAACGAATAGATGCGTTCGCGCTCGGCTTTGACCTTCCACAGTTCCTCATGACCCATGATCACGGTGTCGATGACACTGAAGTCCTCGTAGGCGAACTGATCCTGGCGCAGCTTGCCCAGACGCACATTGGGTTCGAGCATGACTTGACCGCCGGACGGCTCGAGATCGCCACCGAGGATCTTCATGAAGGTGGACTTGCCGCAGCCGTTGGCGCCGATCAGGCCGTAGCGATTGCCGTTGCCGAACTTGACGGAAACGTTTTCGAACAGCGGCTTGGCGCCGAACTGCATGGTGATGTTAGCGGTGGAGATCAAGGCATTTTTCCAGGGAAAAGAATGAAACGGCCCGGTAGCGTGTCCAGAGAGAGGTTCGAGCAGGCACGCGGGCTAAAAAGGGCCGCTATTGTAGTGTGCTTGCGTGCCAACTGACAGAGCCGAGGGGCAAGCAGCTGCTGTTCGCGCTACCATCGCGGCTGTCTTTTCAGATGGCCGGTGCCATGAAACACCCGTCTCCGCGTGTGCTTTACCAGCAAGCAGTAGCCCGCGAGGGATTCGTCAGCGATGCAGCGCAGTTGCATGCTGTCGAGTCGTTACAGCGCTGCCATGAAAGCCTGCATCGAATCGGAGGCGACACTGAGCCGGCAGGGGTGTATCTCTGGGGGCCGGTTGGGCGTGGCAAGACCTGGCTGATGGACATGTTTCACGGCAGCCTGAGGGTGCCATCGCGCCGGCAGCATTTTCATCACTTTATGCGCTGGGTGCATATCCGCCTGTTCCAGCTCAATGGCACCGCCGATCCGCTGCAGGCTCTTGCCCGTGAACTGGGTGAGGAGATTCGCGTGCTGTGTTTCGATGAACTGTTCGTTGGGGATATCGGCGATGCGATCATCCTTGGACGCCTGTTCCAGGTCCTGTTCGAGCAGGGTGTAGTCATCGTGGCGACCTCCAATCAGCCGCCGCAGCAGCTGTATGCCGATGGCTTCAATCGTGATCGCTTCATGCCCGCCATTGAGGCCATCGTACGTCATATGCAGGTGGTGAGCGTGGATGGCGGTGCGGATCATCGCCTGCGTCCCGGTGCTGCGCTTCAGCGGTACTGGGTGGCCGACGTGGACAGCGATAACACGGCATTGCAGGCGGCATTCGATGAGCTGGCAGGTGCTGCGTATAGCGCCTCGCCGGTGGTTCTCGGCAGGCGTTCCTTGCAGGTGGCACGTTGCAGCGGATCGGTTATCTGGTGCCGTTTTGCCGACCTGTGCGAGCAACCGTTTTCAGCGCTGGATTTCATCGAGCTGTGCGACCGATTCTCCACGATCATGCTCAGTGAGGTGCCGCAGCTTGGCAGCGCGCCGCGCGAAGGGCGTATCGCCCGCGGCACCGAGGATGCCGCCACGCGGGTGGCAGCAGGGGATCGCGAACTGCCGAAACTGGCTGCGCGGGACGATGCCGTCCGGCGCTTTATCGCGCTGGTGGACGAGTGTTACGACCGCCAGATACCGCTGTATCTGCAGGCGCAGGTGCCACTGGACGAACTTTATACCCAGGGCTATCTGTCATTTGCCTTCCGCCGCACATTGAGCCGGCTGCAGGAGATGCAGCTGCAGCGCTTCGCAATGGCGCACCATCAATCCCGATAGAACACTTGCACCAGGTGATAACCAAACTGGCTCTTCACCGGCCCATGCACCTCGCGTAGCGGTTTTTTGAAGATCACCTGGTCGATGCTGTGCACCATCTGGCCGGGGCGTACTTCGCCCAGGTCACCACCGCGCTTGCCGGAAGGGCAGGTCGAGTGTTTCTTCGCCAGCACATCAAAGGCCTCGCCACTGGCGATGCGCTTCTTCAGTTGCGCGGCTTCGGCTTCGGTCTTTACCAGAATATGGCGGGCCATGGCTTTGGGCATTGCAGGTCTCCTCGGATGCGCCGGCCATTGTAGACAATGGCGCGTTGCAGCGCTGCCCTGAGTTCGTTTGCCGAGGCCTACTGCGCCTGCGCGGTGACCTGCTGGGCGATCTCGATCAACTGTTCGCGCATCCAGCGGTTGGCCGGGTCCTGATCGGTGCTTTCGTGCCAATAGATATGGGTTTCCAGTGGAGGGATGTCCACCGGCAGAATGGCCTGGTGCAGGTCGTGGCGAAGGGCGAAGCGCTCCGGCACCGTAACCGCCATATCGGTGTGCGGGATGACTTGCGTTGCCATCATGTAATGCTGTGAGCGCAGGGCGATCCGGCGTTGCAGGCCCATCTTGCCCAGCGCCAGGTCAACCATGCCCAGGCCGCTGCGGCGGCTGGAAATGTGGATGTGCGACAGCGACAGGTATTGCTCGATGCTCAGCTTGTCCTTCGCCAGCGGATGACCGCGGCGCATGGCGCAGATATAGCGGTCCTCCAGCAGCTTGACGTGGCGTACCTGCGGGTCGGTGTTGAGCGGGGCGTCCATGGCGAAGTCCAGCCGTCCGGCTGCCAGTTCCTTGGTGGTTTCCCGGCGCTTGGCCAGCATGCTTTCGATCTTGACGTTTGGCGCCAGGCGGCGCAGACGCTGAAACAGAGGCGGGAAGATCACTGCCTCGGTCAGGTCGGTCATGCTGATGCGGAAGGTCTTGTTCGCCTGCAGCGGGTTGAAGGTACGGCTTTCCTGTACTGACACCCGCAACAGCTGCAATGCATTGCGCACCGGGCCGATGATGTTCTGCGCCATCGGCGTCGGCACCATGCCTTGGGCGGTGCGCACGAACAGGGGGTCATTGAAGGTCTCGCGCAAACGAGCCAGGGCATTGGAGACAGCAGGCTGGGTGATGCCGACTATCTGTCCCGCACGGGTCAGGTTGGCTTCGGTGTAGATGGCGTCGAAGACGATGAACAGATTGAGATCGACCTTGTGCAGGTTCATTTCCGCAGGCACTCCGGCTGGGATATTTGCGTCGATCATATATCGCTTATGAATGAATGTGCACCATGAAAATAGTCTGTGCAAATTATGGTCTGTTCTTGTGGCGACATCTCCTGCAGCGGTCAGTACACCCAGACTTCCACGCGCCTGTTCTTGATACGGCCCATTCCGGTATTGGCCGCTACAGGCAGTCGTGCCCCCAGACCCTCGATTTCCCTGACCAGGATGCCGCCGCGTACCAGCTCACGACGGACTGCCATGGCGCGTAGCTTGGACAGCAATTCGGCCCGTGACGGATCGCTGCGGTCATCGCCAAAACCCACCAGTACGGCCGAACGCATGCTCTTGCCGTTGGCTTTGAGGTAGTCAACCAGCCGCCCGATATCACGCTGGGCCTTGTTGTCCAGCTGTGCGCTGCCTTCGGCGAAACGAAAATTGACGGTCAGGCGCTGCGCTTCGGCGGCCAGCTGTCGATAGGCTGGTGGCAGGTCCGCCTGCGCTGACTGGGTGATCGGAACGATGGTCTGCGCGATGTAGCCGGACGCCTCGACAATGGCCTGGCCGGCGGTGCTGTGAACGAAAGCGAGGTAGTCGCGTGTCCACTGCGATTGCAGGCCGGGGTTGGCATACAAGAACAGGCGTCGCGACAGCGGATAGTCCTCGGTGGCCACCGAGGCGCTGGTAGGCAGCATGGGCAGCGAATCGCCATCGGCAATCGCCAGCGCCCTGGAGTCGCCAATCGAAGCAAGGCCGACGAAACCGATGGCGCCAGGGTGCAGGCTCACGGTGCTGGAAAGCTGATCATTAGATTCGTAACGGGCCGCTGCCGGAGAAAGTGCTTTGCCCTGGGCGCCGAGCACCAGTTCCTTGAAGGTGTCATAGGTGCCCGACTGGTCATCGCGGGCATGTAGTTCAACGGGCAGGTCGCTGCCGCCCAGCTCTCGCCAGTTGCCGATATCGCCGGAAAACAGCCGGGCAACCTGCTCGACGCTGAGCGCTTCGATGGGGTTATCGGGATGGACGATGATCGCCAGGCCGTCGATGGCGATGACCTGTTCGGCACTGGAGTCGCGCAGGTCGCCGAGTGCAGCCAGGCTTTCGTATTCGTTTTGCTTGATGGGTCGCGACGCCGCAGCCAGATCGGCAGAGCCATCCTTGAGTCCCGCAAAGCCAGTACCGGTGCCGTGGGCGGCGACCAGCGCATGAAAGGTGCGGCCGGCGGCATTGCTGGCGATGACGCGCTGCTCGTTTTCGTGCTCGGTCGCCACGATGCGCACCGACTGCAAGCCGCGGGCTTCGAACAGCCCGGCGATCAGCATCGGTGCCAGTTTCGCACCGACCGTATTCGAGCCCTGGATACGCAACACTTCGTTGCTCTTGGTCAGCGCCAGTTCGCTTGCGTTTGCCGCGAGCGAGCCGGCATTCCAGATGCCAATAAAGCCAAGGCACAGCGCCCGGATGCCGATGCTGCGCAAGGTCGCTGAAAGCCTCATCCAGACACTCCCCTGTCAAAGAAGCGGGGAGGTTAGGCGTCTCTGGTTACTGTTATGTGACAGCCACTGCAATCAGCGAAGGTCAATCCAGACCGGGCAATGATCAGAAGGTTTTTCCATGCTGCGGATGTCGTAGTCCATCCCGGCGTCAACGACCCGTTGGTGCAGGCTGGCGGTGGTCAGGATGTAGTCGATGCGCAGACCGCGACGTGGATCATCCTCGAAACCACGGCTGCGGTAGTCGAACCAGCTGAAGCGATCCACGACATCCGGGTTGAGTGTGCGGAAGCTGTCCTGCAGGCCCCAGCCCTTGAGCCGCGCCAGCCACTCGCGCTCTTCCGGCAGAAAGCTGCACTTGCCCGTGCGCAGCCAGCGTTTGGCGTTCGCTTCACCTATGCCGATATCGCAATCCTGGGGCGAGATATTGAAGTCGCCCATAATCGCCACCTGCTGATCCGGGGTGAAGCGTTCTGCCAGCAGGGCCTGCAGGTCGGCATAGAACCGGGTCTTGGCTGGGAATTTGGTGGGATGATCGCGGCTTTCACCCTGGGGAAAATAGCCGTTCATGACGGTCACCGACTGCCCCTGGGCATCGGCGAAGCGTCCCCAGATAAAGCGCTTCTGCGACTCGTCGGTATCACCGGGAAAGCCCTTGTGGACTTCCAGCGGCGCCTGGCGCGACAGCAAGGCAACACCGTAATGGCCTTTCTGACCGTGGTAGTGCACGTGATAACCCAGGGCCTCAATGGCTGCCTGGGGAAACTGCTCGTCGGCGACCTTGGTTTCCTGCAAGCCGATGACGTCCGGCTGGTGCTTTTCGATGATCGCCTCCAGCTGATGAGGCCTTGCCCGCAATCCATTGATATTGAAAGAAACAAGTTTCATCAGTGGCTCTCCGGAAAAAGCGTGATTCTAGCAGTCCTCATGGTCGAGAATTCTCCCAGCTGCCAGCAGTCCAAGCGGTGAATGGCAGCGATGAATCCTTCCCGATGCCTATCTGCATCGTATGCGCCGTTGTTGTCTTACCAGGATTGGGTTTATGCCGTGCTAGCATTCCGCGCCATGCGTATCTCTTTCATGGGCCGATTCGTAACGGCCGGCCTTGCCCTGCTTGTTGCATCATCTGCTTTCGCTGCGCGGCTGGAGGTGAATATCGAGCCCTCCAGCCGCGCCTTGCGCGAGAACGTGGAAAACCATATCGGTGATCTGGGTGACCGAGACGAGCGCGAATTGCTGCGTTACAGCCGCATCGCCCGACAGCAGGCGGAAAAGGCCATGCAGGCGCTGGGTTACTACAACGCCACAATTGAAACCGAAGTGCTGGGGGGCGACGAGCCCCGGCTGGTGCTGCGTATTGCGCGCGGTGAACCGGTGCGATTGCGCGCCATCAATGTGAGGGTAGATGGGCCGGCGGCGCAGCTGAGCGCCTTTGAGGTCCCGCGCGATATGCTCAAGAGTGGCGCCGTGCTCAATCATGGCCGCTATGAGGGGGTCAAGCAGCGTATCCTCAACCAGGCTTCGCGCTACGGTTTTTTCGATGGCCGCTTCGCCTACCAGCGCCTGGCCATCGATCCGGTGGAAAATGTTGCCGATGTCGAATTGATCTTCGACAGCGGACCGCGTTACCTGTTGGGCGAGGTGAGTTTCGAGGGTGACTCGCCGTTCGATCCTGATCTCTTGGCGCGCATGGTGCCGTTCGAGACCGGCACGCCTTATGATTCGGAGCGTGTCGCCGAACTCAACCAGGCGATGCAGGCCAGCGGTTATTTTGAAGGTGTTCGCGTGGATGCCAACCCGGCCAATGCCGTGGAACAGCGCATTCCTGTGGTAGTCCAGCTGGCCACGCGAGACCCGCGCACCCTGGGCCTTGGGCTGGGCTTTTCCACCGACGTCGGGCCACGCATGCGTTTTGATTTCCGTCGCCACTGGGTCAACCCGCAGGGCCATAGCTACGGCCTGGAAAGCGAGCTGTCGGCGCCCCGGCAGAATGTTGGCCTCTGGTACGACGTGCCGCTGGATCCTCCGCTTACCGATAAGCTGCGTTTCGCCGGTGGTTATCAATATGAAGAACTGGGCGACAACGACAGCCTCAGCCGACTACTGACCGTCGGGCCCGAATGGCATCGCAAACTGCCCAACGGCTGGCAGCGCGTCTGGTCGCTGAAGTGGCGGCATGAACAATACAACCTGGGCGACGATTCGGGCTTGAGCAACTTGCTGATGCCGGGCATCGCCTACAGCTTCCTGCGCAGCGATAGCCGCATCGACCCCAGCCAGGGCTACCGGCTGGAGTTCGAGCTGGGTGCGGCCAAGGATGGGGTCTTTTCCGATGCCGACCTGATCCATGCCAACGCCATGCTCAAGGGGCTGGTGACGGTGTTCGACCGGCACCGCTTGCTCGGACGCGCGCAGATTGGTGGCAACTGGACCAATGAATACACCAACGTGCCGCCCTCGTTGCGCTACTTCGCGGGTGGCGACCAGAGCGTACGCGGCTACGACTACCAGAGCCTGTCGCCGACCAACTCAGATGGCGACCGCATCGGTGGCCGCTATCAGCTCGCCCTCAGCGCCGAATACCAGTACGAGGTGGTCGAGAAGTGGCGCGTGGCGACCTTCTACGACCAGGGCAACGCCTTCAATTCGCTGGATTTCCCGACGCTCAAGAGCAGCGTGGGCCTGGGGCTGCGCTGGGTGTCGCCAGTAGGGCCGATCCGTATCGACCTGGCCCATCCGCTGGATGGTAACGGCGGTGTGCGCCTGCACTTTTCCATGGGACCTGAACTGTGAGGCGAGGGCTGAGAGTACTTTCCTGGACGCTGGGGCTGCCGCTTGCGCTGGTACTGCTGGTGGTTCTGGCGCTGGGTATGCTGCTGGGCACCTCAGCTGGCGGCAGCTGGGTGCTGGGGCTGGTTCCCGGTTTGCAGGTCGAGCAGTTTCAGGGGCGACTGGGCAGCCGCTGGCAGGCTGAGCGGCTGGTCTGGGAGCAGGATGGCAACCGCGTGGAAGTGGCATCACCCCGGCTGGACTGGTCGCCGCGTTGCCTGCTGCGCATGGCGCTCTGTATCGAGGCGCTGCAGGCAGGTGATATCGACCTGGTATTCCCGCCCGGCAGCGATGAAGCCGGCAGCGAGCCCTTCAGCCTGCCGCAGCTCCAGCTGCCGCTGGAACTGCGCATCGGGCGGATCGAGGTAGGGCGGGTCAGACTGAATGCGGTCGAGCAGGCGCAGACCCTGCAATTGCGGGCTGATTGGCGTCGTGATGGTCTGAATATCCGGGCACTGCAGCTACGCCGCGAAGACCTCACGCTGGACCTCGCCGGACGTTTGCGTCCCGAGGGTGACTGGCCGCTGGAGTTGCGCGGCGATGCAGCAATCCATCTGCCCGAGCTGCCGGCCTGGGCACTGAAAATCGCCGTGGACGGCGAGTTGCGCGAACACCTTGTGCTGGCCGTACAGAGCCGTGGCTATCTAAATGGCGCGCTCAGCGGTCGGGTACGGCCGCTGGAAACCGACCTCCCGGCGAACCTGCGGCTGACTGTGGAGGGCTTCAAGGTCAGCCCTGACCTGCCCGACGCGATGCGCCTGGAACGACTCGAACTCAGCGCCCAGGGCAATCTGGATGATGGTTATCGGCTGGCGGGTGACGGCAGCCTGCAAGGCGAGGGCGGAGCGGTTGCCATCGTGCTGGATGCCTTGCTCGATGCCGCCCAGGTGCGTGTTGATGCGTTGCAGCTGGACGCCGGTCAGGAGCAGCGCATCGATCTGAAGGGACAGCTGGGCTGGACCGAAGGCATTCGAGGTGAAGCCGAGCTGGCCTGGCAGGACTTCCCCTGGTGGCGGCTCTACCCGCAAATGGACGAGCTGCCCGTGGCACTGCACCGCCTGTATGCGCAGGTGCAATATGACGATGGCAACTATCTGGGGCACTTCGATGCGGCATTGACCGGTCCGGCAGGCGACTTCAGCCTGCGCAGCCCGGTCAGCGGCGATCTGGGCATCGTGCATCTGCCCCAGTTGCAGCTGATCGCCGGACAGGGTCAGGCCAGCGGCAATCTCAGCCTGGGCTTCGCCGATGGTATCGACTGGAATACGACGTTGACCCTGAGCGCCTTCGATCCCTCCTACTGGGTGGCCGAATTGCCCGGCCAGCTCGGTGGCACCCTGGCCAGCCGTGGCACCCTGCGCGATGAAGCCTTGCAGGCTGAGGCGCAGCTGGATATCAACGGCGCCCTGCGCAGGCAGCCGCTGCAGCTGCAGCTGGACGCCAGCGGCCAGGATGCCGCCTGGGACGTGCCTCGGCTGGAGTTGCGCCTGGGCGACAACCGCATTAACGGCAGCGGCCGTTGGGCTGAAACACTGCATGCCAACCTGAACCTCGATCTACCCCGTCTGGCGCAGCTCTGGCCGCAGTTGCAAGGGCAGCTGGCGGGCAACCTCGCATTGGCAGGCACGCCGCAGGCACCGCAGGGCAACCTGCAACTCAAAGGCAGCCGCATTGCCATGCAGGACAACCGGATTGAGCGTCTGGAACTGAGTGCTGCACTGGCTGAAGGTCAGCGCGGTCAGCTTCGGCTGAGCGCCGGGAATCTGCAGGCAGGAGACACCGAGCTGGGCGATCTGCAACTGGCTGCCGATGGCACGCCGCAGGCGCACCAGGCCACGATGCAAGTCGAGGGCGGGCTGCTCGACTTGTCACTGGCTGTCGATGGCGGGCTGGGTGGCGATAACTGGCGCGGGCGTCTGCGCAGCGCCGAGCTGCAGGCCGAAGGGCATCAATGGGCGCTGCGCCAGCCGGCATCTCTTGAGCGGCTGGCCAGTGGGCAGCTTACAGTCGGGGCCCACTGCTGGGTGAGCGGTCCGGCCAGCCTGTGCGCCGACAATCAGCGCCTGCTGCCCGATCCGCAACTGCGCTATCGCCTGCGTGATTTTCCGCTGCAGTCTCTGGCTGGTTATCTGCCCGACAACCTGCGCTGGTTGGGCGAAGTCAATGCCAATCTCACGCTGGACCTGCCCGCTGCCGGCCCCAGCGGTAACATTCGTGTGGACGCCGGCCCCGGCACGCTGGCACTGCGTGACGGCGAGCAATGGCTGGAATTCCCCTATGCCACCCTGACCCTCAACAGCGAGCTGTTGCCCCAGAGCATCGACAGCCATCTGCGTTTCGAAGGCGGCGAGCTTGGTGCGCTGGAGCTGCGTCTGTCCATCGACCCAAGCAGTGCAGCCAAAGATATCGCCGGAGACTTTCGCCTGAGCGACCTTGACCTGTCGGTGGCGCGACCCTTTGTTTCCGTAGTCGAACGACTCGAAGGCCAGCTCAACGGCAGTGGCCAGCTCTCCGGCTCGCTTCAGCAGCCCTGGATTCGCGGCGAGCTGCGGCTCGACGACGGTGAAGTTGCGGGCAGCGAATTGCCGGTGAGTTTCGAGCAATTGCAGGTTCGTGCGCTGATCGACGGCGAACGGGTACGGATCGACGGAGGGTGGCGCAGCGGTGAGCAGGGCCGCGGTGAAATCGCCGGCACCCTGGACTGGCGTGATGCGCCGGATCTGGATGTCGCCGTGCGTGGCAGCCGCCTGCCAGTGATCGTCGAACCCTATGCAGAACTTGAGATCGAGGCTGATCTGCGCCTGCGCCTGGCCAATGAAAAGCTGGCCGTGAGCGGCAAACTGAGCGTGCCCCGTGGCGAGATCGTCGTGCGTGAACTGCCGCCGTCCACGGTGACGGTTTCCCAGGATGCGCAGATCCTCGGCGAGGAAGCCAAAGAGGCGAGCACGCCGCTGGCGATCCACATGGACATCGATGTCGAGGTCGGTCAGGAGCGCCTGCGCTTTTCCGGTTTTGGCCTTAGCGCCGACCTGGCCGGTCATCTGCATATCGGCGACAACCTCGATGCCCGTGGTGAGCTCAATCTCAACAATGGCCGTTACCGAGCCTATGGCCAGCGTCTGACCATCCGTCGCGCGCAACTGCTGTTCACCGGCGTGCTGACCCAGCCATTCCTGAACATCGAGGCTATCCGCCGCATTGAGGCCGACAATGTCACCGCCGGTCTGCGCGTCACTGGAAGTACCGAGCAGCCTCGGATCGATGTCTTCGCCGAACCGGCCATGAGCCAGGAGCAGGCGCTGGCCTATCTGGTGCTGGGACGTCCACTGGGTGCCGATACCGGGGACAACAATATGCTGGCGCAGGCGGCGCTGGGGCTGGGTTTGGCGGGGAGTGCCTCAATCACCGGCAACGTCGCGCAGCGCCTCGGCATCCAGGATTTCCAGCTCGACACCGAAGGCAGCGGCGGCGACACCAGCGTGGTAGCAAGCGGACGTCTGACAGATCGCCTGACCCTTCGCTACGGCGTCGGCGTATTCGAGCCGGCCAATACCGTTGCGTTGCGCTATCAGCTGACCCGACGCATCTTCCTCGAAGCCGCCAGTGGCTTGGCGAGTTCGCTGGATATCTTCTATCGCCGCAACTTCTGAACTCAGGGTTTTTTCAACGACCAGTAAGCGGGTTTGAACAGGTCGCGCTCACCCAGTAGCAGCACTCCTGCGGCGTATGCGGCCAGCACCAGTGCGATATACAGACACAGCTGAATCAGGCCGTGGGGCATGGGTACCCAGTGCAACACCACGGCAATTGCCGCGCCTGTAACCAGCCAGCGCAGGAGAACGCCAAGCGCCAGGCTGTGGGGGAGCGAGCGGTAGACATACAGCCCCATCAGGACCGCTTGCAGGATCGCACCGCTGGAAAATGCAACGGCCAGCCCCTCCGCCCCGTAGGCGCGATAGAGCAAGGCATCGAGGGCGATGGTCAGCGCGGAGCTGGCCAGCGTGATCATCAGAAACAGGCGTGACCGATTTTGGGCGAGGAGGGCGCGGCCCCAGAGCAGAGCCAGCCCCATCGCGGTAAGGCCCAGCGCATACAGGACCACCAGGGATGCGGTGGCTTCTGTCTGGGCGGCGCCAAACTGACCGCGTTCCAGCAGCACGGATACCACCGATTCAGGGAAGGAACAGAGCACAATCGTGGCCGGAAGCAGAAACAGCAGTGTTGCAAGCAACCCCTTGCGCACGACTGTGGCGTAGCCGTTCAGGTCCCCGTCATTCCAGTTTGCAACGAAGCGCGGAAAAAGCACTGACAGCACCGAGAGTGCATAAAGCGTGAGCGGAATGGTGACGATGCGGAAGGCAAACGACAGCATGGTGATGCTGCCTTCTTCCAGATAGGAGGCAAATATCCGTTCGGCAAGAATGCAGCTCTGCTGCGCACTGGCTGCCAGAAGGACAGGGGCGAAGGCCAGGCTGAAGCTGGCGCCATGCCCGCCAGCCACTGTCTCGGTCTGGCCTCGCAGATAGGCGATGCGGCGATGCTGCACCACGATCAAGCCCAGCTGGGGCAACAGCATGCCGATGAAGATCGCCATGTCGGTGGGTTGGAAAAACAGAATGCCGATGATGGCGCCGGTGTTGAGCAATACCGTGCGGGTCATCGGTAAAAGGAATATTTCATCCATATTGAGTAGCGCGCCCTGGCAGTAAAGCGCTGCCTGAGCCGCGATCAGCAGGGCGCCGGCACAGAACACGAGTTGGCCGGCCTCGATCTGAGCGGTTGTCCAGCCGGGGGCAAGCAGATTGAGAATCCAGTAGCTGCCGACAATGGCGAGGGTGCTGGCCAGGACACCCAGCAGCATGACGCGCCAGTAGAGCCAGCGGCTGACGGCCTCGAACAACGCCTGGGACTGGCTGCGCAATTTTTGCAGGTAGGGAATCATCGCGTCGCGCAGAGCGAGGCCCAGGAAATTCTCGAAGAAGATGGGCAGGATCAGCGCCACGAAGATCAGGTCCGCTTCCCAGCTCAGCCCGAAGGTCTTGGCGATAAACAGGTCTCGCAGAAAACCGAGAAGGAAGCTGGTGATGGCCAGCACCAGGATGATCAGTGATGTGTTCATTCCATTGATCCTGTACAGACCACGGTCGGCGGGCCTGATTGAGTGGCGTATGGCATCGGTGCGATGCGCTGGATTCCTGAGCTGCGCTTGTCGGCAAGCGTTCTCTAGACTGGTTGTTCAACTCAGGGTTCCGCCCGCCCGTTCAGCATTGACGAGCGGTTAATCCCCCAGACAGACGCCGATACGTAAAAATGCCGTAAATCCCCTTTGCGAGCGGACCGCGACTGCTTATGGTTCACGCTCTTAACCAGGCGAACCGCGTTCATGTCCGAGGCAAACACTTCTTCCAACAGCTCCTTTCGGCGCTGGGCGATCATCATTTTGGTGCTGGCAGCCGCCGTGCTGCTGGTCTGGTGGCTATGGCCCGGCGCCGATGAAAGTCCCCAGCAACCCAGAGGACCGCGCGGCATGCTCGGTGGTCCGACACCGGTGCGCGTGGCGCCGGTGGAGCAGGGCCGCTTCGAGGTATACGTCAAGGCGCTTGGCACTGTCACGCCGCTGAACACGGTCAACGTTCGTAGCCGCGTGGCCGGCGAGCTGGTTGAGGTGCGTTTCGATGAGGGGCAGCGGGTCACGGCAGGCGATCTGTTGGCCGTGATCGATCAGCGTCCCTATCAGATCGCGCTGCAGCAGGCTGAAGGCACCCTGCAGCAGAACCGTGCCCTGTTGCAGAACGCTCAAGTCGATCTGAAGCGTTATCAGGGGCTGTTCGCCGATGACAGCATTGCCAAGCAGACCCTGGATACCCAGCAGGCGCTGGTCAGTCAGTACCAGGGCACCCTGGCGTCCAACCAGGCGGCGGTCAACGAGGCCCGTCTGAATCTGAAGTTCACCGAGATCCGGGCGCCTATCGACGGTCGTGTGGGCTTGCGTCAGCTGGATCAGGGCAACCTGGTCGCGGCCAACGATGCCACGCCGCTGGTGGTCATCACCCAGACCCAGCCAATGGCGATCAGCTTCACCTTGCCCGAAGGGGAGCTGCCGCCGGTCATCAGCCGTTTCCGGCGCGGTGATGAACTCCAGGTACAGGCCTGGGACCGTGGTGAACGGATGCTCTTTGGCGAGGGCGTGCTGGAGAGTCTGGACAACCAGATCGATGTGACCACCGGCACCCTGAAGCTCAAGGCGCGTTTCGACAACGAAGCGGAACTGCTGATCCCCAACCAGTTCGTCAACGTCCGGCTGCGGGTGGAAACCCTCGGTGATGCCATTCTGATCCCCTCCGAGGCTCTGCAGTTCGGCTCGCGCGGTCATTTCGCCTATGTCGTCGGCGAGGACAACAAGGTCCAATTGCGGATTCTCGAGGTGGGGCCCGGCAATGGCGAGAAGACCGTGATCAACAGCGGGCTGGTCGCGGGTGAGCGGGTCGTCATGGAAGGCACGGACCGTCTGCGTGACGGCTCCGAGGTGGAAGTGGTCGATCGCCGGAAGCTGGCCGACGAGGCTGCGGAAAGCCCCGTGATCGAAACTCAAGGTGGGCAAGGACGTCCCGCGCGATGAACATTTCGCGGCTGTTCATCCTGCGGCCCGTGGCGACCACGCTGAGCATGGTCGCGATTCTGCTGGCCGGTCTGATCGCCTACCGCATGCTGCCGGTGTCGGCGCTGCCACAGGTGGACTATCCGACCATCCGGGTCATGACGCTGTACCCCGGCGCCAGCCCGGATGTGATGACCAGTGCCGTCACTGCGCCGCTGGAGCGCCAGTTCGGGCAGATGCCCGGTCTGACCCAGATGTCCTCGACCAGCTCCGGTGGCGCCTCGGTGATTACCCTGCGTTTCTCCCTGGAAGTGGCGCTGGATGTGGCCGAACAGGAAGTGCAGGCCGCCATCAACGCCGCCGGCAACCTGCTGCCCAACGATTTGCCGTCGCCGCCGGTGTACAACAAGGTCAACCCGGCGGACACCCCGGTCATGACCCTCGCCATCACCTCGGAAAGCCTGGCGCTGCCGCAATTGCACGACCTGGTCGACACGCGCATGGCGCAGAAACTGGCGCAGGTCAGTGGCGTGGGCATGGTCAGCATTGCCGGTGGTCAGCGACCGGCGGTGCGCATCCGGGTCAATCCCGAGGCATTGGCGGCCTATGGCTTGTCGCTGGCTGACGTGCGCTCGCTGGTGACCAGTTCCAACGTCAATCAGCCCAAGGGCAACTTCGACGGCCCGACGCGGGTGTCCATGCTCGACGCCAACGACCAGCTGAAGACGCCGGAGGAATACGCCGAGCTCATCCTCACCTACGACAACGGCGCCACGCTGCGTCTCAAGGACGTTGCCGATATCATCGACGGCGCCGAAAACGAACGCCTTGCCGCCTGGGCCAACGAAAGCCAGGCCGTGCTGCTCAACATCCAGCGCCAGCCGGGCGCCAATGTCATCGAGGTAGTCGAGCGCATCCAGGCCCTGTTGCCTGAGGTCAATGCCAGCATGCCGGCGGGACTCGACGTGGTGGTGCTGACCGACCGTACCCAGACCATCCGTGCCGCCATCACTGACGTCCAGCACGAGCTGCTGCTGGCGACCTTTCTGGTGGTGATGGTCACTTTCGTCTTCCTCAAGCGGCTTTCAGCCACCATCATCCCCTCGATTGCCGTGCCGCTGTCGCTGATCGGCACCTTCGCGGTCATGCACCTGGCCGGCTTTTCGCTGAACAACCTGACATTGATGGCCCTGACCATCGCCACCGGCTTTGTGGTGGACGACGCCATCGTCATGTTGGAAAACGTCGCCCGTCACGTCGAGGAAGGTGAAACACCCCTGCAGGCCGCGCTCAAGGGCGCGCGGCAGATCGGTTTCACCCTGATTTCGCTGACCCTGTCGCTGATCGCCGTGCTGATCCCGCTGCTGTTCATGCAGGACGTGGTGGGGCGGCTGTTCCGCGAGTTCGCCATTACCCTGGCGGTGGCTATCCTCATTTCCCTGGTGGTGTCGCTGACGCTGACGCCGATGATGTGCGCCAAGCTGCTCAAACCGGCTACCGTCGATAAGGCCAAGCCTGACTGGGTCGAGCGCCTGATCGGCGGTTACGCCGGATGGCTGACCTGGGTGCTGAAGCACCAGACACTGACGCTGCTGGTGGCGGTGGGAACCCTGGCGCTGACCGTGGTGCTCTATCTGATGGTGCCCAAGGGCTTCTTTCCGGTGCAGGATACCGGCGTGATCCAGGGCATCAGCGAGGCGCCACAGTCGATTTCCTTCCGCGAGATGAGCGAGCGCCAGCAGTCGCTGGCGCGGGTGATTCTGGACGATCCGGCAGTGGTCAGCCTGTCGTCCTATATCGGTGTGGACGGCGACAATGTCACGCTCAACAGTGGCCGGCTGCTGATCAACCTCAAGCCCCACGGCGAGCGCGACGTGACCGCCAGCCAGGTCATCGACCGGCTGCGACCGGAGCTGGCCAAGCTGCCGGGTATCGAATTGTACATGCAGCCGGTGCAGGACTTGTCCATCGAGGATCGGGTCAGCCGCACCCAGTTCCAGTTCAGCCTGGAATCGCCGGATTCCGAGTTGCTGCAGGAGTGGACGCCGCGTCTGGTGGCGGCGCTGCGCGAGCATCCCGAACTGACCGATGTCGCCAGTGACCTGCAGAGTGACGGCCTGCAGATTTTCCTGGATATCGATCGCGACGCCGCCGCCCGTCTGGGTATCGGGATTTCCGCGATAACCGACGCGCTCTACGACGCCTTCGGTCAGCGGCAGATTTCCACCATCTTCACCCAGGCCAGCCAGTATCGCGTGGTGCTGGAAGCCGAGGCGGGTAACCGCTTAGGCCCGCAGGCGCTGGAACAATTGTTCGTGCAGAGCGAGGGCGGCACACCGGTGCGGCTGTCGAGCCTGGCGCGACTGGAGCAGCGCAATGCGCCGCTGCTGATCAACCATATCGGCCAGTTCCCGGCGGTAATGCTGTCGTTCAACCTGGCCGATGGCGTGTCGCTGGGGCATGCGGTCGAGATCATCGAAGGAGTGGAGGCCGAGATCGGGCTGCCGGCCGGTATCCAGACGCGCTTCCAAGGCGCGGCTGCAGCCTTCCAGGCGTCGCTGTCGAGCACGCTGCTGCTGATTCTGGCGGCGGTGGTGACCATGTATATCGTGCTGGGCGTGCTCTACGAGAGCTATATCCACCCCATCACCATTCTCTCGACGCTGCCCTCGGCGGCGGTCGGTGCGCTGCTGGCGCTGCTGCTGACCGGCAACGACCTGGGTCTGATCGCCATTATCGGCATCATCCTGCTGATCGGTATCGTCAAGAAGAACGCGATCATGATGATCGACTTTGCGCTGGAGGCCGAGCGCCATCAGGGCATGAGCCCGCATGACGCCATCTACCGGGCTGCGCTGTTGCGTTTCCGTCCGATCCTGATGACCACGCTGGCCGCCCTGTTCGGGGCGGTGCCGCTGATGCTGGCCTCGGGTTCGGGTGCTGAACTGCGCCAGCCGCTGGGGCTGGTGCTGGTGGGCGGCCTGTTGCTTAGCCAGTTGCTGACCCTCTTTACCACGCCGGTCATCTATCTGTTCTTCGACCGGCTGGGCGCTCGCTTTGGACACAGGGACGTGGCAGGGCGAGAGGCGCAAGCGTGAGCAGCATGCCATGAACCTTTCGGCCCCCTTTATCGCCCGTCCCGTGGCGACCATGCTGATGAGCCTGGCGATCCTGCTGCTGGGTGGGGTGAGTTTCGGCTTGCTGCCGGTGTCGCCGCTGCCAAATATGGATTTCCCGGTGATTACCGTGCAGGCCAGCCTGCCGGGTGCCAGCCCGGAAATCATGGCGTCCAGCGTGGCGACGCCGTTGGAGCGCTCGCTGGGCAGTATCGCCGGGGTCAGCCAGATGAGCAGCCGCAGCAGCCAGGGATCGACACGGATCATCATCCAGTTCGACCTGGAGCGCGACATCAACGGCGCGGCGCGAGAGGTACAGGCAGCGATCAACGCTGCGCGCAACCTGCTGCCCAGCGGCATGCGCAGCATGCCCAGCTACCGCAAGGTCAACCCGGCGCAGGCACCGATCATGGTGCTGTCACTGACCTCCGAGGTACTGGACAAGGGCCAGCTGTACGATATCGGCTCGACCATCCTGGCGCAGAAGCTCTCGCAGGTGCCCGGCGTCGGCGAGGTGCAGGTGGGTGGCAGCTCGCTGCCGGCGGTGCGGGTCGAATTGCAGCCGCAACAGCTGGAGCAGTATGGGGTTTCCCTGGACGAGGTACGCCAGACCATCGCCGACGCCAACGTGCGCCGACCCAAGGGCATGGTCGAGGACGAGCACCGTCACTGGCAGGTACAGGCCAGCGACCAGCTGCATCAGGCGGAGGACTACCTGCCCCTGATCATTCGCTACCAGGAGGGCGCAGCCCTGCGTTTGAGCGATGTGGCCAAGGTGCGCGATGCGGTGGAAGACCGCTACAACGACGGTTTCTTCAATAACGACCGTGCGGTGCTGTTGATCATCAACCGTCAGGCCGGCGCCAATATCATCGAGACCATCGAAGGCATCCGTCAGGAGCTGCCTGCGTTGCAGGCCATCGTGCCCGGTAGCGTCAATCTGGCGGTGGCCATGGATCGCTCGCCCGTGATCCGCGCCACGCTGCAAGAGGCTCAGCGTACCTTGCTGATCGCTGTGGGGCTGGTCATCGTGCTGGTGTTTCTGTTTTTGGGGCGCCTGCGTACCGCGCTGATCCCGGCACTGGCGGTGCCGGTGTCGCTGGTGGGCACCTTCGCGGTGATGTATCTGTTCGGGTTTTCGCTCAACGTGCTGTCGCTGATGGCGCTGATTCTCGCTGCCGGCCTGGTGGTGGACGATGCCATCGTGGTGCTGGAGAACATCGCGCGGCATATCGATGATGGCGTGCCGCCGATGCGCGCCGCCTATATCGGTACACGCGAGGTGGGCTTCACGCTGCTGTCGATGAACCTCTCGCTGGTGGTGGTGTTCGTTTCCATCCTGTTCATGGGCGGCATCGTCGAACGCCTGTTTCGCGAATTTTCCATCACTCTGGCGGCAGCCATTCTGGTGTCGTTGCTGGTATCGCTGACGCTGACGCCGATGCTCTGCGCCCGCTGGCTGAAGCCCCACGATCCTCAGGATGAGGGACGCCTGTATCGCTGGAGTCACGATGCTCATCAGTGGCTGTTGCGCCATTACGACCGATCCCTGGGCTGGGCGCTGCGGCATCGGCGCATCACTCTGATCAGCCTGCTGGCGACCATCGGCCTGAACGTCTTCCTGTATATCGAGGTGCCGAAGATTCTGCTGCCGCAGCAGGACACGGGCCAGCTGACGGGGTTCATCCGCGGCGACGATGGTCTGTCGTTCCAGGTCATGCAGCCGAAGATGGAAATCTACCGTCAGGCCGTGCTGGCCGATCCGGCTGTGGAAAGCGTCGCCGGCTTTATCGGGGGCAGTGGTGGCATCAATAACGCCTTCATGATCGTCCGTCTCAAGCCGCTGGATGAGCGCCGGATTTCCGCGCAGAAAGTCATCGAGCGGATTCGCGCCAACCAGCCGAAAGTGCCGGGCGGGCGCATGTTCCTGATGGCCGATCAGGATTTGCAGTTCGGTGGAGGCCGCCAGAGCAGCTCGCAGTATTCCTACAACCTGCTGGCCAGCGACCTGGCTGATCTGCGCACCTGGACACCACTGGTGACGCGGGCGCTGATGGCCTTGCCGGAACTGACCAGCATCGATGCCAACGACGGCGAGGGCGCGCAGCAGATCAGCCTGAAGATCGACCGCGACGAAGCCAAGCGCCTGGGCATCGACATGAGCACGGTGACGACGTTGCTCAACAACGCCTTCAGCCAGCGACAGATTTCCACCATTTATGAATCGCTCAATCAGTATCGGGTGGTGATGGAAATCGATCCGGCTTACGCCCAGCATCCGGAGGTGCTGGAGCAGATCAATGTCATCACCAGCGATGGCAGGCGGGTGCCGCTGTCAGCGTTCGCCCGCTACGAGCGCAGCCTGGAAGAGGACCGTGTCAGCCATGAAGGTCAGTTTGCGGCGGAAAATATCGATTTCGATCTGGCACCGGGCGTCAGCCTTGACCAGGCGACGCGGGCGATAGAGCGTGCGGTGGCGGCCATCGGTATGCCCAGTGAAGTACAGGGTCGCCTGGGCGGCAGCGGTAGCGCCTTTGAAAGTACCCAGCAGGGGCAGCCGCTGATGATTCTCGGCGCGCTGGTGCTGGTGTATATCGTGCTGGGCATTCTCTACGAGAGCTATATTCATCCGCTGACGATCCTCTCGACGCTGCCATCGGCAGGTGTCGGTGCACTGCTGGCGATCATCCTGACCGGCGAGCAGTTCAGCCTGATTTCGCTGCTTGGCCTGTTCCTGCTGATCGGCGTGGTGAAGAAGAACGCGATCCTGATGATTGACCTGGCGTTGCAGTTCGAGCGCAACGACAAGCTGCCGCCCGCGGAGTCGATCCGCCGCGCCTGCCTGCTGCGTTTCCGCCCGATCCTGATGACCACCATGGCGGCGATTCTCGGTGCGTTGCCTCTGCTGATGGGCGGCGCGGAAGGTGCCGAAATGCGCCAGCCACTGGGCCTGACCATCATTGGGGGGCTGATCCTCAGCCAGATTCTCACGCTCTACACCACGCCGGTGGTCTACCTGTACCTGGATCGCCTGCGTCATCGCTTCAACAGCTGGCGCGGTGTTCGCACCGATGCCGCACTGGAAAATCCGTTATGAGTTCGTTGCGCATGAAATGCTCCCTGCGTCCCCTGGCCGTGCTGGCCATGAGCCTGTCACTGGGCGCCTGCACCCTCGGTCCTGATTATCAGCGTCCGGATCTGCCGACGGCTGGCCAGTTCAAGCAGGCCGAAGGCTGGAAGCCGGCCACGCCTGCCGACGAATTTCTCGGTGGGCCGTGGTGGCAGCTGTATGAGGATGCCGAGCTGAATGCACTGGTGGAACGGTTGAACGTTTCCAATCAGAACCTTGCAGCAGCCGAGGCCCAGTACCGCCAGGCCAGGGCGTTGGTGCGTGGTGCCAGGGCCGGTTTCTTCCCGTCGCTGTCCGGCAATGTCGGCAAGACACGTTCCGGTCGTGGCACCGGCAGCAGCACTACTACGGTGGATGGCTACGCGGTCAGTAGCTCGGGGGGCGGCGGGATTTCCCAGAGCTACGACCTGAACGTCGCCGCCAGCTGGGAACTGGACCTCTGGGGGCGCCTGCGCCGGGGGCTGGAATCCAGTCAGGCAAGCATGCAGGCCAGCTCCGCCGACCTCGCGGCGGTGCGTTTGAGCCTGCAATCGGAGCTGGCGCAGAACTACCTGCAACTGCGTGTGCTTGATGCCCAGAAACGACTGCTTGACGCAACAGTGCAGGCCTACGCGCGTTCACTGCGCATCAGCGAGAACCAGTACCGCGCCGGGATCGTGCCAAAGTCCGACGTCACCCAGGCGACCACTCAGCTGAAGAGCACACAGGCCCAGGCCATCGATCTTGAGTACCAGCGCGCCCAGCTGGAACATGCCATCGCCGTGCTGATCGGCGTGCCACCCTCGGCGCTGTCAGTGGCCGAGGTGGACGATATCCCGCGCCTGCCGCAGATCCCCGGCCTGCTGCCGTCGCAACTGCTGGAGCGGCGCCCCGATGTAGCGGCTGCCGAACGTTCTGTCATGGCCGCCAATGCCGAGATCGGTGTGGCCAAGACCGCCTGGTTTCCCAGTCTCAGCTTGAGTGCCGCGGGTGGTTATCGCAGCGGCACCCTGGACAACTGGATCCAGACGCCCAACCGCTTCTGGTCCATCGGCCCGGAATTCGCCATGACCCTGTTCGACGGCGGGCTGATCCGCTCGCGGATCGAACAGGCCGAAGCCAGCTACGACCAGACAGTGGCCAGTTACCGGCAGACGGTGCTGGACAGCTTTCGCGAAGTCGAAGACAACCTGGTGCAGCTACGGGTAATGGCCGAGGAAGCGCAGGTGCAGCGCGAAGCGCTGGAGGCCGCACAGGAATCGCTGCGGCTGATCGAGAACCAGTATCGCGCCGGGACTGTGGACTTCCTCAGCGTGGTGACGGTGCAGACTACAGCGCTGAACAACGAGCGCACCAACCTGAGCTTGCTGGGTAGTCGCCTGGCGTCCAGCGTCCAGCTGATAACTGCTCTGGGCGGTGGCTGGCACAGCGATGAACTGGCACAGGTACCCGCGTCGGCAACCGAGCGGTAGCGTGGCTGAACACCGCAGACAGGCACCGGTTTTTCTACATCATCTTCGGCGGTTGATCGGTGCGGCGATCAACTGTCACGGAATTTATGAAAAATGTGATTTAAGGTCGTCGAAGATGTGACTCTTTTGGTTCTGTGAAGTCTCAACTGACATGCAGGCCATTGAGCACTCAGTTGTGCTTCGGTTGGCCTGCATGGCGTCACCAAGCCAGGCCCAGGGCAAACGTACATGGATTGAATTTTTCAATGCGGTCCATGGCTTTTGTTCGTTTCCACAAGAGACCAGGGCAAGGCAGACTCTCAACCAGCCCCATAACCTTCGGGGCAACCAATGTTATGCCAATGGAGGCAATTGTGAATTTCCCGCATCAGGTCTACCTCGCCGAGTCTGCTCTTCAGCACGCACGTCGTGGAGTCGTCACCTACTACTACATGGCCAGCGCCCTAAAGCGGAGTCTGTCTCGCAAGGTAGTGACTTCCTGATCAATTAGCGGATCTTCATCATCAACAGCGGTTAAAAGGCCCTAACGTCCGGGGCCTTCTGTGTAAGGCCTCGTCGCATTTGTCGAGGCCGCCTGGGCGGATCGTCCATAATGCTTGGCCGGCCTTACGCTCTGCAGGCATTCAATGAAAAACAACTGGTCAGCCTTTCCCTGGGTCTGTTTCGCCATGTGCGTTGGCGTTATGGGTACAGCGCTCATTTCCCCCCTCTATCCCCTGTATCAGGAAACCTGGCAGCTGCGAACCAGCGAGATTTCGCTGATTTACGTGCTGTATATGCTGGGCGCCTTGTGCGGCCTGCTGTTCATGGGGCGCTTGTCGGATACCCTCGGATTTCGTGCGGTGATGCTGGTCGGGCTGTTACTGGGCTGGGGCGGAACGCTGCTGACGATGCTCGCGTGGGACCTGACGAGCCTGAATATCGGACGTTTCGCCGTAGGCCTTTCTTCCAGCCTGATCGTCACCAGTGCCACAGTGGGGCTGATGCAGATATCCAAAGGCGACAATTCGCAGTGGGTATCGATGATGACCAGTTTTCTGCTGGCCTTCGGCTTCGGCCTGGGGCCGCTTACCGGCGGGGTCATCGGACAATGGTTGCCGCATCCGCTGATCGTGGCCTATATCCCGACGTTGCTGCTCTGCGTGCTGGCGGTTTATGCATTGCTGCGCATAGAACTGAAACCCCACGCGTCAGCCGCGACGAGCGCGCTTGGCTGGCGATCTTTTATCCCGCGCCTGACCTGGACGGCCCGACGCGATACCTGGCCTTTTATACTGACCTGTGCCTGCCCGTTTTTTGCCTTCGGAGTGTTTGGCCTCTACGCCTCGATGGCGCCGCTGTTCCTGGAAAAGATGCTGCCCTGGCACGGGCCAGTGGTGAGCGGGACGGCCATTGGCGTGATTCTGCTGGCTTCGGCTGCAACCCAATTGCTGTGCGCGCGGCTTCCGGTGCGTTGGTGCGGTCTGTTTGGCCTGCTGGCGGTTGTGCTCAGTAACGCCTTGCTGATCCTGAACTTCACGGCTGGTTCCAGCTTGATGTTCATGATCGGGGTTGCTGCCACCGCGCTTGGCCATGGCTTATGCCTGTTGAGCGGAATCAGCATGGTCAACCGTATCGCCAGTCCGGCCCAGCGTTCCGGCCTGATTTCCACCTATCTTGTGTGTGGCTACGTCGGCAGCATCGCGCCACTGTTTGCTGTCGGCTGGATCGCCGACCATTACGGCCTCCCCACGGCGATCACCCTGTTCGGCAGCACGGTCATCGTCCTGGCTTCACCGCTTGCACTGTGCTTCTTTCTGCACTCAAGGATGCGTGGGGGCTGAAGAGCCGCGCAGCTTTTTGGCGCGGGCTTCGAGAAGGATGTAAACCAGCGTCGCGAAGAGCAGGGGGATGAGGAAGTAGATCATGCGGTAGCCGATAAGGCCGGCGATGATGCTGCCCTTGCTCATTTCACCGGCAAGCAGGGCGACGAACACCGCTTCAATGACGCCCAGGCCGGCGGGGATATGGGTGACCACCCCGGCGATGCTGCTGATCAGCAGAATACCCAGCACCAGCGGGTATTCGACATTGCGCGAGAACATGAAGTACACCACCAGGGCCATCAGGGACCAGTTGGCAGCGCCCAGCAGCATCTGGATCAATGCCAGTCGCCAGGAGGGCAGTTCAATCTCGTGCCCGCGAATGGTCCATTGCCGACGTTTGGAAAAACGGCATAACCCCAGATAGAGCAGGCTGGTCGTGATCAGGGCTACACCCAGCAGGCGTAGCGCGGTCGCGCCGATCTCCCAGTCCGCAGGTGGCTTGATCCAGCCCATGAGGAAGATTGCGCCGGCCAGCCAGAGGTAACCCATCCAGTTGGTCAGCACGCTCATGGTGAAGATTCGAGTGATCTGCGCGGTGCCCAGGCCCAGGCGTGAATAGAGCCGGTAGCGCAGGGCAATGCCGCCGACCCAGGCGCTCAGGTTGAGGTTGAAGGCGTAGCAGACGAAGGTAATGGGCACGACCTGTCTGACTGGCAGATGGTGGCCGACATAGGCCTTGCCGAGCACGTCGAAGCAGCAGTAAACAGCATAACTGGCCAGCGCCGCGCCACCGGCCATCAACAGGGTTTGCCCGCTGTAGCTGCGCAGGGTCTCGCTGACTTCGGCCCAGTCGAGGTTGCGCGCCAGGCTGATCAGCAGGCCGGCGACCAACAGGAAGAAAGCCCAGGTAAGCCCCTTTTTTATCATCGGCCAGCGCTGTTTCCAGACGCTGCGAGGCTCATCATTTATTGTCTGCCGGGTCATTGATGATCTCGCTGCAAGGGCATTGGGCTGGGTTCCAGCGGGGTGGGATCGAGCAGCTGCATCCTGGGCTTGTGTGCCGGGAAAAAGCCCACCCACTGTGGGAAATGGCGCAGGAAGTGGAAGATCAAAAAGGCCAGCGGGGCGCGCCACCAGAAGCCGCGCACGATGCGTTCGAGCGGGATGCGCCGGCAGTCCTGCTGCAACAGCCGGTCGAGGTTTTCGTGCAGCTTGCGATTGAAGCCGTGATCACGAATGATCAGGTTCGCTTCCAGGTTCAATGACAGGCTGAGGGGGTCGAGGTTGCTCGAACCCACGGTCGACCATTCGTAATCGGCCAGCGCAACCTTGCCATGCAGCGGGCGTCGGCAGTATTCGTGAATCTCCACGCCGGCATTCATCAGATAGTTGTAAAGCATGCGCGCGCCGAACTTGGCGATGGGCATGTCAGGCTGGCCTTGCAGGATCAGGCGTACCCGTACGCCGCGCCGTGCCGCATTGCGTATCTCGCGCAGCACCCGGTAGCCGGGAAAGAAGTAGGCATTGGCGATCAGCAGGCGCGAGCGTGCATCGCGAATGGCCTGCAGATAATGCTGCTCGATGTCGTTGCGGTGGCTGTCGTTGTCGCGGGTAACGAAAAGCGTCCGCGCCTCGCCGCGGCTGACCCCAACGAAGCCGTTGTGCTGAGTGCGAACCCGGCGTTGCCACCAGCGGCGTCCGGCCTGGGGCGGGGCGATATTGGCAAGGGTGAAGCGGTGGATATCGTGAACCACCGGCCCTTCGACCTGCAGGGCATAGTCCTGCTTGGCTTCCGGGCCGAAATCCCCCAGATGATCCGCCGAGAAGTTGATTCCGCCGACAAAGGCCCGCTCGCCATCCACCACCACCAGCTTGCGATGCATCCGGCGGAATACATTGATGCGCTTGCCGAGCAGGCGCTTGCCCGGATCGAACATATGGATGCGCACGCCAGCCTGAACCATGGCAATGGCGAAATCCCCGTCCAGGTCAGCTGAGCCATATCCATCAACGGTCACGTCGACACTGACACCGCGTTCAGCTGCGCTGATCAGTACTTCCTGAAGTTGTGTGCCGACCTTGTCCTTGAAGAAGATGAAGGTTTCCAGCAGGACTTCCTTTTTTGCGGCTGCAATAGCCTCGAATACTGCTGGAAAGAATTCCTCTCCGTTTTCCAGCAGCTGCAGACGATTTCCGTCTCTCCAGTGAAAATTCATAACCGTATCTCCACCGCCAGGGGCAGATGATCGGACAAGTGCGTCCAGGGTTTGTTGCTCAGAATTCTCGGCTGATGACTGCTGGCATTGCGCACGTAAATGCGGTCCAGCCGCAGCAGGGGCCAGCGTGCAGGAAAGGTCTTGGCTACCTGGCCGTGGGAGAGCGCGAACACTTCGTGCATGCCGGCGCAGCGGTTGAGGGTCTGGGCGGCTTTCAGGCGCCAGTCGTTAAAGTCGCCGGCAACCACCACGGGAGCGTTCTCGGGCAGCGAATCAAGCAGTTGGCAGAGCAGTTCGAGCTGCTTCTGGCGATGTGATTCACGCAGGCCCAGATGCACGCAGATCGCATGGAAGTCGTTGTGCCCCGGCACCTGCAGAACGCTGTGCAGCAGCCCGCGCCGTTCCGGCCCGCCGATGGACACGTCTAGGTTCTCGTAGCGAGTGATGGGGAATTTGGACAGCAGCGCATTGCCGTGATCGCCATCGGGATAGACCGCGTTGCGACCGTAGGCGAAATCGGTCCAGATGCTGTCGGCGAGAAATTCGTACTGCGACATCTTCGGCCAGTCCTGGAAACGCAGGGCGTGCTTTTCGTGGGTGCCCAGCACTTCCTGGAGAAACACGATGTCGGCTGATACGGAGCGCACCGCTTCGCGCAACTCCGGCAGGATGAAGCGGCGATTAAGTGCGGTGAACCCCTTGTGTGTATTGACTGTGAGAATGCGGACCGATCCGACCGCTGTGGCCATATGGCTATCAAGGTCGGCGCTGTCCAGGTGATGATTTTTGTCCAGAGTCACGCAGGCGCTCCTTCAGGCTGGCCAACATGGGCTCTGAATCTTTCTGGTCCCAGGCGGCGCAGCGTCGGATAAAACGGTCATGCCGTTGACGGCAAGTCTGTTATTCCGACTTGTCGAGCCGGCGGCAGTTCAGCTTTTCATCGCCCCTGGACTGTCCAGGGGTGCGCGCCGCTGAACGCTTCGGCGAGAAAATCGATCATCACGCGCACCTTCGCCGGCGGGCGGCGATCCGGTGGGTAGAGGATGTAGATGCCGTCAATGGACAGCGTCGGGTGGTCCATTTCCAGTACCACCAGCTCGCCACGGCGTACCGCCTCCACGGCGATGAACAGCGGTTGGTAGATCAGGCCCTGGCCCTGCACCGCAGCGGCAAGCAGCGCTTCGCCGTTATTGGCCAACAGGTCCCCATCGACCTTGATCCGTACGTCGCCGTTGCGCCCGAATGCCCATTCCTGGGCGCTGGTCGTGGTGGACAGGCTGTAAGTCAGGCAATTGTGCTGCGCCAGATCGGCAACTCGTCGTGGAACGCCACGGGCATCGAGATACGCGGGGGCTGCACACAGCACCAGAGGAACATCGCCGAGCTTGCGCGCTTGCAGCGAGCTGTCGCCGAGGCGACCGATGCGCACTGCCATGTCCCAGCCGCCGTCGATGAGGTCAACCTGGCTGTCGGTCAGGCCCAGCTCCACCTTCACCGCGGGATGCCGATGGCTGAACTCGAACAGCAGCGGTGCGATGTAATGGATGCCGAAGGTCAGTGGCACGTTGAGGCGCAACAAACCGGTGGCCTCGATACGTTGCGAAGCGATGCCAGCTTCGGTTTCGTCGATATCGGACAGAATCCGCTGGCAGGCTTCCAGATAGCGGCTACCCGCTTCGGTCAGCGTCAGCCGTCGAGTGCTGCGATGGAACAGCTTGACCCCCAGCCTCGCCTCCAGGGCGTCGACGTGCTTGGTTGCCATGGCCGGTGACATCCCCTGATGGCGTGCCGCGGCGGACAGGCTGCCGGCGCTGGTCGCACGCACGAACACACGCATGCTGGTGATGCGGTCGAGCATATAACCTCCTACTGCTGGTGATAACTGTTCGTAAAGTTTGCCAGCTTCTAACAGTATGGATGTTAATAGATACTGCTCGCACGTTGCTTACATGAGGGCAGATCATGCCAGCCTCCAGCGTTTCATCGAACGGCGAGCGCATGCCTACGCTGTTCGTTCCCCATGGTGCCGGGCCGTGTTTTTTCATGGACTGGAACCCCGTCCATGCCTGGGACGCAACAGCCCGATTTCTCAAGGGGATTGCGGCGAGCCTGCCGGAGAAGCCGAAAGCAATCCTGATGGTGTCGGCACACTGGCTGGAATCCGGTTTCCGCGTCACCGGCGCGGTGCAGCCTGGGCTGATCTACGATTACAACGGGTTCCCGGCGCATACCTACGAGTTGCGCTATCCGGCGCCGGGCCATCCCGAACTGGCCACGCGCATTGTTGCGTTGCTGGCTGCAGCAGGTCTTGAAGCGAGCCGGGACGACGCCCGTGGTTACGATCACGGCATGTTCATTCCACTGAAACTGATGTTTCCCGAGGCGCAAATACCGGTCGTGCAGTTGTCATTGCGCAAGGATCTCGATCCCCGGGCACTGCTCGAAGCGGGCCGGGCACTGGCCAGTTTGCGTGACGAAGGCGTACTGATCGTCGGCAGCGGTATGAGCTTTCACAACATGCGCGGCTATGGCGATCCCCGTTTCGGGCCGATATCCGACGAGTTCGATGCCTGGCTGGTCGACGCGGTTGAGTTGCTCCCGGTACAGCGCGAGGCGGCGCTTGTGCAGTGGGAGCAGGCGCCTTCTGCGCGGCTCTGCCATCCGGAGCGTGGCGAGGAACACCTGCTGCCGCTGATGCTGGTGGCCGGTGCGGCCAGTGATTCGAGCGGGCGCAAGCTGTTCAGCGACCGCGTCATGGAAACCACATTGTCAGCTTTTGGTTTTGGCTTTATCGAGGAAAAGACAAATGCAGATTGATCTAACCGGCAAAAAGGCCATCGTGACGGGCTCATCTGATGGTATCGGCCTGGCGATTGCCATTGGCCTGGCCAGGGCGGGCGCAAGCCTGGTACTGGTGGGGCGCGAGCAGAGCCGAATCGACGCGGCGCTGGCAAGCCTGAAGGCCGCCAGCGGACGAGACACCGCCGTTGCTGTCGTCGCCGATGCAGGGACTGCCGAGGGCTGCAAGCAGCTGATTGCAGCGCAACCTGACGCGGATATTTTGATCAATAACCTCGGTATCTATGGCGCCAAGCCGTTCTTCGAGATTAATGACGAGGACTGGGAGCAGATCTTTCAGGTCAACGTACTCAGTGGTGTGCGTCTGGCGCGCCATTACGCCCAAGGCATGCAGGCCAGAGGCTGGGGTCGCATCCAATTCATTTCCAGCGAGTCGGCGCTGAATATTCCGGCGGAGATGGTCCACTACGGAGTTAGCAAGGCCGCTTTGCAAGGCGTTTCCCGTGGGCTGGCCAAGGTGCTGGCCGGCAGCGGAGTGACCGTGAACAGCATTCTGCCCGGCCCGACCCGTACCACTGGCGCGCTGGAGATGATGGCCGGCATGGCCAGGGAGCGGGGTGTTTCAGTGAGTGAAATGGAAACCCTGTTCCTGCAGGAAAATCGGCCATCGACGCTGCTCAGGCGCTTTGCCACTCCCGAGGAAGTCGCCAATCTCTGCGTTTATGCGGCCTCGCCGCAAGCCAGTGCAACCACGGGCGCGGCGTTGCGCGTCGAAGGGGGCATCGTTGAAAGCATCGCCTGAGCATGGCTCCGAATTCCTGACGTTGGCGGCGAACACTACAGTCGTGACTGAAAACCCGTCGCGGCTGATCAACCGGCTCTGCAAGCATTGGGGCCACAAGTTTCCTGTTCGCCATGACGAGCGCGAGGGTGAGATTCAGCTGGGCATTGGCCACTGCCGGCTTGCTGTTGTCGAGGCAGGGCTTGAAGTCTCTGTGGCAGGCGAAAGTGCCGAACAGCTGCAACAATTGCAACAGGTGGTGGCTGATCATCTGAAGCGCATGGCGTCTGGTGAAATCCTGGATTTCAGCTGGCGCCTGTGATTTTCAGAGCGTGTATGTAAGGAGCGAGACCATGATTCATGACTCGAAAGAGCGTTACGGCAGTATCAGCAAGTGGTTTCACTGGCTGATGGGTGGGCTGATCATCTGGCAGTTCCTCAAGCTGGGTGATCGCATCAGCGAAGGCGAGCACTGGGTTGGCCAGACGCTGGTGCCCTGGCATGTCTCTATCGGCGTGCTATTGCTGGTGCTGGTTGTTCTGCGCGTTATCTGGGCGACCAGCCAGCTCAAGCAGCGTCCGCAGCATGATCCGGCGACGGCGCGGATGGTCAAGGCGGGGCACCTCGCACTGTACCTCGGCATGCTGCTGCTACCGATCAGCGGCCTGCTGACCATGCTTGGCAACGGTTATGGGCTGACTGTATTTGGCATGCAACTGGCGGCAAAGGGGCCTGAAATTGCCTGGGCGGCAAGCCTTGGCAGCGTGCATTCGCCGCTGGCCTGGATCATGGTGCTGCTGGTGATCGGGCACGTCGGCATGGCGCTGCTGCACCATTTCGTCAAACGTGATGATGTGATGCGGCGGATGCTGTAGCCAAGCCGCTGAAAACCATCTGCGTTGGCCATACGTCGTTAAACAGTGCCCGCCTGTGTTTTTCAACGGTGGCAGGGCCAGGCTTCAGCCCTCATGAAAATTGTCCTACCAAGATACTGGGACTTTGTCCGGCGCAGTGGTTGGCGTACACTGCGCCTCATGTCTGAGAGGAGTTCCCATGAGCGCCATTACCATTACCGACGCTGCACACGATTACCTGGCCGATCTGCTTGAGAAGCAGAACACCACGGGCATCGGCATTCGGGTTTTCATCACTCAGCCGGGCACGCCCTATGCGGAAACCTGTATTGCCTACTGCAAGCCGGGTGAAGAAAAGCCCGACGACATCGCCATCGGTCTGAAAAGCTTTACTGCCTGGATCGACGGTACCAGCGAGCCCTTTCTGGAAGATGCGCTGGTTGATTACGCCACCGATCGCATGGGTGGCCAGCTGACCATCAAGGCACCCAATGCCAAGGTGCCCATGGTCAATGAAGACAGCCCGATGAACGAGCGCATCAATTATTACCTGCAGACCGAAATCAACCCCGGTCTTGCCAGTCATGGCGGGCAGGTGACGCTGATTGACGTGGTTGACGAAGGGATCGCGGTACTTCAATTCGGTGGCGGCTGCCAGGGTTGTGGACAGGCGGATGTGACACTCAAGGAAGGGATCGAAAAGACCCTGCTGGCCCGTATTCCCGAGCTCAAGGGGGTGCGCGACGTCACCGATCATACCAATCGAGACAATGCCTACTATTGACACGAAGGGCCGTCACAGGGTCCGTTTTGGTAGTTTTTGGCAAAGTGCCACTATTTAGTAGCATCCACCCCACAGCGCTTGTCGGCTGAGATAAGCTGTCCACATTCGGTATCTGGACAGCAAAAGGCGAGCGCTGCATGTCTGCTGTTTCCCTGTTGATTTGTGACGATTCAAACCTGGCGCGCAAGCAATTGCTGCGTGCGCTGCCGGCTGCCTGGCCGCTGGAGATTCACCAGGCGGCCGGCGGGCGAGAGGCACTGGCACGGATAAGGCAAGGCGGCATTGATGTCGTGCTGCTTGATCTCACCATGCCCGACATGGACGGCTATCAGGTATTGGCCGAGCTGCATGCGGATTTGCTTGGTTGCAAGGTCATCGTGGTTTCCGCGGATATCCAGGAAGAAGCGGTACGCCGCGTGCTGGATCTAGGTGCGCTGGCTTTTATCCGCAAACCCGCCGACCCCGTGCATTTGCAGCAAACGCTGGCAGGCCTGGGACTGATGGGCAGCGAGCTGTCCATGCTCGGTACCCGTGACGCGGGCGAAGTGGAATTTCGCGATGCGTTTCGTGAAGTCGTGAACATTGCCATGGGCCGGGCTGCCGCGTTGCTGGCAAAAGTACTCGGCGTATTCGTGCAGTTGCCCGTGCCGAACGTGAATATTCTTGAAGTCGGCGAGCTGCACATGGCCCTTGCCGATGCGGCTCACAGCGACAGGCTCACGGCGGTTTGCCAGGGCTATATTGGCGGTGGCATTGCCGGCGAGGCGCTGCTGATCTTCCATGATTCGGAAGTGGCCGAGATGGCTCGCCTGATGCGCACCGCCGAGTACCGTGAACTGGAGATGCTGCTTGACCTGTCGAGCCTGCTGATCAGTGCCTGTCTCAGCGGTATTGCCGAGCAGATCGACGTGGTGTTTTCACAGGGACATCCTCAGGTGCTCGGCCAGCACGCCTCCATCAGCGAACTGATTCGCCTCAACCATCAGCGCTGGAAGAGTACGCTGGCGGTGGAGATCAGCTACAGCCTGGAGGGGCACGACATTCATTTTGACCTGTTGCTGCTGTTCACCGAGGATTCGGTTGAGCTGCTGTCCCGTAAACTCGACTACCTGATGAAGTGAGCATGGCCGACTCGATCGAATTGAGCGAACTCCATTGGCTGCTGGCGATTGTCCAGAATATCGATGTCGGCGTCGTGGTCCTGGACCGTGACTACCGGGTGGATGTCTGGAATACCTTCATGGAGAATCGATCCGGGTATCTTCCGGTCGAGGCCAGGGAAAAGTCCTTCTTCGAGCTGTTTCCCGAGGTTGACGAACAATGGTTTCGGCGCAAGGTCGAGAACGTCGTGGCCCTGGGTACGCCATCTTTTACCGTGTGGGAGCAGCGCCCATATCTGCTGCGCTTCAAGAATTACCAGCCCATTACCGGGCTGGAGGAGTTCATGTATCAAAACACCACGCTGCTGCCTTTGAAGAGCATCAGCGGTGTGATCGAGCAGGTTTGTCTGATTATCTACGATGTAACCGATGTGGCGACCAACCGGCATCAGTTGCAGGCGGCGAACCAGGAACTGCAGCGGTTATCCAGTACGGATCGCCTGACCGGACTGTTCAATCGTGGTCACTGGGAGGAAATACTGCGTCAGGACTATGCCCGGCATCGGCGTTACGCCATCAATTCGGCGCTGGTGATGTGCGATATCGATCACTTCAAGCAAATCAACGATACCTACGGCCACCAGGCTGGCGACAGGGTGATTCAGCACACGGCGAACCTGATCCGCCAGAGTATTCGAGACTCCGATGTGGCAGGCCGCTACGGTGGCGAAGAATTCGTGGTGCTGCTGCCTGATACCGATAGCCAGGGCGCGCTGGTATTCGCCGAACGGTTGCGCCAGTCCGTCGAAGCCTACGAAGTGCAGCATGAGAGCCACACTATCCGCTTCACCATCAGCCTGGGGATCGCCGACCTGGGCCAGCCTTCCAGCGGTCATGCACAGCTCATCGAGTGGGCGGATAACGCGCTTTATACATCCAAATCAGGTGGGCGCAACCAGGTGACACTGTACGAGAATACCGTCAGGTAACACCTTGCTCTTCAAGAAATTTCAGCAGAGTCATTTCGGCGCTGCTCATCCATTTTCGTTTCCGGACACTGTGTAATCGCGCCAGCTCGCCGCAGGTAAATGCGTTAAGTACCGCGGGGTGGATATAACACTGCCGGCAGATCGCCGGGGTGTTGCCGAGTTGTCTGGAGACTTCCCGTACGGTCTCGACAAGATTGCGCTTGGCGACCGCTTCCGGTTGCCAGTCACGTTTGCGCAACGCTTCCAGAGCCAGCACGCTACCAGCCCAGGTGCGATAGTCCTTTGCGGTGAAATCGTCGCCCGTCAGCGCCTGAATGAATTGATTGACGTCGCTTGAACTGACCGCGCGGGGTTGTCCGTCTTCGTCCAGATACTGAAACAGGTGCTGGCCAGGCAACTCCATGCAGCGGCGAAGGAGGCGTGCCAGGCGCTGGTTCTTCAGTGTCATCTGATGCTTGACGCCGCTTTTGCCCCGAAACCGAAAGCGGATCGCGGCGCCACGCACGTCGACATGGTGTGCACGAAGGGTCGTCAGACCGTATGAGCGATTCTCCCGCGCATAGCGAGAATTGCCGATACGTATCAATGTCGACTCCAGTAGCTGAAGGATGAGCGCCATGACTTTCTCGCGTGGCATTCCCCTCAGGGCAAGGTTCTTTTCCAGGCGAACACGCAGCTTTGGCAACGCTTTACCGAACGCCAGGGTGCGTTCGTACTTGTTGCAGTCACGGATCTCTCGCCATCTGGCGTGGTAACGGTACTGCTTGCGCCCGCGAGCATCGCGCCCAGTGGCCTGCATATGACCCATCGGATCTGGGCAGATCCAGACATCGGTGTAGGCAGGCGGTATAGCCAGCTTGTTGATTCGCTCGATCTCGTCGACATCCTCGAGCTTTTCGCCGCTGGGTAGAAAGTAGGCGAATCTGCCTTTCAGCATCCTGCGTGTTATGCCTGAGCTGCTGTCGTCGACGTAATGAAGATCTCCGGCAAGCGTTGGCTGCAAAGCCTTGCAGGCTTCGGAGGGTGCAATGCCTGCCTGTATGGATGGCGGATCCGCTTCCGGAGCTTGATTGATCAGCATCTAAAGCTCCTTCAGGAGCGGCTCACCTGGTATCACAGTCTGCAAGCGAAGGGCAGAAAGAGCCGTACTGCGCTGCGTAACTGCTATCAGTTCTCGCTTTCCTGGCTGTTGCGCATCAACAGGCGGATGGCGGCCACCAGCTCATCGATGGCTTCACGATACAGAGCAGGATCGGCGCTGGTTTCGGCATGGTCAGCATGTTTGCGCGCGGTTTCCAGATGATCATTTATCGATGCGTAATCGCCCAGCATGTGTTCAATCTCCGTGTCGGGGAAGGAAAGCCTTGTCTGTTCTAAGGACAGGCATGAGCGCGGTCGGTTCGTCCCGCCTGTCAGCGCGTCAGTTGTGTACTCAGGGCCAAGCTCCATTGCTCGTTTTGGCAGCGTGGGCAGGCGGCACGCTGCCGGCTTTCAAGGGCGTGTGCAAAGCCGCAACGAGTGCAGGCATAGATGGCGCTGTAGGGAGCTTCGCGGTAAGCCGGACGATGCTCGACCGGCAACACTGAAAGCCCGGGCTTCACCGCGCTCGGTTGAGCGAAAAAAAGGCTGATGTCGCCGTCGGTCTCAACGATGCCGAGACGGACCTGTCCCAGATGTTCAACGCCTTGTTGCCGCAGTTCCATGAAAAATTCATCGGATGAAATATTCAATCGATCCAGGCTCTTGAGCTCGTACAGGCCGTCCTTGATGATGGTGATGGGCTTGCCTTCCATCCAGCTCGCAAGCCGCGTGCTATGCGCCATTGCCAGCATGGTCAGGCGATAGAGTAGTAACAGTGTGACGAATACCGCGAGGATCGGCAGCAGGGGTACATCGTCATAAAAGGAAACGTCACCCGCGGCCGAACCGAGGGTGAGAATCACCACCAGCTCGAACAGCGACAGCTGTCGGATACCACGACGTCCGCTGATTTTCAGAAACAAGAACACCGCCACGTAGGCGAAGAGGGCGCGCAACGCGACCTCGGCGACGAATAGCAGCGGTAAGTCGTTCAGCCACATGCGTTGCCAGTCGAAGGGGGTCATGTCTGTCACTCGTGAAAGAACATTGCTTTGAGCGGAAATCACGATGGCGTGAAGTCGGGGTTAGCGCCGGTTCACGTTCGGCATCACTCGGCAGCAGCCACCTCGAAGATCAGGTCGATGCCATCGCCGCTGCCATCTCCTACTACTGAGCCAACGACGGGTTTGTGAGTCACCTGGCGGCCCGCATAGTGCTCGCTCAGTCTTTTCTCGGCGACCTCACAGACATGAGTGATCAGCCCCGTGAACTGGGTGTCCCGGGGAATGATGAATTTCAGGGTAATGCAATGCTTGTCGGGGCCTTCGGGCAGATCTGCCAGGCCGCTGCTTTGCCATTGGTCATTTATGTAGGCTTCGGCACCTTTCATGAGTCGCTCCTGTTGATTTCGTTACAGGTGGGACCATGAAACGCAAGAATTGATCAGTTGCCAGGGGGGAGGGCATGCGCTTGAAAACAAAAGGCCCGGCGCTTGCGCAGCCGGGCCCTGGTGTATTGCTGAGCTTATTCGGGCATCTGCCATGGGGCGAGATGCGCGCCCTTGCTGCTGAGGTCTGCGCGTGCCTGTTCCAGGGTCTGACCGAGTTTGACCGGGTCGGTGTAGACGCTGCTGGATAGCTTGCAGTGGCCCAGTGTGCGGGATTCGCTGTCATCGACGACGGTGATGCTGAGCTCGCCGTTGCCTTCGAGCAAAGTCCAGGCTACGCAATGGAATGGCTTGAATGCGCGGTCAGTGATCAAAAGGGCGTCATTGAAGCGAAGGGGGCTGTTCATGGGGCAAATGTCTCTCTGTGTGATACCCGGAAACCTAATTTGTCCAGGCGTTGGGTTGCCGCCGTTGGACTTACATATCATTGATGTACACAGGGGACCGGGAAGTCACATCGAAAGTTCGTGGTGGCTGACTTTTTTTCAATTAGCCGAAGGTATAAGGTTTTCGGGTGCCGGAGTAGAGGCTGAGTGGGTGGCTTAACCCATTGATTTTTATCTACTTAATGGGGTTATCAGTATTCCGTCTCTGCGATTCTTGCTAAGCATGGAAAGTGGCGTGGCAAAAAGACGCAGATACCCAACATGAAAAAAAACGGCCGAGCTCCGCAGGAGCCCGACCGTTTGAGTCATAACCGTAGCGGTTAGACCTTGAACTGCCTGAGCAGCCGATTGAGCTGTTCTGCCAGCTCGCCCAGTTGCTTGCCCGCAGCGCTTGATTGCTGCGCTGCGTTGGTGCTCTCCTGGGCCAGGCCGGCGGCCTGGGTCACGTTCTGGTTGATGTCTTCGACCACATGAGTCTGTTGCAGTGTCGCGCTGGCAATCGAGGCATTGAGTCCCGACAGGTTTCGCAGCGCCTGGGCAATCTGACCAAGGCTTTCGCCTGCCTGACTGGCCTGTTCGACAGTGGCCTGGGTGGCGCGATTGCTCTCCATGATGACGTTGACGGCTGCGCCGGAATTCTTTTGCAGACGTTCGATCATCGTATGGATTTCAGCCGTCGATTGCTGGGTGCGCTGTGCCAGCAGACGCACCTCGTCAGCGACGACAGCAAAGCCTCGCCCTTGCTCACCCGCACGCGCGGCCTCGATGGCTGCATTGAGCGCAAGCAGGTTGGTCTGGTCCGCAATCGAGCCGATGACTTCAAGAACCGAACCGATCTTGGTGGTTTCGTCTGCCAATGACTGAATCACGTCGACAGCCTGGCTGATGGTGCTCGACAGCTGGTCGATCTGCTGCAGGCTGGCTTCGATGTTCTGCTGGCCAAGTCCTGCCTGTTTATCTGCCTCACCGACCTCGTTGGAGGCGTGTTCGGCGTTCTTGGCCACTTCCTGTACGGCGTAAGTCACTTCGTTTACTGCGGTGGCAACCAGCTCCATTTGCTGAAGCTGCTGTTGGCTTTGCTGATGCGTCTGTTCGGAGAGCTTCTCCAGAGTGTCGGATGAATGATCCAGCGAGCTGGCAGTCTCCGATAACTGGCCGACCAGTTTGCGCAGCTTGCGGCTGAAGGCGTTGAAGTCGCGACCCAGGGCGGTCAGCTCGTCGTTACCGGAGACATCGAGCTCGCGCGTCAGGTCGGCCTCGCCACTGGCGATATTGGCCATGGCCTGCATGGAATGTTGCAGCGGTTGAGTGATGCTGCGGATCAGGATGGCGACCATGGCCGCCATCAGCACTGCAATAGCCAGACCAATCAGGGAGAAGCGAACCAGGTAGCCCTTGAATTCGGCTTCCACGTCATCCACATAAATACCCGAGCCGATGATCCAACCCCAGGGCTTGAACAGCTCGACATAGGAAATTTTCGGTACGGGGTCCTTCTCGCCTGGCTTGGCCCACTCGTAATCCACCAGACCTGCGCCCTGCAGGCGAGCCACCTTGACCATCTCGTTGAACAGCTCCTTGCCGTTCGGGTCCTTGCTTTTGGACAGGTCTTGGCCATCGAGTTCCGGCCTCATGGGATGCATCAGCATCGTCGGACCCATGTCGTTGATCCAGAAGTAGTCATTCTCGCCATAGCGCAGCACCTTTACCTGCTCCATCGCCGCCTTCTGAGCAGCGGCCGTGGTCATGGCGCCGCTCGCTTCAAGCTGCTGATAGTGGGTGAGAATGCCCAAAGAGGTTTCGACGATATTCTGGGTCATGACCTGCTTGCCCTTGTACAGGTCGGTACGCACTTGCTGAATCATCAACAGGCCGAGGATGAAGAGCATGGCGACAGCCACCAGCGGGATCAGCCAAAGACGTTTACTGATTGGAAAATTTCGCAGCATATTCATTGGCTTGTAAGCTCCTTTGGAGGGCGGTGAACTCATTATTATCCGCACGCTGTCATGCATGGTGCGTTGCAGGTTGCCCCAGGCCTATAGTTGGCGATGCCATGTTTTCCACTGGCTTGTGGATAGTGTTTCGGCATTCCGTCCGAAAAGATGAGGGAGACATCGCAGCGCCGGTGAATTTACTTGTCCGAGACGCGCCAGAATAGCGTCGAGATGGCTATCTGACATATACCTTTGTTGCATTGCTGAAAAAGGAATGGCCAGTTTCCGTCAGGTGTTTTTACAGCAGGTGTAGGCGGCACACTGACAAGCAGTGCCTCGGAGGGGAGTAACGCTATGGGGCGGTGGCGTGCAGCGGCGCCGGCACAACGCCACTCAATCGATGGTCATCAGGCTTGCATTGCCACCCGCTGCGGCGGTGTTGATGCTCAGGGCGCGTTCGATCAGCAGGCGTTCCAGTGGTATATCGGTTTCGCCAGGGGCCAGCCCCTGTACGCCGACGATAGGCCCGCTGCGGCGCGACAGTTGCTGGCTGAGGTTGCGTAGTTGGTCGGCATCACCGTGGTGCAGCACGGTATCGAAACGCACCTCGTCGCGGGTCCAGTCGGCGACACAATGGATTTGCGCACCGACTGGCTCTGGCAGTCGCTCAAGCAGACGAGTGGTGAGCGGGCTGTGCGGCAGCACCGCCTGACTGCCGACCGCTAGTACGGCGGCCAGCTGAGTCAACAAATCCTGTTCCGTTTCGGCCAGACACAGCACGTGTTCACGCGGCAGCAGGCTGTAGCTGTTGCGCTCGCCGGTGGGGCCGTTGAGCAGGCGGGTGCTGCCACTCTGGGAGTGTTCGCAGTAGCGCTCAAATAGTGCAGCCAATTCATCCAGGCCGCTGTGCTGTGCCCACTGTATAAAGAGCCGAGTGGCATTTTCCTGTTCTTCATTTCGATGGGCTTCAGGTGCTGTCTGCGTGCTGCCAAAATCCAGAGCCTGGCGCAGCGCGTCATCGGGTCTGGCCGAGAGCAGCCGATAGAGATACAGCGGTCCGCCAGCCTTGGGACCGGTGCCCGAAAGCCCCTCGCCACCAAAGGGTTGCACTCCGACCACCGCGCCGACGATGTTGCGGTTGACGTAGAGATTGCCGACTTTGGCGCGCTCGACGACCCTGGCAATCATTTCGTCGATGCGTGTATGCACGCCAAGGGTCAGCCCGTAGCCGGCGGCATTGATCTGGTCGAGCAGGGCGTCAAGTTCGGCGCGACGATAGCGCAGCACGTGCAGTACCGGGCCGAACACTTCCTGCTGCAACTCATCGAGGTGTTCCAGCTCGATCAGGGTCGGCATTACAAAGGTGCCATGGGCGCACTCGGCCTCATCAGCGCGGGCCATCTGATGAACTGTCCGGCCTTTGTCGCGCATGGTCTGCAGGTGTTTTTCGATGGTCTCTCGGGCTTCGTGGTCGATGACCGGACCGACATCCACCGACAGCCGTTGCGGGTTGCCCATGCGCGCCTCGGCCATGGCGCCCTTGAGCATGCCGATGATGCGCTCGGCCACCTCTTCCTGCACGCAGAGTACGCGCAACGCCGAGCAGCGTTGCCCAGCGCTGTCGAAGGCCGAGGCCATGACGTCCATCACCACCTGTTCGGCCAGCGCCGAGGAGTCGACGATCATCGCGTTCTGCCCGCCGGTTTCGGCGATCAGCGGAATGCTCCGGCCACGGGCATCCAGGCGTCCGGCAATGCTGCGCTGCAGGATCGAGGCGACGCCAGTGGAGCCGGTGAACATCACGCCACGCACCCGCTCATCCGCCACCAGCCGTGCACCGACGGTTTCGCCACGGCCCGGCAACAACTGCAGCGCGCCCCGCGGAATGCCGGCTTCATGGAGAATCTGTACCCCGAGAGCGGCGATCAACGGGGTCTGCTCGGCGGGTTTGGCCAGCACCGTGTTACCCGCAGCCAACGCAGCACAAACCTGGCCGGTGAAGATCGCCAGCGGGAAATTCCACGGGCTGATGCACACCACAGGTCCCAGAGGCAGGTGCGTATCGTTGTTGAAATTGCTGCGTACTTCAGCTCCGTAGAAGCGCAGGAAGTCCACCGCTTCGCGCACTTCGGCGATGGCGTTGACGAAGGACTTGCCAGCTTCACGGACCAGCACGCCGATCAGCTCCTGAATTCTGCTTTCCATCAGCTCTGCCGCGCGCTCCAGGGCTGCCGCGCGTTCGCTCGGTGCGGTCGTCTTCCATGCCTGCGCGCTTTCCTGGGCACAGCGCAGGGCGTTGTCCACGTCTTCTTCGGTGGCCTCCTGAACCATGCCCACCTGGTCACGGTGGTCGGCCGGGTTGAGCAGCGGTTCGGCAACAGCCGTTGCGGAGGTTTCGCAACCCAGCAGGGGCGTTGCGCTGTAAAGCGTGTGTGAGCAGGCAAGCAGGGCAGAGGAGAGTGATGCCAGTCGATGCTCGTTGGACAGGTCGATGCCACAGGAGTTGAGCCGTGCTTCCCCGTAGAGGTCGCGCGGCAGTGGAATGCGCGGGTGCGGCAGGCCGAGTGTGCCTTCTTCGGCCAGCAACTGTTCGACTGTGACGACCGGATCGGCTACCAGCTCCTCCAGCGAGATGCTCTTGTCGGCGATACGGTTGACAAATGAGGTATTGGCGCCGTTTTCCAGCAGCCGGCGTACCAGATAGGCCAGCAGGGTTTCGTGGCTGCCCACCGGCGCGTAGATGCGGCAGGGGCGGTTGAGGCGGTCGTCGCCCTTGCCCACCACCTGCTCGTAGAGGGGTTCACCCATGCCGTGCAGGCACTGGAATTCATACTGGCCGGCATAATAATTCTGCCCTGCAAGCTGGTAGACCGCCGCAAGGGTGTGGGCATTGTGGGTGGCGAACTGCGGATAGACTGCCTCTGGCGCAGCCAGCAGCTTGCGCGCGCAGGCCAGAAAGGACACGTCGGTATAGGCCTTGCGGGTGTAGACCGGGTAATCCTCCAGGCCGTTGACCTGCGCCAGCTTGATTTCGCTGTCCCAGTAAGCGCCCTTGACCAGCCTGATCATCAGCCGGTGTCGGCTGCGCCTGGCCAGATCGATCAGGTGATCGACCACATGGGGGCAGCGCTTCTGGTAGGCCTGGATGACGAAGCCGATGCCATTCCAGCCCGTCAGCGAAGCCTCGAAGCAGAGGCGTTCGAGCAGATCCAGCGAGAGTTCGAGGCGGTCGGCTTCCTCGGCGTCGATATTGATGCCGATGTCGTACTGCCTGGCCAGTTGCGTGAGTGAAAGCAGGGTCGGGTAGAGCTCATCCATCACCCGCTCGTATTGCGCACGGCTGTAACGCGGATGCAGCGCCGAGAGTTTGATTGAAATGCCCGGACCTTCATAAATACCGCGTCCACGTGATGCTTTGCCGATGGCATGAATCGCCTGCACGTAGGAAGCGAGGTAGCGGCGTGCATCTTCGGCGGTCAGTGCAGCTTCGCCGAGCATGTCGTAGGAATAGCGAAAACCCCTGGCTTCCATGGTCTGGGCGTTGTCCAGCGCCTCGCCAATGGTTTCGCCGGTGACGAACTGCTCGCCCATCAGCCGCATCGCCATATCCACGCCCTTGCGGATCAGCGGTTCGCCTCCTTTGCCAATCAGCCGATTGAGCGAAGAGGTGAGGCCCGTCTCGTTGTGCGTGGCGACCAGCCACCCGGTCAGCATCAGGCCCCAGGTCGCTGCGTTGACGAATACCGACTGGCTGTGACCCAGGTGTGGTTGCCAGTTGCCGGTGCTGATCTTGTCGCGGATCAGCGCATCGCGGGTGCCCTTGTCCGGCACCCGTAGCAGGGCTTCTGCCAGGCACATCAGCGCCACGCCTTCCTGGGACGACAGGGAAAACTCCTGCAACAGTCCCTGCACCAGCCCCTGGCGCCCTCCGGCGCTTTTACGGTTGCGCAGCTTTCCGGCAATACGCATGGCCAGGCTGTGTGCCGCTGTGGCCTTGTCTGGTGCAAGCCGGGCCTGCTCAAGCAGCACCGGTACGGCTTCGGGCTCGGGGCGGCGGTAGGCTGCAGTAATGGCAGAGCGCAGTACCGATTGCGGCAGTATGGATTCGGCGAATTCGATAAACGGCTGGCTGGCTGGCTCGGCGTTGAAATCTGCTTCCTGCTCGACAGTGTCTGCGTGCCGGCTCTCGCCCGTCTCGCCGGCGCTGTCGAACTGTTCGAGGAAATTGAAGATAGCTTGCCGGACCAACCATTGCGGCGTGCGATCCAGCTGGCGGGCGGCTGCGGCGAGTCGCTCGCGAGTCGCATCATCGAGCCGGATGCCGAGCGTGGTGGTCTTCATGGTGTCTGCCCTCGATGGTCATGGAAGAGAGCTTAGACCTTTCCGGAAGATCTTTTGAAACAGCCTGTAAAGGGCGTGCCAGACACACCAATGAAACAAAAATGTGTTTGCGCATACGTGCATGATGACTACGCTGACCCTATACGAGGCCACAACAACAAGAGAGGCTCGCATGACCAACAATCGAAACGCTCAGGTCGTTGCTATCGAATTGTGGCGCTTTTGCGCGCATTGCCTGGCTGTCATCGTGGTTGCAGGTGCCGTGTTGATCGGCTTTCTGGTTTCCTGGGCGCTGGCACTGAAAGTCGGCGTCCTGCCGCTACTGGCGTTATTGGTGGCCGACGCCCTGGTCAAGCGGCGCGAGGCAATGGGCCGCACAGGGCACCTTTGAAGCCGGTTGGGTGTCCCGGCACTGCGCTCTCCCTTCTGAAGTGCGGCTGCTCCGGCATCGTCTCCGCTGCAGCCTGCACTTCACAATCGTCAAGATCCTCCTCGGCAACATGGGCTGGCATCCCTTGCCAGCCAATCAGCAGTTAACTCATCGAATGTTCCTGAATGGCGTCGCAGGGCTTGCGCGCACCTCAAGTAAAATGCCGGTTGGGTAGCATCGAAGCGGTCAGCTCGGGCAGTATAGCGGCGCCGCTCAAGAGCCTATTGGTCGCGGCACGATCCTCCCAACACAAAGCAGAGAATGTCGCATGACTGAGCAGGCGTTGTTACTGGTCAACCTGGGTTCACCGGCTTCCACCGAGGTGGCCGATGTGCGTCGTTATCTCAATCAGTTTCTGATGGACCCCTACGTGATCGATCTGCCGTGGCCGCTTCGTCGTCTGCTGGTGTCGCTGATTCTCGTCAGGCGTCCACAGCAGTCGGCTCATGCCTATGCCTCGATCTGGTGGCCTGAGGGTTCTCCGTTGGTAGTGCTCAGCCAGCGACTGACCGATGCTGTGTGCCCGCACTGGAATGAAGGCCCGGTGGAGCTGGCGATGCGTTATGGCGAGCTGTCCATCGAACGCGCGCTGGTAAAACTGGCCGGGCAGGGCATCCGGCAGGTGACCTTTGCGCCCTTGTATCCGCAGTTTGCCGACAGCACCACGACCACTGCTGTCGAAGAGGCGCGGCGTGTCATTCGTGACAGGGGGCTGGATATCACGCTCTCGATTCTGCAGCCTTTCTATGATCAGCCGGAATACCTCGACGCGCTGGTCGATAGCGTGAGACCGCATCTGGCTCAGGATTTCGATCATTTGTTGCTGAGCTTCCACGGCCTGCCCGAGCGTCACCTGCACAAGACCGATCCGAGCGGCGCGCACTGTCTGAAAAGCGACGACTGCTGCCAGCGCGCCGAAGGTGCGGTGCTCGCCAGCTGCTACCGGGCGCAATGCCTGCAGAGCAGCGCCCGGTTCGCCGAGCGTGCCGGACTGCAAGCGCAGCAGTGGTCGGTTGCCTTTCAGTCGCGACTGGGTCGTGCCAAGTGGATCGAACCCTACACCGAGGCAGAGCTGGAGGCCCTGGCGGCCAGAGGTGTGAAAAAGCTGCTGGTCATGTGCCCGGCCTTCGTCGCCGACTGCATCGAGACGCTGGAAGAAATCGGTGATCGCGGCCGTGAGCAGTTCATCGCTGCCGGCGGTGAAGACTTGCAGTTGATTCCCTGCCTGAACACCCATGAAAGCTGGGTGCAGGCGCTGGTGACGCTTTGCCGTCGGGCGCCGCAGGCGTTATAGCCGCTCCTGTTTTCGAGCCGCCTCATTGCGTGGGGACGAATTCATTCGGCCAAGGCCGAACAGGTTCTGCCCTACGCGCTGGCTTCAGACTGATCGCTCTCCAGTTCCAGCGGCTGCTGCAAGTTGTTTTGCATGGCCGAGTCATAGAAACGCAGCGCGTTCTTGCCGTTGTTCTTGGCTTCGTACATCGAGAGATCGGCGCGCTTCATCAATTCGTCGGCGCTGACGCCTGTGCCGCAGAACAGCGCAACGCCAATGCTGCCACTGCTGAGAAGCATTTCACCGTCCAGAGGATAGGGCTCAGCCAGGGTTGCCAGTAGTTTGTCGCCGATATGTCGGGCTTGCCCGGCGGCTGTTTCGGGCTGGCTGTCGAGCTCTTCGAGCATCACCACGAATTCGTCACCACCCAGGCGTGCCACCGTGTCGCTGTCACGCACGCCCTCGCGCAGGCGCTGGGCGGCCTGTTGCAGAAACAGGTCGCCGACCGGGTGACCATGCACATCGTTGATGTGCTTGAAATTGTCCAGATCAATGAACATCAGAGCACCATGGCAGCCTCTGCGTGCGCTGGTCGACAGCGCCTGCTGCAGGCGATCAAGCAGCAGGCGCCGGTTGGGTAGCTTGGTCAGCAGGTCATAGAAGGCCAGATGCTGAATGCGTTCTTCCACATTCTTGCGTTCGGTAATGTCTCGCAGAATCGCCACCACGGCGCGCTTGCTGTCGGGTGGTGTTTCCAGGCGTTGTATGTGGACGTCATAGAACCTCTGGCCATCTTCAGTCAGATAGGGAAACTCCAGCGCCTGCGGCATATTGCTGGCCAGGGCTTGCTGAATGGTTGCCATGAAGCGTTCCGTATCATCCGCACTCAAGGCGTTATGCGCAGACTGACCGGCCAGTACCTGGCAGCCGGCGAATTGTGGGCTGCTGTCGGACGATATGACTTCCAGATGGTGGCCATCTTCATCAATGACCAGCAGCAGGTCCGGAATCGCCCGGGTGATGGCGCTCAGGCGGGCTTCGCTGGCTTGCAGGGCCTGTTCGGCAAGGTATCGGCGGGACAGGTCATCGAGCAGCAGCCCGACCATTACAGTTGCCAGCGGCATGATCAACAGTGTCGGCAAGGCCAGTTCCCAGATGCTGAGAGAAGCGACGGAAGGCAGTGCGAGCATCGAAAGCAGCGCGGTGACGTGCAAGGTGAGACCAAGTCCCAGCAGCGGCCAGAAGCGAACCGTCAACAGCCCCCGTTTGCAGGCAAACCAATAGCCGAGTCCCAGCAGTGTCGGGGCGATAATGTTGAACAGGCCTATGTAGCTTCCAGCCCCTCCCAGCCACAGCCTGTAGGCTCCGGCTATGGAGCCGGCGATCATTGCGGCGAGTGGCCCGCCAAAGACAGCGGCCATGCTCAACACCACCGCACGGCTGTCATAGAAGACGCCTGGTTGCAGCGTGAAGGGCACCATCATGCCGACTATGCAAGCGCCGCCAAACCAGAGACCGGTGATGATATTGCTGTGCCTGGGGTGACCGTTGCGCATGTGGTGGAGGGTAAAGCCGAGCAGCCAGCACAGCGCGAGAAGGAGGGCGGCATTTTGCAGCAGTGTCAGAGTCATCACGGCACCTCGGATTGACTGACTGGCATTAGGCCATCAGTTTACCTCATGGCTTTTATTGCGGCATTGCAAATCCTTAGCAGTTTCTGAGCCAATACATCGGCGCCCTTGTGCCAGGTGCGACTTGGCGCGATCCTGCATGCATACCTGCCGGAAACCGCGATAGCCTCATGTCTCTGCAAACCGATTGTTCCCAGCGCCCACCGCAGCTCAGCATGCCAAACGGCTTGCGTGTACGTCTGCTGAACATGCCGGAGGGTTCGCCAGCCGCCGCCCTGGTTCGCGTACATGCCGGTGCGCATGACGCACCCGAAGCCTATCCGGGGCTGGCCCATTTTCTCGAGCACCTGCTGTTTCTCGGTAGCCAGCACTACCCTGTCGAGCAGAGCCTGATGCCTTTCGTGCAGGCCTGTGGCGGGCAGTTGAATGCCTCGACCCGCGAACGCCATACCGACTATTTCTTCCAGGTGCCTGCCGAACGGCTTGAAGAAGGTCTGTGGCGCCTGATGGACATGCTTGCCCAGCCGCTGCTTGACCCAGCCGCACAACTGCGTGAGCGTGAAGTGCTGCATGCCGAATACCTGGCGCGCGCCGAGGATGCCGAGACCCTTTGCGATGCGGCGCTGGGGCAGGCGCTTGGCAGCGGCCATCCGTTCAGCGCCTTCCACGCCGGTAACCGCGAGACGCTGCCTGTCGAGGATGAAGATTTTCAGCAGGCGCTATTGGGCTATCACCAGCGCTTCTATCGCACGGGGCAGATCGAGCTGCTGTTGGTCGCCCCGCAAGCACATGACGATCTGCTGCGGATGGCCCGGTCGGCTGACGTCTCGCTCACCGCTGGCCCGTTCATTCAGCGTGAGGCCCCGCCCTTGCAGCATTCGCCGGAGTCCTGGCTGCGATTGCAGCTGGACAAGGCGGCGCCGCGATTGCTGCTGGCTTGCGCCCTCGACAGGATGCCCGAGCACGCCCAGCCGGCACTGGATTATCTGTCCAGCTGGATCGCATCCGAGGCGCCGGAGGCGCTGCTGCCGCGCCTGCGTGATGAAGGGCTGTGTCAGTCGCTCAAACTCCGCGTGCCGTACTGGTATGCGGGGCAGGGCGTAGTGGTGATCGAAGCGGCGCTGACCGAACAGGGACTTGCACGGCGTGCGCAGATTGTCGATGCACTCTTCGACTGGTTGCGTTTCTTTTCCGGCGAAGCCCGCTGGCGGGCTTGCCGCGAGGAATACCGGCGCGTGCTGCAGCGCAGCCTGCAGGTTGCTGAGCCCCTGGCGCGGCTGAAGCATTGGGTCGAGCCGCAGGCCTGGAGTGACAGCAGCGATGAGGCGGCAGTCCGTCAGGCGCTGGAGAGCGTACTTGAGCAGATACAGGTGGCGCAGCCGATAGTGCTGAGCACTGATACGACTGGCTGCGAGCCCGTTGAAACCGAAGGATTCCCGCTACGCCTGAAATTCGAGACGCCCGTGCGCGCAGCAGCCGTCGCCTGGCATTGGCGCCAACCGCAGGCCAACCCCTGGCTCAAGGCCAGCCCGCGCGGAACCGTAGGGGCGATCAATCCAGGCCTGCAATGGCTTGGTTCGGTGGATGCAGCCGGGCGCGGCGCGCTGTACCTGCGCTGTCGATTCACGACCAGTGCGCTTCCAGCTGGATACTGGCACGCGTTTCATCACGCCCTGCAATCACGGGTCTGGGCGGCGCGGCAGGCCGGTGTCGAGCTTCGTTTCGAGGATTTGGGAAATGCCTGGCTGCTGCGTCTGTACGGTATCGCTGAAGCCATTCCGTTGATCGTGAAAGACCTGGGCGCACTGCTGGCCAAACCACCGCAGACCTCTCTGGATCAAGGCCCGCAATTGGCCGAGCGCGCCTTCAGGCTTGGCGGTGATGAGCTGCCCATTCGCCAACAGCTGGCGTTGCTGCCGCGCTTGCTTGCCGGGGCAACATCCAGGGCCGAGCAGGCTCCGCTAGGCCAGTCAGAACTGAACCAGCATTGGCGGGATGCTGAATGGCAGGGGCTGGCCTTCGGTTTTGCAGCTGATCTCCGTGGCCCTTTGCAGTCAGCGATTACTGCGCTGCCGGGACAAGCCGCGTCGGCACCGCCTGGGTTGAAAACCGGGTCAGATGGTTACCACTGGCACAGTCTCGGCGCTGGGCAAAGCGAAGGCGAGACAGCCTTGCTACTGTTCTGTCCGCTGCCGTCAGAGGGTGGTTACGGGGTCGAGGCCGCTTGGCGGGTGCTGGGGCGCCTGCTTGAACGTGCCTTCTTTCGTCGTTTGCGCAGCGAGCTGCAACTGGGCTATGCCGTATTCAGCCGCTTCGCTTCATGTGGTGATCAGGCCGGGATGCTGTTTGCCGTGCAGTCGCCGTCAGCATCGGCCGCAGAGATTCTCGGGCACGTCGAGGTATTTCTTGAAGATTTCGCCACGCAACTGGCGAGCCAGGCTGTACGGGTTGAAGAGGTTGCCCGTGAACTGTCCAAGCGCCATGTGGCCGACACGGCTGACCTGCGTGCGCATGCCGAGCAGATCGGCCAGACCTGGCTGGCGGGGCATGGGCCAGAGCATCCGGCACGGGTGGCGCAGGCCATGACCAGCCTGAATGGGGCGCAGTTGCTGGCGGCGTTGGACGTCCTTCGTCACGGCGCCGGTGGATGGAGAGTTCTGGCCAATGCAACTGCCCCTGATGCACGCTGGCGTTGTGCCTGACAGTCTGTTGAAAAGCACCTGCTAAAGCGCCGCGGCTTACTACCTAAGCGCTGCTTCCTCCGGATCGCTCAATACCTGCTTGCAGCCCAAGCCCCTGGCTACAGCCAAAGTACCAGCGAAGCGCCGCCATGGCAGCGTATGGCTTGCCCGTGGCGCTTTCGATAATCCGCTTCGACACGACTGCCCGTCGTCACATCAGCGGAGAGCGCCATGCACAACAAGAAAAAAACCTGCACCAAGATTCTGCCCCTGGCTCTGGCCAGCGCAGTAGCCATGGGACTGAGCCAGTCCGCCATGGCCGAGATCGTGCTGTACGATCAGGACGACACCACCTTTTCCACCGATGGTTACTTCAACACCTTCTACGTCCACAGCAAGGTGGACCGTGCAGGTGAGCAGTTCGATCGCAACCAGTCGCGGGTCAAGATGGGCTTTCTGCCCAACTACATCGGTTTCAACTTCAAAAAGCAGGTTGGCGACCTCAAGTTGGGTGGCCGCTCCTCGTTCTGGGTGACCATCAATGACAGCGAAACCAATGGCACCGAAAGTGGCATCGACGTTCGCCAGTTCTACGCCACCGTCGCCAACGACGAGTGGGGTGAGGTGCTCTTTGGTAAGGACTTCGGCCTGTTCGCGCGCTCCAATATCCTGCTCGACGAGATGCTCACCGGCTACGGTCAGGTCAGCGACACCCTCGGCCTGGTGGACGGTGGCGGCGTTTCCTTCGGCAATATCGGCACCGGCTACCCTTATCCGTTCCCGTCTGCCCAGGTGACCTATCGCTCGCCGGTGATGAGCGGTCTGCGCGTTGCGGTCGGCATCATGGACCCGGTGGATACCACCGAAGATACCAACTCCGCGCTGGACAAGGCCTATCAGGATACGCCGCGCTTCGAGACCGAGATCACCTACCAGTTTGAGGCGGGTGGCACGCAGTTCTATACCTGGCTCGGCGGTATGCAGCAGAGTTCCGACAATACCGACAGCAGCGTCCGCGACGTGGACTCCAAGGGCATCAGCTATGGCGTTCAGGCGAAAATGGGCAACCTGTCGCTGACCGCATCGGGCTTCCAGGCCGAAGGCATCAACCCCTTCTTCACCAACAACGCCGGCGAGGCGCTGCTGCGCGAAGTCGACAGCGACGGCTACCTGCTGCAAGGCTCCTACCGCTTCGGCAAGAACCGCGTGGCGCTCTCCTACGGAACAACCGAGGATGACGGTAACGGCCTTGGTACCGCAGCCGATTTTGAAACCCGTGGTGTCGCGCTGTTCCACAGCGTTAACGACAACCTGACCCTGGTGGCCGAACTCAACGAGCTGGAAGTCCGTGGTCGCAATGGCAACAACGCGGTGAACGAAGACACCCGTACCTTCGCCGTCGGTGCTGCGCTGAGTTTTTAAGCCGCACACAAGCAGGGCGCGGATGGAGTCCGAACCGTAGGTCGAGCCATCCGTTGCATCGCAATGGCCCGTGCGCTGAGCGCACACCATGCCCCGCTGCCACATCATGAAAAGGCCGGTATTCATCGGGAATGCCGGCCTTTTCGTTTACTGATATGCGTGATTTCGTCGCGTTACGACCTTGGCAGGCTGCGACCGGTACTCAAGTAGCATTTGCCCGCCCCAGAGCCTGCCCAAGAATGGAGTCGAATCCGATTCAGTGGTGCGGGAGTGCGGTGCGTGATCGAACAAAGAACCGAAGTGATACGCACGGCGATGTCCGAAGCCAGGGACGCGGAGACCGTGGCCCAGGATCTGGCCCGCCAGCTGATTCATCCCCACCTCGGTTTTGTGCTGTTCTTCTGTTCTGCCGAATATGATCTGCCGGCCCTGGGTGATGCGCTGCAACAGTACTTCGGCGGTGTGCGACTGGTCGGCTGCACCTCGGCGGGGGAGATCACCGCCCAGGGCTATAGCCGCAGCTGCGTGACCGCTGTCGGCTTTGATCACCGCAGTTTTTCCATTGCCAGCGAACTGATCGTCGAGATGGATCGCTTCAGCCTGACCGACGCCCAGCAACTGGTGGAGCGTCTTGGCAGTGATTGCCGCAGCAACTCGCTGGCGCCGATCAAGGACCACAGTTTCGCCCTGACGCTGCTCGATGGCCTGTCCAGTCGGGAGGAGATCGTTCTTTCGGCACTCAGCGCTGCCTTTGGCAGCATTCCCCATTTCGGCGGCTCGGCAGGTGACGACAACCATCTGACCGATACCTACGTCTATTACGACGGCACCTTCCGCAGCGGCGCGGCCATCGTGGTGCTGATCAATACCTGGCTGGATTTCGAAGTGTTCACCACCCACCACATGCTGCCGCGCAGCGAAAAGCTGGTGGTGACCATGGCCGACAGCAATGCCCGGCGGGTCTATGAGCTGAACGCCGAACCTGCTGCCGAGGAGTACGCCCGCCTGATCGGTGTGGACGTTGCTGATCTCAACCATGCGCTGTTTGCCGCCCATCCGCTGGCAGTGCGCATTAACGAGCATTACTACGTGCGCTCCATTCAGAAGGTCAACGAAGACCTGAGCCTGACCTTCTATTGCGCCGTGGAGAACGGCATCGTGCTGACCGCCATGCGCCCCGGTCCGCTGATGCCCAATCTCGAGACACTGTTCGAGCGCCTTGAGCAACGCCTCGGTGAAACCCTGCTGACCCTGGGCTGCGACTGCTTTCTGCGGCGGATGGAAATCGAGAGCAACGGCACCACGGAGCAGATTTCCGCCTTTCTCCGACGCCAGAGAGTGATCGGTTTCAACACCTACGGAGAACAGTTCAATGGCATGCACATCAATCAGACCTTCACCGGGGTCGCCATTGGTCGCCCCGGAGGACGGGGAGGTCGCTGAGCTGCCGAATCGTCTGGTCGAACTCGAGCGCGAGAACGCCAAGCTGCACCGTATCAATGCGGCGCTGATCGAACGCATCGAATCCAGCAGCTCCGGTCGCGATGCCTCCTATGCGGCATTTCAGCATTCGGTGGTGCTGGCTGAGCAGGTGCGTGAGCGCACCGATGCGCTCAACCAGACAATGGCCGAATTGAAGGCCAGCAACCGCCTGCTCAGCGACGCCCGGCTGCGGGCGGAAACGGCGCACCAGTTGCTGGTCGATGCCATCGAAAGCATTTCCGACGCCTTCGTGCTGTTCGACAAGGATCAGCGCATTGTCCTGTTCAACCGCCGCTTCAAATCGCTCTGGAACCGTACCGGTGCCCGCATCCATGGCGGCACGCGTCTGGCCGACATGCGCCGGTTGGCAGAAAGCAGCGGGCTGATCGCCGAGGAACATCGCGGCAAGGGCAACGAGCCCACGGTCTACCGTCTACATACCGGGCGCTGGGTGCAGGTCAGCGAACGTCCGACCCGTGAGGGTGGCCTGGTGATGCTTTATACCGATATCACCGAGGTCAAGATCAGCGAAACCATGCGCCGCGAACAGGCGCTGGCGCAGAAATCCCGGCTGTTGCAGCGGGCCGTGGACAACCTGTCCCAGGGGGTCGCGATGATCAGCGCCGATGGCAGTCTGGAGTTGTGGAATCGCCGCTTCCTGGAACTCTGCGGCCTGGCGCCGATAGAGGCGCACCGTCCCTTCGAGGAGGTCATGGCCGACAGCGAACTCAAGTTGCTGACACCCGGTACGCGCGGTATCGGTGGCCAGCCACTGACCGAGTTGGAGCAGCATCTGTTCGATGGACGCACGCTGGAGATCCGCACCCATCCGCTGCCTACCGGCGGCTTCGTCAATACCTTCACCGACATCACCGAACGCTACCGGCATGCCGAGGCACTGCGTGAAAGCGAGCGCTGGATACGCCTGATCACCGACCATGTGCCGGCCCTGATCGCCTACGTGTCAGCCGACCTGACTTATGCCTTCACCAACAAGGTCTACGAGGAATGGTACCGCTGGCCCAGGGACGGCATGCTCGGCCAGTGCCTGCGCGACATTCACAGCGGCGAGCACTGGCAGCAGCTTGAACCTTATATCGACCGGGCGCTGTCCGGTGAAAGCATCAGCTTTGAAATGGCCGAGCCCAACCACGCCGGCCAGCAACGCTATATGTTGCGTTCCTATGTGCCTAACCGCCTGGCCAGTGGCGAGGTGGCTGGCATCTTCGTGCTGATCCAGGACATCACCGACCGCCGTCGCACCGCCGAGGCGCTGCACCAGGCCTATCAGAATCTTGAACAACGGGTGCGCGAGCGGACGGCGGAACTGACCAGCCTGAATGAACAATTGCTGTGCGAAATCGACGAGCGTGCTCATGCCGAAGCCCGCCTGCGCGAAGCCAAGCGTGAAGCGGAGCTGGCCAACCTGTCCAAGACCAAGTTCCTTGCCGCAGTGAGCCACGACCTGTTGCAACCGCTCAACGCTGCACGGCTGTTCACCAGCGCACTGCTGGAGCAGGCGACACCGAGCGGTGGGCTGATTCGCAACATCAGCAATTCCCTGGAGGACGTGGAAAATCTGCTGGGCACCCTGGTGGACATCTCCAAACTCGACGCCGGCGTGATCAAGCCGGATATTGCCTCTTTCGCCGTCAGCGAACTGCTGGAAAACCTGGCCGTTGAGTTCCGGCAAATCGCCGGCACCGAAGCGCTGCGCCTGGACTACATCCCCAGCACAGCCCTGGTGCGCAGCGATATCCAGCTGCTTGCCAGAATCCTGCGCAACCTGCTGACCAACGCCATTCGTTACACCCCCACGGGACGTGTACTGCTGGGTTGCCGGCGACGGCGCCAGAGCCTGTCCATAGAAGTCTGGGATACGGGGGTGGGCATCGCGGAAGACAAGCTGGAAGAAGTGTTTCAGGAGTTCAAGCGAGGCGATGCGGTGCAACCCAGTCAGGATCGCGGTCTCGGCCTGGGCCTGGCCATCGTTGAAAAGATTGCACGCATGCTGGGCCACCGCATCCTGGTGCGCTCGCAGCCGGGGCGAGGCTCGGTATTCGCCGTCGAAGTGCCGCTGGCCAGACGCATTTCCAGAAGCCGGGTCGAGTCACCCAGCACCGAGCTGCTGCTGGAGCGTCTGCACGGCGCCAGGGTTTGGGTCATCGACAACGATGCAGCCATCTGTGCGGGCATGCGCACCCTGCTCGAAGGCTGGGGTTGCGTGGTGACCACCGCGTTGTCGGAAGAAGATCTGGCGCGTCAGGTGGACAACTTCCACGCCGATGCCGACCTGATCATCGCCGATTATCACTTGGACAACGGCTGCAACGGACTGGATGTGGTGACCACCGTCAATGAGCGCCGCGCACACTCGCTGCCGGTGCTATTGATCACCGCCAACTACAGCAACGACCTCAAACTGCAGGTCCGGGAACTGGGGCACATGCTGATGCACAAGCCGATCCGCCCGATGAAGCTCAAGACTGCCATGTGCCATATGCTGGAGCATGGTCACGCTGCTGGCTGAATATAAGGTTTCCGCATTCCTGGGGATGGATGCCTGCTGCCGGACTGGCAAGAGTGGTGCCTTGCCAGCTTTAGAGGTCAAGGCGTTTATCGAGTGTACTGGGGGGAACGGAGTCCGAGTCGCCTGAGGTTTGAGCGCTTTGCATTTTCCTTTGCACGGCCTGCCAAGCGACACCTAGCGCCCCTTTCAGGAGGGTGAGCGCAATCGTTGCGTAAGGGAGCGAGCCGCATGGATGCGGCGAGAGGCTTAAAGGGCCATGGATGGCCCTTGTAAGCCGGCCCCTGGAGTGACGATTGCGCGAACGAACCCGGATCGCAGCGTAGGGCCGGATGCAGGGGCAAGCGTTTTTGCCTACTTTTTCCGCGATTGGAAAAAGTAGGTCGCCCAGCAGGGCGAAACCAAGCTATCAAGCGACTCAGCAATCGCCATTCAACACAAAACGCCCAATCAGCGCCTGTATTGCCAGTCCGGTGTCATCTCCGCTTCCTCGACAAACCGCGATGCAAAAAAACCGTGGACGCTGGGCGACCACGGCGGGAAGGGCAATGTAGAGAGGGCTGTTTCAGCGGCGCAGATAGGCCGCGAAGTCGATATCGCCGGCCGAGAGAATCGCCTGCACCCGGTTGTGTACGTTGAGCTTGCGCAGAATAGCCGAGACGTGGGCCTTTACCGTTGTTTCGGCGATGTCGAGGTTGTAGGCGATCTGTTTGTTGGATTCACCCTTGGTCATGCGCTCGAGCACCAACAGCTGCTTGCGCGTGAGTGCCTGCAGGAGTTCGGGCGGGATTCCCGGCTCGTTGTGATAGGAGTGACGAGTGGTCGCTTTCTGACTGCGGATGATGTCCGAGGGCAGGTAGACGTTGCCGTTGAGAATCTGCTCGATGGCTTCGGTCATCTGTGCGCGTGGCGAGGACTTGGTGATGAAACCGCAGGCGCCATAGGTGATCGCCTGCAGCACGATCTGTTTGTCCTGTTCGGCGGACACGATCACGACGGGGATGGTCGGTGCTTCGTTGCGCAGATTGATCAGGCCGTTGAGCCCGTGCATGCCGGGCATGTTCAGGTCCAGCAGCACCAGATCAAGATCATCGTGCTCCAGCGTCAGCGCCAGAGCGCTGTCGAGGTCGGCCGTTTCCAGTATCTCGCTGTCCGGAAAGCCGTCCCTGATGACGTTGTGAATGGCTTCCCTAAAGAGCGGATGGTCATCTGCGATCAGTATCTTGTACAAGACCGGTCACCTCATTGTTTTGATTATGGTGGGCAGATCGTTTTTAGCGCGACGGCTGCAATGCCCCAGTACTTCGGTCGGTCTTATTACAATTCACCGGGCGTCTTTTTGAAATCCTACAATCGACAGTCAAACCGGCACCAAAGTAGTAGTGGCTCATCATGCACTGCGGCGCAGCGCGGCATGCTGGGGATTGAAGCTGAGCACTGCAAGCAGGCTGAACAGCAGCGTCAGGCCCAGGCAGACGGCGAGCGCCAGTGTATTCAACTGCCCGTAAAGCGCATAGCGCACCAGCTCCACGGCGTGGGTGAAAGGATTCAGGGCGCAGAGCCAGTACAGCCAGTCGCTGGCTTCACGCATTTTCCACAGCGGATAGAGCGCTGAAGACAGAAAGAACATCGGAAAGATGACGAAATTCATCACCCCGGCAAAGTTCTCCAGCTGGCGGATGCCGTTGGACAGCAGCAGGCCCAGCGCACTTAGCAGTAATGCCACCAGTAACAGCGCGGGCAGCGCCCCGAGCAGGCCCAGTGCCGGTGGTTGCACACCGTACAGCCAGGTAATGCCGAGAAAGGCATACACCTGCAGCAAGGAAATCAGTGCGGTGGCCAGGAGCTTGCTGGCCAGTAGAAAACTGCGCGACATGGGGCTGGTCAGCAGTACGCGCATGCTGCCCATTTCACGGTCATAAACCATCGACAGCGAACCCTGCATGCCGTTGAACAGCAGGATCATGCAGGCCAGCCCCGGCACGATATAGGTTTCATAGGTGATGTAGGTGTCGTAGGGCTCGATGATGGCGATGCCCAGCGCGGCACGAAAACCGGCGGCAAACACCACCAGCCACAACAGCGGTCGCACCAGGGCGCTGAGAAAGCGTGAGCGTTGCTGGACGAAACGCAGCCATTCGCGAAAGACAATGGCCCGCAGGCATTCCCAGTAGGCATTCATCGGCGGATCTCCTTCGTGAAGCCCGGATTACGCCCTCGGAAACCCGGATTACGCCTTCGGCTAATCCAGGCTACGGCTACGGCTACGGTTGATCGTTCGTGATGGATGCTGCGGGGCTTCATGGACAGCTCTCCGTAGGATGGAATCGCCGAAGGCGCTTCCGTCATAGGGGTTCATACAAGGGTTGGCGTGAGGGATTACGCCCTCGGAAACCCGTATAT
>NZ_JAMOHY010000008.1 GCF_024448695.1 Stutzerimonas stutzeri | reverse complement strand
TAGCCAGGCGGACAAGACGCTGACCCGAAAGCTCAAGGACGCGCTGGCGCTGGTTGACGTGCGCACACTGGATCACATCATCGTGGCGGGTCAGGCGCGGGTGTCCTTTGCCGAACTCGGGCTGCTGTAGACGGACCGGGGGCTTCGGCCCCCTTCTATTTTTTGCTCGACCAGCGCAAAGGCGCTGCGCACAACGAGTAGGCCCCGCCTGATGTGAGCGAAGGGTGCGCCAGCCTCGTATCGGGCTCTCGATCTGCTGGCCGTTGGCTGTGCGGGAACGCGCCCCCGTGCCTACCAGCGCCGCCAGAGGCTGGTGATCGGTCGTATGAAGCGTCATCATCGTGACGCTATGAGCTTTCTACGGAGCGGGTAATGATTCGCGCGTTTTCGGATAGGGATATGGACAGCGTACTGGACGTCTGGCTGGAGTCTTCGGTTAAGGCGCACGACTTTGTGGGTCGAGAGTTTTGGGAGTCCAAGCTGGGGGACATGCGCGATCTCTATATTCCGGCTTCGGAAACCTATGTCTACGAAACAGAAGGCACGATAAAGGGCTTTTTCTCCCTACATGAGGCCACGCTGGCTGCCATCTTCGTGGCACCCGGGTGCCAAGGTGAAGGGATTGGCAAGCAGATGATTGAAAAAGCCAAGACACTCCGATCGCGCATCACACTGGAGGTCTACAAGGAAAACCAGAACAGTGTGGCGTTTTACCGGCGGTGTGGTTTTAGAGAACTCGTTGAGAAGGACGATCCCCATACCGGGCACAGGGCATTGGTCATGGCGTTGTGCTCCTAGCTGCTTTGCTTCAGGCCAGCACCACGCACCTGCCCGTACCTGATGGTTGAACCGAGCGATGGGCGATACCGTCGAGAACGATCAGGACTCCCATTCGGGAATCAGCTCTTCGCGAAGCACCAGCAACTGGTCGGGCGCATCGATCGCCAAGCGGGCCCTGGAGCCATCGGTCTCGATCATGGTGATCCAAATACCGGTGTCTTCAAGCTCCAGCAGCAAATCATCAATCGATGCCCCAGGCTTCAATGTAAGCCTGATCTGTTCGTTGGTGCGTCTCGTGACTATCAGCCTTCCCATGTTCGCTCCCTGCGTGAGACTTGCCTGTTATTTACTTCGGACATTACCGCATCCGTACGACCCACACTTTGAGGGGCCGCACAGACTGGTTACGCCCACGTCTTGACCACGTCCGCACCGTACTGGGCTTTCCAGGCCTTGAGCACCGCGTGGTTTGCGCCTCGGGTTTCAACCACTTCCCCCGTATGCGGATTCGTATACCGCTTGAGGCTGCGTTGGCGGTGGGTAATCGGCAGTTCGGCCTTCGCTACAGGTTGCGGATCGAGAATATCCACGACTGTTTGAAGGCTAAAACCATAGGTACTCAAGAGCGCCTTGAGTTTGCTTTCAAATTCCATTTCCTGCTGCAGCTTGTTGTCGCCCTTTAGCTTGTCCAGTGCGGCCAGTTGTTCGGCCAATTGCGCTTCAAGGCGCTTGTATTCGGCAATCTTGCTCATGCGTGACATATCCGGATGTAAGGTACTAAAGGCTTCCTTATGAAACTGAAGCCGCCGGTAGAGATTGTACGTTGATAAGCCGTAGCGAAGGCAGTGGATCAACCCCTGCACTGAGACGAATACAGCTCTGTTTATTTACGCAAACTGGATAATCCGTATTTAAACAATTGCGCTTCGTAAGTTCTGCTCAACTACGGAATTGCGTAACTACTGCAATCCGTATTTGCATATCTGATGAAACCCAGGGATTGCGAGGGGGGACGCTCGTAAAGGACAGGAGCCACATCGAGCGTCTAATGGCCATAGGGCAGCAATTTGCCAGCCCACAAGAGGCTGACCGAGCACGCCGCAATTGGATACCAAGCCCATTGCGCCTCGTTTCAGACCCAACGCGTGATGATCAGGTCCGCCTATTCGGCCCAGCGTAGGCCTCCGCTCACAGGAGGCCAGACCATGAACCGTACACCCCACCGCAACGCTTACCCCGTCATGCCAGGTACGGTGCCGCCCCATCGCCGCCTGGGCACCCGGCTGCCACCAGCGAGTGATGCCGGCACGCCGGATGTGCCGTGCGCCCCAGCCCCGTCGCACTACCTGAACAACGACGAGGCGGCCGCGTTTCTACGCCTGTCGCCGCGCACGCTGGAAAAGCAGCGGGTCATCGGGGGTGGTCCGCGCTTTCGCAAGTTTGGCCGGCGGGTCATGTACGCCTTTGCAGACCTGCAGGCCTGGGCCGACGCGCGCTGCTTCGAGACGACCTTCGATCCAGAGTATCTGGAGCGTCATCCGGGAGGTCTGCGCGATGACCTCTAGGACCGCCCCCCGCCATGAGCGCGAAACGCACCTCGCCACCTGTGCCAGCACCGCTGCAACTGTTTCGTGCCCTGCCCGGCGACATGGCACCGCGCGATGCCCAGGACTTGATGGCCCACCCCTTCTTTGCCCTGGGCAAGTCACGCCGTACGCAGCCCATCGACTTTCGCTCCGGCAGTGTGACCGTGCGGGTCGAGGGGACACTGGAGCATGGCATCGCGACGATCTGGGATGCCGACATCCTGATCTGGGCTGCCAGCCAGCTCGTCGAGGCCCGGGATGCGGCGATCCCCACCTCCCGACTCATCCGCACGACGCCTTACGAAATCCTGCGCTTTATCGGGCGCGGCACCTCGCGGCACGACTACCAGCGCCTGAAGGCGGCACTGGATCGGCTGCAGACCACGAGCGTGGCCACCTCCATACGCGAAACCAGCGGTCGCCGTCTGCACCGCTTTTCCTGGGTCAACGAGTGGAAGGAGCTCGCGGCCATCGATGGCCGGCCCCTGGGGATCGAACTGATCCTGCCGGACTGGTTTTATGCCGGTGTGCTGGACCGGGCGCTGGTCCTGACCATCGACCCGGCCTATTTCCAGCTCACCGGCGGCATCGAGCGCTGGTTATACCGGCTGGTACGCAAGCATGGCGGGCGGCAGGCGGATGGCTGGCAGTTCGATTTCCGGCACCTGCATCGAAAATCCGGCAGCGCTGCCCGTTACTCGGACTTTGCCTGCGACCTGCGTGTGCTGGTTGCCCGGCAATCGCTGCCCGGCTATCACCTGAGTACCGTACGCCTGTCACCGGCAACCGAGCTCCTGGCGTTTCGCCCCGTGCCGCGTTCGGCACGGGGATAAGGCGTGCACAAGCTGTGAAACCTGTCGTGCTATCAGGCGCAAACACCCTCGTGCTATCAGGCGTACCGCTATCGTGCTATCGGGCGTACCGAGCGGCCTGGACGCCGCCAATGCCGTGGCCTGCGGCGCGCCCTAACATCACTAACGATAAAGCCCTAACTTGTTATTGGGTCGCAGGCCAACGGTGGACAAGCTGTCGTGTTCGCACCCTCCGGGTCGGAGCAGGCTCATGATCATCGCCCTGCTCAACCAGAAAGGCGGTGTGGGCAAGACCACCCTGGCCACGCATATCGCCGGCGAGCTTGCCCTGCGAGGCCAGAACGTGGTCCTGCTCGATGCCGACCCGCAGGGCTCGGCCCTCGACTGGACGCAGCGGCGCGCCCAGCAGGGGCTTGGCAGGCTCTTCAGCGCGGTGGGGCTGGCACGCGAGACGCTGCATCAGCAGGCGCCCCAACTGGCCAGGCGTGCCGACCACGTGATCATCGATGGACCACCCCGAATCGCGGCACTGGCGCGCTCCGCACTAATGGCGGCCGACCGCGTGCTGATCCCGGTACAACCCAGTCCTTTCGATTTCTGGGCCAGCGCCGAGATGGTCAACCTCATTCAGGAAGCCCAGGTCTTCAGGCCCACCCTGCGCGCCGCGTTCGCGATCAATCGACGGGTCAGTACCACCGTGATCGGTCGGGAGGCCCGCGAAGCACTGGCCGAGCAACCGTTGCCGGCCCTGCGCGCGGAGGTGCGTCAGCGCATCGTCTTCGCGGACAGTGCCGCAGCGGGGCGTCTGGCCTGCGAACTGGCGCCAGACAGCGCCGCTGCACAGGAAATCAGCCGCCTGGTTGATGAACTGATCGGGTGGACTGCATGAGCGGGAAACGAATCGGTATCGGCATACGCCCTACAACGGATCCACAGGCCCAGGCCTGGATACACCAACGTGCCCGAGAATCGCCAGGCAAGGCCAGTGTCTACACGGCGCGCCTGACGCTCGACATCACGCCCGCGTTGCGTGCCCGAATCAAACTGGCGGCCTTTGGCGAAGGCCTGACCGTGGCCGAGATGTTGCGGGGCCTGCTGGAGCAGCGCTTTCCGGAGGATCCGTCGTGAGGGGGCGCGCGCCGTCAACAGCGCCTAGTACTGGCCCGGGGTGGGTGCGCAAGCCACGCCGTTCAAGCCGGTTCGTCATCGGCGCAGCGATTGTCAGCGTGCTGGCCATTGCCGGATCGACGCTGGGTCGGCACGCACTGAGGCTCGTGCATAACGCGTCAGACAGCGTCCCCACTGGCTGGTATCGCATCGAACCGGCTGACCGGGTGGCGGTCGGCGACATCGTGCTGGTGCAACTGCCCGCAGAAGTCACCGCGCTTGCGGCGCGGCGCGGCTACCTGCCCTCGGGGGTCCCTCTGCTCAAGTCGGTGATCGCCCGTTCAGGTCAGAAGGTCTGCGTCGTCGGCTCCCGGATACGGGTCGACGGGACGACCGTCGCCCAGGCGCTTGAGCAGGATCGCGCAGGACGCGCCATGCCCCGGTGGACAGGCTGTCGCGCGCTCGGTGCGGAGGAACTGATGCTGATTGCCCCCGGCAATGCCGAGTCGTTCGACAGTCGCTACTTCGGTCCCGTCACGCTGGATGCGGTGATTGGCAAGGCACGACGCCTGCAGCTGAATTGACCCCTGGCAGGCGCACATGGAGCGGTTCTGCGCAGAGAAAGGCAAAGAGAGACAGAGAGAAAGCAGAGGGCAAGATAAAAGGAGGCGACACGCCGTGGGCGCTCGACCAACCTGCACGTGGGGGTGGAAGGCGGCACGCCGCGTTCGTCGAGGGTGTCGATGATGCGCTCAAGGGCACGTCATCACAGGCCCCTAGCGGTGTCGCTACGCCCAACCCCGCCAACCTTGGAATGCGATTATGAAACGTCATCCAGACCCATCGGCTGAAGACCGCTTCCAGCCACGCCCCGGCTCGTCCGGTCAACGCGGCCAGGCCTTCGTGACGCAGATCCTGCGCCAGGCAGGCAAGGCCGGCGCTACACGCCGCCAGGGTGCGCATCGGCCCGGTGCCCGCCTCGGGCGCGGCCATGTCGCCGCGCGGTTCAGTGGCGACTACTCGGCGACCGGCCGCCGCGTGGCAATCAAGACCCGCCTGGTGAACCTGCAGCAGGCCGCCAAGCGATCGGTTGCCCATCACCTGCGCTACATCGAGCGCGAGGGTGTCGGGCGGGACGGCGAGGCCGGCCAGGCGTACGGCCCGCTGACCGATCGCGCCGACCTTCAAGCCTTCGAGGCGCGTGGCCGGGAGGACCGCCACCAGTTTCGCTTTATCGTCTCGCCCGAAGATGCTGAGTCGCTTGAGGCGTTGCGCACCTTCAGCCGACACCTGATGGCTCGGGTCGAGCGCGACCTGGGCACGCGCCTGGACTGGGTCGCGGTAGACCACTGGAACACCGACAACCCGCACACCCACATCGCCCTGCGCGGCAAGGACGAAACCGGGCGGGACCTGATCATTGCCCGTGACTATATTTCGCACGGCATGCGCCACCGTGCGGGCGAGCTGGCGACCGAATGGCTGGGACCCCGAACCGAACGGGAGATCCAACAAAGTCTGCAGCGCGAGGTGGGACAGGAGCGATGGACTCGCCTTGATCACGCACTCGTGCGCCTTGATCGCGGTGGCGGCATACGTCTGCAGGACCTTGCCCGTGATCCACGTCGCCTGCACCTGATCGGTCGCCTGCAACACCTGCAGCAACTGGGCCTGGCCAGGGAGATTCGCACTGGGCACTGGCACCTTGAGGCGCGTGCTGAGCGAACCCTGCGCGCACTGGGTGAACGGGGCGATATTGTGCGCACGATGCAGCGGGCCATGAGCGGCACGCCGCGAGAGCTGAGCACCCTCGAACCCGGCTCCAACCAGACCGTCACGGGCCGTCTGGTCGCCAAGGGGTTTGCCGGCGAGTCACACGATCGGGGCTATCTGGTGATTGACGGAATCGATGGCAAGGCCCACTACCTGAGCCTGCCGGCCAGCGCTGACCTGTCCAATTATCCGCAGGGCGCTGTGATCGAAGCACGGGCATCGACCGAGCTCCGACCGACCGATCAGCGCATTGCCGCACTGGCGGTTGACGGGGTTTATCACAGGGCGCGCCATCGTGCGGTCCTGGTGCAGGATCGTAGCTTCAGGGGCGACCGCGAGGCGCTGCTGGACGCCCACGAACGTCGACTGGAAGCACTGCGCCGAGCCGGTATCGTCGAGCGCTCGGGCGAAGGCCTGTGGCGTGTACCCGGCGATCTGGTCGAGCAAGGTCGACGCCACGACGCCAAGCGCTCCGGCGGCCTGTCGGTCAACCTGCGCAGTTCGCTACCCGTCGAGCAGCAGGTCACGGCGCTGGGCGCCACCTGGCTGGACACCCAGTTGCTTGGCGGCGCTCAGGCCATCGGCAGTCAGGGATTCGGCGCTGAGGTTCACAGCGCACTGCATCGGCGCACTGACTGGCTGATCGAGCACGGCCTGGCGGAGCGCCGAGGCAGGCGGACACTGTTCGCGCCCGCTTTACTGGCTACCCTGCGCGACCGCGATGTAGTGATGGCGGCCCGCGATATCGAGACCCGAACGGGACTCACGCACAGTCCTGTATTGGAGGGCAAACCGGCCAGCGGCGTCTATCGGCGTTACATCGAACTGGCCAGCGGACGCTATGCGCTGCTCGAACAGGGCCGGTCTTTCAGACTGGTGCCTTGGAGGCCGGTGGTCGAGCGCCGGCTTGGTCAGCAGGTGACAGCCATCGTCCAGGGCCCCCATGTGTCCTGGCAGATCGGACGCTCACGCGGCCCGGTCATTGGCTGAGGTCGGAGGCCTCGACCATCGCCTCCTCGGCGGCTGCACGCAGCCACTGTTCGAAGAGCCGGCTTTGCGGCAGCCCTTCCCGGGCTGCGTAATAGACCAGTCGCAGGTCACGGTCCACATCGATCGACAGCGACGTGTGATCGAACACGACGGGGCCGATCTCGTCGACCTGAAAATACCGGATGCCCTGGCACGGCCCATGGATGTCCTGCTGGCGCCACCAGTCTCGGAAGTCCGGGTCGACCTTCTCCAGGTCTCGAACCAGGGTCCCGATATCAGGGTCCAGCGGCGCACGCACGAAATCACGGCGAAAGCTCGACAGGATCTGCAGCGCCTGATCCTCCCAGGGGTCGAGTAGCGCACGCATCGACGGGGCGGTGAACAGCAGCCACAGCAGGTTGCGCCGCTCGGCCGGGACGCTGGAGAAGCCGAACACCTTGTCGGCTGCGGCGTTCCAGGCCAGCACGTCCCAGCGCAGGTTCAGCACGTAGGCCGGACGCAGCGGCAGGTCAGCCATCAAGCGGTCTACCAGGGGTGGCACAGCGCACCAGGTCTTGCCGGGCTCGGGCGGTAGCCGCTGGTGCGCCAGCAGGAACAGGTGGCGACGTTCGGTCGCATCGAGCTTCAGTGTCCTGGACAGGTTCTCCAGAAACGCAGCCGACACGCCAATGTCTCTGCCCTGTTCGAGCCAGGTGTACCAGGACAGTCCGACCCCGGCCAGTGCGGCCACTTCCTCACGCCGAAGCCCCGGTGTACGTCGGCGTCCGCCTGCCGGCAGGCCGACTTCCTGAGGTGTGATGCGCTCGCGCCGACTGCGCAGGAAGTCGGCCAGTTCTGTCCGATTTCGCTCAAAACTCCGAGGCGCACTCATCCGGTTACCTCCAGTAATAGTATAAACGGTCAAATTGTAACCGTATCGAAGCGGTACTAAGAATACCTCCTCGTCGTCCCGAAGACCCGCGCCAGAGCCCCGGGGTCGCGACATGACTGTCAGGAGAGATACGGATGTACCAATCACTGCTTCGCCAACAGCTGGAGTTACTGAAGTCCTCCAATCAATACCGCACCTTCACCACGCTGAGCCGAATTTGCGGCCGATACCCCTTGGCAAAACTGGACGACAGCGAACAGGATCCGGTCGTCGTCTGGTGCAGCAACGACTACCTGGGCATGTCTCAGCATCCGGCGGTCCGCCGAGACATGCACCTAGCCTTGGAGAGACACGGAGCTGGATCGGGCGGCTCGCGCAATATCGGCGGCTCTCACCAGCTGTACGCGCGACTGGAACATAGCCTGGCCGACTGGCACGGCAAGGAAGCGGCACTGGTGTTCCCGACCGGCTTCGGTTCGAACGACGCCACGCTGCAATGCCTGCTGCGCCAGATTCCAGATTGCGTCGTGGTCAGCGACGCGTTGAACCATGCGTCCATCGTCAACGGCATCCGCGCAACACCCAATGAACGCAGGGTGTTCAGACACAACGACGTCGCGCATCTGGAAGAGATCCTGTCGGAATACCCGCTCGAGCGACCCAAGCTGGTGGTGTTCGAGTCGATCTATTCGATGGATGGCGATATCGCGCCCATCGCCCAGATCCTGGACATCACCAGGCGCTACAACGCCTTGACCTACCTGGACGAAGTGCATGCCGTGGGCATGTACGGACCTCGTGGTGCGGGCGTGGCCGCTGAGCTTGGCCTGGCTGACCGGGTCGATATCATCCAGGGCACCATGGCCAAGGCGATCGGGGTCATCGGTGGCTACATCGCCGCGAGCCAGGTCATCGTCGACGCCGTTCGCTCCTTTGCGACCGGCTTCATCTTCACGACATCCCTGCCACCGGCGATCACGGCCGGCTGCCTGGCCAGCATCGAACACCTCAAGGCAAGCGACAACGAGCGCCAGCGCCTGCACGCCCATACGGGCCTGCTGCGCAAGCGGCTCGATGAGCACGACATTCCCGTGATGCCCTGCTCGCAGACCCACGTATTGCCGGTGCTGGTCGGCGAGGCCGAGCGGTGCAAGGCGGCTGCGCAGCGGCTGCTGAACACCCATGGCATCTACCTGCAGCCGATCAATTACCCCTCGGTGCCGGTCGGCACCGAGCGCTTCCGGATCAACGCCACGCCGAACCACAGCCACGCGCAGATCGAGCACCTGGCTTGTGCGCTGCGCGAGACCTTCGAGCATTTCGCCATTCCTCTTGCGTCGGTCGCCTTTGCCCAGGAGGTGGCGTGATGAGTGGTCCCCTGTTCACCGTGCGAAACGCCACAACCGCCGACGTGGCCGTGCTGATCGAACTCAGGGCGTACCTGCTCGACGGTACCGCCGCGTCCTATTCCAGCCGGACGCCCGAGGGGCAGGCCCGCTGGCGCGCGGCCTACCGCAGTTGGCTGTCCGCCACCCTCGGCACGAACGACAACGTGCAGGTGCTCGTTCTGGAACACCGAGACTCCGGTCAGGTACTGGGATGTGCGACCGGCGTCATCGACGCGAGGGCTCCGACCGTGGCCAACCTCAACGGCCTTTCAGGCTGGGTGCAATCGGTCGTGGTCTCGCCTCCGTGGCGTGGCAAGGGCGGTGCCCGCCAGCTCATGCAACAGGTTCTGCGGTGGTTCGACAATCGCGAAGTGTCCACCGTGGTGCTCCAGACCACTCCGGGCGCGGAGCAGCTGTACCTGTCCCTGGGCTTTGAGCCCAGCAGTGAGCAATTGCTGGTTCGCCAGGGGGTGGCCGAATGAGGATTCTCATTATCGGGCTGGGCTACGCGGGCCTGCGTTTTCAGCGCGCCTTTGAGTATGCCGGCGCCTGGACCCGCAAGGTGGTATCGCTCGCCTATGTCGATCACCGGCCCAAGCACACGCCGCTCAAGCACTATGCGCAGATCGACGAGGCACTGGCGAGCTTCATGCCCGACATCGTGGTGGTCAGCACCAACGACATCAGCCATACCAGCGTCCTTGAGGAGTTGGACGGCTACCAGGGGTTTGTCATCTGCGAAAAGCCCCTGGCAGCACCGAGCGACGAACTCACGAACATCCCTGCAGGCATGTCCGCCACACGCGGGTTCGCCCTGAACCTGATCGAGCGTTACTCCGCTGCCAGTCAGACCCTGCGCAGCTGGGTGGAGCGACATGACTGGACGCTGGCGCGTGCAACCTTCCACTGGGGCAAGGACCGTATCAACGACTATCGCCCGACGTGCGGCGTCACCAGCGAAGCCATTCATGCCCTGGATCTGCTGACCTGGCTCTGCCCCGCCGCAGGACCGTTGAGGCTGGCCGCCGTGCTGGGCATCCGTTCCGACTTCTCGATTTCAGGCCATGCCGTACTCGATACCGTCCAGCTCATCGCAACGCTTGGCGATGCCCCGGTGAGCGGCTATGCCAGCTTCGCCAATGTCGTGCGCCAGCGCACTGTGGACCTGTCCTTTATCGATTGCGAGGACCAGCTGATCCATGCACGCCTGACCTTTGATACGCCCCGCTGGGACCACGACCACCTGCGTATCTGGATGCGCGATACCGACGGCAGTGAACTGGTGATGCATGAGCAGTCCATTGCGCCCACCCGACCTGGGCTGGAATCGCTGCACAAGCTGTCGCACCTCTGCCTGCAGGTTCTGAAATGGGTCGCACACGGGCAGGCGCCAGCCGTGCCCTTTGCAGACCTCGACACGGCGTTGAGCCTGCAGCGTCTGCTCAACACGCTCGAAGCCCATGCGCTGACCCCACCGGCTGCACGCTACAACCGGGGCGCCGATCGCGCGCTGCTGACCGAAGGCAGCGATCAGGAAAGCCTCGGCTAGCCATCAACTCTGGAGAACGACCATGTGTGGAATCGCAGGATGGCTGGACTACAGCCTCGACATGACGACACAACAGCAGACCTTGCAGTGCATGACCGAGACCATGGCGCGACGAGGCCCGGATGCCGAAGGGATCTGGCTCGACGGGCCCATCGGGCTCGGGCACCGCAGATTGTCGATCATCGATCTTGAAGGCGGAAGGCAACCGATGCTCGCCCGCTTGGGTGAAGTGCCGGTGGCCGCTGCCATCACCTACAGCGGGGAGGTCTACAACTTTCGCGAGCTGCGCGCCGAACTCAAGGCCCGAGGTCATCGGTTCGAGAATCACAGCGACACCGAAGTCGTCCTGCGCGCCTACCTGGAATGGGGCGAAGGGTTCGTCGACCACCTCAACGGCATGTTCGCGTTCGCACTCTGGGACCGGCGCAGCCAGCGCCTGCTCCTGGTGCGTGACCGCATGGGCGTTAAGCCGCTGTATTACTACCCGACCGCCAGTGGGGTGATCTTCGGCTCGGAACCCAAGGCGCTGCTGGCCAATGCCCGGGTCCCGCGCACGGTTCGCGCCGACGGGTTGCGCGAGATACTGGAAATGGTCAAGACACCGGGCCACGCCGTCTTCGACGGCATGCGCGAAGTGCTGCCCGGCGAGTTGGTGCGCATCGATCGCCACGGGGTGAACCGCCGCCGCTACTGGCAGTTGGAAGCACGCGAACACACCCACTCGCTCAAGCGGACCATCGACCACACGCGCGCGCTGCTGGAGGATATCGTCGAGCGGCAGATCATCGCCGACGTGCCGCTCTGCAGCCTGCTCTCCGGAGGACTCGACTCGTCGATCATCACGGCACTGGCCTCCCGGAAACTGCTCGCCAAGGGCCAGGACAACATTCGGTCCTTCTCGGTCGATTTTCTCGATCACGGCAACGGCTTTGCCGGCGATGCGGTACGCGGCACGCCCGATGCTCCTTTCGTACGCGATCTGGTCGAACGCATCCACTGCAGCCATGAGGAAATCCTGCTCGACAGTCGCGAGTTGGGCGACCCTGCGCTTCGCAGCCAGGTCGTGCGTGCGCTCGATTTGCCTCCGGCTTACTGGGGCGACATGTGGCCCTCTCTTTACCGACTGTTTCAGGAAGTGCGCAGGCACTCGACCGTTGCCCTGTCCGGCGAAAGCGCCGATGAAGTGTTTGGCGGCTATCGCTGGTTCCATGATCCGGTCGCGATCAAGGCCGAGACCTTCCCATGGCTGGCCTCCGTGACGGGCAAGTATTTCGACGGCAAGACGCTTTTCGACTCCGTACTGCTGCGACAGCTGGACATGCCGGGGTTTGTCGCCGACAGCTACCGCCAGGCAATCAGCGACGCACCGACGCTCCCAGGTGAAGGCCCGGTCGAGCAGCGCATGCGCCAGATGAGTTACCTGAACCTGACCCGTTTCGTGCAGACCCTGCTCGATCGCAAGGACCGCATGAGCATGGCCGTCGGGCTTGAGGTCCGGGTGCCGTTCTGCGACCACCGGCTGGTTGAGTACGCCTTCAACATACCGTGGGATATGAAGGCGTTCGACGGGCGCGAGAAAAGTATCTTGCGGGCAGCAACCCGCGACCTGCTTCCCGATTCGATCGCTGAACGGATCAAGAGTCCCTACCCGTCCACACAGGACCCGGCCTACGAACAAGCATTGCGCCGTTCGCTGGCCGCGATCATGGCCGACCCCAACGCGCCCGTGCGCGAACTGCTCGATGCGTCCCGTGTGACGGAAACGCTCGACCGCCCCCTGTCGAGCACCTCACCCATGTACGACCGCATGGGCATGGAGCTCGCCGTCGGGCTGAACACCTGGCTCATCGAGCAGGACGTCAGCCTCGCCCTATAACCTTCGGGCGCGGTCCTGCCGGACCGCGCCGCTCCTTTCATTGGAGTGTCATCCATGCGTCACACAACCTCCAGCCAGCTGCCCATCTACCTGATCGCCCTTGGCGCGTTCGCGCTCGGAATGGCGTCCTACGTGACGGCCGGGCTTATCCCCATGATCGAATCGTCGTTCTCGGTTTCAGTGGCCGTCGCTGCGCAACTGGTCACCGCCTTCACCCTGGCCTATGGGCTCGGATCTCCGATCTTCGTGGCCTTGACGCCACCTGACCGGCAACGAACCGGGCTGCTCGTCGCCCTGGGTCTGTTCGTAATCGCCAACGCCGCAAGCGCCTTGTCGGACAGCTTCAACACACTCATGATCTGGCGCGCCGTGGCGGGCATCGGGGCAGGTGTTTACCTGGCCATGGGCATCGGCGCTTCGGCCGCGCTGTCGACACCCGAGCGGCGCGGCAAGGCGATCGCCATCATCATGGGCGGCATGGCCAGCGGCGTGGTGCTGGGCGTCCCGGTCGGCCTTATGATCGCCGACCAGATAGGCTGGCAGGCCGCACTCTGGCTGGTCACGCTGCTGGGTTTGCTGGCCTTTTCCGGGTTGTCGATCCTGCTGCCGGCCCTGCCCGCAGCACCTACCAGCAGCCTGCGCCAGAAGCTGGCCATCCTGGCCGATGGGCATGTCGTGACCATTTTGCTGGTTTCCCTGCTGGCTGCGATTGCGAGCCTGGGCATGTATACCTTCATCGCGCCGCTGCTGGCCGATCCGGCTTACGGCGCGGTCCGCTCTGTGACGCCGTACCTGTGGATCTGGGGCATTGGCGGTGTACTGGGCAGCTTCTGCATCGGTCCGGTGGTGGATCGCGTACGAGGTCCAGTGCTGGTCCTGGTAATCATGCTGATGCTGTGTGCCTCGCTGTTCATGCTGCCGTTTGCCGCCGCGCTGGGTACCTGGCTGGCCATGCTACCCATCGCGATATGGGGCGCGGTTGGCTGGGCACTGCAGGTGCCGCAGAACAATGAGCTGATCCTGGCGCGTCAGGCCCAAGGAGACGGCAACCTGGCCATCGCACTGAACGAGTCAGCCTTGTACCTGGGCAGCGCCATCGGCGCCGCCGCCGGCGGCTTCGTCCTGCTGCTGCACATGCCGACCTGGACGCTGGCCGCCTGCGCAGGAAGCGTTGCCCTCATCGGTGCCGTGCTTCAGCTCGTCAACCTGCGGCGCCCGGCAGGTTCTCCAGGCACAGCCCAGCCCGCCCCTCATCACTGATCGACATGGGAGAGAAACGTGGAGCTTCGTCACCTTCGCTGTTTCGTCGTGGTAGCCGAGGAACTGCATTTCGCGCGCGCTGCGGCGCGCCTGCACATCGAGCAATCACCGTTGTCACGGATCATCAAGGACCTGGAGTATCGACTGGGCGTGCAGCTGTTTGAGCGAACGACACGTCGCACGCGGCTCACCTGGGCCGGCACCGTGCTGCTGGAGGAGGCGCGCCGCCAGCGTGCGGGGTGCTGCAACCGGCTATCGCGGACGACTGCGCGTGGCGCTGTCGGACGGCGTCCCCCAATCCCGATTGGCTGCCCTGCTCGCGCAATCCCGACAGCAGGACCCGGAGGTCGATATCTGCCTGTACGAGATGCCGTCCTCAATCCAGATAAAGGGGCTTGAAGAGGATCTCTACGATGTAGGCCTGACTCAAATCGCCCATCAAGGCGAAGGTCTCGTGGCAGTTCCCGTCTGGCAGGATCCGCTCGTCGTCGCTCTGCCCGCCCGGCATCAACTGCTGGCGTATCGTCAGATACCGCTGGAGGAAATCGCTCGACACCCGCTCGTCCTATGCGAACCTCAAGTCTGCGAGGGCTTCTGGCACCAGCTGCAGCCTGTGCTCAAACCGATCGAATCGCAGCTCATCGTCGCTGAACGTGTTCCAACGCTCGACCTGATGATGGCGCTGGTGGCGGCCGGCTATGGCTTGGGATTTTCCAGCCTGGCGCGGATTGCCGAACTCAACAACCCGGACGTCGTAACGCGACCTTTGGAGGGTGACACGACCATGCTCACCACCTATCTGGTTCGGCGCGAGGTCGAGCCGTCCGAGCAACTGCTTCGATTCATCGACAGAGTCATGCACGTCTCCCATGACGTTGCGGCGCCCAACGTTTCTGACTTGGTACCCGCGCAGGTTCAGGAGATACGGTCATAACCACGCCGGCGGAAAAGGCCTTCAAACGATGCTATCATTTGACGCATGATAGTACGTCATTTGAGGGCTACCACATGAGCACCGTCGCGAAACAGCCGATTAAACGATCCGCTAGCCGCCCAATAAAGCCCAATTTCTGGAGCATGGCGCATGAACTGGCGGCCTTCACCGAGCATGAGCGACTTGTCCGGATTCGGGTGGGGTTCGAGCCTTACTGGCTGGTGGCGACCAAGTCAGCGTTCGGCCTGACCATGCCCATGATTGCCGGCATCGCGAATGTCTCGGCATCGACGATCGAGCGCAGGCTAAAAAGTGACGAGGCCTTGGACTCGGTCGCCTCGGAGCGACTCGACCGCCTGGCCCAAGTGGCAGTGCTGGCCGAAGATGTGTTCGAGGACAAGGACGCAGCCAGCACATGGATGGCGACACCAAACGACGCGCTCGGTGGACAAACACCGCTCTCGCTGTGCGAGACGGAGCTTGGCGCACGGCAGGTACGACGGGTTCTTCATGCAATCGAATGGGGCGGCGCGGTCTGATGCGAGCCTGGCGTATATCCAAAGCCAAACGCGCCGAGGACCTGTCGGGGATGGGGGCCGCGCTTGAAGGGGGGCGCTGGAACGACGCCGAAGTGGCAGCCGTTTACCTTGGCCTATCGCCTGCCATCTGTTGCCTCGAGACGTTTGTTCATCAGACCCAGCGCCCGGTGATACCCATGAAAATCACCGAACTGGAATTGCCCGATGAGCAGGGGCTTTACCTTGAGCCCGATGTGAAAAGCCTACCGGTGGGTTGGGCGTCCTTGCCAGCAGATCGGCCCAGCATGGCCTTTGGTACAGCCTGGCTCATAAGCGGCTCCCATCTGGGGCTGATCGTGCCTTCTGCGGTGATGCCGCTGGAGCGCAACATCGTGCTCAATCCCAATCATCCCGCAATGGGGCATGTCAGGATCAGCCGGATACTGGACTTCGCCTATGACGACCGGCTGTTTGCCATACGGACGTGACTCGGTTGCAGCCATGGTGATTCTGGTGCCGTGGTTGTGTCACTCGCCCTCTCTGATCCAGGCATCCGGCTATGAGCATCCGTACAGCTAAAGCTCCTGATGACGTTCGTTGGGGTGGAAGATCAAGCGAACCATAAGAATTCGATTTCACCACCTCATGTGCAATGCGCTGCACTCGCTGTCGTAGTCGCCCTCGACGTTCCTTTCGAGCGAAAGAAGTGGCATGCGCTGGACTAGAAGAACCAACCGTCAGCTCAGCTGCCTCAGCAGTTGCGGGGCCTCCTGCTCAAGCATTTTCTGAACCGCCCGGGTGGCAAGGGTGTTGGGTCGGCGCAGTGAGCTGTTCAGGACAACGCTTCTTAACAGTTCGGGATTGACGATCCTGGACGTCGCCAGACGAGGATCATTGATGCGCTCAAAAATTCCCGATGTAATGGCGTAGCCACCGCCAGCCGCAACGATTTCCCACTGCAGACGAATCGAGTCGGCCTCAATTGCGTAATCAAAAACGAGGTTATGCGACTTTGAGAGCTTCTCAAGTCTTATCCGTAACGGATGCGGCTTGGACGGCAGCACCAGGGGTAGATTTTCCAGTTGAGCAAACTCGATGGTAGAACCAGCGACGGCGGGATCATCGCTGCGCCCGACGAGCATCAATCGTGGCTGCACGACGACGAATTCCTCGCTAGCTGACACATCTCCCTCACGGAGGAGGATGGCCATATCGATACGGCCCTCATTGATCAGCTCTTCCAGTTGCGAGCTGGTGCCCTCGTATAAGTGAAGTCTGATCCGGGGATAGCGCTCACGTACCAGGGAAAAGAACTTGCCCGCGAGGGGTACGACAGCGGACGGCAACAGCCCGACCCTTACCTCACCGACCGGCACACCGCCGGAAGTCCGGATGATGTCGGCCAGCTCGTCCGCCTCGTCGGCCAGTTCCTCGATGCGTGGCAATAACTCGCGGCCAAAATCAGTGAGCGTCACGCCCCGCCCGGTCCGGTTGAACAACCTTACGCCGCACGCCGTCTCAAGCTGAGAAATATGTCGGCTGATCATCGACTGGGGCACATCAAGCGCCACAGCCGCCTGAGTCAGGCTGCCCAGCTCAGCCACTTTGATGAAAACGTGCCACTTGGAATCTAGAATCGACTGCAAAACCTTTTTCTCCCTAAATCACCGCTCTCGCGAGTGGTCGCATTGGTCTTGACGACCGGCCCACGTATTTCCTTCACCCTTTTCGTTCGTAGCTCAACGCTACCCGCCCGCAGCAACCGGGCCGATTCTATCGGTGCTTTGTCTAGCGACAAGCAAGAGAAACCTGCCGTATTCAGAATCGCGATAGCTGCTTTGAGCGATTGCGTCTGGCTCGCAATCGAGCTGCGTTCCTAAGCTGATGGCACAGCATACCGCCACAGGCTGTAAAGGCGGCAACTCGAAAGTACACAACAAAAAGAGAAACCTATGAACCCCGTATTGAAAGAAGCAATCTCGGCCGGACTGGTCGGTGGCGCCATCGCTGCAGCGCTGTCTTTTGCGGTCAACATGTTCCTCACCCCTATCCCAGTCACGCTTATCGAGCACTCGCTGGGCAACGGCCTCAGTGGCTTTTTCAGCGGCCTGATGAGCGGCTTTATCGGCGTTTACCTGGCGCTGAAAAAGTTCTCGGCCAGCAGCCGGGCAAAATCCGAAACGCAGACCATCTAGCCCACCCATGAACAGGGCGCCTTCTCATGCATGCCCGAGGTTTTTCATGAAAAAACTCAAAGCCGCGATCATCGGTTCCGGCAACATCGGCACCGACCTGATGATCAAGATCCTGCGCAATTCGCAGCACATCGAAATGGCAGCCATGGTCGGCATCGACCCGGGCTCCGACGGACTGGCGCGTGCAGCGCGCATGGGCGTAGCCACCACCCATGAGGGCGTCGAAGGCCTGACGAAGATGCCGGCATTTGCCGATATCGACTTCGTCTTCGATGCCACATCGGCCTCAGCCCATGTGCAGAACGATGCCTTCCTGCGCGCGCTCAAGCCGGGCATCCGCCTGATCGACCTGACCCCGGCAGCCATCGGCCCCTACTGTGTGCCGGTGGTCAACCTCGAAGCGCACCTGAACCAGCTCAACGTCAACATGGTCACCTGCGGCGGCCAGGCCACCATTCCCATGGTCGCGGCGGTGTCGCGCGTGGCCCGGGTGCATTACGGTGAGATCGTCGCCTCGATTGCCTCGAAATCCGCCGGTCCCGGTACCCGCGCCAATATCGACGAGTTCACCGAAACCACTTCCAAGGCCATCGAGGTCATCGGCGGCGCGCAGAAAGGCCGGGCGATCATCATCATGAACCCCGCCGAGCCACCGATGATCATGCGTGACACTGTGTTCGTCATGTCCGAGCGGGCCGATCAGGCCAGGGTTGCCGCCTCCATCGAGGAAATGGTCGCCGCCATCCAGGCCTATGTGCCCGGCTACCGCCTCAAGCAGCAGGTGCAGTTCGACGTGATTCCCGAGTCGGCGCCGCTGAATATTCCCGGTGTCGGCCTGCGCAGCGGGCTGAAGACCTCGATCTTCCTCGAGGTCGAAGGCGCCGCCCACTACCTGCCCGCCTATGCCGGCAACCTCGACATCATGACCTCCGCCGCGCTGGCCACCGCCGAGCGCATGGCCCACTCCATGCTCACTGCAGGAGGTGCCGCATGAGCTTCGATCCGCAACGCAAACTCTATATCTCCGACGTAACCCTGCGCGACGGCAGCCACGCCATCCGTCACCAGTACTCGATCCAGAACGTGCAGGACATCGCCCGTGCGCTGGACAAGGCGAAAGTCGACTCCATCGAAGTAGCCCACGGAGACGGCCTGCAAGGCTCTACCTTCAACTACGGCTTTTCCGCGCACACTGACCTTGAATACATCGAGGCCGTGGCGGATGTAATCGAGCACGCGAAGATCGCCACCCTGCTGCTGCCCGGCATCGGCACGGTGCATGACCTCAAGGCCGCGTATGAGGCCGGCGCGCGCGTGGTGCGCGTGGCCACCCACTGCACCGAGGCGGATGTCTCCCGGCAGCACATCGAATACGCCCGCGAGCTCGGCATGGACACCGTGGGCTTTTTGATGATGAGCCACATGATCCCGGCCAAGGAGCTGGCCGCCCAGGGCAAGCTGATGGAAAGCTACGGCGCGACCTGCATCTACATGGCCGACTCCGGCGGCGCGATGAACATGCAGGACATCCGCGAGCGCATGCGTGCGTTCAAGGACGTGCTCGCTCCGGCGACCCAGACCGGCATGCATGCGCACCACAACCTCAGCCTGGGTGTGGCCAACTCCATCACGGCAGTGGAGGAAGGCTGCGACCGCATCGACGCCAGCCTCGCCGGCATGGGTGCCGGCGCCGGCAACGCGCCGCTGGAGGTGTTCATCGCTGCCGCCGAGCGCCTGGGCTGGAACCACGGCACCGACCTCTACACGTTGATGGATGCTGCCGACGACATCGTCCGCCCGCTGCAGGACCGTCCGGTGCGGGTGGACCGCGAAACCCTCGGCCTGGGCTATGCCGGCGTCTACTCCAGCTTCCTGCGTCACGCCGAAGTGGCCGCCGAGAAGTATGGCCTCAAGACCCTGGACATCCTCGTCGAGCTGGGCCGCCGGCGCATGGTCGGCGGCCAGGAAGACATGATCATTGATGTGGCGCTGGACCTGCTGGCCGCACGCAAGGCCTTCAACGCCTGATCACCAGCTGCGCGACGCAGGCGCTGTTGCGGGAGCGGGCTTGCCCGCGAGCTTTTGCCCACTGACTCCGTGCTGAGTCACAAAAGCAGAGCTCGCGGACGCGTCCGCCACCGTGTGGCCGGCCCAGATCGTGAGCCCGGCAACACATAACCTGAACATAGCCTTTCGAAACCCGTTCCCCCGCCGGACGCAAGCTCCCGACGGCGCTCCCCTGCTCCCGAGAAAGGAATATCGATGTCCACCACACTGGCAAAACCGGTTTCCGCCCCGCTACTGATCCTGCTTGGCAGCCTGGCCGCCATCGCTCCGCTGTCCACCGACATGTATTTGCCGGCCTTCAGCCTGATCCGCGAGGACTTGGGCCTTGCCGCCGGCGATGTCGAACTCAGCTTCGCCTCCTATTTCGTCGGCATGCTGATCGGCATGCTCTGTTACGGCCCGCTCAGCGATGCAGTCGGACGTAAACGCCCGTTGCTGTTCGGCCTCGGACTCTATGTGCTGGCCGGGTTCGCCATAACGCTCAGCGAAGGGCTGTCTGACCTAGTGTTCTGGCGCTTTATCCAGGGGCTGGGCGGCTGCGCCGGTGCGGTGCTGACCTTCGCCATCATCCGTGACCGCTGCGACATGCAGCAGAGCGCGCAGACTCTCTCGCTGATGATCCTGATCATGGGCGCCGCTCCGGTGATCGCGCCGCTGCTGGGCAGCCTTGCCCTGAGCCTGGCCGACTGGCGCAGCATTTTCCGCGTTCTGAGCGTGTTCGGCGTGGTTTGCTTCGCCTGTGCGCTGCTGATCCTGCATGACCTGCCGGCCAGCGAGCACGGCGTCGCGCCGCTCGGCTCGGCCCTGCAGCAATACCTGGAGCTGCTTGGCAGTGGCCGCTTTATGGTGTTCGTGCTGGTGCAAGCATTCGTCATGGGCGCGATGTTCGCCTATATCGTCGGCTCACCGATGGTGCTGCTGGATATCCACGGCATCGCCCCGGAGTATTTCGGCCTGTTCTTCGGCACCAACGCCATCGGGGTGATGATCGCCGGCCAGCTCAACCGCAAGCTGTTGCAACAGCATGCCCCGCAAACGCTACTAAAAGCCGGGTTATGGCTGCCACTGGCTGGCGGCCTGCTGCTGATCATCGACAGTCTGCTACCAGCCAGCAACCTCTGGCTGGTAGTGCCGGGTTTCTTCATTGCCGTATTCAGTGTCGGCCTGGTCAACCCCAACGCCACCGCATTGGCCATGCACGATCAGGCGCGGCGTGCCGGCAAGGCCTCGGCGATTCACAACAGTTTCACCTTCGGCCTAGGCATGCTGGCCGGCGTGCTGATCAACCTGCTGCACGACGCAAGCACCGCACCGGTGGCCTGGCTGATCACAACTTTTGCCATTCTCGCGCTTCTGGTCGGACGCAGGCTCTGACAGCAAACGGTGGACCGGGCACAAACCTACGGGTCCACCGCCGTTACCGATCAGGTACGGAAATCGCCCACCGCAGCACCCAGGGTTCCGCCCATCTGTTCCAGCTCACGCACAGAGCCTTCCAGCAAGCCGCTGGCCTGGCTGCTCTGCTCAGCCACATCCCGCATCCGCTGCATGCTCTGGCCGACCTGTTCGGCCACTGTGCTCTGCTGCTCAGCTGCGGCGGCGATTTGCTGGCTCATGCGCTCGACGACGGTCACGGCCTCGGCAATCTCGCGCAAGGCTTGCGAGGCCTGGGTCGCCAGCACAACGCTTTCGCGGGTCAGGGCCTGACTGCCCTGCAGACGCCCGGCGGCCTGGCTCGACAGCTGTTGCAACGTCTGGATGATTGCTGCAATTTCCTCGGTGGAACCCTGGGTGCGACGTGCCAGATCGCGGACCTCATCGGCCACCACTGCGAAGCCTCGGCCATTATCTCCAGCCCGTGCGGCCTCGATGGCTGCATTCAGTGCCAGCAGGTTGGTCTGCTCAGCCAGAGCCTTGATTACATCCAGCACTTTGCCAATGGCCCCACTCTCGCGCAGCAGCGAGTCCATGGCTTGCGCGCAACCGCCCATTTCCTCGGCCAGATGATCGATCTTGCCGCTCACCAGACGTACCAGCTCGTCCCCTCTACGCGCCTGTTCCCCGGCCTGCTCGACCGCATCACGGGTATCGCCGGCGTCACGGGCGACAGCCTGCGCAGTCGACGCCATCTGCTGCATGGCGGTGGCGGCCTGCTCGGTTTCGCTGCGCTGTTGCTCGACGCCCTGACTGGTACGCTCGGTTACCTGCACGAGACCACCCGCAGCACTGTTCAACTGACCCACCCCCTGACCGATCCGCCCCACCAGCCCGCGCAGGCTGTCGAGCATGCCGCCCACGCTGGCCAGCAACTGACCCAGCTCATCACGCCGCCCCTGGGCATCGATGATCGCACTGAGATCGCCGGAGGCCACGTCGCGGGTGAGCGATACCACCTGACGCAGCGGCTGCAGGATTTGCTGGCGAATTAGCAGGCCTGCCCCCAGGCAGAACAGCAAAGCCAGCACGACGATGCCGACCAATAACCGTGAGACCCGCAGGCTAAGCGCCTGCCATTCCTGCGCCTGGGCCGCGTTGACTACGCCCAGGCCCTCACTGACCCGCTCGGCAGCACTGCTCATCTGCGTCTGGCTGGCCTGAGCCTGGAGGCGACTGGCAGCGAAATGCTCGAACGCCTGGCGATAAGCCTCCAGCGCTTGCCGCGCCTGCTCCAGGGACTCCTGTTCACTGTCGACGAGCTGCCGTTCCAGCCCCCCGATATAGGCGCCCATCTCGGTCATCCGCGTTTCCCAACCATTTTGTGCCTGAGCGCTGCCATCGAGCGTGTAATACAGCTCGCTTTCGCGTAGGTCGGCCAGTTTGTCGCGCAGCATCGACGCCTGCTCAAGCAGGGACATGCGCAGCGCATCAGTCGGAAGCGCCTGTTCCGACAACAAACCGACGGCGTCCAACTGATCGAGCAGCACCGCCGTGAAGCGCTCACCCACTGCCTGCGCCTGCTGTTGCATGAGGATTCGCGCCTGCCGCGCCTCTCGCTGTGCTTGAGCATAACGCTCGAATTGCGCGAGGTAATGCTGAGCCGTGTCAACCGAATCGCTGCTGCCCTGCTCCTGCAGAGCAGTCAGCATCTGACTGGCAATAGCCGTCACTTGCTCGGCGGAAGCCGGTGCCAGCGCCAGACCAAACTCCTTCTCGGCCACCCGCGCTTGCAGCATCATCGAGCGAATGCTCCCCAGCTCGCGGATGGCCTCGCCACGGGTTTCCAGCACATGCAACGCATAGAGCGCCGTTGTCGCGACACCCAGGGTCGAGGCCAGCACCAGTGCGAAGCCGAGCGACAGTTTGATGCCAACGGAGAGGTTGCCCAGCACACGAGTCGACATGAGAACACCTGTTCAGGTAAAAGAGGAGCGCAACTGTCCAGACACGCTTCGGCAAACCCAAAGCGGGCGCTACGGGCTACCGGTATTAGGTAGCCAGCAGCCATGCATCAGCCCAGCAGTTGCTTGAGATCGGTGGCGGGATCGGCAATCAGCGCCTTGTCCGGAGAGATGCCGTTGCTCAGCAGCTTGCGGCTGTTGATGTGATCCATCGGCTGGTTGATGGAATCCACCGCAATCAGGGTCTCATCGCGGTAGTGGAAGACTGAAAAACGTCCCTGCGCCGGGTCGCCACGAGTGACGCAATCGGTACGCCCGATGGACAAACCGACCATCTGCAAGCGGATGTCGCCCTGATCGGACCAGAACCAGGGCACGCTGTGATAGCGGCTTTCGGCACCGCTAAGCACTTGCGCGACTACACGCGCCTGGTCGTTGGCGTTCTGGATCGACTCCAGGCGAATGCGCACCTTGCCGGCATAGTCATTCTCGTGGGCGGCGCAATCGCCGATGGCGAAGATGTTCGGCACCAAGGTGCGCATCTGTTCGTCGACGATAATGCCGTTGGCGCAGGCAATGCCCGCTGCCTCGGCCAGCTCGCTGTTAGGCACCGCACCAGCGCCGACGATCACCAGATCAGCCGGCCACTGCCGCTCGCCGCAGCGCACCGCCGTTACCCGCCCATGCGCGCCGATGAAGGAATCAACACCGGCGCTCAGCTCGATGGAGATGCCATTTCCACGGTGTCTGGCAAGGATGTATTCGGAAGTGACAGGCGCTACGGAACGCTCAAGAAGCCGTGATGCGGTTTCAAGCACTCGCACCTCCTTGCCCAACTGATGCGCTGTGGCTGCGACCTCCAGGCCGATGAAACCACCACCCACCACCAGCACTGAATTGCAGCCGGCGAGCCTTTCACGCAGGCGACGGGCGTGCACCAGGGTACGCAGTACCTCGACGCCTTCCAGATCGCTCCCGGGCAGCTGCAAGGTGCGCGCGCGCGAGCCGGTAGCCAGCACCAGATGCCCGTATTCGAGGCGCTCACCACTGTTCAGCAGCAACACATTCTGGGCAGTCTCGATGGATTCGGCCTGTGCATTGAGGCGCAAATCGATCCGGTTGTCCTTCCAGAAGCATTCGTTCTGTAAGTAAAGCTTGTTGTCGCCCCCATCCTGCCCCTTGTTGCTCATGAACGCCTTGGACAGCGGCGGGCGGTGGTAGGGGTAATCCGCTTCGTCACTGATCAGGGCAATGCTGCCCTCGTAACCGCTAGAGCGCAGGGCGGCGGCCAGGCTGCAGCCGCCATGGCCGGCGCCCACGATCACCACGTCGATTCTTGTTGTTGTCATTGGTATTCCTCCAGCCGCTTGCCAGCTGTATCGCGATCAGCCCTGAAAGAAGGCGTCGAGTATCCGCGCCACCTGCTCGGGCGCTTCGTGATTGCATATATGCCCCACCCCTTCAATGATCCGCAGCGAGGTGTTGGGGTTACGTTCGACCATTTCGCGCATTGCCGGCACTGGCCCACCGCCGTGATCGTGTTCGGCGGCGACCAGCAGGGTCGGCACGTCCAGGGCGGCGAAGGCCTCTTCCAGATCCATCTCGATAAAGGCGTTCACGTAGGCCAGATAGCCTTCCAGACTGGTGCGTTTCATCATCTGCCGCAGGGCCAGGTCGGTCTGCGGATGCGCAACACGGAAGGCCTCGCTCAGCCAGCGATCCACAGTCATGTCGGCCAGTTTGGCAATGCCCTGGGTCCGTGCCAGCTCGAGGCGTGCGCGCCAGAAATCACGCCGATCATCCGGCTGGCGCGGGCGACAGCAGAATGCGGCGAGACGGTCCACCCGCTGCGGGTATTCGATACCCAGTGCCAGCCCCAGTGAGCCGCCGAAGCCCAGACCGACCACGCTGCTGCGCTGGATGCCCAAGGCATCCCAGAGGCCGACGATACCCTGCACAATATCGTCGAAGCGGCAGTTCTCGGGGGGATTCGGGCTGTCGCCGTGGCCCCAAGGGTCGAAGCACAGCACCCGGTAGCGCCCTGACAGCGCTTCGGCCTGTTTGCTCCAGAACGACGCGTCATTGCCGATGCCGGGAATGAATGTCAGCCAGGGCGCATTTTCCGGCCCGCTGATCAGGTGATGGAAGCTCGGCAAGGTCTTCATTGAATCCTCCTTGTTGTTGTTGCGTCCGAGGATATGGAGTGCCGGCCATCCCAAGCCAGACGATGCGAACGAATACAGCTATGCAGCAGATGCATGGCTGATACGGGTATGCCTGCGTTAGCGATCGGCGGCCAGTTTGTCCAGCCGAGTGAGATTCTGCACGAGATAGAAATGCACGCCATAGGCGGCAAAGTCGTCACTGACCTCGAAGAACTTCGGTCGGACGAAGCGGTAGTTGCGCTGCACCGACTCGATCCCCGGCAACTCAGCCATGGCCTCCATACCCGCCACGATGCTGCCATCCAGGGACGTGAGCGTCTGCTCGTTGAGCTGCACACCGGGGTACATGACAAGGCCGCCGTAGGGACGCATCTGATAGAGCAACAGCATCCTCGCGCTGGCCAGGCTCAGCGCGTGCAGCCTGCTTTTGACACCCGCCGCATCCATCCCCGGCTGCACCGCATAGAGCTGGCTGGCACTTGCCAGCAATTGCGCCTGGCTCTGCAGCAGTTGGTTCAGCGCAGTCATCGGTATCTCGACGGGACTGGCATCCAGCTCGCGCACCGCCGTCGCAAATACCGTGAAATCGGCACGGATCGACGACAGGGGCTGGCTGTCGATGTTTTTCACCATGTCATCCAGGGTGCTCAAGTAATCACCGCTTCTGGCACGATCAAGGGTACGGGTGAAAGGATCGAAACTCAGCAGGATGGTGGACACGACCCGCACGCTGTCGCTGCGCAGCGACTGGATCCGGTCATGGACTCCATCACGGGCGCTCGCTCCAAAGCACGCGAACATCAGCAAAAACGTCATCAACTTGTATGCAATATTGTTTTTCATCGCAGATCCTTTCCGTGGTTTTTGTTGTTGTCATGGAATAGGTGCGCAACCAACCCCCGAGGGCTGGTTGAAAAGGAGGCCTTCGGCTCGCCGACCTCCCCGCCGGCGAGCAATGCGCTAACCCTTGAGGACTGCCCGATTAAGCAACCCCTGATCGGCCACCACGGTCTGCCCGGTCATGATCCGGTTGGCCTTTGAGGCAAGGAAGGCATACAGCGGTCCGTGGTCTTCCGGGGTCGGCAGCTCCTGCAACAGGCTCAGCGAACGGAACATCGAGAGAAAAGCTTCCTTGGGAATGTCTGACTGCTTCTGCTCGTCCAGCCCCAGCGCTTTCGGCCCCTTGAGCTGGCTGTTGGCGATGCCCGCAGGAGCCACTCCGTTGACCCGTATATTCGGCGCGCACTCGAACGCCAGCTGGCTGACCAAACTGCGAATCGCACCCTTGCTGGCGGTATAGAACACCCCGCCACCATCGGCGGCATAGGCTGCGGTGGAAGTGGTCAGCACAATAGCGCCCTGGCTTGTCTGCAAGAGGTCGAAGAACACCCGCGCCGACAACAGGTAGCCCTTCACGTTGACGTGCAGGATCTCGTCGAACAACGAATCCAGCCGTTCTTCCGGCACTTCACGCAGCGGTACGTTACCGTCGAAGATTCCTTGCACACCGATTAATGCATCGAGCCGCCCGTAGCGCTGGACGATGGCCTCGCGGCAGGCGCGCAGGTCCGCCAGTTTGGTCACGTCGCCCTGCATCGCCAGCACCTCGGAGCCGAATTCAGCCGCCAGCTGTGCGACCTTTTCCGCCGAAACATCGACGATCACCACTTCCGCGCCTTCGGCCCGGCAATGGCGCGCCACGCCAAGCCCCAGCCCGGAACCGCCTCCGGTCACCAGCACCACATGATCTTTAAGCAACTGCATTGGCCAATTCCTTGTATTGGGTCAGATGGGCTCAACCAGCGCGGCGAAGGAGTCATGCATGAGGCGTGCATGCTCGGCCTTGTCACCGCCCTGGATCTCGATTTCACCGAGACGCGCCGAGTTCTCCACCACCATCCGGCAACGCTCCCAGCGCCGCTGCTGCCACCCCTGCAGCGCCGCCTCAACGGTCGTCGCGCGCGCCAGTTCTTCAGCAAGGACAATCGCATCTTCGATGCCGATGCAGGCACCCGAGGCCAGATGCGGTGTGGTGGCATGCACGGTATCGCCAATCAGTACCACGCGCCCCCGATACCAGGGTTCAGGCACCAGCAGCCCTTCCAGGGGACGGAACACCACCAGCGAATGCGCATTCAGCTGCTCGCTGGCATGACGGATGTCCGGTGCGGAAAACGCTTCAAGCAACCCACGCAGACGGCTCAGAAATTCCTCGGGCGGCACAAAGTCATTGACCAGGCGGTCTTCGTTGACGAACAGGTACATCTCGCTCTGCGATACCGGGTTCAGCCCGACCTTCAGATGTTCGCCGATCCAGAGCATGGTTCGTTCTATGTGAGCCGGACGCGGCAACACGGCGCGCCAGACACCCTGCCCGCTGTAGCGCGGCTTCGGCGCATCGGGCAGCAGGGTCTCACGCATCTTCGAGTAGAGGCCGTCGGCACCGATGACCAGGTCGTAACGACGCTGACTGCCGTCGGTGAATTCGACATCCACGCCGTCGGCATCCTGGCGAAAGCCAGTGAAGGTACACCCCAGCCGGACGTCAGCACCTGAAGCACGGGTGGCATCGGCGAGGATCTTCGCCAGCACCGGGCGCATCACCGCACCGCTGCCAGGAACATCGTCACCCGCGATATGCGGCGTCGGGATCTGCGCCAGCAGCTGTCCGCCGGACGCATGGATGTCCAACCCGTCGCATGCATAGCCTTCTTCGAGGAAGCGCTCAAGAATGCCGAGGGTGCGGAACGCTCGCAGCGTCGGTCCGCCGATGCTGATCCCGGCACCGTAGCTGCGCCAGCCGGCATCGATTTCCACCAGATCGACGGCAATCCCCAGCTTGCGCAGCTCGATGGCCGCCGACATGCCGGAAAAACCGCCACCCACGATCAGGGCATTGCGAAGGGGTTGAGTCATTTTTTCCGTACCTCTTTATTGTTCTTTTCGGTTGATTCAGCCGTGTTGGGGTATGGCTTTTCAGGTTCGCCGCAAGTCCGCCCAGTGGTTCGCCACCCGGTGGATCGGAGAAGCATGATCCACCCTACGTGAAACGAACCGAGCAACTGCCAATTCCATCAATAGATACCCGCAGGTTGTCGCCCACCCCCACCGGAATCATCGGCCCCAACGAGCCGGAGAGGATCACTTCACCTGCCTTCAGCGGCATGCCCAGGCGACCCAGCATATTCGCCAGCCAGGCCACAGCGACCGCCGGCGAGCCCATGGTTGCCGCGCCAGCGCCCGTGGCGACGACCTCGCCATTCTTTTCCAGCACCATGCCGCACAGGGTCAGGTCCACTTCCTGTACCGGCACCAGCCGGTCGCTGAGGACGAACACGCCGCAGGATGCATTGTCGGCGACGGTGTCCTGAATCTTTATCTTCCAGTCGCGAATCCGCGAGTCGACGATCTCGAAGCACACCATCACGCCTTCGGTGGCGCGCAGCACATCGGCCACGGTTACGCCCGGCCCGACCAGATCATGCTTGAGCACGAAGGCGATCTCACCCTCGGCCTTGGGCTGAATCAGCGAGGCCGCAGCAATAGCCTGGCCGGAGTTGTAGGTCATGGCATCGGTGAGAATGCCGAAATCGGGCTGATCGACGCCGAGCAGACTCATGACCGCCTGGCTGGTCACACCGATCTTCTTGCCGACCACTCGCTCGCCGTCCCGCAGGCGCTTGGCAATCAGGCTCTGCTGGATCGCATAGGCATCATCGATGCTCAGTTCGGGATAACGCGTGGTCAGTGGCTCAATGGACTCAGCCTGGCGTAGCGCGTGGTAAAGGTCGTTGCTGATGTCGTGCAGCATCGATTGATCGATAGTCATCCGCTCAAGGCTCCATTGTCATTCAGGTTGGTGCGCCACTATGAGCACCGCCATGTACACGCAGGCCGTCAGATAGGCTCGCTAAGTTTGAGCAGCGCATGCTCAACCACTGCCGTCTGCGCTTCGACCGGGGCACGCTCCTGCTCCAGTCGTCCCAGCTCCATTGAGCTGCTGGTCACCAGTCGGCAACGCGGCTCGCGGCGCTCCATATAGCGCGCAATAACCTCTTCGAAGTTATCGGATAGGGCCAGCTCCTCGGCCAGTACCAGCGCATCCTCGATCCCCATGCCAGCACCGGAAGCCAGTTGCGGCGTGGTCGGGTGCGCCGAGTCGCCGATCAGCAGCACGCGGCCCTTATGCCAGGGCGCCGGCAGGATGAAAGCTTCCAGGGGGCGGAAATTGATCGCCGGATTGTCCTCGACACTCAGCGACTCGCGAACCTTGGCCAGTACGCCACCGTAGCCCTCCATACGCTTGGCCAGTTCACTATAAAATTGATCCGGCTCGATGAAGACCTGCGGCGTGCGCTCCAGTAGGAACATGTACATGTGCGTGGCCGAGACCGGGGTGAAACCAACCTTATGTGGTCCACCGAGGAAGTAGGTGCGCCGATCAATGCTGGCCGGACGTTTGAGGAACAGACGCCAGCAGCTCTGACCGGTATAGGTGGCCTTGGGTGCATCCGGGAAGATCATCCCGCGTATCTTTGAGAACACCCCATCCGCGCCCAGCACCATGTCGTAGCGGTCCTGGCTGCCATCGCTGAATGTCACATCGACGCTGGCGCCATCCTGCTGCAGCGCATCAACGGTCAGCCCCAGACGGATCGGCACCCCGGCAGCTCTGGCATGCCGCGCAAGAATGTTGTGTAGAGTCGGGCGCATGATGCCGCCACTGCTTTCGGTCGGCGTATCAGCCGGCATGGGCGTGCTCAGTCTGCGCAACGGCTGACCCTGGGTATCGCAGACTTGGATACCTTCACCGACATAGGCCTCATCAGCCATATCCGGGTAGACCCCGAGCTGATACAGCGCACGCAGGGTCGGACCGGTAATGGTCAGGCCAGCACCCAGTGCGCCCCATTTGGGGTTGTTGTCGATCAGATCGACTTCGATGCCGATGCGTCTCAAGGTGATGGCCGCCGACATGCCAGCCGTTCCAGCGCCGACGATCAACACTTTCTGTGCGGCTTTAGTAACCATGGTGCTATGTCCTTTTTATTGTTGTTGAGCGGTATGCATTAGTCCGCCTTGAGAAAGTTCGAAGCCAGCTGGCAGAAGGCTGCCGCGTGCTCGATCTGGGTCCAGTGGCCGCAACGGCCAAAGATGTGCAGTTGGCTGTTATCAATCCATTCGAGCATCGTCAGCGAGGTAGATAGTGGGATCACCTTATCGTCGCGGCCATGCACCATCAGCGTCTTGTGCTTGATGCTGCGTACATCCGCTTCCGGGTGCGCCATCGCCTGGACCCAACGCTGGCGTGGTGCCGGAAACATGCTCGAATAGGCTTCCTGCACACCCGTACGCTTACTCGCCTCATAACGCATGCGCACCAAATCGTCGCCGATCAGCGACTGGTCATAGGCGAAGATGCGCATGATGGCGCGCATGTTGTCTTCGGAAGGCTCGTAGCCCCACACCGCATCAAGACCAGGTGTCAACTCGAAAGGCACGCCGACGCTGCCCATCAGAAGTAGCTTGTTGACGCGCTCGGGATGATGGATGGCCAGTGCCAGCGACATCGAACCGCCAAAGGAATTGCCGATGACATCGACCTTTTCCAGCCCCATGGCGTCGAGGAAGTCCACAATCTGCTTGAGCCAGAGCTGGCGAGAGTACTCGATGCCGTCTGGCACCTGGGTATAACCAAACCCGGCTAGATCCGGTGCCAGTAAACGGAAATCGCCCTGCAGGCTCTGGATCGGTAGACGCCAATTGGCCCAGGCACTCACGCCCGGCCCCGAGCCATGCAGCAGCAGCACTGGCGTGCCGCTGCCAACATCGTGGTAGTTGGTGACGATTGCACCGGTCTGGATACGCTGACCGATTTCGGGATTGTTTGCCAGGGCATTCATGGATTACTCCTTCTTCAGTTCGTGGCGGCACGGCGCCAGACCAGGCGAGCGGTACGGGCTTGGGCCGTGTCCTCTTCCAGGCGGGCACTCAAAGTCAGGGTTCCATCGGCGTTGACCTCGCAGCGCCGCTTCTGCACACCGCCCTTCCAGTTGGGAAACATGCTGATCTCGACCTTGTGGCTGATCACATCACCGTCCACTTCATAGCTGCCGCCATAGGCCAGCATGCTGGTGTAGGCACCGGCCTTTTCAGCGTCGCTGGCGTTCCACTGCCCGCCGGTAACGAAGTTGGCGCGCTCGGCCCGTGCCAGCATGCAAGCCATGCCGCCATCCTCGGTGTACTGGATGAAGCCGTGCAGAGCGTCGCCCATCGGCAGTTCACGCCGACCATCATCAAAGGCTTGCTCCCAGGAAATGATTTCCCAGCGCCCGACCAGATCGTTCTTGCTTATAGACATGTTGAGTTTCCTTGACTGATTCAATCCTGAGCCCTGAGAAAGTCGCTCACGACCCGGTTGTGCTCCGCCGCGCTCTCGTACTGCGCCCAGTGCCCGGTGTCGCTGGCGCAATGAAAGCTGCCGTTCTGTACGGTGGCGGCGATGTGCTGACCGAGCGCAGGTGGTGTACGGTTGTGGTCGCCCCAATAGACCAGGGTCGGCTGGCGGATACCGCGCGCCATGGCATCGGTGATCCGTTGCCGGGCAATGCTGCTGCCTGACAGGTATTCGGTGATGAACAGCCGCTGCACCTCGGCCAGCTCAGGTTGCTGGTACAGCGCCTGGCGCACCATCACAGCCTCATCGGTCAGCCGCTCGGGCTTGGCTAGAATGCGTGCCATGCGGGCATGCACGTTGTCGAAACCGGGGTCGCGCAGCACCTCCAGCGAGCTCGGCAGATTGGCTGCCCAGTCCGGCTCGACGTAACCGGCCACTGCCCCTTCGTCGGGCGTGTAGCCCATAGGCGTGGTCAGCACCAGCGCCCGCACCCTCTCGGGATGGCTCAGCGCCAGCTGCATGGCGACCCAGCCACCCATGGACTGGCCCTCCAAGAAGGCCCGATCCAGCCCCAACTGGTCCATGACATCGACGACCTGATCGACCAGTGCCGGAATCACACGTGGGTCGTAACCCTCGGTCTGTGACTTGCCATGCCAGAGAAAATCCAGCGCCACCACATGGAAGTCCTTCGCCAGCGCGGCAATATTGCGTGCGTAATTTTCCGCATGGCCGCCGGTACCATGCAGCAGCAGCAGCGCCGGCCCTGAACCCGCCTCGATGATGCGCGTGCGATACTTACCCTGAATCTGGCGCACCTGCGCATCAATCAGCTCAATCCAGTAAGGTTTTTCAGCAGCATTATTCTCGGACACTTCGCCATTCCTTAGTTATCAGCCAGGCCGTTCAACAACCCGTCAGAGCTTCTGCGCCTTGCTGGCGGAAATCGGCCCCTTGAGGGTGCCGTCTGATTTATCCAGACCGAAGGTCCATTCCGAGAAGATGTGCGAGGTGGCGGCGAAGTCTTGACACTGCCACTCATCGGTAACCATGTCCTCATCGGCGGCGTACTCCCAGGCACCGCCGAAGGGCGACAGGAAGTACCAAAAACAGGCCGAGGAAATGATGTGGCGACCAGGACCGGCGAAGGTTTGCCAACCTAGCCCGTCGAGGTGCTGACCACCACCGATCACTTCATGGATATCGCGTACCTTGAAGGCCAGATGGTTGAAGCGGGTGCCCGGCACCTTCGCATTCATGAAGAACACATGGTGATGGTTGCCCATGGGCGAGCAGCGCATGAAGATGCCGCGATCGGCGTAACGGTCGGAGATGATGAAGCCTAGGCGCTGCGTATAGAACTGCGCGGCAAAACCGGCATCATCGACGCCGATGGCGATATGGCTGATTTCCCGTGGCGCGGCGGCGGTATAGCGCGGTGCTCTTCGATTGAGGCGATCAGGATTGCCCGGTGCGTTGTAGCACGTCAGGTCATAGGCTTGGCACTGGCGCCGGGTAACCCGGAAAGCCAGGCGAATACCCAGGTCATCGATACTGTGCAGGACGCCTTCGGCATCGAATTCAGCGCTGCGATCCTTGCGCAGCTCGGCAGCCAGCTCATCCAGCACGGCGCTATCCTCAACCCCCCAGATCACTTCACACAGGCCGCTGCCTCCACCGATGGGCGTCGTCTCGGAGCATGTCTCGTCAGACTGGACAATTTGCACCTCGGAACCATCGACGGCACGGAACAGCTGTACGGCGGGATCACTGGAAGCCACTACCGCCAACCCCCAGTCACGGGCGAAACGGCAAGCATCATCCAGGTTCTCTACCGCAAACCTGACGCCATCGACGCCTGTGAAGCGAAAGCGATTATCCGTTCCCATAGTTCTTCACCTTTATCGTCTGTCTGGAAACCTAGGCACTTACCGCACCAGGTAGCGGCACTGCCGCCCCTCACTGGAGCCTGACGCTCAGGCCTCTGTTGCAACCGATTCTATGAACTCGCTTGCCGCGCACCTACCGATGCAGAGGTAATACAGCTATCCGTAATACGTATGACTGGGCACATGTAATCCCGACTGAATTGCACAGCTATCGCGATCGAAACGGACGCATCAACTGGCTTTCCGGCTGCGAGCGGATGGACGGAACCCGGTATCGAGCTGGCAAAAGATGGGAAGTGAACGGAAGGCTCGGTCAGTGACCGCCAGGCCGCTTTGCACAACCTGGGAAAAAAGCCGGAAGCGCGGAACGCGCTTCCGGGTCGCTCAATGTGTCCAACGAGGGTTGCAGCGACAAGGCATTCGTATGGACTGCTCAGGCGGCGGGTTTGCTACCAGATTTCGGACCATCGAAGGGTGCCCAGTTCTTGCTGAGCATTTCCATCAGATAGGCTTGGGCGTTGTCGGCATGCAGCGGCATCTCGCGCGGCACCCAGTTGTCGTCGTGCTTGTCCATATCGGCGTCGTACTCGAAACGGCAGCCCAGCGGGCTGTCGAAGTACCAGAACCAGTTGGAGCCGAAGGTATGCCGGCCCGGGCCCCAGAAACTCGCATAGCCTTTGTTACGGAAACGATTGCCAGCCATCATCACTTCACTCGGCCCACCCAGGTGGAAGGCGATGTGTTCGATACCCTTGAGCTGCGGCGGCGCCTGAATAAGGAACTGGGTGTGATGCTCGTCCGAGCCCTTGCAGCGCATGAACGGCCCACCACCGAGGCGGTCGTTGACGCGAAATTGCAGACGCCCGACGTAAAAGGCCTCGGCCTTGGCCGCATCCGGCACGAACAGGGCGAAATGGCCCATATTGCGCGGCTGGATCGGCGCGTCGAGATCGACGCCGACGCAGTTGACTGGTCGCTGCAGTGGCGCACCGGGGGCGTTGACCTTCTCGGCCGGCATGTCGATGTCGCGGCGGCGGGTCAACTGAAATACCAGCGGGATGTCCGAGTCATCCAGCGCCTCGCAGCTGCCATCGTCGAACAAGCGTACTTCGCGGTCCTTGCCTAGCTCGGCAGCAATAGCCTTGAGGCTCTGCTCGTCGGCCACACCGTAGACAATCTTGCGCAGCTTGTTGGTCGGGCTGAGCGCCGGTGACGTGCTCGGGTCATTGGCGTCGCAGATGATCACGCCGGTGCCGTCGAGGGTCTCGAACAGCTGGCCGTGACGGTTTGTGCCGGCATCACGCAGGCCGTAGTCGAGCATGTAGCGGCTGGTAGCCTGCAGGTCTTCGGTCGCAAATACCAGCGCGTCCGGTCCGATAATGTTCATAAGTGTCACTCCCTCGAATAGTAAGGTCGTGGCCTGCCCGGCATGCGCCGTGCAGACCTGAAATCAGGAGGTAATGCTGACGTTTTGGCCGCTGCGCAAAGCCTGCATGCGCTCGTTCAGCTCACCATCGACGTAGTACAGCTCGGTGTAGAAGCCGATCTGTGCACGGGTATCCCAGTAGCTCCAGCGGCAGTTGCCGAAGGGGCCTTCGAAGAAGCCAGCCATGGCCTTTTCGATGCCCATCGTGCGGTAATGCACTTCGGCCTGGGCATACTCGTCAGCATCGCTCTGGCGGAAGCCGATGTGATGCGGGCCATAACCGCGCTCGTCGACCCAATCCTTGTAGAGGCTGCGCCCGCCATCGTGGCGTGCCAGCTCGATCAGGGTGTCGCCGGCGAAGCCGTAGGCACAGCTGAACTGGAAGTCACCGGGCTGGCCACGGTATTCCTTCTGGGTCTGCTCCTTTGCCAGGTCGTAGGCGACGTTCCATACTTGAACGCCGTTGGTCTTCTTCCACATCTCGATGGCAGCCTCGATATCAGGCACCACAAAGCAGATTTGGTCGAACTTGCGGCCAATCAGCTGGCTGGCAATGCTCATGCCTGTTCCTCCTCGGACGCAGTGGCCACCACCCGGCAGGAAATCGCTCCCGCCGGGCAATCGCGCACCAGTTGTTGCATTTCATCGAGCCGTGCCACGTCGACAAAACGCTTTTTCAGCACGGCCAGGGTGCCGCTGCTATCCATCTCGAAAACATCGTCCGAACCCAGGCATAGGCCGTAGCCCTGGCACTTCTGGGCATCCAGCACGACTTCAACTCTCTCGTCAGACATGATTTCGTCCTCTTCTTGTTCTTGCAGGGCCAGCGGTTACAGGAACACGCCCAGATTGGGGGTATGCAGCACGGTTTCGGTGATCAGCGCGCGGCGCTTGAGCAGCTTCACACCGCCATCGGTGATCTTCAGCAGGTCGTGGCGGCGCACCGGGATCACGTCGCCGAGATCATCACTGCCGCGCTGGCGGTAGAGGATCATCGCGCTGATCACCTCGATCACATCCGGCCGCTCGGTAGCCTCGACCAGAATGCTGCCGACCACGCGCAGGGTGCGTGATGGTGGAATCTCGGCCCAGGCGTGATCGCTTTCCAGGCGCAGAATGCGGTTTTCGATATGCGCCCAGGCGTCGTTGATGCGGTACGCCCCCTCGGGGAACTCGTCGGCATAGTCGCGCATGGCGATACGCACCGGCACTTCGTACTGGATCTGCTTGTCGAGCGTGGCGAACCAGTCGCGGAAACGGCGCTCATCAAGCAACAGCGCTTCACGGGCGAGGAATTCGGTGGCGATTTCGCGCATTTCGGCGCGTGTGTGGAGACTGGCTGGCTGGCTCATTGGTTGCACCCTCCTGTGGAAGCCGGCTTTTTGTTTTTCATCTCGCGCAACCAACGACGCCAGAACTGCTCCTGGCAGTATTCCCCGTAGATCGAGGGGTGGTATTCACCCGGCCCCTTCCAGTCCGGGTCTGCCCCGCCGCGCTTCTGCTGGTAGTGCAACTGGGTGCCATGGGCACGGTTCCACGGGCTGCTGGCCGCCTTGGCGATGCCCTCCCAGACAGCGGTGTCGTCCTGTTCGAATATGCCGCCCGAACCGAAGCCGAACTGGCCGGCCAGGTAGGCCTTGTCGTGGAACTCCTGCGGCAGGAAGGCATATTCCAGCTCGTAGTTCCACAGCTCCATCACGCCCGGCGCAATCGGCTGCCACATGCGGATGCTGGTGAAGGGAATAGGCATCTCACCGGGCACTGCCGGCTGCGGGAACCGCAGGAAACTGAAGTTGGGGAACAGCGTGCCAATGGTCGGTGGCACGGTCTTGAGCATTTCGATCTGGGTTTCATCCAGGTTCGACAAATCGAACTGATCGCGATACTCCTTCGGATAACCCCAGAACTCGAACATAGGGGCGATCAGTTCCGGCAGAGCGTGACCGATAAAGCTGTTGCCGTTGCCGAAGTCGTAGCCGCTGGCCATGCTACTGACTTGGTTGACCCCTGGGATGAACTCGGAAAGCGCCGCCGACAGGTGGGCGGTACTGACATGGTAGGCGTCGCCACTGAAGTTCTCGGCCCCGCTTTTCCAGTCGGCCTTGACCACGAAACGCTCAGGCTCCTTGAGCACCTTCATGCCATCGGGATGCAGCCCAAAGATGGCGTCCATCATCCATACCGCACCGCCGAGGTGTTCGCGCAGCGTCGGCACGTCCTGAGACAGCGAGGCAAAGATGAAACCGTGCAACTGCTCAACCTTGGCCGCGCGCAGCAGGCCCCATTCCTTCTTGTCCAGCGCGCCGCCGTAGGCGTCCTGGCTGTGCGGCGCACCGGCCCAGTCGCCGTTGTTGCGGTAGACCCAGCCGTGGTAGGGGCATTTGAAGGTACGGGTATTGCCCTTATCGTGCTGGCAGATTTCGGTGCCGCGGTGGCGACAATGGTTGAGCATTACATTGATTTCGCCGCTGTCGTCGCGAGTAACGATGACCTTGTCCAGACCCAACCTACGCAGTACGTAATCGCCCTTGTTAGGGATCTCGGAAACGTGGGCGACAAACACCCAAGTGCGCGTAAAGATGCGCTCCATTTCGGCCTTGAACACCTTGTCGTCGCGGAAGACTTCTACGGGCAGCAGGCCTTCATCCATACCCTTTTCGACACGGTCGCAAAGGTCATCGAGAAACTGGTCGGCATTGCCGGGGTAAATCAGGTCGTAGTTCATTTTCAAACATTCCTTCTATTTATTTTTATCAACAGTCATTGAGCGGCCTGGAGGTTCTGCATTTCCTTGGTCGCTTGTAGCGGGGCGGGGACACTGCCGCCCTTCTCCACGGTTTGCTCGGCGGCTTGCTGCGCGACCTTGCAGGGCTTGAGCAGGAAGTGCGCCAGAGCGGGAACCAGAATCATCGCGCCGAGCATGTTCCAGAGGAACATGAACGCCAGCAGCACACCCATGTCGGCCTGGAACTTGATCGGGCTGAAGATCCAGGTGGCCACACCCAGGGACAGGGTCACGCCGGTCAGCATCACCACCTTGCCGGTGAAGGTCAGCGAGCGGTAATAGGCTTTGGAGAGCGACTCACCTGACTTCAGATGCACCAGCATCACCGACATGATGTACAGCGCGTAGTCCACGCCGATACCCACGCCGAGCGCGATCACCGGCAGCGTGGCCACCTTGACGCCCATGCCCAGTGCGACCATCAGCGCCTCGGCCAGGATCGAGGTCAGCATCAGCGGCAGGATCGCCACGATCACCGCGCGCCAAGAGCGGAAGGTGACCAACGCCAGCAGCGCAACCATGGTGTAGACCAGAATATTCATCTTCATCCAGGCATCGCTGACCACGATATTGGTCGCGGCCTCGATCCCGGCGCTGCCGGCCGCCAGCAGGAACTGCACGTCGTCAGTGTTGTTTTCGGCAGCAAAGGCCTCGACATGCTCGACCACGCGGGTCAGTGTCGCGGCCTTGTGGTCGGCCAGGTAGACATAGAGGGTCAGCAGCGAACAGCTGTCGTCATACAGGCCGCGCGGCGCACCGGCGGTTATCGCGTTGAGCATCGACTGGTTGGGCACGAAGTCGTACCACTTGGGGTTGCCCTCGTTCATCGCGGCAGTCATGCGGCGGTTGAGCAGCGCCAGGGTGTTGGTGCTCTCCACGCCGGGCAGCTGGCGCAGCTCCCACTCCAGGGCATCAACCTTCTTCAGCGTCGAGTACGCCGAGCAGTAACCGGCAGGCGTCTTCACCATGATCGCCATGACATCACTGGCGGCACCGTAGTGAGCGTTCAGATAAGCCATGTCGAGGTTGTAGCGGCTGTCCTGACGCAGCTCCGGCGCGCCCGGATCAAGGTCGCCTACCTGCAGATGGGTGGAAACCGCGATGCCCGCCAGCGCCAGCACACTGGCACCGGCAATGGCCCCGATCGCCCACTTGCGCTGGGTGAAGCGGTCCAGGCAGCGCCACAGCAGGTGCTTGGCCTCACCGGCCTGCTCACCCTTCTCGGCGCGCAGGCTGCGCTGTGCCGCTTTCTGGCCCACGCCGATATAGCTGAGGATCACCGGTAGCAGGATCAGGTTGGTGAAGATCAGCACCGCCACACCGATGGAGGCCGCCAACGACAGTTCGCGGATGGCTTGGATGTCGAATACCAGCAGCACGCCGAAGCCCACCGCATCGATCACCAACGCTGCCAGACCGGCGCCGAACAGACGGCGGAAGGTCAGGCGTGCAGCAAGTTGCCTGCTCGATCCGCGACCAACGTCCTGCAGGATGCCGTTCATCTTCTGCGAGCCGTGGCTCATGCCGATAGCGAAGACCAGAAACGGCACCAGGATCGAATACGGGTCCAGCGCATAGCCCAAGGTCGGCAGCATACCCAGCTGCCAGACCACTGCCACCAGCGATGAGCTCACCACCGCTGCCGTGGAGCGCCAGCAGCGCGTGTACCAGAAAAGCACCACAGCACTAAGGCCCACTGTGATAGCAAAGAACACCAGCACTGCACGCACGCCCTCGATCAGATCGCCTACCAGCTTGGCGAAGCCGGTGATGTGCATGTCATAGCCACGCGCTTCGTATTTGCCTCGCAGTTGCTCCAGCGCCTCGGCCAGCACCGCGTAATCCAGCGGTTTTCCGTCGGCATCGGTGGACAGTAGCGGCACGAAGACCATGCTGGAGGATAGATCGGTCGCTACGCTGCGGCCGATCTCGCCGGAGCGCATGACGTTGGCGGACAGCTGCTGCAGGCTGGCCGACGAGCCGTCAAAACCATCCGGAATCACCGGACCGCCTTCCAGGCCGTCCTCGGTCACGCCGGCCCAGCGCGTGGTCGGCGTCCACAGGGACTTCATCTGCATGCGGTTGACGCCCGGCAGCAGGAAGATCTCATCACTCAGCTCACGCAGCGCCTCCATGTACTGCGCGTCATAGATACTGCCTGTCGGGCTGGCGAGCACGATCCGTACCGCATTGCCCAGGCCGACCAGGTCATTCTGGTGCTTGGCGTAGTTCTGGATGTAGGGATGGTTCTGCGGAATCATCTTCTCGAAGCTGGCCGACAGCTCCAGACGCGACAGCTGGCTGGCGAAGAACACCGTCAGCGCGGCGCACAGCAGCGCAACCACCAGACGGTTGTTGAAAATGCTGCGCTCGACCACCGAACCGGAACGTGGATCGAAATCAGCCGGCGCTCTCTGCGATTTTTCGGGATTTTCCAGCTTCATTTCAGGCTTACCTCCGCATGCTCGGAGAGACGCAACGTAGAAACGCCACGCGTACTCAGCAACACGACCTTCTGATCATTGATGGGCAGTACCGCATTGAGAGCAGGCTGTGGTTTGCTGTTGGTCTGCGCCAACCCACCGCGCGCCCAGATCATGACCCGTCCCGCCTGATCGGCCAGATACAACGTGCCGTCCGCAGCCAGTGAAGAGGCGGTAAAGGAGGCCTGCACGTGGTTCTCAACCTGCGTCCAGCTCTGCCCGCCGTTACGACTGTGCAACAGGCTGCCCTTAAGGCCGGCGACGATCATTTCGTCCCGGGACAGCAGTTCCGTGGTGAAGAAGCTGCCGGCATAGGGTGTTTCGATAGCCGAGAAATGTTCGCCACGGTCTTCGGAACGCAGCAGCAGACCCCGTTCCCCAGCGATGACGATGACCGGCCCACGCTGGCTCACCGAGTAAAGATGCAGGCCTTCGGGGTTGTCCAAGCGGTCCATCCAAGAGGTCCAGGTCTTGCCAAAATCACTGGAAACCAGCGCCAGGCCATAGGCGCCGACTGCGAGAATACGGCCATCTTCATGCAGCGCAACGTCAAGGAAAGGCTTGTCCGGGCCTTCCTCCAGCATCAGCTGCGCATATTCGAGAAGCTCGGGATTTTTGCCGGCCTTAGCGTTGAGCATCACCAGCTCGGCGGCGCGTCGGCCATTGAGGCTCAGCGACCAGCTTTCACCACCATCGGCGCTGATCAGCACCACACCGCCATGGCCTACCGCGACTCCATGCGAGCCGGCGAAACGCACAGCGGTGAGGCTTACGCTGACCGGCACCGGGACCTGGCGCCAGCTTTCGCCGGCATCGTCGGAGAGCACCACCAGGCCACGCTCGCCGACTGCTACCAGACGCCGGTTCTCACTGATGGCCACGCCGAGCAGCACGGAATTTTCCGCGTGCTCGACAGCCAGTGCGGGGCGCCGCAGCGCTTCTACTACCGTGCCAGCAAGGGCTTGTGGTGCAGCCTCGGCTGCAAGGCCTGCCAGGGCCGCACTCAATACACCAAAGCGCAGTGACTTCAGGTTCCAGTTCATGGACGTGCCTCTGGATTTTTTATTCTTGGTTTCAGCCGTTCCCGGAGGGTTTTCCGACTGGTCTGGACCTGAGTGTATGAACTGCCAACAGCACCAGCTACGCGCCATGGCCTATTTCAGATATCTATAAAATGAAGGACTCGAGCGCTGCTGAACCGCAACATCAGCATCCACAAAGATACCCGGCGGAAACGACAAAGGGGCCTTTCGGCCCCTTCGCGGTATTGCGGTGGATCAGTGCTGCAGCATCAGCGAATGCTGCGGCCTGCCAGCCCAGCTGGCGTGAACTGGTTGTCGTCTGGCTTTTCCTTGACGTCATATTGCAGCGGCTTGGTATTAGGCAACTGCGCTACAAAGCCGGTGCCTGATAGAAGATCGTAGTAGCCAAAGCTGGTAATCACTGTGGCCGGCAGTTCCGGTACCACACTGGTCATCGACCACATGCTGCGCCACAGCTCACCATTGCCGTCCCAGCGATCAGCCAGCACGCAGATCCAGGTATCCTCGTCGCAGTAGTAGCGGCTGCGGGCTGCCTGGTGGCGCTGGCCATCACGCACGCTGGCCTCGACCACCCATACGCGATGTTTCTCCCAGCGCACGTGATCGGGGTTGAGATGCCCCTTGCCCAGCACGTCTTCATCCTTTGGCGTCTGCGTCAGGCCGTTGGTGTTGTAAGGAATGTACATTTCCTTCTTGCCAAGCGTCTTCCAGTCGAAGCGGTCCATGCGCCCGGTCCAGGTGTACATCTCATCGAAGGTCATCACCCCGGCGGCGGCAGGCGTCGGCGTATCACAGCAGCCGTTCGGCAGCTTGCGCACGCGACGCTGACCCTTAAGGTAGACCCAGGTCTGCAGCTTGTCGGAGTCCAGATACTCATGGGCCAGCAACGCCTCACCTGCGCGCAGTGGCGGGCCGACATTACGGATCACCAGCTGCCAGAAGGGTTTGCCCTGCTGGTAGAAGTCCTCAATGGTGCTGTCTTGATAGTAGTAGGGCAGCTGCTCGTGGAGCACAGCATCGGTCACCAGTACGGCACGACCGTCAGCCAGGAACTGGTACCAGTTGTTGTGATGCTCGAAAGCCGTACCGCGCCAGCGCAACACGTGGTTCCACATCACCTCTTCGCCACTCTGCGGGATCGCATAAGGAATGCCGCCGTAGACGTTCTGCGGCACGCCCTTCTCCAGAGTGCCGCGGGTGGCGTTCGCAAAGGTGTTGTCGTAGACCCACTGCGGCGCTGCGGCGGTACGGTGGGTTTCGAAAACATCGACACGGAAGCTGTCCGGGTACTTCTTCAACATCGCCTGGGTGCCTTCGGTCAGCTGCTCCGCGTACTGCGCCATGTTCTGCGCGGTGATGGAGAACAGCGGCTTTTCACCCTTGAACGGATCGGCAATACGGATGCCCGAGTCAATGCTGCCGGCCATGCCGCCATTCCAGGCCGGGATGGAGCCATCGGCATTACCGGCCTTTTCGGCACCGAAGGGGGTCAGTTCGCTCTTGAGTTTTTGTGCCTGCTCGGGACTCACCGCCGCCTGCACGCTGGCCACCGTGCTGGCCAAAAGCGCCAGGCTCGCGCCGAGGACAAGTAGTTTTTTCATGAAAGTCTCCTCCATTTTCTTGTTGTCGTAGAGCTGTCAGAAGCTGTGCCGCACGGTGAAGGAAACAAAGTCGCGATCCTTGCGTGCCTGGCGGTAGCTGTATTCGTTGTTGGCATCAAGAAACTCGCCGCCCGGGCCGAAGAAGTTGACGTAGGCCAGGTTGAATTCCCATTCGCTCATGTAGGTCCCGCTCAGGCCGATGGAGAAATCACCACCGCCTTCTGCTGGTACCGCCGAGGAGCCGAGGATGTTGCGCGAACCATTGGGGCTGAAGCCAACGCCCATCGGTATGCCTACATCCCAGCCGGCAAACAGCTGGCGGTAGGTGGGCTCGAACACGGCGCGCATCGACCAGGAATCACGGGTGACGTTGCCGTCGATGGCGTCGCAGCTCTGCTTGCATTTGAGCAGGCGTGTCCAGGCCACTTCCGTGACCATGTTTGCTTCGTTCCAAAGCGGTGTACGCGGCATGCTCCAGATGCTAGAGACGTTGACGTGCGCGGTATCGCCTACGGCGTAAGCCGGGTTGTCCTTGTTATCCGGGCGCGGGATCACGCCTGCTGGCGCAAGGCCCGAGGCGTCGGCGGCATGGGTACTGGCCAGGGACTGATCCTTGCGGATCGAGGCTTCCATTGCCAGGTTCACCGTGCCGAAGCTGCGGCTGACGCTGAATCCATAGAGCGTGGTGTCTTCGTGATAAGCGAGGTAGTAGTTGGTCGGTGCCGGTGGCGCGAAAGGCCCGAAGGGCTGACCCAGGCGCATCACCTGCTGGAAGTCCTTGTCATGGAAACGCAGCGCATAGAAGCCCAGATCGTATTCGCCGAGCAGCCAGCGCACCTGCAGACCGAATTGGCCGGAGTCGCGGGCGTCCATGTCGGAATCGCGCTCGGCGGCTACCTGCCCAGGCACCAGCCACAGACGCTCCGCACCCTCGCCGACCACGTCGGAGAAGGAGAAGAAGCTGCCCGCCGCCGGAATGCGGTTGTAACGATGGCGGAACTGGTAATAACCACCGATCGAAAGGTCCTGGTTGATCTGCAGCTCTGCGGAGATCTGCGGTACCGGCAATACGAATTCCTTGGCCTCGGAAGTTGGGTCATCGAGCAGACGGGTGATGTCGAACGGGCTCTGCGCACCGGCGATGGCGTTATTGGCGAAGAACAGGCTTTCACCCCAAACCAGCGAGTGCTGCCCCAGGCGCACACCCAGCGGCATGCCGGCGACCTCCACGCTGCCGAACAGGAAGGCGTCGCGGATCTCGGCATCGCGACCGTGCTGGTTGCGGGTTTCCTTGGTGAATTCGTCGTAGTCGCGGGTGTTGTGGTTGACCGTGCCGCCGGGGTTGTCATTGTCACGGTTATAAACAGTGTCATACCAACCGAGGGCGCTGACCCGGCCACCGAAACCGTTGTTGGCGACTACGTCCAGCTCCGAATACAGCTCCAGGCGGTTGGAGATCAGGCCGGTGCTGAAATTCTGGTTGCCGTCGTCCAGGTTCGGATTGGCGGTCAGATCGCTGTCGCGGCCACTGACCCTGGCGGCGGCCGAGTAGCGAATCGCATTGCTCCAGTTGACGTTTACACCGTCGACCACCTGCCAGTTGAAGTCCGCATGGCTTACCGTAGGTAGCATCGAAGTTGACAGGAAGGCGGCACCGAGCGCGACATGGTAGCGGCTGTTCTTGTTGTTGTTTTTCAAGCAAAACATGGCTTTCCCTCTGCTCATTTGTCGTTGTTTTTAGTGAAAGCAATCAGATGCAGTCGGGATTGGCTGCACCGTTTCCCGTCTATCAATCCTTTGGCTGCAGGCCGTCCCAACACAGGTATTTGATTTCCAGATACTCATCGATGCCGTACTGGGAACCCTCGCGACCCAGGCCGCTCTGCTTGACCCCGCCGAATGGCGCGACCTCGCTGGAGATCAAGCCGGTATTGACGCCGACCATGCCGGTCTCCAGCGCTTCGGCGGTACGCCAGACACGCTGCGCATCGCGGCTGAACAGGTAGGCGGCCAGGCCGAAGTCGGTGTCGTTGGCCATGGCGATGGCCTCGGCGTCATCATGAAAACGCAGCAGCGGCATCACCGGACCGAAGGTTTCCTCGCGGGCGATGGTCATGCCGAGATGAGCGTCTGCAACCACCGTCGGCTCGAAGAAGGCGCCACCCAGTTCGTGGCGACGACCACCGACCAGCACGCGCGCGCCCTGGGAAACCGCGTCGCTCAGGTGCTCCTGGATCTTGGCCACTGCCGCCTCATCGATCATCGGACCGATCTGGGTCGCCGCATCCAGACCGTTGCCCACCCGCAGCTCGGCGGTGCGCGCCACCAGCCGCTCGGCCAGTTCGTCATAGATGCTGTCGTGTACCAGCACGCGGTTGGCAGCGATGCAGGACTGCCCGGAGTTGCGGAACTTGGCCACCAGAATGCCCTCAACGGCAGCATCCAGATCGGCATCCTCGAAGACGATCAGCGGCGCGTTGCCACCCAGCTCCATGGAGCACTTCTTGATGGTGCTGGCCGACTGTTCAAGCAGGATGCGACCGACTTCAGTAGAGCCGGTAAAGGTGATCTTGCGCACCAGCTTGTGGCTGGTCAGTACGCCGCCGGTGGCTCGGGTAGAGTTGCCGGTGATCACCGAAAAGAGTCCAGGCGGAACCCCGGCACGCAGTGCCAGTTCACCCAGCGCCAACGCGGTCATCGGCGTCTGGCTGGCCGGTTTGACCACCATCGAACAGCCGGCTGCCAGTGCCGGGCCAGCTTTGCGAGTGATCATCGCCGCAGGGAAATTCCACGGAGTGATCGCCGCGCAGACGCCAATCGGCTGCTTGAGGGCAAGGATGCGTTGGCCCGGTTTAGTCGCCGGAATCACGTCGCCGCGTACCCGCTTGGCTTCCTCTGCGAACCACTGCAGAAAGGATGCGGCGTAATCGATTTCGCCACGGGCTTCGCTCAGCGGCTTGCCTTCTTCCAAGGTAATCAGCGTGGCCAGGTCTTCCTTGTTCTCCATGACCAACTGGTACCAGCGGTTGATCACCTCGTAGCGGTGCTTGGCTGTGGTCTGGCTCCAGGCGCGAAACGCCCGGTCAGCAGCCTCAATGGCCGCCTCGGTTTCCGTTTCCTTGCAGATCGGCAACTCGACCAGCACTGCGCCGGTTGCCGGGTTATTAAGGCTGTATGTGCCATGCGGCGTTTCGGTGACCCACTTGCCATCGATGAGGGCACCGGTGCGCCACAGGCCACGATCTTTCAGCAGCTCGACTGACATCATTCAATCCTCAGCAGGGGAAACGGCCAATCAGGAACTGGCGGTCGTCGTCGGAGGTGCACTCAAGCTTCGATGCCACCAGGCCCTGGCGCAGGGTTTTCATCATGCGGTCCGGGATGCGTGAGGTCGGCGCACGCAGTGGGCCGCCGTTGAAACCGGCCAGCCAGTCCATGTACTTCCAGTGGGTGCGGTTGATGAAGTTGGACCCGGCCATGTAGGCACCCGTGGCGGCACCCACGGCGGCACGCGCCGGTTGCGCCTGCCAGTACAGCTCCATGGCTTCTTCCCACCTGCCTTCGCGGGCCAAGTTGAAGGTTTTCGGGAAGTGGTCACCCATCCACTGGGTGTAACTGGTGCCCGAGAACTGCAGATTCATGAACTTCATCAGCGGGATGATGTCGCTCTCGATCGGGCAGCTGATGATCACGTCGTCCTTGAAGCGGTGATAGGACTCCACCAGCCCGCCGATATGCGGGAAGCCCTGCTCGGCCTTGAGCGACACGATGTTGGGGCACTCGTCGATCAGGCGACGGATCAACTCTGGCGACATGCCCTGCGGATGTACGCGTTCGAAGCCCCACAGCGGAATAGCGAAGAGCATCACGGCAAGGTCCGTGGCATCACAGAAGGCCTTGGTGTAGTCGTAGATTTCCTTCTCACTGGTCGGCCAGAAGTTCGACGGATAGGACAGCAGGACGATATCGGCGCCGGCCTTTTCGGCCAGTTTTACGGCTTCGATATTCTCGGCCAGGGTGCCGAAGCCAGCATGGAAGAACAGGCTCAGGTCATTGCCGGTGGTGTCTTTGGCCCAGGCGGTGAACTGCGCGTTCTCTTCCGGGGTGATGTTCACTTCGGTGCACAGCAGGGTCGACTTGAAACCCAGGTCAGCGACTTTCTGGATGTCGTGACGGATGCCCTGCTCGTTCAAGCGCTTGAGGTCAGCGCTGTAGCTGGGGATGGTCACGCCGGAGCAGCCCACCAGGCATTCCCAGGCCCAAGCACGGGCATCTTTGCGATTGTAATTCGCCATTTTCTTTCTCCTTGTATTGTTTTCAGCGGTCGATGGTGACGATGCCGGCAGGAAGCAGTTCGTACTTGTTGCTAGCCAGCGCTTCGCGCAGAAGCATTTCGGCGATCACCACGTCCTGCAGAGCCGTACCGACCGATTTGTAGATAACGATGTCCGTCGGGGAGCGGCGCGCGGGTGCCTGACCGGAAATCACATCTCCCAGACTGACGGTCTTGCCCGCCAAATCGACTCCCTCGCGCACGGCTTCCAGCGCATCACCGGTTTCATGCAGCACTTCTTCAGGCATGTCGGCGATGATGACGTCGGCGCGCTCCATGGCCGCGACGTCGACTTCACGCTGTTCGGGCAAGGTGGAGCCGACCGAGAGGACGACCACACCGGGCTGCAACCACTCACCCAACAGCACAGGTGATTCGTCTCGGCTACGCGCAGCGCAAACGATGACATCCACATCCTTGAGCGCCGTTTGCGGGCTCTCAGCCGCCTCGATGACCAGCGCATGGGAAGCCTTGAAGCTATCGGCAAAACGGTGGCGGCTCGCCGGGGTTGGGCTGTACACCCGGGCCAGCGACACTTCGCGCACCGCCAGAAGTGCAGTCAGAATGCCATTGGCCAATGCGCCCGATCCGATGATGCCAACCCGCAGCGCCCCGCTCGGCGCGGCGGCATTGGCTGCTACCACGGCGGTCGCGGCGGTGCGGATATCGGTGATGCGGTTGCCATCGACCAACGCCGCCAGTTGCATGGTGCGCTGATCAAACAGTGAGATGAGGTAGCTGGCACGCTTGATCTTGGGTGAAGCGGAAATCAGCTTGCAGCCCATGTACTCCCCGGATGGAGATACTGCACACAGGCTGCGCAGCCAGAAACCATCACCACGCGCCATGATCCGCGCCGGAACCATGGCCGGTTTGATCGGTTTTGCATACGCCTCGGCGAGCGTCGTGACAGCTTTCGCCCAGTCGGCCAGATCCGCGACATCCGAGTCGCGGATAAAGGGGGTGGTGATTTCAGTGTCGTTATTGATTTCGATAGAAACTGCCGCGTCCATAGAACTTCTCCAGTAGCGTTGGGCTGGAGTGTATGAACGGCATTACGGCTGAGCTACGCGAGGCGGGCTAATACAGCTATCTAAAAAATGGAGGGCCAGGCGCCTACTGACTTGTCGGAACGCGATGCCGCCCATCCCCTCCTTGCAGCTTATTGACAAGGGTGCCTAAGGGCCTATTGTGCTGCCTAAGCACACGTATTGCCCTACCCCGCAGCGAGCTGGAGCTGGCCCAGACACCTCAAGCTCCACCTATGCCTGCAGAAGCCATAATCCCCGCCAAATCGGTCTTTGATGTCTTTTCGCTGATTACCGACCCTCTCGCTCGCGGCACATTGGCGTGCCGCGCTGACGAGGGTTGGTGCTGCGGTGAAACAGGCGACGAATGTGCTGTACGGACAGGTGACGGTGGTCGTCGGCATCGTTTGCGGTGCTGTCTGGTGTGCTACCCAGTGGGCGGCCCATGCGCTCGACTACCCGCCTTTCCTGGGTGCCCACTGGTTCGAGCTGTCCCGCACGCCGGTCTATTTGCCCTGGCAGGTGTTCGAGTGGTGGCTGCTTTATGGTGCCTACGCACCTCGGGTCTTCGATACAGCAGGTCTGATCGCGGCATCGGGCAGTGGGCTGGCCGTGCTGTTCGCGATTGGCATGGCGCTCTGGCGCGCCCGCCAGTCGGGAACCGTCACCACCTATGGGTCGGCGTGCTGGGCCGACGCACGAGCGGTACGCAAGGCCGGCCTTTGTGCGGCTGACGGCGTTTTCCTCGGTCGATTCGGGAACCGTTATCTGCGTCATGCAGGTCCCGAACATGTGCTGGCGTTTGCTCCGACGCGTTCGGGCAAGGGCGTCGGCCTGGTGGTCCCCACCCTCCTCTCCTGGCCGGCCTCGGCGGTCATCCATGACATCAAGGGTGAGAACTGGAACCTGACGGCCGGCTGGCGATCGCGGTTCTCGCACTGTCTGCTGTTCAACCCGACCGATCCGGCGTCGGCTGCCTACAATCCGCTGCTGGAGGTACGTCGCGGCGTCCACGAAGTGCGCGACGTGCAGAACATCGCCGATATCCTGGTCGACCCCGAGGGCGCGCTGGAACGACGCAATCACTGGGAGAAGACCAGCCACGCCCTGCTGGTCGGTGCCATCCTGCATGTGCTCTATGCCGGTCGTGACAAGACGCTCGGCGGCGTGGCCACCTTCCTCTCCGACCCAACCTGCACCTTCGAGTTGACCCTGCACCGGATGATGGCCACGGCCCATCTCGGTGACGAACCCCACCCCGTCGTGGCGTCAGCCGCGAGGGAGGTGCTCAACAAGAGCGAGAACGAACGGTCCGGCGTGCTCTCCACCGCCATGTCGTTTCTGGGCCTGTATCGCGATCCAACCGTCGCTCAGGTGACGTCGCGCTGCGACTGGCGCATTGCCGACTTGATCTCGGCGCCCCATCCGGTATCGCTGTACCTGGTCGTCCCGCCATCGGACATCAGCCGTACCAAGCCCCTGATCCGCCTGATCCTGAACCAGATCGGGCGGCGCCTGACCGAATCGCTGGACGGTGCGGACGGGATCGAACGCAAGCACAGGCTGCTGCTGATGCTCGACGAGTTTCCGGCGCTGGGTCGACTGGACTTCTTCGAGTCGGCATTGGCCTTCATGGCCGGCTACGGCTTGCGCGCATTTCTCATTTCGCAGTCGCTCAACCAGATCGACAAGGCCTACGGCCAGAACCATTCGATTCTGGACAACTGCCACGTGCGCATCACCTTCGCCACCAACGACGAACGAACCGCCAAGCGAATCTCGGAGACCCTGGGCACCGCCACCGAACTGCGGGCCCAGCGCAACTACGCCGGCCACCGTCTGGCGCCCTGGCTGGGGCATCTGATGGTGTCTCGCCAGGAAACGGCCCGTGCGCTGCTGACCCCCGGTGAAGTCATGCAGCTGCCGGTTGATCAGTCGGTTGTGATGCTGTCCGGCCACCCGCCCATCCGTGCGCTCAAGCTGCGTTACTACGAAGACGCCAACTTCACGCAGCGGCTGCTGCCAGCACCATCGCTGCGGCCTGGCTGCTACCTCGACGCGCCGCCGCCCCGGCTCGATGACTGGGCCGGCCTCGCCGCAACCGCTGACGTGTCCGAGCCCGAATCGCTCGCGGTCACCCAGGACGGCGGGCCGGCCCGCGAGTGGTCAACCGGACCGTTGGCAGCCAGCGACTTCGACCTGCTGGATGACGATGAAACCACGCCTTCCTCCGCCCGGCCTGACATGCAACGGATCGATGCCGCGCGCATGGCCTCGCTTGACCCTGACGACGGAATCATCCTATGAGCCGAGCACGCCTGAACCTGTTCATCGACCCCGAGCACGCCAAGCGGCTGAACGAGCTGGCCATCAAGAAAGGCGTCTCCAAGTCCTCCCTCGTGGCGGCCGCAGTGGCGGCCTGGCTGTCACCTGCCTCCGGCGACCAGCGAGACACCGCGATGGCCAAGCGCCTGGACCGGTTGTCACGGCAGTTCGAACGGCTGGAGCGGGACCAGAACATCCTCATCGAGACCGTAGCGCTGTACGTGCGCCACTACCTGACGGTCAGCTCGCCTATCCCGGAGGCGCACCAGGAAGCGGCCAGGGCCCAGGGCCGTCTGCGTTTTTCACAGTTCATCGAACAGGTGGGGCGGCGCCTGCAGAAAGGCCGCCGCCTGTTCGATGAGGTACAGGCCGATACGGTCCTCGACCCGTCGCGGCCTGAAGCCTTCGCCGAACGCGAGGACTCGTAATGACCGCGCCAATCCTTTCAGATCGGCGCGTGCTGATGTTGCGCACCGCTATGGGCCCGTTGATCGCCGATGCCCTGGACGACCCGGACGTGCTCGAGATCATGCTCAACCCCGACGGTCGGTTGTGGGTCGACAGGCTATCGAGCGGACGCTCGCCCCTTGGCGCCCTGGCCGCTACCGACGGTGAACGCATCATCCGCCTGGTGGCCGCCCACGTGAACAGCGAGGTGCATCGGGCACGCCCCCTGCTGAGCGCCGAACTGCCGCAGTCCGGCGAACGCTTCGAGGGGGTGCTGCCACCGGCATCACCGGCCCCGGCCTTCGCCCTGCGCAAGCGGGCCAGGCACGTCATTGCACTGGAGCAGTACGCGAACGACGGCATCCTCACACCGGCACAGGTCGACCTGCTGCGCGATGCCGTGCGCAAGCGGCTGAACATCCTTGTCGCGGGAGGCACCAGCAGTGGCAAGACCACCCTGGCCAATGCCCTGCTGGCCGCTGTCGCCGAAACGGGTGACCGAGTGCTCGTGCTGGAAGACACCGTCGAGTTGCAATGCGCGGCGCAGGATCAGGTCAGCCTGCGCACACAGGACGGAGTTGTGAGCATGGCGGACCTGGTGCGCAGCACCCTGCGCCTGCGCCCCGACCGCATCGTCGTGGGTGAAGTCCGTGGAGCAGAGGCGCTGGACCTGATCAAGGCCTGGGGGACCGGGCATCCGGGCGGCATCGCCACGCTTCATGCCGGATCCTGCCAGGGCGCACTGCTGCGACTGGAGCAACTTATCCTGGAGGTCGCACTTGCCGCGCCACGGTCGCTGATTGCCGAAACGGTGAACCTCATCGTGTTTCTGGCCGGTCGTGGCCGTGCACGGCGCGTACAGCAAATCGCGCAGGTCATCGGCTACGACGACCAGGGCTACCGGCTGCAGCCGGTCGGCTGCCCTGCCAACCCCACCCTCATCGATATCCATGGAGCCACGCCATGAACCGACACCTGTCCAGCGCCTGGTGCCGAATCTCACCACGGCAAGGCGTGATGCTCGCCCTGTTGCTGATGATTGCCATGCCCGCCCTTGCTGCCGGATCAGGCATGCCCTGGGAGGGCCCGCTGCAGTCAATTCTCGACTCGGTGCAGGGTCCGGTCGCCAAGATCGTCGCGGTGATCATCATCATTACCACGGGCCTTGCGCTCGCCTTCGGCGACACCGGAGGGGGTTTCCGCAAGCTGATCCAGATCGTCTTCGGGCTCTCGATCGCGTTCGCCGCCTCCTCCTTCTTTCTCAGTTTCTTCAGCTTTGCAGGGGGCGCGGTGATCGCATGAATGCATCGGATCAGCCCCTGCAGGGCTTCGAGCTGCCGCTTCATCGCTCGCTCAGCGAGCCCATCCTGCTGGGCGGTGCGCCGCGCAGCGTGGCCATCGTCAACGGGACCATTGCTGCCGTAGTCGGTCTGGGTCTGCAGCTATGGCTGCCAGGCCTGGCGCTCTGGCTGGTCGGTCACGCACTCGCCGTCTGGGGGGCGCGCCTCGACCCGCAGTTCATGCAGGTCTTTGCCCGCCATATCAAATACCCCTCCCTCCTGGACGTCTAGGACCCACGATGCTCAATCTTCGTGAATACCGCGACCGCCCGGCTCGCCTCGCCGACTGGCTTCCCTGGGCCGCGCTCGTTGCGCCTGGCGTCGTGCTCAACAAGGATGGCGCGTTCCAAAGGACGCTTCGCTATCGCGGGCCGGACCTCGACAGCGCCACCGAAGCCGAGTTGGTGGCCACCACGACGCGTCTGAACAACGCGCTGCGCCGTCTCGGCTCCGGCTGGATGCTCCACGTCGAGGCCGATCGCCAGGTCGCTGCGCATTACCCCACCAGCCGGTTTCCCGATCCGCTGTCCTGGCTGGTCGACGAAGAGCGGCGCGCCACGTTCGGATCGCCCGACAGTCATTTCGAGAGTTGCTATCGCCTGACCCTCACCTACCTGCCCCGCGAGGAGGTTCACGCGCGGGCCGCCAGCCTGTTGTATGCCGACAAACCTCGAACCGGTGTGGACTGGCGTCAGCAGATCACGGCTTTTGTGACCGAAACCGACCGCTTCCAGGACCTTCTGCAGGGCACCATCCCCGAGGCCGGCTGGCTCGATGACAGCGAGACCCTCACCTATCTGCACGGCACCGTTTCGACTGATCGTCACGCCGTGGCGGTACCGGAGGTGCCCGTTCACCTGGACGCCCTGCTGGCCGACTGCGCATTGACGACGGGACTCGCGCCGATGTTGGGCGATCAGCACTTGCGGGTTCTGTCGGTTCGCGGTTTTGCGACTTCTACCTGGCCGGGCGTGCTCGATGAGCTGAACCACCTGAATATCGGTTATCGCTGGTCGACCCGTTTCATCTGCATGGACAAGGAGGAAGCCCTCACCGAGCTGACACGCCTGCGTCGCCAGTGGTTCGCCAAGCGCAAGGGTGTGCTGGCCCTGCTGCGCGAGACCCTCTTTCAGCAGGAAAGTCCGCTGGTCGACAGCGACGCTGCCAACAAAGCCGCCGATGCCGACGCGGCCCTGCAGGAACTGGGTGCCGACGAGGCCGCCTACGGCTACATGACCGCGACGGTCACGGTGTTCGACGAGGATCCGCAGCGAGCGGACCAGAAGCTGCGGCTGATCGAGCAAGCCATCCAGGGGCGCGGACTGGTCACCATCGCCGAGCAACTGAACGCGGTGGAGGCCTGGCTGTCGTCCATTCCCGGCAACGCCTATGCGAATGTGCGCCAGCCCATCATCTCCACCCTCAACCTCGCTCATCTGATGCCGGTCTCAGCGGTCTGGGCCGGTCCCGTCCGCAACGCCCACCTCGACGGCCCGCCCCTGATGGTCACTCGCACCGAGGGCTCAACCCCCTTTCGGCTGGTCACCCACGTCGGCGATGTCGGCCACACGCTGGTGGCAGGCCCGACGGGGATGGGCAAGTCCGTCCTGCTGGCCACCCTGGCCATGCAGTTTCGACGCTATGCCGGCGCCCGCCTGCTGATCTTCGACATGGGTCGTTCCCTGCGTGCCGCTACCCTCGGGCTTGGCGGCGACCACTACGACCTGGGACGGGACGGCAATATCGCCTTCCAACCCCTGGCGCACCTCGAACATGAAGGACAGCGCACCTGGGCCAGCGAATGGATCCAGGCCAGACTGCAGCAGGAAGGCGTCGACCTGGGGCCGGACCAGAAGACGGCCATCTGGACGGCGCTGCACAGCCTCGCCGGTGCGCCAATTGGTCAACGCACCCTGACCGGCTTCGCCGTCCTGCTGCAGGATGCTCACCTGCGCGAGGCGTTGCAGCCCTACGTGCTGGGCGGCGCCCACGGCCGGCTGCTGGACGCCGAAGAGGAGCGCCTGGGCACGGCGGATGTGCAGTGCTTCGAGCTGGAGGAGCTGATGCACAGCAAGGCTGCCGTGGCCGCCGTGCTCAGTTACCTGTTTCATCGGTTCGAGGCGCGCTTCGATGGCGCGCCCACATTGCTCATGCTCGATGAGGCCTGGCTGTTTCTCGACGAGCCGCTGTTCGCAGCGCGCATCCGCCAGTGGCTCAAGACGCTGCGCAAGAAAAACGTCTCGGTCATCTTCTCGACCCAGTCGCTGGCCGACATCCAGGCCTCCAGCATCGCCAGCGCGGTCATCGAAAGCTGCCCCAGCCGCATCCTGCTGCCCAATCCCCAGGCGCACGAGCCGCAAGTACGTGACCTCTATCGCGCCTTCGGACTCAACGCCCGACAGATCGACATCGTTGCGCGAGCGACCCCCAAGCGCGACTACTACTTCCAGTCCCGCCAGGGCAATCGCCTGTTCGAACTGGAACTGGGGCCCGTTGCGCTGGCGTTTGCCGCTGCTGCCGGTCCCGCCGATCAACACCAGATCGACCGGTTGCTGGCGGAACACACCAGCCTCGACTTCGCCAACGCCTGGCTGCGCCACCGTGGACTCGACTGGGCCGCCGAGCTGCTTGCCAGTCACTGCCCTCAACAGGTGGAGCCGACATGAGCCGGCGCATGCGTGCGCCACACACCTGTACCCTGCTGCTCGCCGGGCTGGCGCTGCTCGGACGCGCCGACGCGATGACCGTGATCGACCCGACCAACCTGCTCCAGAACACCCTGACCGCCCTGCGCACCCTGGAGATGACCAACAACCAGCTCAGCCAGCTGCAGAACGAAACGCAGATGCTGCTGAACCAAGCGCGTCACCTGGCCTCGCTCGATTTCAATGCGATCAACCGGCTGAGGCTGTCGCTCGCCCGAAGCGAGCAGTTGCTCGTCCAGGCCCAGGGGTTGGCCTATGAGCTCAGCCAGCTCGACCAGGCGTTTGCACAGCTGTATCCAGAGCAGTACGGGCAGTCGGCAACCGGCGCGGATCTGGCCCAGCAGCGCATCGAGCGCTGGCGGCAGGAGCGCCAAGGCCTGCACACCGCGCTTCGCATGCAGGCACAGGTGGCCGACAACCTGAGCATGGACCAGGCCGTGCTGACTGATCTGGTCGCCCAGAGCCAGTCGGCAGTGGGTGCGCTGCAGGCCAGTCAGGCAACCAACCAGCTCCTGGCGCTGCAGGCCAAGCAGGCAATCCAGGCTCAGCAGATGGCGCTCACGCAGAATCGGGCCGTGGCAATCGATCATGCCCGGCAGGTCGCCGACGAACATGAAGCGCGCGAGCAGCGCCGCCGTTTCATGGGTTCAGGCACCCTGTATACGCCTCACCCCGTCCGGCTGTTTGGGCCATGAGGCGCACGATCCGCTGGGTGCTCGTGGTGACAGGCGCGCTGATGCTCGGCGGCTGTGAAGCGGATCAGCCGCAGGCTCCGACGTCGCCCGAACCGGCTCAGCCGGACGCCGTTGCGCAGCGCTTTTTTGCGGGCCCCGCGCTGCCAGGCGAATTCCTCACGCTGCAAAGCCTGCCTGCGATCCCGGCGAGCTTCGAGGAGGCGCCGCGATGAACGATGTGGGTGTGATCGACCGATTCCTGGCGGTTTTCTCACGCTACATCGACTCCGGTTTCGGCCTGCTGGGGCCCGAGATCGCCTTCCTGTCGGCCACGTTGGTGGTGATCGACATGACCCTGGCGGGCCTGCTCTGGGCCACAGCGGGCGACGACGTCATCGGCAAGCTGCTCAGAAAGACGCTCTACGTAGGGGCGTTCGCCTTCATCATTGGCCACTTCAACTGGCTGGCCGAAATCATTTTCAACTCTTTCACCGGCCTGGGGCTGCTGGCCTCGGGGTCGTCGCTGCCGCCTGAGCAATTTCTGCAGCCCGGTCGACTCGCCGCCATCGGCGTCGAGGCAGGACGCCCCCTGCTCGACCATATTGCCAGCCTGACCGGCATCACCAAGACGGTGAGCAACCTGGACAGCATCGTCGTGCTGTTCCTGGCCTGGCTGGTGATCCTCATCAGCTTCTTCATCCTCTCGATCCAGCTGTTCGTCACACTCATCGAATTCAAGCTGACGACCCTCGCCGGTTTCGTTCTCGTGCCCTTCGCGCTCTGGAACAAAACGGCCTTTCTGGCCGAGAAGGTCCTCGGCAACGTCGTCTCCTCCGGCATCAAGATCCTGGTGCTCGCCGTGATCGTGGGAATCGGCAGCGGGTTGTTTGACGAGTTTCTCGCAGCGCCCGAGAACCCCTCCATCGACCATGCCCTGGCCACGATGCTGGCGGCACTGGCGCTGCTCGGGCTGGGCATCTTCGGTCCGGGCATAGCCGCCGGCCTGGTGTCGGGTGCGCCGCAACTGGGCGCCGGTGCAGCAGCCGGTACGGCACTGGGGGCTGCGGGCGTGGCGGCGGGTGCCGTGGCCATTACCACCGGTCTCGGCGGTGCCGCCATATCCGGGGCACGCATGGCACCGCGCATCGCGCGTGCTGCACAGGGCGGCCTTTCAGGCCTGGCGCGCACTGGCTCATCCGCTGCTGCCGCTACAGATCTGCCGCTCGGACCGTCGGCTTCACCACAACCGGCGTGGGCCAAGCAACTGCAGCGCCGACAGCGGGTCGCCCAGGCGGCATCCACCCTCGCCCATACGCTACGTGGCGGCGATGGCAGCGGCTCCGCCACAGGACCGCGACTTCAGGACTCATCCGATACGTAAAGGAGAGGCACATGCGCTTCAAGCGAGCCCGCGTTCGCTATTCGGACACACCCCAGCCCGTCACCCCCTACCAGGCGGCCGCCCAGGTCTGGGATGAGCGGCTGGGCGCCAGTCGAGTCCAGGCCAGAAACTGGCGCCTGATGGCTTTTGGTTGCCTGGGCCTGGCGCTGCTGATGGCAGCGGGTCTGGTCTGGCGCTCGTCACAGTCGCTGGTCACGCCCTATGTGGTTGAGGTCGACAGCACGGGACAGGTTCGTACGGTGGGCGAAGCCGCCAGCGCGTACCAACCCGCAGACGCCCAGATCGCCCACCACCTGGCGCGCTTCATAGGCCAGGTGCGGGCCTTGCCCATCGATCCGGTCGTGGTTCGGCAAAACTGGCTACAGGCCTATCAGTACACCACTGACCGGGGTGCCGCCACGCTTAACGAATACGCCCGCAGCAACGATCCCTTTGCCCGGGTCGGCAAGGAATCGGTGACCGTCGAGGTCACCAGCGTGGTGCGGGCCAGCGAGGATTCATTCCAAATGCGCTGGGATGAGCGTCGCTATGTCAACGGCGCGGCTGCCGGCCTTGAACGGTGGACCGCCGTTCTCTCGGTCGTGCTGCAGCCCCCACGCACCGAAGAGAAGCTGCGCAGCAACCCGCTGGGCATCTACGTCAACGGCCTGTCGTGGAGCCGTGAACTGGACACCTCACAATGAGCCAAGCCCCCATGAACACCCTGAAGAACTCCAAGCACCTCGCCAGGCAGTACGCCTGCCCGCTCCTGCTCGCAGTCCTCACCGGCTGCTCCGGTCGCAGCGTTCCACCACCGGTCGTGGCCCTGGACGAACCCATACGCGCCGAGCGCCTTCCCGAAGCGGTCAAGCCCATCGAGGTGGTGACCGTGCCGCAACCGTTGGCCCTACCGGCCCAACTCAAGCCCCTACCGCCTGCAAGACAGGCCCCCGAGGTTGCCGACGCGCGCACCCGCGTGACTCGTGCGAATAACGCGGCGCAGGTTGGCCCCGACCCTGAAGGCTATATCAATGCGATCCAGGTCTGGCCCTACTCTGACGGAGCGCTGTACCAGGTGTATACGAGCCCCGGTCGGGTGACTGCCATCAACCTGCAAGCCGGCGAGGAACTGGTCACGGTCGCGGCCGGCGATACCGCGCGCTGGATCGTCGGCGACACCTCCAGCGGCGACGGCGATGAGCTACGTACCAGCGTGCTGATCAAACCGACGCGCGTCGATCTCAACACCAACCTGGTGATCACCACCACGCGCCGCACCTACCTGATCGAGCTGAGTTCCACCGAACACGCCTGGATGGCTTCGGTGTCCTGGGACTATCCCGCCGATCGAATGCTGGCGCTGCAACGGCGAGCAGCAAGGGCGGAGGCGGCTGCACCGATTGATGCCGGATTGAGCCTGGAGCAGTTGCGCTTTCGCTACGCGATTATCGGCAGTCGCCCCGCCTGGAAACCGCTGCGGGCATTCGACGACGGTCGCAAGGTCTACATTCAGTTCCCGGCAGGGATTGCACAGGGCGAGCTACCGCCGTTGTTTGTCGTCGGACCGGAAGGTGACGGCCAACTGGTCAACTACCGTTTCCGCTCGCCCTACTACATAGTCGATCGTCTATTCGGCGCTGCCGAATTGCGTCTGGGTGCCGATAAGGGCGATGTGGTGCGAATCGAGCGCACTGATGGCGTGGCGCGCAGGCCAGGAACATGAACCCATCTGCGCCCCTTCCGGACAGCGAGCGCCCAGCGCAGCCCCAAAAGGTAGCGCCGGAGTCCCTCGAGATGCGTGCGCGACCGCAGCCGGTGACCCGCCTGAACCCTAGGACACTGGCAGTGGTCGCAGGCGGACTTGTCACCGTGGTGCTGGGAGCGATGCTGTGGTCACTGCAACCGCAGCAACGCCGTCAGGGTGTCGAGCCCAACGAGCTATACAATGTCGATCGCATCACCCGCTCCGAGGGGCTGAGTCAGCTGCCCTCGGACTACAGCCAACTGCCTCCGGACCCGATACGGGACGCGCCGCCTCCAGCGCCACCCGGCGAGCCGGACGTTGCCCTTCTTCCGCGTGACCACCAGGGCGAGGCGGCGGGCTATCCACTCGCCGGATCCAACCCCGCAGCACTCGAACACCAGACAAGATTGAAGGAAGCCGAGGAAGCAGCCCTGTCACCGGTCTTCTTCCGCTCTACTGGCGGTGGGCGAAACGCAGTGGGCCAGGCAGGACCCGGTGCGATGACGGCCGATCGTCTGTCCGCCAAGGCTGAGCGTAACGACCACCGTGATGCGTTTCCCGGTAAATCCGTAAATACTGAAGTCCGCAATTCCGGGTTTGTGCAAATGCCCGAATCGCCCTATCAGGTCATGGCCGGCACGGTGATCGCGGCCGCTCTGGTAACCGGCATCAAATCCGATCTTCCCGGCGACGTAATCGCCACGGTGACCGAGCCGGTTTATGACAGCGCCACCGGTGAGCATCTGCTGATCGCGCAGGGTTCACGCCTGCTGGGCCGCTACGACAGCCAGGTCAGTTACGGGCAGCGACGCGTGCAGGTGGTATGGCAACGGATCATCCTGCCAGACACCTCTTCCTTCCAGTTGGACGACCTGGTCGGCACGGATGCCTCGGGATACTCCGGCCTGGAAGATGGCGTCGACTGGCACTGGGATCGCATCGTCGCCGGCGCTGCCATGACCACCCTGCTGGGCATCGGTACCGAACTGGCCGCACCATCGACGCGTGGCGAGGGTGACCGGATCATCATTGCCGGGCGCGACAGCCTGCAGGATACGGTGAACCAGGTCGGCCAGGAGATGACCCGACGCAACCTGGACATCAAGCCAACGCTCACCGAGCGTCCCGGCCTGCCACTTCGTGTGATCGTCAATCGAGACCTGGTCCTGCAGCCCTATCGAAACTGATGCCGGCTCATGCTGAACTGCCCGTGGCATGGCGCGGGGAATAAATATTGCGCTCACTACATCTAAGAGTGATAGACGCGATGCCGATTTGCCCCACTACGCTCCAGCAAGTTCTCTCGATAGCCACAGGACCTCACAGTGTTTCCAAGTGACCAGACTCCTGGAGTTTGAGATGGAATATGTATCGCCTACATCCAGTGCTTCAATCGCCGAAACCAGCCAGCCTCTTCCGATACCCGGCACGGAAGCCTACGAAGCACTGCCACAGTTCCCGAAGCGCAGCCCCCTGCCCTTCCGGCGTACCATTCGGAGACAAGAGCTGAGACAGATCATTCCCCTGTCCGAGACCACCATCTACGAGATGGAGCGCCGTGGGGAGTTCCCCCGGCGCTTCAAGCTGACCTCGCGCTGCGTGGTGTGGGACTTAGCCGAGGTCGAAGCCTGGATCGAGGAGCGCAAGCAGGCACCTCACAGGGGGGGCAGCGGCCCGGATGTCCGCCTACGGAAAACTCGCCCGATTCGGGCGGGTGCGGATCCGGAATGAGCCGACAATGGCCTCAGCCAACAAGAGCCTCCAGCTCCTTGGAAGTTGATCGTGGTAGACGCCGAAATTCCTTGACCAGATTGACCTGCAAGGCCACTCGGGCCACCTCCAGAACACCCTTGGCCAGCGAGTAGCTACCCCTGACCTGCAACCAGGCCAGCACATCTGCCAGGTGCCAGATCGACGCACTGCCCTCGTGCACCGGTGCCGGGAAACTTCCCGGATTGGCCAGCATCAGCTTGCGCATGTTCTGTCGCGACACCCCAACCATTTCAGCCACATCGGTGAGGCCGACCAGATCCGGGGCTACCTCGATGAGCTTGGCCGACGGCACTGCATTACGCACATCGGCCAGTGCGCTGCGCACAGCCGCATCTGCGCTCTCGGCCTCGCGGGTGAACTCCAGCGCTAGCCGCCCAGGCAGGCCGATGCCGACCAGGGCATCGTCGCAACCAGCTTCGCCAAGTCGTTCAACCAGTACGTCCGGGTCACGCTCATTGTCGGCGAGTTGGTATTTCAGAGTGAAGGTGTATTCCATCGTCCTACTCCTCTGCACCGTCGCCAGCATCCTGCTGCTGACGGTGCGTGGTGCAGTTGTCCACGACGCGCCGCAAGGCGCGTGCATGGTTGCTGGGATTCTTTGGCGTGCTCCATACGCTGGTGATGCAGAACTCGCCGCAGCGGCATTCCTCATCGTTGTAGGGACAGTAAATCCGCCCCCAGGCGTGACTGCCACCAACTTCCACGCGCCAACCCTGCCCTTCGGCATGCCTAAGCGCTTCTTCGACCTCTTTCTTCGAGTGCGAGGGACGGGCCATCGGTGAACTCCATTATGGGGATGACCGGCAAGGTTGTCAAATGACAACCTTGCCAATCCTTCAGGCCAGCGCGCTCAGCGCCGGCACGACCACGTTGTTTGGCATCAGCCTGGGCACGTAAGTCTGCCCGCCTCCCCAGGCATCGACCAGGTTGCCCCACTCCTGCAGCATGTGGCGCCGCTGCTCCGCGTACTCGGCCTTGTTGTAGACCGAACGTGACGAACGCCCATCCTCGTGCGCCAAGCACTTCTCGATCCAGTCGCGGTTGAAGCCGATTTCGTTCAGCAGCGTCGAGCCGGTACGACGCAGGTCATGGACGGTGAACGGGTGCAGCGGCAGCCCTTTGGTTTTCGCGGCCTGTACCACGAGCTGTGTGACCCGATTCAAGGTCGCATTGGACATACACCGCTCGGCATCGTAACGAGACGGAAAGACGAATCGGGAACCCGCCGCGCAGGCATGCAGGGTCACGAAGATATCGAGCGCTTGGCTCGACAAGTAGACCACATGCGGATTACGCCCCTTCATCCGCTGCTTAGGAATCGTCCAGGTGGCACTCTCGAAGTTGACCTCATCCCAGGTGGCCTGGATCAGTTCGCTCTTGCGCACCAACGTTAGCAGAATCAGGCGCAGGGCCAGCCTGATAGTGGGATAGGTTGCCACCGACTCCATCTGCTGAACCATCAGCCGGATCTCCAGCGGCGACAAGGCACGGTCTTTCGGCACGAACGTGGCGATCGAAGCTGCCTTCACGCTGTCCGCAGGGTTTTCTACCTTCTCACCGTGGGTGATGGCGTAGATATAGACCTGCTTCACGATGTCGCGAATCTGAACCGCAGTGGCGGGTGCCCCACGCTCCTTGACCTTGTTGCACAAGGCCCGCAGGTCTTCGGCTTGAACCTCGGTCAACAGGCGATTGCGGAATACCGGCAGGATGTCGCGGTCAATGATGTGCTTGCGCATGGCGCGGGTGCTGTCGGCCAATCTGGCATTGGCCAGCCACGCCTCCATCGCGGTGCCGAAGGTTTTGATGTCGACCACCCGGCGCTTCTCGCGCTGCTTTTCAAGCGCGGGCGATACGCCGTTGAGAACGGTTTTCCGCGCTTCCAGAAGCAGTTCGCGCGCCATCGCCAGTGAAATACCGCCAGGACCATAACGCCCGAGGGTCAGCGTTTCGCGGCGACCGTGGAGACGGTAGTCGTAGCGGAACGTGACGGTACCGCTGGGCGATACCGTCACGTACATCCCGTCTCGGTCAGAAACCTTATAAATCTTGGACTTAGGCTTCAGATTTCGCAGTGCAGTGTCCGTAAGCATCGAGGATTTCCTCCGGTTTTCTGACGGCTTTTACCGTCAGGGAGCTGGAGACCTGCTGATGCCCGGAAAGCCGCATGAAACAAGCTTTCCCGAGAAAACTTTTACCGTCAAAGACGGTAAAAGTCTCAATAGTGAACGAGAGTGTCTTAATTCGGCCTCGATTTTTACCGCCAGCGCTACCGTCAACTTATTTTGCTGGCCGGCGATAGCCACCGATAGATGCCGTGACGTATTTCCCTAACAGATCAACACGTTACGGCGACTTTTCGATAGCTGGCGATAGTCCTCGAAGGACGTAAATTCACTCCCACTCAATGGTCGCCGGCGGCTTGCTCGACACGTCGTAGGTGACGCGGGAGATGCCTTCGATCTCATTGATGATGCGGTTGGAGACCTTCTCCAGCAGCTCGTAGGGCAGGTGCGCCCAGCGGGCCGTCATGAAGTCGATGGTTTCCACGGCGCGCAGCGCGACGACCCAGGCGTAACGGCGGCCATCACCCACCACACCGACCGACTTGACCGGCTGGAACACCACGAAGGCCTGGCTGGTCTTGTGGTACCAGTCGAAGTTGCGCAGTTCCTCGATGAAGATGTGGTCGGCACGACGCAGCAGGTCGGCGTATTCCTTCTTCACTTCGCCAAGAATGCGTACACCGAGTCCCGGGCCGGGGAAAGGATGGCGATAGACCATGTCGTAAGGCAGGCCGAGTTCGAGACCGATCTTGCGTACCTCATCCTTGAACAATTCACGCAGCGGCTCGACCAGCTTGAGGTTCATCTCCTCCGGCAGGCCACCGACGTTGTGGTGCGACTTGATCACGTGAGCCTTGCCGCTCTTGGCACCGGCAGACTCGATCACGTCCGGGTAGATGGTGCCCTGGGCGAGGAACTGGATATTGTCGAGTTTGCTGGCCTGGGCATCGAATACGTCGATAAAGGTGCGACCAATGATCTTGCGCTTCTTCTCCGGGTCGGCCTCGCCTTCCAGGTTGCCGAGGAACTGGGCCTCGGCATCGGCGCGGATCACCTTGACGCCCATGTTCTCGGCGAACATCGCCATCACCTGGTCGCCTTCGTGCAGGCGCAGCAGGCCGTTGTCAACGAACACGCAGGTCAACTGGTCACCGATAGCCTTGTGCAGCAGCGCCGCGACCACCGAGGAATCGACGCCACCAGACAGGCCCAGCAGCACGTTGGCCGAGCCGACCTGAGCGCGGACCTGTTCGATCAGATCATCGACGATGTTGGACGGAGTCCACAGGGCTTCACAGCCACAGATATCCAGCAGGAAGCGCGAAAGGATGCGTCCGCCCTGACGGGTGTGGGTCACTTCGGGATGGAACTGTACGCCGTAGTAGCCACGCGTATCGTCACCCATGGCAGCGATCGGGCAGCTCGGGGTGCTGGCCAGGATATGGAAGCCTTCCGGCAGATCGGTGACCTTGTCGCCGTGGCTCATCCAGACATCGAGGGCGAACATGCCGTCGTCGTCCATGTGATCCTCGATGCCATCGAACAGCTTCGACTTGCCGACCAGATCGACACGGGCATAACCGAATTCGCGCTCATCGGAACCCTGAACCCTGCCGCCAAGCTGCTCGGACATGGTCTGCATGCCGTAGCAGATACCGAACAGCGGCACGTTCAGATCGAACACCGCCTGCGGCGCGCGTGGGCTGCCTTCGGCATGCACGGACTCAGGGCCGCCGGCGAGGATGATCCCGCGCGGGTTGAATTCGCGGATGTCCTCATCGCTCATGTCGAAGGGATGCAGTTCGCAATAGACGCCAAGCTCACGCACGCGACGCGCGATCAGCTGAGTGTATTGAGAGCCGAAATCGAGGATGAGAATGCGATGGGCGTGAATGTCGGGGTGAGACATGGGCTTTCCTTCGGAAAAAGCTTGAAGCTGAAAGCCAGAAGCTGGAAGCAGAGGCCCGAAGTTACGACTTCCAGCATCCAGCTTCCAGCTTCCAGCGCCTGTTAATCGAGGCTGGATCAACCGACCCGGTAGTTCGGCGCCTCTTTCGTGATCTGCACATCATGCACGTGCGATTCGGCCATACCGGCACCCGTGATGCGCACGAACTGCGGCCGGGTACGCATCTCGTCGACAGTGGCGCAGCCGGTATAGCCCATGGAAGCACGCAGGCCGCCCATCAGCTGATGGATGATTGCCGCCAGCGAACCCTTGTATGGCACACGACCTTCGATGCCTTCGGGTACGAGTTTCTCGGCGCCTGCAGAGGAATCCTGGAAATAGCGGTCCGAGGAGCCCTGGGCCTGGGACATGGCGCCCAGCGAGCCCATGCCGCGGTAGGCCTTGTAGGAACGGCCCTGGAACAGTTCGATTTCACCCGGCGCCTCTTCGGTGCCGGCAAACATCGAGCCCATCATCACCGCGTTGGCGCCGGCAACGATGGCCTTTGACAGGTCGCCGGAGAAGCGGATGCCGCCATCGGCGATCATCGGCACACCGGTGCCCTGCAGCGCAGCAGCCACGTTGGCGATGGCTGAAATCTGCGGTACGCCGACACCTGCAACGATACGCGTGGTGCAGATCGAGCCTGGGCCGATACCCACCTTGACACCATCAGCACCGGCCTCAACCAGCGCCAGCGCCGCTTCGCCGGTGGCGATATTGCCGCCGATCACCTGTACCTGCGGGAAGTTCTGTTTCACCCAACGCACGCGGTCGAGCACGCCCTTGGAGTGGCCGTGAGCGGTATCCACCACCACCACGTCTACACCGGCAGCGGCCAGCGCCTCGACACGCTCGGCAGTGTCCGCGCCAGTGCCCACGGCAGCGCCGACACGCAGGCGCCCCTGCTCATCCTTGGATGCCAACGGGTAGGTCTTGGCCTTCTCGATATCGCGAAAGGTCACCAGGCCGCGCAGGTGGAAGTTGTCGTCGACTACCAGCATCTTCTCGATGCGGTGCTCGTACAGCTTGGTCTTGATTTCTTCCAGGCCGGTGCCTTCGAGCACGGTGACCAGCTTGTCCTTGGGCGTCATGATTGCCGCCACGGAGTCTCCGGCGTTCGGTGTGAAACGCAGGTCACGGCCAGTAACGATGCCTACCAGTTCCTTGCCGGACACCACCGGGAAACCGGAGAAGCCCAGTTCGCGTGCCTTGCGCAGCAACTCGCTGATCTTGGTTTCCGGCGTAACGGTGACAGGATCATGAACGATGGCCGTTTCGTGGCGCTTGACCTTGCGCACTTCGATGGCCTGCTGCTCGATGCTCATGTTCTTGTGAATGATGCCGATGCCGCCTTCCTGCGCCATGGCGATGGCCAGGCGGGCTTCGGTGACGGTGTCCATGGCTGCGGAAACCAGGGGAATATTCAGCTCGATCCCGCGGGTCAGGCGAGTTTTGAGGCTGACATCTTTGGGCAGAACCTCGGAATATCCGGGGATCAGGAGAACATCATCGAATGTCAGAGCTTCTTGGCTGATACGCAGCATGGTGGGGCTCCCCAGGCGGGAAAAAGGAAGCGCGGCATTATACCTGCCAGAGCGGCTGCACTCAACGCGCCTATGACCGCATCGTCGCCCCCTGACAATTCAGAGGCGCACTCTGACCTGGCGAATCGGAAAACCTAGCCTGTCGCTGAACTCGTCGAGAAAGCCTCGCAGGAAATATTCGCCCGGCCAGTTGTTGAAGATGAATCCCAGATCGCTGAAGGCGCATGGCTGAGGAAAGATAAACCCGTTGATGTCATCCTCGAAGGCACATTCCGGGCACTCGAAATTGTCGGTTTCCCCCGGCATCCAGGTTTCCAGATGCTCGAACAGAGCCTCGCCTATCTCGCGACGACAATGCGGGCAACCAGCCTCTTTCTCGAAATCACGTTCCGGCATGAAAAGACAGCGATCCGTAACAATTTCCAGCCCGCTACGGGGCTGCCCCAGGGGCAGGCTGTGACCCACAGGCAGATCCAGCACCCGCTCAGCCCCCGGCGCCATCGCATAGCCGAGCGCACCAGGACGCATGCCACAAGCGCTGAGTTGCGGCTCGACGACACCAAGCCCGCTCAGCCAGCGCAGAATCTTGCGTGCCTGCGTCCGCGATCCGGGATAGCTGGAAACCTGTGGCGCAATGATGAATTGCCGGTTGTTCATGAACATTCCTGACTGAAATACCCTGCCCACTTCCGCCAGTGTGGGCCGTGCGCGCGAAAGGTCCAACACACGCAGCGTGGCACCTTTCGCAAGCAGGAGCGGCGCCTGCGGAGCGTGAAACGCAGACTGTGCGTTACAGCAGTTCGGCGCGCAGTTGCTCCGCGGTTTTGGGCGACAGCAAACCGGGCGCTACGTCGAAGGCTGTCTTCGCGCCAAACTGGCCTTGCTGGTTCAGCCGGTAGGCCGCGCGCGCATAGGCCACCAGCACACTGGCGGTGAATTCGGGGTTGCTCTCCAGTTGCAGTGAATACTCGATGACCTGGGCGTGCGCTTCGCTGGTGTTACCGCTGCGAATCACGAAGCCCCCGTGGGGCATGCGCTGATGATCCCGACGCAGCTGCTCTTCGCTGATGAAGTTGACGCTGGTGTCATAGTCGGCGAAGTAGTTCGGCATGCTGACGATGGCCTGCTCCACGGCGCCTGCATCGGCCCCAGCGGCAAGCACCACAAAGCATTCGCGGGTGTGCTTTTCCCGCGTGGTCAGCTCGGGGCGCGCGCCGCTGCGCACGCGGTCGATGGCTACGGGCGAAGGCAGCGTGTACTGCACGCCGGCCTTGACACCCGGCACCCGGCGCACGGCATCGGAATGCCCCTGGCTCAGTCCTTTGCCCCAGAAAGTGTAGGTCACGCCATCAGGCAACAGCGCTTCGCCATACAGGCGGTTGATGGAAAACATACCCGGGTCCCAGCCAATGGAGATCAGCGCCGTCTTGCCGTTGGCACGCGCAGGCTCGTCCACCGCTGCGAAGTATTCGGGAATACGCGCATGGGTATCGAAACTGTCCACGGTGTTGAACATCGCCGCCAGCTGCGGCCCCTGCTCGGGCAGGTCATCCTTGGAGCCACCGCAGAGAATCAGTACATCGATGGCCTGGCGATGCTCGTCCAGTTCACTCATCGGATAAACAGGCGTATCGGCAACCAGCGGCACCAGATCTGCGGGGGCACGGCGCGTGAAAATGCCCACCAGCGTCATGTCCGGGTTCTTGCCGATGGCGGCTTCGACGCCCCGACCGAGATTGCCGTAACCGGCGATACCAATACGAATCTGCTTGCTCATCGAACACAGCTCCTGAGTGGATGAATACCCTCGGCGGCAACGCGACCTCTTTGGGTAAAAGCGACCGATGGTACGGTGCCGCACAGATTTCTGCAGCCTGATTGCGCACCGAAAGAGATTTTGCCCCTCACCACCTGCAAGGCTTTATCATGCCGCCCATGCTCAAAGACCCGTTCCAGCGCCTCAACCTCGACCGTGAAGTCCTTACCGTCAGCCAGCTCAATGGCCGTGCCAGGCTGTTGCTCGAAGACGTATTTGCCCAGATATGGGTCGAAGGCGAGATTTCCAATCTGGCCCGCCCTGCTTCCGGACACATCTATTTCACCCTCAAGGACAAGAACGCCCAGGTGCGTTGCGCCCTGTTCCGGCAGAACGCCCTGCGGGTGCGCCAGGCGTTGCGTGACGGGCTGGCCGTCAAGGTGCGCGGCAAGGTTTCGCTATTCGAGGGGCGCGGCGATTACCAGCTGATTCTCGACTCACTGGAGCCGGCTGGCGACGGCGCCCTGCGTCTGGCCTTCGAAGCGCTGAAGGACAAGCTTGCTGCCGAAGGGCTGTTCGACACCGACAGCAAACGCATCCTGCCCGCTCACCCGCGGCGCATCGGTATCGTCAGCTCGCCCACCGGCGCGGTGATTCGCGACATCATTTCGGTATTTCGCAGGCGCGCCCCCCATGTGACGCTGACGTTGATACCGACCGCCGTGCAGGGACGCGAAGCGACGCCGCAGATCGTCCGCGCCATCGAACTGGCGGATCGTGGAGGTTTCGATGCACTGATCCTGGCGCGTGGTGGCGGATCACTGGAAGACCTCTGGTGCTTCAACGAAGAGTCTGTCGCGCGCGCCGTGGCGGCCTGCCAGACACCCATCATCTCGGCGGTCGGCCACGAAACCGACGTTTCCATTGCCGATTTCGTGGCCGATGTGCGGGCACCGACGCCCTCTGCCGCAGCCGAACTGCTCGCCCCCAGCAGCACGGATATCCGCCAGCGTCTGGAAAGCCTGCGCCAGCGGCTCCTACTGCGTATGCGCGAACGCCTCTATCGTGAACACTCGCGCCTCGAAGGTCTGAGCCAGCGCTTGCGCCATCCCGGTGAGCGTTTGCAACAGCAATCCCAGCGCATTGATGACCTCGAACGACGTCTGTTACACGGCATCGAGCGCCGCCTGGGCGCCAGCCAGGAACGGCTGGCCCGACTCGACACTCGCCTCGGCGCACAACATCCGGGGCGCACACTGACACTGCTGCGCCAGCGCCTGGAGCATCTGTCCGGGCGCATGCCGCGCGCCATGCAGGAGAGCCTGAACAGCCGCCGCCAGCACTTGCAGGGTCTGGCGCAGACGCTCAATGCCGTCAGCCCGCTGGCAACATTGTCCCGGGGCTACAGCATCCTGCTGGATGAACGTGGTCAGGCAGTTCGCTGCGCCAGTCAGACGCTCCCCGGCCAACGCCTCAAGGCCCGTCTCGGCGAAGGCGAACTGGATGTGCGGGTCGAAGACAACCACCTGCAGCCGGTTACGCTGCCGCTGCTCTGAAACAAGGCTTCCGGTACTTCTCCCGAGCCTTGTCTGAATTACCTTCCGCAGCACATCAGCCCGTCGGCCTCCATGCCTCGACGCCGGGCCCTTCCCCTCGCCTGGCGTTTACGCGAGGATGAACCGTCCTTCTCAAGCGGAACCGCTCATGCCCCGTGTTATTGCCCTGCTGTTGTCACTCGCCTTTACCCTTCCCGTGCATGCCGAAGGCTTCATTACTCGCCTACTGAACAAGCCTGTACCGGGTGGCGTCGCGGTAATGAGCCTGGGTAACGGGGCCACCCCGCCGCAAGTACGCTATCAGGACAAACCGGCATTGGTAATTCGCGAAGACGACCAGCGCTGGATCGCCATCCTCGGCATCCCGCTCACCGTCAAGCCCGGCCAGCAGCAGGTGCAGGTTGATGGCAGCCCGCGCAGCTTTCAGGTCCAGCCTCGCGAATACCGTGCGCAGCACATCACCCTGAAGAACCAGCGCCAGGTCAATCCCAACCCCGACGATCTCAGACGAATCGAGCGCGAGCTGGCCGAACAGACCGCTGCCTATCGCCAGTTCAGCCCCACCCAGCCCAGCAACCTGCTGTTCGACAGGCCCGTCGATGGCCCGCTTTCGTCCCCTTTTGGCCTGCGCCGGTTTTTCAATGGCGAAGAGCGCAACCCGCATTCGGGGCTTGATTTCGCCGCCAAAGCCGGCACACCGATCAAGGCGCCAGCGGCGGGCAAGGTGATCCTGACTGGCGACTATTTCTTCAACGGCAAGACGGTATTCCTCGACCACGGCCAGGGGCTGATCAGCATGTTCTGCCACCTCTCAGCCGTCGACGTGAAGGTCGGCGATCAGCTGGGTCGCGGCGACACTCTCGGCAAGGTCGGCGCAACGGGTCGCGCCACTGGGCCGCACCTGCACTGGAACGTCAGCCTTAACGATGCCCGTGTCGATCCGTCGATCTTCATCGGCGCATTCAAGCCCTGAATCACAACAACAAGGATCAACAACATGCGTATCAGAGCCACCCAATCCACCCTGCTCATCATCGACATTCAGGAACGCCTGCTGCCGGCCATTCTCGACGGCGCCACGATGATCGAAAACACCGCCTGGCTGCAGCAGGTTGCCCAGCGCGTGGGTGTTCCGACATTGATCACCGAGCAGTACAGCAAGGGCCTGGGACCGACGGTCGCTACGCTGCGCGAAGGGGTCGAAGCCGAGTCGATTCTGGAAAAGATGGAGTTTTCCAGCGCTGCCGACGGTGAACTGTTCAAGCGCCCCGGCGGCGAACGACCGCAGTTCGTGGTGTGCGGCTGCGAAACCCATGTCTGCGTGATGCAAACCGTGCTTGATCTGCTGGAGCGAGGCAGTCAGGTGTTCGTTGTCGAGGAAGCGGTCAGCTCGCGCCGCGCTTCGGACAAGGCCCTGGCGCTGACCCGCATGCGTCAGGCTGGCGCTGAAATCGTCTCGCGGGAGATGGTCGCCTTCGAGTGGATGGAACGTGCCGGAACCGATCTGTTCCGCAGCATCAGCCGCGAATTCATTCGCTGAAACCAAGCGTAGCACCTGACAGCCATTGGGACTGGAGAGCGGATTTGTTAAGGTCCGCCTCCTTGCGGCACACCCGCTGTATCCAGAAACACGGAGTACTCAATGACTGACGAGTTTGCCGGCTGGCTGGCCTGGCTCAGAACCCATCCCGAACTGCAGACCCTGCTGGCTTGCGCCGCCCTTGTTTTCGCCGCCTGGCTGTCCAACTGGATCGTCAAACGCATTTTGGTGCGCGGCCTTTACAGCCTGCTACGCCACGCCCGCGACGCACAGCTGCAGGACTTCGGTGTCATCAAGCGGCTGTCCAATATTGTTCCGGCACTGGTGCTGTCGATCGGTATCAATGCCGTGCCGGGGTTGCCAGAAGCGGCTGTGACGGTGGTGAAAAACGTCTGCGGTGGCTTTATCGTGCTGACCATCGCCCTTGCCGTGGCAGCGGTGCTGGACATTATCAACCTGCTCTACCAGCGGCGTGCTGATGCGTACCTGCACCCGATCAAGGGCTACCTCCAGGTGGTGAAGATCGTAATTTATGCGATTGCCACCATCCTGATCATCGCTACGCTGATCGACCGCTCGCCGCTCATCCTGCTGTCAGGCCTCGGCGCCATGGCTGCTGTGCTGATGTTGATTTTCCAGGACACCCTGCTGTCGCTGGTGGCCAGCGTGCAAATCACCTCAAATGACCTGATCCGCGTCGGCGACTGGGTGGAGATGCCGCAGCTCAATGCAGACGGCGACGTGATCGACATTGCCTTGCACACGGTCAAGATCCAGAACTGGGACAAGACCATCACCAGCATTCCCACCAAGCGCTTCATCACCGATTCGTTCAAGAACTGGCGCGGCATGCAGGAAAGTGGCGGTCGGCGGATCAAGCGTGCCATCTATCTTGATCAGCAGAGCGTGCACTTTCTCGATGCCGAGGAGCGCAAGCATCTGTACCGCTTCAACCTGCTGGAGGAATACCTGACGGAGAAGCGCAAGGAAATCGATGCCTGGAACGAGAAGCTCGCCGAGCGTGGCCAGGAACCGGTCAACACCCGTCGCGTCACCAACATCGGCACCTTCAGGGCCTATGTCGAGCGCTACCTGCGCAGCCATCCAGGCATCCACCAGAACATGACCCTCATCGTGCGCCAGCTGGCTCTCACGGCGGACGGACTGCCTCTGGAGATCTATTGCTTCACCAACACCGTGGGCTGGGTGCAGTACGAGGCGATCCAGTCGGACATCTTCGACCATCTGCTGGCCATCCTGCCGGAGTTTGGACTGCGCGTGTTCCAACACCCCAGCGGTGCAGATATGCGTTCCTGGTGCGAAGGTCTGCAAACGCGTGGCGAACCCTCGCTGCCGCACCTGGAGCCTGAGCAGACGCGAGTCCGGGAGCCGGATCAGCTCTAATCGTAGGTTGGCGCTGAGGCACGAAGCACGTGAGAAGCCTTTACCACTGCCCATTGCTTCATCCCTGATGCCAGCGTCGCGGGCTGCCCATGCACCCCGCGCCCCAGCGCCAACCTACGTCCGGAGCGGGAATTGCTCCCGCCCCTTGTTGCTGTTGAATCAGAAGCTCATATCGACGCGAGCCCAGTAGGTGCGGCCCGGTTCGTTGACCCGCGTGGTGGGGTCAAGCCCGTAATCTGCAAAGCCGGCACTACCCGCCAGATTGAGGTGCTCGCTGTAGTTCTTGTTCAGCAGATTGTCGATACCCGTACTGAGTTTGAAGTGCTTGTTCAGACGATACGCACCATTGACGGCCAGCACACCAAAACCAGCACTCTCGTCAAAGTCCTTGCCGACCACGGTCCCCTGGTTCTCGGCTACTCGCCCCTGCGCAGCAACCACTCGCCACAAACCACTGGTACTCCAGTTGTCACGCTCGTAAGTCAGGCCAAGGCGCCCTTCCAGTGGTGGAATCTGCGGCATGGCGCGATCGTCGCTGCGGTTCTTGCCCCAGGCGTAAGCCAGGCTCGCATCACCCTTCCAATTGCTATTGAAACGGTAGCTTGCGCCCATTTCAGCACCGGCTATGGTGGCGTCGATGTTGCTGACGTCGGCGCGGAGCATGCCTGGCATAACCCCTGGCACGTAGCTGAACAGGATGTAGTCTTCGACCAAGCCGGCATAGGCTGAAACCCACGCCTCCAGTGGTCCCTTGGCATATTGCAGGCCGATATCCAGCTGCGTGGTTTTTTCCGGCTTTACCGAATCGAACGACTGCACCGTACCGACCGGCCCCGGATTGGACACGAACAGCTCCCAGTAATCCGGGAAGCGCTCCGCATGACCGAGGCCGGCGTACCAGGTGGCCGGCAGGCTGACGAGCTCTTCTTCGTAACGCATAAAGCCGCTGTAGAGCGTGTCGCGACGGGTTTCACCCGCGGTGGGGTTGCTCCAATTCTGACTGACCGGCATCCCCATCGGATTCTTGAGCGTCGGATGGTGACTGTTGAAGTACACACGCTCATCGGTCGCCTCGTGCAGATCAAGGCGCAGGCCGCTGACGATTTTATCGCGCTCGCTGAGCTGCCAGGTCAGCTCGCCGAAGATCCCGTAGCTGTGCAACATGGCGTCCGGCACCCAGGGCAATGCATCGCTGCCAGCCGCGGCGACCATCTGGTTGACGTGCAGGGACGGATTCATGACCTTGCGATGCTCGCTGCGCTGCGCATCGACACCTGCCTTCAACTCGACGTCGGTCCATTGCCAGGTACCGATCAAGCGTCCGCCAAGCGTCCGGCGATCAACACGAGAGAGCATCGGCTGCGTCATCATTCCGCTCGGGACGAAATCACGCAGGCTGTAGTTGTCCATGATGTGATCGGCGTAGTTGTAGTAAACCTGCGCCTCGACGCCATAGAAAGTCTCACCGATATTGGTCTTCTCGAAGCGCAAACCCAGGCTTTCGCGCTGAAACTGGCTGCCGTCCATGCCGCGTCCGGCGTAGCGTGCGTAACCGTCACCACGCCCTGCGGTCAGTTCGACCAGAGTGTCCGCGTCTGGTGTCCAACCCAGCGCAACATCGGTGTTCCACTTGTCGTAGCGAGACGGCACGGTGTCGCCGTTGCCGTCTTCATAGTCGTCAGCCTGGGAGCTGTTGGCCATAAGCCGGGCGTAACCCTGCTCACCGCCGGCTGCAGCGTCGAGGTTGCGGTCGAAGCGACCGTTGGAACCCGTCAGCAGGCTGGCGTTGATGCGATAGTCGGGTTCACTGAACTGCTCTGGTTCACGCTCGAACAGAATAGTCGCAGCTGAAGCGCCGGCTCCCCAGAGCACACTTTGCGGCCCCTTGATGACGGTCAGTTTGTCGAAGGTATCCGGGCTGATATAGGAACTCGGCGAATCCATGCGATTCGGGCAGGCGCCCAGCATCTCGCCGCCGTTGCTCAGCAATTTCAGGCGCGAACCGAACATGCCCCGGAACACCGGGTCGCTGTTCACACCACCGTTACGCACGGCAGAGAAGCCGGGAATGGTTTTCAGGTAATCCCCGGCATCACTGGCCGGAACGGGCTGACGCGGGATTTTCGGATCGGTGACCACCGTCAGCGGCGATTGCTGTGCGACGCCGGTGATGACCATGGGCGCAAGCTCCACAGAGCCATGTTCGGCATGGGCGTGATGCTCGGTCTGGTCGGCAGCGATTGCGCCACTGGCCAGCATGCCCAGCAGGGCCGCATGGGCGAATTGCCAACGCAGGCGCGATGGCTGAATCGAATAAGTATCGGACAGGCGCGCGCGCGCCTGGGAGCCACGAATAATATGGGACATGAACATTTCCACTTCTAATGGTGTTGTACAGCCGTGACAGCACGGCTCCAGACATCAGGCGTGGAAATGCGGCGGAGCACGCGCGTAGCCACTGCTACGACGCAATGCTTCTAGCAGTGGCGCGTCGGGTAGCGGCAGGAAATGTTCCGGCTCGTGCCGGGGCAGGGCCAGATCGAGGGAAAGTGTCAGCGGCGGATTGAGCGTCAGCAGCTCGCAATAGCCGCACATCTCCAGCGCAGCCAGCCAGGCCGGCTCGCTACCCGAAGCCTGCTTATGGTGGCCATGAGCGGAAGGAGATTGGTCGTGGTGGGAATGCGAATGATGCTGGCTGACCGACGCAGCAGCTGTCTGGGTCGTCTGTATTGCCGAGTACAACGGGCCGACATGAATCATCAGCATGGCGAACAGGCCAAGCCAGATGCTCACTATCGACAGCCGTTTTTTCTGCACCGGCAAATCCTTGATTAACAATGACATGGCTTTGAGGTAAGCCGTGCTTCGGATGATCGCATGGGTTATCTGACGAAGCGACTGCGGCATAAGGCCGCAAAAACCCACGGCATGCAAGCACATGAAAAACCGGATAGGCAGGATATAAATGCGCCTAAATCAATAATTAAGGTTATTTATGCCAATTTTAAACAACCTATTGCACGAATGCTTTCACAAGCACTAAGTTCGCACCATAACCAGCCGGCAACACCGGTTTCGATTGCCGTCGCCACGAGCGAACATCAAGGAAACACCATGACCATGCTCAAGAATCCATCGAAGAAATATCGTGCTTTTGCACCTATCAACATCCCTGATCGCACCTGGCCGTCGAAAGTCATTACCCGGGCTCCGATCTGGCTCAGCTCCGATCTGCGCGATGGCAATCAGTCGCTGATCGAGCCGATGGATGCGGCAAAGAAGATGCGTTTCTTCAAGACACTGGTCGCGGTGGGCCTCAAGGAAATCGAGGTGGGCTTCCCCTCCGCTTCGCAAACCGACTTCGATTTCGTCCGCGAGCTGATCGAAGGTGGCCACATCCCCGATGACGTCACTATTCAGGTACTGACCCAGGCGCGCGAGGACCTGATCACCCGCACCTTCGAATCACTCAAGGGCGCCAGGCAGGCAATTGTCCATTACTACAACGCTACCGCACCCAGCTTCCGCCGAATCGTCTTCAACCAGGACAAGGCCGGTGTGGTGAGCATTGCGGTCAACGCGGCGCAGATCATCAAGCGGCTGGCCGCTGCGGCGCCGGAAACCGACTGGCGTTTCGAGTACTCGCCCGAAGTGTTCAGCTCAACCGAGACCGATTTTGCCGTTGAGGTATGCAACGCGGTGATTGACGTGTTCCAGCCTACGCCTGCGCAGAAGCTGATCCTCAACCTGCCGGCCACCATCGAAGCGGCCACACCGAATATCTACGCCGACCAGATCGAGTATTTCGGTCGTCACATCAACAAGCGTGACAGCGTGCTGATCAGTCTGCACACCCACAACGACCGTGGCACCGGCGTGGCTGCCACCGAGCTGGGCCTGATGGCCGGTGCCGATCGCGTCGAAGGCTGCCTGTTCGGCAATGGCGAGCGCACCGGCAACGTCGATCTGGTGACCGTGGCCCTGAACATGTATACCCAGGGCGTCGATCCGCAACTGGACTTCTCCGACATCGACGCCGTGCGCAAGGTTGTCGAGGAGTGCAACCAGTTGCCGGTGCACCCGCGCCATCCCTATGTCGGCGATCTGGTGCATACCGCGTTCTCCGGCTCGCATCAGGATGCTATTCGTAAAGGCTTCTCCCAGCAGGACCCGGACGGTGTCTGGGAAGTACCCTACCTGCCGATTGACCCGGCCGACATTGGTCGCAGCTACGAGGCGGTGATTCGCGTCAACAGCCAGTCCGGCAAGGGCGGCATCACCTTCCTGCTTGAGCAGGAGTACGGCATCAGCCTGCCACGCCGGATGCAGATCGAATTCAGCCAGGTGGTGCAGAAGGAAACCGACCGCCTCGGCCTGGAGATGAGCGCCGCACAGATCTACGCCCTGCTCGAAGGCGAATATTTGCAGGCCGTCACGCCCTATGCCCTCAAAGGCCATCGCCTGCAGGAAGAAAACGGCACCACGGCGCTGGACGCGGAAGTCATCCATGACGGCAACAGCCTGCACCTGCGCGGCATCGGCAAAGGCCCGCTGGAGGCCCTGGCTGCCGCCTTGCCCGTCAAGCTGGAGATCATGGACTACCACGAGCACGCCATCGGCGCCGGCAGCAGTGCCAAGGCCGCCGCCTACATCGAGGTCCGTCTGGACGGTGAGCGTCCGCTGCATGGCGTCGGCATTGACGCAAACATCACCACCGCCAGCATCCGCGCCCTGTTCAGCGCCCTGAACCGAGCGCTGCGCGAAGCCGAGACAAAAGCAGCCTGACAGGCCGAAAGTGAGCGCGGAAAAAGGGATGCCTGGGCATCCCTTTTTCTGCTTTCTGGGCTGGACACGATGGTACTCAGCACCCCCGTCTCCAGTGAGTGCTCCGCACCTCCGTAGCGGTCTGACTAATGCGTAGACGCTTGTGTACTCATGACATGCACGGGCCACACGGTGGTTGATCACTCGCGTCTCAACGCGGACAATCCTGTACAAGAATACAGTGATTGCCGCCATGCCCACCCCGCTTGCTACCGAACTCTACTACCTCAGCAATTTTCGCATCGCGCTCGCCTGGGTGAGCGAACGATATGCCGACTTGCTGACAGTGGACGAACAGACATTCATCGAGACCTTCCACTCACTCGCATGGCCGGCTCAAGGGCTGCTGGTGCGCATGATCATGCGGCGCGGCTGCCACTTTCGCCTGAGCCGGCTCAATTACCCCGAGCTCGGCGACTGCCTGACTGCCGCCCATCCCTTGCTTGAGCTCGGCTGGATCAGCGAGCAGGCACCACTCACTGCTGTGGAAATCACCGACCTGTTGCGCAAGGACGAGATGCTGTGTCACCTGCCTCTGCCTGATCGCCGTCCCTCTCAGAAGAAAGCCAAGCTGGTTGATCAACTGCTTGCACAGGACCTTCCGGCGCAGCCGTTCGCGCAATGGTGCCCGGCGCTGAACGATCGGCTGCTGAGCCTGCAGGTGGATGATGTGAGTAACCGCCTGCGTTTGATGTTCTTCGGCAATCTGTCTCAGGACTGGTCCGAATTCGTGCTGGCGGATCTGGGCATCTATCGCTACGAATCGGTGGAGATCAGCCCACAATCCCGGGGCTTTCGCTGTCGACAGGATCTGGAGGACTACCTGCACCTGCACGCGCTGCGGCTCCGCTTCGAAGAGGACGAGTCCGTCGAAGCTGTGTTGCCGCCGCTGCTGGCCTTTTCGTCTGACAATCCTTATCTGCACAGCCGCCACGCCAGGCAGCTTTTTCAGATTGCGCAGCACCTGGAAAAGTGCGGCGCGCTGGAACAAGCGCTCGGGGCCTATCAGCACAGCGAAGACACCCAGGCGCGCTGGCGTCAGATTCGTGTGCTGGAGCAACTGGGCCGCAATGCCGAAGCCCATGAGCAGGCATTGGCATTCAGTGCCGTACCCAGAAATGATGAAGAACGTCAGCGTCTTGAGCGTGCCCTGACACGATTGCGACGCAAGCTGGGCTTGCCCGTCTCCAGGCGGTCCAAGGCGGCTGAAGCATCACGCCTCGAGCTGACCTTGCCCACGCCCGGGCACGGCAGCGTGGAAATGGCCGTGCGTGATCACCTCAGTAGCGCGCAGGCACCCGTGCATTACGTGGAGAACGGCCTGCTGTGCAGCCTGTTCGGCTTGCTCTGCTGGGAGGCCATCTTTGCCCCCCTGCCAGGGGCTTTTTTCCATCCCTTCCACCGCGCTCCCGTCGATCTCTACAGCCCGGACTTCCATGCACGCCGTCAGGATCTGTTCAATCAGTGCCTGGCTCGCCTGCAGGACTCCGCTTACCCGCAGCTGATCCTTGAGCGCTACCGGGAGAAAGTCGGTATTCAGTCACCCTTCGTGTTCTGGTCGCTACTCGATGAGCCGCTTCTGGAACAGGCTCTGCACTGCATTCCAGCGCAACACCTGCAGGCCTGCTTTACCCGCCTGCTCCTGGATGTGAAAGCCAACCGCGCCGGCATGCCTGATTTGATCCAGTTCTACCCCCATGAGCAGCGCTACCGGATGATCAAGATTAAAGGCCCCGGCGACCGCCTGCAGGACAACCAGAAGCGCTGGCTGGCCTTTGCCGCCGAGCAGGGTATTCCGGTCGACGTCTGTTACGTCAGCTGGGACCCGGCATGACCTACTCGGTGGCGGTACGCGCGCTTTGTGAATTCACCGCCAAGGAGGGGGATCTCGATCTGCGTTTCACCCCCTCGCCCACTGGCCAGGAGGGCATCGCCGGTCACCAGACCGTAGTCAGCCGCCGTGGCGCTGATTATCTCGCCGAATTGCCGCTCAGTGGCAGCTACCCTGGGCTGTTCGTCAGTGGCCGCGCCGATGGCTATGACCCCGAGCGCAATCGTCTGGAGGAAATCAAAACCCACCGTGGCGACATCAGCCGGATTCCGGCCAACCACCGGGCGCTGCACTGGGCGCAAGTGAAAGTTTATGGTTGGCTGCTTTGCCAGCAGCTGGATCTGCAAGAGCTGGAGCTGGCTGTCGTCTACTTCAACGTCATCACCCACACCGAAAATGCCTTCGTCGAGGTGATAAGCGCCACCAGCCTGCAGCAGTTCTTCGAGCTGCAATGCCAACGCTTTCTGGTCTGGGCGGAACAGGAGGAGGCACACCGCGAACGGCGCAATGCCTATCTGGATACGCTGGGCTTCCCCTATCCGGACTTTCGCCGAGGCCAACGACAACTGGCCGAGGCGGTGTATCGCAGCGCTCGCGATGGCCATACCCTCATGGCACAGGCCACGACCGGCATCGGCAAGACGCTGGGCACCCTCTTTCCGCAACTCAAGGCCATGCCGGGCCAGCAACTGGATCGGCTATTCTTTCTCACCGCCAAGACACCCGGTCGCCGCCTGGCGCTGGACGCTCTACACAGCCTGCGTGAGGGGAACATAGCCACGCCGTTGCGCGTGCTGGAGCATGTAGCCCGTGACAAGGCCTGCGCGCATCCCGAAAAAAGCTGCCACGGCGAGTCCTGCCCACTGGCCAAGGGGTTTTACAACCGGTTGCCGCAAGCTCGCCAGGCTGCGCTGCAGCAGGGCTGGCTGACTCACGAGCAGGTCCGCGCCATTGCCATCGCCCATCAGGTCTGTCCGTACTACCTGAGCCAGGAGCTGTGTCGCTGGGCCGATGTAGTGGTCTGCGATTACAACTACTACTTCGACATGGGCGCCCTGCTTTACGGCCTCGCCCAGATCAACGACTGGCGTGTCGCCATCCTGGTGGACGAGGCACACAATCTGGTGGACAGAGCGCGCGGCATGTATACCGCCGAACTCGACCAGGTGGCATTTCATGAGTTGTGTCGCATCGTGCCATCCGGCCTGCGCGGCGTGCTGCAGCGCGTCAGCCGGCACTGGGAACAGCTTAATCAGGTGCAGCAAACGGACTACCAGATCCATCCCGCTGTACCGGACTTGCTCGTCGCAGCACTACAACGGGCAGTCAGTGCCATCACCGACCACCTGACCGACTACCCCACCGGCCAGGACCGTCTGCTGCTGCAGTTCTATCTGGATGCCATGCTGTTCTGTCGCCTGAGCGAAGCCTACGGCCCGCACTCGCTGTTCGATGTCACCCGGCAAGACACCCCGGCCATCGGCGATCACACCACGCTATGCCTGCGCAACATCGTGCCGGCCCCCTTTCTTGCCAGCCGCTTCAACGATGCCCATACCACCACCCTGTTCTCGGCAACGCTGCGGCCAGCCAGGTATTACCAGGACCTGCTGGGGCTGCCTGAGGAAACCCAGTGGATCGATGTCGAATCCCCCTTCTCGGCTGAGCAGTTGGCTGTGCGTGTGGTGCGCAACCTGTCGACCCGCTACCAGCACCGCGAGTCCAGTCTCACGCCGATCTGCCGGTTGATGGCCCAGCAGTACCGGAGCGCTCCGGGTAACTACCTGGCGTTCTTCAGCAGCTATGCCTACTTGCAGCAGGTGCGCGAACTGTTCATGACGCTGTACCCCGAGATCCCCAGCAACGTGCAGACCCGCAGCATGAATGAAGGCGAGCGCCAGGCCTTTCTCGACAGCTTCACAATCCACTCCGAGGGCATCGGCTTTGCCGTGCTCGGTGGCGCCTTTGGCGAGGGCATCGACCTGCCAGGCAAACGCCTGATTGGTGCGTTCATCGCCACCCTCGGCCTGCCTCAAATCAATGAGATCAACGAAGAAATCAAAACGCGCATGCAGCAGATGTTCGGTGAAGAAAACGGCCATGACTATGCCTATCTCTACCCCGGCTTGCAGAAAGTCGTGCAAGCGGCAGGTCGCGTCATACGTACCACCGCCGATCATGGTGTGGTGTACCTGCTGGATGACCGCTTCGGCCAGCACAGAATCAAAGACCTGCTGCCCGCCTGGTGGAAGGTTGAGCCTTACCGGCTTTGACTCCATGACTGAGACGCAGGAAGCCAAGCTGCGCATCCCCTGAACGTCTCGGCGCCTATCTGCCAACAGAGCCGCGCGTTGACCTGCTCCATGCTTTCAATGCTGGCTGGCCATGATTCGCCTGATCTTGAAAAGCAGCGGCGCCCAACACTGCCATCCGGCAAAATCGGGCACTATTTGAACTACCAGCCGTCTGAATTATTGGCAGTCTAGAAGCTCAGCCTCATGTCTGCTCGATACTCGGATTTTGGCCGCTACAGGTGTACTGATCGTTGTATGAATGTTCCCCCAGACTCGATGCAACCCACTGCCGCCCCTATTGATGAAGCCGAGCGTATTCGACTGGCATTGGATGCGGGCGCGATAGTTGGAACCTGGGTCTGGGACATACCTAACGACCGCATCAGCGCCGACGAGCGATTTGCCCATACCTTCGGACTGCCTGTTGAACAGTGTGCAAAGGGACTTTCATTCATGGAAATCTCAACCCCTGTTCACCCTGATGACATAGAAACACTCAAAGCGGCCGTCTCAGCGGCGATGGGGCGTGGCGGCCCCTATCGATGTGCGTACCGCGTTTTGCAGAGCGATGGCGTCTATCGATGGGTTGAAGCCAGTGGGCGCGTAGAATTGAACGCCGAAGGCCAGCCGATTCGTTTTCCAGGCGTGCTACTGGATATCGAACAGCGCCGATCTGCTGAAGCCGAGCGCGACAGAGTCGCAAGCCTGTTAAGAACCTTTACTGCCGCCGTACCCGGCGTTGTATACGCGAAGGATCTGGACGGTCGCATGCTGGTGGCCAACCAGGGCACTACCCAGCTAATAGGCAAGCCGCCCAGTTTTTACATCGGAAAAACCGATCTGGAGTTTCTTGAGGACAAGGACCAGGCCCTCCATGTCATGGAGACTGACCAGCGCATCATGCGCGGCGCAAAGGCTGAACAAATAGAGGAGCTTGTCAGCATGCCCGACGGCTCGGCAACCGTATGGCTATCGCTTAAAGCTCCGCTGCTGGACGACTCGGGAACGGTTATAGGGCTCATTGGATCGTCCATAGACGTAACCGCACGGAAAAACGCCGAAGAAGCGCTTCAGGAGTTGAACCGTACTCTGGAGGAACGTGTCGCGCAGGCCATTGCCGACCGGGAGGCAGCTGAGGCGGCGATGAGGCAGTCCCAGAAGATGGAAGCCGTGGGTCAGTTGACCGGAGGGATTGCGCACGATTTCAACAATCTTCTTGCAGGCATCAGTGGAAGTATCGAGCTGATGAAGCTGCGGCTTGCACAGGGAAAAGTCGATGACATCGAGCGATACCTGTCGATTGCTCAGGGCGCCACTCAGCGAGCCGCCGCCCTGACGCATCGTTTACTTGCATTTGCTCGCCGCCAGACTCTGGCTCCCGTGCCGACCAGGGTCAATGAGCTGATTAAAGGCATGGAGCAATTGCTCTGCCATTCGGTAGGTCCCTCTGTTGAGATCAAGGTTCGCCTGGCGGCCGATCTGTGGCCTTCCCTGTTGGATCCGGCACAGGTGGAAAACGCTTTATTGAACCTGTGTATCAATTCACGCGATGCCATGCCAAATGGCGGCTGTATTCTCATCGAAACATTCAATACTTATCTGGGGCCAGGTGCTGAGTTGGATTCGGACCTCTGCGCAGGCGAGTATCTGGTCATTTCCGTTTCCGATACTGGCATCGGCATGAGTACGGACGTTCTTGCTCGGGCGTTTGAGCCGTTTTTCTCAACCAAAGCCATCGGGAATGGCTCTGGGCTCGGACTGTCGATGATTTATGGCTTTGTGCAGCAATCCGGCGGTCAGGTCAGACTCAGCTCGCAAGCAGGGGTGGGCACCACTGTATGTTTATACCTGCCCCATCACTCGGTAGAGTCTGATACTCAGGTCGATGACACCCCGCCTGTAGTCGATTCAGGGCGCGCGACACCTGGCAAGACGGTACTTGTGGTAGAGGACGAATCCTCGATTCGAGTGCTGGTGGTCGAATTGCTGACTGGCTTGGGATATGAAGTGCTCGAGGCCTCGGATAGCAACACGGGCCTGCTTCTGCTCAATTCCAATGCCCCCATCGACTTGCTGGTAACCGACGTAGGGCTCCCTGGCACCGTTAATGGCCGCCAGATGGCAGACCTGGGTCGCCAGTTCAGGCCAGGCTTGCCGGTCCTGTTCATGACCGGGTACGCACAGAGCCATGTACTCGAGAACTGTCACATGCAGCCCTCAACAGGTGTGCTCACCAAACCCTTTGCGCTGGATGCACTGCTGGCGCACGTCAATGCGCTGGTTAATCTGCGGTAAGTGACTGCTTACAGCATGACGCTCCCTCTCCAGCGTAACGACGTAGCTGCGAACGAATATCTTTCTGAAAGGTGGGTCTGGGCAGGACTGGGGCGATGCATAGAGGCTGGGAACATTAGATTCCCCCAACTACCCTCTCGCAGTCTTACCTTTCTGAGGGCAAGAAAAAGCCCCTGAAACTCTAGGAATTTCAAGGGCTTAGACGTGATATGTGGCGGAGAGATAGGGATTTGAACCCTAGGAACAGTTGCCTGTTCAACGGATTTCGAATCCGTCCCGTTCGGCCACTCCGGCATCTCTCCAGCGGCGCGCATGATATCAGTTCATGCGCCTTTGTCGAACCCTGTAACCAGGATTTTTGCTTGTTTTTCAAGTATTCACGTCGACAAGGCTTGCGCCGGACAGCACTGGCATCAGGCGGTCAGGCGAGTCAGGGCTTCGCGGTATTTGTCTGCAGTTTTCTGTGCCACTTCAGCCGGTACCGCAGGCGCGGGCGGTTCCTTGTTCCAGCCGGTGGATTCGAGCCAATCACGCACGAACTGCTTGTCGAAGCTGGGAGGGTTGCTGCCTTCACGGTAGCTGTCTGCCGGCCAGAAGCGGCTGGAGTCTGGAGTCAGGGCTTCGTCCATGAGCGTCAGGGTGCCGTTTTCATCGAGGCCGAACTCGAACTTGGTGTCGGCGATGATGATGCCGCGTGTAGCGGCGTATTCCACGGCGGCGCTGTAGAGCGCGATGGAGACTTCGCGCACCTGGGCAGCCAGCTCTTTGCCGATGACGGCTTCGCATTGCTCGAAGGAGATGTTCTCGTCATGATCACCGACCGCCGCCTTGGTCGAGGGGGTGAAGATCGGCTGTGGCAGCTTGGCGGCTTCCTTGAGCCCGGCAGGTAATGGAATACCGCATACGGTGCCGCTCTTCTGGTACTCCTTCCAACCGGAGCCGACGATATAGCCGCGGACGATGGCTTCGACCGCCACTGGTTTGAGTCGCTTGGCGACTACCGCACGCCCTTCTACCAGCGGCAGCTCGGCGGCGCTTACGACATCCTCCACCTTGTCGCCGGTAAAGTGATTGGGCACCAGATGCTTGAGCTTGTCGAACCAGAAGTTGGAGATGGCAGTGAGTATTTTGCCCTTCTCTGGAATCGGCTCAGCGAGAATTACATCGAATGCCGAGAGCCGGTCGGTAGCGACCATGAGCATGCGTCTGTCATCGATTTCGTAAAGGTCGCGAACCTTGCCGGAGTAGATTTTCTTCAGGCTAAGAGCACTTGGAGTCGTCATGTCGATTCTCTGGGTTCCGCTACGTTGCCGAAGCCGGCAGGTCATAGCAAAAAGGTCTGTCATCAAACGAAACAGGCGAAACCGATGGTTTCGCCTGTTTCGGTATACCGGGCTGCTGAGTCGATCAGCCCAGACTGTCCTTGAGCATATTCAATACGCGCCGTGCAACATCAGCCGGAGCCACTGTATCGAGGTCCTTGTCGAGGGTGACCTGAACGTTTCCGCTCACTTCGGTCACGCGAACCTGATAGCGCTCGGCGCGGGCTTCGATTTCCTTGCGATCCGGCGCTCCGCCGAACAGCCTGGAGAAGAAGCCCGGTTTGTCGTCTGGATTCGCTGCGCCTTCGGCCAGGTTGATGTAATACACGCCCAGGCTTCGATCCAGGTCTTCGACAAGGATGTCACTGGCAGCCAATGCGCGACCCACGCTGGACCAGGCACGGTTGAAGTCAGTGTCGAGCTGCAACACCGGACTGCCGCTGCCGGCTTCGCTGAGTGTTACCCGGCTCGGTGCATCAAATGCGCGCTCAGCCAGCAGCGAGGTAGAACCGCCCTGCTCCGCGCTACTGGTCAAACCGACCTGCAGCTCATCGAGAAGTACGCGATCAAGTTCGGCGTTGAGCGTTTTTTCAGGCCAGCCGACGTCAGCAGTGCTGCCGGCTGGACGCTGGACGCTGAGCAGAAAGATCTCACTGGTATCACGCTGGACTCCAGGCTCAACGCGTACCCGCACTCGGGTTTCGCCTTCGCCCAGGCCAAGATTACGAACCAGCGCCGGAGACAGCTGATCACGTGTCTGCCAGGCAGTGGTGAATTCACCGGTCTGCGGACGCTCTTCGGCAATCTGGAATCCGTTGTCAGTGAAGAACTGACGCGCCGCAGCCCAGACTTGTGTCGGTGCACGAAGCGCTACCAGCCAGCGGGCCTCTTCAGATGTCTGCAGGCTGAATTCACTGGCTTCTTCGACAACGACCAGCCGTTGCGGTCGCGGCACTTCATATTCCCCGGTGGAGCGGGTGTCGGCGATATGCTGCGGAATGGGCAGCAGTGGCTCTACCGAACGCAGATCAGCACCGGCAGGAACCTGCATGGGTGCGATCTGATGCGCTTGCAGATAGTCGCTGCCGCGATCACGGAAATATCCGTCATCGCCCCACAGCCAGCCACAGCCGCTGGTACCAGAGATGATCAGGGCTAGGGTCGAGAGTCCGGCCAGTCGCTTCATGCATGTTCCTTCATTGTTAGAACCGGTACACCGGAATGGGTCAGGCCAGCACACCGGATTGGCGCATTGCCTGGCGCAGGGGATCATGGCAGCGCTGGCTGAGCCAAGTCAGCGGCAGGCGAATGCCGTTGGGTATCAAGCCCATTTCATGCAACGCCCACTTCACCGGGATCGGATTGGCTTCGATGAACAATGCCTGGTGCAGGGGCATCAATTGAGCATTGATCGCACGTGCCTTTTCCGCCTCCCCAGCGAGAGCGGCCCGGCACAGATCGCTCATGGCGCGTGGCGCGACGTTGGCCGTAACCGAGATATTGCCCTTGCCGCCCATCAGCATCAGTTCCACGGCGGTGGCATCGTCACCGGAATAGACGAGGAAGTCCTTGGCGACCCGGTCGAGCACTTCCTGGCCGCGCTTGAGGTCGCCGGTCGCTTCCTTGATACCGATGATGTTCGATACCTTCGACAGCCGCTCTACAGTTTCCGGAAGCATGTCGCAGGCAGTGCGACCCGGAACGTTATAGAGGATCTGCGGAATCGCCACCGCTTCGGCAATGTGCCGAAAGTGCAGATACAGGCCTTCCTGGGTCGGTTTGTTGTAGTACGGAGTGACCAGCAGGCAGGCATCGGCACCCACGGCCTTGGCCTGTTCGGTCAGCTCCAGCGCCTCGCGGGTCGAGTTGGCGCCCGTGCCGGCGATTACCGGAATCCGGCCATTGACCTGATCCACCACGCGACGGATCACTTCAATGTTTTCGCTGTAATCGAGGGTCGCCGATTCACCCGAGGTACCGACAGCCACGATTGCATCGGTGCCTTCCTGCAAATGGAAGTCCACCAGTTTGCTCAGGCTGTCCCAATCGAGACCGCCCTGCGCATCCATGGGCGTGACCAGTGCCACCATACTGCCCGCAATCATGCAACCGCTCCTGCCGGAAAAAGAGAGGCGTAATGGTACAAGGCTCCTTTGCGCTTTGCGAGTACGCCGAAGGCATCCGTGACAATGAAAATACCGCTGTAATAGAGGTCCTTCGACCTGCACCATCGCTGTAGATTTCCCTCTTGCAGCACTTTTCGCTAACCTAGCTGGTTTTCGGCTTGGCTGGCCGCCCGATTCATTACCGCCAGGAATGCTGCATGTCCACCCCCCCAGTACCCCGCGAACAGTTTCTCGTCATCAGCGCCATGGGCCGCAGTCCAATGGAGCTCACCAACGTGCTTTGCAGGGCCAGCAACGAAAATCGCTGCGCGGTAGTCAATACCCGACTGACCCGGCATGGCGAATACTGCGCATTGGTATTGGAAATCACCGGTACCTGGGACGCCCTTGCACGCATGGAAACGGTACTCCCAGGCTTGGCGAAGAAGCATGATTTCACCAGCCACGTAGTGCGCAGTGAAGCACTTGAAGTCCGTCCCCAGGCGTTGCCATATGTGGCTTATGTCAGCTCCGCTTACCGCCCGGACATTCTCAATGAGTTGTGTCAGTTCTTCATCGACCATCGCGTCGAGCTGGAGAGCCTGACCTGTGACACCTATCAGGCGCCACAAACCGGCGGCACCATGCTCAACGCCACACTGACCGTCACGCTGCCGGCAGGAACGCAGATCAGCTGGCTGCGCGACCAGTTCCTCGATTTCGCCGACGCGCTGAATCTGGATGCCCTGATCGAACCCTGGCGCCCGCAGACGCCTTCATAAGGAAACCAACAGATGCCCGTCGAAGTCGATCAGCCCCTCCCGCCCTTTCAAGCACTGGCAACCAGCAATACGCAGGTCACTCCGCAAGCATTGAAGGGCAAGCAGGTAGTCCTGTACTTCTATCCGAAGGACAACACGCCAGGCTGCACCACACAGGGGCAGGACTTTCGTGATCAGCATGAGGCCTTTACCGCAGCCAACACCGTGATCTTCGGCATATCCCGGGATAGCCTGAAGACCCACGAAAACTTCAAGGCCAAGCAAGGATTTCCCTTCGAGCTCATTAGCGACAAGGATGAGCAGCTGTGTCAGCTGTTCGGTGTGATCAAGTTGAAGAAGCTCTACGGCAAAGAGTATCTGGGTATAGATCGAAGCACCTTTCTCATCGATAGCTCGGGCGTGCTTCGCCAGCAATGGCGCGGCGTCAAGGTACCGGGGCATGTTGATGCCGTATTGCAGGCCGCGCAGGCGCTGCAGCAGTAATATCCAGCGAAGTAAAGGAAGGCCGGCGAAATCGCCGGCCTCTTTTTGTCAGATATGATCCGGCACCGTTGCCGAGCGACGCGGCCAAGCATAAAGCACTGCCTTGAACAGAGTGGCTAGAGGGATCGCGAAAAACACCCCCCAGAAGCCCCACAGGCCGCCGAACAGCAATACTGCACAGATGATCGCAACCGGATGCAGGTTCACAGCCTCGGAGAATAACAGCGGCACTAACACATTGCCGTCCAGGGCCTGGATGATCGCGTAGGCCACCATCAGATAGATGAACTGGTCTCCCAGCCCCCACTGGAACAGGCCGATCAGCGCTATCGGAATAGTTACCAGGGTAGCGCCGATGTACGGCACCACGACCGAGATACCCACTAGCATCGCCAGCAGGGCGGCATAGTTGAGCCCTAGAGCAGCGAATACAATGTAGGCAACCACACCGCAAATCAGGATCTCGATCGCCTTGCCTCGGATGTAATTGGCGATCTGCATGTTCATTTCCTGGGAAACCTGGGTGATCAGCCCACGCTCACGCGGCAGGTAGCCTTTCAGCCAGTTGCTGATCAGCTGACTGTCCTTGAGAAAGAAAAAGACCAGGATCGGTACCAGAATCAGGTAGATCATCAGGCTCAACAACAGTGGCAGACTCGACAGCGACGATGTCAGGACGATATGCCCGTATCGCCCAAGCTCCCCACGCATTACGTCGATTCCGCGTAGTACCTGCTCTTCGGTAAACAATTGCGGATATCGCTCAGGAAGAAGCAACAGCAGCGACTGCCACTCGACCAGCATTCTCGGCAGCTCATTGAACAGCGTCAGCACCTGTTGCCACATTAAAGGTGCCAGAAACAGAATGCAGACAGTAAGCAGGCCGATAAACATCAGAAAAACCAGCCAGACCGCCACGATATGCGGCAGCTTGATGCGCTCCAATGCCGCCACCAGACCCTGCATCAAAAATGCCATCACCAAGCCGGCAAATACCGGCGCCAGCATATGCCCAAGGGTCAATATCGTCGCAAACGCGACGATCAGGAGTACCCCTAAAACAACCGCTTCTTCATCCGAAAAATAGCGATGGATCCAGCCCCGCAATACGTTGAGCATAAAACTTCCTTAACAGCATTCAGGCCTTTCGCAGCCAGTAGCTATAGAGTCCCTCATCGATTTCTTCATGTAGCAACGCATGGCCAGCCAACTGAGCAAAACTGCGAAAGTCACGACGAGAGCCAGGGTCCGTGGCAATCACCTTCAGGACCTGGCCTCCAGCCAGGCTGTTGAGCGCCAATTTGGCCTTGAGCAAAGGCATTGGACAAGCAAGGCCGCTGGCATCGAGTTCGGCGTCATGGGCAATAGGGCACGCCCCCTGTTCAGTCATTGATGATCTCCTTGTAAAGGCGGCAGGATACCGAGCCGCAACCAACTCTGGCCAGCCACCCGAGCACAAGGCTACAGTAGCAATCCACCGAATTGATGAGTCCGCCTGGATGAAGCTGCTGCGCCCTACCCTGCTGACACTGGCCGTTCTGATAGGGCAGCCGGCAATAGCCAACGACCTGCCTTCCCTGGGCGACTCCAGCTCGGGCATCGTCTCGCCGGAGCAGGAATATCAGCTGGGCCGTGCCTGGCTCAGCCTGCTGCGCGGCCAGGTACCCCAGCTTTCCGATCCTCTGCTCAAGGACTACCTGGAACGCAGCGTCTATCGCCTGGCCGAAACCAGTCAATTGCAGGATCGGCGTCTGGAGTTCGTGCTACTGAGAAGCCCTCAACTCAACGCATTCGCTGCACCGGGCGGGATTATCGGCGTCAATGGTGGTCTTTTCATCCATGCCCAGACCGAGGCCGAATATGCCTCCGTAATGGCTCACGAATTGGCACACCTTTCCCAGCGCCACTTCGCCCGCGGGCTGGAAGCGCAGAAACGCATGCAGCTGCCGCTGATGGCAGCCATGCTCGCCGGTGTGGTAGCCGCAGCAGCAGGTGCTGGCGATGCAGGCATTGCCGCCATCGTTTCGACCCAGGCTGCCGCCATTCAGGCGCAGCGGCGCTTTTCACGGCAGAACGAACAAGAAGCTGATCGTATCGGCATCGTCAATCTTGAGCGGGCCGGTTATGACCCACGCGCAATGCCGGACATGTTCGGTCGTTTGATGCGCCAGTACCGCTACGACCAAAAACCACCAGAATTCTTGCTCACCCACCCCGTCAGCGAGTCGCGCATCGCCGACACCCGTAACCGCGCCGAGCAATATCCCCAGGGCGGCATACAGGACAGCCTGCGCTATCAGCTGATGCGCGCACGCGTTGACTTGCAGTTCGAGAGCACCCCAGGCCTGAGCGCCAAGCGCTTCCGGGCCATGCTCGACGAAGACGAAAGCCTGGATTCTGCCCGCTACGGCCTGGCATTGGCGCAGATCAGGAGCGCTCAGCTTCAGGAGGCCGCAGCCACGCTGCAACCTCTGCTGCTGAAGGCGCCCAACGAAATCACTTACAACCTGGCACAGGTCGAGCTCGACATCACTGCAAACCGTATGGGCGAGGCGCAGAAACGAATCAAGCAGTTGCTCGAACTCTATCCCGACAGCTACCCGGTGCGTCAGGCGCATATCGACCTGCTGATCAAGCAGAGCCGTCTGCAGGAGGCCGAACACGAGCTGGACCGACTGGTCGGGGCGCGCCCCAGCGACCCCGACGTCTGGTATCAGGTCTCGGAAGTTCGGGGTCTGAGTGGCAACATCCTCGGGCTGCATCAAGCACGCGCAGAGTTCTTCGCACTGGTTGGCGACTACACCCAGGCCATCGAACAGCTGGACTTTGCCAAGAATCGTTCCAGTACCTTCCAGACATCCGCTCGTATCGACGCGCGTCAGCAGCAACTTTCCGATGAGAAGCGCATGATCGAAGACATGCTGCGCTGACTGCTCAGCAGCATAGCTTCACAGTCAAGCGTGCAATCAGGCGTTACCGGCCTGCCTGATGCGCGCTGCCCTGGTGAAATCCAGCATGCGCATTAGCGGCTTTACAGCCTTGGGAATCAAAGCGGGATCAACGAGTATTTCATTGCTTCCCGTACGCAGGCTTTGCAAGGTGCGCTCAAGGGTATTCATCGCCATCCAGGGGCAATGTGCACAACTGCGGCAGGTTGCACCGCTGCCCGCTGTAGGCGCTTCGATAAAAGTCTTGTCCGGGCACAGCTGCTGCATCTTGTAGAAGATGCCCCGATCAGTCGCGACGATGAAGGTTGGGTTGGGCAAGGTCTGCGCCGCCTTGATCAACTGGCTGGTGGAGCCGACTGCATCTGCCAACGCAATCACCGCTTCCGGCGACTCGGGATGCACCAGCACGGCCGCCTCGGGGTACAGCACCTTCATGTCCTCGAGCTGTTTCGCCTTGAACTCTTCATGGACAATACAGGCGCCATCCCAGAGCAACATGTCCACGCCCGTTTCGCGCTGCACATAACCGCCCAGATGTTTGTCTGGTGCCCAGATGATCGTCTCGCCGTTATCCATCAGGCTTTCGACGATCTCCAGCGCACAGCTAGACGTGACAACCCAGTCCGCCCGCGCCTTCACCGCAGCCGAGGTGTTGGCATACACCACCACCGTGCGCTCGGGATGCTGATCGCAGAAGGCCGAAAACTCTTCAACCGGGCAGCCGAGATCCAGCGAGCAGGTGGCCTCCAGAGTCGGCATCAGCACACGCTTTTCCGGGTTGAGAATCTTCGCGGTTTCACCCATGAACCTGACGCCGGCGACCAGCACGGTTTGCGCCGGATGTTCATTGCCAAAGCGCGCCATTTCCAGCGAGTCGGAGACACAGCCTCCGGTTTGCTCAGCCAGCGCCTGAATAACCGGATCGGTGTAGTAATGCGCCACGAGAACCGCGTTCTGCCGTTTCAGTTCGGCAGCAATCTCGCTACACAGTTGCGCTTCTTGCTCGGGTGTAAGCGGCACAGTCTGCCTGGCCGCCAAGTGAGCCTGCACAAGAATGCGTTCGGGGATGTGCGTCATGTTCACAGGTCCTGCAAGCACGTTAATGCATGAAGCGCCGAGTATAACCCGACCAATAGAGTCGACCTTACTGGGCAGGGGGAAAACAAGCGCCATGCGCGGCATGGCCTGCCCGGTCGAAGGGGCTGGAATACTAGCCGAAGCATTCGCAAAAGGGAAAGCAAGGAGGCTTTCAGCAGTGCGTCTTGGGGAGTTGTCAGGGCTGCACGTGACAAACAGGCGAGCCTGAGGAGACCTGAACAATAGAAAAAGCCGGACACCTTGCGGTATCCGGCTTTGGTTCTCACATGGAGAATATGGTGGGTCGTGTGGGACTCGAACCTACGACCAATTGGTTAAAAGCCAACTGCTCTACCAACTGAGCTAACGACCCGTTGCGGAGCGCATGATACTGATTTGATTGAGTAAATCAAAGTTTTTTTTAAATTATCAGTGATATCGAGTCGGATCCTCGATCCCCGCTGCCTCGAAGCCGGTCGCACGCAAACGGCAGCTGTCGCATTTGCCACAGGCACGCCCCATGTCATCGGCCTGATAGCAGGACACTGTCATTGCGTAATCAACACCCAGGCGAATACCTTCCTGGATAATCTGCGCCTTGCTCAGATTCTGCAGGGGCGCACGAATACTGAAGCCCTGCCCCTCGACTCCCGCCCGGGTAGCAAGGTTGGCCAGTCGCTCAAAGGCCTCGATGAACTCCGGACGGCAATCGGGGTAGCCCGAGTAGTCGACAGCATTCACACCAATGAAGATATCTCGGGCACCCAGCACTTCAGCCCAGCCCAGCGCCAGAGAAAGGAACAGCGTGTTGCGAGCCGGCACGTAAGTCACGGGGATTCCACTTGCCTGCTCCTCGGGCACATCAATACTGCTGTCGGTGAGCGCCGAGCCCCCAATGCCGTTGAGATTCATGCCGATCACCTTGTGCTCGACCACGCCCAGCTGACGGGCAACCCGCTCGGCTGCATGCAGCTCTGCACGGTGCCGCTGACCATAATCGAAACTCATGCTGTAGCAGGCATAGCCCTGAGCCTTGGCCATGGCAACCACCGTCGCGGAATCGAGCCCGCCCGAGAGCAGGATTACGGCTTTCTTTTCAGTCATTACTGTTACCTTTGCACAGGCTATCGACGGTGAACGCTGAGTAATCAGTGTCCGGGAGCATCGTTCCAGAGAATCTTGTGCAGCTGGAGCTGCAAGCGCACCGGGAGGTTGTCACTGACTATCCAGTCAGCCAGCGCTCGCGCATCAACCTGACCATGACTGGGCGAGAACAGCACTTCGCCCGCACGTGCATCCAGTCGATACTCGATCAGCTTGGACACAGCCCAGTCGTAGTCTTCCCGTGAGCAGATGACAAACTTCACCTGGTCATTGGGGGTCAGCCAGTTGATGTTCTCGTAGAGATTGCGCCCCACTTCAGCCGAACCCGGCGTTTTCAGATCGACGACCCGACTCACTCGCTCATCGACTGCGGAAATATCCATCGCACCGCTGGTTTCAAGCGACACCTCATAACCGGCATCACACAACTGCTGCAGCAACGGCACACAGCCCGGCTGGGCAAGTGGCTCACCGCCGGTCACGCAGATATAGCGAGGATTGTAGGATGCAACGCGCTCCAGAATTGTATCGAGCGACATGATCTCGCCGCCGCTAAACGCGTAAGCGGAATCGCAATATTGACAGCGCAGGGGGCAGCCGGTGAGGCGAACGAACACTGTGGGCAACCCACTTGTGCGCGCTTCCCCCTGCAACGAGTAGAAAATCTCGGTTATTCGCAGGGTATGGTGCATATCAGCCACGGGCGTAACGGCTAAACAGGCCGTCCGCCTCCGTTGCGGGTAAAGGGGGCAGCGATTCTAACGAAAAAACCCGCTGTTGGGCGGGTTCTGTCAGCCGTGCCATTCATTGACTATCGATTCAATTGACGCTGGGCCAACTGCGCAGCCGAACTGTTCGGGTAATCGGCGACAACCTGACGGTAGATCCCGTTGGCCTTGTCACGGTTGCCCAGTCGCAGCTCGACATCGGCAAGCTTGTATAGCGAATCAGGTACCTTGCTGTGCTGCGGATATACCTGACTGACCTTGGCAAAAGCCTGACCAGCAGCCTGCAGATCGCCATTGGCAAGGTTCACTTCACCCAGCCAGTACTGCGCATTGCCTGCATAGATACTTTGAGGATATCTGCGCAGAAACGCGGCAAAAGCCTGACTGGCCTTGTCGAAATCCTTGGCCTTGATCAGATCAAAAGCTGCGTCGTAATAGAGCTTTTCTTTTTCAGGGTCAGCACTCGCCGACTCTTGTGCCGAAGCTCCAGCAGGAGCCTGGCTTGTTCCGCCAGCATTATTATTGGCGCCGACGGTTGAAGAATTCTGATTGGCCTGCCCACCTGCCGCACCTTGCGACAAACGGCGGTCCAGATCTTGGTAACGCTCCAGCCCTTCCTGTTGCAAGCGCTGGATATCATTCTGCTGCACTTCGAGCATGCCACGCAGTTGCGCTATCTCTTCCTGCATCTGCTGCAGTTGCACGAAGAGCATGCCCTGCGCTGAAGACGGAGCGACCGCCCCGCCTCCGGCATAGGCACCACCAGCCCCCGACCCGGCAGAATAACCCGACTCAGTCGCAGCATTTCCGCTCCGCGAGTCATATTCCACAATCGGCACCTGAGCCGTCGCAACAAGCGGCAGCCCAAGTGTGAAAAGAATCAGAGCATGGTGGTGTTTGAGCATGGCTTATTACTTGCGCAGTTCTACGCGACGGTTCTGAGCCCAGGACTGCTCGTCGTTGCCCATGGCAACCGGACGCTCTTCGCCGTAGGAAACCAGTTCCAGCTGTGCAGGAGACACACCCTGCAGAACCAGGTAGCGCTGAACGGCCTTGGAACGACGCTCACCCAGAGCCATGTTGTACTCGCGCGTGCCGCGCTCGTCAGTGTGGCCTTCCAGGACGACACGGTTGCCGGCGGACTGCAGGTCCTTGGCGTGAACGTCCAGAGCGCGCATGGCTTCCGGCTTCAGGTCGGAGCTGTCGTACTCGAAGTAGAAGGTGGTGATGGCGCGCAGAGCAGCTTCTTCGCTCATGCTGCCGTCTACCGCACCGCTATCAGCGCCGTAACCAGCGTTAGGATCGATGGCAGAACCTTCGCCGGAGTCGTCGCCACCTTTGGACGAACAACCAACAGCAACGGCCATGGCCAGAGCCAGAGCAGCAAACTTACCGAATTTCAGCATTTCCATGTGTAACAACCCCAGGTGTGTTTTTGGTTAGGTTAAGCGTTGATACCGCATCAGTTCAGGTAAGGGGACCACGATGGCTCACGGACTTCGCCTTGAGCAGTAGGAAGCGGGAGCCTAACTCGACCATTGATTGATACGAGCATCAAGACTCCCCGGCCCTGCTGGCGGGTCGCATAGATTAGCATGGTGCCATTAGGCGCAACAGTGGGCGACTCATCTAAACTTGTATCAGAGAGTAGTCGCAAATTGCCGCGCTGCAGGTCCTGTGCCGCCACCTTGAAATTGGTGTAGCCCTCCTGGCGATGAATCATCACCAGCGTCTTTTCATCCGCTGAAAGCTTCGGGTTCGCGTTGTAGTTCCCTACGAAGGTCACCCGCTCGGCATTGTTGCCACCCAGACGCTGCTTATAGATCTGTGGCTTGCCGGCGCGATCAGAAGTGAAATAGATGGTCTGCCCATCGGCACCCCAGAAAGGCTCCGTATCAATGGCGTAATGGTTGGTCAACCGCTGCAGCTGACGTGAATTGAGGTCCATCACGTAGATTTCAGGGTTGCCGTCCTTGGACAGTACAAATGCCAGGCGGTTGCCATCGGGGGAAAACGCGGGTGCGCCATTGAGCCCTTCGAAATTGGTGACCTGCTCGCGCCGACCGGTATCGACGTGCTGAATGAAGATGCGCGGACGCTTCTGCTCGAACGACACATAGGCGATGCGGCGACCATCCGGCGAGTAGCGCGGCGACAGAATCGGCTCACGGGACTGCAACAGTGTCACAGCACGTGCCCCGTCGTAATCAGAGCGTTGCAGCGTGTAGCGGGTATTGGCGCTACCGAGACGCTCGGCTGTCACATAAAGCAGGCGGGTAGAAAACGCCCCCTTGATCCCGGTAAGTTTCTCGAACGCCTGATCCGCGGCAAAATGGGCCATGTCGCGAATCTGATCCTGAGCACCACCCACCGTACCGTTCATGACCTGCTGCTCGGTGGTGACGTTGAAAACCTCATAGCGAATCTGCAACTTGCCGCCTGATGGCTCGATATTGCCCACCATTACGTACTGCGCGCCCAGCGCCTTCCAGTCACGGAAGATGATCTCGCTGCCGCGGGTCGGCAGGCTGATCATGTTCTGCTTGGGAATGGGCTGGAAAACACCGGTGTTGCGCATGTCGTTGCCGATGATCTCGGCCATGTCGTCCGGCAACACGCTGCCGCCCTGCCAGCCGAAGGGCACGACGGCGATGGGGATCGCACGGTCAGTACCACTGGTAACCACAATGTTCTTTTCCTGCGCAATGGCACTGCCCATCATCAACAGGGAAAGGACGATAAAACCTCGAAGGTAGTTGATCACAACGCAAGATCCTCAGGCGTAAATGTCATCGTGAACGAGCGGTACGGCTGAAAATCCTGCGCAGACAATCCCTGCATCTCGGTCAGCCGACCAATATTCTTTACCGCAGCCACTGCGGAATTGTCGAAAGGCGCATCTCCGCTGGAACGCGATACCGTCACGGCGGTGATGGTGCCATCGGGCAGCATATTGACCCGCAACGCTACCGACATGTTATTGCGTGCCGATGGCGGTCGGGTCCAGCCTTCCGCCGCGCGCATGCGGATCAGGTCATCAAAGTCACCGGCCACTTGATCACCCTGGGTATCAGCCATGGCTTGTTGCCGTTGGGTATCTTCCGACAGCAGCTCGGCCAGCGCCTGCGCCTTCTTGTCTTCTACAGCCTTGCGAGAAGCTTCAGCCGCTGCCTTTTTCTTCGCAGCTTCGGCGGCAGCCTTTTTCTTCGCCTCTTCAGCCGCCTTTTTCTTGGCAGCCTCGGCAGCGGCTTTCTTTTTGGCTTCCTCTGCTGCTTTCTTCTTCGCGGCCTCATCGGCTGCTTTTTTGGCGACTTCCGCCTGCTTTTTCTGTTCGGCTATTTTTTTGGCTTCTTCAGCCTTTTTTGCATCCGCAGTCTTCTTCGCTGCGTCAGCCTTGGCTGCTTCGGCCTTTCGAGCATCCTCGGCCTTCTTTTGTTCCGCAGCCCGCGCGGCCAGCTGTTTCTCTTGCTCGACCTTGCGCTGCTCCATCTGTTCGGCTTCGTACTGCTTGGCAGAGGTCTTCTGCGCTTCGCCCGCGATTTTCTGGTTGGTCTGGGTCGTCGCCTGACTCTGCGATTTGAGTTGGTACAAGGTCGCCTGAACAATCGGCTTGGACGGCGGCAGCTCCGGCGTCATTGCAAAGCTGACGAACAACATACCGAAAATGATGACGTGCAGGCCCACCGCCAGAATGGTGGGCCAGTAATAGCTCTCCGAGCGCGAACGATCAGGCTGTCGCATCAAGGCGCCTCGGTAATCAGACCGACGTTGCCGACACCTGCTTCCTGCAGTCCGCCCATGGCTGACATTACCGAGCCGTAGTCCACAGACTTGTCGCCACGTACGAACACCTGCACCTGCTTACCCTGGCTGCGGTTCTGATTCATGATCGCCGTCACTGCCCTGGTCATTTCCTCCAGCGTCAGCGCCTGGTCCTGAACCGTTTCGGTATCGACTTCACTGCCCATGTTCCAGAAGTAGGTCTTGTCGGCCTTGATCGAAATGGTCAGTACCTGGGCATCATTGTCCTGGGGCAGCACTTCGCTGCTGACCTGAGGCAGATCGACCTTGACGCCTTGATTGAGCATTGGCGCGGTCACCATGAAAATCACCAGGAGCACCAGCATCACATCGATGTAGGGCACCACGTTCATCTCGGAAACCGGCTTGCGTCTATTGCGAATTCTGGCCATGGCCTGTGGCCTCAATCTTCGGTGGTGTGAACTTTGCGATGGAGAATCGCCTGGAACTCGTCGGCAAAGGTGTAGTAGCGAGCGATGAGCATTTCGCTGCGCGCCGAGAAACGGTTGTAGGCGATAACCGCCGGAATCGCCGCGAACAGGCCGATGGCCGTAGCAATCAGCGCTTCAGCGATACCCGGTGCGACAGTGGCCAAGGTAGCCTGCTGGACCTGCGCCAAGCCTCTGAAGGAATTCATGATGCCCCAGACCGTGCCGAAGAGGCCTATATAGGGGCTGGTGGAGCCGACCGTAGCCAGGAACGGCAGGCTTTGCTCAAGCTTTTCCTCTTCACGGGAAATGGCGACGCGCATGGCCCGGTTTACCGCGTCCATCACCGCGTCGGGATCAACCCCTGGCTGCTGACGCAGGCGGGAAAACTCCTTGAAACCGGCACGGAAGATCTGTTCGACACCTGAGTCCGGGTCGGGGTTGCTGCCAGCCTGACGGTACAGTTTGGACAGATCGATACCCGACCAGAAGCGTTCTTCGAAGGTGTCCAGTGACCGCTTGGCAGCCCGGATCATGTTGCCGCGCTGGAAGATGATAATCCAGGACATCACCGAAGCCGCCACCAGGATCAGCATGACCAGCTGAACCACAAAGCTGGCATTGCTGATCAGGCTCCACATGGACATATGATCGACGTTGGGTTCCACGCTTACTCTCCTGCAGGGGGTAGACCCGACCCGGCGAAGGCTGAACGCAGCGCTTCGGGAATAGGACGGGGTTTCAAACTCTCGGCGCGTACACAGGCCACCAGAAACTGCCCCTCACAGAGCAGTCGATCATCCTTCGCACGCCTCACTTGCTGCCTGAAACGCAGGCTTGCGCGCTTTATATCAACCACTTCGGCTGTCACCAGCAGCTCGTCATCCAGTCGCGCGGGGGCGTGATAGCGCGCCTCGCTGGAATGCACAACGAACAGGAGGTCCTCACCCGCCAGCTGCGACTGGGCAAAACCCAGGCTGCGCAACCGTTCGGTACGGGCCCGCTCCATGAATTTGAGGTAATTGACGTAATAAACGATGCCGCCTGCATCGGTGTCCTCGTAATAGACGCGACAACGATGGGTGAACGGCTGAACAGGTGATTCCGCGCGCATACTAGTGCCAGACACTGCAAATTCCAATTGGGTGAAACAAGAATATTTTCATCACATTGTGTCGCCGTCGAAGAGGTCTGCTACTGGCGAATCGCCCAGCCGTTTCGGCAGGTTCAGACCGAAGTGCAGATAAGCATGACGGGTGACCACACGCCCGCGAGGCGTACGCATGATGTAGCCCTGCTGGATCAGATAGGGCTCCAGCACATCTTCGATGGTATGGCGCTCTTCACTGATGGCAGCCGCCAGGTTGTCGACACCTACCGGACCGCCGTCGAACTTCTCGATCAGGGTCAGCAGCAAGCGCCGGTCCTGGTGATCCAGACCACGCTCGTCCACATCCAGCATGTTCAGCGCCAGGTCAGCCGTCGCCCGGGTGATTTCACCATTGCTGCGGACCTCCGCAAAATCACGCACCCGTCGCAACAGGCGGTTGGCTATTCGCGGCGTGCCCCGTGCACGACGGGCGATCTCGAATGCGCCTTCGGGCTCGATGGTTAGACCGAGAATGCCGGCGGAGCGACTGACGATGGTCGCCAGATCGGCAGTGGAATAGAACTCAAGACGCTGCACGATACCGAAGCGATCACGCAGCGGATTGGTCAGCATGCCCGCACGGGTGGTGGCACCCACGAGGGTAAAAGGTGGCAGGTCGAGCTTGATCGAGCGCGCTGCAGGGCCCTCGCCGATCATGATGTCCAGCTGGAAATCCTCCATCGCCGGATATAGCACTTCCTCGACGATGGGTGATAGCCGATGGATTTCATCGACGAAGAGCACATCACCTGCCTCAAGATTGGTCAGCAGTGCGGCAAGATCACCAGGGCGCTCAAGCACCGGACCGGATGTGCTTTTGATCGAAACGCCCATCTCCTGAGCCAGGATATTGGCCAGGGTGGTCTTGCCCAGACCTGGGGGGCCGAATATCAGGGTGTGATCAAGCGCTTCGCTGCGTCCACGCGCAGCGCGGATAAACAGGTCCATCTGCTCGCGCACGACCGGCTGGCCAATGTATTCGGCCAGACTCAGTGGGCGAATGGCACGGTCAAGTTGCTCATCACGGTCGCGACCGGTGGCGGTAATCAGACGATCGGCTTCGATCATGGGCTTACACCATTCCCTTCAGGGCGCGGCGAATCAGATCTTCACTGCTCAAATCGTCTTCCTGTACGGCGGATACGGCACGACTGGCCTCTTGCGGCTTGAACCCAAGGGAAATCAGCGCACTGACGGCGTCATTCTCGGCGCTTGAGACTGTCGTATTCGCCCTGGGTTCCCCCATCAGAGGGGCGATGGAGGGCATGTGCTCCCAAGCCTTGAAGCGATCCTTGAGTTCGACCAGCAGTCGCTCGGCAGTCTTCTTGCCAACACCGGGAATCCTCACCAGCACGGAGGTATCCTGCGCCTGAACGCAACGCACCAGCTCGTCCACTTCAAGCCCGGACATCAATGCCAGCGCCAGTTTGGGGCCAACGCCATTGAGGCGGATCAACTCGCGAAACAGTTCGCGGTCGCGCTTTTCTGCAAAGCCATACAGCAGCTGAGCATCCTCACGCACGACCAGGTGCGTATGCAACGTGACCGGCTCGCCCACAGCGGGCAGACGATAAAGAGTGGTCATCGGCACTTCGACTTCGTAGCCAACGCCATTCACATCCAGCATCAGATGCGGCGGCTGTTTCTCCGCCAGGGTGCCGCGCAAACGTCCAATCACGGTATTTCATCCTCTCTTGGCTGAATGATCGACTGTCACTCAGCCTGAATTCCTGCCAACCCGCTTCGCTGTCTGCTTCAGAGGCGCAGCCGGCCTGCCCTGCGCTTGGCGCCGGCCAGGCCATGCGGGATAAGGCTCTGCCGATGGTGCGCATGACACAAGGCAATCGCCAGTGCGTCGGAGGCATCGATCTGCGGTTTTTTCACCAGTTTGAGCAGGTGCATCACCATCATCTGAACCTGCTCCTTGTCGGCACCGCCAGTTCCTGCAATCGCCTGCTTGACCTGGGTTGCAGTGTACTCAGCGATCTCCAGCCCTTGCTCGGCAGCCGCCACAATTGCAGCACCTCGCGCCTGGCCGAGCTTGAGTGCAGAATCGGCGTTGCGCGCCATGAATACCTGTTCGATGCCCATGGTCACCGGGCCATGCAGGCGAATCACTTCGCTGACACCGGCAAACACCGCTCGCAACCGATCAGGCAAGTCACCGCTTCCGGTACGAATGCAACCTGATGCCACATATTCGCAGTTACGACCGGTATCGCGCACCACACCGTAACCCGTGATTCGGGAGCCGGGGTCTATACCAAGGATGAGCGTCATGCGTTCGCCGTACTGTCTATTTATCCAGCAGCAAGTATAGGGAGCTCATGTCGCGGCGGCTAGCCACATCACCTCGTGCTCGCCACAGAATTTGTAGATCGAACTTGTTCGCCTTCTTGAGCCCTTGGCCAAATAAGTTCGGCCGCTATAAAGCGGAAAACAAAAAGCCGGAAGCACCTGGATGCTTCCGGCTTCGGCTTTCAGCGAAGCGTCAGTCCAACTGTTCCAGGATCTCGTCCGGGATTTCCGCGTTGTGGTAGACGTTCTGCACGTCGTCCAGATCTTCCAGCGCGTCGATCAGGCGCAGCACCTTCTGCGCGGTTTCCAGATCGGTGAGCGGTGCGGCAATCGAAGGGATCATGGCGACCTCCGCTTCCTCACCCCTGAAACCGGCGGCGCTCAGCGCTTCGTTGACCGCATGGAATTCGGCGAAGCTGGTCGAAACCAGCGCCGAACCGTCCTCGCCCATCTCCACGTCGTCGGCGCCCGCCTCCAATGCCGCTTCCATCAGCGCATCTTCATCCACACCGGCGGCAAAGCTGATCTGACCCTTGCGGTCGAACATGTAGGCAACTGAACCGTCAGTCCCCAGATTACCGCCGTGCTTGTTGAAAGCATGACGCACTTCCGCCGCGGTGCGATTGCGGTTGTCGGTCATGGCCTCGACGATGATCGCCACGCCACTGGGCGCGTAACCTTCGTAGCTCAGCTCAACGACGTTGTCAGCCTCATTGTTTCCGGCGCCGCGGGCGATGGCGCGGTCGATTACATCACGCGACATATTGGCGACCAGCGCCTTGTCCACCGCCAGGCGCAGCCGCGGGTTGTCCGCCGGAATTGCGCCGCTTTTGGCGGCAACGGTCAACTCACGAATGAGCTTGGTGAAAATCTTGCCGCGCTTGGCGTCCTGACGCCCCTTGCGGTGCTTGATGTTGGCCCATTTGGAATGACCAGCCATAACTGCCTCCCTCTTGATCAACTTTTCTTCGCAGGTCATTGAAAACTACCTGCGTTGGCAACACGTCGTTAAAAACAGTCTCAGAAAGCCGCTTGCGGCTAACGCGCTTCAGCGCGGCCCGAAGGGCGAACTAAGTGAGTAATGCTCATTTAGAACACCTAAACTCCGCTTCCTCGACTGTTTTTGCCTCGTCTTGCCTGCCTCGCCTACGTTTTTCAACAACCTGCTAGCTTTAACGCAGAAGCCCAGGTTTCCCTGGGCTCCGGCTTAGCCGTTATTCGGCTTTCGGCTGCTCGCGCAGGCGAATATGCAACTCACGCAGTGCCTTGGCATCCACCGCACCCGGCGCCTGGGTCATGACGTCCGCCGCGCTCTGGGTTTTCGGGAAGGCGATCACTTCGCGAATCGATTGCGCACCGGTCATCAGCATCACCAGACGATCCAGGCCAAAGGCCAGGCCGCCGTGCGGCGGCGCGCCGTACTTAAGCGCATCGAGCAGGAATCCGAACTTCTCGTTCTGCTCAGCTTCGTCGATGCCGAGAATACGGAACACGGTCTGCTGCATGTCCTTGCGGTGGATGCGGATGGAACCACCGCCCAACTCGGTGCCATTGAGCACCATGTCGTAGGCACGCGACAGCGCACCGGCCGGGTTGGCTTCCAGTTCCTCAGGGCTGCACTTGGGTGCAGTGAAGGGGTGGTGCAATGCCGACAGCGAACCATCGTCATTTTCCTCGAACATTGGGAAATCAACGACCCACATCGGCGCCCACTCACAGGTCAGCAGGTTCAAGTCATGACCCAGCTTGATGCGCAGCGCACCCAGCGCTTCGGAAACGATCTTGGCCTTGTCCGCCCCGAAGAAGACGATATCGCCGTCCACCGCACCCACGCGATCAAGGATCGCATTGAGGTTGGCTTCCGGGATGTTCTTGACGATGGGCGACTGCAGCCCCTCAACGCCCTTGGCGCGCTCGTTGACCTTGATATAGGCCAACCCCTTGGCGCCGTAGATACCGACAAACTTGGTGTAGTCGTCGATCTGCTTGCGCGGCATGCTTGCCCCGCCCGGCACGCGCAGCGCGGCGACACGGCACTTGGGATCGTTGGCTGGGCCGGCGAAGACCTTGAATTCAACGTCCTTGAGCTGATCCTCAACGTCGACCAGCTCCATCGGAATGCGCAGGTCCGGTTTGTCCGAACCGTAGCGGCGCATGGCCTCTTCGAACGGCATGTGCGGGAATTCGCCGAACTCGACGCCCAGCACTTCCTTGAACAGCTTGCGCACCATGCCTTCGGTGATACCGATGATGTCGGACTCGTCGAGGAAGCTGGTTTCAATGTCGATCTGGGTGAACTCCGGCTGACGGTCGGCACGCAGGTCTTCGTCGCGGAAGCACTTGGCAATCTGGTAGTAGCGATCGAAGCCGGCAACCATCAGCAGCTGCTTGAACAGCTGAGGCGACTGCGGCAGGGCAAAGAAATTTCCGGCATGGGTACGGCTAGGCACCAGATAATCGCGCGCGCCTTCCGGCGTTGGTCGACCCAGAATCGGCGTTTCAACGTCGAGAAAGCCGTTTTCATCCAGGTAGCGACGGATGCTGGTGGTGATGCGCGAGCGCAGCTTGAGCTTCTCGGCCATTTCAGGGCGACGCAGATCGATGAAGCGGTAGCGCAGGCGGGTTTCCTCACCCACATCGCTGTATTCGTTGAGCGGGAACGGTGGCGTTTCCGCCTCGTTCAGCACTTCCAGCTCGTAACCCAGCACTTCGATGGCACCGGACGCCATGTTCGGGTTGCGCGCACCTTCCGGGCGCAGACGCACCTTGCCGGTGATCTTGACCACATACTCGCTGCGCACACGGTCGGCGGCGGCGAAAGTCTCGGCGCGGTCGGGATCGAATACCACCTGAGCCATGCCTTCGCGATCACGCACGTCAAGGAAGATGACCCCGCCGTGATCGCGGCGGCGATGGACCCAACCGCAAAGAGTGATTTCCTGGCCGTCCAGGCTTTCGTTCAACTGGCCGCAATAGTGGCTGCGCATCATGGTGGAGTTCGCTTCTCGTATCTTGAAAATTCATCGGGTCGCGCGGGGTGCGACTGGGCACAGGACACCGCACAAACATCCTGTCGAACTGCATTCATCGCTATACAGGCTGATGCAGGCAATCGCGATCAAGCGCTGGCGTCACTCACAGACAAAGCGGGTCGCCAGGCACAAGCGCGGGATTATATCCACATAATTGCTTCGACGCAGCCGCTGACGACTGCCATGCCCTGCTGGGAGCATGCTCAAGAAAATGAAACCGTTTTACTCACGGAGCTTCCAAAGAACGAACTCGCTACGGGCGCATGCAGCAGTCCGTGTTTTCTGGCATAACTACAAGCCACTTCATCAACCGGGAGAAAATCATGAAAATCGACATCGGTATTGCCGAACAGGATCGCGCCGCCATTGCAGAAGGCCTGTCCCGCCTGCTCGCGGACACCTACACGCTGTACCTGAAAACCCACAACTTTCACTGGAACGTGACAGGCCCGATGTTCAACACCCTGCACACCATGTTCGAGACGCAGTACACCGAACTGGCCCTGGCCGTGGATGAGATTGCCGAGCGGATTCGCGCTCTGGGCTTCCCTGCTCCCGGCACCTATGCCGCGTACGCCAAGCTTTCTTCCATAAAGGAGCAAGAAGGCGTTCCCTCTGCCGATGAAATGATCAGGCTTCTGGTAGAAGGCCAGGAAGCCGTTGTGCGCACTGCACGCGGCATCTTCCCCCTGCTGGAAAAAGTGAGCGACGAGCCGACTGCAGACCTTCTGACCCAGCGCATGCAGATTCACGAAAAAACCGCATGGATGCTGCGCAGCCTGCTGGCCGCCTAAAGCTTCACCCTGTCCATCCTGGGCAGTTGTGCAAACGACTGCCCAGGGCTCCTTTAAGACTGTCGGCAATGTCCTGCTCTCGACAAGGCCTATCCGCCCGCCTCAATCCGAACACCCCACTCATCAGTCGTGCGATTTGAGCAGCGGCCTCCTTTGCTGTTAAATACGTCCGCGTCGCAGCCTGGGCCTCAAAACCAGGCAAACGATTATCTCGTCTGTCTGCCTATCTCCCCTGCCCGGTTTCTGTCGCTTTTTCTATCGTGCTATTCAACTGTGAGTCATAACAATGCTTAAGATCGTTCATGTATTGACGGGCGTTGCCGCCCTTGTACTGTCATTCGTCCCCAGTCTTTCCAGCGGCTTGTCGCCCCTGGTACATCCCGAGGCGCTTTGCCTGTTGCTGCTGGGCCTGCTGAATGCACAGTTCGCCTCGATTACGCAGCCCAGCAATGATCGCAACCGCCCGATCATTCTTATTGTATCCGCACTCCTGATAGCCGCTGCTGCGATCCAGGCTCTGGTGCTACTGGTTCCTATCGCCGCCATTGCGGGGCAGCCGGCCACACTCGTCAGCCTGCTGCCAGCCGTTATTGCCGTTGTACTGCACCTGGCTACCGCACAAAGAGGCACGGCGCACCCGGTTCGCCACAGCCAGCCAACAACGGCACATACAAAAACTGCACCCATGAGCACAACCGCACCCTCCGCCGGCCGCGAGACTGGAACGGTAAAGTGGTTCAACACCTCGAAGGGTTTTGGCTTTATCTCACGCGACAGCGGTGACGATGTGTTCGTCCACTTCCGCGCCATTCGCGGCGACGGCCATCGCATTCTGGTGGAAGGCCAGCGCGTGGAATTCACCATCATGATGCGCGACAGGGGGCTGCAGGCTGAAGATGTAGTGCAGACCAGCCACTGATCCACCCCACCACCCTCTGCCGCATATGCCTTCAGTAATGCGGCGGAGGCGCCTCATCCTCCTCAACTCCAATTCCGCTCTGCATATCCTCTTGACGCCTGGCCAGCATCTTCAGCTGTGCCTGCAGGCGCTGGACAGCCGCCTGCTGCGCAACCAGCACATCATTCAGGGCTTGAATCGTATCGTCCTGAAAAGCCAGACGTGACTCGAGATCGGCGATGCGCCGTTCCAGTTCCATTGCACTACTCCGCAAAACGAAATTCATCCGTCAATACCAGCTTCAGTTTCTGCCGGATAGCCGCAACCTGTTCGTCGGTATAAGGCTGGGCAGGATGATGACCCCAAACCGGTGCAGGCCAGGCTGCATCGTCCCGGCGACGGGCAATGACGTGCACGTGCAGCTGGCTGACCATATTGCCGAGCGCCGCAATATTCATCTTGTCGGCACCAAAGGTATCTTTCAGCGTCTCGGCCAGCGATGTTGCTTCTCGCCACAACGACTGCTGGTCGGCGGCGTCGAGCTGAAACAGCTCGCTGACCTCTTCGCGACGAGGCACGAGAATGAACCAGGGGTAGCTGGAGTCATTCATCAGCAGCAGCCGGCACAACGGAAAATCACCCAGCGGCAGGGTGTCCTGCTCCAACCGGGAATCAAGAACGAACATAACCGCACTCCTGTTCATTTCGGGAAAGTCACGACGCCGCAGCCGCGCCGGATCGTCGAGCGAAGAATACTCCAACAGACCCCGATGCGGCTTGCACCAGACGAGCGCACAGATGACTCAAACACGCTCCGCTTTGGCGCGATCACCCCATCGACGTCCGCACTGACAACACACAGAATCGCCGAATGCGCGATTGAGCACGCTTATTGCTTTAGGTCAGCAAAGTCTGAAACAGAGAGGGGGAAAAAACCAAAAGGCTGGGTTAAGCTTGCCGCCGCCAGTTTCCCCGGCTACAACATTAGTCTTATGGAAACATTCTCCTGCTCTGACCCATTCGGGTTGGGTCGTAAGGACAGGTTTGAAATCGAACAGCAAGAATAAGATGCCTCTTTACTCTGCAAAAGCAGGCATCCATTTTGAAACCGAGGAGCAATCACAATGAGCGTGATGAAGTGGAGCGTTATCGCCCTGGCAGTCGCCGCGGGCACATCCCAAATGGCTTTCGCCAGCCAGCAATCCGAATCCAAGGGCTTCGTCGAAGATGCGAAGCTGGATCTGTTGCTGCGTAATACTTACTGGAATCGGGATTACCGCCACGACCGAGGCAACACTCTTCCGTATGTCGATCGCAAAACCTGGGCACAAGGGTTTATCACCACCTTTGAATCCGGATTCACGCAGGGGACCGTTGGCGTAGGCGTAGACGCCTATGGTCTGCTGGGTGTCAAGCTCGACGGCGGCCAGGAAGACATGTTTCCCGGCAGCCCCAAGAACTGGGAAGACGATCTCTCCGAAGCAGGTGCAGCGGTTAAGCTTCGTCTGTCCAACACTACCGTCAAATACGGCAAGCAGTTCGTCGGACTTCCGATTCTGGCCAGCGATGATTCGCGCCTGCTGCCTCAAGCCTTCACTGGCGGCATGATTACCAGCAGCGAAATTGAAGGACTGGAACTAAACGCGGGCCACTTCACAGCCGATAGCGCCATGGGTCGCGCCGACAGCGACTCCGGTCGCCTGAAGAAAAACAACTTCGTTGGTGGTACCTATGCTTTCAACGAGAATCTGAGTGCCTCGCTGTATTTTTCTGATGTAGAAAATGTCTACAAGAAAAAATATGCGAACGTAAATTACGTAATGCCTCTGGCCGACACTCAGTCACTGGCTTTCGATTTCAATATCTACAAATCCGATCTTGATAGCGACACCTTCGGTGAGGCCAATGACAACACTATCTGGAGTTTGGCCGCGACCTATTCCGTTGGTGCTCATGCATTCATAATCGCGCATCAGCGTGTTACAGGTGACACAGGCTACCAATACGACTATGGCGATGGCGGCGGCGCTATCTGGGTTGCCAACTCCTATCTCTCCGACTTCAACTCTAAAGATGAGCGCTCCTGGCAGGCCAGCTATGAGCTTGACTTCACCGAGTTCGGCATGCCCGGCATGTTCTGGAAAACCGCCTATGTCTATGGCGACAACATCGACACAGGAAACGGCGAAGGGACCGAGCGCGAGTTCTTCAACCAGGTCTCTTACGTAGTCCAGAACGGCGCAGCCAAGGACCTGTCCTTCAAGGTCCGCAACTCGACCTATCGTTCCAGCAACAACATGAACAACTTCTACATCCCGGATACCAACGAGTGGCGTCTGTTTGTCGAATACCCACTGAGCATCCTGTAACCCAGGCACCTCAGCTTGTTCGATGCGACACGGAGCCCGGCGAAAGCCGGGCTCTTTCGTTTCTGCAAACCAGTGCAATCAGGCTCGCAGGCATCCTGTACGACACATCGCCTGCGCCGTACAATGCCCGGCCAAAATTCGCTTCTGCAAGGACACCACGGCCCTCATGCGCACCAGTCAGTTCCTGCTTTCGACCCTGAAAGAAACTCCATCCGATGCCGTGGTCATCAGCCACCAGCTGATGTTGCGTGCCGGGATGATCCGCAAGCTGGCCTCCGGCCTCTACACCTGGATGCCCATGGGCCTGCGCGCATTGCGCAAGGCCGAAGCCATTGTCCGTGAGGAGATGAACAAGGCCGGCGCCCTGGAAGTGCTGATGCCTGCCATCCAGCCAGCCGAGCTGTGGCAGGAATCCGGACGCTGGGAGCAATATGGCCCTGAATTGCTGCGGCTCAATGACCGCCACGGTCGCGAATTCTGCGTCGGCCCGACGCACGAGGAAGTCATCACCGATCTGGCTCGCAACGAATTGAACAGCTACAAGCAGCTGCCAATCAACTTCTTCCAGATCCAGACCAAGTTCCGCGACGAGATCCGTCCGCGCTTCGGTCTGATGCGTGGCCGCGAATTCCTGATGAAGGATGCTTACTCCTTCCATGCGAACCAGGCATCGCTGCAGGAAACCTATGACCGCATGCACCAGGCGTACTGCGCCATCTTCACCCGCCTGGGACTGATCTTCCGCCCGGTTCAGGCCGATACCGGCTCCATCGGCGGCACCGGCTCCCATGAATTCCACGTGCTGGCCGAATCCGGCGAAGACGATATCGCCTTCAGCGACAGCTCCGATTACGCTGCCAACATCGAAAAAGCCGAAGCGATCCCGCGCGAGACAGAACGTGGAGCGGCGACTGAAGAGTTGCGTCTGGTCGACACACCCGAGACCCGCACCATTGCCGACCTGGTCGAGCAGTTCCAGCTCGCGATCGAGAAGACCATCAAGACTCTGGTCGTGCACGGTGCAGAAGAAGGCCAACTGGTGGCGTTGATTGTCCGTGGCGATCACGAGCTGAACGAAATCAAGGCAGCCAACCTGGCCCAGGTCGCAAGCCCGCTGGTGTTCGCCTCCGAAGCCGAGATCCGCGCCGCCATCGGTGCGGGCCCTGGCTCCCTCGGCCCGCTGAACATGCCGATCAGCTGCGTCATCGACCGCTCGGTGGCGTTGATGAGTGATTTCGCCGCTGGCGCCAACAGCGATGACAAGCATTATTTCGGCCTCAACTGGGAGCGCGATCTGCCGCTGCCGGAAATCGCCGACCTGCGCAACGTGGTGGCCGGCGATCCGAGCCCGGACGGCCAGGGCACACTGGTGATCAAGCGTGGCATTGAAGTCGGGCATATCTTCCAGCTCGGCACCAAGTACAGCGAAGCCATGAACTGCAGCGTCATGGGCGAGAACGGCAAGCCGGTCATCCTGACGATGGGCTGCTATGGCATCGGCGTATCCCGCGTGGTAGCCGCTGCCATCGAACAGAACTACGATGAGCGCGGCATTCTCTGGCCGGACGCCCTGGCGCCTTTCCAGATAGCCCTGGTGCCGATGAAGTACGAGAACGAAGCAGTTCGCGAGGCGACCGACAGGCTCTACGCTGAACTCACCGCCGCGGGTTATGAAGTTTTGCTCGACGACCGTGACAAGAAGACCAGCCCGGGCGTCAAATTCGCCGATATGGAGTTGGTGGGCATACCGCATCGCATTGTCATCGGTGACCGCGGTCTTGCTGACGGCACCCTGGAATACAAGCATCGTCGCGATGCCCAGAGCCAGGCTGTTCCCGCTGCCGACATCCTTGAGTTCATCAATTCGCGTGTCAATCGCTGACGGACATCATGCTCAACCGAAGTATTCTGGCTTCAACCAGCGCCACGCTCTGCGTGGCGCTTCTGCTTGGCGGCTGCGCCAACCATCTGCCTCAGCGTAGCGAGCACGAGGCCCGTACCGAGCGCAAGCTGCTCGATCACAGCCTGCGTATCGAGGTGGGTGAACCCTTGCTGGAGCTGCCGCAGCGGCGCATCCGCATACTCGACCAGAAAACCTGGGAAGTCACCGACTTCGAAGTCACACGCCGCTACGACCGATACACGCCGTATCAGGCATGGCGCAAGCTTTACGAAATCCCGCTCGGTGCCGTTGCCGTAGTGGCTGGCGTAGGCGCCAACGTGCTCAATGTGGTAATGCTCGGAAAGCTGCCGGAAAGCGCCACGCGCGGCTGGATAAACTATGGTTTTTCCGGACTCAATCCCTTCATCAATGTCGAATCCAATGGCCGCTCGCAACAGAATCTGGCCAGCCTGGAAGAACAGCGTCGGGATGCGCGCATGGAATATTCCAGCCTGCCCTGGGCCGAACGTCCGGTGTTGATCACCGCTGGCAGCGAGACACACGAACTGAGCACCGATCGCAACGGTGTGCTGCGCCTGAACCTGCTTGACGGTCCCTTTGCCAATCAGGACATCAGCTTGGTCGGCAAACTACAGCTGCAGGTCGAAGACCCGCAGGACGCCACCCGCGCCGATGCGACACTGCTGGTCAGCCGTAACCTGCGCGGCAAGCTTCTTGAGGCCCATGACCTGATTTTCGACGACCTCGAAGGTGACGATGTGGACCAGTGGGTACATCGCGTCAAGCGGCTCTCGGAGCTGGGTTTGGAAGAGGAAGCCAGCGAGCTTGAACAGAGCCTGGTGGAGCTGACGCGCAACGATCCAGATCTGCAACAGCAGTTTCTGCGCAGCCTGCTGCAGGATGCCGGTCGCCAGGCCAGCGACCCCGGCGAAGACGACTGAGCAAAATGAAGCTGCGCGCTTGCCTGCTGATGCTGTTGCTGGGTTTCGCGCTGCCGGCCTCGGCAAGCCTGCGCCAGGCACCCGAACCGGAGCTACGCGACCTGCTGCAGAAAACCGTCGCCGAGGCGGACAGCTTTCAGGACCGCTTCGAGGCCGAAGTCTGGCTGGTGGACATGTCCACCCGGCTCAAACGCTACATACCAGACACGCGGGAACGCCTGTCCCTGCTGCGCCTGGTTCATCAGGAAGCCAGCAAGGCTGGGCTCAGGCCTGAACTGGTGCTGGCGTTGATCCATGCCGAAAGTCATTTCGATCGCTTCGCCATCTCCAGCGTGGGCGCACAGGGCATGATGCAGGTCATGCCCTTCTGGAAAGCCGAACTCGGTCGCCCGCAGGACAACCTCACCGACAACGCGACCAATCTTCGCTACGGCTGCACCATCCTCAGCTACTACCTAAAGCGTGAAAAGGGCGACATCAACCGCGCCCTCGCCCGCTACAACGGGAGCCTTGGCCAAACCCGCTACCCGAACAAGGTCATCGGTTTCTGGCAGGACTTCTGGTATGTAAAACCCTAAAAAATAAAAACCCTTCACGGGCATGGCCCGTTCCTACGGAAAAGCGTTCGATTCCGTTCTTGCAGGAGCAGCAGGCCAAGTGCCGAAAAAGGCCGCGTGAGACCTACCTCCCCAGCCGCGCCAGTTGCTCCTGCAGCCCATCAACGGTCTGTTCGCCGACCAGTTCCCGGCGCACCTTGCCGCTTCCATCAACAAGATAAGTCACTGGCAGTACGGCGCTACGCGGCAGCTCCAGACGTTCGGCCGGATCCAGGCTGAGCACACGGAAATCAATCCCCAGAGCAGTCGCCGCCGCTGCCAGCTCCTCCCCTTGCAGCCCGTCGAAATTGACACCCAGGACCGTGATATCCCCGTGTTCGTTATCCAGCGCATTCAGTTCGGGAATCTCGGTGCGGCACGGCCCACACCATTCCGCCCAGTAATTGATCACCAGCCACTGGCCATCGAGCTGCTGTGCCGTGACCTGTGCTCCATGCTGGTCCGGGCCCCAGTCCTCGCTGCAACCGGTCAGCGCCAGACAGGAAAGCAGACTGAAAACCCATATCGATCGCCTGATCATTCTCGACTCCTATCATTGTCGCGGACGGACTCACTTGCAGCTTCCGACTGCAGCCAATCGGCAACGCTGCCACCAAATAGCTTCGACCGCTCTTCATGCAGCGACTCCATCGCCTGGCGCAAGGCTGGATACCAGGGTTCACTCATCTGCTCAGGCAGCGCATTCATACCCAGAAGCGGCCAGGGGTTGCTGCGCAGCAAATGATCGAAGCTGTAATGATGCAGATCCCGAGACATGACCCAACCGGACGAGCCGGTGCGACAGACCAAGTGTTCGCGCTCGAAGAATTCCAGAATTTCATCCCACTCGTCTTCCGGCAACATCCAGCCATTGCGATGGGCATCACTCAGCCGCACTTCGCGCCCCTCCTGTTGATGCCGATAGAAAATCCGCAGCAACGCCAGCATCACCAGCAGCCGAGGGGCCGGCTGGCGGCGCCATTGCTGCGAAGAAGACAGGCCGCAGACCAACTCCGCCCCGAACAGCACAATCATCCATGACAGATAAATCCACAGCAGGAACAGCGGCACTGCGGCGAAAGCACCGTAGATCAGCTGATAGCTCGGAAAGTAACTGACGTACAGGCCGAACACCTGTTTGGCCGCTTCGAACAGAACGGCGGTAAACACTCCGCCAATCAAGGCGTGGCGCAATGGCACACGGGTATTGGGTACGGCGGCATAGATTAGCGTAAAGGCGGCAACGCTCAGCAGCAGCGGCATCGCCTTGAGCATCGTCCCCGCGCCAATCAGCGCATGGGGACCGGAAAGCAGTGACAAGGAGGTGATGTAGGTACTCATGGCGAAACCTGCCCCCAGCAACAGCGGGCCGAGGCTGAGAATCGCCCAGTACAGTAGAAAACTCGACATACCGCGGCGCGGCTGGCGCACCCGCCAGATAAGGTTGAACGCCTTCTCGATGGTCAGGAGCATCATCAGCGCGGTGGCCATCAAAAAGCCCACACCAAACCAGGTCAGCTGCCGTGCCTGATCAGTGAAAGCGACCAGATATTGCTGAATGGTTGCCCCCGTAGAGGGAATGAAGTTCTTGAAAATATACACCTGGATCTGCTCGCCAACGCCCTGAAAAGCTGGGATGGCGGACAGCATGGCGAAGGTGACGGTCATCATCGGCACCACCGCGAACAACGTGGTGTACGTCAGTGCTGCCGCACTCTGGGGACCGCGATCAACGAGAAAACGCCGCACAAGAAAGCGACAGAATTCCGTGAAATCGTTAATCCGTTGCTGCATTCCATCCCCTCGGTGAGCACCTATCGCTGACAGGCCTCGACGTCCAGCGTTTCAGGCATTGCCGCATTGAAGGTTAGAATGACCAACTACATTGGCGCGAAGCAACCTCAAATGACCGAACTCACCCTTTATCACAATCCACGCTGCTCGAAATCTCGCAAGGCACTGGAATTGCTCGAAGAGCGCGGCCTGCAGCCCCTCGTCATCAGATACATGGAAACACCGCCCACAGCAGATGAACTCCAGGCCCTCCTTGCCCGTCTGGGTATCAGCGCACGACAGTTGCTGCGCAGCGGCGAAGAAGAATACAGCAGCCTCAATCTGTCAGATGCCTCGCTCAGCGACACCCAGCTCATCGCTGCCATGGTCGCCCACCCACGACTCATCGAACGACCCATTCTGGTCGCAGGTGATGTCGCGGTGATTGGCCGACCACCCGAGAAGGTGCTGGAGATCCTGTCATGAGTGCGCCCTATATTCTGGTGCTGTACTACAGCCGTCACGGCGCAACTGCAGAGATGGCCCGGCAGATTGCCCGTGGCGTCGAACAGGCCGGGTTCGAAGCGCGACTGCGCACCGTGCCTGCCATTTCCACCGAGTGTGAAGCCGTTGCGCCGAGCATCCCGGAACAGGGCGCGGTCTACGCCACGCTCGATGACCTGAAGAACTGCGCAGGTCTGGCACTCGGCAGCCCGACCCGGTTCGGCAACATGGCCGCCGCGCTGAAATACTTTCTCGACGGCACCAGCGGCCTCTGGCTGACCGGCGAGCTGGTCGGCAAACCGGCTGGCGCTTTCACCTCCACCGCCAGCCTGCATGGCGGCCAGGAAAGTACACTGCTCTCCATGCTGCTGCCGTTGCTGCACCACGGCATGTTGCTGATGGGCCTGCCCTACAGCGAAAACGCACTGCTGGAAACACGCGGCGGCGGAACACCGTACGGCCCCAGCCATTTTGCCGGTGCGGACGGCAAGCGACCGCTGGACGAACATGAAATCACCCTGTGTCGCGCTTTTGGTGAACGCCTGGCTCGCACCGCAACCGCACTGGAGCGCAAACGTGGCTAGACAAAAAAAGCCGCTGCCCTCGCTGGAATGGCTGAAACCGCGAGTCAAGATCAGCCGGGCAATCAGCATGGCCAGTTTTATCGGCCTTGGCCTGTTACTGCTGGTCTGGAACCTGGTATTTGCCGAACTGTATGGAGCTCGTACCTGGGTGGTAATCAGCATTCAGCTGATTCCCTTGCTGCTGGTCGCGCCCGGCATGATTGCCGGCAGTCCGCGCGCCCATGCCTGGACCTGCTTTATCGTTAATCTGTACTTTATCCAGGGGGTACTTGCTGCTATCGATCCGGCCCGGATGATCTATGGCTGGCTGGAGGCAATCATCAGCCTGACCCTGTTCATAAGTGCCCTGCTCTACACCCGCTGGGGCTACCAGTACGAGCGAAAAGCGGGGGGCGAGAGCTGAGCGAGGCCCCTGCGCTTACGCTCTCCAGCCGTCGAGAACAACCGACTTTCGTATAACTGCCAAAAAACCAAGGCACCCTAGAATGGGTGCGATCAAACAGGGCCTGTTCCCGTTCCCTCGTGACTCGACGTAACGGGACCAGACCCTGAGAAATGCAAGGTTGCATGCACGCCGCCCTCGATGGACTTCGACAAGCCTGGGTGGTAAAAGAGACGGGTTTTTGCCTTCCACTGGAAGACAGCTGCATCCGCGCCCTTCAGGGCTGATCGATCCAGGATGCAGAATCTCGACAGACATTCATGAAACGAATTCTACGGTGACTTCATGACAACGGATTTGAAGAAATACATTCGCAATGCTGCATTCCTGGATAAAGTCGTTTCCGCAGAAGAAGCTGCATCGTGGATCGAAGATGGCATGACGCTGGGCATGAGTGGTTTCACCCTGTTCGGTGAGCCAAAAGAGTTCCCCAGAGCATTGTCTGAGCGCGGCCAGAAAGAGAAGTTCAAGGTCAACCTGTTCACCGGCGCCTCCATGGGCCCTGCCGCTGACCAGTCCATGGCTGAAGCCGGCATCATCAACAAGCGCATTCCCTATCAGGGCAACCCGGTTCAGCGCAAGAAAATCAACGCCGGTGAAGTCCTCTATATCGACCAGCATCTGTCCCACATGGCCGAACTGATCCGCCAGGGCGTACTGCCGCAGGTCGACTACGCAATCATCGAAGCGGCCGCCATTACCGAAGACGGCCAGATCATTCCGACCGGTTCCGTGGGCAACTCGCCGATCTTCGTACAGACCGCCAAGCACGTGATTATCGAGCTGAACACCTCTGCTCCGCGTGAGTACGAAGGCATGCACGATATTTATGTGCCCGGCCCTGCTGGTGAGAACGCGCGTAAAGACATCCCTGTCTACGACATCAGCACCCGTATCGGTACCGTAGGTATTCCGGTAGATCCGGCCAAGGTCCGCGGCATCGTGCTGTCCAGCCAGCCGGACATCCCATCGCCACTGTTCGAGCCGAACGAAGAAACCCAGCAGATCGCCGACAACCTGCTGGACTTCCTGCGCTCAGAAGTCAAGGCAGGTCGCCTGACCAACAGCCTGGCTCCGCTGCAGTCCGGTGTAGGCTCCGTGGCCAACGCCGTACTGAATGGTATGCGCACCTCCGAGTTCAAGGACCTGGTGGTGGCTTCGGAAGTACTGCAGGACGGCGTTTTCGATCTGATCGACGCTGGCGTGGTGAAGTTCGCTGCCGGCACCGCTTTCTCGCTGTCCAAGAAACGCGTAGACAACCTGGCTTCCGACATGGCCAAGTACGCCGGCAAGGTGGTGTTCCGCCCGCAGGAAATCTCCAACCATCCTGAAGTCATCCGCCGCCTGGGCATCATCTCCTTCAACACTGCGCTGGAGGCGGATATCTACGGCAACGTGAACTCCACTCACGTCAGCGGCACCCACATGATGAACGGTATCGGTGGCTCGGGGGACTTCGCCCGTAACGCCCGCATCAGCATCTTCGTGACGACCTCCACAGCCAAACAGGGCAAGATCTCTTCGATCGTGCCGTTCGTGAGCCACGTCGACCACACCAACCATGATGTGGACGTGATCATCACCGAACAGGGATACGCCGATCTGCGCGGCCTTGCTCCTGTTGAAGCGGCACAGCGCATCATCGAAAACTGCATGCACCCCGACTACCGCCAGCAGGCGTACGACTACCTGGAAGAAGCCAAGGCGCGCGGCGGCCACACCCCGCACGTACTGGAAAAAGCCTTCTCCTGGCACGCCAACCTGGCTGAGCATGGCACCATGCACCTGAAGAAGTAATCGACACAGCCGGTAACTGAAAAGGGTCCCATAGCGGGACCCTTTTTTATGGAACCTGGTGGAGATGACAGCATTTCCTTGAAGATTACAGCTTGCCCCGCTTTCGCTATTCCAGGATTACGCTTCGGCTAACACGCTCTACGAAAGCTTGCCGCTACCCTTTCAACTTTCCAGGCTTTCAGCCGATAGGTTGAACGGCGCAAGGAGTGCAGGCATGTCCCTCTTTCTCGACACCACTTCCAAATCATCTTTCACCCAGCGTGCCGATGCGGCCACGCCACGTACTGCCCAGGCTGCTGTCGAGTCCGATGATGCCGCACCTGATGTAAAGCAGACCATAGGCGCAGCCCTGAAGAAAGCAGGTGAAGCCGCCTCCACCTTTGGCGGCACACTTACCGCTCGCTTCGATGAAGCCCGCAAAAACAGCGCACGCGAACAGATCGCGCAGGTTCAACAACGCATCCAGATGCTCAAGCGGATGATTTTGCTCTTCGGCGGCTCGAAGGCTCTGTTGCGGGAGCTCAAGCAATTGGCCGGCACACTTGCCACAGCGGCCAAGACGTTAAAGGAAGACGGCAACAGCACGAACACGGCGACATTCATCTACAACGAAACAGGTGCCCCACCCAACCAGCACGGCATGCCGACCGAGGCTCCTGCCCCAAGCGACACCTCCATGCCGGAGAGCAATAAACAACAGGAAGCCCAGGCGTTCACGGGACAAGTCCAGCGCGAACTCGCGGACTCGGCATCCAGCTCAGAAGAAGAAGCGTCCAATCCGCAATCCAGCTCGCTCGCCACCCTTGCCCCAGCTGGCAGCCAGCAATCCCAACGCCACGCCGACGCCAAACTGCTTGCAGAGACGCTACGCGAACTCAAGGCCCTGGTGGCCGCCGCCAAGGCTGCACAGCACAAGCCCGACCGTGAAGATCAAAAGCACATCAATGAAATCGATAAACATCTGGAGAAAGTCGAACAGGCCATAGGTAGCCTGAACGCACCGACGGCACCCATATTCGCGGGTATCTCCATTCACGTATAAGCACGGTCAATCAAGTCTGCAAAACCGGAAGTATCGCCGATCGCTTCGGCAACCCGACCTACCAGCCGAGCGTTTCCTTGAGAAAGGGAATGGTCAGTTTGCGCTGGGCCTGCAACGACGCCTGATCGAGGCGATCGAGCAGCTCAAACAGTGCGTTCATGCTCCGCGCCCCACGGGTGAGAATGAAGCGACCCACATCATCCGGCAGGTTCAGGCCACGACGCGAAGCACGCAGCTGAAGTGCGCGCAGCTTGTCCTCATCGGAGAGCTGCTGCAGCTGAAACACCAGCGCCAGGCTCAGCCGGGACTTGAGGTCTGGCAGCTGCACGGCAATCTCACGCGGCGAGGCATCTGCCGCGAGCAGCAGCCGCCTGCCAGCATCACGCAGACGGTTGAACAGATGAAATAGCGCTTCCTCCCAGAGCGAATCGCCGGCGACCGCATCCAGGTCATCCAGGCACACCAGCTCGCACTGCTCCAGATTATCCAGCAGCGCCGGACCATATTCGGCTACATCAGCCAGGGGCAAATAGACGGCCCGCTCGCCACGCTGCTCAACACGCAGGCAGGCTGCCTGCAACAGGTGACTGCGCCCGACGCCGACATGACCCCAGAGGTAGATCAGCTCGTCCGACCAACCGGCCTCGGGCGAACAGACGCGCTCGACATAGCCCATTGCCGCAGCATTGGCGCCCGGATAGAAGTTGGCGAAGGTGGCATCATCACGAAGACGGATGCCCAACGGAAGCTGGATGGGTTTCATGGCTGGCTTGGCGGCTCGATCGGTACTGGCGGCTCGGCGACGGGCTCGGCGTAAAGTTCGGAGAGTTTATACAGATCATGCACATGGCGCAGCAGCACCATGATCACCGCTGCCACCGGCAACGCCAGCAACACGCCAGCGAAGCCGAACAGCTGCCCACCGGCCAGCACGGCGAAGATCACCGCCACGGGATGCAGTCCAATCCGATCACCTACCAGCAACGGCGTAAGCATCATGCCTTCAAGCATCTGCCCCACCGTGAACACTGCGGCAACGCCCAGCAGAGGATAAGGATCGAGGCCGAACTGGAACAGCACCGCCACTATTGCCGCACTGATGCCAACCACAAAGCCCATGTAGGGCACGATGCTCGCGAGACCGGCCAGCACACCAATCAACAATCCCAGCTCAATGCCAACCAGCATCAGGCCAACGGAATACACCACCGCCAGCGCCAGCATCACCAGCAGCTGGCCACGCAGGAAAGCGCCGATCACCTCATGGCATTCGCGCATCAGAAGCATGATGGTCTGCTCACGTCGGCGCGGCAACAGCCCGCGCAACTTGGCCATGATCAGATCCCAGTCACGCAACAGGTAGAAGCAGACCACCGGCACCAGCAGCAGATTCGCCAGCCAGGCCAGCAACGCCAGGCTCGAAGCCGTCGCCTGGCTGAGAATCACCGCCAGTACATCCCCGGTGCTGCCGAGATTGGCGGAGAATGCGCCCTTGAGCTGATCGAGGCGCCAAAAGTCTTCTTCAAGACCGAACCGCGCCTGTATCCAGGGCAGAGCCGTCGCCTGCAGCCAGTCAAGGCCCTGCGGCGCCAGCTGATACAAGTGCATCAATTGCCGGCCGAGCATCGGCAGCAGCACCAATAACAGCAGCATGCACAGCAAGGTGAACAACGCAAACACCACAATCACGCCCCAGGTACGGGAAAGGTTTCTGCGCTCCAGGCGATCCACCAGCGGATCACCCAAATAAGCCAGCAGAATGCCCACCAGAAACGGTGAAAGAATCGGCGAAAGCCGATAGACCAGCCAGCCAAGTAGCACTAGCCCCGCCAGCCAAAGCCAGCGGTTGGTATCTGTAAACGTCATGTTCAGTAAGCCTTGTTAAGAAAGGTTCGCAGGCGGGATGGCTGCAACTGCAAGCCAGGTGTACGCATCGAAATGCGGCGCACTATGCGCCGAGTAAAGACCGGTCGTCCATCACCAGCGATAGCGCAACACGTCGCCTGTGCCGGGCTGTTGCGGCTGCTCAGCGGCAGGCTGTTCCGGCTCCTCCAGCGACACCTCGGCATTCACCGGCATGTCACTTTCTGAAGATACGCCCGCTTCCGTAGGGGGTGCCGGGGTGGCAGTCTCGTCAGCGGGCACTTCCTGCAGTCGCGCAAGGGCAAGCTGTGCCCGTAACTGATCCGGGCTGACATTCAGCTGATAAACCAGCCGATCACTTTCCACCCGCAGCAGTCGTGCATCAAAAGGCTGCAGCAAACGATCCAGTTCAGCAAAGCGCTCGACATCGGCCCCCAGCACCTCAAGAGTGATTTCCGATGTCGCACCCGGTGCAACCCGGTAATACGGCGCAAGGAATGCACTGACCTTGCGCATCACCTCATCAGCCAGCTCGGCACGATCATCAGCAGCCGCCTTGCCCTGGGTCTGTTTATCAGCAAGCCAGAAGAGCCAGCTCGCCTCCCAACTCTCACCGGACTGGCGCGCCCTTACCGCCAGCACCCCGTCTGCGGCGTAACGCTCGGAAAACTCGCGAAGCGCCTGGGGGTCTTTCGCGGCAAGGGTTTCAGCAGTAATCGCAAGCTGCTCGCTCAGATCGGCAAGCGGCAGGCGCAACGGCAAACCACGGTGCTGGGCGGCAGCCTGCAGATCGGCGCTACCTTCCTGCGCATCGCCCACGAGCCGGGAGCCTTCGACCGATTCGGCCAGCCACCAGGTCAGAATGCCGGGACGCTCCGCGCCCCACAGCGACAGCCCGGCCGAGCGCAGCGCCCGCTCGGTCGTGAGCGGATCGAAGTTCACCACCATTTCGCCGTCTTCATAGCCGTATTTGCTGATCAGCTGTTGCGGATCCTGACGCAGTTTTGCAACGGCTTCGTTCTGTGTGTCTGCCTCGCCAGTGAGACGCAACACCAGGGTATCGAATGCCTGGCGCAGCGCCTGCTCACGCTCATCCGGCTGCTGCGTGGCAACCGCCTCACGCACTTTGTAGAGATCGGCAAGCGGCGCTGCCATAGCTGAAGAAGTAGCCACCAGTGCGCAGCAGAGGGTCAGAAGACGGTGAATAAGGTGCATGAAGGTACTCGCTGGCTGGCAGACAGGAAAAGCCCGGTTTCAACAGCCTCTCAGGCCATCGGGAATCAGGTCCATACCTTAAACAGACCCCTGAATCCGGGCAACCGCTGCGCTGCCTGCCGGACAACAAACTTCGATGATCACACAAAACTTCATCAGCCTGGACTCATGCACGGGATGGTCGCTATGCGGCAAGCCTGATAAAATCTCACGCTTTCCGCAGACCGGTCTGGCACCCTCGCCACGTCGAGGCAGAGCCTCGTTCCGACCTGGTCGCCTCGCATTCCCTTCACAGGTCCGGATTCTCTATGAGCAAGCAACCCTCCATCAGCTACAAAGACGCCGGCGTCGATATCGATGCGGGCGAAGCGCTGGTCGAACGCATCAAGGGCGTTGCCAAACGCACTGCGCGCCCTGAGGTCATGGGTGGCCTGGGTGGCTTCGGTGCCTTGTGCGAAATCCCGGCTGGCTACAAGCAGCCCGTGCTGGTTTCCGGCACCGATGGCGTCGGCACCAAGCTGCGTCTGGCTCTGAATCTGAACAAGCACGACAGCATCGGCCAGGATCTGGTCGCCATGTGCGTCAACGATCTGGTGGTATGTGGCGCCGAGCCGTTGTTCTTCCTTGATTATTACGCCACCGGCAAACTCAACGTGGACATCGCCGCCACCGTGGTCACCGGCATCGGTGCCGGCTGTGAGCTGGCCGGCTGTTCGCTGGTCGGTGGTGAAACCGCCGAGATGCCCGGCATGTATGAAGGCGAGGACTACGACCTGGCCGGTTTCTGCGTCGGCGTGGTGGAGAAGAGTGAAATCATCGACGGCACAAAGGTCGCCGCCGGCGATGCGCTAATCGCGCTGCCCTCCTCCGGTCCGCATTCCAATGGCTACTCGCTGATCCGCAAGATCATCGAAGTTGCCGGTGCGGATATCGAGAGCATCCAGCTCGATGGCAAGCCGCTGACCGAACTGCTGATGGCGCCCACGCGCATCTATGTCAAGCCGTTGCTCAAGCTGATCAAGGACACCGGCGCGGTCAAGGCCATGGCCCATATCACTGGTGGCGGCCTGCTGGACAATATCCCTCGCGTCCTGCCCGAAGACAGCCAGGCGCTCATCGATGTCGCCAGCTGGCAGCGTCCGACAGTGTTCAATTGGCTGCAGCAGCAGGGCAACGTCGACGAGCATGAAATGCACCGCGTACTCAACTGTGGTGTCGGCATGGTCATTTGCGTTGCGCAGGATCAGGTCGAAACGGTTCTCGACAACCTGCGTGCAAGTGGCGAGTCGCCCTGGGTCATCGGCGAGATCGCTACCGCCGGCGCAGACGCCGAGCGTGTCGTGCTGAACAACCTGAAAAACCACTGATGAGCGCACCCTGCAATGTCGTCGTGCTGATTTCCGGGTCTGGCAGCAACCTCCAGGCCCTGATCGACAGCCTTGGTGATGAAAACCCGACCTGCATCCGCGCGGTCATCTCCAATCGCTCAGAGGCGTTCGGGCTTCAGCGCGCAGGGGCCGCAGGTATTCCCACGCATGTGGTGCAACACAAAGACTTCAATGATCGCGAGACCTTCGACGCGGCACTGATGGCGATCATCGATGAGTACTCGCCGCAACTGGTGCTGCTGGCGGGCTTCATGCGCATCCTGACCCCCGCATTCGTCCGCCATTATCAGGGGCGTCTGCTCAATATCCATCCCTCACTGCTACCCAAATACAAGGGGCTGGATACTCACCGCCGGGCACTTGAAGCCGGTGACAGCGAACACGGCTGCAGTGTGCACTTCGTCACCGAAGAGCTCGATGGTGGCCCCGTGGCACTGCAGGCCGCCTTCAGCATCGGCAACGAGAACAATATCGACGCACTGACCAGCCGGGTGCATGCCGCCGAACACGTTATCTATCCGCTGGCCGTTCGCTGGTTCGCCGAAGGCCGCTTGCGCCTCGGAGCCCAGGGCGCGATGCTGGACGACATCCTGCTGCCGGTCACCGGCCACCTGATACGAATCTAGGAGACTCTAATGCGCCGCGCCCTGCTGCTTGCTCTCGCCGTGCTGGCCCTGCCAGCCTCCGCCCTGGACCTCAAGCCTTTCTCAGCCACCTACACGGCAGACTGGAAACAGGTGCCTGTCAGCGGCACCGCCCAACGCAGCCTGGAAAAGATCGACGATAGTGTCTGGAGACTCGATTTCGAAGCTTCCATGCTGGTCGCCAGCTTCAACGAACGCAGCACCTTTACCCTCGAAGGCGAAACCTTTCTGCCGCAGAGCTACCGTCTCAAGCGTAGCGGTCTGGGCAAGGGCAAGACGATCAAGCACAACTTCGACTGGGACGCCAAGCAGGTGATCGGTGAAGATCGCGGCGATGAGGTCAAGCTGCCGCTCAATCGCGGCCTGCTGGACAAATCCACCTACCAGATCGCGTTGCAACATGCCGTGGCGGCTGGCGAGAAAAGCATGAGCTACCAGGTGGTCGATGGCGATGAAATCGAAACCTATGACTTCCGCGTACTGGGAGAGGAACAGGTCAGCACCAAGGCCGGCAAGGTCGATGCGATCAAGGTTGAGCGCGTGCGCGACCCCACGCAGAGCAAGCGCCAGACCATTCTCTGGTTTGCCACTGACTGGGACTACCTGCTGGTGCGCCTGCATCAGATAGAAAAGGACGGCAAGGAATACCAGATCATGCTCGAAGACGGCATCGTCGGCGGCAAGGCCGTAAAGGGCAACTGATCCCTCTGCGCCAGCCCACTGGCGCAGCCTCCCACACCTACGTCGAGTTCCGCCATGACCTGCCATCGTGCCCTGCTGTTTGCCTTGCTGCCACTGTTCGCCGGCTGCCAGATGCTTGGCTGGAATGAGCGTGCGACGGTGCAGCCAACCGAGCGCCTGCAAGGCGAGATCACCCGCAGCGAAGGCCTGCTTCTGCTGCGTACCTGCCAGGGCCAACGCCAGCTGGAACTCATCGATACGGCAACCGGCTTGGAGGAAGACGTCCAGGCCCTGTGGAGCGACGGTGGCCAGCCCCTGTTTGCGGATGTACGCGGCAAACTGGTTTCCAGGCCCGACGGCACAGGCCAGCTGCAACTGACCCGCGTCTATCGCCTGCAACATGAAGGTCACGGCTGCAATACCGACAACTTCCAGCAACTGATGCTGCACGCAAGCGGCAACGAACCCTTCTGGAGCCTGCGTATCACCCGCCAGGGCATGCTGCTCGAACGTCCCGACCATCCACCGCTGGCGTTGCCCTATCTCGAAGAACAGCTGCCCGGCGGCCAGACCAGCTTCAGCAGCGAAGCCGACAACCAGCAACTAAACCTCTGGGTTGCGCCGCAGCGCTGCATGGACAGCGCCTCGGGCGCCGTCAGCCACCTGACCGCCGAACTGCGACTCGATGATGGCCAGACCCTTCGTGGCTGCGCCTATTTTGGCGGTGCGCGCAACGACTGAAACCATCGAAGCGCCGCCGTGCGCCTTCCGACGTCTCGAAGATCAGAACAATGAATGACGCCCTGAACCTGCTGCAGCCCTACCCCTTCGAAAAACTCCGCGCCCTGCTGGCCGATGCCCAGCCACCCGGCGACAAGCGCCCCATCGCGCTGTCCATCGGCGAGCCGAAACATCGCTCACCGGATTTCGTTGCCCAGACGCTGGCGGACAACCTCGGTCAGCTGGCCGTGTACCCGACGACCCTTGGCATCCCCGCGCTTCGCGAGTCGATTGCCGGTTGGTGCGAACGCCGCTTTGGCCTGAACCAGGGCGCACTCGATCCGGCGCGGCATGTACTGCCGGTCAACGGCACCCGCGAGGCGCTGTTCTCCTTCACCCAGGCCGTGGTCAACCGCCAACCCGGTGCGCTGGTGATCAGCCCCAACCCCTTCTATCAGATCTACGAAGGCGCCACGCTGCTGGCCGGCGCTACGCCGCATTACCTGCCCTGCACGGCTGAGAACGGCTTCAATCCTGACTTCGATCAGGTTAGCGATGACATCTGGAAGCGTACCCAGATTCTGTTTCTCTGCTCGCCCGGCAACCCCACCGGCGCTCTGGTGCCGCTGGCGACATTGAAAAAGCTGATTGCACTGGCTGACGAACACGATTTCGTCATCGCCGCCGACGAGTGCTACAGCGAGCTGTATTTCGACGAAGACCAGCCACCGCCAGGCCTGCTGAGCGCCTGCGCAGCCCTGGGACGCAATGACTTCAGCCGCTGCGTGGTTTTCCACAGCCTGTCAAAACGCTCCAACCTGCCCGGCCTGCGCTCGGGCTTCGTCGCCGGCGACGCACAGATTCTCAAGGGCTTCCTGCTCTATCGCACCTACCACGGCTGCGCCATGCCGGTACAGACGCAACTGGCGAGCATAGCCGCCTGGAACGATGAAGCCCACGTACAGGCCAATCGCCGGATGTACCGGGAAAAATTCGCTGCCGTGCTGGATATCCTCACCCCGGTCATGGACGTACAGCGCCCCGATGGTGGCTTCTACCTGTGGCCTAAAACGTCCATCGACGACCAGCGCTTTACCCGCGAACTCTATGCACGTGAACACGTGACCGTAGTGCCAGGTTCCTACCTGTCGCGCGAAGTCGACGGCTTCAACCCCGGCGCAGGCCGCGTGCGCCTGGCGCTGGTCGCACCGCTGGCCGAGTGCATCGAAGCCGCCGAGCGGATTCGCGCGTTCATCCTTTCCCTGGATGGCGAAAGGTAGGATTACGCCTGCGGAAACCC
>NZ_JAMOHY010000007.1 GCF_024448695.1 Stutzerimonas stutzeri | reverse complement strand
AATATCAGCTCAAAAGGATCAACAGCGCTACTTATAGATGGCCAGCCTGGCGCAGGATCGGCTCACCACTGGCTTTGCGCTAAGCTCGGCACATGAACTATCTCGCACACCTACACTTGGGCGGCCACCAGCCCACCGACATGCTGGGCAGCCTTTACGGGGACTTCGTCAAAGGGCCGCTGAATGGTCGCTGGCCCGCTGACATCGAAGCCGGCATTCGGCTACATCGCCAGATCGACGCTTATACCGATAGCCATCCACTGGTCCTCCAGGCGAAGCAGCGTTTCCCCAACGAGCGCCGACGCTATGCAGGGATTCTGATCGACCTATTCTTCGATCATTGCCTGGCAGCACACTGGCATCAATATGCTGACGAGCCACTGCAGGACTTCACTGAACGCGTTTATAAGACGCTTCGCGAAGAAGAACCCAGGTTACCTGGCAAACTTGCATTGATAGCACCGCGAATGGCCGCCCAGGACTGGCTAGGCAGCTACCGGGATTTCTCGGTAATGGAGCAGGTTGTAGCTGCCATGAGTCGCCGACTGTCCCGCCCCGAAGGTCTTGCCGGGGGAGCCACAGAACTGGAGCGCCTGTACACCCCCCTCCAGCAGGATTTTCAGGATTTCTATCCGCAACTGCAGGCCTTCGTCAGACGCAGCAGCAAACTAACCCCCCCTGAGTGATGATCCGCTCAACTTGAGCCATTTCGCATCCCTCAGCCCCGAATTGCCGCCGCGAAGCTGTCCAGCCAAGGCTCGGCATCAGTCTCAGGAGTTACCGTCTCACTCGCATCGAGGCGTAGCATTTCAACCACTTCGCAAATTCCAAGTTCGGCATAAAGCTCGCGAATCAGCTCACCACCACCACAGAAGGTAGCGCCGTAACTCGCGTCACCCAAGGCGATAACGCCGCCAGACAAACCTTGCCAGGCAGGAAACTCATCACGGATTGCCGAATACAGCGGAATGAAGTTGTCCGGCAACTCCCCCATGCCGGTGGTGGCCATCACCACCAGCAGCGCCTGCGGCGCGAACTCAACAACCTGCGACAGCTGCGCGCGCGGGTCATGCCACGTCTCACAGCCCGCAGCCTGCAGCCGGGTAGCGGCATGCCTGGCGACGTCTTCGGCAGTGCCGTAGACCGTACCGGAAAGAATGGCCACTCTCATGGTCGACTCCATAGCAAAATTTAAGCTGACATTATGCCGCATCCTGATGCTCACGCAGGGCAATCCAGCCATTCCCGGCAGCAGCACCCCACGGCAACACAGTGATCATGGAACCAACCCATGCAAAAGAGGTCGCACATGCATCCTGAAGAATGACTCCTGCCCTCGAGTTGGCTGGTCAGGATAAGCAGTCCCAGCCTTGCGCCTCGAAAAGGATTGAAAAATGGCGGAGAAGATCACCCTTACCCCCAAGGAACTGGCCTATATCAATAGGCTTATGAGTGATTCCTCTGTCGAACCGGATGAAACCCGATCCGGTTTCCGTATAGACGGAGGCGAACATGCCAATGGTTTGTTGCTGCAGTTGGCTGCGAAGGCCAGCCTGTCGCTCGAAGCTGAGCTGGAAGACTATTGCATGACCTTCCCGCTACGGCTGAGTGAAGATGAACTTCACGGCATACACTTACAGCTGGCACCGCCGACGATCTACGAGCGCGGGCCAGTGTTGCGAGCCTGGCGCCTGCATCTGGATGAACCCCTTGCACTGCTCTCCGACGACGGCAACGAAACTGCTTTGAGCGTGCATGAACTATCCCCTCACGGGCTACTGGTGGATACCGGATCGAAAAAGAGGGCGCCCAAGCATCTTCACCTGCGCCTGGCGCTACCAGGCAAAGAGCCGCTCAAGATCGATGCTCACCAGGTCCGTAACGCCGCAGACGGGATGACTGTCTATGAGGTCGAATATCAGAACAATGACGCCGAGCGCATTCGTTCCTATTTGTACGAGCAGCACCAGCGTCTCCATCCGGAGCTACAGCAGGAACTGCCAACAGGAAGCTCCGATTAAAAAACGACAGTGCAGGCTGGTGTAAGCTGCCCGGCAGTCGCGCCGCTGTTGCGAGCGCACCTTCGCCATCAGCCCAGTCGTGAAACATGCCCCAGACCAAGCCCCCGATTTTGATTACCGGAGCCAGCCAACGCATAGGCCTGTATTGCGCCGAACGCCTGCTCGACGAAGGACACTCGGTCATCGTCGGTTATCGTACACATCGCGCAGCCATCGACCGACTCCGTGAACGTGGCGCCATAGCGCTTCAGGCGGACTTTTCCGGTGCTGAGCAAATCCATGCCTTCATTGCAGCACTGAAACAGCAAACCGCCTCGTTGCGCGCCATCATTCACAACGCTTCCGACTGGCACGCCGAAACGCCGGGGCAAGAAGCCGAAATCTTTCAGCGAATGTTCGAAGTGCACATGCTTGCGCCTTACCTGATCAACCTCCACTGCGCCGAGTTGTTGCTACAGGGTGGCGCAGCCGACATCATTCACATCGGTGATGACGTCACTCGTCGCGGCAGTAGAAAGCACATCGCCTACGCAGCCAGCAAGGCCGGGCTGGACAACCTCACCCTCTCCTTCGCGAGCAGTCTGGCGCCTGCTATAAAGGTCAACGCAATAGCGCCGGCGCTGATACAGTTCAATCCGGACGATGACGAGGAATATCGCCGCAAGGCACTGGCCAAATCCGCGCTGGGCATCGAGCCCGGTGCAGAAGTGATCTACCAGAGCCTGCGCTACCTGCTGGACAATCCCTACGTCACCGGCACGACACTATGCGTTAACGGTGGACGCCACCTGATCTGACTCTCAAAGGACAACCATGGCCCGACTGGAACCTTCGATGGCGCGCATTCGCGTCAAGGACCTGAGACTGCGTACCTTTATTGGCATCAAGGAAGAAGAAATCCTCAACAAGCAGGATGTGCTGATCAACCTGACAATGCTCTACCCCGCAGCCAACGCCGTGCGTGACAACGACATCGAGCACGCGCTGAACTACCGCACCATCACCAAGTCCGTCATCCAGCATGTCGAGGACAATCGCTTCGCCCTGCTCGAACGGCTCACCCAGGAAATCCTCGACCTGATCATGCTGCATCAGGAGGTGCGCTACGCTGAAGTTGAAGTCGACAAGCCACACGCCCTGCGATTTGCCGAATCGGTATCGATTACCCTGGCTGCACACCGTGACTGAGTGATGATGGCCCGCGGCTTATGATCCCGCTCCACCTGCAATTCCGAGACCCAAGACATGAATGAACAAGAACGCACCGAACTCGAAGCCGCCGCCTTCCGTCGCCTGGTACAGCACCTGCGGAGTCGCCCGGACGCACAGAATATCGAACTGATGAACCTGGCCGGTTTCTGCCGCAATTGCCTGTCGAAATGGTACAAGGCAGCCGCCGACGACCTGGACATCGAGGTCAGCATGGACCAGGCGCGTGAAGAAATATATGGAATGCCCTACGCCGAATGGAAGCAGCGTTACCAGAAAGAAGCGACCCCCGAGCAGCAGGCCGCCTTCGACAAAAGGCAGAATCCATGAGCGGTCTTGAGGAATTTCGCGCCAGCCTGAGCAGGCCCGATCACACCTTCGACGAAACACTGGCCTTCATCGCCAGCATTTATGATTACCAGCCATGCCGTGTCTCCAATGGCAGCCTGGAAAACGCTGCTGGCGAGAATGAAGGCTCGTGTAAGACCCTCGGTCTGGCTGTACTGGAAGGATTTACAAGCGAAGAAGCCCTGCTGGCATTTGGCGAACATTATCGGGCAGTGCTCGCCAACCCTGGCGGAGAGGATCACCGCAACATTCGTGCGCTGATGCAAACCGGCCTCTCAGGGGTGCGCTTCGACCGGCAACCTTTGGCTTACAAGGCAACCTAACCCTTAAGCGGATGCCCCTGGGAAACCTGTGAGCCTGACCTGTCTGCCAGACATCCCAAAACGGCCCTCTCGCATTCAGCGGGGATGATCGGCTTCGCTTACTACTGGCTGAGCCCCCCTTCATCATATCCGGAGCTTCAAATGCCCATCGCTGCCCTGTCCGGCCCACAGTACCTGCGCGAGGGTCTGAAACTGATTCTCAGCCCGGGACTACGACTGTTCGTGATTCTGCCGCTTTCGGTGAATCTGCTCGTGTTTCTCGGCCTGATCTACCTGGCAATGCGCCAGTTCGGCAACTGGGTGGATGCCTTCATGCCCAACCTGCCCGAATGGCTGATATTTCTCGAATACATTCTTTGGCCACTGTTTGTAGCTCTCGTCGTGCTGATGGTGTTCTTCACCTTCACATTGCTAGCCAACATCATTGCTGCACCATTCAATGGTTTTCTCGCCGAGAAAGTTGAAATGGTTGCTCGCGGCGAAGACAGTTCGCCGCCCTTCAGTTGGTCCGAGCTATTGGCCATGCTGCCCCGCACCATTGGTCGCGAGGCGCGCAAGCTGGCCTACTTCGCACCTCGAGCACTGGCGCTGCTGGTTCTTTCCTTCATCCCGCTCGTCAACATTGTTGCCGCACCACTGTGGCTGCTATTCGGGATCTGGATGATGGCAGTGCAGTACATCGACTACCCGGCGGACAATAACAAGATGAGCTGGAGCGAGATGATGAGCTGGCTGCGCGGACGGCGCTGGAAGAGCCTGAGTTTTGGCGCCGCGACCTATGCCGCCCTGCTGGTCCCGGTACTCAATCTGTTGATCATGCCCGCAGCCGTGGCTGGGGCCACATTGTTTTGGGTGCGCGAAGGTGGCAGCGGGCAATCCATCGCCCGTTCATGAGCTGGGCAACGGTAGCGAGCCAGGATGCGCCAGGCGAGAACCAGGGCGCGCTACTTAGCCGGCGAGCGCGCTTTCAATAGCTTGAATCAGCTGCGGATCTTCTGGCGCGGTACGTGGCGAAAAACGCGCCAGCACCCGACCATCCATTCCGACAAGAAACTTTTCAAAGTTCCAGCTGATATCGCCCGGAAAGTCCGCTCCTTCGCCTGCCAGCAGGCGATACAGCGGATGGCGCTGCGGCCCATTGACTTCAAGCTTTGCACTCAGCGGAAAGCTGACGCCATAGTTCTCGGAGCAAAACTGCAGTATTGCCGCATCACTGCCCGGCTCCTGCGCACCGAACTGATTGCAGGGAATCCCAAGCACGCCGAAACCACGCTCCCGATAGCGCTGATGCAGCTCCTGCAGCCCCGCATACTGCGGAGTCAGTCCGCACTCGGAGGCCACATTGACCACCAGGGTCAACTGCTCCTTCAGCGGTGCAAGAGGCAGCTCTCGACCGTCAAGGCCGGGCAGAACCAGTTCGTGGAACGCGCTCATTTTTCTACTCCAGAAGATACAAAAGCGCTCCGACAAAACCGAAGCGCTTCCAGGGTCCGGTCGAACTCGACAGAGCTTCGACCGCTCACCTCGCTGGGGGGTGAATCAGTGCTGATGACCACCCTCACCGTGGACATGGCCGTGGGCGACTTCTTCTTCGCTGGCCTCACGCACGCTGACAATCTTGACCTCGAAATTGAGGCGCTGGCCAGCGAGCGGATGGTTGCCATCAACGATCACGTCATCACCTTCGACGTCGCGAATGGTCACGATCTGCATGCCGCCGTCCGGGCCGGATGCATGGAACTGCATGCCGATTTCCAGCTCATCGACACCTTCGAACATGGCGCGGTTGAGCGTTGCAACCAACTCCGGGCTGTATTCGCCATAGGCATCCTGCGGCTCAATGGCGACCTTGACCTCATCACCACCCTGCTTGCCTTCAAGGGCTTTTTCCAGACCTGCAATGATATTGCCTGCACCATGCAGGTAGACCAGCGGCGCGCCGCCGGCCGAGCTGTCGATCACCTCACCGGCATCATTGGTGAGCGTGTAGTCGATTGACACAGCCTTGTTAGCGGCGATCTGCATGAGGCGAAACCTTTTACTGGGGAATGTGGTGCGAAAGTTTAACCGCGGCAGCTGACGATTGCGAATCAGGCCCTGATAAACGGACCAGCCCGGAGCGCCCAACGAAACGATGTAGTCCTGCGTCGGACGGTGCTACATACAACCTTTGGAGAGCACCCTTTCCAAAACAGCTGTGCAAGAATCAGCACTAGAAATGATAGGCGACCCTACCCCACCAATTACCAAGTATAAAAAAGGAGCACCGATGTCGGCTCGTAACATCCTTGTGATTAACTGCGGCAGCTCATCGATGAAGTTTGCACTCGTCAACGAAGAGCAGGCCACATTCCCTCTCCAAGGCCTGGCCGAGCGTCTCGGCAGCCCCGAAGCGGTGCTTCACTGGCAACTGGGCGACAACAAGCAGAGCCTTGAAATTCCAGGTGCCGATCATCACGCCGCGCTGCAGCATGTCCTGCCGATGGCGCAGGAAGCCGCAGGTGGCCAACTCGCTGCCATTGGCCATCGTGTAGTGCATGGCGGAGAGCACTTCACCGGCTCCTGCCTGATCAACGAGGAAGTCCTGCAGGCCATCCGCGATAACGCACAGCTGGCCCCGCTGCATAATCCGGCCAACCTCGTCGGCATCACCGCTACTCTCGACCTGTTTCCCGATCTGCCGCAGGTAGCCGTTTTCGATACCGCGTTCCACCAGAGCATGCCCGAGCACGCTTACCGCTATGCGGTGCCCGAGTTCCTCTATAAGGAACACAGCGTGCGTCGTTACGGCTTTCACGGCACCAGCCACAACTATGTCAGCAAACGTGCCGCCGAGATGACCGAGCTGCCGGTTGAAGACAGCTGCTGGCTGACCGCTCACCTGGGCAACGGCTGCTCCACCTGCGCCGTCGTCAATGGCGAGAGCCGTGATACCAGCATGGGTCTAACGCCGCTGGAAGGTCTGGTCATGGGTACGCGCAGCGGGGATGTCGACCCGAACCTGCACAGCTACCTGAACCGCACCCTGGGCTGGAGCCTGGAGCAGATCGATCGCGTGCTCAACCACGACAGCGGCATCAAGGGCCTGTCCGGGCTGTCGAACGACATGCGCACCCTTTCTGAAGCGCGCGTTGCCGGTCATGCGGGCGCCAACCTGGCCTTCGAAGTGTTCTGCTACCGCCTGGCCAAGTCCCTGGCAGCCATGGCCTGCGCCCTGCCGAAACTCGACGGCCTGATCTTCACCGGCGGCATCGGCGAGAACTCCGTAGCCGTACGCGAACGCACCCTGGAACACCTGAAGCTTTTCAACTTCAAGCTCGACAACGCCGCCAACGAACGCTGCACCCGTGGTGTCGGTGGCGAAATCCAGGCTGCAGGCAGTCCGCGAGTCCTGGTGGTGCCGACCAACGAGGAGCGCCAGATCGCCCTGGAGTCACTCGAACTGCTCGACGCCTGACGAATCGTGTAGGCACACGTGTCGCGCAAACCCGACGCTCATCAAGGACGTCGGGTTTTGTTCTGTTCATCCTGGCCACCGCCCGAACCCTCTGTTTGACAGGAGACTCCCATGCATACGCTATTTCTCGCCCCCTGCGGTTTCGGCGGCGGTCTCAACTCCATCAGCCTGGGCCTGATTCGCGCCCTTGAGCACGCCGGACTGACGGTCGGCTTCTTCAAGCCGATTGCTCAGCCCTTCCCCGGTGACCAGGGCCGCGAGCGCTCCTGCCTGCTGGTCGAAAGCACTCTGAACATCACCTCGCCCGAGCCCCTGCCGCTGACGCAGCTGGAGCGCCAACTGGCCAACGGCGAACTCGATCTGTTTCTCGAGGACGTAGTCAGCCGCTATCAGCAAGTCGCCACCGGCAAGGATGTGGTGATTGTCGAAGGCATGGTGCCGACCCGCGAGTCCGACTACACCGCACGCATCAATGCCCTGCTGGCCAAGAGCCTGGATGCCGAAGTCATCCTGGTCGCCGCTCAGGGCGCTGACGAGCTCAAGCAACTGGCTGAACGCATCGAGATCCAGGCGCAGATGTTCGGTGGCGCCAAGGACCCCAAAGTACTTGGCACCATCCTCAACAAGGTCAACAGCGAAGACGGCGTGCCCGCTTTCATCGAGCGCATCAAAGCGCAGTTGCCACTGCTCGGCAGCGATATATTCCAGCTGCTCGGCGCAGTACCCTTTAACGCGGAACTCAACGCCCTGCGTACCTGCGACATTGCTGCTGCTCTCGGCGCACGCGTGCTGAGCGCCGGCGAGGCTGATCAGCGCCGCGTGCAGAAGATCATCCTCGCCGCCCGCACCGTACCGAACATGGCGCATTTGCTGCAGTCCGGCGTGCTGGTGGTAACGCCCGGCGACCGCGACGACGTCATCCTTGCCGCCTGCCTGGCTTCGCTCAACGGCGTCAAACTGGCCGGTCTGCTGTTGACCGGCGACTTCGGCCCGGACCAGCGCATTCTCGACCTGTGCAAGGCAGCACTGGACAGCGGACTGCCGGTGATGACTGTACAGACCGGCTCATACGAAACCGCGACCAACCTGAATGGCCTGAACCGTGAAACGCCCGCCGACGATATCGAGCGTGCTGCAAAGGTCACCGATTTCATCGCCTCGCACCTGCAACCCGAACTGCTCCACCCTCGGCTCAGCGTACCGCGCAGCGAACTGCGCCTGTCGCCACCGGCGTTCCGTTACCAGCTGGTCAAACGCGCCCAGGACGCCAACAAGCGCATCGTCCTGCCGGAAGGCAACGAGCCACGCACCGTTCGCGCCGCGGCCATCTGCCAGGAACGTGGCATTGCCCGCTGCGTGCTGCTGGCCAAGCCGGAAGAAGTCCAGGCCGTGGCCCGCGAACAAGGCATTACCCTGCCGGCCGGTCTGGAAATTCTCGATCCTGACGTGATCACCGAACGCTATGTCGAACCCATGTGCGAAATGCGCAAGGCCAAGGGCCTGACCCCGGCCGATGCGCGTGAGCAGCTCAAGGATACGGTGGTGCTCGGCACCATGATGCTCGCCCTGGATGAAGTCGATGGCCTGGTTTCGGGTGCTGTGCATACCACCGCCAACACCATCCGCCCGGCTCTGCAGCTGATCAAGACCGCACCGGGTTACAGCCTGGTTTCTTCGGTGTTCTTCATGCTGCTGCCCGATCAGGTGCTCGTCTACGGCGACTGTGCGGTCAACCCGAACCCGAGCGCCTCCGATCTGGCGGAAATCGCACTGCAGAGTGCAGAGTCCGCCGTCGCCCTGGGCGTCAATCCACGCGTGGCGATGATCAGCTACTCCACCGGCAGCTCCGGCGCGGGTGCCGAGGTGGAAAAAGTCACTGAAGCCACCCGCATTGCCCAGGAACGTGCACCTGACCTGCCAATCGATGGTCCACTCCAGTACGACGCCGCTTCCGTGCTCAGCGTCGGCAAACAGAAGGCCCCGAACAGCAAGGTTGCCGGCCAGGCCACCGTGTTCATCTTCCCCGATCTGAACACCGGCAACACCACCTACAAGGCCGTTCAGCGCAATGCCAACTGCCTCAGCGTCGGCCCGATGCTGCAAGGGCTGGCCAAGCCGGTCAACGACCTCTCCCGTGGCGCCCTGGTCGATGACATTGTCTTCACCATCGCCCTGACCGCCTTGCAGGCTGCCAACCAGAGCGCCTGATCACCCTCGCCACAACGCACTCCCGGTCCTCAGTGGCCGGGGTGCGTGGCGCCTTTCACCTGATTCCCCGCTTGCAGTTCATCCGCCAATCGTTACCCTTGCCGCATATTGTTGTACTGGCGAGCCAATCGATGCTGAGTTTCCTTCCTGCCCCACTGCGGGGCGTTCTGGCCGGCCTTCTGCTGGCGCTTAACACGCTGTTCTGGTGCTGGCCGCTGTTCGCACTTTCGCTGCTCAAGCTGGTACTGCCGATCCCCGGCATCCAGCGTGCACTGCGCTTCGGCATGCACTGGATCGCCGAGTCATGGATGGCAGTAAACGCCTTCTGGATGGACCTGGTACGGCGCACACAATGGCATGTACAGGGCCTGGAAAAGGTCGATATGCGGCATTCCTGGCTGGTGACCAGCAACCATCAGAGCTGGGCCGACATTCTGATGCTGCAGTACCGGCTCAACCGGCGCATGCCGATTCTCAAGTTCTTTCTCAAGCAGGAGCTGATCTGGGTGCCGGTGATCGGCCTGTGCTGGTGGGCGCTGGAGTTTCCATTCATGAAGCGCTTCAGCAAGGAATATCTGGCCAAATACCCGGAAAAACGTGGCGAAGACCTGACCACGACGCGCAAGGCCTGCGAGCGCTACCGGAGCAACCCGGTGTCGGTGTTCAACTTCCTCGAAGGCACGCGCTTCAGTGCTGCCAAACACGCCGAACAGGCTTCACCCTATCGCCATCTGCTCAGGCCCAGAGCCGGTGGTATCGCCTTCGTCATCGATGCGATGGGTGAGCAGTTGAGCGCACTCATCGACATCACCATCCATTACCCGAGCGGCAACCCGAGCTTCTGGGATCTGCTGTGCGGGCGCGTCGACCAGGTGGTCATGTGCATCGACTCGCGCCCAATACCGACCGAGTTTCTGCGCCGCAATTACGACCAGGACGAGGACTATCGATTGAATTTTCAGCTGTGGGTCAATCAGCTCTGGAACGAAAAGGATGCGCAGCTCGACAGGCTGCATCAGCAGTTTCCGCCGACACAGCCATAAATTCTGAACAGCAAAGTTTCAAGCGTCGGTCTCTGCACCCAGTTTTGACCACTTGACCTTGTCGGGGAAGGCCAGGACTTCCTTGATCGTCAGCCCTGGCGCCACCAGAAAGCCCTGCATGACCTGGCAGCCATGTTCGACCAGCCAGTCGCGCTGAGCCAGGGTTTCGACGCCTTCTGCGATCACTTCAAGCTCAAGATGACGACCCAGGTCGATAATGGTGCTAACGACAGCGGCGTCGCGCGGCGAGTCAAGCATATTGGCGATGAACAGCCGGTCGATCTTCAACGTATCGAGCTCGAAATGACGCAAATAGGCCAGCGATGAATAGCCGGTACCGAAATCGTCCACCGCGACCCGCACACCCAACTCACGCATCTTGCTAAGTTTGGCGCAACTCTGCTCAAGATCCAGCATCAGCGCACCCTCGGTCACTTCCAGCTCCAGCTGACGCGGATTGAGCTGGTATTCATCCAGCAGACAACGCAACTCGTCCAGCAGGCTGGCGCGACCGAACTGCACCGGGCTTACGTTGAAGCTGAGAATCAGCTCCTCACCAAATCGCTCGCGCCAGTTGCGGCATTGAGCCATCCCCTCGCGCAATGCCCACTGGCCAACACGCTCGATCAGCCGTGTTTCTTCCAGCAGTGGAATGAAGACACTTGGCTCGACCTCCCCACGCCCGGCAAAATCCCAGCGCAGCAATGTCTCGAAGCCGCGCAGCCGCCCCGTTTCGAGCATTATCTGCGGCTGATAAACCAGCCCAAAGCCATTACGCTCGATGGTGCTGCGCAGGTTTTCCTCCATCATCAGCCGCGCATGGGCACGCCCGTTCATTTCGCTGGAGAAGAAACGGTACTGCCGCCGCCCGGCACGCTTGGCCTCGTACATGGCCATATCTGCCGAGCGCAGCAGCTCTTCCACGCTCTGTCCGCAATCGGGAAAGTGAGCGATGCCGATACTGGCGCCCAGCGTGACTTCGGTACCATCGACGGTGTGCCGAACTGAAATCAGCTCGATGAGCTTTTCCGCCACCCTGGCGGCATCTTCCGGATGATCGAGCGAGTCCAACAATGCTGTGAATTCATCGCCGCCCATGCGCGCGATGATGTCGTAGGGACGCATGCAGGTTTCCAGCAGTCGCGCCACACGGCAGAGAATTTCGTCACCGGCATCGTGCCCCAATGAGTCATTGATGCGCTTGAAACCATCCAGGTCGATATAGAGGATGGCCATGCGCTTGCCGTTACGGTCGACCCGCGCCAGCGCCGAGTCGAGCGCCTGGTGGAAACCACGTCGGTTGAGCAGACCTGTCAGCGAGTCGGTCACGGCCTGGGTTTCCAGCTGCACATGCAGATTACGCACCACTGACATGTCCAGGGCAATCACCACCATCGAGCGCTGCTGACGTGGCAGTGGCGACGCGGACAGGGCCACTGGCAAGGTGCCGCCGCGGGCGGTGTACAGCTGGGCCTCATGCAGACGGTAGGTTTCGCCGTTGCGCCAATGCTTGTAGAAATCGCTGTCACGCCAGGCATCGGGCATCTGCGGACTGGCCAGGTGGTCTGCCAGCGCCGTGCCCTGCAAGCGCTCGACCTCGGTATGCAGCATCTGCGCAATCGCCGGGTTGGCAAAACTGATGTATCCGTCTTCACCCACCACGAGAATGCCTTCGGCGGCATTGTTCAGCACCGAGGCATTGAATGCGCGGGCGCTGTCGAGCTGCTGGCTCAGCAGTTGCAGATTGCGCCGATTATGCTCGTGACTGAGCAGCGTATTGATCTTGTGCTTGAGCACCTGAGGGTCGAAAGGCTTGAGAATGAAATCCACCGCACCGGTCGCGTATCCACGCAGGACTGACTCACGGGTATGCGCAATGGCTGAAACGAAAATGATCGGGGTATAGCGTGTATGCGGATTACCGCGCATCAGCCGCGCCACCTCGAAACCATCCATGCCGGGCATTTGCACGTCCAGCAGCACCAGCTCGACATCCAGATCGAGCAGGGCCTGCAGGGCCGCCTCGCCGGAATTGACCGTATGGACCGTCCAGTCTCCATCACCCAGCAGGGCTTCCATCGCAACCAGATTCGCTTCGCGATCATCCACCACCAGCAGTGTGCGGGCCTCCGATTGCACCTTGGCCTGCGCCCACGGCATCAGTCGCACTCCCAGCAGGGCATGCACCCGCCTCCAGCTTCAGTGATGCGGGCAACAACAGCGGACAGACATGAGGGATGCATCGAACGCTTCTCCTTGTTATGGGCCTGGCGAGGCTGCGGAGCTTCCCAGACAGCGCTGCAGCAGGACGGCCAGCTCGGTGCTTTCGACCGGCCTGCACAGCCAGTCATCGGCCCCCGCTGCGAGGCCCGGCTCGCGCTCGGAGGGTGCAGCGCTGGCCGTCAATGCGACAATCGGCACCTGACAGCCATAGTCGTTTCTCAGTTGCCGGATCAGAGCGACACCATCATCATTCGGCAGCTGCATATCAATCAACGCCATGTCGAAAGCGTCTTCATCGAAACGTTTGAGCGCCTCGATTGCAGTCATGGCCGGAACCACCTGCAAGCCCTGCTCATCGAGCAAGGCGCTGATGGCGTAGATGGATCGCACCTCGGGTACCACTAGCAGTACCCGCTGGCCCAGTGTCGGGTGTTCCTGTTCGTTTTTGGTCACCGTCACCGAGGTGGGTGCGGCAGGCCTCAATGCATCATCCATGTGCTCCAGTCCTTCCGTTTTTGACAACGCAACCGACGGATAGCGTCGGAGTCGTTGGAGGTTTTTTTCCGAGAGAGGTTCATTACTGGTCAGAACCACACGCACCTCATCCAGTGAGCGCAAGCGGTCGAGCGCATCAAGCAAATCCAGCCCGTTTTCATCGGGCAGATCGAAATCAATGACCAGAACCACGAAGGAACGTTCGGCATAGGCCAGCCGTGCTTCTTCACTGCGCCGGCATTCGATCACGCGATAACCCAGACTCTCGAAATGGCTACGCAGTTGCCGTCGCCGTTCAGCATTGGTCTCGACCAGCAGCAGCCGTGCGGGGTTGACCTTCTGTAGCGCCAGTTCGATGAACAGTTTCTCCAGTTCCGGCTGTGTCACCGGCTTTAGCAGCCAGCGTGAATCATCATCCACCCAGTTCGGCGGCTGCGCTGCTGAGGAAAGGATGTAGACCGGCATGCCCTGATGGCGACCATCGGCACGCAGCATGCGGTGGACCTGCCAGCCGCTGATGTCCGGCAACCGGATATCGAGAATGACTGCCGCGAAGCGGTCCCGTTCGAGTGCCGCCAAACCTTCCTGTCCGGTCGCGCAACTGACGCTTGAGAAGCCGTGCGCCAGCCCAACCTCGCTGATTGTCGAGACCAGCTCGGCATCATCCTCGATGATCAGCACACTGGCACCCCGACCGCGACCAGGCGATGAAAGTGGCCGAAATTCGGTCACGGGCGCCTGCCCTACCGGCAAATCAACAGTGAAACAGGCACCGCTGCCCTCGGCACTTTCAAGCCGGATCTTCCCCCCAAGCACTTCTGTCAGTTGCCTGGCAATTGCCAGCCCAAGCCCGGTTCCGCCGTATCGCCTACTGGTGGAACCGTCGATCTGCTGAAAAGCCAGGAAAATGCGTTCATGCTGATCCTCAGCAATGCCAATGCCGGTGTCACGGACCTCGAAGCGCAACACCTCGCCCTCACCATCTGCGACCCTGTGGCTGACATGAATCTGGACCGAACCCTGCTCGGTGAACTTCAGGGCGTTGGTGACAAGATTGCGCAGGATCTGCTGCAGCCGCTGACGATCACTGATCACCGAAGCCGGTACATTCGCGTCAATACGTGTACTCAGCACCAGATGCTTCTGTTCAGCCATGGCTGCGAGTTCATTGGTCAGCTCCGTCAGCAGTCCAGCCAGATCCAGCGACTCCTGCCGGATCTGCATATGTCCACTTTCGATCCTGGCCAGATCGAGCACATCATTGATCAGCTGCAGCAGATCCTGCCCCGCGCGATAAATGATATCGGCATGCCGAACCTGCTTTTCCGTGAGATTACTGGCGGCGTTCTGCCTGAGCTGGTCACTGAGGATCAGAATGCTATTGAGCGGTGTACGCAGCTCATGGGACATGTTGGCGAGAAACTCGGATTTGTAGCGGTTGGCTGTCATCAACTCATCGGCCTGATCGCGCAAGCGCCGTTCAACCGCCTTGCGGTGACTGATATCAGTCACCACCGCCTGCACCAACAGCTCCTCACCACTGCGCAGAGGCGACAGACCCACCTCGACCGGCACCTGATGGCCATCACGATGGCGACCGAACAGCTCGCGATTGTCACCCAACCGGAGCGATTCCGGCTCCTGCATGAAACGGTGACGCACTTGCAGGTAGGTCTTGTGCATCGAGTCGGGGATCAGCACCTCGACGGATTGTCCGATCAGCTCCTGTCGGTCGTAACCGAACAGCAGTTCGGTCTGGCGGTTGACCATGACGATCCGGCTCTCGTAATCGAACAGCAGAAACGCATTGGGTGAGGCCTCGACCACGTTGCGGAAACGTTCCTCGTCACGCTTGCGCGGCTGCAGATCGACCAGATTGAGCAAATGATGGATGCCATCATCCCGATTGAAACTGGTCAGGCTCAGGGAAACCGGTACCGCACTGCCATCCTCGCGTATCGCCGGGCTTTCCTGCTGAGCGCCTTCGAGCCCCTGCTCGCGTGACGGTTCTTCCAGCGCCCCAGGCAGGTAACGGTTGAGACGCTCGCCGGCAAGCAGGCCTACCGTACTGCCCAGCAATGTCGCGGCACTCTGGTTGGCCAGCTCGATACGCCCTCGGGAATTGCACAACAGCGTTGCTACCGGCAACTGCTCGATAAGCTGGCGAAACCGAGCTTCACGCTCCTGCAACTGAGCACCGAGTGCCTGACTGCTGCGCAGCGCACGTTCGCGCAAAAAGAGATAACCGCCGACCAGCAGTGAAAACAACACCGCAGCCGTCATGGCCGCCGCCAGGCTGAAAGCACGCCCCGTGCGATTCAGAATTGCCTCGTACTCCGGCGTACTCGCCGCCTCCAGCTGCCAGCTACGACCATACAAATAGATGTTACGCGTGCGATGAAAGCGAGCCTCGGCACCGACAGGCGCGCGCCCTACCAGCAGGGGCACATCCGGCTCCGCAGCATCGAACAGCTGCAGCTGAAACAACCTGCTGCGCGAGCCCAGCACGCCTTCCATCAGATCCGTGAGCCTGAAAGCACCATGCAAAGTGCCGGCGAAGGCTTCCTGGCGCTCATCAAGCGTGGTGGTTGGTGCACCTGTCCGGTATAGCGGCAGGTACAGAAGGATGCCCACTTGAGTGTTCTGCTCGGTTTCCTGCTTGAGTCGCAAAGGTCCCGTCAGCATGGGGGTACCCAGATTGCGTGCAGCCTCAACGGCTTCCCGACGGGCCTGCTCGCTGAACATATCAAAACCCAGCACGCGTCGGTTGCGCCAGTCGAGCGGATGAATGTAATCGGTAATCAGATATTCAGCGCGCTCGCCTGGGGGGTACATGCGGAAATCATCACGACCACTTTGGGCAATCCGGGCGAGGATGCCGTTCAGTTCGGCAGCACGCCCATAGCGGGCCAATGCAACCGCCTGGATACCCGGATAGAAATCCTGTAACTGCAACTGGTCCGAGGCACGGTTCCAATCGGCCAGAGAAACCTCATCGCTACCGACGAACAGACCTGCCAGCCCGCGCAGCACCATTTCGTAGGCCCGCATACGCTCGCGCAAGGTGCTTTCGACATCATTGACAGCCAGGTTGAACCGCTGCGCCTGCTCGGCGTGGATGCGCGTTTCCTGAGCGCGCCATTGCCAGCCGATCCATCCACCCAGCCCGGTTATGAGGACAACCGTCACCAACAGCGGCAACCACGGCTTGCGCGAATGGAGAGCGTACCGACTATCCATTCGACCTCCTCAGTGCCATGGCTCGCTGTCACGAGCTTCTGAGTCACGGAGCGTCGATAGGTTCAATGAGGGAAAGGAAAAGATAGAAAAATGACGCCGCTTTACAGACACAGGCACGCCCGTTGCGGACGCGCCTGCTATCACCCCCTTAAAGCGGGCGCAGATTGATCTCGACACGACGGTTCTGCGCACGTCCGGCGGCGCTGTCGTTGCTGGCAATCGGCTGGCTCGGGCCTGCGCCATAGGAAGAGATGCGCGAGGACGCTACGCCGTTGCCTTCAAGATAGGCTGCAACACTGCGCGCACGGCGATTTGACAGGTCCTGATTGAGCTGCAGCGAACCGGTACTGTCGGTATGCCCCACGATATCGATGCCGTTCTTGTTGAACTCCTTGAACACCAGCACCAGCGAATTCAGCGTCGAATAAAAGCCGCTGGAGATATCCGCCGAGTTGCTGGCAAAGGTGATGTTACCGGGCATGATAAGGGTCAGGTTGTCGCCCTCGCGCTGAACCTGAACACCAGTACCCTGCAGCGTCTGACGCAACTTGGCCTCTTGGGTGTCGACGTAATAACCGTAACCACCACCGGCTGCGCCACCGACTGCGGCGCCGATCAGCGCGCCCTTGGCGCGGTCCTTTTTGCTCGACGTTGCAGCACCGATCACAGCGCCGCTGACCGCGCCTACGCCACCGTAGATACCCGCCTTCCCGGCCTGTTGCTGGCCGGTATAGGGATTGGTCGTACAGCCAGCCAGCAGTGCGAGAGAGGCAGCGAATGCGGTCAACTTCAGCGTTTTCATTGGAGTACTTCCTTCATTTCATCAATAACACGAGGGCCACCCGGCCTGTGCGGGCAGCCTGAACTGGCCGTAGATTAACATCGACCAAGCGCAGGAATGGGAACGGAAGAGCAAAACCCTGTCAGCACTCACCGCAGCGCTGAGTACAAACCCGTGCAGAGCCTTGAATGGATTCTTGAGAAAGTTTTCCGTCAGGCCATCTCACTGACCACCAGGCGCACCCCAAGGCCAATCAGTACCGCACCCGTGAGCCAGTCGAACCAGTGCCCCATGCGGGCAAACCCGGCCCGCACGCGCTCGCGACTGAACAACCAGGCCAGCAGGCAGAACCACGCGCCAGTGGCGAACGCCAGATAGAACCCATAGCCGGCCTGCACGGCAAGCGGGGTATGAGGGTCGATAACCACTGTGAACAGGGAGAGAAAGAACAGTGTCGCCTTCGGGTTCAGGCCATTGGTAACAAAGCCGATAGTGAATGCACGTCGGCGGGACAGCGGCGCGGCCGGTTCGGTTACTGATATAGCACCCGCCACTGCCGGTCGCGCGCGCAGCGCCTGAAACCCCAGGTAAAACAGATAACCCGCCGCCAACCACTTGAAGAGGTTGAACAGCAGGATCGACTGCGAGACGATCAGACCAATCCCGAGCAGCGAATAACTCACGTGCAACCCAATGCCGCAACCTACGCCAAAGGCGGTCCAGCTACCGCTTTGCTGGCCACGGGTAACGCTTTCACGCACCACTACCGCAAAATCAGGTCCGGGGCTGGCCACGGCAAGCACATGCACCAGAGCCACCGTGAGAAATTCCATCCAGTACATTTATTGACTCCGCCATTCAGGGCATCTGCCCTCTGATTCATTCAGGTACGACTTCATGAGCAACCGCCGCGCCGTATTTCTAGACCTCGCCCCGCTCGATCAGGGCGATCTCGATTTGAGCCCATTGCAATCAGCCTTCGATGAGCTGATCTGCCATACCCAGACCGCCGAGGAGCAGATCATCGAGCGCCTGCAGGGCGCGCAGGTCGCCATCGTCAACAAGCTCACGCTGGGCGATAAGGTATTCAGCGCCTGCCCGGACCTGAAGCTGATTCTGGTAGCAGCCACCGGCCTCAACAATATCGATCTTGCCGCCGCTCGACAGCGTGACATCAGTGTCTGCAACTGTCAGGCCTATGGCACTGCCACCGTTGCCCAACACACCCTGATGCTGCTACTGGCACTCGCCACACGCCTGCCGGATTATCAGGCCGCGGTAGCCCGTGGCCGTTGGCAGGAAAGCGGACAATTCTGCCTGCTGGACTTCCCGATCGTCGAGTTGGCCGGCAAGACGCTCGGCATCCTCGGTCATGGTGAGCTGGGCAGCGCAGTGGCCAGGCTCGCCGAAGCCTTTGGCATGCATGTGCTGACCGGCAACCTGCCCGGCCGTCCAGCACGCCCAGAGCGCCTCGCACTGGAGGAGCTGCTGCCACAGGTCGATGCGCTGACCCTGCACTGCCCGCTGACCGAGCAGACCCGCAACCTGATCGGCGCCCGCGAACTACAACTGATGAAGCCCACAGCCTTTATCATCAACACAGCCCGCGGCGGCCTGATCGACGAACAGGCGCTGGCTGAAACCTTGCGCCAGGGACATCTGGGCGGTGCGGCCACCGACGTGCTGATCAGTGAGCCACCGAGCCACGACAATCCGCTGCTGGCTGCCGACGTGCCGCGCCTGATCGTCACCCCGCACAGCGCCTGGGGCAGCCGCGAAGCACGGCAGCGCATCATCGGGCAGATGAGCGAAAATGCTGAAGCGTTCTTTGCCGGTACGCCCAAGCGCCTGGTCAACTGATGCCGCTTACGCTTATCAGGCCGTAACAAGCTTGCTAAGCTCGCCGGTTTTCCCGGAGGCATCATGGATCCCCGAAGCGAAGTACTGCTGCGCCAGGCCGAACTTTTCACTGGCGATCTGTTGCTTGCCGGTCTACCGGCGGACGATCTGCTCGGCCAGCTCTCCGGGGCCAGCGGCTGGAGCTGGCACGCCGGCGATCATCAGGTGCTGCAGGCCCGCTTCGCCGGGCGCTGCACATTCGGTGTGCAGCCCCCGGCAGCCAGCTTCGATACGGCGGTGCTGTTTCTGCCCAAATCCCGGGAACTGACCGATTACCTCCTGAACGCGCTGGCCTCCAGACTGCAGGGCCAGTTGCTGTATCTGGTCGGCGAAAAACGCGCCGGCATCGAGCGCGCGGCCAAACAGCTGGCGCCGTTCGGCGAGCCGCGCAAACTCGACAGCGCCCGGCATTGCCAGCTCTGGCAGGTCCGGGTAGAGCACAGCCCGCCCACACCCAGCCTGCCGGACCTGGCCCAGCACTTCAGCCTTCAACTGGCGGATGGACCGCTGCAGATCATCAGCCTGCCCGGCGTGTTCAGTCATGGTCGGCTCGACCGTGGTACGCAGCTGCTGCTGGGGCAGCTCGACAACTTGCCAGCCGGTCGCCTGCTGGATTTCGGCTGTGGCGCAGGCATCATCGGTGCGTTATTGAAACGCCGCTATCCGCACAGCGACGTACACCTGCTGGATGTCGATGCCTTCGCTGCCGAAAGCAGCCGCATGACCCTCGCCGCCAACGGGCTGGAAGCCGAAGTCATCAGCGGTGACGGCATCGATGCCGCGCCCCATGAGTGCGCCGCGATCATCAGCAACCCGCCCTTTCATCAGGGCGTACACACCCACTACGCAGCCAGCGAAAACCTGCTGCAACGCGCCGCCAGCCATCTGCGCCCCGGCGGCGAACTGCGCCTGGTGGCCAACGCCTTTCTCAAATACCCGCCGCTGATCGAGGCGCATCTGGGACATTGCGAAACCCTGGTGAACGCCGACGGCTTTCGCATTTATCGCGCACAACGCGAGGCCTGACCCGACTTGCACAACGCGCTGCGCTTGGGCAAACTCGCGTCCGTCCTGGGGGAGTAGTCTCCGGCGAGCGCCCTGCTCGCCTGGCATGCGTCAACATACTTGGTCCACAGACCATGGTGCATGCGACCTGCGCGGCCTGTTTCGGCAGCCGACGCGCGGTTTGACAAGACCCATGACACGTACCTCTGACCCTGGGCGGGCGGATGTTGCGTGTCATGGTGATTTCGTCGACCCGCCCTTTAAGGAAACCCGCTTGGAATCGTTCTACATCTCCACCCTGATCGTTGCGCTCGCCGAAATCGGCGACAAGACCCAACTGCTCGCATTGTTGCTGGCAGCGCGCTACCGGCGTCCGGTGCCCATCATCTGGGGCATCCTCATCGCCACCCTGGTCAACCATGCGCTGGCTGGCGCCGTGGGCAATTGGGTTTCCACGCTGGTTTCACCGGCCATCCTCAGCTGGATTCTCGCTGCCTCCTTTGCCGCAGTTGCCCTGTGGACGCTGGTGCCGGACAAGCTGGAAGACGACGAGGCCGCGCGCGGTCGCTACTTCGGTCCCTTCTTGGCCACGCTGGTAGCATTTTTCCTCGCCGAGATGGGCGACAAGACCCAGGTGGCAACGGTCATGCTCGCGGCCCAGTACCCTGACTTCCTCTGGGTCATCGTCGGCACCACATTGGGCATGCTGATCGCCAACGTGCCGGTGGTACTGGCCGGCAACTTTGCCGCCGACCGCCTGCCACTGACGCTGATCCGCAGGATTGCAGCCATTGGCTTCGCCGCTCTGGCCCTGTATGCCGTCTATCAGGCACTGAGCCTGAACGGCATGCTTCCAGTCTGATACGCAGCGCAAATTGCCCGCTCCCCGGTACTGCTAGAGTGCCTCCATGCCGCGTTTCTGACGGCAAGACAGGGGAGCAGGCTGCATGTCACCGGAGGAGCGAAAACGTCGGGTTCGTCAGCATATCGACCTGAGCTGGGGCAAGGGTCGCCTGGCGCTGGCCGAGCAGTTGCAGAGCCGCTATTTCAGTTACAAGAGTTCATTCATCGCGCAGCCGGTCAACAGCGCGGGGTTTGGCCTGATCGTGCGGGAAATTCGCCTGGCCATGGCGGATCTGGAAGTGGTCGTGGATGAATGCCTCAGTGAAGACAACCGCGTGGTCACGTCCAGCACACTGTTCGGCACCCTGACAAAGCCGGCGTTCGGCTATCCGCCGAGCGGCAAGATACTGACGGTGGCGGTCATGTCGTTCTGGACTCTCAATCCCGGGGGCGACATCGAGGAAATCAACAGCCTGTTCGATCTGGAAAGCGCCCGACAACAACTGGGCGCGCACACTCCTTTCCCGATCACCTTGCCACCGACCTGATCGGGCGGTGGCACCCTCCGGCTTCAGCGACCTTTTCGGCGCTGCTCATACAAGGGCATGACCTTCGGAATATTTGTCTGCAACGCCTGCGTGCGACTGCTGGAAGACGGGTGTGTGCTGAGGAACTCCGGTGGTGCCGAGCCACCGGCACTCGCCATCTTCTGCCACAGGCTGACCGCTGCATTCGGGTTGTAGCCGGCGCGTGCAGCCAATTCCAGGCCTATCAGATCGGCTTCGTTTTCATTGCCGCGGCTGTTGGGCAGCGTCATCAGGTATTCAACGCCCATGTTGGCCAGCTGCAGGCTGCCATCGCCGACGCCCAGAGCCGAGCCCAGCTGCGTCGCCATCTGCACCCCGTAGGCCTTGGACATCGCCTCGCGACCGTGCTCGCGCAGCGCATGAGCAATTTCATGCCCCATCACCGCGGCGATCTCGTCATCGGTCAGTTTCAGCTTTTCGATCAGGCCGCTGTAGAAGATGATCTTGCCACCCGGCCCGCAGTTGGCATTCAGCTCCGGACTGTCGATCACATTGACCTCCCAATCCCACTGGGCGGCGTCCGGGCGAAACGTCGGCACCTCGGCAATCAGTCGCTGGGCGATGCCATTGACCCGCTTGGCCAGCGCAGTATTTTTCGCCAGGACACCCTTCTGCGACGCTTCGCTCAGGGTTTGCTGGTAGGACTGCGCATACATCTGGTTGACCTGTTCAGTGGACAACATGCTGAACATGTACTGCTTGCGTTCGACGCCAATCGCACCGCCACTGGTGGTGTTGACTGCCTGGCAACCCACGAGCAAGGAAGCGGCCAGGGCCAGGTGGAAAGTATGCGGCTTTAGCATGTGGCGTCTCCGGTGAGTTCTGCGCCGTATGCTAGGGGCTGTTGCCGTCACGTCGCAAGCCGCATCGCCGCACTCATAAACACTGGTTGGCACAGGCTACAGTCATGACCGACCTGGCCGATATAAATAGACCAGAATAAAAAGCCGGGAAGCCGCCATGTTCAAATCGATCCAGACCTCCTTCGCCACCCTCGCTGGAGCCGGCATATTTGCGGTAGCGGCTGCACTGCTGCTCTATGTCATGTGGAGCGGCACACAAACCCAGCAGATGGTGGAGATACGCACACGCACGCTGATCGAAGGAATGGTGCAGCAGCGCGTCAGTGCGCTTGCGCAGCATCAGGTCAGCCGCATCCAGGCGGAGCTGCAACTTCCGCTGTTGATCGCAACGGATGTGGCGCGCGTCAATGCCCTGTCGGGCAAGACCGGCGATGACGGCATGCCGATGGCCAATCTGACCCGCGAGGAGCTGATCAACCTGGCCCGGGAAACCCTTGAACAGAACCCCATGCTCCAGAGCCTCTATATCGCCTGGGAACCCAACGGCGTTGACGCCAATGACATCATGTACGGCGGTGATACGCCCGGCATGCTCGGTGGCCGTTTCGCCAGCTGGCTGTATCGCGACGGCAACAATGGCCTGAAACTCGAAACCCTTACCGATCTCGAAGACACCAGGCAGCTGCCCACGGGCGTGCGCGCGGGCGAATACTATCTGTGCCCGCGCGAAACCCTCAAACCCTGCGTGATTGATCCGGCCCCTTACGAAATGAACGGTGAAATGTCGCTGCTCTCCTCGTTCAACGCACCGATCATTATCGACGGCAAATTCCAGGGCATCGTCGGCGCCGACCTCAAGGTCGATTTCATGCAGCAGCTCCTGACCCAAGTGAACAGCCAGCTCTACAGCGGAGCCGGCGAGATTGCGCTGATCACCACCAACGGTCACCTGGCCGCCTATACAGGCGACGCTTCCCAGCTGGGCGAGATGGCTACGGCAGTTCTCGATGGGGACAGCGTTTCCCGCCTGCAACAACTGCCCCTGAACATCCCTTCGCTGCAGATGAACAAGGCACAGGGTCAAATTGAAGTATCCCTGCCATTTACCTTCCCGGGCACCGATGCTCGCTGGACGCTCTGGCTTGAACTGCCACTCGGCGTGGTCATGCAGGACCTCGAGCAGCTTCTCGCCGAACTCGACCGCGAGCACCAGAGCAGCCTGCTGACCATGCTGGTGATCGGCCTCGGCATCGCCCTGGCAGGCATCCTCGCCATCTGGCTGGCCAGCGCAGGCATTACCCGCCCGCTGCGGCGCATGGTGTCGATGCTCGACGATATCGCCCAGGGCGAAGGCGATCTGACCCAACGCCTGAATGTCGACAGCAGGAACGAGCTGGGCCAGATCGCACGCGGCTTCAATGCTTTCCTGGCGCGGCTGCAGGGCATGATCGGCGAAGTGGTCGGCTCCGTGCAAAAGGTCAGCGACGCCTCGGAAGACACTGCCGACATCGCCAACCGCACCGACCAGGGCGTGCAACGCCAGCTTGCCGAGATCGAACTGGTCGCCACCGCCGTGCATGAGATGACTGCGACGGCCCAGGATGTCGCACGCAACGCCACCCAGGCAGCCGAGGCGGCCAACAGCGCCGATCACGCCGCCAGCCAGGGCAAGAGGATCGTCGCGGCTACCGGTACGTCCATTGCCGAACTGGCCGACGAGATCGGTCGTGCAGTGAAGGTGGTGCAGACCCTGGCGCGTGACAGCGAAAATATCGACGCGATCCTGGTCACCATTCGCAGCATCGCCGAACAGACCAACCTGCTGGCGCTCAACGCCGCCATCGAAGCAGCCCGGGCTGGCGAACAGGGGCGCGGTTTCGCTGTAGTTGCGGACGAGGTACGCAATCTGGCGCAAAAAACCCAACAGGCAACCGGCGAAATCCAGTCCATGATTCAGCAGCTGCAAAGCGGTACTCGCAACGTAGTGGAGGTCATGGAAAGCAGCCAGAACCGCACCCTGGACAGCGTTGCACAGGCTGACGAGGCGGCGCGGGCGCTGGAGACCATCACGCAGGCGGTATCGCAGATCAACGACATGAACAACCAGATCGCCAGTGCCGCCGAAGAACAGAGCGCAGTGGCCGAGGACATCAACCGCAACGTGGTCAATATCGGTCAGGTCGCCCACGAAGTCGCCGGTGGTGCCGAGGAAGCCAGCCAGGCCAGCGCCGGCCTGACCCGCCTGGCCGAACAGCAGCGACGCCTGATCAATCAGTTCAAGGTCTGACGGCTGGCAAACCGCAAAGACTTCGTGGCTGAAGCCACTTCCATAGACAGCGCTCAACCGCTTTCGTGGGAGCGACTCCAGTCGAGAAGCCTTTTGGAGCGCCTCACAGAACCTAGTTCGCCGGCGTCAGGCACTCCGGCGAATCGAGCTTCGGGTCATTTACCAGAGTCGCCAGCGGCCGCTCGCGCAATGTTGGCTGAGGGCCGGCAAGCAAGGCCTGCAGAGTGTCGACAGACGCCTCGGGATCGAGCCAGGCGCGAACACCCGCCTCGTCGAGGATTACTGGCCGGCGCTGATTCGCCGCTGGCAGGGTCACTACCGCCGCACTGAGGTACGTGTGCCCCTGAACCGGATAGGCCTCCCATACTGCTGCGAAATACATCAGCGAAGCCTCGCCTGTCATCCAGTAGGGGCGCTTGCGCCCTGTGCCGCGCCACTCGTAGAAGCCATTGGCCGGCAAAACGCCACGGCGCTGCCGAAAGGCGTCACGGAACATTGGCTGCTCGGCCAGGGTTTCTGCCCGCGCCTGCGCTGGTGTGCGGGTGAAATCGCTCAGCCAGGCCGGCGTCAAGCCCCAGCGCACCGAACTGAGCTGCACATCATCACGCTCACTCCGGCGCAATAACAGCACCGAAGCACCGGGCGCCAGGCTCCAGTGCGGCGCCTGGTCGGCAGGAAAGCCGGGCAACGCGGCAAAGGCCGGACTCCAGCGAAACAGGGCATAACGGCCACACATGGATAAGCACTCAAAGAGGAAAAGCGAAAGCGGTTAACAGATGAGCTCTCCCGGATAACCCTCAGGCTCATCGCCAGGCAGCAGCTCGGCGCCATTGTACGCAGCGATCAGCTGCCGCGCGTGCTCGGCCTGGTCATCCCCGACCATGAGGCCGAGCAGTCCGGCAGCCGGCAACTCACCAACCGCGCCGATCAGATGACGTCCGGTCAGGAACGCCTCGACCCCCTCGCCGGCCAGCATGCCGATCAGCATTTCGGCTTCCAGCAGATCCCGTGCCTCATAGATGCGTTGCATCGCAGCTTCCTTCTTGCAAACGACTGACGTCTGTTCCCGTTTTTACCTGAATCCACCCGGCAAATAACCGCGTAGTTGAGCGCGCAGCTCCCGACCATCCACCCAATGAGTGTGGCTCAGTTTCGCTATCAGCGTCTCCCGTGTGACTTGTCGCTATAATCGCCGTCCAGTTACGCCCCTGAAACAATTGGGGTTATTCAATGGTTTCACTTACAGAGAGCATGATGGACGAATTCGAAGCCATTCGACCCTACGCCGACGCCGAAGTCCCTGCCGTAATGGCGCGACTCTTCGCCGATCGGGAGTTCCTCGATATCCTGGCGCGTTTCCGCTTTCCGCGACTGGCCGGCACGCTGGGCTGGCTGCTCAAACCGCTTATCGCGCAACGCCTGCGGAGCGAGTTTGCCACTATCCATTCGGTCGACACGCTGCAGGCCCGGATTGAGATGTATCTGGACCGCACCATCGAACGCGCCACCGATGGCATCACCTATTCCGGCCTGGACAGATTGCAGCACGGCTGCGCCTATCTGCTTATGGCTAACCACCGCGACATCGTGATGGACCCCGCCTTCGTCAATTACGCAGTGTTTCAGGCGAAGCTGCGCACGCCGCGCATAGCCATTGGCGACAACCTCCTGCAGCGGCCTTTCGTCAGCGACCTGATGCGCCTGAACAAGAGTTTTATCGTGCGCCGCTCAATCACCGGAAGACGTGAAAAACTCGCGGCCTATCAACTGTTGTCGGCCTATATCAACCATTCGATTCGCAACGATGGTGAGTCGATCTGGATCGCCCAGGCCGAAGGCCGGGCCAAGGATGGCGACGACCGCACCGACACGGCCATCCTGAAAATGCTTCACATGAGCCGTAAGGATGATCCTTTTGCCGATGTACTGTCGGCGCTGCGGCCCACACCGGTGTCGATCAGCTATGAATACGATCCCTGCGACCAGGCCAAGGCCCGCGAACTGTATATCCGTGACACGACCGGCAGCTATACCAAAGCGCCTGGCGAAGACGACGCCAGCATCGCCTTGGGTATCACCGGCTACAAAGGGCGCGTGCATATCGGCTTCGGCACGCCTATCACTGAGGTTCCGGAAGACGCCAGACAGCTTGCAGCAGAAATCGACCGGCAGATTCTGTGCGGCTACCGCCTGTTCCCGGTGCATTATCTGGCCTATCGAATCTGGGACAATCAAGATCCCGAACTGGCGATCCCCAGCCTCGCCGAGCTGTTCAGCAACGAGGAGATCGCCCGCGCCGAAGCCGAATGGAAGCGGCGTCTGGGCGCCTGCCCGATCGAGCATCAGCCCTACCTGATCCAGCAGTACGCCACTCCCGTGCGCAATCAATATCGCCTCAAGGCCGGCTTGCCCTTGTAGTGTCCCGCTGAAAACCGCCAGCCCTGGCGATACATTGTTGAACGCTTCCTTACAGCCCTGTACCCGTTTCGCCTCGACAGCGAAACGGGCAACCCCCCGCCCATACGCCCGATCAAAGCCGGCAATTTACCGGCTGATTGTGCCATTTGTGCCGACAGGCCCCGGGGCATTGATTGACTTGAGGTGCCTTTCGGCTTAACCCTCGTCTCGCTTCAAAACGAGCGAAGTAGAGCATGCGCTGTCATCGAAGCAGCAACCGAACTGCACTGAATGACCAGGCAATCTATGGCGCTCACAGGGACTCAGCACTGAATCAACAGGACCGAACAATGAATAAGAACAGTGTGAAAACGGGGGCACTTTCACTCACCCTGCTGGCCAGCGCCTTGCTCGCCAATGCAACTATGGCCGCAGTATCCGAAGCGGAGGCGGCCAGGCTGGGCGACAGCCTGACACCTGTTGGCGCAGAGAAAGCCGGCAATACTGCCGGTACCATTCCTGCCTGGACCGGCGGCCTGCCAATTGACGCTGCCCCGATCACTGCAGACGGCTTCGTCAGCGATCCTTATCCGAACGACACAGCCAAATTCACCATCACCGCACAGAATTATGAGCAGTATCAGAAGCACCTGACCCCAGGCCAGGTCGCGATGCTCAAGCGCTACCCCGACACCTACCGACTGCCGGTATTCGAAACCCGCCGCAGCGCCGCCATGCCAGAGCGCATCTACGAGGCAGCACAGCGCAACGCCACCCGGACGTCTTTGGTGCGCGGCGGCAATGGCCTGGAAAACTTCGATACGGCCATCGCTTTCCCAATGCCGCAAGACGGCCTGCAAGCCATCTGGAACCACATCACCCGCTACCGTGGCGGCTCGGCCCGCCGCGTTGTGGCGCAAGCAACACCCCAGATCAACGGCAATTACAGCCTGGTGAAGTTCGTCGACGAGGTCGTTTATACCGACACCCTGACCGACTACAACCCGGACAAGCACGGCAACGTCCTGTTTTATTTCAAACAGCAGGTCACCGAACCGTCTCGCCTGGCAGGCAACGTATTGCTGGTCCATGAAACCCTGGATCAGGTGCAGGAACCGCGCATGGCCTGGATCTACAACGCCGGCCAGCGCCGGGTACGCCGCGCTCCGCAGGTGGCCTATGACGGACCAGGCACTGCCGCCGACGGCCTGCGCACTTCCGACAACCTGGACATGTTCAACGGCGCGCCTGATCGCTACGAGTGGAAACTGGTGGGCAAGAAGGAACTGTACATCCCCTACAACGCCTACCGCCTGGACTCACCGCAGCTGAAGTATGGCGACATCGTCAAGGCCGGCCACATCAACCAGGACCTGACCCGCTACGAGCTGCACCGCGTATGGGAAGTCGAGGCCACACTGAAAAGCGGCGAGCGGCATATCTATGCCAAGCGCAACTTCTTTATCGACGAGGACACCTGGCAGGCCTCGATCATCGACCACTACGATGGACGCAATTCGTTGTGGCGAGTCGCCGAGGCGCACAACGCCTATTACTACAACGAGCAGGTGCCGCTGTATGCCATGGAGACTCTGTATGACCTGATTTCAGGTCGCTACCTGGTCATGGGCATGAAGAACGAAGAGAAGAACCCCTACCGTTACAACTACGACACCAGCTCGCATCAGTACACGCCGGCAGCGCTGCGCAACTCCGGCGTGCGCTGAACCCAATCGAGCTTCACCCGACCCTGAAAAAAAGAAACCCGCATCGAAGGCGGGTTTCTTTTTTACGGGCTGGCTGGCCGGACTTACTGCGAGAGCACCTGACCAATATTCTGATCCTTGAACACCCTGGTCAGGGCATCACTCAATACGTCGCTGACCAGTTTGGTATTGGTCTGCTCGTTCGGCGCCATGCCGAAGCGCTGGTTGAGGGTCGCTCCGTAGCGACCGGTGTAGCGTCGCCCGCCGTTCTGCACCTCGATGCGGAAGGTGGCGCCAATGGTCGCCTCTGTCACATACAGCCCTTCCTTGGGAGACTGATATTTCAACTCGGCCAGGGTCAGGGTCAGCTGCGGTGCGTTGTAGGCATTGGGCGACGGGGTAAAACCGAGCAAGCGGACAGCAGCCTCGGCCTCAGCCTGGAGCTTGGGCAGGATTTTTTCCTTGGGTACGCTGACAGCGCTGGTTTCAGGGTAAAGACCACCGCGCGTACCGAGCGTCGGCGATGGACGGCCATCCACGATCCGCACTGCAACCGGCTGGCCCTGACCCACCGGATTGATGGTGCCGGTGAGTTTCGGGGTTGGGTCAAGTTGTTGCGGACTGTGCGCACAACCGGCAAGCGCCAGCGCGGACACAGCGAAAAGGCTGAACAACAGACGTTGCAGCATGCCGTCTTCTCCAGGTTGGGGGGAACGATGGTGTGCAGTATAACCAGCACCGCAACCGCCCGACAGTAATGCGCAACAGCCTTGCCAGACTGGCATTGCACATTCATCAAGCGGTCATGAAGACCTGCGATAAAGCGGCAAAGCATTCGGAGCACGCATCATGCCAATGTCCCTCGCCTCGCTTCGCCGATCGCCACGCCGCCATTATGCCTTTGTCGATGAAAATGACTGCTGCCGCATGCTGCTGACCGCGGCCAACAGACCGCGCGGTGAGCGCTGGGTAGAAGTACGGGAAATACGTCTGGACTGGATCGGCAAACCCTTGCCGGTCTCAGGTGTTTCGCAACGCTGAAGGGCGCCCAGACAAAAAAGCCGCCCTGATCAGGGCGGCTCGGTCTTAACGCAGAGCCAGCCTCAGTCGGCCAGTCCCAGGCGCTTGTCGATCATCGCCACTACTTCACGGTAGGCAACGGCATCGGTTTCGAGAACATCTTCACGGGCCGGGAATATCTCTCCGAGCCTGGTGGTCCACGCCTCGCTCCTGAGCTGTTCGGGGAAGCAGCGCTGGATCAGATCAAGCATGATCGAAACGGTCACCGAGGCACCTGGCGACGCCCCCAGCAGCGCGGCAATGGAACCGTCCTGAGCCGACACCAGCTCGGTCCCGAACTGCAGAACGCCACCCTTCTTCGGATCTTTCTTGATGATCTGCACGCGCTGGCCAGCCACTTCCAGGCGCCAGTCTTCAGCCTTGAGCTGCGGATAGAAACCGCGCAGGGTCTCCAGGCGGTCAGCCATGGACTGCCGAACTTCCTTGATCAGATAACGGGTCAGATCCATGTTGTCACGCGCAACAGCCAGCATCGGCTTGAGGTTGCCCGGACGGATCGACATTGGCAGGTCGAGCGGCGAACCATATTTCAGGAATTTGGTGGTAAAGCCCGCATAAGGTCCAAATAGCAGCGACTTCTTGCCATCGACTACCCGCGTATCCAGATGCGGGACGGACATGGGCGGCGCGCCGACGGCCGCCAGGCTGTAGACCTTGGCTTGATGCTGATTGACGATTTCCGGATTGTCGCAACGCAGCCACTGGCCACTGACCGGAAAACCGCCGTAACCCTGGCCTTCCTCGATACCGGACATCTGCAGCAACGGCAACGCCGCACCGCCCGCGCCGAGGAATACGAAACCGGCATCGATTTCGCGGCTGCTGCCATCCTGAGTATTCTTGACCTCTACACGCCAGCCTTTGCCCTTGCGCTCAAGGCCGGTGACCTTCTGCAGATAGGACATCTTCACACCCGGCTTGGTCGCCAGGTAATCCAGCATCTGACGGGTCAGCTGACCGAAGTTGACGTCGGTACCGTTCAGGGCGCGGGTCGCGGCGATGGGCTCGTCAGCCGGGCGACCGGGCATCATCAGCGGCATCCACTCTTGCATGGTGGCGCGATCTTCGCTGTAGACGATGTCTTCGAAGGCATGGTGCTTTTTCAGCGCCTCGAAACGGCGCTTGAGGTAATCAATGTTCTTTTCGCCACGGACGAAGCTCAGATGCGGCACGACATTGAGGAAGTCTTTGGGGCTGCCGAAACCCTCACGATCACTCAGGTAGGCCCAGAACTGCTTCGAGACCTCGAACTGGGTATTAATGGTGACGGCCTTCTTGATATCGATCGAGCCGTCTTTGCTGTCCGGGGTGTAGTTCAGCTCACACAGCCCCGCATGACCGGTACCGGCATTGTTCCAGGGGTTCGAGCTTTCGACGGCTCCGGATTCCTGCAATTCGACGATCTCAAGACGGATGTCAGGATCGAGCTCCTTGAGCAGTACTGCCAGAGTGGCACTCATGATACCGGCGCCAACCAGTACCATATCTACCGCTTCGCTATCGTGTTGCGCCATTAACGCGTTCTCCAGAAACACAGCATTAAACTGTCACGACCGCAGTACGCGATCGCGTAAAACCACCAGCCAGACGGTCGAAAACGGAGGAAGTCTTCATACCGCTGTCCGGGCTTGTGCCCGAAAACAGCCCTCCAGAAAAAGGGCTGCCCGCTGTCAGGAGAACGGCTTTTGGCCTACTCCCTCCCGCACCGCACCTTCCGGAGCAAGGCTACAGGCCAGGGCTCTACGGAAAAACGCTGCGGGATCATCATGTGTAGGCCGCCAGTCGCTCAGCCCTTGGTCCAGCGCTGCCGCAACCGGGTGCGGCGAGTCTCTTCAGCTCAGCCGCGTGCGGCCCGGATCACGTCGATATAAGGCGCTGCCTGACGCTGATCACCAATCAGGGCGACGATATCCCGACCCTCTGCATCCTGCGCCTGCAGGTCATATCCCGCCTCGGTGAAAAAGCCGACGAAGCGCGCGAAATCATCAACACGCAAACCGCGATAGGCCTTGATCAGCTTGTGCAGCGACGGCGGCGTGTCGTCAGCCGGCTCGGGCTCCAGAAACAGCCTGATCGACTCGTCGGAGATCTCTTCACCAATCACCTTCTGCTTGTCTTTGCGCATCTTCACTCCACTCGACGAGCCTTACGGGGGCGGCAGTTTACTCCTGCGGACCAGCGCACTCAACGCACCAGCGGCTCTTGCGACCAAGGTCGTACAGGGCACAAGCGCATCTTTGCTCTGGGCATATACTCGGCCTTTGCGCACATGGAGTGTCCTGGATGACTTTTCCGCCCCTGTTCGCCGCTTGGCGCCAAGCCTTGCGTTCAGGCTACAACGGTCGTGCCCTGCGTGGCGACATCAGCGCCGGCCTGACGGTCGGTATCATTGCCATCCCTCTGGCCATGGCACTGGCCATCGCAGTGGGCGCCCCGCCGCAACACGGGCTGTATACCGTACTGGTTGCTGCTCCGCTGATCGCCCTGACTGGCGGTTCACGCTTTAACGTTTCAGGACCCACAGCGGCTTTCGTGGTCATTCTGCTGCCCATCACCCAGCAATTCGGCCTTGGCGGTCTGCTGCTTTGCACCATGCTTGCCGGTCTGATCCTGATTGCCATGGGCCTGCTACGCGCCGGCAGACTGATCGCCTTCGTGCCCTATCCGGTCATTCTGGGATTCACCGCAGGCATCGGCATTGTCATCGCCACCCTGCAGCTCAAAGACGTGTTCGGCCTGAACATTACCGAACAACCGCAGCATTACATCGAACAGATCGGTCTGCTGGTCAGTTCCCTCCCCAGCGCTCAACTCGGCGACGGACTGGTCGCGGCGCTTTGCCTGGCGGTCCTGATCCTCTGGCCACGTTGGGTGCCAAAGGTACCTGGTCATCTGGCCGCACTCACGGTCGGCGCCCTGGCCGGACTCGCACTGGAGGCCTCAGGGCTGTCGGTTGCCACGCTGGGCGAGCGCTTCAGCTACAGCATCGATGGCGTGAGCCATCCCGGCATCCCGCCGTTTCTTCCGGACTTTGCCTGGCCTTGGACGCTGCCCGGCCCCGACGGCCAGCCGCTGGTGCTGAGCTTCGAGCTGCTCCATCAATTGCTGGCGCCGGCCTTCGCGATTGCCATGCTGGGCGCCATCGAATCGCTGTTGTGCGCAGTAGTCGCCGATGGCATGACCGGTAGCAGCCATGATCCCAACGCCGAACTGCTCGGCCAGGGCATCGGCAATCTGGTAGCGCCACTGTTTGGCGGCATCACCGCGACGGCCGCCATCGCCCGCAGCGCCGCCAACGTGCGCGCGGGAGCCTTTTCGCCCTTGGCCGCGATCATTCATGCCGGCGTGGTGCTGGTGGCGATTCTCTGGCTGGCGCCCCTGTTCAGTCACTTGCCGATGGCGGCCCTCGCGGCTCTGCTGCTGATGGTTGCCTGGAACATGAGCGAAGTTCCGCACGTGCTGAAAACCCTGCGTATCGCACCGCGCAGCGACGTTCTGGTCCTGCTCACCTGCCTGGTGCTGACCGTTGTATTCGATATGGTCCTGGCCGTAGGCGTGGGTCTATTGCTGGCAGCGGGCCTGTTCATCAAGCGCATGAGCGATTTGACCGACACCACCAGCCTGCGCGACAGCCAGAAGCGCCTGTTTGCCGACCTGCCCGAGCATGTCGCCGCCTACACCATTCGCGGGCCGCTGTTCTTCGGCGCAGCCGAGAAGGCCCTGAGTGTGTTGCGCCGCTTCAACCCGGAAGTGAAGGTGGTCATCGTCGATATCAGCGGCGTACCGATGCTGGACATGACGGCCCTGGCTGCACTGGAAAATGTGCTGGTGGACTATCGCAAGCAGGACATCGCCCTGATCATCGTCGGCTGCAGTTCAAGCGTACGCCTCAAACTGCGCCACGCTGGCATCCGCAGCCTGCCGGGGCACCTGCATTACGTGCGCGACCTGGCCCAATCCAAGCAGCAGGCCCAGCGCCTGCTGCAGGAGACAGCAGAGCCTGGGCCCGCCAGCTGAGATCAGCGGTACTTCTGCAGGTTAGCCATCATGTCCCGTAGCGCATCCATGTTGTCGACCGGATGCGTGGCGTTATCGAAGCTGCAGATATCATCCCAGCGCGCGGCGATCTCTTCGGCATCGAAACCCGCCGCCGGATCGAAGCCGGCGCCGCGGCTGCGCTCCCAGCGCACCTTGCCCATCCAGCCGCCACCTACCTCGAACAGGCCGGCGGTTTCCTGGCAACGCTCACTGGCCAGATACACCACCAGCGGGCTGACCAGTTCAGGCTTGAGCTGTTCAAAGATCTGCGGCGGGATCAGCCCTTCGGTCATCCGCGTAGCGCCGGTGGGGGCAATGGCATTGACCAGAATATTGCTCTTGCGGCCCTCCAGCGCCAGGGTGCGAGTCAGGCCATACAGGCCGAGCTTGGCCATGCCGTAGTTGGATTGGCCGAAATTGCCGTAGATGCCGGAAGTGGACGAGGTAAAGATCACCCGGCCATAGCCCTGCTCACGCATATGTGGCCAGGCGGCACGCGTGACCTTGTAGGCGCCCTCGACATGCACCCGGTACACCGAATCCCAGTCGGTGTCTTCCATCTTGTGAAAGGACTTGTCGCGAAGGATGCCCGCATTATTGACCACCACATCGAGGCGCCCGAAGCTGTCCAACGCCTGCTGCACGATCTTTCCGCCGTCAGTGACCGAGTCGTGACTGGCGACCGCAGTCCCGCCAGCCTGGCGGATTTCCTCCACAACCTGATCGGCTGCCGAGTGATTGGCCCCTTCTCCCTGGGCGCTGCCGCCCAGATCATTGACGATGACGCGGGCGCCGTGGCGAGCGAACAGCAGCGCATGTGCACGTCCAAGGCCACCGCCTGCACCGGTCACTATGACCACCTTGTCGTCAAAGCGGATGGTTTCACTCATCGAGGCTCTCCATGAATTGCTGTGGATTGTATCCGGGAAGTGTCCGATGCGGCTTCTCGACTGGCAATCACGCGCATTGGAATGAATGCCCAGCCATAACCACAGCACGATATGAGACGCAAAACAGCCCAGCGAAGGGCATCGACTCTGGAGTGGTCAATAAAACACCAACCAGTGCCAAGCCTTGCCTGCCGGGGCCTGCACACGTCTGCGAAGAGGTTATCCACAGCACGGTACACAAGGATCTTGGATAACTAGTCCACGGCTATCGGGACCATTGGCACAAGCAAAGTGCGACTCACCGCCATCACACCTATGCTGTCATTTCAGCAAACAATGGAGAGACGTCATGCCCAACCTCCACTTTCTGGAAAGCCTCTTTGCCGATTATGCTTTCGCCGCAAGTGGTACTTGCCCCTGTGAACAAGCCCGATAATGGCGCACCGGGAAAGCTCGCCGAGCCCCGAAGGCGTCTGCGAACAGCACAAAAATCGTACAGCTAGGTCTAACCCAGTCTCTATCTGGCCTGCAGAGAGTTTGCTGGCAGTTATCCACAAGACGCTCCACAGCAACCGTGGATAACTGCAAAAAGGCTTTTCTGCCTACCGAAATCTCTTTGTAAATCAAGGCTAAAAGACTTGCCGCCGCAGGAGCAATATGCCCTTCCATAGGTTGAGCACTGTTTGTATAAAAAGTGAACAACACTCTGAAAAACAAGCCCGGCCTGGTCTCTGACGCTTAGCCCCAAGGTTATCCACAGAACGCCTCACAGATAAACGGGATAACTCGGAGCAGCACTAAAACAAGAACTTCCCCGCCCCTTACCTGCTCCAATTCCCCGACCAGTGCTCTTAACCCCCCATCGCAGGAACCCTTCATGCCCGCACCGTGTTACCCCGGCAACGATCCATTTTGCATGCCCTACCCAGGCAAGCGGGAAGGTGTTCGATGATGGCTTTTCTGGGGCTCGTGCTGGTTGCCTTCATCTGTTTTGCGCTGGTGTTCTATATCAAGCAACGTCAATACAACCACCCGGCGCTGCGCATGCCCTATCAGCTCAGGCGACCAGTGCTTCAGGCCGCCGAGCGTGAACTCCTGACGCGGCTGCAAGAAGCCGTGAACGATGACTACCTGGTCCTGTGCAAGGTGCGTATCGCCGAGGTGGTTGAGGTGACAGCCATTCCCCGGCGAGCGCACTGGTACCAGGCGACCAATAGAATATCGGCAGGGTGTTTCGACTTTCTCCTGTGCGATCCGCAAACCCTGGACCCTCTGTGCGCCATCGAGACGGAGCCTGCAACCGAAGCCAATGCCTTTCTCGACGAACTCTGCACGACCATAGGCCTGCCGCTGCTACGCCTGCCGCCAGAAACGACGAGTTCCAGCCCGGAATTGCGCACCGCCATCGAACAGGCAACGGCTAGCTGAATTCGCTGGCTGAACAGCCGGCAGGCGATTACATTTGCGCACCGATAGCGGAGTCAACGACCCACTGGCGTTATGCCCGCATGTCCTCACACCTGCGAGGTGAAACCGACATGACGCTTCATCCCAGGCTCGCTGCTCTTTTCAATCTGGTCTCGCGCCTGATCAGCCGCTACCCCGGCATCATTGCGCTGTTCGGCTTCTGCTCGGGCATCGCCAGCTTCATACTGGTTGAACGCCATGCCGGCCTGGCCAAGGTCATCGCCGCCGTGATGCTGTTCGGCTGGCTCTGGCTGATGCTGGAAACCCCCCTGCGACGCAGCCTGGAACGCTGGTTCGGCTGGAAAGTACCACCCCCGCTGTTGCGCTATGTGACCCAGATGGTGCATCAGGAAAGCCTGTTCTTCGTCATCCCGTTCTTCTTCATCACCACCACCTGGAACAGCGGTCAATCCGTGTTTACGGTAATGCTGGGGGTGGCTGCGCTGATTTCGCTGATCGACCCGCTGTACTACAAATGGCTGGCACCACGGCGCTGGCTCTACCTGTCATTCCATGCACTGACACTCTTCGCGGTTCTGCTCACCGCGCTGCCAATCATCTTTCATCTATCGACCCCGCAAAGTTATCTCTGGGCGCTGGGCGTCGCCGTTCTACTGGCCCTGCCAAGCCTGCGCGGACTGTTCCCGCAATGGCGCTGGAAAAACCTGCTCGCGATCCCGCTGCTGGTCATTACCGTCGCAACGGCCGGCTGGCTGGGACGCACCTGGGTACCGCCTGCAACGCTATGGCTGACGGATGTCGCGGTGACCATGCGCATGGACAACGCCTCGCGCAAGCCCGGCAACCGCCTGAGCCAAGTGAGCCTTGCCGAGCTGCACGCCGAGGGGCTGTTCGCCTTCACTGCGATCAATGCACCACGCGGCCTGAAGGAGCGCATCTATCACGAATGGATACACAACGGTCGGCGGGTTGATCGTATCCCGCTCGACATCAGTGGCGGGCGCAAGGCGGGTTATCGCGCCTGGACCCACAAACGCAATTTTCCTGCCGACGCTGCAGGCAAATGGCGCGTACAGGTCATGACCGAAGCGGGGCAAATGATCGGTATGTTGCGCTTCGAGGTCATCGAGTGAACCGCGTACAGGCCGCAGACTCGAAAAACACAAGAGAAACTGTTGTACGGCCCATAGGAGAAACGCATGGAATGGTGGGAAGTGATGAGCCGCACCGTTGCATCGGAATTTTCCGACCTTCCCGATCTGGAACACGCCACCCGCGTTTCGGTAAGACTGCTGCTGGCCACGGTACTCGGCGGCGTGCTCGGTTACGAGCGTGAACACAAGGGCAAGGCCGCAGGCCTGCGCACCCATATGCTGGTGGCCCTGGGCGCCGCGCTGTTCGTACTGGTGCCGCTCGAAGCCGGCATGCCGCTCGAAGATGCCTCTCGGGTCATGCAGGGCATCATCGCCGGCATTGGCTTTCTGGGCGCAGGTACCATACTCAAGGGCAATTCAGCCCAGGATGTCAAAGGCCTGACTACGGCGGCGGGTATCTGGCTGACGGCAGCCATCGGCGTCGCCTGCGGGCTGGGCCATGAGGCCACGGCAGTCCTTACCACCGGCTTTGCGCTGGTGATCTTCATCCTCATGCCACGTCTTGAACAACACGCTGCCAATACGGCCGACGGCAACCAGCAGGGCCGCGACAGCGAAAAGAACCCCTGATCCATCCCGACGCAGGAATAGGCCATGCGCACCCCTTACGCCCTCCTGGCAACAGCGACACTCATGCTCAGCCTTGCCGGCTGCGGCGAAACCGCAAAATTGCCTGTGGGTTCCGGTTACGGCCCCCACCCGACCTTGCCCGAACCCAACAAGACGCTGATCCCAACCGTCAACATCGCCAAGGCGACCGGCTGGCCCGAGGGCGCCAGACCTCAGGCAGCACCCGGTCTGCGCGTCGAGGCATTCGCCGGCGACCTCGATCATCCACGCTGGCTGCATGTCCTGCCCAATGGCGACGTGCTGGTGGCAGAAAGCGATGCCCCACCCAAACCGGGCAACCAGGGGCTGCGCGGCTGGGTCATGAAAAAAGCCATGGCGCGCGCCGGATCTGGCGGCAAGAGCGCCAACCGCATCACCCTGCTGCGCGACAGCGATGGCGACGGAGTACCCGAAGAGCGCACGGTATTGCTTGAAAACCTGAACTCGCCATTCGGCATGGCGCTGGTCGGCGACTGGCTCTACGTCGCCAACACCGATGCCCTGCTGCGCTTTCCCTACGAGGAAGGCGCCACGCGAATCGACGAGTCGGGCGAGAAGGTGGTCGACCTGCCGGGCGGCCCCATCAACCACCACTGGACCAAGAACGTAATCGCCAGCCGGGACGGCTCGCGGCTGTACGTCACCAGCGGCTCCAACAGCAACGTCGGCGAAAACGGCATGGCCGCCGAGGAAAACCGCGCCGCCATCCTTGAAGTCGATCCGCAGAACAAAACCCTGCGCCTGTTCGCTTCGGGCCTGCGCAATCCCAACGGGCTGGCCTGGCAACCGGATAGCGGCGAGCTGTGGACCACCGTCAACGAACGCGACGAAATTGGCAGCGACCTGGTGCCCGACTACATGACCTCGGTGCGCGACGGCGGCTTCTACGGCTGGCCCTACAGCTACTTCGGCCAGCACGTCGACAAGCGCGTCGAGCCGCCGCGACCGGATCTGGTGGCCAAGGCCATCGTTCCCGATTACGCCCTGGGTGCACATACCTCGTCGATGGGGCTGGCCTTTTATGACGGCAAACTGCTGCCGGAGCGTTACCGCAAGGGCGCATTCATCGGCCAGCACGGTTCCTGGAACCGCAAGCCGCGCAGTGGCTACAAAGTGGTTTTCGTGCCGTTCAAGGACGGCAAGCCGGACGGTGCCCCTGTGGACATCCTCACCGGCTTCGTCAGCGCCGACGAGAAGGCACTGGGTCGCCCCGTGGGCGTCGCCGTCGACAAGACCGGCGCCCTGCTGGTAGCCGATGACGTCGGCGACATTATCTGGCGCGTAACACCGAACACGGACTGAGAAGCCTCAGAGGATCACCGGCAGCCTATGGCTCAGACGGATTTCCTCCTGCGATATCTCCACACCGTACGCCAGCACCTCAACGCCCGCCGCCACCGCATCACGCAAGGCGGCGGCATACAGTGGGTCGATCTCGCTGGCCGGGCGCACCGCTTCGATGCCAGTCAGATTTACGCAATACAACTGCACCGCACGCACGCCATCACGCGCCAGCACCGCCAGCTCACGCAGATGACGCGCGCCACGGGTGGTGACCGCATCGGGGAAGGCCGCCACTGCCGTATCGTCAAAGCCGAGGGTGACGCTCTTGACCTCAACGAAGGCCGCCCCCGTCGGATAGTCCAGACGAAAATCCACCCGACTGTTTTCCATGCCGTAGGCGACTTCCCGCCTGAGCGCGGCAAACCCCGTCAGCTCTTCGATCACACCGGCCAACAGCGCCTCCTCCACCAGGCGATTGGCGCGCGCGGTATTCACGCAGGCCAGCCGGCCCTGCGGCGTTTCCACCAATTCCCAGGTGCCGGGCAGCTTGCGCTTGGGATCATTGTTGCGCTGGAACCAGACGCGCGCGCCCTCACCCATGCAGTTGAGCATCGAGCCGGTATTAGGGCAGTGGATGCACAGGCGTTCGCCGTCATCGGTGACGATATCGGCGAGAAAGCGCTTGTAGCGCCGCACCAGTCGGCCCGCTTCCAGCGGAGTAGAAAAGCGCATCAGCCTTGCCAGCTCTGCAGGCCACGAGCGATGCGCTCGACCGCCGCTTCGAGTTGCGGCAGATCCTGGGTGTAGGCGAAGCGCACATGATGCCCGGCCTGATGCCGACCGAAATCCAGTCCAGGGGTGATGGCAACGAACTGGGTTTCCAGCATGTGCTGGCAGAAGGAGAAGGCATCGCCGCCAAAGGTGCTGATATCGGCATATAAGTAGAAAGCACCTTCGGGCTCCACCGCGATGCCGAAGCCCAGCTCACGCAGGGCCGGCAGCAGGAAGTCGCGACGGCGGGCGAACTCGGCGCGACGTGCTTCGAGGATTTCCAGCGTAGCCGGCTCGAAGCAGGCCAATGCCGCATGCTGGGCCATGGTTGGCGCGCTGATGTAAAGATTCTGCGCCAGTTTTTCCAGCTCCGGGACCGCACGAGGCGGCGCCACCAGCCAGCCCAGACGCCAGCCGGTCATGCCGAAATACTTGGAGAAACTGTTGAGCACGAAGGCCTCATCGTCCACCTCCAGCACACTGGCCGCGTCGGTGCCATAGGTCAGGCCATGATAGATCTCGTCCACCACCAGATGCCCGCCACGCGCCTTCAGTGCCCTGGACAGCCCGGCAAGCTCATCGCGGCTCAGCAGCGTCCCGGTCGGATTGGCCGGCGATGCAACCAGCGCACCGACGCTGTCGGTATCCCAGTGCCGGGCGACCAGATCCGGCGTCAGCTGGTAACGCACTTCAGGCCCTACCGGCACCAGTTGCGCGGCACCTTCGATCAGCCGCAGGAAATGCCGATTGCAGGGATAACCGGGATCCGCCAGCAGCCAATGTTTGCCCGGATCGACCAGCAGGCTGCTCGCAAGCAATAAAGCACCTGAACCGCCGGGAGTAATCAGCACCCGTTCGGGGTCAATAGACAGTTGATAACGCCGTGCATAGAACCCGGCGATGGCCTCACGCAGCTGCGGCAGCCCTCGGGCAGCCGTGTAGCGCGTATGGCCGGCGGCGAGCGCAGCCTGGCCCGCCGCAACTATGGGCGCCGCAGTGGTGAAGTCCGGCTCGCCAATTTCCAAGTGGATGACGTCATGCCCCAGCGCCTGCAGTTCATTGGCACGCGCCAGCAGCGCCATGACGTGAAAGGGTTCGATTGCACGGCTGCGCGCACTGTAAGACGAGGTCATGTGACCTTCCTGATGAGAACAAAAAACCGATTCTACCCAAGGTCCCCCTGACGCCGCAGCCACCGTGATACTCGGGAGTAGCGCACCCCGATACGATCTGGTAAGTTCGCCCGCTTGTAGCCGCAGGGCTGGCACGGGCCGGCAGAGGGATCCATTATCCTGCGCAATGGACATAGCGAGAGGCGTTCATCCATGCCCATTACCAAAACGAAAAACAGCACCCAACTGATTCGCGCCTTCGAGCCTTACAAGGAATCCAAAGGTGAGGATTACATGAGCGACAAGATGCGCGCTCATTTCACCGGCATCCTCAATAAGTGGAAGCAGGAACTGATGGAGGAAGTCGACCGCACCGTGCATCACATGCAGGACGAAGCGGCCAACTTCCCTGATCCGGCCGACCGCGCCAGCCAGGAAGAAGAATTCAGCCTGGAACTGCGTGCTCGTGACCGCGAGCGCAAGCTGATCAAGAAAATCGACGAAACCCTGCAGCTGATCGAGGACAACGAATACGGCTGGTGCGACTCCTGTGGCGTCGAGATCGGCATCCGCCGTCTGGAAGCCCGCCCCACCGCCACACTCTGCATCGACTGCAAGACGCTGGCGGAAATCAAGGAAAAGCAGATCGGTTCCTGATCCCGAAACGGGGCGCTACGGCGCCCCGCTTCATTTCTGCAGCACTGGCTTTTTCCGCCTCGCCGATCAGCACCCGAGCCGGCTCATGTCTTCATCCCCTTCCCTGACATCCGCCTACGTTGGACGCTTCGCACCAACACCCAGCGGCTACCTGCATTTCGGCTCGCTGGTTGCAGCCCTCGCCTCCTATCTAGACGCCCGCGCCGTCGGTGGCCGCTGGCTGCTGCGCATGGAAGACCTCGACCCGCCACGGGAAATGCCCGGCGCACAGATGGCCATTCTCGAAAGCCTTGAGCGCTACGGCCTGGAATGGGATGGCGAGATGCAACGCCAGAGCGCGCGCCACGATGCCTACCAACAGGCCATCGCGCACCTGCTGCGAGAAGGCCTGGCCTATCCCTGTCAATGCTCGCGCAAACAACTGGAAGCCCATCCGGGGCCTTATCCCGGCTTCTGCCGGAACGCCAGACAACCGCTGAAAAACGCCGCCATTCGCCTGCGCGTGCCTGATCTCGAATACCGCTTTACCGATCGAGTGCAGGGAGAATTCGCTCAGCATCTGGAGCGCGATGTAGGCGATTTCATCATCCGCCGCCGCGACGGCCTGTTCGCCTATCAGCTGGCCGTGGTGCTGGATGACGCCTGGCAAGGTGTAACCGAGGTGGTGCGCGGCGCCGATCTGCTCGATTCGACCCCGCGCCAGTTGTACCTGCAGGAACTGCTTGGCCTGCCGCAGCCGCGTTACCTGCACGTGCCGCTGATCATCCAGCCGGACGGGCACAAGCTGGGCAAAAGCTATCGTTCCCCACCGCTACGCCCGGACGAAGCCGTACCGCTGCTGCTGCGCGCCTTGCGCGCCCTCGGCCAACCCACCGCCCCGGAGCTGAACGACGCCCTGCCCGGCGAACTCCTGGCCTGGGCCATCCCACGCTGGAACGCCGAGCGCATCCCACGCACGCTGACGCTGGCTGAGGCGCAGCTAGGCTGAAGCTGCTGGGAAACGAACGCAGTGTGAGGGCTGGCCGGGCACTGTCCAGGGGGCATTGCTCAGCAAACAGGCAATGCTAGAGCACCTCAGGAAGTGATCTCTAATCGGTATCAACGACTCAGCGCACGCAGTACAGCCGCAAGCTTCTTGACGGCGATTTCCAGCTCTGCCGGCGCATGGGCGGCAAAACCCATGAGAAAACCGCCCCTTTGCTCGTGCGACGCATGCAGCGCTGTCAGGCCAAGCAAGTCGATGCCGGCCCGGCGTGCGGCCTCCACGGCTTCGCCTTCAGAAATGTCACGGATGAAAATACAAGGCATCTGCATCCCTCCTGCCGGAACCCGCGGTTCCACGAAATCGGCAAGGTGCTTGCGCACCAGATGCGCCAGTACATCGCGTCGTTCGGCGTAAACGGCGCGCATGTTGCGCACATGCGCGCCGAAATGCCCACCCTCGATGAAACGTGCCAGCGTCAGTTGCGGAATCGGCGCGCTATGCCCATCCAACAAGGTGCGTGCCACTGTCATCGGCGCCACGAGCTGTGAGGGCAAGACCATGTAACCAATGCGCAGGCCGGGAAACAACGACTTGGTGAAAGTGCCGATGTAGATCGTCCGCTCGTGCGAGTCCAGCCCCTGCACGCATGCCGTGGGCTTGCCGGCATAGTGGAACTCGCTGTCGTAGTCGTCCTCGATGATCCATGCCTGGTTCTGCCGCGCCCATTCGATGACGGCCAGACGCCTGTCCAGCGCCAGCGTTGCCCCGGTCGGGAACTGATGCGAAGGGGTGAGAAATACCGCCTTGGCCGGCTGCGTGGCATCACGCAGATGCTCTACACGCATACCGTCGGCATCCAGCGGCACGGGCACGCACTCGAGGCCAGCCGCATCGAACGCCTTACGTGCACCGTGGTAGACGGGGTCTTCGATGAAGATCCGGTCACCCGCGTCGAGCAGTACGGTGGCGCACAGGGTCAGGGCCTGCTGGGAGCTGGTCAACACCAGCACACGGTCGGAGGTGGCGTACGCGCCGCGTTCGAGATTGACGTAGTCCGAAATGGCCCGGCGCAGCGGCTCCATGCCCTGCGGCGGACTGTGCAACAGCGCCAGAGTGCCGTAGTCCTTCAACACCTGCCGCTCCAGCCGTTCCCAGGTCTGCAGGGGAAAATTGCGCGTTTCCGGTACGCCAGGAGCAAAGGGGCGCGGCGTCAGGAAGTCGCGCACGCCGCCACCCTGGAACATGGCACTGCCACGCTGACTCAAACGCAGGGCCTCCGTGGAACCCCTCGTTCGCGCCGCCCCACGCCCAGGCAGGCGTTGCACCCGTTGCGACACGAAGCTGCCGCTGCCTACGCGCCGCTCGATGAAGCCTTCCAGATGCAGCTGGCCATACGCCGATTCGACGGTATCGCGCGAAACACCAAGCGATTTCGCCAGCGTGCGTGTGGCAGGCAACGGCTTACCGACATCGAGCGCGCCGCCGAGAATCAATTGCCGGATGGCCCGTTGAATACGCGCATGCAGGGGCAAAGCGGCATGGGCGGGATCACCGAGCCAGGCTTTGACGGATTCAAGTTGGGCATATTTAAACAAATGGTCTGGATCTCTTGAAAAAGATGGCAGGGAATAACCTGCCATTTTAGCGCTATAAAACAACTGCCAATCACAGCGTTTTTCAGGAGTCGTATTCGAGCCATGCCATCTGCCAAGCCATCCTCGTCCGTTCGCTTGAGCGATCTTCCCCATCCCGTTGTCGCCGGCCTGGTTTCGGTCATCGTCAACTACGGCGGCACCTTCATCCTGGTGTTCCAGGCGGCACAGATGGCCGGCCTCAGTCCAGAGCTGACGGCTTCGTGGGTGTGGTCGATTTCGATCGGCGTAGGGGTGACGGGAATCCTCCTCAGTTGGTTTTCACGCGAGCCGATCATTACAGCCTGGTCCACACCAGCCGCCGCGTTCCTCGTTACTGCACTGGCCACTACGTCCTATGCCGAAGCGGTCGGTGCCTACCTGATTTGCGCCGCCGCCTTCGTCGTACTCGGTCTGTCGGGCTGGTTCGAAAGGATTATCCGGCTGATTCCGCCAGGCGTGGCGGCCGGGCTACTGGCGGGCATCCTGCTGCAATTCGGGATCAAGGCCTTTGCCGGCCTGAGCATCGACCCGTTGCTGGCCGGGTTGCTGATCGTCACTTATGTAGTGCTCAAGCGCTTTACGGCGCGCTATGCCGTGGTCGGCATCCTGGTGCTGGGGCTGGCTTTCCTGCTCATACAGGATCGTGTCGATCTGACGGGGCTGGAGTTGAAGCTGGCCGCCCCCGTGTTCACCCTGCCGGTGTTCTCGCTCAACGCCTTGCTGAGCGTAGCGCTGCCGCTGTTCCTGATCACCCTGACCGGTCAGTACATGCCCGGCATGCTGGTGCTGCGGGGAGACGGCTTCAAGACCAGCGCCAACCCCATCGTCACCGTCACGGGTCTCGGTTCGCTGCTGATGGCGCCTTTCGGTTCGCACGCCTTCAACATCGCCGCAATCACGGCTGCCATCTGTACGGGTCGGGAAGCACACGAAAATCCGGACAAGCGCTGGATCGCCGGCATCGCCGCAGGCCTCTTCTACATTCTCGTCGGCGTGTTCGGCGTGACCCTGGCCGCCGTATTCATGGCCTTCCCGGCCACCTTCATCACCACGCTGGCGGGCCTGGCCCTGCTCGGAACCATAGGCGGCAGCCTCGCCAGCGCCATGGCCGACGCCAGAACGCGCGAAGCCTCGCTGATCACCTTTCTGGCCGCTGCGGCCAACATCTCGATGTTCGGCATTGGCGGCGCGTTCTGGGGGCTGTTGATGGGGCTGCTGGCCTATGCCGTACTCAACGGGCGCTTGCCACAGCGGACACGAGCGCCGCAACAAACCATTCAGCCGGGCACCGAGGCCGCAGCGGGTAAGGAAGCCTCCAACTGATGCCCGCCGTAGCGAGACGAATCGCCCTGCCTGCTCTATCCATCTGACTTGAGGACCGCTCCATGCAACACGCCACTTCCCACCTGATGCGGGCCTATGCCCGCCAGCCCGTTTCCTTCGTACGTGGCAGCGGCGCACGCCTTTGGGATGAACAAGGCGTGGAGTACCTGGATGCCATTGCCGGCGTCGCAGTCACCAGCCTGGGACACGCCCATCCGGAAATCGCCGCAGTCATCGCCGAACAGGCCGGGCTGCTGCTGCATACCTCCAATGTCTTTCGCATCGACTGGCAGGAACGGCTGGGCGAACGCCTGTGCGCATTGACAGACATGCAGAAGGCCTTTTTCTGCAACTCGGGCGCGGAGGCCAACGAAACCGCCCTCAAGCTGGCAAGGCTGCACGGTCACCGCAAACAGCTGACCCAGCCGCAAATCCTGGTGATGCAGAACGGCTTTCATGGCCGCAGCTTTGCGACACTCGCGGCCACGGGTAACCCCGCGAATCAGCGCGGGTTCGAGCCACTGATGCCAGGCTTCCTGCGTGTGCCCTACAACGACATCGATGCGGTGCGCAGAATGGCCGAGCAGTCGCCCAACATCGTTGCCGTTCTGATCGAGCCGGTGCAGGGAGAAGGCGGTATTCGTGTCGCCAGCGCCGACTACCTGCGGGAACTGCGCACCCTGTGCGACCAGTACGACTGGCTGTTGATGCTCGACGAGATCCAGGCCGGAATGGGCCGCACCGGCACTTGGTTCGGCTATCAGCACGCGGGCATCGCGCCCGATGTCCTGACGCTGGCCAAGGCGCTGGGCAACGGCTTTCCCATCGGCGCCTGTCTGGCGCGCGGCCAGGCCGCCGACCTGTTCTCGCCCGGCCAGCACGGCTCGACCTTCGGCGGCAATCCCTTAGCCTGCCGAGTGGCCTGTTCAGTGCTCGACATCATGGCGCGTGACAACCTGCCGGCACGCGCCGCCGTACTCGGGGACCGCTTGCTTGCCGGCTTGCAGCAGGCGCTTGGCGATCACCCGGATGTCATCGCCATCCGTGGCCAGGGCCTGATGGCGGGAATCGAGCTGAACAGGCCTTGCCAGGAGCTGGTCGTTCGCGCACTGGCAGAACAGCGCCTGCTCATCACGGTGACCCGCGACACCATCATCCGTTTGCTGCCGCCGCTGATCTGCGACGAAGCGCAGATCGACGAGATCGTGGCGCGTCTCTCTCGCCTCTTGTTTTCTACAGCGCAAAAATCGCCCAGCAGCAATTGCGATCACGCCCAGGAAACCTGCGGCGCACATGAAGCCCGAACAGACACACTCATTCAGGCCTGATCTTTTTGAACCTCAGGAAAAGTCTTCATATATCTATCAGGGTTAGCGCACGACTGGAGCCAGAGCCTCGCGACTACCCAAAACGCGTGTAAGCTCGTCTACCGTTGTGAGCCCTTCACGCAAGAGGCGTGCGCCCGTTTCCCAGAGTGGTACATGGTTGCTCGCCGTGAGCAGCCCGAGCAACTGAGCGCGACGCCCGCCATCCTCGACCCAGCGCGCCAACGGTGCGTCTACGATCAGCATTTCGTAGACAGGTAACCGGCCATAAAAGCCAGTCTGACGACAGTGCCCGCAACCCTCGCCTCGAAAGTGCTGAACGCCAGTCAGCAGAGTTTCGAGGCCTGAAGGCATATTTTCAGGCGCAGCTACTGGCACCTTGCAGTGCGAACAAAGGCAACGCGCCAAACGCTGATTGATGCAGCCGATCAGTGTCTCGGCCAATGCCTGGGGCGCGATCCCCAGCGCCATAAGACGACCGACCACGCCCGACACGCTGTTGACGTGCAACGTCGACAGCACAAGGTGGCCGGTTTCCGCAGCGCGGATCGCAGCTTCTGCCGTTTCTCCGTCGCGTATTTCACCCACCAGCATGATGTCCGGGTCGTGCCGCAGAAAATGGCGAATGGCGGTTTCGAAGGTGTAGTTGGCCTTGCGGTTTACCTGGGTTTGGGCAGCGACCGGCAGCTCGTACTCGATGGGGTCCTCGACGGTCAGAATGCTCTTCCCGGTCATGCCCAGCGGGCGCAATCCCGCATGCAGGGTGGTGGTCTTTCCGGAGCCGGTGGGCCCGGTCATCAGGAAGATACCGTGCGGTTGCTGGAACAGCTCCTGTAAACGCTGCAGGTGTTCGGGCGCAAATCCCAGCTCTTCCAACCCAGCCACCGAGATCCCTTTGGGGAGCAGACGCATAACGACGCTCTCCCCTTGTGGCGTGATGCTGGTGGAGACACGGACATCGTAGGCCTGGTTTTCGATAGTGACGGAGAAGCGACCGTCCTGCGGCCTCAGGTTATCGGAGATGTCCATGGCCGAGATAACCTTGATCGCCGATACCAGGCGCATCATGCCTCGCCCTAGCGCCATGATGGGGACCAGCACACCGTCAATGCGGAAGGCCATATGCACCGACTGGGACTCGGGCTGCAGATGAATATCGGTGGCACGCTCGCTGACAGCCAGGGCCAGCATCTGGTTGATCAACTCATCGACCGGGAAAGAACCCTGACTGTCCCGGGACAGCTGGCGATACTCGCGCTCGAAGGCAGACATCGCCGATCCTCGTCGCGGTGAATAGACCTCCTCGATACGACGCGTCACGGCAATGAAGTCGCCTTGGCAAAGCCGCGCCACCAGCCCGGTCCTGCGCTGGATCAGGCTGACGGCGCGTTGCGGATCGGCATTGCCGAGCACTGCCTCAAGATGCCCGGCGTGTACGCGAAGCGGCAACAGCCCGTGCGCCAGACAGGCCTCACGGCTGAACAGTTGCAGCACCTCCGCCGCGGGTTCAGGCCACTCCTCCTGGCTGAAGTACGGCAGCCCATGGTGCTCAGCCAATACGCGCGCCAGATCGCTGGCGGCCACCAACCCCAAACGAACCAGTATCTGGCTTAGTGATTCACCGGTTACTGCCTGTTTCTGTTGGGCGTAGGCCAACTGAATCGGCTCGACGATGCCGAGGCGAACCAGAGTGCCGCCCAGCTCGGGCGCGTCAGCCAGAACCAGGTCGGGATCGACTCTTTTCATTACCGGTCCATCAGATAGTAAGCGGTCAGGGTGGTCACCTGGGACTCATCAAGGTTGGTGGCGCTGGTTCCACCGTACGCTACGCCGCTGTCCAGGCTCCACGTGGCGCTGGCAGCGGTGATCACATCTGCCTGTTCCTTCTCACGGAAGCTGCCAAACCGCGCATCGGCATTGCCATCGACCAGGTTGTCGAGCATGCGCGCCAGATCGGGCGTCAATCCGCGCAGGATCAGCACATTCTTGCGCTGTACCACGTATATCCCGGCGCTGCTGCCCGGAACGCTCCAGGCAACGTTTGCAAAACAGGCGCTGACGTCCTGGGGGTTGCCGTTGCTATCGAGGTAGCCATAGTGGGTCTCGAAGCCTTCCGCGCGGCCCTGCGGCATGGTTACCCCGGCTGCGTACATGGCGTTGCGCAGGTTTGTACTGCACAGCTCGCTATCGTTAGCCGCATTGACCTTGCCGGTCGGCGTCGTCTGGCTATCGCCGGGCGCCACGCCCACGCGATCCACATGGCTAAGATACGACAGCTGCCACCCCCTGACGAAACTGGACGCCAGATGCTGGTAAACGGTGTTGCGCTGCAGGTCACTGCCCAACGTCAGGGCACTGACGATCAACGCGACGATGATCAGAACAACGGACATTTCCAGCAATGTAAAACCGCGTTGGCGCGAACAGGTATGGGTAGTCATGGGAATCTCTGTAATTACTGGGCCGAAAGCGCGTCGTTATCGGCGCTGACGACATTGATGCGGACGTCGTCATGCAACTCGTCCAGTTCTTTGATCAGAAGATCGAGCTCCTTCAACTGATCACGAACCTTATTCAGATTGATGATGGCCGCTGCCTGGGCTGCACCCGCCAGACCCACCAGCGCAGCGTTGCCTGTGATCGCGCCAAGCGAGGCGCCAACTGCAGCAGCAGTGGCACCAAAAGTATTGATAGCCGAAGCGGTCGCGGTCGGCGCGGAGGCAGCAGCAGCCGCGACCGACGCGGTAGCCGAGGCAATGGACGCGCCCGTCTGGAAGTTGTCGGCGAACGCCATCTCTTCGACCAGTTCAAGCTGCGTTTTATAGTCGCGAATGGTCTGGCGGAACATCGCCAGCGTGGACAGCACATTAGGGTGCGCATGACCGGCGGTTGAGAGCAGCGCCGAACAGCCCAACTGCTCCCATAACTGGTTGAAGCGCACGACACTGACACGGTCGTCATATTCCCGGCTGCTGTTGCGGACCGGGTGCTCGAAGCCCAGCCCGGCAGCATTCAGCCCGTCGAACAGCGAGCCATTACCGTCACGATCTGCCTGCCCAGGGTCAGCCAGCACATAGGCCACTGCTTCACGTGCGCCTGAGTGCTCCAGGTACAGATACTGGTTATCGGCAGCGCTGGTTTGTGCCACGCCGAGCGCACGACAAAGATCCAGCGGTGTGCTGCTGTCAAACGCCTCCAGTGCTGCCGCCGGTGGCAAACCAGACACCAAGATCGGCTGCCAGCGGTCGGTCGCGCGGACAAGATTGACATCGTTCATCGGCGCGCCGTCGCTGCGCACATAAACGGCATACCGGTAGTCATAGCCATGTGCATTTCGCAGCGGCCCACCGAGCCCCACCGTCAGGTAGGGGAATCCGCCAGCTACCGCAGGGCAATCCTCTACGCCATCCTGATTGGTATCGGCACATGGCAGCCGACCAGTCGCCAGCGCGAAGCCGGTTATCGCATTCTGTGTGTCATTTACGTCATCAATGGCTGATTCCACACTGGCCAGGCGAGTCAGCGAGGGCAGCAGCGACATCAGCACGGCCGTCATCAGTCCCAGCACGACCAGCACCACGGAAAGCTCGATCAGCGTCATACCCCGCTGTCTGCATCGCATGCTCATTGGAACCACCCCTTAGCATCGCGATTCAGCGCCGTGGTGCGCGCCAGTTGCTGGTAGGCCAGGGCGTCAGCGTGAGCGACCTTCGCAGCCTCATGCTGTTGCTTGGCGATTGCTAGCTGATCCTTTTTATCGGAGACGTCTTCTGCAGTGCTGCTGAGCTCGTCCTGTATGGCGTAAATTGCCGCTGCCGCATTGATGGCTGCTACCCCGATGGCAATGGCACCCGTGGCACTGCTGAGCGCAGCGGCGGCATCATTCAAAGCCATCGCGGCGCTCGCCGCAGTGTTGAACTCGGCGATTTCTCGTTTCAACTCGGCGATCTCCAGATTGGTTTCCCGGACTTCCACGCCAAATTTTCGAAAGTCCAGGTAAAATTTGAAGGCGCGCCGGGCATCGTAGGCCGCATTGGAGTCACGGGTAGCCGCGCTGACGCGCGCCAGGATGGACGGGCAATCGAGCCGGACGGCCAGCTCGGCGAAACTCATCGCCGTTACCTGATCGTCGTAATCATCACTCTGGCTGTGCCCGGTCGATTCGAAGACCAACCCTTTGGCGTTTATACCGTCGAATGGCCTGCCGTCACGGTCGGCGTCAAGCGGGCCAGGGTCCACGAACAGGAAGGCCGGATTTACCCTCGCGCTCCCGGTATGCGCCTGTACGCTGGCTTCACCGGGCTGCAGCCCACCGGACACACCCAGCCTGAGGCCTTGGCAGAAATCCAAAGCATTGCTCTGCAGCGGTGTAGCGCCACTGAGCAGCGACGGCTGGTAGCTGCTCTGCAGGGCGACCAGATTGGCGTTTGCGTGCTGATAAACCGCGTACTGGAACGGGAACCCGCGGTCGTTAACCAGTTGTTGGCCAAGGCCTGCCGTACGCCAGGGAAAACGCCCGCTGCGGGATCCATTGCAATCCTCGTAACCGTCGCCATTGGCATCCGGGCACGGCAGGCGGTCATGCTGGACGATAAAGCCGACCGCCGAGTTGACGGCAAGCTTCTTCCGATCGAGCGAAGGAGAGGCGCTTTGTGCGCTACCCAGCACGCTCAGGGCCATGGGCACCATCGCGAACAGAAACCCCAGCACTGCAAGGCTCAGGGCCATTTCCAGCAGACTGAAACCGGACTGTCGATGCACTTTCATTGCACGGTTCCTTTGCTGTCCAGCGTTCGCACCAGATCATCCATGCCACTGAAGATTGTCAGCGGGTCGGGATTCGTCGAGTCAGGGTTGGCTTTCACTGCGGCACAGGACACTGCATCGTATGCCTCGCTGGAAGGATCACAGAGGACTTTGATGCCGTCATTCAGGGCGCCGCTTCCCGGCGCGCCGGCCTTGCAGCTACTGGTGCTGGCGTCATAGTCCATATTGAAGTTGAAGGCACAATTGAGCGCGCCGTATGCGTCCCTGTCCCCTTTGGCCTTCTTGTCCGCTGTCTCAGCCGCAACGCGAAGCTTATCGACCTCGTTCCAGGCCTCTCGCGCTTTGGTGTAGGCATCAACATGCGTATCGTACGCGGTAGCCAATGGGCAAGGCGTTGAGCCGCCACAGCCAGCGCTGACCAGGCTCTGGCGAACCTCGGCGATACGTTGCTCAGCCGTTTCCCTGGCCGCACCCGCACTGGCGCCCAGATCGACAGCATTACCGTCTTCGTCCTTGATGGGATTACCATCGGCGTCGACTGGCTTGAAGTCTCCTGCCTCAGCCATCTGTTTCACTATGGCTTCGCTCTCAAACCAGGCATCAATGGAGGGCTCAACGCCCAGGATGATGCTGGATTCGTCCGGAGGGTTCTCTGGATCAAGATCCTCCCGTCGAGGGAAGCCGTAAAGGTCATCGAGCGCCTTATCTCTTTGGGCGCCGGACAGGTTACCGATTTCCGTTTCCAGGGCGTCGCGGCTGATTTGCGCCTCGGCCAGCGGACCGGCAAGATACGCCGCTAACGCCGCCATATAGGCATCTTGTGCAGTCTGGGCGCTAAGCTGTGATTGTTCAGAAGCGGTCAGCGCACTATCGACCCTCTCCAGCGTAATGCCCGAGCCACCGCTAGCAGTTTCCGGCGCTCCGGCCTTCTTTGCGATTTTCGAATACAACACCGTGGACGATATCTGCAGCCCCAGTGCTGCCCCGGACAATCCGACGGCTATGCCGGACAGGGTTACGCCAGTGCCGGCAGCGGCTACGGCTGCGGTATAAACCGGAACCAGTGCGCAACCGGCAAAGGGGGGTATCGCACAGGTGGCGGTGGCCGTAGCAAGCAGGCCGGCCGAGATACTCTGCACTTCCATCGCGCCACTCAGCTCGGCTGCCGCCTGCGCCATGGACCAGGCAGTCAGGGCGCTGCCTACGGCATTCATCATCACACCTTCATCGGCGCTGTCCTTGTTGGATTCGGCGAAGGCGATGTTTTCCTCCTCCAGCGCGATGGCATTGGCCGCTAGGTTCAACGAGCGCTGGCTCACCTGGCAATGCAGCAGTTCATACAGCTCGGTCAGGCCACGCCCCTGTGTAGTGTCATCGTAGGCCGTGGAAACCGGCGTTTGTGGAGCATTGAATCCTGTTGCGCTCGTGCTATTGAGGCCGTCGTAGCGATCGCCATCGCTGTCTGCATCGGCCACTCCGGGGCTGGCCAGCATGTACGCCATCCCCGCGCGGGCGCCATCGGTGTAGGCGATATGCAGGTAGGCATTGTTTTGCGCACTTTTCGCGGCACTTGCCAGAGCAGTACAAAGATCCAGGCTGTTTTCATTGCCGAGATCGTAGGCAGTTTCGTCGGCATTGGTCGGCTTGAAGCGTTCGTCCCTGACCGCCAGGTCGGCATCCGCCGCCGCGTTGCGATAGACCCCGTAGCGTAGCGAACGCCCGCCCTGCTCACCCACTTCATAGCCAATGGCTGCCAGCTTCAGGGTGCGGTACGGCAGGTCGCCCTTCTGCGCACCGCCACCACAATCCTCAAGCCCATCACCATCGGTATCCGGACAGGGCAGACGCCCGTTCCAGGCGGCGAACTGTCGCAATTGCTCATCGGCTGCCTTCAATGCCGAATCCGTACTTTGCAGCGCTGTCTGAATGCTGACGTCGGAGGTCTTGTATAACAGTGCAAAGACCAAGCCCGACAGCAACGCCAGCACGGCAGCCAGCTCCAGCAGGGAAAAACCTCGGCAGTGACGTGTTTGAGCAAGGGCGCTGTGCGGCATGACGAGTCCTGTTCAGCGAAGCTGAGTGCTTTGCGCAATAAGTTCGTAGACCGGCAGCAGAAACACCACCACGACGAAGATGAACAACGCTCCGGCCAACAGCAGCACGGCGGGCTTGATCACCTCGGCCAGGGTTGCCACCAGATGGTTGAGCCGCCGGCGATACTCATCGGCCAGGGTGCGCAACTGCCCATCCAGATTGCCGCTCTGTTCGCCCACGTTGATCAGGCGGATCATCAGCGGCGAAAACACTCCGCTGCGCTCCAGCTCACGTGACAGCGTGTTGCCTCGCTGTACACCTTCTCGCGCCTGGCGGATCGCATTGCGATACACCTCATTGCGGATCGCTGCCTCCAGAATGGCCAGGCCATCCAGTAGATTGATGCCCGCCGCTACGAGCAGCGCAAGATACTCGCTGATGAACGCCATGGCAGAGGTGCGTACCAGCGTGCGGCTGATTGGTAGGCGGTACGCCAGCCAGTAGAACCCGGCCCGCACCCGCTGGCTGCGGCTCAGTATCACCGGCACCAGCAACAGGGCAGCCAATATCCAGTAGCCGTAGGCGGCAAGCAGCTCACGTATCCAGTACACGCCGCTCATCACGCTCTGGGTCAGAGGGGGCAGATGGGCACCCATCTGGCGGAACATGTCGGCCAGATCAGGCAGTACGTAGTACACCCAGAACAGCGCAGCAACGACGATGATTGCCACGACGAAAAACGGATAGATCAGCGCACGGGAAACGTCCTGGCGCAGCGCCGTAATGCGCCCAAGGTGCTCGGAGGCATCCATCAGAACGCGATCCAGATTGCCGGAACGCTCGCCGATATCGACGAGGTGACGGACTGTCGCCGGAACCAGATGAGGGTAGAACGACAGCCGGGAGGAAAGGCTGTTGCCTGCCCTTACGCCATTGAGCAAGTCCGCAGTCAAGGCCTTGAGTGCCGGATGAGTGGCATCATCACGCAGGTCTTTTAGGGCCATGTCTACCGGCAGCCCGCTGCGCAACATCAGCCCCAGGCTGTGCAGGAATTCCGCCAGCAGCGTCAGGGGAATGCTGCGGCGCAGGAACAGCGCCAGGCCGTCGAACAACGGCACAAGCAGCATCGGCAAAACATAAAGCCTCAGCACCACTGCCTGCTCGCGCCGCTCTACCAGCGGGTGGGCATTGCTGAAGTCGGTAACCGGCAGCTTCGACAAGCCGCTACGTACGCGGCCCTGCTCAGGGAGCACGCGATAGAATACGTAGCGCAAGGACACCTCGCTCATGCGTCACCTCCGCCCAGGCAGGCCAGCAGATACGCGGTATCAGCATCCGGCTGCCCGCTCGCCAGCAGGCCACTCTGCTTCTGGAATTGGGCCAGGGCAGTAGCCGTTCTCGGCCCCATGACGCCATCGACAGCCTCGGGGGGCAGGAATCCTTGCGCGACAAGCACCTGCTGCAGCGCGACGATCATTGCGCCCGCCTCGCCAAAAGGCTGCGGCACGACCGGCAGCGCTGTGCGGAACAGTGCCAACTGCCCGTCACTCAACGGATAGAGAGGCCGCTCATCACACCCCCGTTGCCACTCCTGAGGCAGCAGTACAGGCACCCAGGGCTGGACGTTACTGCGCGCCGGAAGCCACTCGAACACTTCGGCCCAGCGCGTGGGAAAAGCATCGGCTACCGGCAACGGGGCGTGCGCGGCGATGAACGCCTGCCAGGCTGCATCCGCTTCTGGCACAGTCTCTTCGCGAACAGACGGCTGCGGAGCAGGCTCTTGAGGAGCTGCCACAGCCAAAGCGGGCGGCTCCTCGGCAACCGCTACGGGTAGCGTCACGGCAGGCGTCAGGGCTGGCGTCACACTGGGCGCCATACCCAACATCACGACAGCCGCAATCGCACCCACGCCAGCCAGTACACCTGCCAGCACTGAGCCGTAACCGGGCCGTCGCGGCGGTCCTGCCAGGCTCAACTCACGCGCCGCGGTATCAACCAACGAGGCATTGATCCGACCGGAGCCGTTAATCGCCAGGCCGTAGAGGCAGCGGTCCAGCAGTATGTGTACGCGGCGGATATAGCCCAGGCTGTAGCGGTGCAGCTGTCGCAAGGCACGGCGGTCAAGAGTCAGCGCAGCCGGGCAGCCGGCCCATTGAAGGCGGTGATGCAGGTATACATCCAGCTCACTCAAAGAGAGGGGGAGCAGTTCGAGGCGCAGTGCAATACGGCTGGCCAGCTGGCGCATGTCGTGGCGATCCAGCGTATGGCGAATTTCCGGCTGGGCCACCATGACGATTTGCAGCAACTTGGCCTGGCTGGCTTCCAGATTGCTCAACTGGCGAATCAGTTCGAGGCTGGACACCTCCAGCCCCTGGGCATCGTCGAGAATCAGTACGCAGTTACGACCCTGGTCACGCTGATGCAACAGCCATGTGTTGAGTGCCTGCAGCAGCGCCTCAAGACTATCGCCCTCGGCGGTGATGCCAAAGTCACGATTGATCGCCCGTAACAGATCCGGGCCCTGGAGAAAGGTGTTGAAGATCAACGCGGTGCACGCGCCCTGCTCGGCGAGTCGCGAAAGCAGCGCACGTGAAAGCGTACTCTTGCCGACTCCGACGTCACCGGTAACCAGCATGAATCCCTTGCGCTGCTCAATACAGTGCAGCAATTCGGTGAACTGCTCTGCCAGCCGTGAAGAAAAGAAGATGCCATGCTCATCCGGTGTTACCGGAAATGGATTGCGCACGAACCCCAGGTTCTTCAGGTAAGCCGACAGCGGGAAGTCTGCGCTCATCGGCTTGCTCCCATCAGCCGCTGCAGTGCGCGCAATTGTTCGTCACCAGGATGCTGAGCCAACAGCGTACGGACCCGCTTGCGCGCCTCGGCCTGGTGCCCGGCTTTCCAGTCCAGAACCGCGAGGTTGTAACCCGCTTCGCGGTCCTGCGGGAGGCGCGTCAGGATCGTGGCGTAGGCCTGGCGGGCCTGCTGCAGGCATTGCGCGATCATGCAGTAATACCCTTCCATGCGGGCGACCATCAGGTGCGAATCTCCGAGCGCTAGCCGGGCCTCTCCAATGACCGCATGAGCCTGAGGTAACTGGTCGGCGGCCAGTGCGGCGTTGAATGCCACGAACAGAGTCGCCGGATCCGCGACTGCAGACAGTGATACATCGACCGTGACGGGCTTCTCTTCGGGCGCAGGCAGGATGACGCCCGGCAGTGCAGCATCGCCTTGAGGCACAGGCGATTGGCCCTTAACAGACGGCTCCGTATCTACCGGTGCACTCGCCACAATCAATGGCTCCGATGGCTCAACCGCTACCACCGCAGGGACCGGAGCCGACTGAGCAAGCCGGACCAACGCATCCTCGGGCAGCCGAGAAACGCTCAGCGCTGGTGGTTGCGCTTGCGGTGCAATGCTGGTGACCTCGGCAACATTCGACACCGGAGGCTCAGCCGTGCGGTCAGCCAGATAAAAAGCCTCCAAGAAAACCGTAGCCAAGATTGTCAGACATAGCAGCACCCCGGCGGATATCCACGGCAAGCACGGCGCTCCACCCTGAGTGACTACGCTGCCGAACGCCGTAGGCTCCTGCGTCGGCTGTGTACCTTGCTGACGCAGCGCGTCGAAGACCAGGCTCATGGCAAGCGGACTTAAATAATCTTGACGCGAAGCACGAGGACCAGCTCCCGTGCGGAGGTCGATTCCGCCAGGCCACCGAGCATCTCGCCGAACCACGGAATATCGGTAATACCCGGAATGCCGTTTTTGCTTCGACTGCCACCTTCGCCAATCAGGCCGCCGAGGATGACCATGTCACCGTCGTTGAGCGACAGCGAGGTGGTCATGCCTTTGAAATCCACGCGAGGCAGCGAGATTTTCAACGGGTTCTGCTCACTCCCCACCTCGACCAGCGCCATGGAGGCTTCCTGCACGGAAGTCTGCATCGGGTTGATTGTGAGGTGAATCGAGCCGTCTTCGGAAACAAACGGAATCACCCCCAGCATGACCCCGTCGAACACGTTGGAGGTCACCACGCTGGCGGTTGTCGCCAGCAGTCCGCCGCCGCCATTCTGGGTATTGGAGCTCGATTGAGCGATGTAGCGCATGTTGCTGCCAACACTGACCACCGCCGGCTGCGTGTTGCGCACGCGGATCGACGGGTTGGACAGGATATGAACGGCACCAAACGTCTTCATCAGGTCCAGGCCGATATTGTGATTGCTGCCGGATTGAGCCAGGCCCAACGATGGCGTACCCGCATTGCCCAGTGCAGTGGCAGGAATCAGCACACTGCGCCCCGCATTCGCGGCGTTAGGAACCGTCGAGTTAATGGCACCCAGAGTCAGTGGGTTGGCGGAGTATGACAAGGCAACCTGATTACGCAGGAAGCTCCAGTCAACGCCATAACTGAACTGATCGTTGAGTTCGACATCAAGGATTTGCGCCTCGATTAGAACCTGCCGGTTCAATACCGATTTGTAGTGCTCGACAAGGCGCCCGACGGCGGCGAGCTGGGATGGCCGCGCGCGGACGAACAGCGTGCCAGTGGAGCGGTTGAGCGTGTAGGTCGCCGTCTGGCTGTCGAATGGCTGGCTGAAAACGCCGTCCTCGCTGCGCTGCCCGCCAATCAGCGATACCAGCATGCGTTCGATCTGCTCGTACGGGTTCACATCATTGGTGTTGCGCCCGGAGACGGAAAAGCTGCTGCGCAGGCCGCTGCTGCCAGTACCGGCATCGGCAACCGAGGTGCCATCACCGCCGGCGCTGCTCGCGCCGAACACGTCGCCTCCCGCCTGGAAGTCAGCCGTACTCATGGTGAGAAGGAAGTCCATGTCGAAGACCCGCTCTTCGAATGTCCGCACCACCAGCATGTTGTCGCGGACTTCTCCGGTGAGGTCCAGCGCCCGGGTGATTTCCTCAAAGGCCTGGCTGGCCGGTACCGATTTTAGCGATAGCGACAGTGTGCGCGGCTCACTTGACAACAACGCCGGTAATACCAGGTTCAGACCCGCCTGATCGGCAATGGCCTTGAGCAAATTACGCACATCGACATCGTTGGCCTGCAGCGTAACGTTGACGGCATCAAGCGGATTGAAGCGAGGCGCCACCGGCTCCAGCACGATCGCCTGACGCTGCTCCAGCCGCTCCCTGAGCTGGTCCTGCAGGGTGCGCAGCTTTTCCGACTCTTCTACCAGCCGGTCCTGCAACAACTGCTGCGAACGGTCGTCAACCGTCTGAACCTTCTTGGCATCCACTTTGGACGGCCCAACGGCGCAACCGGCCAGGGATGTTGCCAGCAAGGCACCGAGCCAGAGCCCCCGCTTGGGGCGAAGGACTATGCGTGATTCGAATTTCATGAGGCTGCTCCTGGTGCGCCTGATTTCATATTTGTTGGTTTCAAGTTACTGAGTCAGGTAGCCGAGCAGTTCCGCGAAGCCCACCGCGATGGTGGCATCGTCATACTCCTTGCCTTGCCCTGTTAGCGGTCCGGACACGCAAAGCCCCCCGCCCGATGGCCATTTGAAATTTTTGTTAACGCCATCGAATGACTTGCCATCACCATCGGCATCACGTGCTCCGGCGTAGGCAAGGAAGAACGCCAGGTTGGTTACAGGGTTGGCTCCGCAGTCAGCTGCTCCCGCCTGCTGATCGTCACCGGTGACGTGGATGCGAGCGGGATCGAATGCTCGGGAGCCCAGGCTGCGTAACGCAAAACGCAGATCATCGAGGCTGAGATAGCCGCTTGTGCCAGGTGCATCACCGGTTCGCTCGGCCAGCGTGGTCAGATCGGTATCAGATGAGGTATCGCGGAAAACACCGTAGATATAGCGCTGCCGGACCGCCTCGCTGAAGCCTTGTGCCTCGTTCATGCCGAGCGTCAGAAAGGGCACTCCACCAACCATGTGGGTTACCCCGGGAGTGCAGGTCCCATCGCTACCCTCAAGCCCATTGCCGCTGGTATCGGCGCACGGCAGTCGATAATGGCGCTCGGCATATCGATAGATCGCAGCGGCAATCTGATCGTGATACCCCTTGGCAACTGCATCGTCCTGGCTCAACGTCTGGGCACGGTAATGCATGGCGACCAGTAGCACGCCACCCATGACCACCAACACCAACGCCAGCTCAAGCAGGCTGAAACCCTGCTGCCGGTGGGAAAATGCACGTTTGGTCATGGCGATCCGGACCCACCACCGGAGTGCCCGGAGAAACTGCCGGTAATGTCCTTTTGTAGCTGGCTCAACTCGCGACTGAGCGCTTGCAAACGCTGAGGATTGGCTTTCGCACCCTTTAGCGCCTCGTCCAGCAGAGCCTGGTTTACCTCGGCCAGCTTCTGACTCGCCACCAACTGCTGGCGAATACCCTTGAGATTGATCTGCTCCTCAAGGCCGTTTTCCTTCAACCTTCGGTTGAACGTCTGGAGCACATCGACAAGCCCATCGACGTCACCCGGCTTCAGACTCTGTATCTGCTTCAGCGCATCATCACGTGCGGCAAACATCGCATCGCGGCGCTGTTTGCTACGTTCACGCGCCACCTGCCGCTCCCGCGCAGCCTCGGATACCGCCGGTTCAGCGGAATCATTCGAGGCCGATTGGCTGTCGCTGTCACCTGCATCTGACGAAGCAGGCGCCTGACTCAATGCCTCGTAGCGTTTCCACAGCCCGTCTATATCCGTGTTGCGAGCTGACGCTTCAGGTAAAGAAGGCTCTGGCCACACGACCGCCGGGACGTGTGAAACAGGGCTGACCGGCGCAGGCCTCTGGTTGGCCCACCAGAATCCTGCCGCCAGTACGACAAGCGCCGAGAGCACCAGGAGCTGTGGTCGCTGAAATCTCATTTCGCCGCACCGAGTTTCAGCTGCGCATGTTCACCGGCCCGAACCAGAGTGACCTGGCCTGGTTCAATTCGCCGTACAACCACGCCCGGCGCCACTGCATCGCCAACGCGTACATAACGGCCATTGATTACCGCAGAAGGAGAGCCGTCCGAAGCAACCACCATGCTCAGCTTGTAGCGAGTCCACCATGGAGCCGGCCTGGTAGTGCGCGCAGGGCTTTTGGCATTTTCGATCTTGACGGGCTTGGGCGCAGCTTCAAGGCCAGTCAGCAATGGCAGACCCGGCTGCCCATCGCGCGTCAACTGCCCGGTCTCCAACTGCCTGCTCAGCAGTTCGTTCAACTCGAGAAACTCCCGCACCTTTTCACCCAGCCGGGCATCGAGGCCTTGCAATTGCGTATCCTGGCCGGGTCGCCATTGCTGCGCCTGTCGCTCTTGGGCGCTGGCGAGTTGGTAGGCGAGTACGCTGGAGGCAGCGGCGCCTACAAGCAGGCCCGCAGCGAGGTATTTCTTTTTCATGCTTCGCTCCAGGTCAGCGCCAGACGGAACAGGCTGTTACCGATGCCACTGCTGATTTCACGCCGAACCACCTCGTAGCCGAGGCCATTCAGCGCCTTTACAAACCGCTCTTCTGCGGCGAAGGGCGCGGCAACGCTATCGCTGCGTCCCGCGACAATGATCAGCACGCCCGCCTCGTCCGAAACGATGCCCGCCTCGGTCAGCTCGATACTGTCAGGCACGGCTTGTCGCAGATGACGGAGCAGACTAGCCGGGTCAGGTGTGGTGCGAACCCGTTCGGCAAGGTGTACGAAATCGGCACGTTCCCGCTGGGACAAGGCCAGGCTCTCGGCACTGCGCAGAGCGCCTTCAATTTCCGCCAGGGTTACATTGACGCTCTGTGCCTTCACATCGCTCAGGGCGGCCTGCAGCGAACGCGCCTCGTGCTTCCAGTACAGCGCGCCGGCAACACTGGCCAGGCACAGGGCAAGCATTCCAGCCACGGCCCAGGGCAACGCCCGTTTGGCGAGATACAACGCCCGGCTGACGCCATCGAGGTCGGAATGCTTGATGCTTGCATGCTCAAACAGACGGGCCGCCGACATCACAGAAATGACGTTCTGGAAGCTACTGTATGCCAGTGCGTCGATAAGTGGCTGGCTCTCGCCTGCGCTGCGCTCCAGCAGCAGAAAATCCATCTGCCGTTCGCGATCGGCAAACAGGCTCTGCTGAGCGGCGATAAAGGCCGCGATGCGCGTATGACCGCTGCTATCACTGCCATACAGGCGCTGCCGGCCTGCGTGCAGAACCAGGCCATCCTGCAACACCAGAACATCGACACTGTCGTCACTGACGAAGGCCAGCACGCCGTTATCAAGCCCCTGGCGTCGCGCAAGGATGAGCAACGCTTCAAGCAGCGAAACAAGCAGAATGTGGTCATCGCATTGACCGAGCCAGCGCCGATAGCGCATGGAAACGGCTAACGGGATCGCCGTGTAACATACGCGCGCCAGGTCGCCCTGCCGCTCACGCGCGTGAATGATGACGCGCGCCAGGCCGTCAATATCGCCCTCATCGCGCAGGCGTTTGTCCAGCAAGGGGGCAAGGTTATGGTGGTGGGCTGGCAGAGACTCCACACCAAACGGCGCACCCTGATAATCACTGATAACAACGGCTGGTCCGCGCAACGCGTCCAGGCTTTCCACAATACCCGTCGTTTCAGGGCCGGCCTGCCAGACCTTGCCTTTGAGATCGAGCAACCACTGCGATTGGCTCATTGCGTGCTCCGCGAATAATAGTTACCCGAGAGCGAGAGTTGAATCACCCCTGCCTGATCCCCAGCAGAGGACGTGATGAAAAGCGAGCCGCTGTTACTCATCAACTTCATCGAGAACGCTTTTGCCAGCATGAAGCCGTCGCGGCTGGACTCCAGGCTGTTGATCAACGTATCGGCCTCGCGCCGCGAATAGCGTTTGCCGTCCACGTCTATCGAGCGAACGTTCCACAGGCTGGTACGCCAGCCGAGTTCATCGGCATGCCCTGCCAAGGCATCCCATTGGCTGCGCGCCTGTTGCCAGCGCAGCAACTGCTGTTGCGCGCTTGCCTGCTGTTCGACCTGTCGCTGATTGTTCATCAACTGCCGCTCGGCTACTCCGGCTTGTGCTTTGTAGCTGAATGCGGTTTTCGCCAGGTACGGCAGTGCAAGGGTGCCAAGCACAATCAGTCCCATCCCTACACGCCCGCCAGCGACTTTGCTCCAGGCGCTCATCACTGATCCATGACCCAGTGCGCAGTCACCAGCACCACACGATCCTCGTCGCCCGACGTACCCTGCCCGTAGGCGCTGGTATTTGAGTCACGGTGGTTATAGGTGTTGTTGGCGCTCCACTCATACCCTGGAAGCTGGCGGCTACGCTCAAGCACGTTATGGTTGACATTCTGCTGGCGGAAGCGACCCTCGTAGGCATCGGCCTTGCCATCGACCATCTGGTCGAGCTTGCGCGCCAGGTCCGGAGTCAGCCCGCGGATAACCATGACATTGCCCGCACCGCTGATGGTGCCTTCAGGATTCCACTGAAAGCAGATCTGCAGCTCGACGGGATTGCCATTGTTATCCTTGTAGGCGTAGCGGTCCTCCGCCCCCTCTGCGCGCCCGGCCGGCATACGAATACCGACTCTGTCAAACAGCTGGTGCAGATCAAGGTTGGAAAGGGGGGGATCACCCGCCCCCATCGAATTAGCCGGGTAACCAGCGCCATGGCACACCCTGCGACCGGTGTTACGGTAATTGGCAGGAATACCGGCAACGCCGCCACCAATGTGATCAAACACAGCTTCATAACCGTTGACCATGAGGGTGGGTGCCACCTGACTGTCCCCTACGGCCACACCGGTACGCTGATAGTAAAGATCGTAGTTCTGCTTCCAGGGCAAGAGAAACTTGCTCTGGATACGGTTGTATTCAGCCTCGCGAAGCACTTCGCGACCAATACTTAAACCACCCATGATCAGACCGATGACGGCCATCACCAAGACAATCTCCATCAGGGTGTAGCCGCCCTGGCGGGTGCCCATAGACCTTACAACTGTCGGCCTCATCGCCATCTCCCTACTCACTGATTCATCTTGTAGGTGGCGACAACCGTAATGACCTGGTCTTCATCCAGATTCTGGTTGGTGTCGGTCGCGGAACCCGTGGCGGCGCCATAGGCCTGGGTATTGTTCGCAGCCCACTCCACGCCGGGTTCTCCGCCAGTGCCGTTAGCGATGTCATATTTGCGGAAAAGTCCCTCACGGGAATCCGCCTTGCCGTCAATCATCTGGTCAAGCGCACGGGCCAGGTCGGGCGTCAGACCGGTAATCACCATGACGTTTCCGGAGCTGGCCGGATTACCAGGTCTGTTCCACTGGAAACACACCTGCAGCTCCTGGGGGTTGCCGTTGGTGTCCAGGTAGGCGTAGCGATCTTCAAACCCTTCAGCACGGCCAGGCGGCATGCGCACCCCGTGACGGTCCATCTCGCGATGCAGGATCGAATCTGCAGAGGATAAGCCCGGCGCCGCAGCACCCTGGCAGATCGCATTTGGCGGCGTGGCGCCGGTCATGTCCTGTCCGGAAATCAGGTCAGCGACAACAGCAAACTCACTGCCGTTAACCATCAGCCGTGGCTGAATCTGGCTGTCACCAACCACGACACCGCTCCGCAGATAATGCGCGTTGTAGGCACTTGCCCACTGGTCGACAAACTTCTGCTTGATCTTCGTATATTCTGCGTTTCGCTGAACGTCCTTGCCGATCGAGACCGCACCAAGGATCAGCCCGATCACAACCAGAACGAGAGATATCTCCACCAGAGTGAAGCCCTGCTGGCTACGGGGCGAAACATGTTTGAGTGAACGCATGTTTTTTTCCATCGATGAGTGATAAGGGTGCGGACCGGCAAACTTGAAAACACTGAAGCGGAACCAATCGCCTCGGAGTCTGTCAGAGCTTGGATGGCACTTTGACATAGCGCTTATGAGCCATGTCAGTCTCAAACCTCTCATATCTCTCAGCAACAGGCGCTCGTGGACAAGCCTGGAATAGCCTTGGAAAAGTTGACAGGCAGGCGCCCCCACACCGGCAAGCGCAGATAATCAGGTCGGAAAAGCAGGGTCGGAGGCGACAGTCGGCCGGTGCCACCCCATACAAGATTGTCGCTAGCGCGACGCTGGTGTGCCAGAGACCCCTTGTACTGCCCCGGTGAACACGATGCCTTTACCGAATACCGAACGAATCGGAAGGCTCATACCTTGAGCCCTTGCCTTGCTGCGCAGACGACTGAGGATGACATCGACCCGGTGAAGCTCCATCACGTCGGCATACTCAAACAACAGATCATGAAGGGCTTCCTTGCTGAAGACCTGGCTAGCCGAGTGAACCAGGATTTTGAGCAGTTCGAACTCCTGAGGCGACAGCGCAAGACGTTTATCCGAGGGGTCCCTCAGACAGCCCCTTCCGGCATCAAGCTGCCACTGCTCGCGCGGGTCATCGAGCCTGATTCGGCCTGATTGCTGAGCGTCCTCCCCGCCGTGCAGACGCAGCCCCAATGCGTGTAGAGCAGTACCGAGCCGCGCGAGATTGACCGGCTTGACCAGAAACAGATCAGCACCCAGGTTAAGCCCCCGCAGCCGCTCTTGTTCCCCGCCACGCGCGGTAAGGATAATCACCCCGTAGCTGCCCATGCTGTGCAGGTACTGCACGACACTGAAGCCATCCTCTCCGGGCAACCCAAGATCGACCAGAACGATATCCACCGGGTTGCGGTGCAGCTCTTTCCAGAACGCCTCGGCACTGGCGACCCCCCAGGCGCTGTACCCTCGATGGCGCAGGAAGAACAGCAGCTCATCACGTAGGTCTTCGTTATCCTCAATGAGGGCGAGTCGCAGACAAGGTAGATTCATCAGGCGGGACAGAGCTCACGATGGTCAGGGAAAGTGAAAGTGAAACGGCAACCCGAGGCCGTATTCCTGGCAAGGCGCAGGTCGCCGCTGTGCGCCCTGAGAATCTGCCTGCTGACATACAAGCCAAGCCCTACGCCTTGCTCAGGCTGATCCACGTCATTGGCCTGCCGGTAACGCTCAAAGATGATACACATCCGCGACTCATCGATCCCTTCCCCGGAGTCGGTTATGGCAATCGACCAACCCTTACCGTCACGAGCAAGTTCAATAAGGATGGTGCCTCCTGAAGAGTATTTCACCGCATTGTCGATGACGTTCGATAGCGCGATACGCATCAGGGCTGGATCCACATTCGCCATGGCCTTGATGGCCGGCACATCCGATATGTCCTCACCATCCATCATCAATTTCCAGCAATGGTGATCGGAGAGCTGAACCAGCGACGCTGCCGAGGCAAGCAGCTCGACCAGGCAGGTTGACCTGCGGGCGATAAGCAGCTCACCGGCATCCAGGCGGGCGTCAGCCAGGCAGTTATCGGTCAGTTGCACAAGTCGCTCGCTGGCACGCCCGATCCGGTTGTAGCGCAGTGCCTGCTCATGCGCGGCTGGCAGCAGTCGTAGATTCTCCAGGCTGGCGGAAATCACTGCCAGTGGAGTCCGGAACTCATGAGCGATCATGCCCATGAACTGCCGCTGATGAAACCGCGCTTCGCGCTCCACACGGAGCTCGCGGGCCAAGTGAGTCTTTTCCACCTCCTGCAGGCGCCTATCGCGAACCTGGAAGACGGCAATCGAGGTAACGAGCAGCATGTTTACTACCAGAGCGACCTGCCAGACCACATAGATCCCCTCGCGGAATGGCACCCATCCGAACACTGAGAACAGACCGAACAGACTTACGGCAATGCAGAACAGCGGGCCGGCACCCAGTAGCACGATGGCAAGCGGAGGCCGATCACGCATCCACAGGTAGAGCCCGATACCGATACACAGAAAGCCCGCCGGCAGGTACAACAGAGCCAGAACACGGACGGCCTCACCGTATAAGCCCAGCGGAATACTCCATAGCAACAGTACGATCAGGCCGCTGCTCCCCAGCACCAGCCGGTACATCCAAGGCAACCGCTTTCGCAACCCCAGCGCTTCGACCGCCATCCACAGCACGGCGGCATAGGAAAGCAACGTCAGGCTGCCAGTCAGATAATGCTGCAACAGCCTGCCAACACCCGGCACCATCCACGCCACGTACCCCTGGATGCAGGCCACCAAGCCATAGGCCGTCGACATTGCCGTGACCGACCAGAGCAGCCGCTTCTTGAGTACAATAGCCAGCGCCAGCGCCATCAGGCTGGACAGGGCTGCCAATCCGAAATAGGCACTCCAGAGACCGGTTGCCCGCATCGCCTGCTGTGTGAACTCGGTGGGGACCCAAAACCCTAGCTGCAGCATCATCGCGCTACTGCTAATGACCCTCAGCAGCACCTCGTAACCCGTCTCGCTCGTCGGCATGACGAATAATGCGAAACGATCGTCCACATCACCTATTACCCCGCGCTGGGTATCGCCGGCACGGCGCTCTTGCCAGATACCGCCATCTGCAAGCGGGCGATAGAAAATCCGAACGTCGTCGAGAAAGTTCGGGCGCACCTGCATCCAGCGCTCACCTGCGGCGAAGGCAGTCGCGGGCAACTCGAAGCGCAGCCAGTAGGCTGAGCGTGTATATCCTTTGGACAAAGCGCCCAGGCGGTTCACCTCCGGACCAGCCTGTAAAATCGGCAGGACCTCGTCTCGCGTCAGCTCGCCGGAGACATCTTCGTGAACGGTATACGGAAGGTCGCTACCAAGCTGCAGTGGTGCTGCCTGGATCGGCAGGGCGCACAGTAACCAGAGGGCCGGCAGCAGGAACGAAATCACAATGGCCTTCACAACATAAATCCTCAAGCTCATTGCAAATTCAGGGCAGCGACCCTCCGAAATCAGCTGCAAAGTTTCGCACATTACAGACGCACCGCGGGAGGGCAGCTCGGCATACGGCCTAAGTAGCAACACACCCACAGATGGAGCATGTCAGCTGCTTTTTATGGCCTGCTGCTCTACCATCGCCCTACTTCCGACACGAGACCCGGCATGTACATCTACCGACTGGTGCTGCTTCTGGTAGTGGGGATCTATCTGTTCTCTCCCGCAATCATGGACTGGTGGATCGATCCCAACGGCGCCTGGTACCGGCCCTACCTGTTGTGGCTGATTCTTATCGTGGTGACTTTCATTCTTCAGAGCCAGCGCGATGCAGACGAGCTTTAGCCTCAGCCACCTGATCCTGATCAGCGTCGCCTACCTGCTAGTGCTGTTCGGGGTGGCCTGGGTCAGCGAGCGTGGGTTGATTCCGCGCTGGATCATCCGTCATCCGCTGACCTACACCCTGTCGCTGGGCGTCTATGCCAGCGCCTGGGCCTTCTACGGCACGGTCGGCCTGGCCTATCAGTACGGCTACGGTTTTCTCGCGACCTATCTGGGCGTCTGCGGCGCGTTTCTGCTGGCGCCGGTGCTGCTCTATCCGATCCTGCGGGTTACCCGAACCTATCAGCTGGCGTCCCTGGCAGACTTGTTCGCCTTTCGCTTTCGCAGCACCTGGGCCGGTGCACTGACAACCATCGTCATGCTGGTCGGCATGCTGCCGCTGCTGGCCTTGCAGATCCAGGCGGTCGCCGACGCCATCGGCATTCTCACCCTGGAACCGCTGCAGGAGCGGGTAGCACTGGGCTATTGCGTGATGATCATGCTCTTCACCATTCTTTTCGGCGCCCGGCATATCGCCACCCGCGAAAAGCATGAGGGCTTGGTCTTCGCGATCGCCTTTGAATCCCTGGTCAAGCTGCTGACCTTCGGCGCCATCGGTCTGTATGCGCTTTTTGTGGTGTTCGGCGGTCCACACCAGCTGGAAATCTGGCTGTTGCAGAATCAGTCCGCCCTCCAGGCGCTGCACACGCCATTACAGGAAGGGCCGTGGCGCACACTGTTGCTGGTGTTTTTCGCCTCGGCCATCGTCATGCCGCACATGTACCACATGACCTTCACCGAGAATCTCAACCCGCGCGCGCTGGTCAGCGCCAGCTGGGGATTGCCGTTGTACCTGCTGCTGATGAGTTTGGCGGTGCCGCTGATTCTCTGGGCCGGGCTCAAGTTAGGCGTGAGCACCAACCCCGAATATTTCACCCTGGGCCTGGGCATCACAGCGCAAAGCGAAGTCCTGACGCTGCTGGCGTTCGTCGGAGGCCTGTCGGCTTCCAGCGGGCTGATCATCGTCTGCACCCTGGCGCTGTCGGGCATGGCCCTCAACCATCTGGTGCTGCCGCTCTACCAGCCACCCACCGAAGGCAATATCTATCGCTGGCTGAAATGGACCCGCCGCAGCCTGATCCTGACCATCATCATGGCCGGCTACGGTTTCTACCTGATGCTTGGCGCCGAACAGGACCTGTCCAATCTGGGCATCGTCGCCTTCGTCGCAACCCTACAGTTCCTGCCGGGCGTGCTGTCGGTTCTTTATTGGCCCACCGCCAATCGCCGTGGCTACATCATCGGCCTGCTGGCGGGGATCAGCGTCTGGGTAATCACCATGCTGTTGCCGCTGGTGGGCAACCTGAACGGCTTCTACATCCCCCTGTTCAACCTCGTTTATGTGCTCGACGACACCAGCTGGCATCTGGCCGCAATTGCCTCGCTGGCAGTCAACGTACTCGCCTTCTCGCTGTTCTCGCTGTTCACCGAAACCAGTGCCGAGGAACAGAGTGCCGCCGAAGCCTGCGCCGTGGAGAACATCCGCCGCCCGCAGCGCCGCGAGCTATCGGCTGCTTCACCGCAGGAGTTCGCCGTACAACTGGCCAAGCCGCTGGGCGGCAAAACCGCACAGCGCGAGGTGGAACAGGCGCTGCGCGACCTACAACTGCCCTTCGACGAACACCGCCCCTACGCCCTGCGCCGTCTGCGCGACCGCATCGAGGCGAACCTGTCCGGCCTGATGGGGCCGAGCGTAGCGCAGGATATCGTCGAGAACTTCCTGCCCTACAAGGACGGCGCCGAGGGCTATGTCACCGAAGACATCCACTTCATCGAGAACCGGCTGGAGGAATATCACTCGCGTCTGACCGGCCTTGCGGCTGAGCTCGATGCCCTGCGTCGCTACCATCGCCAGACCCTGCAGGACCTGCCCATGGGCGTCTGCTCGCTGGCCAAGGACCAGGAAGTACTGATGTGGAACCACGCGCTGGAAGAGCTCACCGGAATCCCCGCACTGCAGGTGGTCGGTTCGCGCCTGACCACCATCGGCGAGCCGTGGCGAAGCCTGCTGGTGGACTTCACCCAGCAAACCGACGAACACCTGCACAAACAGCGCCTCTCGCTGGATGGCGACACCCGCTGGCTGAACCTGCACAAGGCCGCCATCGACGAGCCCCTGGCACCGGGCAACAGCGGGCTGGTCCTGCTCATCGAGGACCTCACCGAGACGCAGGTACTGGAAGACCGACTGGTGCATTCCGAGCGCCTGGCCAGCATCGGTAGGCTCGCAGCCGGCGTCGCCCACGAGATCGGCAACCCCATTACCGGCATCGCCTGCCTGGCACAGAACCTGCGCGAAGAGCGTGAGAGCGATGGCGAAATCACTGAGATCAGTAGCCAGATCGTCGAGCAGACCAAGCGCGTCTCACGCATCGTCCAGTCGCTGATGAGCTTCGCCCATGCCGGTGGGCGACAGCACGCTCAGTATCCCGTGTCCCTCGCCGAGATTACCCAGGGCGCGATCAACCTGCTGTCGCTCAACCGCAACACCACCGAAGTGCAGTACTTCAACCTCTGCGACCCGCACCATCTGGCCGAAGGCGATCCCCAGCGTCTTGCCCAAGTGCTGATCAACCTGCTCGCCAACGCCCGCGACGCCTCGCAACCGGGCGGCATTATCCGTATCCACAGCGAAGTCTCCGAGCAGACCGTGTATCTGCTCGTCGAGGACGAAGGCAGTGGCATTCCCAAGCCGGTTCAGGACCGATTGTTCGAGCCGTTCTACACCACCAAGGACCCTGGCGAGGGGACTGGCCTGGGCCTTGCGCTGGTCTATTCGATCGTGGAAGAGCATTATGGACAGATCCATATCGACAGCCCGACTGATCCTGAAACCCAACGCGGCACCCGCTTCCGGATCACCCTACCCAGGTTTACCGAAGCAACAAACGCTGAAAGTTGAAGAGGCGATCATAGAAATCTGCCCATAGCAGGCCGTCACGCAGCGACGGGCCGTAGCCGCCTCCAGACCGTCGAGAGAGTACTGATGCCACACATCCTCATCGTCGAAGACGAAACCATTATCCGCTCCGCCTTGCGCCGACTGCTCGAACGCAATCAGTACGAGGTGAGCGAAGCGGGCTCGGTACAGGAAGCCCAGGAGCGCTTTGACATCCGGGGCTTTGACCTCATCATCAGCGACCTGCGCCTGCCCGGCGCGCCCGGCACCGAACTGATCAAGCTTGCTGCGGGCGTACCGGTGCTGATCATGACCAGCTACGCAAGCCTGCGCTCAGCTGTCGACTCCATGAAGATGGGCGCCGTGGACTACATTGCCAAGCCCTTCGATCACGATGAAATGCTGCAAACCGCAGCGCGCATTCTTGCCGATCGCGAGCAGGTGCGTAGCGCCCCGGCACAGGGCAGCAGCGGACAGTCTGCAGCGGCTGTGCAGGAGACAGGCAATGGAGAGATCGGCATTATCGGCCACTGCGCGCCGATGCAGGACCTGTTCAGCAAGATCCGCAAGGTAGCCCCAACCGACTCCAACGTACTTATCCAGGGCGAATCCGGCACCGGCAAGGAGCTGGTGGCGCGTGCCCTGCACAATCTTTCGCAGCGCGCCAAGGCGCCGATGATCTCCGTCAACTGTGCAGCGATCCCCGAGACACTGATCGAGTCCGAGCTTTTCGGTCACGAAAAAGGCGCCTTCACGGGTGCCAACGCCGGTCGGGCCGGCCTGGTGGAAGCGGCCGATGGCGGCACACTGTTCCTCGACGAAATCGGCGAACTGCCGCTGGAAGCCCAGGCGCGATTGCTGCGCGTCCTGCAGGAAGGCGAGATCCGCCGAGTCGGCTCGACCCAGTCGCAGAAGGTCAACGTGCGCCTGGTGGCGGCAACTCACCGCGACCTGAAAAGCCTGGCCAAGCTCGGCGAATTTCGCGAAGACCTCTATTACCGCCTGCACGTCATTGCGCTCAAGCTGCCTCCGCTGCGGGAGCGCGGCAGCGACATCCTGGAAATAGCCGTAGCTTTTCTGGCACGTCAATCCGCGCGCATGGGCAACGACGACATGTATTTTTCGCATGAGGCCGAGCAAGCCATCCGTCACTACTCCTGGCCCGGTAACGTGCGGGAGCTGGAAAACGCCATCGAGCGGGCGGCCATCCTCAGCGAGAGCCCGGAAATCAGTGCCGAACTACTGGGCATCGATATCGAACTCGACGGCCTTGACGACGATTACGAGGAACCTTGCACCTCACGCGGTGACGGCTCCAGCGTAACCAGCAACGAGCCGACCGAGGATCTATCGCTGGAAGACTACTTTCAGCATTTCGTGCTCGAACATCAGGATCACATGACCGAAACCGAACTGGCACGCAAACTGGGCATCAGCCGCAAATGCCTGTGGGAACGCCGCCAGCGTCTGGGTATCCCGCGGCGAAAATCCAGTACCACCGCAGGGTAGCGTTTGTTACCCACCGCCCCGAGGCGTAACAGCGAGCCGGGTTTATCGGTAACGAAACCCGGTTTTTTATGCCTTCAGGTCGACAGCGAAAACCATCAAGCCACTGATTTATAAAGACTTTTTAAAACTGGCACGACAACTGCTTTATATCTGGCACAACAACAATAACAAGCAGACCCACAATAAGAACAATACGTAGCGACTCCAGCAAAACAACGACAAGAAGGCGGAGGCGTAGCTAACTGATTCTTTTGGAGAGGACTTGCCACATGGGGTTTAGCCCCACGACCAGGCCGAGAACAATAAAAACTGCATAAGCAGTGCCTGAACTGGTTGGATCACTGGATCGATGGCAAATCAGCGACCAAAGAAATCCGTTTGCTCTTTGCTCCCAATGTAGGAGCGATTCCCAGAGGCGATAGCCGAAGGGAACGGGCGATCAAATAAAAACAACACGCCCGAAATACCAATAACAACAAAGCACGCAACATTCTTTAGAGGGGAGCTCAGGCTCCCCTTGTGCTTTATCGCACTGGCCAAATTTTGACACCTCTCCGCGCTTCGTTCACCATCCCGGCTCCCGGTGCTAGAATTCACGCCTGTTTCGTGCTCATTCTCTACGTCACCTGTCCTTTCGCCACACAGTGCCTCCCATGCTGAAAAAGCTGTTCCAGTCTTTTCGTTCCCCCCTGCGCCGATTTCCGCGCCCTCGACACACACCTGAAATTCTGTCCGGCAGGCAGCATTCACTGCACAGCGAGGACATCAACAGACACGCTGTCAGCATCGTCGAGAGGCTTCAGCAGGCGGGCTATGAGGCTTATGTGGTAGGCGGTTGCGTACGCGATCTGCTGCTGCGACTGTCGCCCAAGGACTATGACGTGGCCACCAGCGCCACGCCCGAGCAGATCCGCGCCGAATTCCGTAACGCACGCATCATCGGTCGGCGTTTCAAGCTGGTTCACGTGCACTACGGTCGCGAGATCATCGAAGTCGCCACCTTCCGCGCCAATCACCCCGAAGCCGATGACGAAGAAGATGCCAACCAACTGGCCTCTCGCAATGAAAGCGGGCGCATTCTGCGTGACAACGTTTATGGAACGCTGATAGACGATGCCCAGCGTCGCGACTTCACCATCAACGCGCTGTATTACGATCCGACCAGCGAACGGATTCTCGACCATACCCACGGTGTCCACGACATCCGCAACCGGCTGATCCGCCTGATCGGCGACCCGGAACAGCGCTACCTGGAAGATCCGGTACGCATGCTGCGCGCGATCCGTTTTGCAGCGAAGCTGGATTTCGAGATCGAGAAACACAGCGCCGAACCGATCCCCGACCTGGCCGACCTGCTTTGCGATGTGCCCTCTGCGCGACTGTTCGATGAAATCCTCAAACTGTTCCTGGGTGGCAAGGCCTTGCGCACCTTCGAACTGCTGGTGGAGTACGACCTTTTCGCCCCGCTATTCCCGGCGAGCGCCGAAGCGCTTGAAGACAACCCTGAATACGCCGGCACGCTGATTCGCAATGCGCTGGCCAATACCGATCAGCGCATTGCCGAGGGCAAGCCGGTCACACCAGCCTTTCTGTTTGCCGCACTGCTCTGGCCCGCGTTGCCGGCGCGCGTGCTGGAGGCGCAGGAACGCGGCCTGCCACCGATTCCGGCGATGCAGGAAGCGGCCCACGACCTCGTCTGGGAACAGTGCCAGCGCACCGCCATTCCCAAGCGCTTCACCCTGCCGATGCGCGAGATCTGGGACATGCAGGAACGCCTGCCGCGCCGTCAGGGGCGTCGCGCCGATCAGTTACTGGATAATCCACGCTTCCGCGCCGGTTACGACTTTCTGCTGCTGCGCGAGAGCGCCGGTGAGCAGACCGACGGCCTTGGCGACTGGTGGACCGAGTACCAGGAAGTGAGCGACAGCGAACGGCGCAACATGATTCGCGACCTCAGCAAGCGGGGCGATGACAGCGGCGCACCGCGCAAACGTCGACGCAGCGGTGGACGACGCAAACGCGGCCCGACCGAAGGCGCGCCGACAACGAACGAATGATGGAGCGCACATATATAGGTCTTGGCAGCAATCTTGCCGAGCCGCGGGAGCAGTTGCGTTGCGCGCTGATGGCGCTGGACGCCCTCCCTGATTGCCATCTCGTCGCTGCCTCTTCACGGTATGCCAGCGATCCGCTTGGCCCGGCGGATCAACCGCGCTACAACAATGCTGTCGCAGCGCTGGATACCGGCTTGTCGCCCCTGCAACTGCTCGATGCACTGCAGGCGATCGAACTGGCCCAGGGCCGAGAGCGCAAGGCTGATCGCTGGGGACCGCGCACACTGGACCTCGACATCCTGCTGTTCGGCGAGCGCATGCTTGACGAGCCCCGGCTGACCGTCCCGCACTATCACCTGCATGCCAGAGCCTTCGTGCTCTACCCGCTGGCCGAAATCGCACCGCAGAACCTGCAGTTACCCGACGGTCGCCGGCTTGCCGAGCTGCTTTCAGCCTGCCCCTTCGAGGGGATCGAGCGGCTGGATGAGCTTCTGCCAGCGATCAGGTAACAGGCGTAACGCCTCCGGTAACACTCACGATTGACTTGGCACGCCGCCATCGAGACTATAAGCGCCCTCTGCCGGCACGCGCTTTATTGACGCAGCAATGCGGCTTGCGGCAAAACCTAGGAGGACGGCATTCATGCCTGACGTAACCCTGACCACCCTGCAAGGCCTCAAACAGAAAGGCGAAAAGATCGTCATGCTCACCTGCTATGACGCCACATTCGCCAAGACCGCCAGCGAAGCCGGGGTCGAGATGCTGCTGATCGGCGACTCCCTGGGCATGGTCCTGCAGGGGCATGACAGCACGCTGCCCGTTTCCGTCGAAGAGATGGCCTACCATACCGCCTGCGTCAAACGCGGCAACCGGGGCGCGATGATCGTTGCCGACCTGCCGTTCATGGCCAATGCCACTACCGAACAGACGCTGAACAACTCAGCCGCGCTGATGAAGGCCGGCGCGCACATGGTCAAGGTTGAAGGCGCGGCCTGGCTGGCTGAGTCCATCCAGCTACTGGCTGAGCGCGGCATTCCCGTCTGCGCCCACATGGGCCTCACGCCGCAGGCGGTGAATATCTTCGGCGGCTACAAGGTCCAGGGCCGCCAGGAGGCCCAGGCGCAGCAGATGATTGCCGACGCACAATCACTGGAAGCCGCTGGCGCAGCCCTGCTACTACTCGAGTGCGTACCCAGCGAACTGGCGGCACGCATCACTCAGGCAGTCGGCATTCCGGTAATCGGCATCGGCGCCGGCAGCGACACCGACGGTCAGGTACTGGTCCTGCACGATATGCTGGGCCTGTCGCTCAGCGGGCGCACGCCGAAGTTCGTGAAGAACTTCATGGCTGAACATGGCGACATCGCAAAGGCCATCGCTGCGTACGCGGCAGCCGTCAAGGCCGTGGAGTTCCCCGCTGCCGAACACGGGTTCTCAGCATGAACGTGGTCAGAACCGTCGCCGACCTGCGCGCTGCAATCAACCGTGCGCGCACCGAAGGCAAGCGCATCGGCTTCGTGCCCACCATGGGCAACCTGCACGACGGCCATATCGCGCTGATCAGAAAGGCCGGGCAGCGAGCCGATTTCGTCGTTGCCAGCATCTTCGTCAACCCGCTGCAGTTCGGCCCGAGCGAAGACCTGGCCAGTTACCCGCGCACCCTCCCCGCCGACCAGGACAAGCTGTTCGAGGCTGGCTGTCATCTGCTGTTCGCGCCTAATGTGCAAGAGATGTACCCCAGCGGCCAGGCCCTGCAAACCATTGTCAGCGTTCCCGGCGTATCCGAAGGGCTCTGCGGCGGCAGCCGGCCAGGACATTTCGATGGTGTTTCGACGGTCGTCAACAAGCTGTTCAACATGGTGCAACCAGATCTCGCGGTGTTCGGCGAGAAGGATTTCCAGCAGCTGGCAGTGATCCGCACCATGGTGCGCGACCTGAACATGCCGGTGCAGATCATCGGCGAACCCATCGTGCGCGCAGCAGACGGCCTGGCACTGTCCTCGCGCAACGGCTACCTCAGCCCGGAAGAACGTACCAGCGCCCCGGCGCTGTACCGCATCCTGTGTCAGATGGCCGAAGCGCTGCGCAACGGCGAGCAGGACTATCCGGCATTGCTGCTCCGAGGGCGGGAAGCGCTGCAGGCTGCAGGTCTGCGCCCTGATTATCTGGAAATCCGCAGCGCCACCGACCTGCAACCGGCCAGCGCCGAGACACGCGAACGCGTCATCCTCGCGGCGGCCTTTCTCGGCAAGACCCGCCTGATCGATAACCTGCAGGTCGATAGCGGCTCAACCCAGCCGTAATCATCAATATCCCGCAAGCCCTCGGCCTTGATCACACCCGAGGGTTCGGGCACACTCTGCGCCGCTTGCGCACCCGGAGGACCCCGCCATGCACGCCATCATGCTCAAGGCCAAACTGCACCGCGCCCAGGTGACCCACTCGGTGCTGGATTACGAAGGCTCCTGCGCCATCGACGGCGACTGGCTGGACCTGGCTGGCATCCGTGAATACGAACAGATTCAGATCTACAACGTCGACAATGGTGAACGCTTCACCACCTACGCCATCCGTGGCGAGGAAGGCTCGAAGATTATCTCGGTCAACGGCGCTGCAGCACACAAGGCCGGCGTTGGTCATCGACTGATCATTTGCGCCTACGCTCACTACAGCGAGGCCGAGCTGGCCAGCTTCAAGCCGCACGTCCTTTATATGGGCGCCGATGGCGATCTCAGCCATACCAGTAACGCCATTCCGGTGCAGGTTGCCTGAAACGCCAGTCTGCACTCCGAAAGCCCGCAACGCCCAGCGCGTCGCGGGCTTTTTACTGTTTCAGGGATTTCACTTGGCAGGTAAATCTGCAATGGTTTGGCTGTTATGCCGAGGACACCGAAGCGGCAAGCTTGCTTCGGAACGCAGCGCGCTTTTTCCAGTCTGACCAGTCTGCGACACCGGATATGTCGCAGCCGCTTCGACTGCGCCGGAGCGGTCCGCGCCTACAGGATTCAGGATGAATACCCACGCGCCAGCATGATCGAGTGACTTTCAAAGTCGCCCTTATCAGTGCAACGCATGCAACCGCAACCGTGCAGACAGTCCGCCACGCAAAGGAAGCCGCACCACATGAGCTACTATCAGCACCCTCTCGACGCCACTGCCCTGCCCTCCTGGAAGGCTCTGGAAGACCATCGCCTGGCCATGCAGAAGTTCAGCATGCGCGAGGCGTTCAAGGCTGACCCGGCACGTTTCGAGGACCTCTCGGCATCCTGCTGCGGCCTGTTTCTCGACTACTCAAAGAACCTGATCACGCGTGAAACCCGCACATTGCTGGTCAACCTCGCACGTGAGGCCGGTGTCGAGCAGGCGACGCACGCCATGTTCGAAGGCGAGCGAATCAATGCTTCGGAGAACCGCCCGGCACTGCACACCGCATTGCGCCGCCCGATGGGTGACAGCGTGACGGTCGACGGGCAGAACATCATGCGCGAGGTACACACGGCACTGGCGCAGATGACGGATTTCGTCACGCGCATCCACAACAATCTCTGGCGCGGCTTCAGTGACAAGACCATCACCGATGTGGTGAACATCGGCATCGGCGGTTCCTTCCTCGGCCCTCAGCTGGTGTCCGAAGCACTGTTGCCGTTCACCCAGCACGGCGTGCGCACGCATTACCTGGCCAATATCGACGGCAGCGAATTTCGCGAAGTGACCGCCAAGCTGAATGTCGAGACCACCCTGTTCATCATTTCCAGCAAGACCTTCAGCACCCTGGAAACCCTGAAGAATGCCCAGGCCGCGCGCAACTGGTATCTGGGCAAGGGCGGCACGGAAGAGAAGCTTTACCGCCACTTCGTCGCAGTGACCAGCAACCGCCAGGCCGCCGTCGAGTTCGGCATTCATGAAAAGAACATCTTTCCCATGTGGGACTGGGTCGGCGGACGCTACTCGCTGTGGTCGGCTATCGGCCTGCCCATTGCGCTGGCCATCGGCATGTCCAACTTCAAGGACCTGCTGTCCGGCGCCTACAGCATGGACCAGCATTTCCTCAGCGAGCCCTTCGAAAGCAATATGCCGGTGCTGCTGGCCATGCTCGGCATCTGGTATCACAACTTCTGGGGGGCACAGAGTTACGCCTTCCTTCCCTACGATCATTACCTGCGTAACTTCGTCAAACACTTGCAGCAGATGGACATGGAATCCAACGGCAAGAGCGTGCGCCAGGACGGCTCTGCAGTTGCCTGCAGCACCGGGCCAGTGATCTGGGGCGGCGTCGGCGCCAACGGCCAGCACGCCTATCACCAGTTGCTGCACCAGGGCACCCCCCTGATTCCGGCTGACTTCATTGTTCCGGTGGTCAGCCACAACCCGGTCGCCGATCACCAGGAGTGGCTCTACGCCAACTGTCTGTCCCAGAGCCAAGCGCTGATGCTCGGCAAGACCCGCGAGGAAGCCGAGGCCGAATTGCGCGCCAAGGGGCTGAGTGAAGCGGAGATCCAGCGCCTGGCGCCGCACAAGGTGATTCCGGGCAACCGCCCGAGCAATACGGTGGTGATGGAAACCATCAGCCCCGGCCGCCTCGGCGCGCTGATCGCACTCTATGAACACAAGGTGTTCGTTCAGGGCGTCATCTGGGGGATCAATTCCTTCGATCAGTGGGGCGTTGAACTCGGCAAGGATCTGGGCAAGGCCGTCTATGGCCAGATGACCCGTTTCGATGCCGCCCCCGCCGAAGACGCCTCGACCCAGGGCCTGATCAACTTCTTCCGCAGCCGTCATCGCGGCTGACCCCGCACGCTGCAACCGGATGGCGCAGCGGTGGCTGTCCGGTTCCTTGTTCCGCGCGACGGAAGAGGTTCAGGTAACATTCGTCCTCTTCCGCCACCGCCACCGCCCGCCATGGAATTTGTCCGCCGCCATATCGAAACCCAGGTACTGAGCCTCACCGGCCTCGCCATCGGCGGTGTCGACTATGAAAACCCGCCGGGCGATCCAGGCCTGTTCGGCCCGGAGTCGGTGTGCTGGAAGGTGCATGGGGATTTCACCTCGATGCTGATCGGCGGCATTTCGGCCTTGCTGTTGCAAGCGCTGCATCCGCTGGCCCTCGCCGGCGTCTGGGACCATTCGAACTTTCGTGAAGACCTGCTCGGACGCCTGCGCCGCACCGGACAGTTCATCTCGGCTACCACTTTCGGCAGCCATGCCGATGCCGAGTGCCTGATCAAACGGGTACGTTCGATACACCTGAACGTCACTGGCCATGCAGCGGATGGGCGCCCCTATTCCGCCAGCGACCCGGAACTGCTGACCTGGGTTCATGTGGCCGAAGTCAGCAGCTTTCTCAAGGCGCACCTGCGCTACCTGAATCCCTCCCTGCCCGGCAGCGAGCAGGATCGCTACTACGCCGAAGTCGCACGGATCGCCGAAGCCCTTGGCGCACGTGACGTACCCCGCTGTAGAGACGAGGTCGCCGACTATCTCGAAACCCTGCGCCCACACTTGCAGTGCGACGAGCGCTCGCGGGAAATCCTGCGCTTCCTGTTCGATGCGCCGGCGCCCAGTACCTTAGCCAGACCCTTCGGCACCCTGATGATGCAAGCCGGCGTGGACCTGCTACCGGACTGGGCCGGTGGCATGCTCGGACTGCAGCAAGGCCCGCTCCAGCGCCAGGCCATACAGCTCGGCGTCCGAAGCACGGCACCGTTGCTGCGCTGGGCGGTGCGCAACGGCTCCGTACACCGCGCCAGACGCCGCATGGGCCTGCCGATTCGATAGCCATACCGCAGTCCGCTTTGCCTGTGTCACACACCGGAACCCGGGTCCCATGCCATACTCCAAAGCAGTCAATCGCCTGGAATCAACGTCGCATGCCCAACGGAATGAAGCGCGCGCTCATCGGCCTGATGACCGCACTGACCTGCTATTGCCTGCTCGGCTTTCTGGTACTGCCGGGCATCGCCCAGCGCATCGTCAACCAGCAACTGATCCAGTACGCCACGGTCCCGGCTCGCCTGGAGCGGATCGAGTTCAATCCCTTCACGCTGGAGCTGACGCTATTCAACCTGCACCTGGGCGAGGAAGGTCAGCAGCAACTCGGATTCGAACGCCTCTACCTGGATCTGGAATGGAGCAGTCTGTGGCGCCGCGAACTGCAGATCGCTGACCTCGAACTGGTCCGGCTGCAAACGCAGGTGTTGTTCGACAAACAGGGCGTACTCAACCTGAGTCAGCTGTTCAACCTGCCGGCAAGCAGTGAAGAAAAGCCTGACGAAGCTGATCAGGAACCCTTTGCCCTGAGTATCGGCCGGCTGCAACTGGTGGAGGGTTCGATTCGATTCGCCGATGAGCGACCAGCCGATCCCGTCGACTTTCTGCTTGATTCGCTGAATTTCGAACTGCTCAACTTCGCCACTCGCTCGGATGAGTCCGCCGAAGCGGTCCTGGTTGCCACCGGCCCCAGCGGCGCACGTGTGGATTGGACAGGCCAGCTCAGCCTGTCGCCCATGGCCTCATCCGGCCGAATGAAGATCAGTAACCTGCAATTGAAGGACTTCTGGGCCTACGCACAGGACGCCCTCCCCCTGCGACTCATTGAAGGCCAGGCCAATTTCGCCAGTGACTACCGGCTCGACCTTGGCGAAGGCACCGAACTGCAGCTAAGCGATCTGAGCCTGCAGCTTTCACCCTTCAAGCTCGACACCCCGGCTGGCCAGCCACTGGTGCGCCTGGAGCAGCTCGAGATCAGCCAGACAGCGGTGGATCTGGCCAGACAGCAGGTCATCATCGGTGCGTTGCGCAGCCAGGGACTTGAAACCTGGGCAACCCGCGAGCGCGACGGCAAGCTGAACTGGCAGAAGCTGCTCTCACCCTCCAGTGACGAAGAGTCGACAGTCGCAACCACGGACTCAGCAGATGATGCCGACACGAAGACGAGCTGGCAGGTTCTCTTGAAAAGCGCGCAGTTGCGCGACTATCAGTTGCATTTGAGTGATCGGGTTCCAGAACAGGAAGTCGCTCTGGAGCTGGGCCCGCTGAATCTCGACTTGTCCGATTTCGACAGCCAGGGCACCACACCTTTCAATCTTGAACTCAATACCGGCATCGGCAAGCGGGGCGCTCTACAGGCACAGGGGCAGTTGCAGCTGACACCACTGGCGGGCACGCTGGCAATCGACAGTCAGGACATCGACCTGCGTATCGCCCAGGCCTACCTGACGCCATTCGTACATCTGGAGCTGCGCAGCGGCTTTCTTGCCAGCCAACTGAAACTCGAACTGATCGAAGCCGAACCGCTGGCGTTCAACCTGGCCGGGGCGGTCGAAGTCACCCAACTGCATACGCTGGACACCATCAAGAACCGCGACTTCCTCAAATGGCAGCGACTGCAGCTCAAAGGTCTGGATTACCGTCACCCCCGGCAATTACAGATGGAGCGCATCGATCTGACGCAGCCTTACGCCCGCTTCATCATCAATCCCGACCTCACCACCAATATCAATGACCTGCTGGTAGACAAGCCTTCGACGCCTCCGGGCGGCGCTGCCACTGAAACAGCGGAGCAGGAACCTCAGCTGGCCATCCGTATCGGGGGCGTCAATATCGCCGATGGCTCGGCCAACTTCTCTGACCTTAGCCTGCGTCCGCCTTTCATTACTGCCGTGCAGGAACTCAATGGTGCGGTGGGCACACTGGACAACCGTCAGCAGCAACCCGCCTCGGTAGACATCGCAGGCAAGGTTGATCGCTATGCACCGGTCAGTATCAAGGGGAGCCTCACCCCATTCGACCCCTTGCAGAGCCTGGACATCGCCACCCGTTTCAAACAGATCGAACTGACCACCTTATCGCCCTATTCCGGCAAATTTGCCGGCTATCGCATCCAGAAGGGCCGAATGGATCTTGATCTGCACTATCGCATTCAACAGGGCCAGCTCAACGCCGAGAACAAGGTCGTGCTGCAACAGCTGCAACTAGGCGAACAGGTCGACAGCCCCGAGGCCGTCGATCTGCCCGTTCGGCTGGCCGTGGCACTGCTCAAGGACAGCAAGGGCACCATTTCTCTCGAACTGCCGGTGCAGGGCGATCTCAATAACCCACAGTTCGATGTCATGCCCATCGTCTGGCAAACGCTGCGCAACCTGATCAGCCGCGCGGTTCAGGCGCCATTCAAGTTCCTTGCAGGGCTCGTGGATGGCGATCAGGCTGACCTCAGCCAGGTACTTTTCGCACCCGGCAGCAGCGAACTCGACGCCCAGGCACGCAGCAATCTGGACACTCTGGCCCATGCGCTGAACGAGCGCCCGGTGCTGCGTCTTGAAATCGAAGGGCAGAGTTCACCGCAGGCAGACGGCCCCTTGCTTGCCGAACAGTGGCTGCAACGTGAATACCAGAAAACCCTGTACAGCATGCTGCAACGACGCGGCGACAAGGTGCCAGCCGATGCGGCGCAACTGGAGGTCAGCGAGGATGACAAGGCCGCTCTGCTCGAAGGTATCTACCGTAGCCGCCTGAAGCAGCAACCGCCCGAGCAATGGAAAGAACTTGATGAGGTGCAGCGTCGGCAGAACATGCATGACGCCGTGATTGCCAGCCGGGCGGACAGTACCGCACTGCTGCGCAGTTTGAGCCGAGCCCGCGCCAATGCGATCAAGGATTATCTGGTCGATCAGGCCAGCCTTGATGCGTCCCGGGCCTACCTGCTTGACACAGGCACCAGCGAAGCCGGAGCGGACGGACAGATCCCGACCACCCTGCATCTGGGAAGCGAATGATATGCGCACGGGTTTCCAAATCCTGCTGCTCGGCCTGATGTTTGCCAGCCCAACCTCACAGGCCGACACCCTGCGCTGCGGCACTCAGCTGGTCAGCACTGGCGACAGGACCTTCGAGGTTGAGCGCAAATGCGGCGCCCCTAACCAGCGAGACCTGGTTGGCTACACCCTCGGGCCACATGCCAGGCAGGAAATGATCATCGAGGAATGGCTCTATGGCCCCACCAACGGCAAGCTCAGTATCCTGACTTTTGAAGGCAACCGATTAATACGTATCGAGTCACGACGCGACCGCTGACAAGGAACCCATATGTCCATTGCACCGCTATTCACATTACTGATGCTTGCCGTTGCCAGTACTGCGCAGGCTTCTTCCACCTATCGCTGCGCAAGCGCATTGGTCAGCCTGGACGCCTCAACGGCTGAAGTCAGAGCCAAATGCGGCGAGCCCGCCGGCGCTGCGCAGGTAGGCTTCAAGACTCTTGTTGACAGGTATGGGTATCAACAGGAAGTAGAGGTCGAAGAATGGACCTATGGCCCCATCCATGGGATGTACCATTTCCTGCGTTTCGAAGGGAACCGCCTGCGTCATATAGACAGCGAGCGGGGTCGCTGAAAAATCATCAAGGACAGCCGGCTGGCGAGGCATCCGTACCTCGCCAGCAAGCGTGTCAATGTGTCAGCACAAAGGATCAGTCAACCGTTTTCAGGCCGTCTGCCGAAACTTCACGTACGCCCTTGATGCCTTTGGCCTTGCTGATAGCCACTTCACGTTCAGCCTCGGTGGCTACGGTGCCGGAGAGGGAAACAACGCCATCCTTGGTTTCAACTTCGATATCCATTCCGGGTGTGGCATCCTCGGCCAGCAAGGTGGACTTCACCTTGGTGGTAATCCAGGTATCGGAAACGGCATCACCGGCTTCATCCATGCGGTCATTGGTGGCCAGCATAAGTGCATCCGCTTTCTGCGCAGCAGGGCTGACCTCGGCGACCGCGACACCCGAAAGCGACAGGCTCAGGGCAGCAGCAATGGCGGTGGCTGTAAGAGAGTTCTGGATTGTATTCATAATGGCACTCCTGTTTCTTTAATCACTGCGGAATCACTCCGACCGCAGTTCCACAAGAGTTATCGCAAGCGGCATGCCAGTTTTTCAGACCAAAAATATCTTTATATATCAATAGCTTGAAAAACTACGGTAGCGTAACGCTACTAGCACACTGCATGTTTCGCCTCTGCAAGGCGTGCAAGTTGCAATAAGTCAGCATCCGCTTAAAAGCAAACGCCCCGGAAATCCGGGGCGTTTGTTTAACCTGCAGGCCTGAAGAACTCAGAGTCTGCGGAGGGCTTTTTCACACATCAGGCCACTCAGGCGTCGGAAGCCTTCGCCGCCGCGACATCCTTGATCGAAAGCTTGATGCGACCGCGGTTATCCACGTCCAGCACCAGCACTTCAACTTCCTGGCCTTCCTTGAGGATGTCGGTGACTTTCTCGACACGCTGATCGCTCAGCATCGAGATGTGCACCAGACCATCCTTGCCCGGCAGGATGTTGACGAAGGCACCAAAGTCGACAATGCGCTCGACCTTGCCAACATAGATCTTGCCGATCTCCGCTTCTGCAGTGATGCCCAGCACGCGCTGACGTGCAGCCTCTGCCGCTTCCTTGGTTTCGCCGAAGATCTTGATGGAGCCGTCGTCTTCAATGTCGATCGACGCCTTGGTCTCTTCGCAGATACCACGGATGGTCGCGCCACCTTTGCCGATCACGTCGCGAATCTTGTCCTGGTCGATCTTCATCGCGATCATGGTCGGTGCGTTGGCCGACAGTTCACTGCGCGATTGCGCAATGACCTGGTTCATCTGGCCGAGGATGTTCAGGCGAGCTTCCAGCGCCTGCTCCAGCGCCTGCTCCATGATCTCTTCGGTGATGCCCTGGATCTTGATGTCCATCTGCAGCGCGGTGACGCCCTTGGCGGTACCGGCTACCTTGAAGTCCATGTCGCCCAGGTGATCTTCGTCACCGAGGATGTCGGTCAGAACGGCAAACTTCTCGCCTTCCTTGACCAGGCCCATGGCGATACCGGCTACCGGTGCCTTCATCGGCACACCCGCGTCCATCAGCGCCAGGGAAGCACCGCAAACGGAGGCCATGGAGCTGGAACCGTTGGATTCGGTGATTTCCGAGACCACGCGAATGGTGTACGGGAACTCGTCGGCGCTTGGCAGCATGGCTGCAACGGAGCGACGCGCCAGACGGCCGTGACCGATTTCGCGACGGCCAGTTGCGCCCATGCGGCCACATTCGCCCACCGAGTACGGCGGGAAGTTGTAGTGCAGCATGAAGGGGTCTTTCTTCTCGCCTTCAAGGGTGTCGAGCAGTTGCGCATCACGGGCGGTACCGAGGGTAGCGACCACCAGAGCCTGGGTTTCGCCACGGGTGAACAGCGCTGAACCGTGGGTCTTGTCCAGGACACCGACTTCGATGTTCAGACCACGCACGGTACGGGTGTCACGGCCATCGATACGCGGCTTGCCGTTGACGATGTTCTCGCGCACGGTGCGGTATTCGATTTCGCCGAAAGCCTCTTTGACTTCGCCCGCGGACGGTTGACCTTCTTCGCCGGAGAACTTGGCAACCACCTGATCTTTCAGCTCGCCCAGACGCGCATAGCGGTCCTGCTTGATGGTGATGGTGTAAGCCTGGGAAATCGCCTCGCCGAACTCGCTACGAATAGCCGACAGCAGCGAAGTGTTTTCCGCTTTAGGCTGCCAGTCCCAACGCGGCTTGGCAGCTTCGGCAGCCAGCTCGGTCACGGCCTGGATCACAGCCTGGAATTCATCGTGGGCGAACAGTACGGCGCCCAGCATCTGGTCTTCGGTCAGCTCTTTGGCTTCCGATTCGACCATCAGTACGGCGTCCTTGGTGCCGGCGACGACCATGTCCAGGCTGGAAGCCTTGAGCTGCTCGTAGGTCGGGTTCAGCAGGTAGCCGGTTTCCGGGTGGAAGGCAACGCGCGCGGCACCGATTGGGCCGTTGAAGGGAATGCCGGAGACCGCCAGGGCAGCCGAGGTACCGATCATCGCAGCGATGTCCGGATCGGTCTTCTTGCTGGTGGACACCACGGTGCAGATGACCTGCACTTCATTCTGGAAACCTTCCGGGAACAGCGGACGGATCGGACGGTCGATCAGGCGCGAGGTCAGGGTTTCTTTTTCGCTCGGACGCGCTTCACGCTTGAAGAAACCGCCAGGGATCTTGCCGGCAGCGTAGGTTTTTTCCTGATAGTGAACGGACAGCGGGAAAAAGCCCTTGCTCGGGTCGGCGGTTTTCGCGCCGGTTACAGCGACCAGTACAGCAACGTCGTCGTCAACGGTGACCAGCACAGCGCCGGAGGCTTGACGGGCGATGCGGCCAGTCTCGAGGGTTACGGTCGATTGACCGAACTGAAATTTCTTGATTACCGGGTTCACGGTGTTTTCCTTCTCTCTGTTGCCTTTGGGGAAATTGGCGGAGGGGCGGGAATCGGACCCGTTCTCTCCTGCAAAAGCCAAAAAGCTGAAAGCTCGAAGCCGCAAGTGGAGGATTGCTCCGACTTTCGACTTCAAGCTTCCAGCTCCAGGCTTCCAGCTCGCTACGTCTTAACGACGCAGACCCAGACGACCGATCAGGGTGCTGTAACGAGTAGTGTCCTTGCCCTTCAGGTAATCCAGCAGCTTACGACGCTGGTTGACCATACGGATCAGGCCACGACGTGAGTGGTGGTCCTTGCCGTTGGCCTTGAAGTGGCCTTGCAGCTTGTTGATGTTGGCGGTCAGCAGGGCAACCTGCACTTCCGGGCTACCGGTATCGCCTTCAGCTTGCTTGTACTCGTTAACGATCTGGGCTTTTTCTTCAACGCTAAGTGCCATGATGGGCTCCTTACAGTGAACAGGCCGGGAAAATCCCGTGTTTTAAAAGAGGGCTGACCGTGCCTGCCAACAGCCATCCTCATGACGCAACACACCACCCGGGCGCATTGCGTATCGGTCATTCCGACCGAATCAGTCGACGCGGCGCTATGCGTCCGTCTTCACTCACTTCACCGATACCAATAAAGCGACCGGTGTGATCCTGTACACGCATCATGCCGAACTGCGGCGCCTGCGGTGCACGCACCGGTTGTCCGTGCAGCCAGTAAAATGCGCTGTGTTCCGAAAGCTGCAACAGCGGCCAGTGCTCCAGCCCGCTGTCGACCGGTTTCAGAAAAGCGTCAACCGCCTCTGCTCCGCCCTCGGCATGAGCCTGTTCCAGCGCTTCAAGCGTCACCGTCTGGGTCAGGTCGAAGGGGCCTGCCTGGGTACGCCGCAGCTCTGCCACGTGCGCTCCACAGCCCAATTCCCGTCCAATGTCTTCAACCAACGTGCGGATATACGTGCCTTTGCTGCACGAAACTGCAAATCTAGCCCGGTCGGCGTCCAGTGACAGCAGATCCAGGCGCGCAATGGTAACAGAACGCGGCTCTCGCTCCACCACCTCTCCGGCCCGCGCCAGCTTGTAAAGTGGCTGACCGTCACGCTTGAGAGCCGAATACATAGGGGGAATCTGCTGAAGCTCGCCCCGAAACTGCGGCAAGAGGGCTTCAAGCTGGGCCAGGGAGACATCGACCGGCTTGCGCTCGATAACCTCGCCTTCCGCATCAGCCGTGGTGGTGGTCACACCGAGCTGAGCAACCGTCTCGTAGCCCTTGTCGGCATCGAGCAGATATTGCGAAAACTTGGTGGCCTCACCGAAGCACAGAGGCAACACCCCGGTGGCAAGCGGATCGAGGCTGCCGGTGTGCCCCGCCTTTTCTGCATTGAGCAGCCAGCGAACCTTCTGCAGCGCCGCGTTGGAGGTAAATCCACGCGGCTTGTCGAGCAGGATGATGCCGCTGACGGCACGGCGAATGCGTTTTACCTGGGCCACGCCTTATTCTCCATCGCTGTGCTTGCGGTCTTCGGCAACCGCCCGCTCGATCAGCGAGGTCAACTCAACCCCGCGACGAACGCTGGCGTCATAGCTGAAATGCAGCTGCGGTACCGTGCGCAACTTCATTGCCTTGCCCAGCTGCATGCGCAGGAATCCGCCGGCATCGTTGAGGATCCGCAAGTTGCCCTTGACCGCATCCTCGTCGTCGTCCTTGCCCATGATGGTGATAAACACCTTGGCATGGGACAGATCGCGACTGACTTCGACAGCGGTAATGGTTATCAGACCGAGACGCGGGTCCTTGATCTCGCGCTGGATCAGCGATGCCAGCTCACGCTGCATCTGGTCGCCTATACGCTGGGTACGACTGAATTCTTTGGCCATAAGATTTGCCTCAAGCTGCAGGCAACAAGCTGCAAGCCATGAAAAAATTTCAAGCCACAAAGCCAAACGGCAAGCACCAAGTGATCACACTTGAGGCTTGCCGCTTGAAGCTTGCAGCTCGGGTTACAGCGAACGTGCCACTTCGACTTTCTCGAAGACTTCGATCTTGTCGCCAGCCTTCACGTCGTTATAGCTCTTCACCGCGATGCCGCATTCCATACCGGCACGCACTTCGGCAACGTCATCCTTGAAGCGACGCAGCGATTCCAGCTCACCTTCGAAAATGACCACATCGTCACGCAATACACGGATAGGACGGTTGCGGTGCACCATGCCCTCGAGGACCATGCATCCAGCAACGGCACCGAACTTCGGCGAACGGAACACGTCACGCACTTCCGCAATACCCAGGATATTCTCGCGAACATCACTGCCGAGCATGCCGGTCAACGCTTTCTTGACGTCTTCGATGATGTCGTAGATCACGTTGTAGTAACGCAGATCCAGACCTTCCTGCTCGACGATCCTGCGTGCGCCCGCGTCGGCCCGCACGTTGAAGCCGAACAGCACCGCATTGGATGCCAGCGCCAGGTTGGCATCGCTCTCGGTGATACCACCGACACCGCCACCAATCACGCGCACCTGCACTTCATCATTGCCGAGCCCGCTGAGCGAGCCTTGCAAGGCTTCGAGGGAGCCACGGACATCGGATTTGAGGACGATATTGAGCGTCTTCTTCTCTTCCTGCCCCATGTTCTCGAAGATATTTTCCAGCTTGCCGGCATGGGCGCGGGCGAGTTTGACTTCGCGGAACTTGCCCTGACGGAACAGCGCTACTTCACGCGCCTTCTTCTCATCGCTCAGCACGCTGAGTTCGTCACCTGCTTCAGGGGTGCCATCCAGACCGAGGATCTCCACTGGAATCGAGGGACCCGCTTCCTTGATGGACTTGCCGTTCTCATCGAGCATCGCGCGAATGCGGCCGAAGGTCGAGCCGACCAGGGCCATGTCGCCCTGACGCAAGGTGCCTTCCTGTACCAGAACGGTCGCCACCGGACCACGTCCCTTGTCGAGACGCGATTCAACCACCACACCACGGCCGGGAGCCGAAGGCGTAGCCGTGAGTTCCAGCAGCTCGGCCTGCAGCAGCACAGCCTCAAGCAGCTCGTCTACGCCTGTACCCATCTTCGCCGATACAGATACGAACGGCGTGTCGCCGCCCCATTCCTCGGGAATCACATCCAGCGCAGCCAGGCCGTTCTTGATGTTGTCCGGGTTGGCATCCGGCTTGTCGATCTTGTTCACCGCAACCACGATCGGCACGCCAGCAGCCTTCGCATGCTGGACGGCTTCCTGAGTCTGCGGCATCACGCCATCGTCGGCAGCAACCACCAGAATCACGATATCGGTCGCCTTGGCCCCACGGGCACGCATGGCGGTAAAGGCCGCGTGACCCGGAGTATCCAGGAAGGTAACCATTCCGCGCTCGGTTTCCACATGGTAGGCACCGATATGCTGGGTGATGCCGCCAGCTTCGCCAGTCGCAACCTTGGCACGACGGATGTAGTCGAGCAGCGAGGTTTTGCCGTGGTCGACGTGACCCATCACGGTCACAACAGGCGCACGTGTAATAGCTTCGCCTTCGAACCTCAGCAGTTCCGCGAGTTGCTCTTCCAGGGCATTGTCGCTGACCAGTCGGACCTTGTGGCCCAGCTCCTCAGCGATCAGCTGAGCAGTTTCCTGATCCAGCACCTGATTGATAGTCACCGGAGTGCCCATCTTGAACATGAACTTGATGACTTCCGCGGCCTTGACCGACATCTGCTGTGCCAGATCGGCGACCGAGATAGTCTCACCGATGGCCACGTCACGAACGATGGGGCCGCTCGGACTCTGGAAGCCGTGCGCATTGCGCTTCTTCAGCTTGGACTTGCCACGACCGCCACGGCGGAAACCGTCTGCATCGTCATCACCGCTACGCACGGTACGCGACAATGGAGCCTTGGCCTTGGCAGCGGGACGTGGCTGAGCCTGCTTGCGATCACGACGCTCGTCGTCATCACTGCGTGCCTTCTCGGTGCGACGCGGCTCTTCCTTCTTGCGCTCGTCAACCGGCGCAACAGGCTCGACCGGGACTTCCCGCGCAGGAACAGGTGCAACAACCGGCGAGCCGACCCGCGACTCCACTTCGGCCTGCGTCTTGCGACGCGCCTCTTCCTCGGCACGCTGACGCGCTTCTTCTTCGCCCTTCAGGCGGGCGGCCTCTTCGGCGGCGCGCTGCTCTTCGAGCTCGCGCTGCTTGTCGGCCTCGATCTCATCCGGGGTACGTTTGACGAAGGTTTTCTTCTTCCGAACCTCGACACTGATGGTCTTGCTGCCACCCACCTTGAGCTTGGTCGTAGTCTTGCGCTGCAGGGTAATCTTGCGCGGCTCATCCACCTTGGCGCCGTGGCTGCTCTTGAGGTGCGCCAACAGGGCCTGCTTTTCGTTATCGGTCACTACTTGCTCGGCGCTGGTGTGCGGCAGTCCTGCCTCACGCATCTGCTGCAGCAGTCGCTCGACCGGTGTGGCGACCACCTGGGCCAGTTCTTTCACCGTGACTTGCGTCATGCATCTCTCTCCTCAGGCCGCTAATTACTTACTCGAACCAATGGGCTCGGGCGGCCATGATCAGCTTGCCGGCACGTTCTTCATCCATGCCGTCTATGTCGAGCAGGTCGTCAATCGACTGCTCGGCCAGGTCTTCACGGGTGATGACACCCCGTACTGCCAACTCGACCGCCAGTTCCTTGTTCATGCCTTCCAGCGCAAGCAAATCCTCGGCTGGCTGAGCATCTGCCAGTTTTTCTTCCGTTGCGATCGCCTTGGTCAGCAGACGATCCTTGGCACGGGTTCGTAGCTCATTGACGATGTCTTCGTCGAAGCCTTCGATGCCGAGCATTTCCTCCATGGGGACGTAGGCGATCTCTTCGAGGGACGTGAAACCCTCTTCGACCAGTACTTGTGCCAGCTCTTCATCGACATCCAGCTCTTCAATGAAATTACGCAGGATGTCGCCCGTTTCTTCCTGCTGCTTGGCCTGAATGTCGTCCTCGGTCATCACATTTAGCGTCCAGCCGGTCAGCTGACTGGCCAGGCGCACGTTCTGGCCGCCGCGACCGATGGCCTGGGCCAGATTATCTTCACCGACTGCGATATCCATGGCATGGGCATCCTCATCGACGATGATGGCCGCCACTTCAGCCGGCGCCATTGCGTTGATGACAAACTGTGCGGGGTTTTCATCCCACAGCACGATATCGACGCGCTCGCCACCGATCTCGCCAGATACCGCTTGGACACGCGAACCACGCATGCCGATGCAGGCGCCCTGCGGGTCGATGCGCTTGTCCTTGGAGCGAACCGCGATCTTGGCCCGGGAGCCAGGGTCACGCGAAGCACCCATCACCTCGATCAACTCTTCGGCGATTTCCGGCACTTCGATACGGAACAACTCAATCAGCATCTGCGGCGCGGTGCGCGACAGAATCAGTTGCGGGCCGCGGTTCTCGGTACGGATTTCCTTGAGCAGCGCACGCACGCGAGCGCCGACACGGAAAGTTTCGCGGGCAATGATGTCCTCGCGCGCCAGCAGCGCCTCGGCATTGTTGCCCAGATCGACGATGACGCTGTCACGCGTCACCTTCTTGACTGTGCCGGAAATAATCTCACCCAGACGGTCGCGATAGGCCTCGACAACTTGCGCACGCTCGGCCTCGCGCACTTTCTGCACGATGACCTGCTTGGCGGTCTGGGCGGCAATGCGACCAAACTCAATGGACTCGATCTTGACTTCAAGCACATCGCCAACCTTGGCATTGGCTTCACGAGCCTGCTCCATATCGGTCGTCAACTGGTGCGCTGGATCGTCGAAATTCTCTTCCTCGACAACGGTCCAGCGACGGAACGTTTCGTAACTACCGTTCTGCCGATTGATTTCCACACGCAGGTCAACTTCGTCTTCGAAGCGCTTCTTGGTGGCAGTGGCCAAAGCCAACTCCAGCGCCTCGAAAATCACACTGGCCGGTACGCCTTTTTCATTGGATACCGACTCCACAACCAGCAGTACTTCTTTGCTCATCGTACGCCTCGCCTTTCGCAATCCATTGGGGTCCGCGGGAACCGCGTTTCACTCAAAACGGGGAACAATATTTGCCTTGTCGATCATGTCGATCGGCAATAGATATTCGTGGTCATCAACCAGCACCACCACATCCTGCTCTTCCACCCCGCGGAGAAGACCCTGGAAATTGCGCCGGCCCTCGAAGGGCGAGCGCAGCTTGATTTTTATCTGTTCGCCTACATTCGCAGCGTACTGCTCAAGCGTGAACAGTGGTCGATCCAACCCAGGCGAAGACACTTCAAGGGTGTAGTCGCTGCTGATGGGATCTTCAACGTCAAGAACACCGCTGAGTTGACGACTGACCTTTTCACAATCATCGACAAGAATCCCGTTGGAGTGGTCGATATAGACCCTCAACAGGGAGTGCCGACCCTGCGAAAGAAACTCAACGCCCCAACACTGATAACCCAGTGCTTCGACCACCGGCGCCAGCAAGGCGTGCAACTGTTCTAGCTTGCTCGACATCAAAGCCCCTCGCGCATGCTGTAAAAATGAAAAATGGGCGAAACGCCCATCCCTGTTGATCGCCTGTAAATGCCGGCGACCTGGCTAGAAGCCAATAAAAAGCCCCTCGATAGGGGCCTTTATCAACTGGTTGCGGGGGCTGGATTTGAACCAACGACCTTCGGGTTATGAGCCCGACGAGCTACCAGACTGCTCCACCCCGCGACAAACTGGGCACGAATTATACAATCGCACCACACACAGGTCAACCAAACCGAAGAAACAAGAAAGCCCGCAATTGCGGGCCTGCTTGTTTGGTACCGAGGAGGGGACTCGAACCCCTACAGCCTATGGCCACTACCACCTCAAGGTAGCGTGTCTACCAATTCCACCACCTCGGCAAAAACCTTTACTAGCGCCCTTCTTCTACAGGAGGAACATCGCCAGTAGCACCTGCAGACGGAGCAGACTCCAGAACAGGTACATCTTCAACAGCGGGCTTGCTGACCGGAATTTCCAGCACCGCTGGATCCGGCAAACCTGCCTGCGACATCTGACCCGCCTGCTGCGTTGCAAAAAACGCCAAACCCAGACTGGTCACGAAAAAAACGCCGGCCAGTATAGCAGTAAAACGACTAAGGAAGGTAGTAGAACCTTGACTTCCGAAGACGGTCGCCGAGGCTCCCGAACCAAACGAAGCGCCAGCATCCGCACCTTTACCCTGCTGCAGCAACACCAGCACAACCACAGCGATGGCAACCAGCAGATGCACCACGATCACAACAGTCTGCAACATCTGATCAGTTCCCTGCAGCGCGACAAATCGCACCGAAATCATTGGCTTTCAGAGAGGCGCCACCGACAAGCCCCCCATCGATATCCGCCATCCCAAAAAGCTCAGCGGCATTCTCCGCCTTTACACTGCCACCGTACAGAATACGCACGCCATCGGCGACACGCTTATCTTCACGCGACAGCTGCTCTCGAATGGCAGCATGTATTTCCTGCGCCTGCTCGGGCGTCGCCGTCAATCCAGACCCGATTGCCCAGACCGGCTCATACGCCACAACAGCCCTCTCAAAAGAGGCAATTCCAGCAGCCGCTATCACACAGGCCAACTGACGCTCGACAACCTCAAGCGTCTGCCCTGCCTCACGCTGCTCCAGCGTTTCACCAAGGCACAGCACCGGCATCAACCCACACGCCAACGCCGCTTTGAATTTCTGACTCACCACCCCGTCGCTTTCGCCCAGGATCAGGCGTCTCTCGGAGTGACCAACCAACACCCATTCGCACCCGGCATCAGCCAACTGGGAAGCAGACACTTCACCGGTAAGAGCACCGAAACCAGCCTCTGTTGAACAGTCCTGAGCGCCGACGGCAATTGACACATTCGCCAGCTCACTCACGACACGCCCAACATGCAAACAGGTTGGAAAAACCACCACTTCAACAGTTGCTAAAAGCGCCTGTTGCTTAAGCGCTTCGGTCAGCTCTGCGACGCTGGCGCGGGTACCGTTCATCTTCCAGTTACCAGCTACCAAGGGGCGACGCATGCTTTACCTCGTCGATCAAAGTGGGCGCAGATGGTACTCAACGAAAACCAACCTGGCAAGCGAGAATCACGCACAAACTTCAGCAACCACAGCTGCCAGCTCTTCGGCATAGCTGCGTACCCGACTTTCATCGTCACCCTCAACCATCACCCGCACCAGCGGCTCGGTTCCGGACTTGCGCAAGAGCACCCGCCCACGTCCTGCCATTCGCTCGGTAACGCTGTCACAGACAGCTTGCACCTGCGGGTCGGCAATCGGATCACGATCCCCGGAAAACCGAACATTGATCAGCACCTGCGGGCATTTTTTCCAGGCCAGACGTTCTTGCGCCAGGCTTTGTCCGCGCCGCCGGAGCGCAAGCAGTACCTGCAATGCGGCAATGATTGCATCGCCCGTGCTCACATGCTGCGAGCAGACGATGTGCCCTGAATTCTCGCCACCCAGCACCCAGTTACGCTCCAGCATCTCTGCCATTACATACCTGTCACCCACCTTGGCGCGAACAAAAGGAATCTCGCGCTCCTTGAGCGCAAGCTCAAGCCCAAGATTGCTCATCAGAGTACCGACCACGCCACCCTCAAGACGCCCACGCTCTTGCAGATCGGTCGCAATCACATAGAGCAGCTCGTCACCGTCGACCAGAGCCCCTGTGTGGTCGACCATCATCACGCGGTCGCCATCGCCATCGAAGGCGATACCAAGATCGGCGCCATGCTCGATCACTGCCCTCTGCAGCTGCCCTGCATGGGTCGAACCGACATCCGCATTGATATTGAGGCCGTCAGGCTGCGCGGCGATTACCACCACTTCTGCGCCCAGTTCGCGAAATACACTGGGCGCCACCTTGTAAGTCGCACCATGCGCACAATCGACCACCAGTTTGAGACCAGAAAAGTCGGTACTGGTCGGTACACTGCTCTTGCAGAACTCGATATAGCGTCCAGCCGCATCATTGATACGTGAAGCCTTGCCCAACTGGGCGGATTCAACCACCGTCATCGGCGTATCGATCAGCTCCTCGATCATCAACTCGACCTCATCGGGGAGCTTGGTCCCGCGCCCGGAGAAGAACTTGATGCCGTTGTCATGATGCGGATTGTGCGAAGCGCTGATGACGATACCCGCCTCAGCGTGGAAGGTACGGGTCAGATAGGCCACCGCCGGAGTCGGCATCGGGCCGAGCAGAAGTACATCTGCGCCCGCTGCGGAAAGGCCGGCCTGCAGAGCGGACTCGAACATATAGCCTGAAATGCGCGTGTCCTTGCCAACCAGGATGCGGCATTTCCCCTGCTTGCGAAATGCCATCCCCGCCGCCCAGCCAAGCTTGAGCATGAAATCCGGAGTTATCGGAAATTGTCCTACATGGCCGCGAATGCCATCGGTCCCAAAATATTTTCTGCTCATGCTTATTCCCTATTCTGCAGCCTGTACCGCAGCAATCATTCGAACCACATCAACTGTTTCAGCCACATCATGCACACGCACGATTCGAGCGCCCATGCTGACAGCCAGTGCCGCCAGCCCCAGACTGCCATACAGGCGCTGCGAGACCTCCCGGCCAAGCGCCTGCCCGATCATGCTTTTCCGCGAAACGCCAACCAGCAACGGACGCCCCAGTGCGTGCAGGCGCTCCATATGCTTGAACAAACTCAGATTGTGCGAAAGATTCTTGGCGAAGCCGAAGCCCGGATCAAGCACGACTCGCTCGCCGGCAATCCCCGCTGCAGCACATGCGGCCATACGCTCGGAGAGAAACGCGTAAACCGCATCGGTCACGTTGTCGTAGCGCGGATCGTCCTGCATATCACCCGGCTCACCATGCATATGCATCAGGCATACCGGAAGGCCACTGTCGGCTGCAGCATCCAGCGCACCATCACGCATGAGCGAACGCACATCGTTGATCAGGCCTGCGCCCAGGCGTGCGCACTCGCGCATCACGGCCGGCGTGGACGTATCCACCGAAATGATCACATCGAGTTCGCGCGCGATGGCCTCCACGACAGGGGCGACACGTTCCAACTCCTCAGTCGGCGAGACAGCACGTGCACCGGGGCGAGTCGACTCCCCACCTACATCTACCAGGCTTGCACCAGCTGCCACCATCGCAACGGCATGGCGCAATGCGGCATCGACACCGGCGTGCCTGCCACCGTCGGAAAACGAGTCGGGGGTAACGTTGAGAATGCCCATGACATGCGGGCGCGATAAATCAAGAACCCGACTGCCGCAGGACAGTCGGGTCGGGTGTATCGTTTCAGTCATTTAGAAGCCTTGGCTCAGTGTTCGCCCGCAGGACCACCAATGGGCGCCTGTGGAAGGTCGCCTTCAGGCTGCACAGGCGTACCCGCCGAGCCGGAGCCATCCTGCCAGTCACGCGGCTCACGTGGAGTGCGACCGGACATGATGTCGTCGATCTGCTCGGCATCGATGGTTTCGTACTTCATCAACGTCTCGGCCATGACATCGAGCTTGTCACGGTTATCGGCAAGGATCTGCTTCGCCGTGCCGTAGCATTGGTCGATGATGCTGCGCACTTCAAGGTCAATCAGCTTGGCCGTGTCGCCGGAGACGTTTGCCTGCTGGCTGCCCATACTGCGACCCAGGAACACTTCGCCCTCTTCCTCTGCGTACATCAACGGTCCCAGCTTTTCCGACAAGCCCCACTTGGTCACCATGTTTCGAGCCAGTTGAGTGGCCCGCATGATGTCGTTGGATGCGCCAGTGGTGACGCCATCAAAGCCAAGGGTCATCTCTTCAGCGATACGGCCACCGAACAGCGAGCAGATTTGACTGATCAGGGCTCGCTTGGACAGGCTGTAACGATCTTCCTCCGGGAGGAACATGGTTACACCCAGGGCACGACCACGGGGAATGATCGACACCTTGTAAACCGGATCATGCTCGGGCACGAGGCGCCCGACGATGGCGTGGCCCGCTTCGTGATAGGCGGTATTAAGCCGCTCCTTCTCTGACATGACCATGGACTTGCGCTCGGCACCCATCATGATCTTGTCCTTGGCCAGCTCGAACTCCTTCATCTCGACCACACGCTTTCCGGCACGTGCCGCGAAAAGGGAAGCTTCGTTGACCAGGTTAGCCAGGTCAGCACCGGAGAAGCCCGGCGTGCCGCGCGCGATCAGAGCCGGCTCGACACTGTCACCCAGCGGCACCTTGCGCATGTGTACGTTGAGAATCTGCTCACGACCGCGGATATCCGGCAGACCGACCACAACCTGACGATCGAAGCGGCCCGGACGCAACAAGGCCGGATCAAGCACATCGGGACGGTTGGTGGCCGCAATGACGATGATGCCATCGTTCATTTCGAAACCGTCCATCTCCACCAGCAACTGGTTGAGAGTCTGCTCGCGCTCATCGTGGCCGCCCCCCATGCCAGCGCCACGATGGCGACCGACGGCGTCGATCTCGTCGATAAAGATGATGCAGGGGGCGTGCTTCTTGGCCTGCTCGAACATGTCGCGCACACGACTGGCGCCGACACCGACGAACATTTCCACGAAATCGGAACCGGAAATGGTGAAAAATGGCACCTTGGCCTCGCCCGCCACCGCCTTGGCCAGCAGCGTCTTGCCGGTACCCGGCGAGCCGACCATCAGCACACCGCGCGGAATTCGACCGCCGAGACGCTGGAATTTGCCAGGATCACGCAGGAACTCGACCAGCTCGGTCACTTCTTCCTTGGCCTCGTCACAGCCGGCCACATCGGCAAAGGTCGTCTTGACCTGATCTTCGGAAAGCAGGCGCGCCTTGCTCTTGCCGAAGCTCATGGGCCCGCCCTTGCCGCCTGCGCCACCTTGCATCTGGCGCATGAAGAACATGAACACCGCGATGATCACCAGAATCGGGAAGCTGGCTACCAGCAACTGGGTCCAGATGCTCTGCTGCTCGGGCTGCTTGCCTTCAATCAGCACGTTGTTGTTGATCAGGTCACCAATAAGACCGTTGTCCTGGATAGCCGGACGGATCGTCTTGAAGCTCTCACCATCGCTGCGCTTGCCGATGATCACGAAGCCGTCGACAGTTACGCGTTCGACACGGCCCTCCCTGACCTGCTCAAGAAATTGCGAATAATTGAGCGTCTGCGGCTCGGTCGGGCTGGAAAAGTTGTTCATCACCGTCACCAGGACGGCGGCGATGATCAACCACAGAATCAGGTTTTTTGCCATGTCATTCAAATTCGTTACCCTCTGGAACAGACCCGCTGTCGTTGGCCCGCGTGACGGCCCTGTTGGCTGCTCTTGCTAACTTACTACACAACCCGCCCAAACACGCGAGCTGGTCTGTAACCCCGTATGAAACAATGTTAGCCCGCTTGCGCCGGATCGGCGCGAAAACCTCGCGCCAGCATTCACTGTTCGCAAGAACGGTCTCTGGACAAAGGCTTGCATATCCGCACCTTGATCGAAGCTCTGGCGGATACCCTTCGGGTTAGCGTCGAAGCCGTCGCCCTGAAATATCTTGACCAGAAAATCGCCACCCGGACGCAAAACGCGCATGGCCAGATCCAGCGCCAGCTCGCTAATAAAAAACGCACGAGCCTGATCAGGCTTCATAACACTCATATTGGGTGCCATATCGGAAACTACAAGGTCTACACGCTTACCGTCCACCGCCTCAAGAATCTGCGCGAGCACTTCACTCAGGCAAAATGTGATCCTTCTTCTGTATCTCCGGCAGCCTGGAGCTGGCGCTCGAAGGACAGCCGTCGCGCTGCGTCACCCTCACACTGGGATCGCCAGGTGTTCTTTCAGCCAGCACGCGCAGGTCTTGAAGCGAGCCAAGCTGTTACCTCACCTGTGCGACCCGGAACCTCTCGGTTACACTAGCGGACGTTTTTCAGGTTTTGACGCAAGGGTCGAATTATGCCGCTCACCAACGAGCAGAAGAAACACTACAAATCCATCGGCCATCATCTGAAGCCGGTGCTGATCGTATCCGAAAACGGCCTGACCGAGGGCGTGCAGGCCGAACTGGAGCGCGCACTGAGCGATCATGAATTGATCAAGGTACAGCTGCGCATCACCGAACGCGATGATCGTCGCGCATTGATCGACGAACTATGTCGGATTGGGCACTGCGAACTGGTGCAATCAATCGGCAAGATGGCGCTGGTCTACCGCAAGAACCCCAAGGTCAACAAGCAACTGTCCAACGTTTATCGCCACCAGGCTTGACCTGCAAGCCTGGCCATCCGGCTCAGGCTACGGGAATCCCAGCAGAGCCCGCCGCTCGCGGCGGCTCCTGCAATACGAGCATCAACCCGCACAGCCCGATGATCAGATAGCTGAACAGCATCCAGCGAGCCGATTCGAGCCATGGAGCGCCGGCGGCGAAAAAGCTCGCGGCAAGCAGCAAAACCGTCAGCAACAATTGCCCGCGAACATCCCGCCAAATACTGCGAAAACCTGCCGCCTGTATCAGTACAACGATTTGCAGTACTGCGCAAAAAGCCGCAAAGCCCACCAGCAACGGTCTCAGGGTCCCGGCGATTTCTGCCACCAGCAACGGTGCCAGGCCGATCTTGTCCAGTGCCGGCAACATCACGAACTGCAGCAGCCAGAGGCCGCCGACCCAGAAGGTCTGGGCCAGCTGCCAACTGATGATGCCTGCGCGCATGGGCTGCGATTCAGAGATGGCGAACCTCGACGATCTCGAATTCGACCAGCCCACTGGGCGTCTTGACCACTGCGATATCGCCTTCCATCTTGCCGATCAGCGCGCGCGCGATGGGCGAGCTCACTGAAATCTTGCCCAGCTTGATCTCCGCCTCGTCCTCGCCAACGATCTGGTAGGTCACCCGCTCGTCAGTCTCGGCATTAGCGATCTCGACCGTGGTTCCAAAGATCACCTTTCCGGTGTGCGCTATAGCCGTGACATCGATGATCTGTGCGTTCTGCAGACGACCTTCGATATCGCGAATCCGCGCCTCGACCATGCCTTGCTGTTCCCGAGCCGCATGGTATTCGGCGTTCTCCTTGAGATCGCCAAGCTCACGCGCCACGCCGATATCGTGGCTCAGCTTGGGTCGCAGCACCTTGGTCAGGTGGTGATGCTCTTCTTCCAGGGCGCGCGCGCCTTGGACAGTCATTGGGTATTTGGTCATGTCTCAATTCCTGCATGGAGATCCTGCAGTCGGCGCACGGTCTTCTCGGGACCGAACTTGAGCGCCTCACAGATTGCCTGGCCACCGGCAATGGTGGTGGTGATACAGATCTTATGCTGCAGAGCGTTGCGGCGGATGGAATACGAATCGGCGATGGACTGACGCCCCTCGGTGGTATTGATGATCAGCGTGACTTCGTCATTCTTGATCATGTCGACCACGTGCGGACGACCTTCAGTCACCTTGTTAACGCGACGCACCGGCAGACCGGCTGCCTCGATGATACGCGCCGTGCCGGCGGTGGCGACAACCTCGAAACCAAGGCCGACCAGATCACGGGCAACCTGCTCGACGAAGGGCTTGTCGTCCTCGCGAACGCTGATGAAAGCACAGCCGGAGGTCGGCAGGATTTCGCTGGCACCCAGCTGCGCCTTGGCGAAGGCCTCGGCGAAGCTGTCGCCAACGCCCATCACCTCGCCGGTTGACTTCATTTCCGGCCCGAGGATGGTATCCACGCCCGGGAACTTGGCAAAGGGGAACACCGCTTCCTTGACGCTGAAGAAGGGTGGAATGATTTCCTTGGTAAAACCGATTTCGGTCAGCGTTTTGCCAGCCATGACGCGCGCGGCAATCTTGGCCAGCGACTCACCGATGCACTTGGAGACGAAGGGCACGGTGCGCGAAGCACGCGGGTTCACTTCCAGCACATAGATGTCTTCACCCTGTACCGCCATCTGCACGTTCATCAGGCCGATCACGTCGAGCTCCAGCGCCATCTTGCGCACCTGCTCGCGAATCTCGTCCTGAATGTGCTGCGCCAGCGAATAGGCCGGCAGCGAACAGGCAGAGTCACCGGAGTGAACACCCGCCTGCTCGATGTGCTGCATGATCGCGCCGATCACCACAATTTCGCCGTCGCATACGGCATCAACGTCCACTTCGATGGCGCAGTTGAGGAAGTGGTCGAGCAGCACAGGGCTGTCGTTGGACACTTTCACGGCTTCGCGCATGTAGCGCTTGAGCTCGTCTTCCTCATAGACAATTTCCATGGCGCGCCCGCCCAACACGTAGGACGGGCGCACCACCAGCGGATAGCCGATGGCCTTGGAAGCGGCAATGGCCTCTTCCTCGCTGCGCGCGGTGGCGTTCTGAGGCTGACGCAGGCCCAGGCGCTGCACCATCTGCTGGAAGCGTTCGCGATCTTCGGCGCGGTCGATGGCATCAGGGCTGGTGCCGATGATAGGCACGCCAGCCTCTTCCAGCGCGCGACAGATCTTCAGCGGGGTCTGGCCGCCGTATTGCACGATCACGCCCTTGGGCTGCTCGATACGCACGATTTCCAGCACGTCTTCCAGTGTCACCGGCTCGAAATACAGGCGGTCAGAGGTGTCGTAGTCGGTGGAGACGGTTTCCGGATTGCAGTTGACCATGATGGTCTCGTAACCGTCTTCGCGCATGGCCAGCGCCGCGTGTACGCAGCAATAGTCGAACTCGATGCCCTGGCCGATGCGGTTCGGCCCGCCGCCGAGGATCATGATCTTCTCGCGGTTCGACGGATTGGCCTCGCACTCTTCCTCATAGGTCGAATACATATAGGCGGTGTCGGTGGCGAACTCGGCGGCGCAGGTGTCAACGCGCTTGTAGACCGGCAGCACCTTGAGCTTGTGGCGATGGCTTCGCAGGTTCTTTTCGGTCACGCCGAGCAGCTTGGCCAGGCGCGCATCGGAGAAACCCTTGCGCTTGAGCTTGTACATCAGATCACGGTCGATACTGGACAGGCCGAGGGTCTGGACCTGCTCTTCTTCCTTGACCAGATCCTCGATCTGGACCAGGAACCAGGGGTCGATCTTGGTCAGGGCAAAAACATCCTCGATGCTCTTGCCAGCCCGGAAGGCATCAGCCACATACCAGATACGGTCGGCACCAGGCACGGTCAGCTCGCGGGTCAGCGTGCTTTCAGCCTCGGCAGACTCCAGATTCAGTTTGGGGTCGAAACCGGTGGCGCCGACTTCCAGGCCGCGCAGGGCCTTTTGCATCGACTCCTGGAAGGTCCGACCGATGGCCATGACCTCACCCACGGATTTCATCTGGGTGGTCAGACGGGCGTCGGCCTTGGGGAATTTCTCGAAGGCAAAACGCGGGATCTTGGTGACGACATAGTCGATGGCCGGCTCGAAGGACGCCGGAGTGCGACCGCCCGTGATGTCGTTGGACAGTTCGTCGAGGGTGTAACCGACCGCCAGCTTGGCGGCGATTTTGGCGATCGGGAAACCGGTGGCCTTGGAGGCCAGCGCCGATGAACGCGACACACGCGGGTTCATCTCGATCACCACCATGCGACCCGTGTCCGGGCAGATACCGAACTGCACGTTGGAGCCGCCGGTCTCCACGCCGATCTCACGCAGCACCGCCAGGGAGGCATTGCGCATGATCTGGTATTCCTTGTCAGTGAGCGTCTGCGCCGGGGCGACGGTGATCGAGTCGCCGGTGTGCACGCCCATCGGATCGAAGTTCTCGATGGAGCAGACGATGATGCAGTTGTCCTTCTTGTCGCGGACCACCTCCATCTCGTACTCCTTCCAGCCGATCAGCGATTCGTCGATCAGCAGTTCCTTGGTCGGCGACAGGTCCAGACCACGGGTGCAGATTTCTTCGAACTCTTCACGGTTGTAGGCGATGCCGCCACCAGTGCCGCCCATGGTGAACGAGGGACGGATGATGCAGGGGAAGCCGACCTTGTCCAGCACGCCGTAGGCTTCTTCCATGCTGTGGGCGATACCCGAAACCGGGCAAGCCAGGCCGATATCCTTCATGGCCTTGTCAAAGCGCGAGCGGTCTTCGGCCTTGTCGATGGTATCGGCATTGGCGCCGATCATCTCGACGCCAAATTTTTCCAGGATGCCGTGCTTTTCCAGGTCCAGGGCGCAGTTCAGCGCAGTCTGGCCACCCATGGTCGGCAGCAGGGCGTCAGGGCGTTCCTTCTCGATGATCTTGGCGACGGTAGCCCACTTGATCGGCTCGATGTAGGTGGCGTCGGCCATGGCCGGGTCGGTCATGATGGTGGCCGGGTTGGAGTTCACCAGAATGACGCGGAAGCCTTCCTCGCGCAGGGCCTTGCAGGCCTGGGCGCCGGAGTAATCGAACTCGCACGCCTGACCGATGACGATGGGGCCGGCGCCGAGGATCAGGATGCTTTTGATATCTGTACGTTTTGGCATGAAGTAACTCTCGAATTCCTGGACTCAGCGATCAGCGACGGGCCGCCATGGCGGAGATAAAGCGATCAAACAGCGGCGCGACATCGCACGGACCCGGACTGGCTTCAGGGTGTCCCTGAAAACCAAAGGCCGCCTTGTCGGTACGTTCGATACCCTGCAGGGTGCCATCGAACAGCGATTTGTGGGTGGCGCGCAGATTGGCCGGCAGGGTCGTCTCATCGGCGCAGAAACCGTGGTTCTGGCTGGTGATCATAACGACGCCGGTTTCCAGATCCTGCACCGGATGGTTGGCACCATGATGGCCGCTGGGCATCTTCACAGTAGTCGCACCGGAAGCCAGCGCCAGCAACTGATGACCGAGGCAGATACCGAAGACGGGCACATCGGTTTCCAGCACTTCCTGAATCGCCTTGATCGCGTAATCGCACGGTTCGGGATCGCCCGGGCCATTGGCCAGGAAGATGCCATCCGGATTCAGCGCCAGAGCCTCGCTGGCCGGCGTCTGCGCCGGTAGCACGGTGATGCGGCAGCCGCGCGCAACCAGCATGCGCAGGATGTTCCACTTGACGCCGTAATCGAAGGCAACCACATGGTAGGGCAGCTCGCTGGCCGGGATTTCCGGATGGCTGTCGCTCTCCAGGCTCCAGAGGCCGGAACGCCATTCGTAGCGCTCTTTGACGCTGACCTCCTTGGCCAGGTCCATGCCCTTGAGACCGGGGAAGCTGCGCGCCAACTCCAACGCCTTCTCTTCAGTCGCGTCTGCGCCGGTCAGGATGCAACCGTTCTGTGCGCCTTTTTCGCGGAGGATTCGCGTCAGGCGACGGGTGTCTATACCAGCGATGGCGACGGTGCCGTTTTCCTTCAGATAGGCATCCAGCGGCTGTTTGTTGCGCCAGTTGCTGGCCAGTAACGGCAGGTCGCGAATCACCAGACCGGCCGCCCACACCTGGCGGGACTCGGCATCTTCCGGCGTGGTGCCGGTATTGCCGATGTGCGGATAGGTCAGCGTGACGATTTGCTTGGCATAGGACGGGTCGGTAAGAATTTCCTGATAGCCGGTCATGGCGGTGTTGAACACCACCTCGCCGATTGTCTGGCCGTCGGCACCGATGGATTCGCCGCGAAAGATGCTGCCATCGGCAAGGGCCAGAATGGCTGGCGTAGGGGCTGGCTTAGTCAAGAGACCTCCCAAAGATCAAGGCTGAAGCAGGCGCAGATTGTAAAAAAGCGGGATGACGTGTGAAGGTCATCCCGCTTTTTATTGGAGTCATTCTGCGCAACTTTTAGTGGACACACTAAAGCGGGAAGCTTACAGAAAACCCCTTTTGCGGTCCAGCCGAAATCCACCCGAATTGCATGACAGCGGTGAAATCAACACAAACCCAGTACATCCTGCATGTCGTATAACCCGGCAGGTTTCTCGTCCAGCCACAGCGCCGCACGGACCGCGCCCCTGGCGAAGGTCATGCGACTGGAAGCCTTGTGCGTGATCTCCACGCGCTCGCCGTCGGCAGCAAAAAGCACCGTATGGTCACCCACCACATCCCCGGCACGAACAGTGGCGAAGCCGATAGTGTCGCGCTCGCGCGCGCCCGTCTGTCCTTCACGACCGTAGACCGCGACCTTCTGCAGATCGCGTCCGAGCGCATCGGCCACCACTTCACCCATGCGCAATGCGGTGCCGGACGGCGCATCGACCTTGTGCCTGTGGTGCGCCTCGATGATCTCGATATCGACCTCATCGCCCAGCACCCGCGCTGCGGTATCCAGCAGCTTCAGGCACAGATTCACGCCAACGCTGAAGTTAGCCGCAAAGACGATCGGAATGTCCCTGGCCGCAGCCGCCAGCCGCTCCTTTTCCTCCGGTGAAAAACCGGTGGTACCGATCACCATCGCCTTGCCTGCACGCCGGCACACCTCGAGGTTTTTCAGGGTCACCGAGGGGTGCGTGAAGTCGATCAGCACGTCGAACTCGTCGACCGCCTTTGCCACGTCACCCGTCAGCGGCACACCCAGACGACCGATGGCCGCCAGCTCTCCGGCATCCGCCCCCACCAGGGTACTGTCCGGCCGGTCGATCGCGGCGGTCAGCCCCGCGGCCCCAGCAGTCTGCTGCACCGCTTCGATCAGGATCTTGCCCATGCGCCCGGCGGCGCCCATCACTGCAATACGTCGCATACCATCAGCTCCAGGCTGCAAGCCTCAAACAACGCCCTGAGGCTTGCAGCTGTCAGACATCACCAAAAAAGCGCTTCACACCCTCGAACCAGCCGCTGGCCTTGGGTGAATGGGAGGTGTCACCCTGCAGGGTGCCGCGAAATTCTTCGAGCATCTCGCGCTGACGCTTGCTGAGATTGACCGGCGTCTCCACCGCAACCCGGCACAGCAGGTCACCCGCGGCGCCGCCACGTACCGGGGCCACGCCCTTGCCACGCAGACGGAACTGCTTGCCGGTCTGGGTGCCCTCGGGAATCTTCAGCTTGACGCGACCATCCAGGGTCGGCACTTCCAATTCGCCGCCCAGTGCTGCATCAGCAAAGCTGATCGGCACTTCGCAGTAAAGATGCTTGCCATCGCGCTGGAAGATCGCGTGTTCACGCACGTTGACCACTACATACAGATCACCCGCCGGACCGCCCTGACTCCCGGCCTCGCCCTCGCCGGTCAGGCGAATACGATCCCCGGTGTCGACGCCCGCAGGAACCTTGACTGAAAGCGTCTTCTGCTCCTCCACACGACCCTGACCGTGGCAGCTGCCACAAGGATCGGAGATCATCTTGCCGCTGCCATGACAGCGTGGGCAGGTCTGCTGCACCGAGAAGAAGCCCTGCTGCATGCGCACCTGACCGATACCGCCGCAGGTGGTGCAAGTGACGGGGCTGGTGCCCTTCTTCGCCCCGGAACCATCGCAGGTCTTGCACTCAGCGAGCGTCGGCACGCGAATGGTCACGGTCGTGCCGCGCACGGCCTCTTCCAGATCCAGCTCCAGCGTGTAGCGCAGATCGCTACCGCGCTGGGCACCGCCGCGTGAGCTGCCGCGCGCGCCGGTGAAGAAGTCGCTGAATACGTCACCGAAGATATCGGAGAAGTTCGCGCCACCATAGGCCGCACCCGCACCAGCACCCATCTGCGGGTCAACACCCGCGTGACCGTATTGATCATAGGCCTGACGCTTGCTGGCATCGGAAAGCACTTCGTAAGCCTCGTTGGCCTCCTTGAAGGCTTCCTCGGATGCCTTGTCATCCGGATTGCGATCGGGGTGGTGCTTCATGGCGAGGCGGCGATAAGCCTTTTTCAGCTCCGCTTCGCTGGCGCCACGCTCGACGCCCAGCACTTCGTAATAATCACGTTTGGCCATAAATTTCCTGAACCTTCAAATTCGTACCCTCCAGACACGCCGACGCGGGAGCAAGCCCCCGCGCAGCGGTCACGCCTGTCACGAGCAAGTCGCGGCAGGGCGGAAGGAAAGGCAGACCGCGCCGGAGGCGACAAGCTGCACTCCTTCCATGTGGGTCACAAGTGGCGGATTACTTGTTGTCCTTGACCTCTTCAAACTCCGCATCGACCACGTCGTCGCCCGGCTGCGCACCGTTATCAGCCGGCTGGCCTTCGCCACCCTGAGGCTGTTCGGCGTACATCTTCTGCGCCAGCGGAGTGGAAGCCTGGGACACCGCCGCGATCTTGGCTTCGATCTCGGCCTTGTCATCGCCCTTGATGGCTACTTCCAGCTCGCCGATGGCCTTCTCGATAGTGGTCTTGTCTTCTTCGGTGGCCTTGTCGCCCGCCTCGACCAGCATCTTGCGTGTCGCATGGACCAGCTGGTCGCCCTGGTTACGGGCGCCGGCCAGCTCTTCGAACTTGCGGTCTTCCTCGGCATTGGCCTCGGCGTCACGCACCATCTGCTCGATCTCCTCCTCAGACAGACCGGAGTTGGCCTTGATCACGATGGACTGATGCTTACCGGTGGCCTTGTCCTTGGCGGACACATGCAGAATGCCGTTGGCGTCGATGTCGAAAGTGACTTCGATCTGCGGCATGCCACGCGGCGCCGGCGGAATCTCGGCCAGATCGAAACGCCCCAGCGACTTGTTGCCGCTGGCCTGCTTGCGCTCACCCTGCAGCACGTGAATGGTCACGGCGCTCTGGTTATCGTCGGCGGTGGAGAACACCTGGGACTTTTTGGTCGGGATGGTGGTGTTCTTCTCGATCAGCGCGGTCATCACGCCGCCCATGGTTTCGATACCCAGGGTTAGCGGAGAAACGTCCAGCAGCAGCACGTCCTTGACGTCACCGGCCAGTACCGCTCCCTGAATGGCTGCCCCCATGGCAACCGCTTCATCCGGGTTCACGTCCTTGCGCGCTTCCTTGCCGAAGAACTCGGCAACCTTCTGCTGCACCAGTGGCATGCGGGTCTGGCCACCGACCAGAATCACGTCGTCGATCTTGCCGACATCAATACCGGCGTCCTTCAGGGCGATGCGGCACGGCTCAATGGTGCGCTGTACCAAGTCTTCGACCAGGGCTTCGAGCTTGGCGCGGGAAATCTTCACATTGAGGTGCTTCGGACCGGTCGCATCTGCAGTGATATACGGCAGGTTGACGTCGGTCTGCTGGCTGGAGGACAGCTCAATCTTGGCTTTCTCGGCGGCTTCCTTCAGGCGCTGCATGGCCAGCGGGTCGCCCTTGAGGTTCATGCCGCTTTCTTTCTTGAACTCGTCGACGAGGTAGTCGATCAGGCGGATATCGAAGTCTTCACCACCGAGGAAGGTGTCACCATTGGTGGCCAGCACTTCGAACTGATGCTCGCCGTCGACTTCGGCGATTTCGATCACCGACACGTCGAAGGTACCGCCGCCCAAGTCATAGACGATAACGGTGTGGTCGCCCTTGGCTTTGTCCATGCCATAGGCCAGCGCAGCCGCAGTCGGCTCATTGATGATGCGCTTGACGTCCAGACCGGCGATGCGACCGGCGTCCTTGGTGGCTTGGCGCTGGCTGTCATTGAAGTAGGCCGGCACGGTGATGACCGCTTCGGTAACCGGCTCGCCGAGGTAGTCTTCGGCGGTCTTCTTCATCTTCTTCAGGATTTCCGCGGAAATCTGCGGTGGTGCCATCTTCTGGCCATTCACTTCCACCCAAGCATCGCCGTTGTCGGCCTTGGATATCTTGTACGGCACCATCTGGATGTCTTTCTGCACGACATCTTCGTCGAACCGACGGCCGATCAGGCGCTTCACCGCGTACAGGGTGTTGTGCGGATTGGTTACTGCCTGACGCTTGGCCGACTGACCTACCAGAATCTCGCCATCATTGGCATACGCAATGATCGACGGGGTGGTGCGACCGCCTTCGGCGTTCTCGATGACCTTGGCCTTGCCATTTTCCAGAATGGAGACGCAGGAGTTGGTGGTCCCCAGGTCGATACCGATAATTTTGCCCATTTATCTATCTCCGAAAATCTTGGATGAAATCCGCGCCTGTTTACCGGCTGCGGGTAACACAAAAACGCTTGACTACCAGATGGGGGTCAGCCGTGAGAATTCAAGCCTTCTCATCGATCGAAGGCGGCGTTTGCGCAGGCGCCTTGCTGACCACCACCATCGCCGGACGCAGCAGACGGCCATTGAGCAGATAACCCTTCTGGAACACCTTGAGCACGCTGCCCGGCTCGGCATGGGTGCTTTCTTCCATCGCCATGGCCTGATGATGCTCGGGATTGAAGGGCTCACCCTGCGGATCGAGCTGCAGCAACTGATGGCGCGCCAGGGTATCGAGCAGCAGTTTGAGCGTCAGCTCCAGACCTTCACGGACCGCTTTCACGGCGCTATCGTCCGGATTCGACAGTTCAAGGCCTCGCTCCAGGCTATCGGCCACCGCCAACAGGTCACCGGCAAATTTTTCCAGGGCGAACTTATGCGCCTTTTCGACATCCTGCTCGGCGCGGCGACGGATATTCTGCAACTCCGCTGCAACCCGCAAGGACTGATCCTGCGCAGCTGCCAGCTGCTCTTCCAGAGTCGCCACGCGCGCCGCCAGATCCTCTGGCGCCTCGGCGTGTACGTTTTCATTCTCTTCAGGGGTCTGGTTGTCCAGGTTCTGCTCGTCGGCCATGCAATCCTCCTCATCAAGACTTCAGCGGACTGTCGGGCCCGCGCTTGTGCGGCTATATGGGGGCGCGAAATTGTGGTTCAAGGGCCAGCATCAGCTGCAACTTGCAGGTCGCGACAGCCAAGGCGCAATCCGCGGGAAAAGCCATTCATCGGGCCAATAAGAAGTGACTCGACCTGACGTGCAGCTTGCCGCTTGTAGCCAACCCGAAAACCACTGTATAAATAGCCAGCCAAAGCCTTCGGAGTCCCGCCATGCTGGTTCATCTGTCCGTTCACAACTTTGCCATCGTCGAACACCTCGATCTCGAACTGCAGCGCGGCATGAGCGTGATCAGCGGTGAAACCGGAGCAGGCAAATCAATCATGCTCGACGCGCTCGGGCTCGCCCTGGGAGATCGCGCCGACAGCAGCGCGGTACGCATCGGTGCGGACAAGGCCGATATTCTCGCCAGCTTCGATCTGGACGACATTCCCGATGCCCGTGCCTGGCTTGCCGAGCGGGACCTGGATAACGACGGCCCCTGCATTCTGCGCCGGGTCATCACCGCCGAGGGGCGTTCACGCGGTTACATCAACGGTACCCCCTGCCCGCAGGGCGACCTCAAGGCGCTGGGTGAGTTGCTGATTGATATTCACAACCAGCACGAGCACCAGTCCCTGCTCAAGACCGATACCCATCGACGACTGCTCGACGAGTACAGCGGCAGCCAGGAACTCGCCCGCCAGGTACAGCTGGCTGCGCAACGCTGGCGCCAGACCCGACAGACACTGGAGCGACTGAGCAACAGCAGCGACGAACAGCGGGCGCGCCACCAACTGCTCAGCTACCAGCTGGAAGAACTGGAAAATCTCGCCCTCGGCGAGCATGAACAGGAACAGCTGGAGCACGAGCATAGAAACCTGGCCAACGCCGAACAGCTGCTCGGCGCCTGCCGTCAGGTCATCGACATGTGCAGCGAGAGCGATGCCGGTAATGTTTTGTCGGCGCTGACCGGCAGCCTGCAACGTCTCTCCGCCTTCCAGAACCAGCCCAGCGCACTGTCCGAAGCGGTGAACCTGCTGTCCAGCGCACAGATTCAGGTGGAAGAAGCCATGGGCGAGCTGAATCGATTCGTCGATCACTTCGACGCCGACCCCGCGCGCCAACAGACACTGGAAGAGCGCCTGGACGCCATCTATACCCTGGCCCGCAAGCATCGCGTGCAGCCAGCAGAACTGCCATCACTGCAGCAGCGCCTGCTGACAGAACTCGAAAGCCTCAACGCCGATGACGAAGCCCTGGAGCGCCTGGGTGAAGAGCTGGCCGCCTACGGCCGTCACTATGAGGAAAAGGCGTCCGAGCTGAGCCGGATTCGTCAAAGTGCAGCCGAAACCCTCGCGGCCTCGGTTGAAAGCGAAATTCAGCGTCTGGGCATGCCGGGCGGTCGATTCAGCGTACAGCTCAAACCCGCAGCCGAGGGCGATTACATGCCTTTCGGCCTGGAGCAGGTGGAGTTTCTGGTCAGTGCCAACCCCGGCCAGCCGTTGCGCCCCTTGGGGAAAGTGGCTTCCGGGGGCGAACTCTCACGCATCAGCCTCGCAATCCAGGTAATCACCGCGCAGACTTCGCGCGTACCAACTCTGGTATTCGACGAAGTTGATGTCGGCATCGGCGGCCCGACTGCCGAAGTGGTGGGGCAGCTGCTGCGGCGGATTGGCGAACAAGGTCAGGTGCTGACGGTTACTCACTTACCTCAGGTGGCCGCGCAGGGCCATAACCACCTGTTCGTGCACAAGGCGCGCGGACAGGATGAAACCCATACCGCGGTTGCAACACTGGAAGAAAACGAGCGCATCGAGGAGATTGCGCGAATGCTCGGCGGTGTCGACCTGACCGAGCAGGCCCTGGCGCATGCGCGCCAGATGATCGATTCAGCCCAGGCATGACCGAGCGCGCATCAAAAAGGCGACCCTGCAGGTCGCCTTTTTGTGTTCCCGTAATTACTCGGGCTTCTTGCGTACGTAGAGCACCAGATTGTGGTCCACCAGCTCGTAACCGTGGCGCGTCACGATCTCTTTCTGCAACGTCTCGATTTCATGGTCGAAGAATTCTATGACCTCGCCACTGTCGACGCAGACCATGTGATCGTGATGACCGCCATCAGCCAATTCGAATACCGCATGGCCGCCGTCGAAGTTATGACGGACAACCAGTCCCGCCGCCTCGAATTGCGTGAGCACACGATAGACAGTGGCCAGGCCGACATCTTCGCCTGCCTCCATCAGCGCCTTGTAGACATCTTCGGCACTCATATGGCGCTGATCGGCGGTATCCAGCATCTGCAGGATCTTGACCCGTGGCAGGGTCACTTTGAGGCCAGCTTTGCGTAGTTCGCTATTTTCAACCATGGGTGGCTTTCTCGCTGCTGCTGTTTCGCAGCCTCCTTCAATACGGGTATGATCCGGGCTTTGCCCAGCCAAGATAGTGGAAGTCATCTACCGATGCAAAACACCAAGCTCATGCTGTCCAGCCTCACGCTCGTGGGCCTGTTCGCACTCGCCGGTTGTTCATTCCCCGGGGTTTACAAGGTGGACATTCAACAGGGCAATGTCGTTACACAGGACATGATAGACCAGTTGCGCCCCGGAATGACCCGGTCTCAAGTGCGGTTTATCATGGGCAACCCCCTGATCACCGACACTTTCCATGCCAGCCGCTGGGATTACCTGTACAGCATCCAGCCGGGCGGCAGCCAGCGCCAGCAGGAGCGCGTCAGCCTGGTCTTCAACGCAAATGACCAACTGGCAGGCCTTGCCGGCGACTTCAAGCCCGGCGTCAGCCGCGACGAAGCCATCCTTGGCACAGGCCAGCCTGCGGGTCAGATCCCGCATCGCACCGAAGCGCAAGACGATGCCATCGAGCCCGGCTCCCTGCTCGAACAGATCCAGCGCGAGGTCGACGCCGCCGAACCGGTACCGGTACCGACACCAACACCTATCGAAACAAACTAATCGCGCAGCGCCGAATTCATTCGGCCGCGATTTGCCAAAGGCCGAACACGTTCGGCCCTACGGGCCTGCTTGCTGGTGCCAGCCCCTCAGCTCTCTCCCGCTTCGGCCTTGATCTTCGCAGCCTTGGCGGCACGCTGCTTGCGCACTTCCTTGGGGTCGGCAATCAACGGGCGATAGATCTCGACCCGCTCGCCCTCTTCCAATATGCGCTCGTCCGGCTTGGGCACTGCCCTGCCGAAAATTCCCAGCGGGGCAGTGGTCAGGTCCAGCCCTGGAAAGAAGCCGTCCATTCCAGACAGCAACGCTGCCTGACGCACACTCGTTCCGGCAGGCACGGTCAGACTCAACAGCTTCTGCTTGTCAGCTAGCGCGTAGACGACTTCAATCGCAATCACGGCCTTATCCATAGAGCTGCTTCGCACGATCACAGAAAGCATCAACCAGGGTATTGGCCGCCTGATTGAACAGTGGTCCGAGGGTAGCCTTGACCAGCGGTCCGGCGTAATCGAAGGTCAGATCCAGGCTGATCTTGCAGGCCTTTTCCCCCAGCGCCTTGAATTCCCAGATGCCGTGCAAATGGCTGAAAGGCCCTTCTTCCAGCTTCATCTCGATACGTTTTCCCGGCTGCAACTCGTTGCGCGTCAGAAAGCGCTGGCTCAGCCCCGCCTTGGCCACCGTCATGCTGGCCTGCATCTGCGTCTCACTGGTGGACAACACTTCGGTAGCGGAACACCAGGGCAGAAACTGGGGATAGCTGGCCACATCGTTGACCATCTCGAACAGCGCGTGCGCCGGGTACGGCAGCAATGCCGAGCGTTGAATATGTGTCGTCATGCAGACCTTCTACTTCATCAGTCGACAGCCAAAGACCGCCACAACCCACCGACGTCATAGGCATCGATGGCAGGAATCAGGGCACCCGTACAGTTCTCCGACGCACAATGCAGCCGGCATGAACGCATAAAAAGCTGGCACATTGTCGGGGATAAGGCCGCCCCTCTCAAGTTTCATGCCGTCACAGCCTGCAGGTTCTCGCCAGTCGCAACCGGACTCCCTATAATGCACGGTTATGGCCAAACAGAAGAAACAGTCCCCAGGGACGATCGCGCTGAACAAAAAAGCGCTACACGACTACTTCATCGAACAGAAATTCGAGGCCGGCCTCGTTCTGGCCGGCTGGGAAGTCAAAAGCCTGCGCGCCGGAAAGGCTCAGCTGGTCGACAGCTATGTACTGCTCAAGGACGGCGAGGCCTGGCTGATGGGTTGTCACATCACCCCACTCAACACCGCCAGCACCCATGTCATTGCAGACCCCACACGCACCCGCAAGCTGCTGCTCAACAAGCGGGAGCTGGGCAAGTTGTTCGGTGCCGTCCAGCAGAAAGGCTATGCCTGCGTCGCCCTGTCGCTGTACTGGAAAAAGCACCTGATCAAGTGTGATATCGCACTGGCCAAGGGCAAAAAGGAATTCGACAAGCGCCATACCGAGAAAGAGCGCGACTCAGCACGCGAGATCCAGCGCGTCATGCGCACAAAGGGCAAGGAAGACTAAGCTTCAAGCACCGTATCTCCTTCCCTTAAACCGCACTTTCCTGCAGGCCTTTCGCCTTGCTGCCCCTGCTGCCTTGCCGCCGCTGCGCCCTTGCCACGCGCTGCGCCTCCTGCTGACCCTCGGCAAGAACCTCCTGCACGTAATTGATGTGCCGGTGAATGACGTCCCGCGCCTCTGTCGCCCGACGCTCGATGATTGCATCGTAAAGTTCCTGATGCTGCTTCATCAGCATATTGCGCGTCTCATCGCGCAACGCATACATGCCACCGATATTGGTCACGACGTTACGCTTGAGCAGATCGAACAGACCCCGGATTGTATGTAGCAACACTGTATTGTGGCTGGCCTCGGCGATGGCCAGATGGAAACGCGCATCGGCAGCGCCCTCTTCCGCTCGACTGACAGTGCCTTCTCGCGAATAGCAGTCCTGTAGCGCCGCAAAGGCTTCACCGAGTCGCCGCTGGTCGAGTTCGGTAGCCCTCAGCGCCGCGTAATAGGCACAACTGCCTTCCAGCGTATGGCGGAACTCCAGCAAGTCACGCTGGGCATCGGAATTGTTTTCCAGCAAGTGCAGCAACGGATCACTGAAGGTCGCCCCCAGAGACTCCACCACAAAATTCCCTCCGCCATGACGACTGACCAACAAGCCCTTTGCCGCAAGCTTCTGGATAGCCTCGCGCAACGATGGGCGAGACACCCCGAACTGCTCGGCCAGTACCCGCTCCGCCGGAAGTCGCTCACCTGCCTTGAGCGTCCCCTCGAGAATCATGGTTTCCAGCTGCTCCACAATTCTGTCAGCCAATCGCCGCTGACGAACCATTCCGACTTCCATGAGACCTCTCGACTGGTTTGACCACTAACAGGCTCAGCGTAACTACGCGGCAGCAGTGCCGCAAGACACGCCTTTGCGACGAAAGTATATAGCCAGCTAATTGACCTGATTGCCGGATAACTCTTACGCTGGCCGAACTCTATCGTAAATTGGTATTACCAATTGACAAAGTAGAGAGCCAACAAAAAGAGGACTCCTCATGCGGTCTCAAGATATCTGCTTCGCAATGGTCCATTCGGGCCCTCACCCGCACTTCATGACTCCGGGAGCCTGAACATGTCCGATGGACTACTCGCCCTTTTTGCTTTCGCTCCAATCCTGCTGGCTGCGGTGCTTCTGATTGGTCTGCGTTGGCCCGCCAGCCGCTCCATGCCGCTGGTATTTCTGTTTACTGCTGCAATAGGCCTGTTCGTCTGGGACATGAGCGTTACCCGGATCATCGCCTCCAGCCTGCAGGGTCTGGTCATCACCCTCGGCCTGCTATGGATCATCTTTGGCGCCATCCTGCTGCTGAACACCCTGAAACACTCCGGCGGCATTACTGCCATTCGCGCCGGTTTTACCACCATCAGCCCTGACCGCCGCATCCAGGCCATTATCATTGCCTGGCTGTTCGGTTGCTTTATCGAAGGTGCTTCGGGCTTCGGTACGCCAGCCGCCATCGCCGCACCGCTGCTTGTCGCGGTAGGTTTTCCGGCCATGGCTGCCGTGCTGATGGGGATGCTGGTACAGAGCACCCCCGTATCATTCGGCGCTGTCGGCACACCTATCGTGGTGGGCATCAACAGCGGCCTGGATACAGCGACCATCGGCGCTCAGCTGGCCGCCCAAGGCTCCAGCTGGGAAATCTTCCTGCAGCAGATTACCAGCAGCGTAGCAATCACCCATGCCATCGTCGGTACTGTAATGCCGCTGATCATGGTGATGATGCTGACACGCTTCTTCGGCAAGGAAAAAAGCTGGAAGGCCGGCTTCGAGGTGCTGCCTTTCGCGATCTTTGCCGGCCTCGCCTTCACCCTGCCCTACGCTGCCACCGGCATCTTCCTCGGCCCGGAATTCCCTTCGCTACTGGGCGGCCTGGTAGGCCTGGCTATCGTCACCACGGCCGCGCGCTTCAACTTCCTGACACCGAAGAACACCTGGGATTTCGCCGACGCCCGCGAATGGCCTGCCGAGTGGGTTGGCACCATCGAGATGAAGCTTGACGAACTTGCGGCGCGCCCGATGAGCGCTTTCCGCGCCTGGCTGCCCTACGTACTGGTGGGCGCGATTCTGGTGATCAGCCGCGTATTCCCGGGAGTTACCGCTGCGCTGAAATCGGTATCCATCGCCTTCAGCAACATCCTAGGCGAGGCGGGTATCAGCGCCAGTATCGAACCACTGTACTTGCCCGGCGGGATTCTCGTTGCAGTCGTACTGATCACCTTCTTCCTGCATGGCATGCGCGCCTCGGAACTCAAGACCGCCGTTAAGGAATCCAGCGGTGTTCTGCTCAGCGCCGGCTTCGTCCTGCTGTTCACCGTGCCAATGGTACGCATCCTGATCAACTCTGGCGTCAACGGCGCCGAATTGGCCAGCATGCCGATTCTCATGGCTCGCTACGTCGCCGACAGTGTGGGCGGCATCTACCCACTGCTGGCTCCGGCCGTGGGTGCTCTGGGTGCATTCCTGGCCGGCTCCAATACCGTTAGCAACATGATGTTCAGTCAGTTCCAGTTCGGGGTGGCGCAGTCGCTGGGGATTTCCGGCGCGATGGTGGTTGCCACCCAGGCCGTAGGGGCTGCTGCGGGCAACATGGTCGCCATTCACAACGTGGTTGCCGCTTCCGCAACGGTCGGGCTGCTGGGGCGCGAAGGCCTCACGCTGCGCAAGACCGTATGGCCTACGCTGTACTATGTGCTATTCACAGGCATCATTGGCCTGATCGCTATTTATGTGTTGGGCGTCACCGACCCACTGGTCGGCGTGTAAAAAGCAATGGCCGCCTTGCCCCCTGCCGGGCAAGGCGCATTCCAGAAACCGCGTATAGCGGACAACCGGGCCCACCCGGAGACCAAGCCGATGAGCGAACTTTTCTACGACGCCGCACCCAACGCTACCCGCGTTGCGCCGCCGCTGCCGAAACCACGTCAATACCCCGCCAAGCCGAGTCAGGTTTATCTGTTCGGTACCTGCGTGGTTGATCTGTTCTATCCCGAAGCCGGCCTGGATACCATTCAACTACTCGAACGTGAAGGCCTGACCGTGCATTTCCCCCAGGGGCAAACCTGCTGCGGTCAGCCGGCCTATACCAGCGGTTATACCGATGAGGCACGCAAAGTCGCGCGAAGTCAGTTGGCATTGTTCGCCAACGACTGGCCGGTAATTGTGCCGTCAGGCTCCTGCGCCGGCATGCTGCGTCACCATTATCTGGACCTGTTCAAGGACGAGCCGGAAACCTTGAAAAAAGCCCAGGCTCTGTCCGAACGTACCTTCGAGCTGGCCGAGTTCCTGCTGTTCGTCTGCAAGGCCGAATTCCGCGACCAGGGCACTCAAGTCAAGGTTGCCCTGCATACCTCCTGCTCGGCACGTCGCGAGATGAATACCCACCTGCATGTGCGCGAACTGCTCGCGCAGCTAGGCAATGTCCAGCGCGTCGAACATGATCATGAAAGCGAATGCTGCGGCTTCGGCGGCACCTTCAGCGTACGCATGCCGGACATCTCCGGTGCCATGGTGCTGGACAAGACCCGCGCCCTTAAGGAATCCGGCGCACACGAGGTAGTCAGCGCCGACTGCGGCTGCCTGATGAACATTAATGGTTCGCTGGAGAAGCAGCGTGAAGCCCTGCGTGGTCAGCATCTGGCGTCCTTTCTCTGGCAACGCACGGGAGGTGTCCGATGAACGCCGAACAGCGCATTCCGGCCATCGAGCTGGACTTCAAGGGCCGCGCCCATAACGCCCTGGGCGACGACCAGCTACGGCGCAACTTCCGCACGGCGATGGACTCGCTGATGACCAAGCGCGCCGCCTCCTTCAGCGACGCCGACGAGCGCGAACGACTGCGCGAGTTGGGTAATCATATCCGCGCACGAGCCCTCTCCAAGCTGCCCGAACTGCTGGAGCGTCTGGAAGGCAATCTGACCCGCAACGGTGTGAACGTGCACTGGGCGGAGACAGTGGAAGAGGCGAACAACATCGTCCTCGAGATCGCTCAGGCCCACAATGCGCGTCAGGTGATCAAGGGCAAATCGATGGTCAGCGAAGAAATGGAGATGAACCATTTCCTCGAAGGCCACGGTATTGAAAGCCTGGAGTCGGACATGGGCGAGTACATCGTACAGCTCGACCACGAAAAGCCCTCGCACATCATCATGCCGGCCATCCACAAGAACGCCGGTCAGGTTGCATCCCTGTTTCACGACAAGCTCGGCGTGGAATACACCAAGGACGTCGACCAACTGATCCAGATTGGTCGCCGCACCCTGCGTAAAAAGTTCTTCGAGGCCGATATCGGCGTCTCCGGCGTGAACTTCGCGGTGGCGGAAACCGGCACCCTGCTGCTCGTCGAAAACGAGGGCAACGGGCGCATGTCCACCGGTGTGCCGCCGGTTCACATTGCCGTCACCGGCATCGAAAAGGTGGTGGAGAACCTGCGCGACGTGGTTCCGCTGCTCTCGCTGCTGACCCGCTCGGCGCTGGGCCAGCCGATCACCACCTACGTCAACATGATCTCCGGCCCGCGCAAGGCCGACGAACTCGACGGTCCGCAGGAAGTGCACCTGATCCTGCTGGACAACGGTCGCAGCCAGGCCTTCGCCGACAGCGAGCTGCGCCAGACGCTCAACTGCATCCGCTGCGGCGCCTGCATGAACCATTGCCCGGTGTACACCCGCGTCGGCGGCCATACCTACGGCGAGGTCTACCCTGGCCCCATCGGCAAGATCATCACCCCACACATGGTTGGTTTACACAAGGTGCCCGACCACCCCAGCGCTTCGTCACTGTGCGGCGCATGCGGCGAAGTTTGCCCAGTGAAAATCCCGATTCCGTCGTTGCTGCGTCGCCTGCGCGAAGAAAACGTCAAGGCGCCGGACGATCCGCACAAGGTCATGCGTGGCCAGGGCAGCAAATACTCAAAAAAGGAACGGCTGATGTGGGCCGGCTGGCGCCTGCTCAACACCAGCCCGATGCTGTACCGCGTATTCGGCTTCTTCGCCACTCGTCTACGTGGCCTGACGCCATCGAACATCGGCCCCTGGACGCAGAACCACAGCGCACCGAAACCTGCCGCCCGCTCGCTGCACGAGCTGGCCCGCGAGCACCTGGAGGGCAAGCGATGAGCGCCAAGGCCAATATCCTCGCCAAGCTGAAAAAGAGCCTGGAAGGCACCACGCCTATCGTCGATGACTACGACGTATCGCTGGTCACCCAGCCCTGGAGCTACGCGCCCGAGCAGCGTATCGCCCGCCTGCGCCAGCTGATGGAAGCGGTGCACACCGAAATCCACCTGACCACGGATGCCGGTTGGCCCGCCCTGCTCGAGCAGCTGCTGCACGACCGCCAGCTGCCTAGCCTGCTGATTGCCCCGACCACGCCGTACGGCCAGCGCTTCACCGAGCATTGCGCCGGCCGTGAAAGCCTGCCGACGCTGAAGGCCTACGACCGCCCGGTCGAAGAGTGGAAGGCAGAACTGTTCGACGACACCCCGGCGAGCCTCACGGGCACCCTCGGCGCCATCGCCTCCACCGGCAGCCTGATCATGTGGCCGACCCGCGAGGAGCCGCGCCTGATGAGCCTCGTGCCACCGGTGCATTTCGCCATCCTCAAGGCCAGTGAAATCCACGACAACTTCTACGAGATCCAGCAGAAGTTTCAGTGGGCCGCCGGTATGCCGACCAATGCGCTACTGGTCTCAGGCCCGTCGAAGACCGCCGACATCGAACAGGTGCTGGCATACGGCGCCCATGGGCCGAAGGATCTGATTGTGCTGATCCTGGAGGACGCATGACAGCGGTCGCGCAACTCGAACGCGCGCCGCTGCCAAACGCGTTCATTCGCGAAGTCGAACGCCTGATCCCGGTCGAGCGCCGCTTCGACGATCCGCTCTCCACCCTGGCCTTCGGCACCGATGCCAGTTTCTACCGGCTGATTCCGAAGCTGGTGGTGCGCGTCGAATCCGAGGCTGAGGTGGTTCAGTTGCTCAAGCTGGCCCACGCCGAGAATGTGCCGGTGACCTTCCGCGCGGCGGGCACCAGCCTTTCCGGTCAGGCGATTTCCGACTCGGTGCTGATCGTGCTCGGTGACAACTGGAACGGCCGCGAGATTCGCAACGGCGGCGAGCAGATCCGCCTGCAGCCCGGCGTCATCGGCGCCAATGCCAACGCCGTGCTCGCACCTTTCCAGCGCAAGATCGGCCCTGATCCGGCCTCGATCAATGCAGCCAAGATCGGCGGCATCGTCGCCAACAATTCCAGCGGCATGTGCTGCGGCACGGCGCAGAACACCTACAAAACCCTCGCCGGGCTGCGCGTCGTACTGGCCGATGGCACCGTGGTCGACAGCGAGGACGCAACCAGCGTCGCCGCCTTCCGCCAGAGCCACGTGGCACTGCTCGAACAACTGGCCGAGCTGGGCCGCGAAACCCGCGCCAATGTTGAGCTAGCCACAAAGATTCGCCACAAGTACCGGCTGAAGAACACCACCGGCTTCTCGCTCAATGCGCTGGTCGATTACGACGAGCCACTGGATATCCTCAACCATCTGATGGTCGGCTCCGAGGGCACCCTGGGCTTTATCAGCGCAGTGACCTACGACACCGTACCCGACCATCCGCACAAGGCCAGCGCGCTGGTCGTGTTCCCCGACGTAGAAACCTGCTGCCTCGCCGTACCGGTACTCAAGCAGCAACCGGTGTCCGCCGTGGAGCTGCTCGACCGCCGCAGCCTGCGCTCGGTCGAACACAAGGCCGGCATGCCCGAGTGGGTGAAGGAACTGTCGCCGACCGCCTGCGCGTTGCTGATCGAATCGCGCGCAGCCAGTCAGTCGCTGCTGCATGAGCAGATCAACCTGATCATGACCTCCATCGCGCATTTCCCGGTGGAGAAGCAGGTCGACTTCAGCGAAGACCCGGTGGTCTACAACCAGCTATGGAAGATCCGCAAGGACACCTTCCCAGCGGTCGGCGCCGTGCGCCAGACCGGCACCACGGTGATCATCGAGGACGTGACCTTCCCCGTCGAGCGCCTGGCCGAGGGCGTCAACCGGCTGATCGAATTGCTCGACAAGCACCGCTACTACGAAGCGATCCTCTTCGGCCACGCGCTGGAGGGCAACCTGCACTTCGTCTTCACCCAGGGCTTCGATGATCCGGCGCAGGTCGCCCGTTACGAAGCCTTCATGGGCGAAGTGGCACAGCTGGTTGCCGTCGAATTCGGCGGTGCGCTCAAGGCCGAACACGGCACCGGGCGCAACATGGCGCCCTTCGTCGAGCTGGAATGGGGCAGCGAAGCCTACGCGCTGATGTGGAAGATCAAGGGCCTGCTCGACCCCACCGGCATCCTCAACCCGGACGTGGTGCTCTCCGAAGACCCGGACATCCACCTGAAGAACCTCAAGCCGATGCCGGCCGCCGACGAGATCGTCGACAAGTGTATCGAGTGCGGTTTCTGCGAGCCGGTCTGCCCATCCAACGGGCTGACCCTGACGCCGCGCCAGCGTATCGTCATCTGGCGCGATATCCAGGCGCGCAAGCGGGCCGGCGTCGACACCACGGAAATCGAGCGCCTCTACCACTACCACGGCGTGGAAACCTGCGCTGCCACCGGCCTCTGTGCCCAGCGCTGCCCGGTCGGGATCAACACTGGCGACCTGGTACGCAAGCTGCGCGGACGTGAAGCGAGCAAAACCGGCGCCGCCAACTGGCTGGCCGACCATTTCAGCACCGCCGTACAGGGCACCCGCTTCATGCTGCATGCCGCCAACGGCGCGCACATCATCCTCGGCACCAAGCGCCTGGCCAAGCTGTCCGCGAGCATGAGCAACGTCAGCAAGGGCCGCGTCCCGCAATGGACACCGGCCATGCCGCAGCCCCTGCAGCGCCTGCACCTGCCCCAGCCCGCCGCTCAGGATGAGCGCCCACGTGTGGTCTATCTGGCGGCCTGCGTTTCCCGTGCCATGGCGCCGGCCGCACGCGATCAGGAACAGGAGCCGCTGCTCGACAAGACCCGCAGCCTGCTGGAAAAGGCCGGCTACCAGGTGATCTTCCCCGAGCAGCTGAACGATCTGTGCTGCGGCCAGCCGTTTGCTTCCAAGGGTTACGCCGAACAGGGCGAGCGCAAGCGTCAGGAAATGCTCGACGCGCTGCTCAAGGCCAGCCGCGGCGGGCTCGACCCAATCTACTGCGATACCAGCCCCTGCACGCTGCGCTTGGTCCAGGGCCTGACCGATCAACGCCTCGACATGTACGATCCGGTGCGCTTCATCCGCACACACCTGCTCGACAAGCTGGACTTCGTCCCGCAGGAAAAGGCGATCGCCGTGCACGTCACCTGCAGCACCCAGCACCTTGGGGAAGCACAGGCACTGATCGACATCGCTCGTCGCTGCGCCAAGGAAGTTGTGGTGCCCGAAGGCATCCACTGCTGCGGCTTCGCCGGCGACAAGGGTTTCACCACGCCGGAGCTCAATACTCACGCGCTGCGCAGCCTGAAAGATGCAGTACAGGTATGCAGCGAAGGCATTTCCACCAGTCGTACTTGCGAAATCGGCCTGTCCCGTCACGGCGAGATCGACTATCACGGGCTGGTATATCTGGTAGATCGAGTCAGTCGCCCCAAGCCCACCCGCACCAGCCTGAACAGCTGAAGGACAAGGACGTCCATCACAAAAATGAAACGCTTGAGCGCAACCGCAGTCCGAAATTTAGAGCCCAGCAGTCCGAGGGCTCCATTTCGCCTCGGCGCTGCCACCATAGAATGAGTCAGGCAGGCCCGCCGGGAAGACAACTTCCAGGAGGACACCCATGAAACGATTCGCCCTATACGCCGCAGCCGCCCTGCTCGCCAGCCCCGGCGCTTTCGCCGCGGACAAGGACCTCTGCGAAATCAACATGCAGGAAATCGAAAACAATATGGCCACCACCATGACCACACTCGGCGAGCCCGCCAAAAGTCAGGTTGAGGAACACCTTGAACAGGCCCGGCAGGCCCAACAGGCCGGCGACACCGAAGCCTGTATCACCCACTCGACCAAGGCACTGCAGGAACTCAAGGGTCCAGGCAGCTCCGGCAGCGGCGGTACCAGCGGAAGTGGATCGGGCGCAGGCAACTGATCCATCCGATACGGGCAGGCCACCCTGCCCGTTTTTCATACAACCCTTGAAATCCGACAGAACGCCCTTATCTATTGATTCGACGCAGCCTCAGCTTTGGCGTAGACTGCACGAACATGAAGCTGCAACTCGCTTCATGGGGCCGATTAGGATTCGACGCCGGTAACGAAACTCTAGGTGCATGCCGAGTTGGTAACAGAACTCGTAAATCCACTGTTGCAACTTCTATAGTTGCCAATGACGAAAACTACGAGGGCTACGCTCTCGCTGCGTAAGCGGCGCGACTAGTCCTTCTGGTAGCTTCGGCTCCAGCGATCACTAGGGGATGCCTGTAAACCCAAAGTGATTGTCAAGCAGAACAGGATCGCCGCGTAGTACGTTGTGGACGAAGTGGCTAAAACTTACACAACTCGCCCAATGCACCCTGCCCGTCGGGCCGCTGAGGGTTAACTTAATAGACACGGCTAAGCATGTAGTACCGACAGCGGAGAACTGGCGGACGGGGGTTCAAATCCCCCCGGCTCCACCAATTCAACATCTAAAGACGTCCACGGACGTCTTTTTTTGTGCCTGAAAGGGTGACAGTCCAGTTTCGCCGGATGCTTTATTCCAGTCGAAGCACCGGACATCCGCCTACAATCTGGCCCTGTGTATCGTGTAGGCCGGCCTGAAGCTGTCGGCGCAGGCTCAGGCCGCAAGGTACTCCGCGGTCGTTTGCAGGCTCGCATAGGCAAAGCCCAAGGCTGCCATCATCGCAGCATGTACCTGTGCCGCGGGCACCTGGATGCCGCCAAACTCCAGGTCAAGCGTGGCGCAGGCGTCGTGGATGACGATGACGCTGTAGCCCATGTCAGCCGCCGCTCGCACACCGGCATCAACGCACATATGGCTCATGGCGCCGACCACGACCAGTTCGTCCACGCCCCGCTCATCCAGTAGCTGCTTAAGGTTCGTTTCGCGAAAAGAGTTCGGGTAGTTCTTCACCACCACCGGCTCGCCCGACTGGGGCGCGACGGCGGCCTGGATCTGCACACCCTCACTGCCAGGGACAAACGCCGGCATTTCATCGTGGACGAACTCATGACGGACGTGGATGACCGGTATGTTTTTGACGCGGGCGTCGGCGATCACTTTCGCCGCGTTGTCGACGGCAGCGTCGATGCCGCTAAGAGGCAACTTGCCCGTTGGTAGGTATTCGTTTTGCAGGTCGATTACGACCACTGCACGCTTGCTCATGGCTGGCTGCTCCGAAGATGCTGTAGGAAATGACGAGAACATCATTGGTCATCCACGGAGCACTGCGAAGGGGTGCGACCGACAACTTCAAGGGTGCTATCGACACATGCCGGATCAACTGCAAATCGAACTGGGTATCGTGCTTTATCCTGGCGTACAGATGGCGACGGTACTTGGCCTGACCGATCTGTTCGCCATAGCCGGGCGCTTTGATGGCACAACGGACGAACCACACCCACCACCGCTGCGCATCAGTCACTGGGCGTTGGACGAAACGGGCCAGGCACCCAGACGGGTCCATGATTCCCACCCCGAAGCATGCTGCACGCCCAGCATGCTGATACTGCCGCCCAGCCTGGAGGAGCCGATTTCCACCGAAACCGCTCGCCCTTATTGCGGCTGGCTGCGCCAACAGCACCAGGTTGGTGTCAGGCTGGCATCAATCTGTGCCGGAGCTTTTCTGCTAGGCGAAACCGGACTGCTGGCCGGGCGCACGGCGACCACGCACTGGCTGTATGTCGAGCGCTTCATGGCACGCTTCCCCGACGTACATCTGGATGCCGACCAGCTCATCATCGACGTCGATGACATCATCACCGCCGGTGGGCTCATGGCCTGGACCGATCTGGGGCTACGGCTGGTCGACCGCTACCTGGGCGCAAAAGCCATGATCGATACCGCGCAGATGCTGGTCATCGACCCACCAGGACGACAGCAGCGCTATTACAGCGCCTTCGCGCCACGACTGAACCACGGCGACAGCGCCATCCTCGCCGTTCAGCAATGGCTGCAGCAGACTGCTGCCGAAGAGGTTGCACTGGCCAAGCTGGCACAACGCGCGGGCTCGAGGAGCGCACCTTCCTGCGGCGCTTCCGCAAGGCTACCGGCATGACCACCACCGATTACTGCCAACGGATACGCGTCGGGCGCGCCCGCGAGTTGCTGCATGCCAGTCGGTTGCCCATCGAACGGGTCGCTTGGGAAGTCGGTTACGCAGACCCAGGGGCATTCAGAAAAGTATTTACTCGTGTCGTCGGGCTTACACCTGGCGCCTATCGCCGCCGCTTCGGCACGGAGCCAAGCACTGCGGGCTGAGAGCAAGTGCGATTGCACTGGCGACGGTTACCGAACTGGCCCGACTCTATCGATAAGTGCCAATTCGCGGCTGACCTGCAAGCCAGCGCGCTCAAGCAGACCAGGACGTTGCGCAACCTGTGGCATGTTCGGGTTGCATCTGGAGGGTTCCCGACTTCCAAGCTGCACCCCGGTACGCTTGCTACGGATCAGCCTTCACGCACCAGCCGCAGCCCCAGATGGGTCGGCGGCTGACCTACCGAGCAGGCTCCACTGGTGGGGTTGCGCTCGAACTCGGACAATACAGAAGGGTGGCGCCCGGCTGCGATGCGGATGCCGCAGAACTCGCCGCCAGTGGGCGAAAAGCAGGTGTCAGTCCACTCCCAGACATTTCCACCCGCATCCAGCAAGCCGTGCTCGTTGCGGCCATAGCCGCCGAAGGGCTTGAGCATTTCCGGCAGGCGCTCCCGCCCCGCACGCTGCGCATACTCGGCGAGCCAGCGGCGCGCCGGGTTGCGGGGATCATCCACCATCGGCTCCTCCTCCACGTAGGCTGAGGCCGCCGCCAGTATCCACTCACCGTGCCGCGGCAGCCGATAATGCTGTCCGCTGCGGTGCGACAACCAGGCAGCATAGGCCTGGGCATCCAGCCAGCTAAGCCCCACCGCCGGCAGTTGTGCCGCAGCCTCGTCCGGCGCCATCTCCAGAGCAGGACAACCCCCATCATCGATGCACGCCGAGTATTCGGCCTGGCTGACCTGCCGGCTCATGATTGCGAACCCATCCAAACGTTCTTCGTGCACCTCGCTGCTGCCGGGTAGATGGTAGCGCGCCAGACCTGCCGGCACCTCCACCAACTCCGGCTCGACCAGCGGCTTGCCACATGCGGTCAACAGGCCCAACAGCAGCAGCGGTGCCGTACGGTACACGAAGCGCTGCATGGCTTTACTCCTGCGAGGTGATAGGGCCTGGCGCTTTGACCTGCATCATCAGCTCATCGTCCCACTCGCCTTCCACGACGATGTGGCCGGCTGCCCCCATCTCCGCCTCGATCAGATTGTGGTTGAGATAGGCATAGACTCCGGGCTGACGGAAGGTATAGAGCGCCACACCCGCCGAACCACCACGCACGAACCAGGTCTCCAGGTTTTTCAACGGCGGATTGTCGAACTTGCCGGTTTCCCACACCCAGTCACCGTGGCCACCGATCAGGTGCGGACGGGAATCACGGTTAGCCTGCGAATGGATGAACAGGACCGACTCGCCGACATTGGCAGTCAAGGCGTTCTTGCCGGTCAACGCACCGACCCGGCCATTGAAGACTACGTGGCTGGGAATCAGGCCGCGCATGGTTTCTCGACTGTCGGCATAGCTGTCGAGCAGGGTGCTGTAATCTTTGTACTTGCCGTCCTTGTCCTTCGGGATATACAGGTCGGACTCACCGATGGTGTAGGCGCGGTCATAATGCAGCGCGTTGCCAGCCGGGTCCTTCAAACCTTCGCGCGGCAGCACCATCAGCGTACCGCTCATACCGGCCAGCACATGCCAGGCGACCATGCCTTCTGGGGCACAATGGTATACAAAAGTCCCGGTGCGGTCGGCCTTGAAGCGCAGCACTGCCTCCTGTCCTGGAGACACCAAGGTCAGCGCAGCACCCCCCAGCGCACCGGTGGCAGCATGCAGATCGATGTTGTGCGGCATACTGTTGCTGGCCGGGTTAACCAGCGTCAGCTCCACAAAATCACCCTCATGCACCACCATGGTCGGCCCGGGCATCGAACCATTGAACGTCATCGCCTGGAGCGTGGTGCCCTGGTCGTCGATGACCATTTTCTTTTCCTCGATCACCAGGCGGAACTGCACGACGCGCGGCTCCTTCGGCGCCACCTGTTCGTGGGCGTGCACCTGTGGCGGAGCCACCAGTCCCACCTTGACACGTGGCAGACCGTCTGCAGCATCCGCTAGTACCTGGCCGCTGAAAGCCAACGCAATGGATAAGGCCAGATGTTTGATTGTATTCACGAAAGACGCTCCTGCTGTACAAGGTTTACGTCATTACGCACCCAAAACCTGCAACAGAACTTGAGGTCAGACAAGAATTAACCCCGCGCAGGCCAAAAGCGGCAATTTGTCACGCACCCTCATCTGATACTTTCTTTTGGCATTTGCGTTGGACTGCAGTCAAAGCGCCCTCTACATACCTGGGTGGCAGAGTTCGTAGCGCCGCTGCAGCGCGACAAGATCACCCCCACGGGCTACGCACCACGCTTTTCGTTACAATGCCGCCCTGTTTTTTACCTGCCCAGACGCCGCCGTGAGTCACGACCCAGACCGCCTGTTCGCCAAGCCCCTCGCCCAGCCCCAGGATTTCGTTTTCAACGAGGACGTGGTGCGGGTTTTTCCCGACATGATCAAGCGTTCGGTGCCGGGCTACCCCACCATCGTCGAAAACATCGGTGTACTGGCGGCGCAGTTCGCCCAACCCAATACGCATTTGTACGATCTGGGTTGCTCATTGGGTGCCGTGACACAGGCACTGCGCAGACACGTCAAGACTGACAATTGCCAGGTGATCGCCGTGGACAACTCCGCGGCAATGGTCGAACGCTGCCGCGAATACTTGCATGGGCAGGATTCGATGTTTCAGGAACTACTGCCCGTCGAGATCATCGAGGCGGACGTCCTCACACTGCAGTTTCGACCCGCCTCGCTGGTAGCACTTAACTTCACCTTGCAGTTCATCTCACCGGAGCAACGCCCCTCTCTGCTGGCCAACATTCGCCAGGCACTGGTTCCGGGTGGAGCGCTGATCCTTTCGGAGAAGCTGCGCTTCGAGGACGAACAGGAGCACGATCTGCTCACCGACCTGCACGTCGCCTTCAAGCGTGCCAATGGCTACAGCGAACTGGAAATCGCCCAGAAGCGCAGCGCCATCGAAAACGTGATGAAGCCCGACAGCCTGGAAACTCACCGCCAACGGCTGCTGGATGCCGGCTTTTCAAAGGTTGTGCCCTGGTTCCAGTGCCTTAATTTCGCTTCGTTGATCGCCCTGCCATGAATCTCGACCTGACACCCCTCGCCTGGCGCCTGGCCGGCACCCCTCTGGCTGCATGGGCCAATGGCCTGCAGCAGCAACTGGACACAAAGCTTGCCGTCGGCCACGGCGACCTGCCGCGCTGGCGCCGTGCCGTTGATGCACTGCCGGATATACAGCCCGACCGTATTGAGCTGCGCGACGCCTTCCGGCTGGAAAGCGATTGCGACGAAGCGACGCGTGCCGTCACCCATGACGCGCTGTTCGGCCTGTCACCCTGGCGCAAGGGGCCGTTCGAAGTCTTCGGCGTCCATGTGGATACCGAATGGCGTTCGGACTGGAAATGGGAGCGCGTAGCGCCGCATCTCGACCTGGCCGGCAAGCGCATTCTCGATGTCGGCTGCGGCAACGGCTATTACATGTGGCGGATGCTCGGGGCCGGGGCCGACTCGGTCGTAGGCATCGATCCGAACTGGCTGTTCTTCTGCCAGTTCCACGCCATGAAACGCTATCTTTCCGAGCGGCCCGTCTGGCACTTGCCAATGGCGCTGGAAGAGCTCCCGGCAAAGCTCGAAGGCTTTGACACGGTATTTTCCATGGGCGTGCTCTACCACCGCCGCTCACCGGTCGATCACCTGCTGGAGTTGAAAGACTGCCTGCTCAGGGGCGGCGAGCTGGTGCTGGAAACCCTGGTGGTCGAAGGCGATGAAAGCACTGCGCTGGTGCCTGAAGATCGCTACGCACAGATGCGCAACGTCTGGTTCCTGCCTTCGGTGGCAGCGCTGGAGTGCTGGCTGCGCCGCGCCGGCTTCGTCGACGTGCGCTGTGTCGATGTGAGCATCACCAGCACTGACGAGCAGCGCAGCACGGACTGGATGCGCTATCAGTCGCTACCTGATTTTCTCGACCCGCAGGACCACAGCAAGACCATCGAGGGCCTGCCGGCACCGATGCGCGCCGTGCTGATTGCGCGCAAGCCCTGAGCCGGCATCAGGCCCGAACTGCTGCAGCCAGGATCAACTGCTTCATTTCGCTGACGGCCTGCTTGAAGCCGACAAACAGTGCATGGGCAACAATCGCATGTCCGATGTTCAGCTCGTTGATGCCCGCAATCGCGGCGATGGCTTCAGCATTGTGGTAGTGCAGACCGTGACCGGCATTGACGATCAGACCATGACTCAACCCCGCCTCCACGCCCTCGCGGATGCGCGCCAACTCGACAGTACGTTCCGCGCTGCCATGGGCATCGGCATAGCGCCCGGTATGCAGCTCAATCGCCGGCGCCCCCAGACGGGCGGCGGCTTCGATCTGGCGCGGATCGGCGTCGATAAACAACGAGACCTGCGCGCCACAGGCAGCCATGCGGTCGATGGCGTCACGGATGCGCGACTCCTGCCCCGCCACATCAAGCCCGCCTTCGGTGGTCAGCTCCTGCCGGGTTTCCGGGACCAGGCAGACATGCTCTGGTCGCAACTGCTCGGCGAAGACGAGCATGGCCTCGGTCACGCCCATCTCGAAATTCATTCGCGTCTGCAATGCGTCCTTCATCATCAGGACATCACGCTCCTGGATATGCCGGCGGTCCTCGCGCAGGTGCACGGTAATCCCGTCCGCACCGGCTTCCTCAGCATCCAGCGCAGCCTTGACCGGATCAGGATAGCGAGTACCGCGCGCCTGACGCAGTGTCGCGACGTGATCGACGTTGACCCCGAGCAGAATTCGATTGGCTTCAGTCACGCGATGGCTCCTTCATGTTCATGAACAGTTCACGGCTGACCAGTGGCCGACCGCCCAGATGGGGCGCCAGCGCCTGACGCATCAGACGTTTGGCCGCCGCCAGCGCTCCGGGCACGTCCCAGTCAGCCTCGGCCATCGCCAGCAGCTCCGCACCGTTGAACAGCCCCGGCTGAAACTGCCCGACGGGCTCCAGCCCGGTATCCGGCACGAGCCGGTAAAGCCCGGAACTGGCGATGGGCTGGTCACAGACGTCCCGATCAAGCGCGAAACCATAGCCCAGTTCGCTCAGCAAGCGCCATTCGAATGAGCGCAGCAGAGGTTCCAGCGGACGTTTCGCCGCCAGCCCGGACAGAGTGTGCAAGTAATGCTCGAACAGTGCGGGCTGTGCATCTTCGGCAGGCAGCAGGCGAATCAGCAATTCGTTGAGGTACATGCCACCGAACAAGGCATTGCCTTCGAGCCAGTGGGCTAGGCCATTGGCTTCGAGCCGGGCTACGCTCTTCAGCTCACCACGGCCACGAAACTCGACGTCCAGCGGCACGAAAGGCCTTGCCAGCGTACCGGCCTTGCCTCTTGCGCCCCGCAATACGGCTCGCAGCCGCCCCTGGGGCGTAAAAAAATCCACCAGGGCGCTGCTCTCGCGATAGGGGCGACTGTGCAGGACGAAGGCGGCCTGGGTAGGAAGAGAATCCATAGGTAGCACTGGCAGGGGCTGGTT
>NZ_JAMOHY010000006.1 GCF_024448695.1 Stutzerimonas stutzeri | reverse complement strand
TCGAGACTGAAGGAGTGCCGAGGAGTCCGAGGTGCTTGCCAGGCGCCCGCGCGTTTGCGGAATGCTATCAGTTCGGACCCGTTACGCGCGGTTCCGTTTGTGAAATGTCGAGTGAGAACCGTCTGGTCACTTTCCACGGAAGCGGACGAACTATCGAGCTTTTTCGTCCTCATAGCGTGCAAGCCGACAGTTATCGCCGGCATGTCACCTGATATTCTGTGCCGCACCGTTCGGCCTGCCAGCAAGTATTCCCTGCCTTTGCACCCCGTACAGCGAGAGCTTTCTATTGCCCATGAATTACCTGCGCGTGCTGCCCTTTATTGCGGTATTGGCGGTCATCCTCTTCACTGGCCTGCGCCCCGAACCAGTCCCGCAGGTGTTCGACCAGCAGGACAAGCTGCATCACCTGCTCGGTTTCGCCGCGCTGATGTTCACGCTGCGCCTGGCCTTTGCGCAGTGGCGAGTCGTCTGGGCCGCCGCGGCGTGCCTTGGCGCAGCCGTACTGATCGAACTGGCACAGGGTCTGTTGCCCAATCGTTGGGCTTCGCTGGGCGACATGCTGGCCAACACCCTCGGCGTGCTGCTGGGCTGGGGCTGTTTCTGGCTGGCGCAGCAATGGTATCTGCGACGCATCGGTGTGGTTTCCGATGCCGAGTCGAGGGGGCGGGAAGAACCTCTGCAAGGCGTAAGCCGACACTAAAAAGTAAGTCTTTCTACCGGGCCGAATTCATTCGGCCTTGGCCAATCCCTGGCTGAATTTATCTGTCCCTACGAGTAGCCCGGCGAATGGCCCCTCAGGCCGCGCCGGCCCTTTTCCGCTGTGCCTGCTGGTCCCGGCTGCGGGCGATGGGGTCGATCACCTCGAAGACGTCCTGCCACATCTGCTCCGATTGCTGCTTGAGCTGTCCGGTGCGCGTCTGGATCAGGGTTCGGATCTGCGTGCTCTGGTCTGTCACCAGATCGAGTTTGCGCCTGATTTCAGCGGGGCTGGCCGTCACATCGATCAGGCCGTCCGCAAAGCCGTAGTCCTCGAACAGCATCTGGTATTTGTGGCTCCAGCCCGTGGCCAGCGCCGGAACGCCCTGGGACAGGGCACTGACCAAACCGTGAAAGCGGCTGCCGAGGGTGCCATCGCAGGCGCCCAGAATGCCCTTGATCTCCAGCGGGCCGCTTTCCCGAATGATGTTGATGCCGCCGACGGCAGCCGACAGCTGTTCTGCCAGCTTCAGGTCGGCCTGGCCTTCATGGACGAGTACGAAAGGCCGGGCGCCTTTTTCCAGCAGATAGCGGGTGCATTCGATCAGGAACGGCAGATAGGCATCGCGCGTCGCTTTATCGGTCTTGTCCAGCATCCGGCAGTTGGGAACGATACAGAAGCGATTCTGCTCGACATCAAAGTTCGCCGGCAGCACTCCGCTGATCAGGTTGGTGAAGTCGGGGGCCTGCCTGATGTTGTCCCGCTGGCCGACCAGATCGGTCAGATGCTCAAAGGAGATGCGCTCACGCGCAAAGATCAGGTCGGCGTGCTCGACCACACCCTGCATGGCCGTGCGGATCTTTTCGCTGGTGAACGGCCCTAGCGCCTGGGGCAAGAGAATTACACGGGTGCCGTTCCTGGCCCAGCGCTTGGCCGATTGCGCCAGCTCGATGCTCGGCTCGTCGCCCCACTGGTCGCTGTAGGCGAAACCGGCTGCGTCGATCACCACATCGACCTCCTTGTCCAGTACGACGCCGTACATCTCGCGCAGCGGGCGCGGCGCGAGCATTGCCAGATTTCCCCATTGAATGCCGTAGCGCCACAGTGAAGCCTTGGGATAGAAGCCCAGCTGCACCAGTTTGCGGAACGGGTGATCGGATTTTTCGGTGGTCGGCGCCATGACGAAGGTGGCATCAGGGTAGCGAGCCTTCAGTTTCTGCAGCGCGGCATGCAGCATCAGCTCGGCGCCTTTGTTGACGAAGCCTGCCTTTCTGATTTCGATGATCATTGTTTACCTCAGTTGAATACGATCAGGTCTTGCTCGGTCTTCTTGTCCGAATAGGGAATGCCGCCGGTGGGGTCGGCGTAGCCCACCGCCAGCAGCATCACGGTGCGCTCGTGGTAGGCCAGCCCAAGTTTCTCTGCCAGCAGGCGTTCCTTTTCCTCGATGTCCGGCCAGTTGATCGGGCAGGTGGACAGGCCAAGGGTCTCGAACGCCAGCATCAATTGCATCGCCGCCAGGGAGCCATCGATATAGATGACATGACGGTCGCGTGCTTCGGGATAGGCGCCCAGATTGCCTACCACCGCGATCACGCAGGGCAGGTTGTGATGAAAGCCGCCGGTACCGCCCGCGCAGTGGGCAATCTCGGCAGCCTTGTGCGGATCGTTGCTGACATGAAAGCGAAACGGCTGACGGTTGCAGGCAGAAGGCGCCAGGCTGGCCGCCCGCACGGCTTCTTCGATCAGTGAGTTATCGACCCGTTTGTCCTGATACCAGCGCACCGAGCGCCGGCGCTGGAACAGCACCAGCAGCTGGTCGTAGCTGATCGGACATGCCGGTAACCGGTTGTGCGGGTAGGGCACACACTGGCCGGATTCGTCGGGTGCCTGTGCGCGGCTGAACGCATTCCGCGCCGAGTCAATGCGCGGCGTGCTTTCGACAGCCGAAAAATAGGCGCCAAGCACGTCACCGGCCCAGCGCCGCTGGCCGTCGAAGGTTCCGCTCTGGGTTGCTCCGGCATAACAGCGAACCGTTTCGCCGATGTAGTCCTCGGCGAAGGTGCCACGTCGCGGACGCATGATCAGTCCCTTCTCCAGGCGATGCACATTGCGCCGCAGAAAGGCGTCATTCTCACCCTGGCTACGCATCAGCCGGGCGAACTGGAGGCGACCGAGCAGCACGGCGCGATGCTCGCGATAGAACTCTCGACTGAAAAAGCAGTAGTACAGCGAAGCGAGGAAGCCGTTGCCGGAACATAGCCGGACCAGTCCTAGGCTGACATTGTCGCGGCTGGCCTTGAGCACGGACTTGATCGGCTCGGGCAGTGCTTGGGCGAGGGACTTGAGGCTCATCGGATGGCTCCTGCGGCCCTGAAGGCATAACGGAAAGGGCTGAAGATGGACTTGGTCATCATGTAGAACACGGGGCGGGTCTTGCGGTGCCCCAGCAGTGCGACGTACGAGGCAATGGCGTAGGACATGACGGTCGCCAGCGCCGCGCCTTCGCCCCCGTAGCGCGGGATCAGCAGCAGGTTGAGGCCGATATTGGCCAGCGCGCCAAGTCCCTGGGTCACCAGGGAAAACATCAGGGCGCCCTCGATCAGAATCCAGCGGCTGAACAGTGCGCGCATGAAGATGAACACACCGCCCCAGACATGAATGACGAGGATCGAAGCCGACTGCCGGTATTCCTCGCCGAACAGCAGGGCAATCAGCGGTGCGGCGACGAGCGTGACCAGGATGGCGACCGCGATGGCAAGGATGAACAGCAGATCGAACAGCTGCTGAAAGCGCAGGTTGAACCGCGCCGTGTCGTCGGCGTGCAACTTGATCAGCTTGGGAAAGAAGGATGCAACGATGGCGGTGGGCAGGAAATACCAGGCTTCCGAGAGCTGCGCGGCGACGGCGTAGACGCCTACCGCCTCGGCATCGATCATCCACTTGAGCATGACCTGATCGATCTTCATGTAGATCACCGCGAAGATCGACCCGAGGTAGATAATCCAGCCCTGGCTGAGCAGCTCCTTGGCTTTCGCAAAGCTGGCTGACCAGCTCGTCAGTGAGAGCCGGGTGGTGCCCTTGTAGAGCAATGCCAGCAGCAGCGCGGCGAACAAAAACTGCGCAGCATGGGCGAAGGCGAACGCCATGAGCCCCGCACCGGACAGGATCAGCAGCAGCTTGATGCCTGCGGCCAGCAGCATCGCCGCGGACTTGGCAATGGCCGGATACTTGGCCTGCACCTGTGACTGAAACCAGTACTCCACCACATCGAAGGTCTGGAAAAAGATCGCTGATGCAACGATCAGCAGCATCCAGAATTCGGTACCGCCGACCTCCTCGAACAGCAGCGCATAAAGCAGGACCAGGCTGAAGCCGAGCGCCATGCCTGACAGTTTCAGGACAAAGGTGGTGCCCAGGGTTTCGGGGATGATGTCCGGCTTGCGCACCACCTCGCGTACCACCAGACCGGCCAGGCCCATGTGGCCGGCAGAAGCGAAGATGGCCGTCATCGCAATCGCATAGGAAAGCATGCCGAACTGCTCGGGACCCAGATAGCGCGCCAGCAAAACGGCCATGACAAAGCCCACGCCGATGTGCAGCAGCCGTTCCACCATCATCCACGAAGCGTTGAACAGGTAGAGCTTTATCTTGTTGAAGAGAGTTCGTACTGCAGACATCCGGTTGTCCAGCTCCTTACGGCTGACTCTGCGCTGAAAGGCGGCGACGCTCAGCAGACCTCGTTTAGCACGGCATGTTCCGGAGACAGCTGGAAGGATGAGCGCGTGGCGGGTGCGCTGAATCGCTGCAGGCTAGAGCAGTAGCGGACTTGCGGCAGATGGAGGTGCGCTGATGAACTGAATGCTCAGAAGGCTTGACGGTGCCGAGGTTTCATTGACGATAGGGTTCAGAGTCTTTGTCGCGAGGGGTGGTCGTCAGGCTAAAACGACCCGGTCCTTGCCTTTGCCTTTTGCTTTATATAGGGCTTGATCAGCACGTTTGAGCGTGTCTTCGTAAGACTGGTCTTCGAGCACCATGGTCGCAATGCCAATGCTGGCTGTAGCGACGGTGTCGTCCACGGAAAACCGGCACAACGCTTTCCGGAACTGCTCATGCAGGCGTATGGCGAACTGCAAGGCCTGGTCAGGATTCGTATTGGGCAGCGCAATCACAAACTCATCGCCGCCAAAACGGCAGGCGGTATCCGTGATGCGAAGCGTAGCGCGGCACGTGTCGGCCACCGCCAGAATCATCTCATCCCCGATGTGATGCCTCTTTGTGTCGTTGATTTTCTTCAGGTTGTCCAAGTCGAGCATCAGGATGGAGGTCGGCACGCAATGGCGTTTGAACGACTCGTAATGAAGTGTTAGCTCATGCTCCAGCTTTCTTCGGTTGAATAGGCCCGTGAGCTGATCAGTGTCGCTCAGCTCCCTCAGCCTGACTTCCAGATAGTGCCGTTCTGAAATATTGCTTGCGACCCAGAGCACCACGTCCTCGTCATCCACCAAAAAACTCAGTGCCTGGATGCGTCCTTCAAACCAGATCGGCTCCTTGGGGCCATCATCGGATAGCCCTTTCACATCGCGATTACTCAGCTCGTATTCTTCGACCAGCAATTTTTGAGATGCCAGCGCCCGACCGATCTGTTCAAGAAACCAGTTCGCTTTCTCGGGTTTGATCAAATCTGAAATGTACTGGCCGACGAGACTGCTGCCGTCGTGGTAATAGCGCATATCACGACCACCGAACACCGCAACGTATTTCCCGCTGCGAGACAGAATGAAGGCAGGGTCCGGCAGAGCATCAAGAATGGAGGCCATGTGCTCAACGTTGATCATGAAAGTGTCTCTGAGCCGTGGCCGACCGCGCATGGGTCAGCTTGAAAAGCAGAAGGGCACGAATCTTAGCGCTGCGCTGATGGTCGGGATATAGCCTGCTCGCTTTACGCTTCCCCCAGGAAAAACTGTTTGTTAGACGGTTTGCCGCTGTATTGCCGGATAGGGCAGCGTCGGTTGTGCTTTGAGATCATGATTAGTGGAAGCAATTTTTGGGTGGCTGATGCTCATCGGGGTTGTGGTTTTTGCGATGCAGCTATCGCCATCGGCGCGACGCCTGGCCTGGCCCTTAAGCGCTAAAAAGTCCTGACAGGCAACTCAAGCTTGCGGCTGGCCAGTGTGCGCCATTCATCCAAGGCAGCCTGGATGGCCGCCTTGTCAGCCAGCTTAGCGAGCGCTATCGCCTTGGAAAAGCAGCGGTAGCCAGGCAGGTCAGTGACATTCACCTGGCCGTCTTCGGGGTAATCGATACCCTGCCAGACGTTGCCGTACCAGTTGCAGGGTTTGGCAGTCGGTATGTCGCAAACCACCACCGATAACACCAACTCGCTGCGGGTTTGCTCGACGGGCTCGGAACTGAACTCGCCGCTGTACTGGTCGAACCCTGTATCGCTGCGAACCCAGGCGCCAAACATCAAGTCGCCCGACCGGTGATTGTCCCAGGGTGCTTCCTGGCCACTGTTTTTCAGCCAGATCGCCGACAGGTCGTAGAACGGCAGGTAGCGCCGACCGCTGTTTTCGCGCTTCTCCAGCCCATAGAGCCCCTGAGGTAAGGGATAGACATATTGCTGGTGGTAAGCAGTAGCGCCAAGCTGCTCGCGGATATAGCCCAGCAGCTCGAACATGCGCTGCTGATAGTCAGCCAGCAGGCGATAGGCCTTGCGTACATCCAACAAGGCATCCTGGAGGGTTACGGTCATTTCAGGCTCCAAGTAGCAAATGCGCCGGGGTGGGTGTCGAGCGTGACCGGTCGCAGATCAGCGAGCCAGCGCATGGGATGCGTGCGTAAGCCATGCCAGGCATAACACTTGGCGATATCGTCCAGAAGACGCAGGCAGCCGGGTGGCGAGTCAGGTGGCAAGTGCGCTTCGAGCGTCTGATACAGCTGTTGCCAGCTCGCACAGACCAGCCTGAAGCGGCCAGTGCTGGCGTCAGGCAAAAAAGGTAGCAACTCCGTCAGCAGTCGCTGGCGACCGGCTTCGCCGTAGTCGTTCAGGCCACCCAGCGTAAGCAGGATGCAGGGGTCTGACAGTACGTTTTGTTGCCAGCCGGCCAGGAGCTCGTTAGCCAATTGAGTAGCCAGTTGCTGGTGCATATGGTCGTGCCGCTTGGCCTCTACCAGTAGTGTACAGTCACTGCCCTGCAGCAGCACGTCTGGTTCGACACGAGTGCCGTCTGCCAGGTACCACGACGGCCAGTAATCGATACGCTGCAGCGGGCCAAAGGCTTCGCCCAGCAGTTCGCTGAGTACGCGGGTCAGCAGGTGTTCAGGCAGGTAACTCAAACGCTCGAAAACGCTGGCAGTCAGCACGTCCTCGGCCCCTTCTGCCGACTCCAGCGCCACGTGCAGGCTGTGCAAGCCGGTGCCTCGCTTCTTGCCGGCCAGTACTGCGTTAAGCATGATCACTTCTCCCTGTGCGCTTTGGCCTGGCAGCCAGAAGTCCTGCTTCTTGTTCCGGCTCGGGTGGTTACTAAATTGCCAGTCGGCTAGATGTGGACGCTCTAATGAGTCGTCGTCAGTCTGCCCGAGACGCCGTGACTGTGCGTGGCAACAGAGCAACCTCAGGCTGGACCTGTTGGGGCGCTAATTGATGATTATTCTACTGTGTACTGAAGTGAGTGCCTGCTCTGGGTCCAGGCTTTGAAGCCTCGTTCTCAATATATAACTCAAGATCAGATATCGCCATCGGACGGGCAAACAGATAGCCTTGAAACAGATCACAGCCGCAATCTTCAAGCATCTGCCTCTGTTCCTCGGTTTCTACACCTTCCGCGAGAATAGCCATCTCGTAAATACGGCCAATATTGATGATGTTTTTACCATCTTCAAAGAGGTTTCGTCCGACAGAATATTGTTGACGAAGCTCTTATCTATTTTTAACTCGTCAATCGGTAGATTGCGAAGAATGCTGAGTGACGAATATCCGGTTCCGAAATCATCCAAAGCGATTCGGACTCCTGCCGAATGCAATTTTTGCAGAACGCCACGGACGTGATCGAGGTCTTCGATCAACAGGTTCTCCGTAATTTCCAGACACACAGCGTGCGCCGGCATGCCTGCGTCCAGTAGCTTCGCCAGCAAATAGTCTGCGAAGTCGGTCTCTGCGAACTGGCGCAGGGAGATATTGATCGATAGCTTGAAATGCATCTTGTAGCGTTGGCGAAGGGTCTGAATCTGGTTGAGTGATTGATCAACGATGTAGGCGCCGAGCTTGCCCATTCCGCCAGACTGTTCGGCTACGCCGATGAATTGGTCCGGCAGGATGAGTCCCAACTCGGGATGTTTCCAACGAACCAAGGCTTCAACGCCATGCAGCTGACCTGCGGCATCTAACTGGGGTTGGTAGGTCATGTAAATCTCACCGCGCTGCTCAGCGCCCCTGAGTAGCTGTTCAATCTTGAGCCGCTGCAAGTAATGCTGTTCCAGGCTGGGCTTGAAAATGGCGACGCTATTGCGCTTTTTCTTCGCCTCATACATGGCTATATCTGAAGCCCGAAGCAGTTCGTCCAGGCGGGTTCCATGTTCTGGAAAACGAGCGATGCCGATACTGCAGCCGGGGGAGAAGGTCATGTCGAAGGCGCAGACATTCTCACAGGCCTGGTAGATCAGTGCCGCTGCTCGTTGTTCGCTCTGCTCCAGGTCAGTGCCCGCTGTCAGCAGGACGAACTCGTCACCGCCATGGCGAACCAGTAACTCGTTATGGTTGGTGTTGGCTTTAAATCGTTTGGCAAGTTCAACAAGGATGCCATCGCCGACGGTATGGCCAAAGCTATCGTTGATACCCTTGAAACTATCCAGATCGATAAACAGAAGTGAGAATGCGGGTTTTTCATGCATCCACTCGTTAAAGGTGGAAGTCAGGTAGTTGCGGTTTGGTAGTTGGGTCAATGCATCATGGTTGGCCTGAAAGATCAGCTCCCCACGTCGGCCTTTCTCGATCCGGTCAATGTGACGGAATAGTAGATACATACTCACCGTGAACACCAACATAACCAGCAGGTAGCTGGCAAAGATATCCAGGAATTCTCTTATCAGGAAGGCATCTTCAATCTCCGAGATAAGCCAGAATTCATACCGGGGATGGTATATGGCCACACCTCGAACCATGCCGCGATCTTCCCCCGCATCCCAACGGAAACCGATCTGGGTGCGATCAGACAGGGCCATCGAAGAGGCAGGTTCAGAGAAATCCTGCAGAATCTGCATGAGATTCCCATAGGCCGGTTGGGCCATGGGCTGCTCGTGAAAGCCTTTGATCAGCTCATCACTGGTGGCGTACTGAACGTAGTGGTCGCGACTGCGAAGAATCGTTATGCGGTTGAAGTCCCCTAATACGTGACCATGAGCAAAGTAGCCGTCGGCGCCCGTGACGCTCAAGGCCCCAGTCATGACCCCGAGTACTTCGCCCTGGTTGTTTCGAATTGCCTTGCGCGCGGGAATAGCAAGGCGCGGGGCGAAATACGTGCGGCCAAGAACCATCTTGTCTGTTTCCAGGGCGTAGGCGAAGGAATCACGCACCTCGGGCGCATCGAGAATGTTGGTCACGCTGTTGTTGAGATTTGACGTGCGTTCCAGCACTTCACCCTGGGGTGAAATCAATGCGAACCCTGAAAAAAAATCCGGGTTCAGGTTCATCAGGTCGTCCAGCCGGGCCTGGAGATCTTCAGGTCTATTGGCCTCGCGCTTGAGCAGGTCTTCACCCATCAAGGTGAGGATGGCTTCCTGCTGTTCGAGAATTGACGAGAATGCCCCGAACCACTGAGCCGCCAGCCCTTGTTGGCTCACACGGTAATATTCGGTGAGGCTGTTCCAGCGCGAAATCGAAATGCTTACCAGCAGGACCGTGCTTGACAGCACGAGCAGGAAGAACAATAGCCAAATATTCTTTTTTAGGGCAGCCATTGATACTTGTTTCCGTTCTAGTCCGACCTGAAGTTGGCTCGCGGTTCGGCGGTTCCGGCAAAAGCAGCATAGGGGATCGACGATCGGGAATAAACAATTCCGTTCTGCCGGGGCTGACAAACGGGCTATTTCCCGATGGCGGTTCGCACGCGTGTGGCTGCTGGGCTGCGCCGGTCCTTTCACCACCCACTCGGTTTGCATTAAAAAACACGTAAAGCCCGGGTGGGACGTCAGAGCGTTGTGAAAGACGAAGGCTAGACGTTCAGAAACGACAAAGCCCCGCATTGCGGGGCTTTGAATATGGTGCCGGCACCAAGAGTCGAACTCGGGACCTACTGATTACAAGTCAGTTGCTCTACCAGCTGAGCTATACCGGCTAAATTATGGGCGCCATTATAGCGATTGGTTGCGGCGAGTAAACCTGTTTCTTTCCAGTTGGTTGCGTGGTGTTGTTGAGGCTTATGCGAGGGGGGTGTCGAGCTCGGCGATCAGCATGAGGTTGCGTGGCGTCAATGCGGTGGGGCAGAAGGTGCCGAGGCGCACCTGATAGCCGTTTTCGGCCAGCAGCAGGGCGCGGTCGAGCAGCAGCCAGTGCTCCAGCGGACGACGGAACAGACCGCGCAGCAGCTCCAGATTGCGGACTTCGGCGAGGCGCTGCCAGCCGCGTTGTTCCAGCTGCTGCCATGGCTCGGTCAGGGGGGCGGGGATGCCCTTGAGGGCAGCCAGGTCGCGGCAGTACTGCTCGAAGCTTTTCTTCAGCCAGGCGCTTGGCAGTGAAGGCGTTGGCAGGTAGCTGTCGTCATCACGCAGTTTGCGTTGCAGGAGGTCGAAGCCCAGCCGCCAGGCCATGGACTGGTCGCGCTGGCGGCGTTCGCGTGTGCCGGCGGTAACGGTTTCGCTGAGCGGAAGGCCCAGATCGTCGCGTGAAAGTATCAGCGATGATTGCCGGGCGGCACTGGAAAGCGGCTGATACTGCTCGGCCTGGATGCGGTTGTAGCAGCAGGGCGCCAGCGCAAGCTGTCGGCAGCCCTGGGTGATGGTCAGTTGTAGCAGACGAACGTGAAGATCGCCGCAGGCGTGCAGGGCGACCGGGGTTGAGACCGGGTCAAGCTGAGCGGCTGCCTCGGCGCTCATTACGTCCATTTGTATGTGGCTTGCGTCGATGCCCAGACGCAGGCTGAGTTGCGCGCCTGCATTGACCAGTGTCGGGTCCCATTCCAGGCAGGTCAGGGGCGTGCCGTTGCTTGCCAGCTGACGACCCAGATGGCCTTTGCCGGCACACCAGTCGAGCCAGTGGCGGGGGCGCTCGCGAAAGTCGAGTGCTGCGCTGAACGACTGGATCTGCAGCCATTTGCGTCCAGGTACGTCCGTGGCCTGGCGGGGATCACTGGCGGGTAGTGTTCGCATGGGCAGTTCGTCCACACGGGTCAATGCTGCCGCCTGCTCGGCCAGCGCCTGGAAGGGAGTCGGGGCCAAAAGTGCACCGGGATGATTGTGCGCGGCTTCGGCTGCTTCCAGAGAGCGGGCGCGCAGCCAGGCGGCCAGTTGCGGATGATCCGCTTCCCAGGGCAGTCGGATATGAGTGAAGGGACGGGGTCGCCACAGCGCCTGATACTGCACGAGAAACGTATCGAGCCGCTGAAAGCGTTCAGCGAGCTGCGCATGGCTGGCGGGGCTGGGCATGGATAAATCCGCGGATGGTCAGGCACTAGACTGAAAAGCGAGACGCCTGTCGAAACAGGCGTCTGCGTGCAGCTATTTACCGTAAACCTGCTCGGGTAGCCAGGTGACCAGGCCAGGGAACTGGTAAGCGATCACCAGCAGCAGGATCTGGATCAGGATGAAAGGGATCACACCCTTGTAGATGGTGCTGGTGGGCACCGATTTTGGTGTCACGCCGCGCAGGTAGAACAGGGCAAAGCCGAAGGGTGGCGTGAGGAAGGAGGTCTGCAGATTCAACGCAATCATTACGCCGAGCCATACCGGGTCCAGACCCATTGCAAGCAACACGGGACCGACGATTGGCACGACCACGAAGGTGATCTCGATGAAGTCCAGGATGAAGCCCAGCAGGAAGATGACCACCATGACCAGGAAGAAGGCGCCGAGCACGCCGCCTGGCAACTGGGCGAACACATCCTCGATCATGGCTTCGCCGCCGAAACCACGAAACACCAGCGAGAACAGCGATGCACCGATCAGGATCAGGAACACCATGGCGGTGATTTCGGTTGTGCCGTGCGCCACGTTACGCAGTTGGGTGAGGTTGAGTTTGCCTTTGTACAAGGCCAGCAGCATCGAGCCCACGGCACCCAGCGCTGCGGCTTCCGTGGGCGTTGCGTAGCCGGCGAGGATCGAGCCGAGCACGGCGCTGATCAGCAGTAGCGGCGGCACCAGGGCATTGATCAGCTTGCCCCATTCGATGGGGCCAAGCTCTTCCTGGGGCAGCGCTGGCAGTTTCTTGGGCTGCAGCACTGCGATCCCGATGATGTAGAGAATGTACAGGCCAACCAGCAGCAGGCCCGGCAGCAGCGCGCCGACGAACAGGTCGCCGACCGATACGGTCTTCGGCGAGAAGATACCCATTTTCAGCTGCGCCTGCTGGTAGGCGCTGGACATCACGTCGCCCAGCAGAACCAGCACGATGGAAGGCGGAATGATCTGCCCCAGGGTGCCGGTGGCGGCCAGGGTGCCGGTGGCAATTGCCGGGTCGTAGCCACGACGCAACATGGTCGGCAGGGCCAGCAGCCCCATGGTGACCACCGTCGCGCCAACGATGCCGGTACTGGCAGCCAGCAGCGCACCGACCACGCAGACGGAGATCGCCAGCCCGCCGCGCAGGGTGCCGAACAGACGTGACATGGATTCGAGCAGGTCTTCGGCGACCCGGCTCTTTTCCAGCATGACGCCCATGAACACGAACAGCGGAACGGCCAGCATTGTCTGGTTGTTCATGATGCCGAACAGACGGTTCGGCAGGGCGCTGAGGTAGCCACCGTCGAAGGTGCCGGTCAGTACGCCGAAGCCGGCGAATAGCAGCGAGACGCCACCCAGAGTAAAAGCCACCGGGTAGCCGCCCATCAGTGCCAGGCAGATGCAGGCGAACAACAGGATTGCCATCAATTCAGTCATGCTTCACCTCCGGTTCCGAGGTCGGCAGGCGACCGGCGAGAAGGTAGGCACCCTTGATCAGTTCAGAGAGGCCTTGCAGCGCCAGGCTGAGCACCAGAATCAGGATGATGCTCTTTTGCAGGTAGACGAATTTCAGGCCACCGGATTCGCTGGACGCTTCCAGCGTTGACCAGGAGTTGCTGACGTAATCCCAGCTGGCCCAGCCAAGAAACAGGCAGACGGGAAGCAGGAACAGCAAGGTGCCGAGCACTTCGACAAGGGCCTGATAGCGTGGGCTGAAACGCTGGTAGAAGATATCGACGCGGACATGGCCGTTGCGCTGCAGTGTCCAGGCGGCGGCGCCCATGAAGACCAGCGCGTGAGCATAGAGAACCGCTTCCTGAAGTGCGGTCGCGCCGATGCCGAAGCCGTAGCGCAACACCACCACGACCGTTGTGCCGAGCACCAGAAACAGAGTCAGCCAGGCGCAGACCTGGCCGAAGCGGGCGTTGAGGGTATCGATCAGACGGGCTAAAGCGAGCAAGGGAGGGGCATGTATCGACATGGTAGGTCCTTATTGTTATTGCCCTGAGCAGCCCGCGATTTTAGGCGCCGGTCAGACGGCATCGCAACTGACAGTATTCAGTAAATAGTCTGAACATCCGATTGCGAACTTGAGTGATGGATAGCCGTGTGATAGCTAGAATAATCTGGATGCAGGGTTCCGGTATCCAGTTCATTACAACAACAAAAGGGAGTTACCCATGAAACGACGTCAAATACTAGCCGCGGCCGGTGTCGGTTTGGCCGCGACGGCCCTGGCCGGTTGCAACAAGGAGGCCGAAACCGCTACCGGCAAGTCCGAAGCAGGCGCCAGTGCCGAAAAATTCACTTGGAAGATGGTGACTTCCTGGCCGAAGAACTTCCCCGGTGTAGGCGTCGGTGCTGAGCGCTTTGCCAGGCTGGTCAATGAAATGAGCGCGGGCCGACTGACGGTCAAGGTGTACGCTGCCGGCGAACTGGTTCCAGCGCTGGAAGTGTTCGATGCAGTATCCCGTGGCACCGCCGAGATGGGGCACGGTGCGCCGTACTACTGGAAAGGCAAGGTCCCGGCGGCGCAGTTCTTCTGTGCCCTGCCGTTCGGTCCCAATGCGCAGGAAATGAACGCCTGGTTGCATCGTGGCGGCGGCATGGAGCTCTGGGAGGAGGTCTACAAGCCGTTTGGCGTGCTGCCGATTGCCTGCGGTGCGACCGGCGTGCAGACAGCGGGCTGGTTCAACAAGGAAATCAATTCGGTTGATGACTTCCGCGGCCTGAAGATGCGCACACCCGGCCTGGGTGGCGAAGTGCTGACCAAGATGGGCGGAACAGTCGTGAACATGCCAGCCGGCGAGATCTTCACTGCCCTGCAAACCGGTGCGATTGATGCAACCGAGTGGATCGGACCCTATAACGATCTGGCCCTGGGCCTGCACAAGGCAGCGAAGTACTACTACACGCCGGGCTGGCAGGAGCCGAACGTAACCTTCGAGCTGGATATCAACCTCAAGGCTTGGGAAACCCTGCCGGACGACCTCAAAGCCATCGTTCGTGCCGCCGCTCGGGACGTCAACGGTGACATGCTTGACGATTACAACGCCAAGAACATGGAAGCTCTGGAGCAGTTGCGCGAACAGGGTGTCGAAGTTCGCCGCCTACCGGACGAAGTGCTGGCGCGGCTGAAGGAAGTTGCTGCCGAAGCAGTGGACGCCTCCGCTGCGGCCGATCCGGTTGCGAGCAAGGTGTGGGAGCAGCAGCGTGCCTATCTTCAGCGCCTGTATGACTATGCCGAGCTGAACGAGAAAGACATCTACAACATTCGCGGCTGATCGTTTGGCGAGATGCCCATGAACAAAAACGCCGCCACTGGCTGAACCCTGTGGCGGCGTTTTTGTTGCGCTTCAAATCCCGGCTCTGCCGGGTGGATCGGTGACGCGCGATTCACCCTACGCCAGGCTGGCAGTCAGGCTGATCCGGGCGTTGAGTACCTTGGAGACCGGGCAGCCTTCCTTCGCCTGATTGGCGATTTGCTGGAATTGCGTTTCATCGATGTCCGGTATTTGGGCTTCGAGTGTCAGCGCAATGGCGGTAATGGTGAAGCCTGAATCGTCCTGTTCAAGGGTCACTTCGGCACGGGTTGCGATACGTTCTGCGGTGAAGCCGGCCTGGCCGAGCATCAGCGACAGCGCCATCGAGAAGCAGCCGGCATGTGCTGCGCCAATCAGTTCCTCGGGGTTGGTGCCGGGGGCGCCTTCGAAACGGGTGTTGAAGCCGTAGGGGTTGTCCTTCAGCGCGCCGCTCTCGGTACTGATGGTTCCCTTGCCGCTTTTCAGGTCGCCCTGCCAAACAGCGGATGCGGTTTTTTTCATGATTCCTCCGGTTTCTTGTTGGGGTAGCGAGACGCGGCTGGTCCCTGATTAACAGGAGTCGAGTCTGCTGCTCGGATTCGCGTGTGGGCTAGAGTTGGTCTGCGGCAAGCAGCGCACGGGCGAGTTCCAGGTCGCTGGCGTGCAGTTGCGGTTGCTCGCTGCGCAGTTGCACCAGCGTGGCTTCGAGATAGGGGCCGCGAATGGCGCCGTCGCTGGCAACGAAACTGCTCGCATCTTCGCGGACGTTGGCCACCATCTTGTTGTCCTTGAAGGTCAGGTAGGTCGATCCGGTGGTCGCGCCAGAGGAAAGAATCTGGCGGACGAAGCCGCCATCTGCCATCGCCATGCCGAAGGGAATGCAGCTTATCGCCAGGGCAGCCAGTGATTTTCCACGCATGATGATTGTCTCCGTTTGGTCCTTGTTCAGAGACTGCCGGGCGACGGGCGTAGTTCCTGGCTATCCGTCGCGCCCTATCAGTTCGCTTACCTTGGCTGCAAGCGTGTCGATGCTGAAGGGCTTGGCGAGCATGTCCATTCCCGGTGCAAGGAACTCGTCACGGATTTCGGCATTGGGCGCGTAGCCGGTGATGAACAGCACCTTGAGATCCGGGCGATGCTGGCGCGCCATTTCCGCCAGTTGGCGACCATTGATACCAGGCAGGCCAATGTCGCTGAGCAAAAGATCGATGCGTTGATCACCTTCCAGATAGGGCAGCGCCGTGGTGCCATCCGGCGCTTCGAGCACCCGGTAGCCGAATTCCTCAAGCACCTCGATCACCAGCATGCGCACGGCCACTTCGTCTTCCACCACCAGTACGGTTTCGTCGGGGCAGGTCGATTGTGTGGCTGTGTCGCGCTTCTCTTGCTCCTTCTGTGGCTCAGGCTGCGTGTGGTTGCGTGGCAGGAACAGGGTAATCACCGTGCCCTGGCCAGGTGTGCTGTCAATGCGCACATGACCGCCGGTCTGCTTGATGAAGCCGTATACCATCGACAGTCCCAGGCCGGTGCCCTGGCCGATGGGCTTGGTGGTGAAGAAGGGATCGAAGGCTTTGGTGATCACCTCGGCCGGCATGCCGCAGCCGTTGTCGGCCACGCTGAGGGTGACGTAATCGCCTGGCTCAAGGCGGTCTGGCTGGGTATTGTCGATCTGCACGCAACCGGTCTGAATGAGCAGCCTGCCGCCCCCATTCATGGCATCGCGCGCGTTGATCACTAGATTGAGCAGAGAGTTTTCCAGCTGGTGAGCGTCGGTATAGGCCAGCCAGGGGTCGGCTTGCAGGCGGGTCTCGAAGATGATGTGTTCGGCCATGGTGCGGCGCAGCATGTCTTCCATCGATAGCACCAGCTGGTTGACGTCCACCGGCTTGGGGTCAAGCGACTGTCGGCGGGCAAACGCCAGCAGGCGGTGGGTCAGCGCGGCGGCTCGATTGGCCGAGCTGGTGGCCGCATCGACATACCGGTCGAGGTCGTTTACCCGACCGCTGGCGACCCGGCGCTGAATCAGCTCCAGCGCACCCAGCACACCGCTCAGCATGTTGTTGAAATCATGGGCCAGGCCGCCGGTCAGCTGACCGATGGCTTCCATCTTCTGGGCATGCCGCAGGGTTTCTTCGGCGCGTTCGCGTTCGTTCATCTCCAGGTGCAGGAGATGGTTGATGTCCGCCAGTTCACGGGTGCGTTCGGCGACACGCCGCTCCAGATTGTCGTTGAGTTCGCGCAGCGCCTCTTCGGCGCAGACCTGAGCGGTGATGTCGGTGCTGGTTCCGAACCAGTGCGTGACCTGGGCGAAATCATCGCGAATAGGCAGTGCGCGTGACAGGTACCAGCGGTACTGGCCGTCCTTGCCGCGCAGCGGGAAGGTTTCCTCCCAGATCGAGCCAATGGCCACGGCACGCTTTAGCGAGGCGCTGATCCGTTCATGGTGGTCCGGGTGGTTTACCGCGCGCCAACTCAGGGCGAGCATGGCTTCAAGCGTCGTGCCGGTATAGTCGTACCAGCGCTTGTTGTACCAGTAGATCTTCCCGTCCGGGTTCGCCATCCAGGCAAGCTGACTCATGTTGTCGGCGAGCGTGCGGAACTGTTCTTCGCTGGCGCGAAGCGCGCGTTCGGCACGGATACGTTCGTCAGCCGTCCAGGCGCGGTCGGCCACTTCGCGAATGAAGGTGATGTCCTCATCGGCCCAATGTCTGGGCCGATCCTGCAGAAGGATCAGGGCAGCGCTCAGCCGTCCCTGTTCCTGTAGCGGCACGCAGACCAGGCTCTGGATATGCCGCTGCCGCAACGCTGCAGCCTGGGAGGTGGTGCGATTGTCGTGCTGTACATCAGCGATCACCACCAGCTCATCGTTCTGCAGGTCGTCGATGAAGTCGCCGTAATCAGCGAAGCACAGGTCTTCGCTGTAATCGTCCAGTGCACCGTCGCTCCAGGAGCGCTCGACGGTGGCGAACTGGTAGCACGTGGGGAAGGTTAGGAAGGCGGTTCGGGAGACGTCCAGGGTTTGGCCCAGCGCCTGTACCGCTGCGTAGGCGATGGTGTTGCTGTCAGGCTGGCCGCGCAGCAGGTCACCCAGTTCCATGAGCACGGTCTGGCGCTGCTCGGCGCGCTGCCTTTCCCGGATCTGCTCTTCGAGCAGGGTATTCATGCTCAGCAGTTTCAGCGCCGCAGTGCGCTCGGCGGTGATGTCCCGTGCGGTTCCGAGCAGGCGGATCTTGCCGTCGGGGTCCAGCAGGCGGCGTCCCCGGTTGGTCAGCCAGCGGAACTTTTCGCCGGCGACATCGTAAACCCGGTAGTCGAGATTGAGTTCGCCTTCACCCTGGCCATCCAGGGCCTTGCGGAAGGCATCGAGCAGGGCGGGGCGGTCTTCGATGTGGATTCTGGCGAGAAATTCGTCGATGCTCAGCTCCGGTTCGTTCGGCGCGATGCCAGCGAGCGCCTTGAGCTGAGTGTCCCAGCGCAGGGTGTTGTCTTCGAGCTCATACTCCCAGACGCCGATGGAGGCGATTTCATTGGCCAGGCTGACACGCTGCTCGGCCTCCAGCAGGGCCTGGCTCGCCCGGTCCACGACACTGCGAAAATGTGCGCAGCCATTGTTCTGGTTGGTCGGGTCGAGTGCGTCGGGGCGGTGGCTCCGGCGCAGCTCCAGCAACGCCATGATCTGCCGCGCGAGTGTCTGCAGTTGTGCCTGCTGTTTCTCATTGAGCCGTTGTGGTTCGGTATCCAGCACGCACAGTGCGCCCAGAGGCAATCCATCAGGGGTATGTAGCGGTGCCGCAGCATAAAAGCCCGACATCTGCTTGGCCTGAGGATCGTCTGCAAGGTTTTCAATGATCAGGAGGGGTGGGTGCTCCATCGCCCTGGCACAGAGTGTGGTGGCGTAGGCATGGCCGTCACTTTCGAGATTGTGCGAAGCCCTGATCCACTGGCGCTCGCCATCGTCGAAAACAATGGCGGCGCTGGCGGTGTGGCACAGCTCGGCAGCCAGCGACACCAGATCGTCGAATGCCGCTGCGTCGGGCGCATCGAGCATGCGGTAGTCGGTCAGCGCTGCCTGCCGTCCGGTTTCGTCCCTGCGAATGGTGCGGTTTTCGTCGTTCAAGATTTCTGCTCGTCTGTCCATGTCGGCAAAATCATGGGTCGTCCTCAGCGGCCTGCACCGGTGCGCAAGATGCTCGGGACGGGCTTGGTACCAGTAAACTCCGGTCTATGGCGGTCTGCCAGAACCGTCGGTCTGGTCATCGTCAGGGTATCGCTGATCGATCCGCGGCTCGCAGTGCGGCAAGCAGGTTGCGGTCACGCTGGTAGATGTCGGGGCGATAGCGTGGCTGGCCGGCACTGTCGGCTTCGGCTGTCCAGTAGGCGAGCAGTATCGGCATCGGTTGGCTCAAGCGAAATTCGTACGTCTTGCCCGTTTCAAGCAACTGCTCGAAGCGTACGTGCTCGGTGTCGGCCAGCAGCAGATCGATCAACTGCATCACCGATTCGACCCTGACGCAGCCGGAGCTGAAGGCCCGCTGTGAGCGGGCGAACAGGCTCTGGCTTGGTGTGTCGTGCAGGTAGATTGAAAAGGGATTGGCGAAGCGGATTGCCACCCGTCCAAGCGAATTGTCCGGCCCTGCTGCCTGGCGCAGAAGAATGTTGCCAGGATTGCGCCAGTCGATCAGCTGCGGGTCGAGCGGGTTGCCCTGGTGATCAAGGACTTGCAGGCCCTGTTGGGCGAGATAGTCAAGATTTTCACGAATCTTCGGCAGCTTGTCCTCGCGCATGATGGTTGGCGGTACTGTCCAGGTCGGGTTTAGCGTGAGGCGGGTGACGCTGGACTTGATCGCCGGTGTTTGTCGGGTGCTGCGTCCGACCTGAGCGCGGGTTTCCCACAATGGCTGGCCTTGATGAATGTGGATGACGCGCCCGCCGGCGATATCCACCAGCAGCGACTGTGCCTCGATATCGCGGGCAAACCAGCGAAAACGTTCCAGGTTCACCCTGAGCTGGCCCAGTCGCTCGTCCCGTGTGGCATTCAGCATGGCGAGTGTTTCGGCGCCCAGTATGCCGTCGTCCTGGAGTCCGTGATGGCGCTGGAAGGACTTCAGTGCCGCCTCGTCGGAAGCGTTGTAACGATTGTCTGCAGCGTCCGCGGTCCAGGCTGTATCCACCAGGTGGCCGTCATCGCTCAAGCGCTGCCGCAGCAGTGGCAGGCGCGGGTCCGACATGCCGGGACGCAGGGTATTGCCGGAAGGGATGGCCAGGGGCTCGGGTTGCTCGTCGGTACGCAGCTGGGCATAGGCCTTGCGCAGATTGCGGTACTGCTCCAGGGCGGGGCGTGCCTTGTCGAATGCCAGTTGTGGTGATGCCTGTTCCAGCGCCTGGGAGGCAATCTCCAGCAGGCGGGTGTTTTCCTGCTGCTGTTGCACGGCGCCTGGGCCGCGCCAGATCGGCTCTAGACGCTCCTGTGAGAGGCGACCCTGAGCCAGATGCCGCAGCGCCAGAAGATAACCGTGGCTGGCGAGCAGGTCGCTGCACTCGCGCTGCAAGGGTTCTGCAGTGGCGGTCTGCAGCGCGCGGCGAATGGTTTCGGGGTGATAGGTGGCGGGCTCCAGCCCGTCATCGGCCAGTGCATCGAGTTGAATCAACAACTGGTCGAGTTGCTCATAGGCAGTCCACAGCGGCTCAAAATGATGTTGCCGATAGAGTGCGAGCAGCTGTTCCCGAGCCTGTTGATCGATATCGGACAGCGGTTTTGCGCAAGCCTCCGGGAGCCTTTGCAGTGCTTCATACAGGGGGGCAGGTTGCTCGTTAACCGGCTCTGCGCATGCCAGCAAGGGCGCCAGCAACAGCGGGGCGAGCAGACGAAATGCGTGTTTTTTGTACAAGGCTTCACTCCAGATTATCCCGCCGACTGCTAGACTGCGCCGCTAAACCGGCTGCGGCGCCTGGGAAAAGCAGGCCCCTTCAGGTCATTACAACATGCTCTGTCAGACGCTCCCGGCGTGCTTTCTGCCTCGTCTGACCTGATTCGCTACTCCCTACTGGGGCTTGGTAGCAAGTATAGGCGCCGGCCTGACGGGAGACCGTCGGCATTGGCACCGGATGAGGTATTTAGCACATGATGACTACGCTTCGGCACCTGTGCCTTGCCGCCGGCCTGTTTCTGTTTGCGCCGCTGGTTTCCGCCAGTCCCTCCTACCAGCCCTTGCTGAACGATCTGTCGCGAGTGGCACCCACTCTGGATACCCAGGTTCTGACCCACGCCGTGGCTGCCATGAAGTGCGCCGTGAACAATGGCGCCAGGCCAGCACAGCGGCTGGCGGTGATCGATTTTTCTCTGCCTTCCTCGGAGCGTCGGCTGTGGATTTTCGATCTGCGACAGCGTCGTCTGCTGCTGGAGGATTTCGTTGCCCACGGACAGAAGTCCGGTGAAAACCAGGCCACGCAATTTTCCAACGTGGTCGGCAGTCACCAGTCGAGCATCGGCCTGTTCCGTACGTCTGAAAGCTATACCGGCAAGCATGGCTACTCACTGCGCATGGATGGCCTGGAGCCTGGCGTCAATGATCGTGCCCGCGAGCGCGCGATCGTCATTCATCCGGCGGACTACGTTAATCCCGCCTGGATCACTACCCAGGGGCGCATCGGTCGTAGCCAGGGCTGCCCCGCAGTGCGCCCGGAAGTGGCGCGCATGGTGGTCGATAGCCTCAAGGGCGGCCAGTTCATGTTTTCCTGGTATCCCGATCAGGACTGGCTGCAGTCGTCGGCCTATCTGAATTGCGAGCCTTCGCGCGTGGCGGGGATATTGGCGGCGCGGCAGGGCTGACTCGGCGGCAAGCAGCGTAGTGCCGAACGTGTTCGGCTTTCGCATGTCGGCCGAATGAATTCGGCCCAGAGCGGGTTTATCGCGAACGAAACGTAGGGTGGATCACGCTTCACCGATCCACCGGGTGGCGATCCACCGGGTGCGGAGTATTGGTGGATGTAAAAAGCGACATCCACCCTACAATCGCCTCCAGCCTATTTCTGCTCGCTCTGCGGCGTCACCCGCAGCACTTCCTCAAGCGTGGTCAGTCCAGCCGTGATCTTCTGCGCGCCGGACAGGCGCAGGCTGTGCATGCCGTCCTTGAAGGCCTGGCGGCGCAGGGCGACGAGGTCCGTGTCGGCGGTGATCAGCGGCTTGATGGCATCGTTGAGCAGCATGATTTCGTAGACCCCCGCGCGGCCCCGATAGCCCGTGTCCCGGCATTCGATGCAGCCCACCGCCTGCTGTGCATGGCTCGGCAGCGGCGCATTCCATGGCCTGGTCAGTGCTTGCCAGTCATCGGCGTCCAACTGCACGGGCGCCTTGCAATGCGGGCACAGCGTGCGCACCAGGCGCTGGGCCATTACGCCCAGCAATGTCGCGCGCAACAGGTAATGCGGTACGCCCAGTTCCAGCAGGCGGGTGATGGCACTGGGCGCGTCGTTGGTGTGCAGGGTGGAGAGCACCAGATGGCCGGTCAGCGCCGCCTGTATGGCCATCTCCGCGGTCTCCAGATCGCGGATCTCGCCGACCATGATGATGTCCGGGTCCTGGCGCATCAGCGCGCGTACGCCGCTGGCGAAGGTCAGCTCGATGTTGTGCTGCACCTGCATCTGGTTGAAGGCGCCCTCGATCATCTCGATCGGGTCTTCGATGGTGCAGACATTCACTTCCGGCGTCGCCAGCTGCTTGAGCGTGGTGTAGAGCGTAGTGGTCTTGCCCGAGCCGGTGGGGCCGGTGACCAGGATGATGCCGTTCGGCTGGCCGGTCATGCTCTGCCAGCGGCGCAGGTCTTCGGCGGAGAAGCCCAACTGGTCGAAGCCCTTGAGTAGCACTTCCGGGTCGAAGATACGCATCACCATCTTTTCGCCGAAGGCCGTCGGCAGGGTCGACAGACGCAGCTCGACTTCGCCGCCGTCCGGCGTCTTGGTCTTGACCCGGCCATCCTGCGGTTTGCGCTTCTCGGCGACGTTCATCCGGCCCAGGGATTTCAGCCGGCTGACCACTGCCATCGTCACCTGTGGCGGGAACTGATAGACGTTGTGCAGTACGCCGTCGATGCGAAAGCGCACCGTGCCCTGCTCGCGACGCGGCTCGATGTGAATGTCGCTGGCGCGCTGGTCGAAGGCGTACTGGAACAGCCAGTCGACGATGTTGATGATGTGCGAGTCGTTGGCGTCAGGCTCCTGATCGCTGGCGCCAAGGTTGAGCAGTTGCTCGAAATTGCCGGTGCCGCTGATTTTCTGATCTGTCGCGGTGGCGCCACTGACCGACTTGGCCAGCCGGTAGAACTCCACGGTGAAGCGCTGCAGCTCCACCGGATTGGCCACTACCCGCTTGATCGACCGCTTGAGCACATGGGTCAGATTGGCTTCCCAGCTGTTCACGAACGGCTGGGCGCTGGCGATAGTCACGCTCTGGGTATCCACCGCCACGGCGAGAATCTTGTGGCGCTGGGCAAAGGCGTAGGACATCAGCGGTGTGATGGCCGCGACGTTGATCTTCAGCGGATCGATGCGCAGGTAAGGCTGGCCGGCCTGTTCGGCGAGCCAGACGGTCAGGGTTTCCAGGTCCAGCTTCTTGCCCGGACGGATCAGGTCATCCAGTTGCTGCGCAGCAAGAAATTCCAGCGGATGCTGCTGGCTGGCCGCCGTATTGCGGCGCAGCGTCAGACACTGCTCGGCAGTTTCCTGCAGGAGCCGGCCCTGCGCCACCAGATCGCGCAGCAGCTCGTTGAGGTCGAGGAAGCGATCAGCAGCAGACGGGGCGAAGACGGACATCAAGAACTCCTGGGAAAGCCGATGTAGGGTGGATGTCGCTTTTTACATCCACCGTGACGCCGACGGGTGGGATGCCACTCGGTGGATTGCCACCCCGTGGATCGGTGAAGCGTGATCCACCCTACGCTTGGCTCGCAGCTTACTTCGTCAGCATCTTCCAGGCTTTGAGCGTCCACACAGTACGTGCCTGTTCGACACGCGCATCGAGCACGTCTTCGCTCAGGGGTTGCTGCGCCAGCTCGTAGAGTTTGGACAGCTCGCCATAGAGGCGGTCGGTTTCGGGCACGTCCAGCACCGTACGCGCCAACCGTAGCCAGACCAGCAGGCGCTCCATGCGCGGGCGTTGCTCGGCAAGGTCTTCCGGTTGCTGCTGATAGCGCAGCAACTGCAGCGCCACGGCTTCTTCGGCCAGCTGGCGTGGCAGCCATTTGCCCAGCTCGGCAGCGCCCTGGCGCTCGCCGCGATTGTTGCGCGCAGAGGTCCAGCCCCGTTGCCACAGCCATAACGAAGTCTTCAGCGAAAACAGGCCCCAGCGCGGCTGATCGAGTTCGGTGGCGAATTCGCCGGGTGCTTGCTGGCGGATCGTTTCGTCATCCTGACCGGCTTCGATACGCGGGCGCCAGTCGCCGATCAGCGCGTCCAGCCGTTCGCGCAGTTCACGGCTGCTGGCGCGCGGTGCGGCCTGGCCGAGGCTGCCGAGCAGGGCGCGCAGGTCGATCAGTTGCTGCAGCCACTGGCCGAGCAGTTTCCAGTGGCCGTTGAAGCGGTACTGCTCGGCCAGGCGCTGGCTGTTGCCCAGCAGGTGCCAGGCCAGCGCGGCGAGGGCGTCGTCCAGCGCCATGCTTGCCTCAAGGGCCGGTGCGGGCAGGCTCAGCGCATAGCTGTCAGCGTCGTGCAGGCGATAACCGCGTTCGGCCTTGCTGATGTCGCAGGGCATCAGCGGCAGGTCGGCGGCCAGTTCGCTGGCCAGCTCCAGCAGCGCTTCGGGCTCGCCCTGGCGCAGTTCCAGTTCCAGCTCGCAGATTTCCTCGGCGTGCTTGCCGATCAGCACCTGGCCCAGGTCCAGCGCCGCTTCGATCACGACCCTGGCCTTGCCGCGGCCCCAGGCGATCTCGGCCTTTTCGCGGACGAAGTCGGTGGTGAAGATCGGTTTGAGGGTTTTCTTGTCCAGTTCGGCGAGTGCCGCCGGCCAGCAGTCGTCGGTGAGCTTCTTCGGGTCCAACTTGGCCTTGTCCAGATACCAGTCCCACTCGTTGCGCTCGGACAGGCCGGCTACGCTCTGGCCACGGCTCTTCAGCGTCTGGATGAACTGATCGCCGTCGCGGCGCAGGCGCAGCGCGACTTTCGCCTGAGCCAATTCACGCCCGGGCGTGTCGTAGTACTGATTGAACAGTTCGTGGCGCTGCCAGCCGCTCTTGTTGCGTTTCTTCAGCAACGGGTGGTCACGCAGCGCCGCCAGGGTGTCGCGACTGACGCGCAGTTTGATTTCGGTTTCTTTCTGCATGATGCCGATCAATGCCTATAGCAAGTTTGTGTTACAGCTTGATGGCATACGGTAGCAGGCGCGATAGCCTGTCCGTATACTTGCCGCCTTCTGAAGCCGGGGTATTCCCTATGCCAATCAATCCATTCGTCAGCCTGTTCGGGCGCTCGCCCATCGGCCCGATGCAGCAGCACATGGCCAAGTCCCATGAATGTGCCGCCAACCTGGTGCCCCTGTTTCAGGCGATCACGGAAGAAGACTGGGAGCGGGTCGAGCAGATCCAGAAAGAGATGGCGCGCCTGGAAAACGAGGCCGACAAGCTCAAGAAGAGCGTTCGCCAGCATCTGCCCAAGAGCCTGTTCCTGCCGGTCCCGCGCTCCGATCTGCTGGAGTTGCTGAGTGTACAGGACAAGATCGCCAACCGCGCCAAGGACATCGCCGGCCTGATGCTGGGCCGCTGCATGACGATTCCGGAGCAGCTGCAGCCGCTGATGCTGGCCTACGTACAGCGCTGTGTCGATGCTAGTGCACAGGCCCTCAAGGCCCTCAAGGAGCTTGATTCGCTGCTGGAAACCGGTTTCAGCGGACGTGAGGCCACCCTTGTCGAAGGCATGGTCGAAGAACTCGAAGAGATCGAGCGCGAAACCGATCGCATGCAGATCAAGGTGCGTCGCGAGCTGTTCAAGCTGGAGCGCGAATTGCCACCGGTGGACGTCATTTTCCTCTACAAGATCATCGAATGGATTGGTGATGTGGCCGACCGTGCCGAGCGCGTCGGTAATCGACTGGAACAACTGCTGGCGCGCTAAGGCGCCAGCGTCCTTTCTGGGTTCAACAGGTAATTTTTATGTCATTTATCGCGGATTACGGCCTCGTACTCCTGGTGCTCGCCTGCCTGTTCGGTTTTTTCATGGCCTGGGGCGTCGGCGCCAATGACGTGGCCAACGCCATGGGCACCTCGGTGGGCTCGCGTGCGCTGACTATCAAACAGGCGATCCTGATCGCCATGGTCTTCGAGTTCTGCGGCGCGTACCTGGCCGGCGGCGAAGTGACCGAAACCATCAAGAGCGGCATTGTTGACGCCTCGATGATTACCCCCGACCTGATGGTGCTGGGGATGATGTCCGCTCTGCTGGCCGCCGGCACCTGGCTGCTGATCGCGTCAATCAAGGGCTGGCCGGTCTCTACCACCCACTCCATCGTCGGCGCGGTGATCGGTTTCGCAGCCGTGGGCGTTTCCGTGGATGCGGTCAACTGGGGAGGGGTCGGTCCGATCGTTGCCAGCTGGGTTGTCTCGCCCATGCTCTCCGGCACCATTGCCTTCGGTCTGTTCATAAGCGTGCAGCGACTGATCATCGACACCGATGACCCGTTCCGCAATGCCAAGCGCTTCGTTCCGCTGTACATGTTCGTTACCGGTTTCATGATTTCCCTGATGACGGTAACCAAGGGGCTCAAGCACGTCGGCCTGAACCTCAGCGGGGGCGAGGGCCTGCTGCTCGCCCTTGCCATCGGTGCGCTGGTCATGCTGCTCGGCATCGCGTTGCTCAGCCGTATCCAGGTCGATGTCGAGGCGGACAAGAGCTTCCACTTCGCCAGCGTAGAGAAGGTCTTCGCTGTGCTGATGATCTTCACCGCCTGCTCCATGGCCTTTGCCCATGGCTCGAACGATGTTGCCAACGCAGTAGGCCCGCTGGCGGCCATCGTCGGTGTCATCCAGAGTGGCGGTGAAGCCGTTGCCGGAGAGAAGTCGCTTGTACCGGGCTGGATCCTGCTGCTGGGTGCGGTCGGCATCGTTATCGGCCTGGCCACCTACGGGTACAAGGTGATCGCCACCATCGGCAAGCAGATCACCGAGCTGACGCCAAGCCGCGGTTTTGCTGCCGAACTGGCCACCGCCACCACGGTGGTCAGTGCATCGGCCATCGGCCTACCGGTTTCCACCACGCATACGCTGGTCGGCGCTGTGCTCGGGGTGGGAATCGCCCGTGGTATCGGCGCGCTGAATTTGGGTGTGATTGGCAAGATCTTCATGTCCTGGCTGGTCACGCTGCCGGTCGGTGCGGGCCTGGCTATCGTGTTCTTCCTGATCCTGCGCGCTATTTTCATCTGACGGCTGCAGGTCACCGATGCGAAGCGCCCCGTCGATCTGACGGGGCGTTTTTGTTTGTGGGTCCCGGCGCGATGCGTTTCATGTTTCACTGCGCATTCTGTCCGATTGCATCACGGAGGTAGCCGGTGCCCATTCCCTCGCTCAAGGAACAGTTTGCAGCGCTCGTCGCAGCGCCCTCGGTCAGCTGTACCCAGCCTAGCTGGGATCAGAGCAATCGCCCGGTGATCGAGCTGCTGGCGGCCTGGCTTGGCGAATTGGGGTTTGCCTGCGAGACGCAGGAAATTGCGCCCGGCAAGTTCAATCTGCTCGCCAGCTACGGCAGCGGTCCCGGCGGGCTGGTGCTGGCCGGGCACAGCGACACTGTGCCCTTCGACGCCGAGCTGTGGAAGTCCGACCCGTTGCAATTGCGCGAAGCGGACGACCGCTGGTACGGCCTGGGCAGCTGCGACATGAAAGGCTTCTTCGCCCTGGTTATCGAAGCGGTGCTGCCGCTGCTCGACCAGCCGTTCAGGCAGCCGCTGCTGATTCTGGCCACCTGCGACGAGGAAAGCTCCATGTCCGGCGCCCGTGCGCTGGCCGAAGCCGGTCGACCGCTGGGGCGCGCCGCAGTGATCGGCGAACCCACTGGTTTGCGCCCGGTGCGACTGCACAAGGGCATCATGATGGAGGGCATCAGTATCCAGGGGCAGAGTGGCCATTCATCCAACCCCGCATACGGTCATAACGCGCTGGAAGCGATGCACGCAGCCATGGGCGAGCTGCTGACGCTGCGCCAGCAATGGCAGCGTGAATACAACAACCCGCTGTTTGACGTTTCCGTGCCGACACTCAATCTCGGCTGTATTCATGGCGGCGACAACCCCAACCGTATCTGCGGCCAGTGTGCGCTGGAGTTTGACCTGCGTCCGCTACCCGGCATGGAGCCCGAGCAGCTGCGCGCTGCCATTCGCCAACGTTTGCAGCCGCTGGCCGAGCTGCATCAGGTGCAGATCGAGCTGGCGCCGCTGTTCCCCAGCGTGCCAGCCTTCGAGCAGGCCGCAGGGGGCGAGCTGGTTACGCTCGCCGAACGCCTGACCGGGCATGTGGCCGAAGCAGTGGCGTTCGCTACCGAAGCGCCTTATCTTCAGCAGCTTGGCTGCGAGACCATCGTTCTCGGCCCGGGCGACATCGCCTGTGCGCATCAGCCGGACGAATACCTTGATCTGGCCCGTATCGAACCCACCGTGAGGCTGTTGCGCAGCATGATCGATCACTATTGCCTGCAGCCGGCGAGCCGAGGATAGGGGCAGATTCCGCTAGGAAATCTGCTCCGCAATCCCTCGAACCCAACCCGGCTCCCGGATCAAAAAAGCTGCTACCCGAAGGCTTCTGCAATGCACGACTACGTCACCTGGCTTCGCGACTCCTCGCCTTATATCAACGCGCACCGTGACCGCACTTTCGTGGTCATGTTGCCGGGCGACGGCCTGGAACATCCCAATTTCGCCAACATCGTCCATGACCTGGTGCTGTTGCACAGCCTTGGTGTGCGTCTGGTACTGGGGTTTGGCTCGCGCCCGCAGATCGAGACGCGACTGGCCACCCGCGGCATCGAACCGCATGTTCATCGGGGCCTGCGGATTACCGATTCCGCCGCCCTGGAATGCGTGATAGATGCCGTCGGACATGTGCGCATCGCGCTCGAAGCACGGTTGTCGATGGATATGGCTGCCTCGCCCATGCAGGGCGCACGGCTGCGCGTGGCCAGCGGCAACTTCGTCACTGCACGGCCCATCGGCGTGGTCGAGGGGGTCGATTACCAGCACACCGGCGAGGTGCGACGCATCGACCGCAAAGGCATCGGTCGCCTGCTGGACGAGCGCACCATCGTGCTGCTTTCGCCGCTGGGCTACTCGCCAACCGGGGAAATCTTCAACCTGTCCTGTGAAGACGTTGCCACTCGCGCCGCCATCGACCTGCAGGCCGACAAGCTGGTCCTCTACGGTGCCGAGCGCGGCTTGCTGGATGAGAACGGCAATCTGGTGCGTGAGTTGCGCCCGCCGCAGATCCCCGCCCATGTCGGGCGTTTGGGTGGCGATTATCAGGCCGAACTGCTGGATGCCGCCGCACAGGCCTGCCGCGGCGGGGTACGGCGCAGCCATCTGGTCAGCTATGCCGATGACGGTGCGTTGCTCAATGAGCTGTTCACCCGCAATGGCGCCGGCACCATGGTCTCCCAGGAGCAGTTCGAGCAGCTGCGCGAAGCGACCATTGAGGATGTGGGTGGGCTGATAGACCTGATCACGCCTCTGGAAGAGCAGGGCATTCTGGTGCGTCGTTCGCGGGATGTGCTGGAGCGCGAGGTCGAGCAATTCAGCATCGTCGAGCGCGACGGGCTGATCATCGCCTGCGCCGCGCTGTATCCCATCCCCGATTCGGATTGGGGTGAGCTGGCCTGCCTGGCGGTCAACCCCGAATATCGCCACGGAGGTCGCGGCGACGAGTTGCTCGAACGTATCGAAGCGCGTGCGCGCAAGCTGGGGCTGAAGACGCTCTTCGTGCTCACCACACGCACTGCCCACTGGTTCCGCGAGCGCGGCTTCGAGCCCAGCGGCGTCGAACGTTTGCCAGCGGCGCGAGCCTCGCTGTACAACTTCCAGCGCCAATCCAAGGTGTTCGAGAAGAAGTTGTAAGACGATAAAAACGCTGCAGGCTGTAGGACCGAATTTATTCGGCCCTACGCGTCTGCCGCGCTCAGCTGCCGATGGCCAGCAGGCTCGCCTGATAGGCCGCAACGAACTGGTCGAAATCCAGTTCCTGCTGAGCCTCCAGCTCGGCCTGTTCGTTGAGCGATTTTTTCGCAGCAGTTTCGAACCAGGCTAGCTCGGTAGCGCTCAGCGGCTGGCTGTGAAAAAACTCGGCATGGGCTTGAGTCTGGCGCAGGGCGAACTGGCTGAAACTTTCCCCGCTGCGTTTGAGCTCGTCGAGTAAGCGCGCGGAGGGTGTCAGACGGCTGTCGGCTACCTTGGCCTGTTGCTCCACCAGTGCCTGGACGTGCGCATCACCGCCATGGCTGCGGTCCAGCAGCGCGGCGACCTGGCCGATCCTGTCGAGCAGCTCTTCTGCCCATGTCTGCAGCCCTATCTGCTCGCCACAACGTTGCAATTCAAGACCCGGCTTGCGCCCTTCGTTAACCACCTTCAGGAAGTTGTCGCTGCTGGCGCTGCACTCGCCTGCGGCCAGGCAGGGGCTTTCCTCCAATGCGCAGAAGAGCAAGAAGGCATCCAGAAAGCGCGCTTCTGCAAGGTCGATGCCCAGCGGCAGGAAAGGATTGATATCCAGGCAGCGGACTTCGATGTACTGGATGCCACGAGCGCGCAGCGCCTGCAGCGGACGTTCGCCCGTTTCGGTGACGCGCTTGGGGCGGATGTTGGAGTAGTACTCGTTTTCGATCTGCAGGACATTGGTGTTGAGCTGCAGCCAGTTGCCGTCGGCGTCCCGGGTGCCCATCGCGGCATAGGCCGGATACGGCGTCGACACGGCCTTGTGCAGGCTGTCGGTATAACTGGACAGATTGTCGTAGCAGGGCGTCAGGCCGGCCTGGGCGTTGCTCTGGTAGCCCAGGTCGCTCATGCGCAGGCTGGTGGCCCAGGGCAGGTAGAGGGTGTCTTCGTCCAACTGTTCGAGTTGGTGCGAACGCCCGCGCATGAAGCTGGCATCCAGTGCCGGGGAAGCGCCGAACAGGTACATCAGCAGCCAGCTGTAGCGGCGGAAGTTGCGAATCAGCGCGATATAACGCGAAGACTGGTAGTCCTGTCGGCTGCGCGGGTCGCCGTCGTCGGTCTGCAGCAGCGACCACAGCGCTTCGGGCAGCGAGAAGTTGTAATGGATGCCGGCGATGCACTGCATGGTCTTGCCGTAGCGCAGCGCCAGACCCTGGCGATAGACATACTTGAGCCGACCGATATTCGAGCTGCCGTATTCGGCAATGGGAATCTCTGCCTCTTCGGGCAGAGGACCCGGCATCGAGGGGCTCCAGAGAAACTCATCACCCAGCTTGCTGTAGGTATAACGATGAATCCTGTCCAGCTCGGCCAGCGTCTGCTGCGGATCGGTTTCGGTGCCGGTAATGAACTCCAGCAGCGCCTCGGAATAATCGGTGGTGATCTTCGGGTGGGTCAGTGCCGACCCAAGTGCCTGCGGGTGCGGCGTCAGCGCCAGCTTGCCGCGGCTGTCGATACGCAGGCATTCACGCTCGATTCCGTGCAGGCATTGGGCGAGCAGCGAAAGGTTCGGGGGCTCGGCCAGCAACGCCAGGCGGTGGGAGAAATCGCTCAAGTTCGGGTTCCTTCACGCATCAGTCGGCCCAATATGGGGCGGGGAGCGGCAAGCTTCAAGCTGCAGGCATCAAGAAGAAGCATGCACGGCTTTCGCTTGCGGTTTGTCGCTTACAGGCAGGCAAAGGTCGACTGTGCCTTGGCGATCAGTTTGTCGCCTTGATGAACCTCAGCTTCGAGCACCTGGGTGCGACGCCCGCCATGCACGACCCAGGCCCGGCACAGCAGTTCGCCTTCGGTCACCGGGCGAATGTAGTTGACCTTGCATTCCAGGGTCACGCTGTTCGGCAGACCGCCGTTGAGGCTGTGGCTGGCCTGGCCCATGGCGGTATCGATCAGCGAGAACAGCGCGCCGCCATGCAGCTTGCCGTGCAGGTTGCGCAGCCCGTCGTGCATGGTCAGACCGAGAACGGCCTCGCCATGCTCGACGCGGTGAATCTCCAGGCCGAGCAGGCGTGCGAAGGCGCTGGAATTGCCCGCCGCCTCGACTTGAATACTCATCTTCACTTCCTCAGGTTCTTGGCATTGGCAAACAGCGCCGCCATGGCATTGTTGGCCGGCGCGGGCTTTTCCTGTGGCGCATGACGTTCGCTGCGCGGTGCATTGCCGCGTGGCTTGCCGCCGCGAGGGCCTTCGGCCTTCTCGCCGGGCGTGTCGCTCATGCGCATGGACAGGCCGACGCGCTGGCGCGGGATGTCCACTTCCATGACCTTGACCTTGACGATGTCACCCGCCTTGACCACTTCGTAGGGATCTTTGACGAACTTCTCCGACAGTGCGCTGATATGCACCAGGCCATCCTGATGCACGCCGATGTCGACGAACGCGCCGAAGTTGGTCACGTTGGTCACCACGCCTTCGAGCACCATGCCCGGTGTCAGGTCGCTGAGCTTTTCCACACCGTCCTGGAATTCGGCAGTCTTGAACTCGGGGCGCGGGTCGCGGCCTGGCTTTTCCAGTTCCTGCAGAATGTCGCTGACGGTCACCAGGCCGAAGCTCTCATCGGTGAACTGCTTGGGATCGAGGCGCTTGAGGAAGGTCGAATCGCCGATCAGCGAGCGGATATCGCGACCGGTGTCCTGGGCAATGCGTTTGACCAGCGGGTAGGTCTCCGGGTGGACAGCCGAGGCGTCCAGTGGGTTGCTGCCATTCATCACGCGCAGGAAGCCGGCGGCCTGCTCGAAGGTTTTGTCGCCCAGGCGCGGCACCTTCTTCAGCTCGCTACGGGCCTTGAATGCGCCGTTGGCGTCGCGGTAGGCAACGATGTTTTGCGCCAGGGTGGTGTTCAGGCCGGAGATACGCGCCAGCAGCGCTACCGAGGCCGTGTTGACGTCGACGCCCACGGCGTTCACGCAATCCTCGACTACGGCATCCAGCGAGCGCGCCAGCTTGAGCTGGGAAACGTCGTGCTGGTACTGGCCGACGCCAATGGCCTTCGGATCGATCTTCACCAGCTCGGCCAGCGGGTCCTGCAGGCGACGGGCGATGGATACGGCGCCGCGGATCGAAACGTCCAGATCCGGGAATTCCTTGGCTGCGAGCTCCGAGGCAGAATACACCGAGGCGCCGGCCTCGGAGACCATCACCTTGGTCAACTTCAGGCCAGGCACCTGTTTGATCAGGTCCGCGGCCAGCCTGTCGCTCTCACGGCTGGCGGTGCCGTTGCCGATGGCGATCAGGTCGACTGCGTGCTTGGCGCAGAGCCTGGCCAGCACGGCCAGGGTGCCGTCCCAATCGTTGCGCGGTGCGTGTGGATAGACGGTGGCGGTGTCCAGCAGTTTGCCCGTGGCATCGACCACTGCCACCTTGCAGCCGGTACGCAGGCCCGGATCGAGGCCAAGGGTCGCGCGTGGACCGGCCGGTGCGGCCAACAGCAGGTCGTGCATGTTGCGGGCGAACACACCGATGGCGTCGTCCTCGGCCTTGTCGCGCAGCTCGCCGAGCAGATCGGTTTCCAGGTGGGTGTAGAGCTTCACCTTCCAGGTCCAGCGCACCACTTCGCCGAGCCACTTGTCGGCAGCGCGGTTCTGGTTGGCGATGCCGAAGCGCTCGCCGATCATCACTTCGCCTGGGTGCATGGCGCCCGGGGTTTCATCACCGACCTTCAGGCTTACGCTGAGCACACCTTCGTTGCGTCCGCGGAATATCGCCAGCGCACGGTGCGATGGCGTGCTCTTGAGCGGCTCGTCATGCTCGAAGTAGTCGCTGAACTTGGCGCCTTCGGCTTCCTTGCCCGGCACCACGCGGGCGCTGAGCGTTGCGTTGTGGGTGAGGAAGTCACGCAGCTTGGCCAGCAGGTTGGCGTCTTCGGCGAAGCGCTCCATAAGGATGTATTTGGCGCCTTCGAGCACGGCCTTGGTGTCGGCGAAGCCCTTCTCGGCATCGACGAAGCGTGCGGCTTCGGTCTCGGGCGTCAGTGTCGGGTCGGCGAAGAGCGCATCGGCTAGCTCGCCGAGGCCAGCTTCCAGGGCGATCTGGCCCTTGGTGCGACGTTTCTGCTTGTACGGCAGGTAGAGATCTTCGAGGCGGGTCTTGGTCTCGGCCAGGTTGATCTCGCGGGCAAGTTCGGGGGTCAGCTTGCCCTGTTCCTCGATGCTGGAGAGGATCGAGGCGCGGCGCTCGTCCAGCTCGCGCAGGTAGCGCAGACGTTCTTCGAGGTTGCGCAGCTGGGTGTCGTCGAGGCTGCCGGTGACTTCCTTGCGGTAACGGGCGATGAAGGGCACGGTAGAGCCTTCATCGAGCAGCGCCACGGCGGCGGCGACCTGTTGCGGGCGCACGCCCAGTTCGTTGGCAATGCGGGAATTGATGCTGTCCATGAACCTACCTGGGTCAGTCAAACCATGCAGGCCGTGCCTGCGCGAAAGGGCGGGATTATAAGGGCAGCCGGAAGCCTGGGGCTGGAAGCTGAAAGAAAAAGCGGCACAGGTAATGGATCGGAATTTATCCGCCATCGCGCTTGGCCCGCAAAATCTGCTAACAATGGCCGCCAATCGCCTTGTCATTGGCAAGCGCATAATGTGGCGTCGATAAATCGGGGAGTTTCCATGAGTAGCACTGCGTCAGCCAGCGAAGGTGAAAAGATCCTCATCGTCGATGACGATGCCCGTCTGCGGCGTTTGCTTGAACGCTTTCTCGATGAGCAGGGATATCGTGTCCGTACCGTGGAAAGCGCCGAGCAGATGGATCGTCTGCTCAGCCGCGAGCTGTTCCACCTGGTGGTACTGGACCTGATGATGCCCGGTGAGGACGGCCTGTCGGCCTGCCACCGCCTGCGTGAAAGCGGCAATCAGATTCCGATCATCATGCTTACCGCCAAGGGTGACGAGGCCAGTCGTATCCAGGGGCTGGAGCAGGGGGCCGACGATTACCTGGCCAAGCCTTTCAATCCGCGTGAATTGTTGGCGCGGATACGTGCCGTGTTGCGCCGCCAGGCGCCACAGGTGCCGGGCGCACCGGGCAGTGAAGACGAGACGGTGACCTTCGGTGACTACGAGCTGTTCCTCGGCACCCGCGAGCTGAAGAAGGGCGACGAAGTGCATATGCTCACCACCGGTGAGTTCGCAGTGCTCAAGGCGCTGGTGCAGCACGCCCGTGAACCCCTGACCCGCGACAAGCTGATGAACCTTGCCCGTGGTCGTGAATGGGACGCCCTGGAGCGCTCCATCGATGTGCAGATCTCGCGTCTGCGCCGCCTGATCGAACCCGATCCGTCCAAGCCGCGCTATATCCAGACGGTCTGGGGCGTGGGCTACGTTTTCGTGCCAGACGGCAACAAGTGAAGCGGCCAGCAACACGTCGCCATCGGCAAGCGATGATGACGTGGGGAGCTTTTGCCTGCAGCATGAAGCCTGAGGTCTGCAGCTAGATGAAAGCCCCGCTCTGGTTCCCGCAAAGTTTCTTCGCCCGCACCCTGTGGATGGTGCTGATCGTCGTCCTGTTCTCCAAGGTACTGATGCTGGTGTACCTGATGATGAATGAAGACGTGATGGTCGATCGTCAGTACAGCCACGGTGCGGCATTGACCCTGCGTGCCTACTGGGCAGCGGACGAGGAAAACCGCGAGCGTATCGCCACGGCTGCCGGCCTGCTGCGCGTGCCGCCCGAGGAGGTACCGCCCAGCGAATACCACTGGCCCTACACGGAAATCTTTCAGCGGCAGATGCAGGCCGAGCTCGGCATCGACACCGATGTGCGGGTGCGTATCCAGCCACAGACGGCGATATGGGTGCGCGCCCCGAAACTCGGGCCGGACTGGCTGCAAGTGCCGCTGTATGCCTATCCCTTGCGCGGCCAGCGGATCTGGAGCGTGTTGGGCTGGTTCCTCGGGATCGGTCTGCTCTCCACCGCTGCCGCCTGGATCTTCGTCAGTCAGCTCAACCTGCCGCTCAAGCGTCTGGTCTACGCCGCCCGGCAGATCGGCAAGGGGCGCAGCGTGCGCCTGCCGGTCAGCGACACGCCGAGCGAGATGACCGAGGTCTATCGGGCCTTCAACCAGATGGCCGAGGACGTCGAGCAGGCCGGGCGTGAGCGCGAACTGATGCTTGCCGGGGTTTCCCACGATCTGCGTACGCCGCTGACGCGCCTGCGTTTGTCACTGGAACTGATGTCCAGTGACGATGAGCTGACCGATGACATGATCCGCGATGTCGAGGACATGGACGCCATCCTCGATCAGTTCCTCGCCTTCGTGCGTGATGGCAGCGACGAGCCGGTGGAGAGCATCGACCTCGGTGAGCTGGTGTGCGAAGTGGTGGCGCCCTACAACCAGTACGGGGAAACCGTGCGCCTGTGCGTGGAGCCGATGCCGGAACTGGCGCTGCGGCGGGTGTCGATCAAGCGCCTGTTGGTCAACCTGATCGAGAATGCCCTGCGTTACGGCGGGCATGGAGTCGAAGTGGCGGCTTTCGTTTCGGGCGAGCGCCAGGCGCCCTATGTGGTGTTGAGCGTGCTTGACCGGGGTGCCGGGATCAATCCGGATGAGCTGGGCGAGATCTTCAATCCCTTCATCCGCGGCGACCGCGCTCGCGGTGGGCAGGGTACCGGGCTGGGGCTGGCCATCGTCAAGCGCATCGCCGCCCAGCATGGCGGCACCATCGAGCTGCGCAATCGTGCCGGCGGAGGGCTGGAAGCTCGCGTCAGCCTGCCTTTGGGGCTGTTGTTGCCGCGAGGTGCTGCCGAGGCGTCATAGGTCGGGTTGGTCTAGCCTTTGCCCTTGGTTCTGGTCAAATGCGGGCCGGCGTTCTTCTCCAGATACTGGATGATCAGCCCGGCCACGTCCTTGCCAGTGGTTTCCTCGATGCCGGCCAGGCCGGGTGAGGAATTCACTTCCATCACCAGCGGGCCGTGGTTGGAGCGCAGGATGTCCACGCCGGCGACGCTCAGGCCCATGACCTTGGCGGCGCGAATGGCGGTCATGCGTTCTTCCGGGGTGATCTTGATCAGGCTGGCCGTGCCACCACGGTGCAGGTTGGAGCGGAATTCACCCGGCTTGGCCTGACGCTTCATCGCCGCGATGACCTTGTCGCCCACCACGAAGCAGCGGATGTCCGCGCCCCCGGCTTCCTTGATGTATTCCTGCACCATGATGTCCTGCTTGAGACCCATGAAGGCCTCGATCACCGATTCGGCCGCTGTCGCCGTTTCGCACATGACCACGCCGATGCCCTGGGTGCCTTCGAGCACCTTGATCACCAGCGGCGCGCCGTTGACCATCTGGATCAGGTCGGCGATGTCATCGGGCGAGTGCGCAAAGCCGGTCACTGGCAGGCCGATGCCCCGGCGCGACAGCAGTTGCAGCGAGCGCAGCTTGTCCCGCGAGCGGGCGATTGCGACCGACTCGTTGAGCGGAAATACGCCCATCATCTCGAACTGACGCAGTACCGCGCAGCCGTAAAAAGTCACCGACGCGCCGATCCGTGGAATCACCGCGTCGAAGCCTTCCAGCGGCTTGCCCCGGTAGTGGATCTGCGGCTTGTGGCTGGCGATGTTCATGTAGGCGCGCAGGGTGTCGATTACCACGACCTCATGGCCACGCTGCTGGCCGGCCTCCACCAGTCGGCGAGTCGAATACAGGCGGGGATTGCGCGACAGCACGGCGATTTTCATTGGGCACCGGGAAAAGTAAGGGTTTGGGGTTTTTGTTGCACATAGGTCAGCGCCGGATCGATCAGCCATTTGCCATCCATCAGCGCCCTGGAGCCCAATAGCAGGCGATAGCGCATGGTCTTGCGGCAGGTCAGGGTGAATTCGACCGGCCACAGGTGATCGCCCAGCGCCAGCAGTGTGCGCACTACATAGCGGGTCTGGGTATGGCCATTGGAGCTCTTGATCAACTTGCGCGTCACCAGCGGTGCTTCGCAGCGGTGTCGGCGCTGCACTTGCGTACCCAGGTGGGCGGTGAAGCGCACCCAGCGTTGACCGTCGCGGTCGAATTCGCTGATCTCGGTGGCGTGTAGCGCCGAAGTGCTGGCGCCTGTGTCGATCTTCGCGCGCAGACCGACCACGCCGAGTTCGGGCAGTGCAATCCATTCGCGCAATCCGATGACGGTGTGTGGGTCGGGAGTATCCAAGGCGAGTATCCAGTAGGGTTGCGCCATTCTAGATGGGGTGCATGACAAGCGCATCTATCTGTACGAACCTATGACCCAACATGGCAGGCAGAGTTGAACGATGAGCGAAAAAGATGACGGCAAATTCCGTCTGGACAAGTGGCTGTGGGCTGCACGCTTCTTCAAGACCCGGGCGCTGGCCAAGGCCGCCATCGAAGGCGGCAAGGTGCACTGTCGGGGTGAGCGCTGCAAACCGGGCAAGGAGCCGAGGGTCGGTGAGGAGCTGGTGATCCGCGCCGGTTTTGACGAGCGCACCGTGGTGGTCCGCGCCCTGTCCGCCGTGCGCAAGGGCGCGCCGGAAGCGCAACTGCTATACGAAGAAACAGCCGACAGCCTGATCCGCCGTGAGCAGGCAGCGGCGCAGCGCAAGGCCGGAGCGCTGGGTGTGGAAACCGACGGCAGGCCGAGCAAGAAGCAGCGCCGCGACCTGCAGCGCTTTCGTGCGGACCAGCAATGAACTGCAGCGGTTGGATGGGCGCCACTTTCAACCTAGAATGCGGTCCCTTCTCTCGTGGGTCACCAAGGCTTGCGTAACTCGCCAAGTTCCGCTGCCCGCTACGGCTCCCGTTCTTCAATCTGGTCTGGTCCTACTCATGCTCGATTCCGATTACACCCAGCGTTTTCTCTTCGATGACACCGATGTGCGTGGCGAGTGGGTCGGGCTTGAGCGCAGCTATGCCGAAGTGCTGGCCAAGCACGACTACCCGGAGCCGGTTGCCCAGTTGCTGGGGGAACTGCTGGCCGCTGCGGCATTGCTGGTCGGTACCCTTAAATTCGACGGGCTGATGGTGCTGCAGGCGCGCTCCAGCGGGCCGGTGCCGCTGCTGATGGTTGAGTGCTCCAGTGAGCGAGAGGTGCGTGGCATTGCGCGCTACCACGCCGACCAGTTGACCCCGGGCGCCACCTTTGGCGAGTTGATGCCCGAGGGGATGCTGGCGATGACCGTCGACCCGACCAATGGTCAGCGATATCAGGGCATTGTGGCGCTGGATGGCGTCACCCTGGCGGACAGTCTGTCCAATTACTTCGCTTCATCCGAGCAGTTGCCGACGCGCTTCTGGCTTAACGCCGATGGCCGTCGCGCCTGCGGCCTGCTGTTGCAGCAACTGCCTGCCGATCGCATCCGCGATAGCGAAGAGCGCGAAGCCAGCTGGCAGCATCTGCGAACCCTGGCCGACACGCTGTCGGCTGAAGAACTGCTGGGTCTGGATACCCAGACTGTGCTGCACCGGCTCTATCACGATGAGTCGGTGCGCCTGTTCGAACCGCGTCCGATCACCTTCCGCTGCAGCTGCTCACGCGAGCGCTCGGCCAAGGCCGTAATCAGCCTGGGTCAGACGGATGCTGAACAGCTGTTGCGCGAGCAGGGTGATGCGATCACCATCGACTGCCAGTTCTGCAACCACAGTTATCGCTTCGATGCAGCGGATATCGCACAGTTGTTTGCCGGCGCGGGTGTCGAAGGACCGTCAGGCACACGGCATTAGGCTCTGAACCTTTTTGCCATCACGCGCTCATACCCAGCACCGCGCCTTTTCTGTCATAATCGCGCCCACTTTTTTCGGTGTAGTCCGCTGTTTGGTGGGCTACAACAGCATGGAGGAATCGGCCCAGAGCCGACGGGAAACTCATGACGCAAGCCACCAACGCCGTGTACATCGATATCAGCGCCGCTCAACTGGTTGAACAAGCCATCCAGCGCGGCGAAGGCCAACTGGCCGCCAATGGCGCGCTGGTCGTCAGGACTGGGCATCGTACCGGTCGCTCTCCCGTTGACCGTTTCATCGTCGAAGAGCCAGGCAGCCAGAACAATATTGCCTGGGGTCCGATCAATCGCCCGTTCCCGGCGGAGAAGTTCGATGCGCTCTGGGACCGTGTCGAAACCTTCAACCAGGCCCAGGATCACTTCGTTTCCCATGTCCATGTAGGCTCTTCCGAGTCCCACTACCTGCCCATCAAGATGACCACTGCCACGGCCTGGCAGAACCTCTTCGGTCGTCAGCTGTTCATCAATCCAGAGCAGTACAATCAGGCAGGCAAGGGCGAGTGGCAGGTGCTCAACGTTGCCAACTTCGAGTGCGTCCCAGAGCGTGACGGCACCAACTCCGATGGCTGCGTGATCATCAACTTCGCTGCCAGAAAAGTGCTGATCGCCGGCATGCGTTACGCCGGTGAAATGAAGAAGGCCATGTTCTCGGTGCAGAACTATCTGCTGCCAGAAGCTGACGTGCTGCCGATGCACTGCGCTGCAAACATCGGTGAAGAAGGCGACGTCACGCTGTTCTTCGGCCTGTCCGGAACCGGCAAGACCACCCTGTCGGCCGATGAATCCCGCTACCTGATCGGCGATGACGAGCACGGCTGGGGCACCGGCGTGGTGTTCAACATCGAAGGCGGCTGCTACGCCAAGTGCATCGACCTCTCGGAGAAGAACGAGCCGGTCATCTGGAAGGCGATCAAGTTCGGCAGCGTGCTGGAGAACGTGGTTCTCGACGACAACCATGTACCGGATTACGCCGATGCAAGCCTGACCCAGAACAGCCGCGCCGCCTACCCCCTGGAGCACGTCGAGAAGCGTTCCGAGAAGAACCTCGGCGGTGAGCCGAACGCGGTGATCTTCCTGACCTGCGACCTGACCGGCGTACTGCCGCCGGTGTCGATCCTCAACGAAGAGCAGGCGGCCTATCACTTCCTCTCCGGTTATACCGCGCTGGTCGGTTCCACCGAGATGGGTTCGGGCAGTGGCATCAAGTCGACCTTCTCTACCTGCTTCGGCGCGCCGTTCTTCCCGCGTCCGGCCGGTGTCTACGCCGAGCTGCTGATCAAGCGCATCCAGGCCTTCGGCTCCAAGGTCTATCTGGTCAACACCGGCTGGACCGGCGGCGGCTACGGCGTCGGCAAGCGCTTCAATATCCCGACTACCCGTGCGGTGATCGCGGCGATTCAGGGTGGCACTCTGGTCGGTGCGCCTACCGAGCATCTGCCGATCATCAACCTGGACGTGCCGACCTCGGTTCCGGGCGTCGATACCCAGCTGCTCAACCCGCGCAACACCTGGGCAGACGCCAGCGCCTATGACGAAGCGGCCAAGCTGCTGGCTGAGAAGTTCATCGAAAACTTCAAGAAGTTCGATGTCTCCGACGCCATCAAGGCGGCTGGTCCGCAGCTCTAACGCCGTAGCGTTACCGAAAAGCCGCCTTCTGGCGGCTTTTTTGTGGCTGGCTGTCGTTGCATGGATCGATAAAGTAGATGGTTTGCATCAACAAAGGCCCATGGATTTGAGTGGGGTGGGGGCATAGCATGGCGCTCTTGTTCAACTCAGTGGAGTCCACCTCATGCATATCGAAGAAGCCATTCAGAGCCGTCGCGCGGTCAAGGCCTACGACAGCAGTTTCCAGCTCAGCCGCGAGGAGAAGGATGACTTGCTGCGCCTGGCACTGTTGGCACCTTCGGCGTTCAATCTGCAGCACGTGCGGATGCTGGAAGTGGTCGACCCGGCCCTGCGTGCGCAGATCCGCGAGGTGGGCTGGAACCAGGCGCAGATGACCGATGCCTCGATGCTGGTGGTGTTCTGTGCCCAGGTCGACAGCTGGGAGAAGAACGCCCGGCGCGTCTGGGAAGGCACGCCTGCGGAAGTGCAGGACTACATGGCTGGCGCCATCGACAACTACTACCGCGACAAGCCGCAGGTACAGCGTGACGAAACCATGCGCAGCTGCGGCCTGATGGCACAGACACTGATGCTCGCAGCACGCGGCAAGGGCCTGGACTCCTGCCCCATGGACGGCTTCGATTTCGAGGCGGTGGGCAAGCTGATCGGCCTGCCGGAGAATCATGTGATCGCGATGATGGTCGCGGTGGGCAAGCGCACCGTCGATCCCAAGCCCCGCGTCGGCAAACTGCCGTTCGAGGAGGTGGTCATCCGCGACCGTTTCTGACTCGCCTGAATCATGCTCCCTTGGTGGGCCGTGTAACCCGGTCCACCATGCGGTGTCTTTCCATTTACCCACCTCGGGCTACCCGGTCAAAGGAGTGACTCAGCATGATCGAGCAGACACTTGCCCAGACGTTCGGCTATGACGGTTTTCGTCCTGGCCAGGAACAAGCCATTCGCACCGTGGTGGCTGGCCGCTCGGCGGCAGCGATCTTTCCCACCGGCTCCGGCAAATCGCTGTGCTACCAGTTGCCGGCGCTGCATCTGCCGCACCTGACCCTGGTGGTTTCGCCATTGCTGGCGCTGATGCAGGATCAGTTGGCCTTTCTGCATCGCCATGGCATCGCGGCGGCCAGCATCGACTCGGCGCAGAGCCGCGAGCAGGCCAGCGACACCATGAGCCGCGCCAAGTCCGGCGAGCTCAAGATTCTGATGATTTCCGTCGAGCGCCTGAAGAACGAGCGTTTCCGCCATTTCATCAGCCAGGTGCCGATTTCATTGCTGGTGGTGGATGAGGCGCATTGCATTTCCGAGTGGGGCCACAATTTCCGCCCGGACTACCTCAAGCTCCCCGACTATCAGCGCCAGTTCAAGATTCCCCAAGTGTTGTTGCTGACCGCCACGGCGACGCCGCCGGTGATTGCCGACATGCAGGCCAAATTCGCCATTGCGGCTGAGGATGTGGTCACCACCGGCTTCTACCGATCCAACCTCAATCTGTTGGTGGAGCCGGTCAGCGGTTTCGACAAGCAGCGCCGGCTGGTGGAGTGGCTGGCCGATAAGGCGGCACAGCCCACCATCGTCTACGTCACCCAGCAGAAGACTGCCGAGCAGGTTGCCGAGCACCTGGCGCAGCACGGATTTCCGGCCAGCGCCTATCACGCCGGCATGGCCCACGAGCTGCGCGAAGCCATCCAGCGGCGCTTCATGGCGGGCGAACTGAACTGCATCGTCGCCACCATCGCCTTTGGCATGGGCATCGACAAGGCCGATATCCGCAATGTGCTGCACTTCGACCTGCCCAAGTCGGTAGAGAACTACAGCCAGGAAATAGGCCGGGCCGGACGCGACGGTCAGCCTTCCGACTGCCTGGTGCTGGCCAACCGCGACAGCCTCAACGTGCTGCAGAATTTCGTCTACGGCGACACGCCGGAGCGCGTCGGTATCCGCCATGTGCTGGATGAGCTGGCGAGCGTTGGCCCGGGCGGTCAGTGGGAGCTGATGCTCAATCGGCTTTCCGAACAGAGCAATATCCGTCAACTGCCGCTGAAAACCCTGCTGGTGCAGCTTGAACTCAAAGGCATCATCGCGCCGCGTTTTGCTTATTTCGCCGAGTATCGTTTCAAGTACCTCCTGGAGCCGGAAGCCCTGTCCGCGCGCTTCGAGGGCGAACGGCGGCAGTTTGTCGAAGCCATTGTGCAGACTTCTGCACGGGCACGAACCTGGTGCACGCTGGATTTCGATGTGCTCTACCAGCAGCACGGCGCCGATCGGGCACGGGTGGTCAAGGCGCTGGATTACTTCCAGGAAAAGGGCTGGATCGAACTTGAGAGCAAGCAGATGACCGAGGTCTATGCGCTGCTCGATTCGAACTTCGATACAGACGCGCTGAGTGCCGAGCTGCACGCCTACTTCAAGCAGCATGAAACCAGTGAAATCACCCGCATAGACAACATGCTCGCGCTGTTCGAGTCGCGCGAATGCCTCAGTTGGCGGTTGGCCGACTACTTCGGTGATCATCAGGCGCCGCGGCGTTGCGGGCATTGTTCGGTCTGCCAGGGGCATGTCGCGCAACTGCCGGCGCCACCGCAACTGGCGCCGCTGGCCGGGATCGACGTCGCTGCCCGCTGTGCCGAGTTCAACCAGCGCTATGGGCAGTTGACCAATAGCGAGCCCGGCGTCGAGTGCCTGACACGTTTTCTCTGTGGCATCAGCGTGCCGCTGTTCACCCGACTCAAGGCGCGCGGCACACCAGGTTTCGCTTCCCTGGAAGCTTATCCCTATGCCGAAGTGCGTGAGCACGTCGCACGTTCGCAGCGGCCCCAGCCTGAATAAGCGGATTCAACGTGCCGTCAGACCGAGCAGCAGATCGGCGACACCCTTGGTCTGACGAGAGGTGTCGGCGGTAAGGTTGCTGGAGTCTTCCAGGGCATCGAGCAGCCCGGTGAGCGAGCCGACGTCGGTCGATTGCGCCTCGATATGCTGCGCCACGGCGCGTATTTCACTGGCCAGGCGTTCGATGTCGGTGCCGATTTCCTCGGCATTCCTGCCGGTGATTTCCGCCAGCTTGCGCACCTCGTCGGCCACCACCGCAAACCCGCGGCCCATCTCTCCGGCGCGCGCCGCCTCGATGGCGGCGTTGAGCGCCAGCAGGTTGGTCTGTCCGGCGATCTGCTGAATGGTCTGCACCACCGACTGAATACGCTGACTCGACTGCGCCAGGTCGCGGGCGCTGCTGACCACTTTGTCGGCCTGATTGACCATCTGCTTGACCGAGCCGGCGGCCTGCTCGATGACCTGCCCCTGGCGGCTGATGTTCAGGCTCAGGTCGTCCATCGAACCATGCAGCTCTGTGGCGTAATGGTTCAATTGCCCGGCGATGCTTTGGCGCTCCTGGTCGGCCTGTGACAGCACCTGGCCCAGGTCGGCAAGCCCCGAGAACACCGGTCGAATGTGTTCGTCGAGGCCGTTGACGTCCACCGTGCTGCCGTAGTCCTGGCGTTTGAACTGTTCGATCTGCTTGACCACCACCTGGCTCAGGCCCGTGAGCTTCTTGATCTGCCGACGCAGGAAAAACGCCTTGAACTCGCCGTGGTAGGCGATGAAGTTGTCGGTGTACTCGTCGTGGAACTCAGCCTTGCCGTTGGTGCGGAAGAAGAACACCGCCGTCAGCGTCTGGTTGAGATTGAGCCCGAGGATCTCGCCGAAGGTGGAAAAACCTGCCACCGGTACGTCGCCGAACACCGGGTCCATGCTGCCCAGTGCCTGTTCGTTGTTGAGCCGGCGCAGGATGCAGTCGTTGAGAATGCCCACCAGCGGCTTGCCCGGCTTGTTGCGCAGGAAGCGCTCATAGTCGCGGCGGGTGGCTTCGGCCAGCGGCGTGCGCTTGACCATGATCAGCTCCTCGCCGGGCGCCACGTCGCAGAACAGATGCACGCGCTCGTTGGCGAAATCGATCCGCGAGATCGAACGCACGAATACTTCCTCACCCACCCGGATCGCGAAAGAGTAGTCCGCCAGACGCCGTTCCAGTTCTTGTGGCGCACAGTTGAGCGCCTCGCAGAGTGCGGCAACCATGCTGCGGATATTGCCGCGGGCGTCCACTACCTGGCTGATGTAACGGTCTTCCAGAGACGCGCTGAGCACGCTCAGGCTGAGCGGGGTGGGCTCGAAGTTCTGGCTCTTGAATACGCCGAAACGCACGTCGCGGGCACACTTGAGGAAGACGATCAGCGCGTGGTTCTGGTACGCGCGCTGGCCGTCATGCAGCTGGGTTTTCTGGAAGTCCAGCGTGCCGCCGGCTGAGCCGCCGACGAACAGGCAGGGGAAACGGCCGGACTCGTACAGCGCCTCCATGAAGAAGGATTCCGAGGCCGAAAGCCCGTCGAAGAAGATGTTGGCCAGGGTGTCGCGGTAGTCGATCTTCATTGACACCTGCAGGCGCTTGATCGAAGCGGTCAGCTTTGCAATGCGCTGGGCCATGCTCATGCGCTGGCCCGTTCCGCGGATGTCCTCGCATTCCAGCGGCACCCGCACGATCTCCGCCGCGGCGATCACGCTGGCGTCGAACAGCTGCAGCACCACTCGGTCCCAGTGCGCCCCGGTGGTGCAATACAGGTGCGGGTTGTCGCTGGACAGCTCGCCCGAGGTGGTGCACAGGCTGAGTACCGCCTGGGGGAAGCGTTGCGTGATCTGCCGTGCCACGGCGTCGATATCCACGTGCGGCGAGACGAAGCCGGCAATGTAGGTCGGGTTGAAGCGCAGTGTGGCGAGTTGCTGTGTCAGCTGTTGCGCACTGCCGAGCAGGCTCAGCACGCCATCGGCCTGCTTGCTGCCCGGCTTGAAGTGGGAAAACGGAAACATGGGCGGTACTCGCGCAGATCGATGGGGAAGCTGCCGCTTGCGGTAAACAGCGTCGCTGGGCATTGCATGGCATATCGGGAATACCACTGGCGCCTGCCGTGTGCGATTCAGGCTACTGGTCGGTTGGCAAGGCTGGCTATGCAACCATGGTGCTCGTACTTAAGTAGAAGAAAAATCATGTCGTACGGTTGATGCGGCTCAAGGGTTGCGCTCTGTCGCTGTGCAACTGTGTGGCTCCCATTGCGCTTTGGGCGCGGTCGTGGTGGTGGCGCAACAGGCGATGCTGTTTGGTGCCCTCTCGTTGCAAGCGTCTTTGCCGATAACCAGAAAAGCTTTCAAGGAGTGATGCCATGTTGCGTTTTTTCGCCGATCTCGGCTTTCGCTGGAAAATTACCCTGCCGATCAGCTTTCTGGCGCTCTTGCTGGTGCTGATGGGTTGGCTGAGCATGCGGGGCATCGATCAAGTCGCGTCTTCCAGCAGCACGCTGGCGACACGTTATCTGCCCGCCATCAGCCTGCTGCTCAATGCTGATCGCGATCTGTATCAGGCGTTCATCGCCGAACGCAGCCTGCTGGGCGATGACGTTGCGGATCATGCTCAGACACTGCGCAAGAGCCATGCGGAAAACCTGCAGCAGGCTCATGAGCGCGTGCAGCAATATGCCCAGATGAAACCGAGTGCCGAGGCGCTGGCGCTTGTCGATCAGTTCAACCGCGGCTTCGAGCAGTGGCGGCAGGTTTCGCAGCGTGTCATTCAGCTGGTCGATAGCGATCCGCAGGCTGCCAGTGCGTTGAGCTTCGGTGACAGCGAGGTGCGCTTCGAGGCCATGCGTGAGGCCATCGACAAGCTTGGCGAGCTGGAAGATCAGGCCGCCAACGGTGTCGGTGAATCGGCGATTGCCGAGGGCCTGGCCGTCGCTGCGCAGCAGGGCGCCATTCTGCTGGTGGGGTTGATCGGCTGTATCGTGCTGGTTCTGGGGATGCCGCTGGTGGTGCTGCGTCCGATGCGTCGGCTGCTTCAGCGTGTCGAGCAGATTGCCGAAGGGGATGGCGATCTGCGTGCGCGCGTGGATGTCCGTTCGGCGGACGAACTGGGCCAGCTGGGCAAGGCCTTCAACGGCTTTCTGGACAAGTTGCAGCCCCTGATTGCCGAGGTCGGGCAGGTGACTGCCGAAGTCGAGGCGGCGGCTCGGGGGATGTCCGGCATGGCCTCTGCCAATGACCAGCTGATCAGCGGCGAGCACGCCGCCGTCGATCAGGTCAGTACCGCGGCCACCGAGATGAGCGCTGCCGTGCATGAAGTGGCGCGCAATGCGCAGAGTGCTTCGGATGCGGCGCGTCAGGCAGAGAGCCAGGCGCACGAGAGTGCAGGGGTGGTAAGCGGCACCATCGAATCGATTCGCCAGCTCGCCCAGGAAGTCGAAAGCACCTCGCACAGTATCGAGGCGCTGGCCGAGGAAGCCTCCAGCATCGGTGATGTGATGGAGGTCATCCGCGGCATCGCCGAGCAGACCAACCTTCTGGCGCTCAACGCAGCCATTGAAGCGGCACGGGCGGGAGAGCAGGGACGCGGGTTTGCGGTGGTGGCAGACGAGGTCCGGGCATTGGCGGCGCGGACCCAGGAATCGACCAAGGACATCCAGGCTCGCATCGAGCGCCTGCAAGGCGGTGTCGGCAAGGCCGTTCAGGCCATGCATGCCGGCAGTGGCAAGGCGCGCGAAAGTGTCGAGCGGGCCACCGGAGTGGATCAGGCGCTTTCCGATACCACCCAGGCGGTGCGGCGTATCAACGACATGGCGGCACAGATTGCCACGGCCTGCGAAGAGCAGAGCAGCGTGACCGAGGAAATTGCGCGCAATATCACCGATATCCGTGACCTGTCCAACGAAGCAGCGGAGAATTCGGCGCAGAGCATGCACGCGAGCCAGCAGTTGTCCGGCTTGTCGCAGCGCCTGGCGGGGCTGGTCGGGCGTTTTCGCGTTTGAATCGAGCCGTGCAAAACGGCTCGTGAGGCCGGGAGCTGCTTGTCAGTGTCCGGCGCTCAGCGAACTCCACAGTAGCTTGCCGAGACCGGTATCGGCAGGCAGCAGAAGCAGGCTGAGGATGAAGATCAGCAGCAGGCCCAGCGCGTAAACAAGGCTGATCAGCCTGTTGTTGTGCCGTTTCCGGCGCGACTTCGACAGCGTGGTCGCGTGTGGGCCCGCCGGGGGAGGGGGATCTGGTCTGTGGGTCTGGCGGGGCATGCGGTCTCGATAGCGCGTAGCGTAGGTTGCCGATGGCGGGCGCAGTAAAACCGAACTGGCGGCATATTGCCAGTACTGTGCGTCGCCATCCGGCGGACAAGCAGCCGATGGCGGGGCGTCACTGAAACAAACAGAAAACCCTCCGTCCTCCGATCGCCTGATGGTCTTTGCGATGTCGACCATACTCAATCGCCAAGTCCGTGTAGCCCTCCGGAGAACACGCTCATGCAGACGCGTCGTCAGCTTCTTCACCGTTCCGCACTGGTTGCCGCGCTCGCTGCGCTGGGGCCGCTCCTGCCAGCCCTGGCGTGGGCAGAACCCTTGCGCCAGCGACGAATTCCATCCACGGGCGAGATGCTGCCGGTGATCGGCCTGGGCACTTCGCGCACCCATGACGTCGGCCTCGATGATCCGCAGATGGATGCGCTGCTGGAGGTGCTGCGGATCTTCGTCGAAGGCGGCGCAAAACTGATCGATACCGCGCCGAGTTATGGCAATGCCGAAGCGGTCAGTGGTGAGCTGGTTGCACGGCGCTCTGTGCGTGAGCAGGTATTTCTCGCCAGCAAGGTCTCATCGACCGGTCGCGAACGCGGGCTGGCGCAGATCGAGGCCAGCTTCGAGGCGCTGCAAACCGATACCATCGACCTGATCCAGGTGCACAACCTGCAGGACACCAGCAACCAGCTCGGCCTGTTGCGCGAACTGAAAGAGCAGGGGCGCATTCGTTATATCGGCGTCACACATTATGTGGAGTCGGCACACGAGCGGTTGCTCGACGTGCTCAGGCAGGAGAAGGTCGATTTCGTCCAGCTCAACTACTCGGTGGGCGAGCGCAACGCCGAGAAGCGCCTGCTGCCGTATTGCGCCGACAACGGCATTGCCACGCTGATCAATCGTCCTTTTACCCGCGGCAATCTGCTCGGGCAGGTCAGGAACAAGCCGCTGCCCGAGTGGGCGGCTGAGCTCGATGCCACTTCCTGGGCACAGCTGGCGCTCAAGTTCATCCTTGCCGAACCCGCGGTGACGGCGGTGATTCCGGCGACGTCGACCCCTCGTTACATGGCCGACAACCTGCTGGCCGGACAGGGGCGCCTGCCGGATGCGCGGCAGCGTCAACTGATCGCCGATGCCTTCGGTTGAGCGAGTTGCCAAGGTACGCCTGGCGCGGCTGATCAACGCCCGGCCTGGCGAACTGTCCGCCTCGCTGGCCGGCTTCGCCCTGTTCTTCTGTCTGTTCAGCGGCTACTTCATGCTGCGGCCGATCCGCGAATCGATGGGCATCCAGGGTGGCGTGGAAAACCTGCAGTGGCTGTTTACCGCGACCTTCGTCGCCATGTTGGTGGCAGTGCCGCTGTTCGCCTGGCTCAACTCGCGGGTGGCGCGCATTCATTACATCGACTGGGTCTACGGCTTCTTCTGCCTCAACCTGCTGATGTTTGCCGGGCTGTTCTTCTTCATGGACGACAGCGTCTGGCTGGCACGGGTGTTCTACGTGTGGATCTCGGTCTACAACCTGTTCGTGGTTTCCGTGGCCTGGAGTCTGATGGCCGATGTATTCGATGCGCCACAGGCCAAGCGGCTGTTCGCGTTCATTGCCGCAGGCGCCAGCGTCGGTGGCCTTGTCGGGCCGGCGCTGAGTGCTCTGCTGGTGGGCGTGACAGGCCAGTTCGGTCTGATGCTGCTGGCGGCACTGTTGCTGGTCGTCGCCGTGGGGCTCAAGCGCTATCTGATGAACTGGCGAGATAGGGGCGGCGCCGGGCGCCCTGGCGCCGTGCCGGCAGAGAGTCCGCGGCGTCCGGTGGCGGGCAATCCGTTCAGCGGCCTGACGCGGGTGCTGGGGTCTGGCTATCTGCTGGGTATCGCGGCATTCGTGCTGCTGCTGACCACCGCCAGCACCTTTCTGTATTTCGAGCAGGCGCGGTTGGTGGCCGAACTGTTCCCGGGCCGTGCCGAACAGGTGCGGGTGTTTGGCATTATCGACTTCGTGGTACAGGCCGGTGCGTTGCTGTCGCAGCTGTTCATCACCGGACGCATCGCTCAGCGCCTCGGCGTGCGCGTGTTGCTGGCGGCGGTACCGGCGCTGGTTTGTCTGGGCTTTATCGGCTTGGCTCTGGCACCGACCTTTGCCGTGCTGGCGGCGGTGATGATCGTGCGGCGCATTGGCGAGTATGCCTTCGTTCGTCCGGGTCGCGAAATGCTCTTCGCACCGCTGGATGCGATGAGCAAGTACAAGGCGAAGAACTTCATCGATACGGTGGTCTATCGCGGCGGAGACGCACTCAGCGGCTGGGTCAAGACGCTACTCGACATGCTCGGCCAGGGTGCCCTGTTGATCGGTCTGGTGGGTGCCGGCTGTGCGGCGGTCTGGGCTGTGCTGGGCTGGTACCTGGGTGGCAGGGCCGATCGGTACGGGCACAAGCCGTAACGGAGATTGACTGAAGACGCGCGTCCTGACTGCTGGCAAACTGCCATTCACTTTTTCCGACATGGAGGTTGTCATGCGCATCGCATCGTTGTTCACACTGGTCGCCGTTGTTGCCATCAGTGGTTGCAGCATCCAGCAGAGCGTCACCCCTGCAACCCTTTCCGCCGAGCTGGCGCCGGAGATCTGCATGATTCCTGCGCCGAATCTGCGTGCCGGCTTCACCAGTGCCTACCAGAACGAACTGGCTGAAAAAGGCTTCAGGACGCGCATGATGGCGCCCGGCAGCAGCCCTGATCGCTGTGCGCTCGCCACCACCTATATTGGCCACTGGGGCTGGGATCTGGCGCTGTACATGAAATATGCCGATATCCGCGTATACGAGAAGGGCCGCCAGGTCGGGCAGGCTGAGTACGATGCGCGCTGGGGGGGTGGGCGGCTGGACAAATTCATCAGCGCCGAGAACAAGATCGCCGAACTCACGCACCAGCTGTTTCCCCACGGCGCGTTCAACCTTGGCCGGCCTGCACCGGAGGTGGCCGACGGCTCGGCACCCTTGAGCAAGGCGGCGTACCGGCAGCAGCAGATCGAGCGGCTGATGGGTGAAAACCTGTCATATGAGGACTATCAGCGGCGCTACCGGGAACTGATGGCTGATTAGTCGGCGTGCAGGTGATCCGTCCGATCATTCTGAACCCCGGCGCGGGTCTCATCCTCGAACCTTGAGACGTACCACGAAAGAGGTGAGATCCAATGCAGATCCAGGTGAGAAGTAACCATATCGAAGGCAGTTCCGGACTTCATGAGTGGGTTGGCGCAGCGGTGCAGGACCGGCTGGAGCGTTTCGAGGATTTCCTCATGCGGGTGGAAGTCCACGTTGGCGACGAGAACGCGCAGAAGGCCGGCGCTGCCGACAAGCGGTGCCAGATCGAAGCGCGCCCCAAGGGCCATCAGCCGCTATCGGTCACCCACAAAGCCGAGTCGCTGCAATTGGCGGTCGACGGGGCTGCCGAGAAAATGCACAACGCCATCGGCCATCTGATGGGCAAGCTCGATGCGAAAGTGGTTGCCACCGGGCAGCTCGCCGATCCGTTGCTGGATGAAGAGCCACAGCGGGTCACCGATGCCTTGTTGCAGGAAGAGTTCCTCGCCAGGCAAGAGGCACTGGGCCGGGAATAGGACTCAAGGATGTGCGTCGTGGCTGAAGCCCGCTTCAGGTCCCCTGCTGCGTCAGTGCGCGGCGAATGTGTCCAATCGCGCCCATCGGGTTTAGCCCCTTTGGGCAGACCCAGCTGCAATTGCCGATGCTGCGGCAGCGGAACACGCTGAAGGGATCGTCGAGATCGGACAGGCGTTCGGCGGCAGCGGTGTCTCGGCTGTCGACTATGAAGCGCCAGGCCTGCAGCAGTCCGGCAGGGCCCACGTACTTTTCCGGGTTCCACCACCAGGACGGACACTGCGACGAGCAGCAGCCGCAGAGTATGCATTCGTACAGGCCATCAAGCCGGGCACGTTCATCCGGTGATTGCAGGCGCTCGATGCCGGGCGCCGGTTCGTCATTGATCAGCCAGGGTTTGACGCGTTCGTACTGCTTGAAAAACAGGCTCTGATCCACGACCAGGTCACGGATCACCGGCATACCCGGCAGCGGTCGGATGACCAGACGACCGCTGCCGTCCAGGGCATCGGCAACCGCTGTGATGCAGGCCAGGCGGTTTTTGCCGTTGATGTTCATTCCATCCGAGCCACAAACGCCTTCGCGACAGGAGCGGCGGTAGGCCAGTGAAGGGTCCGTCTCGCGCAGAGACTCCAGCACATCAAGCACCATGCGCTGGCGAAAAGCTTCGGGCACCTGCATCGATTGCATATAGGGGCTGGTGTCCTGTTCTTCGTTGTAGCGGTATACCAGTACGTCGATCATGGTCATTCCTTTGCTTTCACTATTACCTGCATGGCCATGCGGGATGGGTTGAGCATAGACAAAGGCGGTGCCGGCACCAGTGTGAAGCAGGCCTGCTGTCGGTTCAGCCTTCTTTGTCAGCCACACAGCTATAGCGAAAGGCTTACACGTCGTCGCGTCTATCGCCCCTTCTGCCTTTCTTTGCAGATGCTTAATCTATGCACGTCTCTGAAGCGCAGGAAGCGCTCAGGATCATGGATGATCGGCCAAGCCAGGAAGGCGCTTCAACGGATTGAAATGGTCAGGAAAAACCCGCTTCGGCGGGTTTTTTGCCATCTGGAGAGACCTTCAACCCCACCTGCGTGAATCGCTCTATGTTTCAGTCGAAAGCCGGCCTGCTGCGGATTGGCGGGCAGGCATCAATCATGGGCGATGGCTACGATCTGTTCGATCAACCATTGCAGGGCCGCATCCCGCTCCCGTTGCGCGACGCTGACGATATCCAGCTGAAAGCTGCCCAGATCGAACGGCATGTCGAACAGCTGCAACGGCAGCAATTTGGCAAAGTACCGCGCAAGCTGAGTGGGCAGCACGACGGCCAGATCACTGCTGGCAACGATATGCGCCGCCTGCAGGTAGTTGGGTGTGGTGTAGACCACATCGCGCGTCAGGTTGTGCTCTTTCAGCCATTGATCGACCATGCCACGGGTCTGCCCGCCGTGAACCCACAGATGGCGCAGGCGCAGAAACGTCGGTAAATCGAGTCCGCCGTCGATCATCGGATGTGCCTTGCGCAGCACCGCCTGCAGGGTTTCGCTGGCCCAGCGGCGGCTTTGGAAGCGCGTCGGCACCTCAGGAAAACGCCCCAGCGCCAGATCCAGCTCGCCATTATCCAGGGCCTCGGCGGGCAGGGTTGGGGTCAGGTGCCGGATCGCCAGCTGGATACCCGGCGCTACCCTGGCCAGATGCGCCATCAGCGGCGGCATGCAGATCAGCTCGACGTAGTCGGTCACGGCGATGACGAAGCGTTGCCCGCTGGTGGCCGGGTCAAAGAAGTCGCCGGCATTGAGCGTGTGTTCGATCTGCTGCAGCGCATCGCGAATCGGCACTTCCAGGCTCAGCGCGCGGGGCGTGGGCTGCATGGCACGACCCACGCGCACCAGCAGCGGATCGTCGAGTAATTCGCGCAGGCGACCCAGCGCATTGCTGACTGCCGGTTGGCTGAGGGAAAGCCGCTGGGCTGCACGGGAAACGTTGCGCTCGCGCAGCAGGGCGTCCAGCACGCGGAGCAGGTTGAGATCGAAGTTATAGATATTCATCTGGTGAATCTTAATCATCACAAGACTAAATTTCAAAAATAGTAGTGTCTTCGTCTATGGTGGGTCTTCCGTTTTTCCAGCCCAGCGACGAGGACTGCCGCAATGAGCCAAACCCGCTTCGATATCCAGACCGCCGCCGTGATCGGCGCGGGCACCATGGGCCGCGGTATCGTCATGAGCCTGGCCAACGCCGGCGTGCAGGTGCGCTGGCTGGACAACAATCCCGAGATGCTGGAACAGGCGCTGGGCGTGGTGGCCGACACCTACGCACATAGCGTCCGCCAGGGGCGCATCGACGAGTCCCAGGCCGCAGCGCGACGCGCCTGCATCAGCAAGGCAGCTGATTACCAGGCGCTGGCCGATGTCGATCTGGTGATCGAGGCGGTGTACGAAAACCTCGAACTCAAGCAGAAGATCTTCCGCGAGCTGGGCGGCATCGTGAAGCCGACCGGCATCCTCGCCAGCAACACTTCGGCACTGGATATCGACGCCATCGCTGCCGTGACCGGGCGACCGGAGCAGGTGGTGGGTCTGCACTTCTTCAGCCCGGCGCATATCATGAAGCTGCTGGAGATCGTCCGCGGTGCGAAGACCTCAAAGGCCGTGCTCGACGCCTCCACCGAACTGGGCAAGCGCATGGGCAAGGTCAGCGTGATTGCCGGCAACTCCCCGGGCTTCATCGGCAACCGCATGCTCGCGACCTATGTGCGCGAGGCGCGGATGATGCTACTCGAAGCCGCCTATCCGCATCAGGTGGACGCCGCGCTGCAGGGCTTCGGCTTCGCCATGGGCCCGTTCCGCATGTACGACGTGGTCGGCATCGACCTGGAATGGCGCGCCCGCGAACTGGCCGGTGAGGGCCAGGACGAGCCGGAGGTACAGGTCGACAATCGCCTGTGCGAGCTGGGCCGCTTCGGCCAGAAGTCGCGCATGGGTTACTACCGCTACGCCGAAGGCAGCCGCCAGGCTGAGCACGATCCGGAAGTGGATGCGCTGGTGCAGCGTGAAGCCGAGCGGCTTGGCTACGACCGGCGCGAGATTGGCGAAGCGGAAATCCTCGAGCGTTGCCTGCTGGCGCTGGTCAACGAAGGCGCGAAAATTCTGCAGGAAGGCATGGCCGGCTCCAGCGCCGATATCGACACCGTTTACCTCAATGGCTATGGCTTTCCGGCAGCCGCTGGCGGGCCGATGACCTGGGCGGATGGTGAGGGCCTGCCGGCGATCAAGGATCGCCTCGACGCACTGGCCGAGCAGCACGGCGAGCACTGGAAACCGGCTGAATTGATTGAAAACCTGGCGACCGTCGGTGGCCGTTTCGCCGATCAGAAGAAGGAGGCCTGAGCATGGAATACAAAGCCCCGCTACGTGACATGCGCTTCGTCCTGCATGAGCTGTTCGACGCCAGCGCCCATTGCGAACTGCTTGGTAACGGCCTGGATCGCGAGCTGATTGACGGTGTGCTGGAGGAAGCCGCGCGCTATACCGGCGGCGAGATCGCCCCGCTCAATCGCAACAGCGATGAAGAAGGTGTCACCCTGGATAATGGCGAAGTCAGGACGCCGCAGGGCTTTGTCGAGGCCTACAAGCAGTACGTCGATAACGGCTGGGCGAGCATGACCGGGCCGACCGAGTACGGCGGCCAGGGCTTCCCGCAGCTGGTGGCCTGCAACTTCCACGAGATGTTGATGGGCGCGTCGCTGTCCTTTCGCATCTATTCCGGCTTGACTGAAGGCGCGGTGCTGGCGCTGTACAAGCACGGCAGCGATGAACTGAAGAATGCCTATCTGGAGAAGCTGGTCAGCGGGAGCTGGAGCGGCACCATGTGCCTCACCGAGCCGCAGGCGGGTACTGATCTGGCGCTGCTGCGAACACGTGCCGAACCTCAGGCGGACGGCAGCTACCGCGTCACCGGTAGCAAGATTTTTATCTCCGGCGGCGAGCACGACATGAGCGAGAACATCGTGCACCTGGTGCTGGCGCGCCTGCCGGATGCGCCCGCCGGGGTGAAGGGCATCAGCCTGCTCTTGGTGCCCAAGTTCATCGCCAATGCCGACGGCACGCCGGGCGAGCGCAACGCGCTGTCCTGCGGCGCCATCGAGCACAAGATGGGTATCAAGGGCGCCGCCACCTGCGTGATGAATTTCGATGGCGCCACTGGGTGGGTCGTGGGCGAGGTCAATCAAGGCTTGGCGTGCATGTTCACCATGATGAACGACGCGCGCTTTCAGGTCGGCCTGCAGGGCCTGGGCATCGCCGAGCAGGCCTGGCAGGGCTCGCTTGCCTATGCTCGCGAGCGCCTGCAATCACGCGGACTGGCCGGCGCGCAGTACCCGGACAAGGTCGCTGACCCGATCATCGTTCACCCCGATGTGCGCCGGATGCTACTGACCCAAAAAACCCTGGTCGAAGGCAGCCGCATGCTGGCCGCCTATTGCGCGCGGCAGCTTGACCTCGAACACGGCCACCCCGATCCGGCCTACCGCAAGGCCGCGAGCAAGCGCGCGGCGCTGCTGATCCCCATCGTCAAAGCCTTCTTCACCGATATGGGGCAGGAAGTCGCGAGCCTCGGTGTGCAGGTTTACGGCGGCCACGGCTACATCCGCGAGTGGGGCATGGAACAGTTGATGCGTGACAGTCGCATCACCCAACTTTACGAAGGCACCAACGGCATCCAGGCGCTGGACTATATCCGTCGCAAGCTGCTTGGCAACGGCGGCGCCGAGTTGTCGGCGGTGCAGGCAGAGTTCAGTGAGACCTGTGATCGACAGGTTGATCGCCCGCAATTGGATGCAATGGCCGGCAAGGTGCAAGCGCGTATTGGCGAATGGCGGGAGCTGACTGCCGAGATCATTGCCGCTGCCGGACGTGACCCGCAGGAAATCGGCGCGGTATCCGTGGATTTTCTGCAGTACTCGGCCTATGTATTGCTGGCAGGGCTGTGGTTGCAGGCTGCGGCGCGAGCACAGGACGCACTGGAGCAGGGTTCAGATGACGAGGCGTTCTATCAGGCCAAGCTGGCCAGTGCGGATTTCTACCTGCGTCGTGTACTGCCGCGGGCGAGTGCCCACCGGGAAGCAATTGCGGGTGGTGCCGGGTGTTTGATGGCGCTGCCGGAAAGCCACTTCGCGTTCTGACCTTATCGAACACAGGAGGCACCGATGCATCCGTTCAATTTCGCCACGACCGCTCAACTGATCTGCGAGCCAGGCTCGTCGCGTCGGCTGGCCAGTCTCTGCCTTGAGCGCGGGGCGCGCTCGGTACTGGTGGTGACAGATCCTGGAATTACCCGTTTCGGCTTGCTCGATGATGTGCTGCCGGGTTTCGAGGCCGAGGGCTTGCAGGTGGCTGTCTACGATCAGGTGGTGGCAGACCCGCCGGAGGATATCGTTCTGGCTGCCGTGGCGCAGGCCAGAGCGGTAAAGGCGGACTTGGTCATTGGCTTTGGTGGCGGCAGTTCGATGGATGTCGCCAAGCTTGTGGCGTTGCTGGCGCATCCGCAGTGTGCCCAGTCGCTGCAGGATATCTACGGCGTGGGAAACGCGCGGGGCCAGCGCCTGCCACTGATTCAGGTGCCAACCACCGCAGGCACCGGTTCCGAAGTCACCCAGATCGCCATCATCACCACCGGCGAAACCACCAAGATGGGGGTGGTCTCCACGCTTTTGCTGCCGGACCTGGCGCTGCTTGATGCCGACCTGACCCTCGGCCTGCCGCCTGCCGTGACCGCTGCAACCGGCATCGACGCCATGGTGCACGCCATCGAGGCCTACACCAGCGTGTTGAAGAAGAATCCGCTATCGGACCTGCTGGCCCGGGAAGCGCTGCGCCTGCTCTCGGCCAACCTGCATGAGGCCGTACACAACGGCAGCAATCGCGAGGCGCGTCAGGCCATGCTGCTGGGTGCGTGCCTTGCCGGTCAGGCTTTCGCCAATGCGCCGGTGGCGGCCGTGCATGCGCTGGCCTATCCGCTGGGCGGCAACTTCCATATTCCCCACGGGCTGTCCAACGCGCTGGTGCTGCCGCACGTGTTGCGCTTCAACGTCAGCGCGGCGACCAGCCATTACAGCGAGTTGGCGCCCATCGTGCTGGGTGAGCGCCTGCGCAGTGACGACCCGGCCACCTTCGCCGATCAGTTGATCGAGGAGCTTGGCGAACTGAGCGGGCGCATGGGTCTGCCGACCCGGCTGCGCGACGCCGGGGTACCCGAGGCGATGCTGCCGCAACTGGCCCGGGAGGCGATGCTGCAACAGCGCCTGTTGGTGAACAACCCGCGCGAAATCACCGAGGCCGATGCGCTGGCCATCTATCAAGCGGCCTACTAGCGGAGCGGAGAAAAAAGAATGCCCGAACAACCCAGGCATCTGCACAGTGACTATCGGCATTTCCATGCGGTCAGCACTCGCTGGCACGACAACGATCTCTACGGCCACGTCAACAACGTCACCTACTACAGCTACTTCGACAGTGCGATAAATACCTACCTGATCCAGCAGGGCGGGCTGGATATCCATGTTGGAGAGGTCGTGGGTTATGTGGTGAGTTCGTCCTGTGACTACTTCGAGCCGATTGCCTTCCCGGATGCCATCGAGGTCGGCTTGCGTGTTGCCAGAGTGGGCAACAGTTCGGTGCAGTACGAGCTGGCCATCTTCAGGCAGGGCGAGACCCAGGCCTGCGCGGTGGGGAAGGTCGTGCACGTCTTCGTCGAGCGCGCGCAGAACCGCGCAATCGGGATTCCATTTGGGCTGCGCAAGGCGCTGGAGGCCTTGCTGGTGGGCGGCGGCGGCAGCAGCATCGCCTGAACTGCCGCCGCTGTTACGAGCGTTTCAGTGTCTGTGGCCGTGCTTGTGTTTGTGTTTGTAATGGCCCTTGGCTTTGCCGGGAGGCCCGTAGTGGCGGCGGTCATCGCGGTGGCGACGGTAGTCATCGTCGTCGTCGCCGTAGGCATTGCCTATTGCACCGCCCGCGCCGCCGCCGACTGCCGCGCCGATCAGGCCGCCAGTGCTCCCCCCAACGCGCTGACCGACTACGTTGCCGCCCGCCGCGCCCAGACCGCCGCCGATGGCCGCTTCCGTACGGCTGCGCTTGTCCGCACCGACCATGCCGCCCGCTGCGCCGCCAACGCCGGCTCCGATGGCTGCACCCGTAGAGCCGCCCAGGTGTTCACCCACCACCGAGCCTAACGCACCGCCCAACGCCCCGCCTACGGCGGCTTCGGTGTTGCTACCGGCATGGGCGGCGCCGCTGAGCAGGCTGGCGGACAACAGCAGAATCGAGGGGTACTTCATGGTGAAACCTCAGCAGGAATGACGGCGCGATCCTCGGCTGTCGAGCGGGCCTGTGCAAGCGCCGGGAGACGAAAGGTGTGAAGCACTTCGCTTTGTGCAACTTGTTGATTTATATCTGGAACTTTCGACAAGCGAAGCGGTCTTCGGTGCGCGTGCCGTCAATTGGAACCTCAGATTCCGGCTTGCGGGCTGTACACGCGCGGCGGGCTGCGATGCGGAATATGGATCAGGTTGAGGTTGTGCCGCTGTGCCCAGCGCGTGGCGAGGCCCGTGGGTGCCGAGAGGCTGACCAGCGTCGAGATGCCGGCGCGCTGGACCTTGTGGATCAGTTCCAGGCTGCAGCGGCTGGTGACGACCGCGACGCCACCCGCGACCTCCAGGCCGCTGCGGTTGATGGCCCCGATCAACTTGTCCAGCGCATTGTGCCGGCCAATGTCTTCCCGGCTCAGGCGAATCTCGCCCTGGGCATCCATGAACAGCGCGGCATGCACCGCGCCGCAACTCTGCCCGAGTATCTGGAATTCGCCGATGCGCTGGCGCAGGTCATCCAGCCAATGTGCCGGTGGCAGCGGTGCGCCGGGCAGGCTCGGCAAGTGTGGCAGCGCCTGTTCCAGTGCCTCGACTCCGCACAGGCCGCAACTGGCGTTTCCGGGTAGCTGGCGGCGCTGCTGCTTGAGCTTCCAGAAGGCGCGGCTGGCAATGTCCACCTCGGCCTGGCGACCCTCGCCCGTGCCGCTGATGCGGATGTCGTAGATATCGCCGGCCTGCTCGACGATGCCGCTGCCGAGGCTGAAGCCCACCACGAAATCCTCAAGGTCGGCCGGCGACACCATCATCACGGCCTGGCTGATGCCGTTGTAGGCGATGGCCAGCGCGCATTCCTCGGCCAGTTCGATGGCTTCCGGTTGCGTCTGGCCAATGGCTTGAAAATGATAGTGCCCGCTGGCGCCTGCAGGCGCGGCGGTGTTGGGTTCAGGGGGCAAGGCTGGATGGCGTGGAGCATTCATGGGCAGACTCGACAAGTACGGGTTTTGACAGCAAGGGTGTTGCTCAAGGCGTTTCAGTCAGGATAGCCCTGCAGGCTGCGGATCAGCTCCAGATAATCGCCAACGGCTGCGAATTCCTCGGTATTTTTCTGCCCGCGACGGCTATCCGGCTGGCTGACTGCCAGCAGGTGCGCGATGCCGAAGTCACGGGCGCTGCGCAGTATCGGCAGGCTGTCGTCGATGAACAGCGCGTTTGCCGGATCGAAATCCAGGTCGGTTTTCAGTGCATACCAGAACTGTGCCTGCTCCTTGGGGAAGCCGTAGTCATGGGAGCTGATCAAGCGGTCGAACCAGGGTGCCAGCTCGATGCGCTCGAGCTTCAGCGACAGCGAGTCGCGGTGGGCATTGGTGATCAGCACCACGCGCTTTCCGGCCTGGCGCAACGCGGCGAGGAACTGGTCGGCGGCGGGCCGCAGGGCGATAAGGTCGGCCATCTCGCGCTTCATCTCGCGGATCGGCAGGTTCAGCTCGCGGGTCCAGAAGTCCAGGCAATACCAGCTCAACTGGCCTTGATGGGCGTTGAACAGCGGCGCCAGTTCGAGCTCGGCCATGGTGCGGCTGATGCCGTGCAGTTCGGCATAACGCTGAGGCAGAAATTCGAGCCAGAAGTGATTGTCGAAATGCAGGTCCAGCAGGGTGCCGTCCATGTCCAGCAGGACGGTATCGATTTCGGACCAGGGCAGGGAAGCGGTCATGGCAGGCTCTTGTGGTTCGGCAGGGTGCAATGGTGCGGCAGTGGTCGGTTCGATGCAAAGAGGCTCGGCGCGGATGTGATGAAACGTCAACAGACCCTGCGATAAGCCGGGTTATGATTGGGCCTCGCGTTTCAAGGAACCTCCCATGCGCCAGAAACCTACCGTGCTTGCCCGTGAGATCGTCGCAACCAGCCGCCTGTTCCGTGTCGAGGAGCTGCAGCTGCGCTTTTCCAATGGTGCCGAACGCACCTACGAACGGCTGGTCGGCAAGGGCGCCGGCTATGGCGCAGTGATGATCGTCGCGCTCGATGCAGACGGACAGGCGCTGCTGATCGAGGAATATTGCGGCGGCACCGACACCTACGAGCTGTCCTTGCCCAAGGGTCTGATCGAACCGGGTGAAAGCGTGCTGGACGCCGCCAATCGCGAACTCAAGGAGGAAGCCGGCTTCGGTGCGCACCAGCTGGAACTGCTCACCGAGCTGTCGCTGTCGCCCGGTTACATGAGCCAGAAGATTCAGGTGGTGCTGGCTCGTGATCTTTATCCCGAGCGATTGCCCGGCGACGAGCCAGAGCCAATGCGCGTCGACCGGGTCGATCTGCGCGAGCTGTCGAGCCTGATCCAGAACCCGCAGTTCAGCGAAGGTCGCGCACTGGCTGCGCTCTATCTGGCGCGTGATCTACTGATCCAGCGCGGGGAGTTCAATCAATGAGCCATCCTTATCTGGCGCCGGTGATCGATCTGGTTCGCGCGGCGGGGCACGCCATCCTGCCGCATTGGCGCAGCGGCGTGCAGGTGCATGAAAAGGCCGATGCCTCGCCAGTCACGGCGGCTGATCTGGCCGCGCATCATCTGCTGGTCGAGGGGCTGCTGGCGTTGGATGCAAGCATTCCGGTGCTGTCCGAGGAGGATTGCGCACTGAGCCTGGCCGAACGCGCCGGCTGGACACGCTGGTGGCTGGTAGACCCGCTGGACGGCACCAAGGAATTCATCGCCGGCAGCGAAGAATTCACGGTCAATGTCGCGCTGATCGAGCAGGGCAGAGTGGTGTTCGGTGTGGTGGGCATCCCGGCCAATGGCCGCTGCTACTACGGTGGCGCCGAATTTGGCGCCTGGATGGCCGATGTCGAGGGCGGCGTGCTTCCCTTGCAGGTGCGGCACAACCCGTCGCAGGGCTTCACCGTGGTTGCCAGCCGTCGCCACTCGAGCCCGGCGCAGGAACAGTTGCTCGACGGCCTGCGTCAGCGTTTCGGCGAGCTGGAACTGGCCAGTATCGGCAGTTCCCTGAAGCTGTGCCTGCTGGCCGAAGGCGCTGCCGACTGTTATCCGCGGCTGGCGCCTACCTCCCAGTGGGACACCGCTGCTGCACAGGGTGTGCTCGAAGGCGCCGGTGGCGAAGTGCTGGACATCAGCGGTGCGCCCCTGACCTACGAGGCGCGCGAAACCTACCTCAACCCGTCCTTTCTGGCGCTGCCGCGCGGGGTTGACTGGCGCAGCGAACTGATCGATCTGGCGAATCGCTGAAGCATGTTTGTCGGGTGGTATTACATGCAGGCCATGGCTGAGGTGATCGCGGGGGCGTTGGGGTGACTGCAAGGAAAGCTCCCGGCATGCGCCGCTGGATCTGGCGCGCCTTCGTGCAGAGTGCGCTGATCCCGCTGGTGCTGGTGGAGGCGGTGCTCATTGCCGTCTATTTGCTGACCAACAACGCCATTCGCGATGCACAGATCGAGCATCTGCGCGAGACGGCACTGGCCGATCTGCAGGCTTCGGTGGACATGGAGGCACGGGTCATCGACCAGCAGCTGCAGCAGATTGCGGCGACCACCGCGCTATACCGCAACCTCACCCAACAGGCACTGCTGACGGGCGGCGAGGGGCCGGTGCTGCTGAATCTGGATGGCCGTGGCGTGCGTTACAGTCCGCGCGATGAAGGGGGCGCAGCGAGTTTCTATTCGGCGGCCACCGCAGCTGCCCAGCAGGATCTGGAGAAGGTCGGGCAGTTGCAGCGCCTCGATTCACTGATGAAGGAGCTGCACGCCGCTAATCCGCTGATTGCCAGCCTCTATTTCAATAGCTGGGACAGTTACAACCATATCTACCCCTGGTTCGACACCGCCGGCCAGTACCCGCCGGACATGGACATCCCCAGCTACAACTTCTATTACCTGGCCAACGCCTGGCACAACCCGAAGCGCGAAGTTGTCTGGACCGACGTCTACCTGGACCCTGCCGGGCAGGGCTGGATGATGTCGGCCATTGCGCCGGTCTACAGCGGCGATTTCCTCGAAGGTGTCACGGGTATCGACATCACCGTCAGCGGCCTGCTGCAGCAGATTGCAAGCCTGCGCCTGCCGTGGAATGGCTATGCCATGCTGGTCAGCCGTGACCTCAAGATCATGGCATTGCCCGAAGCCGGTGAGCGTGACTTCGGGCTTGATGAGCTGACCGAACACTCCTACGAGGAAGCAATTCGCCGTGAGGTATTCAAGCCCGAGGACTTTCGTCTTGGCAGTCGGCCACAAACCCGTGAGCTGGCGAAGGCCGTAGCCGCCGAAGACGAAAGCCTGCAGCGTTTGAGCATCGGTGGACAGCAAAAGCTCGTCGCCCGTACCCGGGTCGAGCACACCGGCTGGCATCTGCTGGCGGTTGTCGATGAAGGCCAGGTCTTCAGCCAGACCAACGCCCTGGCCAGCCGTTACCAGCAGATCGGCTACCTGCTGATCGTTGGGCTGGTGCTGTTTTATCTGCTGTTCTTCGTCTATATGTGGCTGCGTGCGCGTCGCCTCAGTGAGTCGCTGCTGGCGCCCATCGCCAGCATTTCGCAAATGATGGGGCAGATCGGTCTGGGGCACTGGCGTCCACAGCTGGCCACTTCGGATATCCGCGAGCTGAATGACCTGGCACGGCATACCCAGACCATCGGCTGCCAGCTGGAATTCAGTGAAGCGCAGCGTTCGCAGGCGCAGCGACGTCTGGAGCTGGTATTGGAAAGCGCCACCGAAAGCCTCTGGGAAAGCGACCTGCGCAGCGCCACGCTACAGTTTCGCGGGCGTCTGCCGGCGCGCTTCGGGCTGCCTTCGTCGCGGCTCAGCGAAGCGCAGTTTCTGCAGCGTGTTCACCCCGCCGATCTGCCGCGCATGCGCGCCGAGCTTGAGCGTATGCACCGAGACAGCGCGTTGCGTTACGAAAGTGAATTCCGCTTTGCCGACGCCCTGGGTGATTACCACTGGCTGTTGAGTCGGGGGCGTGTACTCGAGCGAGACCCGCAGACCGGGCAGGCCGTGCTGATGGCCGGTACCTACGTGGATATCGATGCGCTCAAGCGGGTCGAGGAAGACCTGCGTCAGGCGACCGTACAGGCCCAGAGCGCCAACGAGGCCAAGACCCATCTGATATCCGGCATCAGCCATGAACTGCGTACGCCGCTCAATGCGATTCTCGGCTTTGCCCAGCTGATGCGCATGGACTGCTCGGCGGAAGCCGATCCGGAGGCGGCCGACTACCTTGACGAGATCCTGCTGGCCAGCCGGCATCTCAACCAACTGCTGGGCGATATTCTCGACTGGTCAAGCCTGCAGGCAGAGCCTCCATGCTTGCAGCTGGAGCGGGTCGAAGTCACCGCGCTGATGCGTGAATGCGCAGAGCTGGTGGCCCTTGATATACAGCGTCAGGGCCTGCGGCTGGCGTTTGATCTGCCGGATGTTTCGCTGCAGGTGCTGGCCGAGCCACGACGGTTGCGTCAGGTGTTGCTCAATCTCCTGTCCAACGCCATCAAGTACAACACCCCGAACGGACGGATTCTGCTGGCTGTCGAGAGGCAGGGCGGTCAGGTACATCTGATCGTCGAAGACAGCGGTCTGGGAATTGAAGAAACCCAGCAGGCGCGGATATTCGAGCCTTTCCAGCGTCTGGGTCGCGAAAACTCAAGCATTCTGGGAGCCGGTGTAGGGCTGTCGCTATGCCTGGAATATGCCCGGCTGATGAACGGCGATATCGGTTTCCGGAGCGCGCCGGGCGTTGGTAGTCGCTTCTGGATCGTGCTGCCGGCGCTGTGACTGATGGTCAGTCCGTGAGCTCACCGCACAGATCCAGCGCAAACCAGCGTTCCACCTCGGCTTGTGAGAGACCCGCGCCAAGCAGGGCGAACAGTTTCCCGAGTGCGGCTTCGCGGGTCATGCCGCCGCCCGAGATCAGCCCGGTTCTCGCCAGCTTGCTGCCGGCGGCATAGAGGCCGAACTCCACATGCCCCTGCGGGCACTGACTGATGGCCACCAGCACCACGCCGCGTCGATGGGCGCTGTGCAGCGCCGTCAGTAACTGATCATCCTCGGCTGGCCCGGTGCCGCTGCCGTAGCATTCGAGCAGCAGCCCCTGCACGCCCGTGTCGAGCAGCGCCTGCAACTGAGCGGCCTGGATGCCAGGATAGAGCGGCAGTACGGCCAAGTTGACCGGTTGGCGTTGCTGGCGATAGTCCAGGGTGGCCGGGATTTGTGCAGCTCGCTCGCTCTGGCGCAGGCGTGGCGCAACGTCGAAGGCGTCGAGCGTTGCCGTACCCAGTTTGCTGGCTCGCGCGCCGTGCAGTGTCCTGCCGTGGAAATACAGTCGTACGCCGGGCGCCATGCCTGCTTGCAGGGCCTGCATGGCACCGAACAGGTTGGCCCAGGCGTCGCTGCCGGGTGCGTCCGCCGGCAGCATGGAGCCGGTCAGCAAGACCGGCAGCGGCAGCCCCAGCAGCAGAAAACTCAGGGCGGCGGCGCTGTAGGCCAAGGTATCGGTGCCGTGCAGTACCAGCACGCCCTCGCAGCCATCGGCCTCGACGGCGTGGCGTATGGTCTCGGCCATGGCCAGCCAGTGGTGCTGATTCATGTTGGCGCTGTCGATGGGCGGCTGCAGCGCGTGGAACTGCCAGTGCGGCAAATCCAGCGACTGCTCTTGCTGCCGGGCGCGTATGCGGCTGTCGAAACCGGAGGCGGGCGCCAGTCCTGTGGCGCTCTGCTGCATGCCGATGGTGCCGCCGGTATAAAGCAGCAGGATTTTTTCGCAAGCGGGCATGGGTACTCCATCAGTCGATAAAGGCAGCTGAAGCGTTCAGCCAGAACGGCTCGATCATGACCTCGCGGCACGAGCCGAGGCATGGGTTTCTCATCTCAGAAGCAGGCGGTAAAGACCGCGATGCCAATTACCAAAGCAGGCCTTTGACAGACCAAATGTATCGCGCTTATCCGGCTCAGTTCAGCGTGATGGCATGCCGCGGCAGGCCGATGGCGATCAGCGCGGCCAGCAACAACAGGGCGCTGGATACCCACAGGCAGGCCTCCAGCCCGTGCACCTGGAACACCCACCCCGAGAGCAGGGTGCCGAGCAGCCGACCCAGCGCGTTGGACATGTAGTAGAAACCGACATCCAGTGATACGCCGTCTTCCCTGGCGTAGCTGACGATCAGGTAGCTGTGCAGCGACGAGTTGATGGCGAACAGCACGCCGAACAGCATGAGGCCGCCGATCAGCACGGGTTGCGCCGGCAGTTCGCTGCCCAGGCCCAGGGCGATGACTGCTGGCAGACCGGCCAGCAGTGCGGCCCAGATGAAGGCGGCGCGACCATCCGGCACCCTGCCACTGCGCTTGCCGGTGAAATGCGGCGCGAAGGATTGCACGATGCCGTAGCCGATCACCCAGGCCGCGAGAAAGCCGCCGACCTGCCAGAAGTCCCAGCCGAAGCTGGCTGACAGGTAGACCGGCAGGGCCACCACGAACCAGACATCACGGGCGCCGAAGAGAAACAGCCGCGCCGCCGAGAGGATATTGATGGCGCGGCTTGTGGAGAGGATGTCGCGAAATTTCGGCTTGACCTTCGCCTTGCCCAGATCCTTTTTCAGCAGGCACAGGCTGGCCAGCCAGATCAGCGCCAGCATGGCAGCCATCACCAGCACCGCGCCGGTAAAGCCGATGACGGCGAGCAGCACGCCGCCGAGGAAAAACCCTGCACCCTTGAGCGCATTCTTCGAGCCGGTCAGCAGCGCCACCCATCGGTAGAGCGTGCCTTGTTGCCCATCGGCGACCAGCATCTTGATCGAGCTCTTGGCGCTCATCTTGTTCAGGTCCTTGGCGATGCCTGATAGCGCTTGCGCGGCCATCACCCAGGGGATCGTGAGCATGGCTGCCGGCACCGTCAGCATCAGCAGCGCCGCTACCTGCAGGCCCAGGCCGATGTTCATGGTGCGGTTCAGACCGATACGCGCGCCCAGCCAGCCACCCAGCAGGTTGGTGACTACACCGAATATTTCATAGAACAGGAACAGCGCGGCGATCTGCAGCGGCGTGTAGCCCAGGCCATGAAAATGCAGCACCACCAGCATGCGCAGCGCGCCGTCGGTGAGCGTGAAGGCCCAGTAGTTGCCGGTGACCAGCAGGTACTGGCGGATTTCAGGGGAAAGTCGGCTGAGGCTGGGCATGGGAGAGGGTCGATCCGGCGTAGGGTGGAAATCGCGCAGCATTTCCACCGGAGCAGTGGAACAGGACGTGGTGATTTATTGAGTCGAGCCGACCAGTCGCGCCAGTTCCACGGTGCGATTGGCGTAGCCCCACTCGTTGTCGTACCAGGCGTAGATCTTCACCTGGGTGCCGTTGACCACCATGGTCGAGAGCGCGTCGATGATCGACGAGCGCGGGTCAGTGCGGTAGTCGATGGAGACCAGCGGGCGCTCCTCATAACCGAGAATGCCCTTGAGCGGACCGTCTGCGGCGGCTTTCAGCAGCGCATTGAGCTCTTCTACCGTAGTCGCTCGCTCCAGCTCGAACACGCAATCGGTCAGTGAGGCGTTGGCCAGCGGCACGCGTACCGCATGGCCGTTCAGCTTGCCGCGCAGCTCCGGGAATATCTCGGCAATCGCCGTGGCCGAGCCGGTGCTGGTCGGGATCAGGCTCATGCCGGAGGCGCGGGCACGGCGCAGGTCCTTGTGGGGAGTGTCGAGAATGCTCTGGGTGTTGGTCAGGTCGTGGATGGTGGTGATCGAGCCGTGGCGGATGCCGAGCGCCTCATGGATCACCTTGACCACCGGCGCCAGGCAGTTGGTGGTGCAGGACGCCGCGGTGACGATGCGGTGTCGGGCAGGATCGAACAGCTGATCGTTGACGCCCATCACGATATTCTGCGCGCCCGGCTCTTTCACTGGCGCGCAGACCACCACGCGCTTAACGCCTTGATCCAGATAGCCTTGCAGCACGGCAACCGTCTTCATCTTGCCGCTGGCCTCGATCACCAGATCGCAGCCGCTCCAGTCGGTGTCGGCAATGGCCTTGTTGGCGGTGACCTTGATGCGCCTGCCCTCGATGACGATGCAGTCGTCAGCGCTGCCCGCCTCATGCTGCCAGCGGCCATGCACCGAGTCGAAATTCAGCAGGTGGGCGTGGGTTGCGGCATCGCCGGCGGGGTCGTTGATCTGTACGAACTCAAGTTCCGGCCAGCCCCATGCCGCGCGCAGGGCCAGTCGCCCGATACGGCCAAAGCCGTTGATGCCTACTTTGATGGTCATGCTGATTCCCCTGTGTCAGGCGCTTCGAGGCGCGAACATGATGATGGCCATGCCGGTGAGGGCCACGGCAGAGCCGAGCAGATCCCAGCCGGTGGGGCGGATTTCGTCGACGAGCCACAGCCAGAGGATCGCCGCACCGATGTAGACGCCGCCGTAGGCTGCGTAGACGCGTCCGGCGGCGGTCGGGTGCAGCGACAGCAGCCAGGCGAACAAAGCCAGTGCCGCGGCGGCCGGTACCAGTAGCCAGGCGCTCTTGCCCTGACGAAGCCAGAGATAGGGCAGATAGCAACCGACAATCTCGGCCAGGGCCGTGACGGCAAACAGGGCAAAGGTCTTGAGCATGACGGCTGCCTATTGGCCGAAGCGTTCGAGCCAGCTCACATGAGCGGGGTGCTGAATGGCCTTGGGACGCAGGGTCTGAACCATCGCAACGGCCTCGGCGTGCGGCAGACCGCAGTCGATCAGGATGCGCGCGGCAACCAGGCCGGTGCGTCCCGAGCCCCCTTTGCAGTGAATGGCGATGGCCTTTTCAGCCGCCAGCAGCTCTTGAATCTGCACAATGGTCGCCGCCCAGGCCGCATCAAAATCTGCCTGCGGCACCTGTTCATCAGCCACGGGTAAATGCAGCCAGAGCAGGTCCTTCGCGGCGCACAGCGCAGGCAAATCGCTGGCCGCGTTTTGCGCCAGTTCGGCGGATGGCATCAGGGTCAGCACTGCCTCGGCGCCGGCCTGTTTGAGTGTGTCGAGGGCCTGATCGATGCTGCCGTCCCTGGTGCCTGGGCAGGGCGTGAAGATCAGCCGACCGGGGCGGGCAGGAATGTCGAGAGTGTCGAAAGGGTGGGGCATGATGATGTGATCCTGCAACTGATTAGATGGATGCCTGATTGACCCGTTTGGACAGCTGCTCGGCGGACTCTTTGCGTTCGGAGTAGCGATCCACGAGGTAGTCGGTGCGGTCACGCAGCAGCAGGGTGAACTTGACCAGTTCTTCCATCACATCTACCACCCGGTCGTAATAGGCCGAGGGCTTCATCCGTCCGGCTTCGTCGAATTCGAGCCAGGCCTTGGCTACGGAGGACTGGTTGGGGATGGTGAACATGCGCATCCAGCGGCCGAGTACGCGCATCTGGTTCAGCGCGTTGAACGACTGGGAGCCGCCGGATACCTGCATCAGCGCCAGAGTCTTGCCCTGGGTCGGACGGATCGCGCCCATGCTCAGCGGAATCCAGTCGATCTGTGCTTTGAACACTCCGGCCATCGCGCCGTGGCGCTCGGGCGAGCACCAGACCATGCCTTCACTCCACAGCACCAGTTCACGCAGCTCCTGCACCTTGGGGTGGTCCTCCGGGGCGTCATCCGGCAGGGGCAGGCCGCTGGGGTTGAATATTCGCGTCTCGGCGCCGAACTGCTGCAGGAGGCGCGCGGCCTCCTCGGTCAGCAGGTGGCTGTAGGAGCGCGCCCGGTTGGAGCCGTAAAGCAGCAGTATGCGCGGCCTGTGTGTAGCAGTCGGTTGTACCGGCGCTGCCTGACTGGGCAGATCCAGCAGTTCGGGGTCGATATTGGGCAATTCAACGGTCATGGACGTTCTCCGGGTACCGGTAGATCAGCCGCACAGCGATGTGCGATCGGGACGGTCGCGCATGCTGTGCAGACGCAGGCGATCTTCGGCCAGTTGCGGGTCATCGGCCTTGAGCACCTGGGTCAGGGTTTCGCCGACCCAGGCCGGCAGTTGCGGGTGCAGACGGTAGTAGACCCACTGTCCGGCGCGGCGATCCTGCAGCAGGCCGCAGCTGCGCAGCTGGGCCAGGTGGCGGGAAATTTTCGGCTGGCTTTCCTGCAGTGCGGCGGTCAGTTCACAGACGCACAATTCACCCTCCACCACGATCAGCTGGGTCATACGGGCGCGGGTGTCATCGGCCAGACACTTGAACAGGCTGACCGGTGCGAGCATCTGCACGGGTGAAGGGGCCTTGCTCTTGACCAGCACAAACATCCTGATGCGTTCGTGGATCTGCTGGAGGGTGGTCTTGTAGGCGTCGCGCCGGCGGCTGCTGGCCGGGTCTTCGAAGTCCCAGGCGATGTACTCACTGGCCCCCGGCAGGGTGCTGCACTCGAAGGCAGTCTTGTCGCACAGCGTGATCACGTAATCGAACTGCTGACCGTCGAAGTCTTCCAGAGGCTTGCTGTGCAGGCCCTCGCAGCTCACCCTCAGTTGCTCAAGCGCCAGGCGCGCACGGGGATCGACTTCTCCCGGTACTGTGCCGGCGCTGAAGGCCTCATAGTTTTCGGGGTCGGTGTGGCGCAGCAGGGCTTCGGCCATCTGCGAGCGAGCGGCATTGGCCACACAGAGAAACAACACTCGGGTTTTCGACGTCATTGCCACGGTGCGCCATTAAAATTCGGTTTGGCGAATATATTTAAATCCGTATATATTGTAAACCATATGTATTGACGGGCCGCTTGCTGTGGCAAGCAACCAAGGAGCGACTGCATGACGACGCAAGCGCCGCTGGATGTGCTGGTGATTGGCGGTGGTCAGGCTGCGCTGGCCACCGGCTACTTTCTGCGTCGCACTCAGCTGGCGTATCTGCTGCTGGATGACCAGGCGCAACCCGGCGGCGCCTGGCAGCATGGCTGGGATTCGCTGCGGCTGTTTTCCCCGGCAACCTGGAGCTCCATCGCCGGCTGGCAGATGCCCAGCCAGGAGCCTGGCTACCCGCACCGCGATGCGGTGATCGATTACCTTGCCCGGTACGAGGCCCGCTATCAGTTACCCATTCTGCGACCGATGCATGTCGATGCCGTGACACGCCAGGGGGAACTGTTTGTGGTGCAGGCCGGCCTTCGGCAGTGGCGTTGTCGCGCCCTGGTCAGCGCCACCGGCACCTGGAGCAAACCCTTTATCCCGGCCTACCCAGGCCGCGCGCAGTTTGCCGGCCAGCAGCTGCACTCGGCGCATTATCGCGATCCGCAGGCTTTTGCCGGCAAGCGAGTGCTGGTGGTGGGCGGTGGCAACTCCGGGGCGCAGATTCTCGCCGAGGTCTCCAAAGTCGCCGACACCCTGTGGATCACCCCGGAGCCGCCGGCTTTTCTGCCTGATGAGGTCGATGGCCGGGTGTTATTCGAGCGCGCCACCGAACGCTGGAAGGCCCAGCAGGAAGGCCGCGTGATCGATCAGCCGGTGGGCGGCCTGGGCGATATCGTGATGGTTGAACCCGTCCGTGAGGCCCGCGAGCGCGGCGTGCTGGTGGCCGAGCGGCCATTCCAGCGTTTCACGGAAGAGGGCGTGGAGTGGGCCGATGGTCGCCGTGAGGCCGTGGATGCAGTGATCTGGTGCACGGGTTTTCGCCCGGCGCTTGATCATCTGCAAGGTCTGAATGTGCTGGAGGCCGACGGCAGGATCGCTGTCGATGGAACCCGCGCGCTCAAACAGCCCGGGCTGTGGCTGGTCGGTTATGGCGAATGGACCGGGGCAGCATCGGCCACCCTGATCGGCGTCACCCGCACTGCCCGCAGCACGGTCAGTGAGATAGCAGAAGCCCTGCAGGGCGATACAGCTCAATAGAAAGCATCCGAGTGCCGCACAGGCCGTCACTCAGTTACCAGGAAATTGCAATGTCCAGCCAGTGTGAAGTCGTCGCCAAACAAGCTGCAGGCGCCCCTCTGGGGTTTTTCGAGCGTTACCTGACGCTTTGGGTCTTTCTGTGCATCATCGGTGGCACGCTGCTCGGTCTGTTCGCCCCAGAGACAGCCCAGGCCGTAGGTGCACTGGAGGTCGCCCAGGTGAATATTCCGGTGGGCCTGCTGATCTGGGTGATGATCATTCCGATGCTGATGAAGATCGATTTCAGCGCCATCGGCGAAGTCTATGAGCAGCGCGCCGGTCTTGGCGTGACGCTGAGCATCAACTGGCTGATCAAGCCTTTCACCATGGCCTTTATGGCCTGGCTGTTTCTGCGCCATGTCTTCGCCGGCTGGCTGCCGGCCGAGGAGATCGACAGCTACGTGGCCGGGCTGATTCTGCTGGGTGCGGCGCCCTGCACGGCCATGGTCTTCGTCTGGAGCCACCTGTGTAACGGCAACGCCAATTTCACCCTGACGCAGGTGGCAATCAACGACCTGGTGATGGTATTCGCCTTCGCGCCCATCGTTGCCCTGCTGCTGGGTGTGTCGTCGATCCCGGTGCCCTGGGACACCCTGCTGCTTTCAGTGGTGATGTACATCGTCATCCCCCTGGCGATTGCCCAGTTCATTCGCAAGCGCCTGCTGCGTCAAGGTGAAGCAGCCTTGCAAGCTGTGCTCGCACGCATCGGCCCGTTCTCCATCGTTGCCCTGCTGGCCACGCTGGTGCTGCTGTTTTCCTTTCAGGGCCAGACCATTGTCGCGCAGCCGCTGATCATCGCCATGCTGGCCGTGCCGATTCTTTTGCAGACCCTTTGCATCGCCGCGCTGGGCTACTGGATGTGCCGCAAACTCAAGGTTCGCCACGATATTGCCGGGCCTGCGGCGATGATTGGTGCCTCGAACTTTTTCGAGCTGGCGGTGGCGGTGGCCATCGTGCTCTACGGCTTCAACTCGGGCGCGGCGCTGGCCACGGTAGTCGGAGTGCTGATCGAGGTGCCGGTGATGCTCTGGCTGGTGAAGATGATCAACAACAGCAGCACCTGGTATGAGCGTGGGCTGGCGCATCACTGAGGAAAGCAGCGTGGATATTTTCAAATGGCTGAATGATCAACTGCTGCGCATGGACTGGTTGCACTGGCTGGTGCAACTGCTGGTTGAAGATGTGTTCGGCCTGGACATGGCCAGCCGCCTCGGTGGCAGCCTGCATTTCTTCATCTATGACGTGATCAAGATATTCATCCTGTTATCGGTGCTGATCTTCGCCATTTCCTGGGTGCAGGGCTATTTTCCACCCGAGCGCACTCGCCGCATTCTGGGTGGCCTGCGCGGCTTCCGGGCCAACCTCACCGGGGCATTGCTGGGCACGGTCACGCCGTTCTGCTCCTGCTCGTCGATCCCGCTGTTCATCGGTTTCACCAGCTCGGGTCTGCCGCTGGCAGTCACCTTCTCGTTCCTGATCTCCTCGCCGCTGGTCGATCTGGCGTCGATGATCCTGCTGGCTAGCATCTTCAACTGGTCAATTGCCCTGGCCTACGTCGTGGTGGGGATTGTGCTGGCGGTGGTCGGTGGCACCCTGATCGGCAAGGCGCGCATGGAACAGTACGTCGAAGCCTTCGTCACCCAGCAGAAGGTGCTGGAACTGCCGCAGGACCAGCTGACTCTGGGCGACCGTCTGAGCTACGCCCGTGAGCAGGTCGGGGAAATCATTCGCAAGGTCTGGCTGTACATTTTGATCGGTGTGGGTATCGGGGCGGCCATCCACAACTGGATTCCACAGGACCTGATCATTGCGCTGCTCGGCAGCGACAACTGGTGGTCGGTGCCGCTGGCGACCCTGGCAGGCGCACCGATGTATGCCGATATCTTCGGTACCCTGCCGATTGCTGAGTCGCTGGTGGCCAAGGGGGTCGGCCTGGGTACCGTGCTCGCCTTCATGATGGCGGTAACCGCGCTGTCGCTGCCATCGCTGATCATGCTCAAGAAGGTGGTCAAGGCGCCGTTGCTGATCCTGTTTCTGGCCATCGTCGTGTCAGGCATCATGCTGATCGGCTACCTGTTCAACACCTTCACCCACCTGTTCCTCTAACCCGAGAGAAGCATCATGATCATCAAAGTCCTTGGTTCAGGCTGCAAGAAGTGCGTGACACTCACCGAAAACACTCACGCGGCGCTGACCCGTCTCGGGCGGCAGGCCGATGTGGTCAAAGTCACCGACTTTGCCGAGATCGCTGCCCACGGCGTGATGTCGACTCCAGCGCTGGCCATCGACGACGAGGTGGTGTCGGTGGGCAAGGTGCTCACCTGCGACGAGATCGAGACTCTGCTCAAGGCCCGCCAGTAACAGCATCATCGGCCCCGCCGCCACAGGCTCCGCCGTGGTGATGATTCGGGCCAGGCCACCGACTTGTTCTCGCAGCGCACGATGCCGGCGGCGCCCAGCCGCAGTGTCCAGCGTTGCGCCAGGGGTTCCTCCTGCCCCGGCTGTCGGCACACCACCAGCAGGTTGTAGTCATGCTGCTTTTCGATGGTGTGAGCCTGAACGACCGGTGGCTGACCCTCTTCTCGCTTCCACTCGAACAGCTGCTGGTGACTGGCCTGGATCAGCGCGGACAACGGCTCGAAATCCAGAATCAGGCGCTCCTGGATTTCGTCCTGGGTCAGGGCTGCCTTGTCCAGTATCAGCCGTGAGCGGTAGCAGACGATCTGCCGCTCCTCGTTGGTCGCCCATTTTCCCGAATGCTCGCGCACCGCTTTGCTCAGTTCGGAGAGCTTGCGGTAATCGAGCCAGACCAGCTGCTGCGCCATCAGCTTCTGGGTGTAGGGCATCAGCAGGCGCAGCCTCCAGCGCGGCTTGCCCTTGCGCAGCCAGCGGGTGACGGTCTCGTTCAGGTCGTCACGCAGCAGATCGCGCACCGCATAGATCAGTGCGATACCCACCAGCAGCGCCAGGGAAAGTTTCTGGCTGGCGTCGCGCACGTTGAACAGGAAATAGGTGAACAGCGACATGATCAACATGGTGGACGTCGCTTTGACCAGCTTGCGGGTGCCGGCGCCCAGCTCGATGACCTTCTGGCGCAGTACCACCGGATACTCCAGCAGCCGCACATAAAGGCTCATGCGGTTCCAGACGCGGGTCGGCGGGCCCTTGAAATCACCGAGGTAATCACGATCGGTGCGGTAGCGCTGCTCCTGCTGAAGAAATTCCTGCACCCCCAGTTTCAGCTCGTCATCGAGGTCGTCGTAGCCTTCCAGCATCATGCTTTCCAGCAGGAACTGCTCTGCCAGCCAGGAGAAATAGATATCCAGCTGGCGGAAATAGCGCGCTTGCTTGCTCCCCTTCGGTTCTGCCTTGCGCAGTCGCTGGCCGAAGTTCTGACTGAGCCGTAATGCACGTCCCAGGGGTTCGGCGCTCGCCTTGCCCTGAAATTGCTGGCGCAGACGATCCAGGGACGCCTGGTACTGGAAGAACCAGGCGCCGTGCATGATTTCGTAGTGCGGCGAAAGCAGGGAAAAGGAAGTGTCCAGCTTGCTGGCCCGGTCCTGTGTCGGCAGGCCGAGCAGGCGGAAGCGATGGACCAGGGCGCTGTGAAAGAACTGATCCTCGGTCAGGGTGCGGGTGGAAAAGGTGGTCTCATGGGGGGTGAACAGGTACAGCTCGACCAGATGCCGGCCCGGTTTGGTCAGCGTGCGGGTCAGTTGCAGGCGAAAATCGCCCTGGCGCTTCAATGAGAACACGGCACCTCCGATGACAGTACGCGATGAGCATATCAAGCTTGGAGGTGCTCGGCGCTGGCCATCGCGGGCAGTGTGCTAGCGCGTAACCGAGGAAGTATCAGAGGGGTTTTGGGTGGCGGCTTTGGTGCGGAATCAAGCGTGGGGCCAAGACGAAGGAAGTGATACTGGCTGCTTGTACAGTTGTTGTTTTTTATGCAGAATGCACAAAAAATTCCCTTTGGAGCTAAAAATGAGCAGCGCGCAGGTCAATTATTATCTCCAAGAGGCGTTCAAGTCCTACAGTCGTCGTGACCTCGCCACAGCACTCGAAGTGGACGTAGGTACTGTTCGACGCTGGGAAATTGGTGAGACAAAGCCCAAGCCCTATGTTGTCGATCGTCTTAAGCAAATGGTTATCCCTCTTGATGAGGAGCAAGCCGAAGGCGCTTTTTCCTTTATTGACCTGTTTGCCGGTATTGGTGGGTTGCGTTTGGCATTCGAGTCCATTGGAGGAAAATGTGTTTTTACCAGTGAATGGGACGCTTATGCGCAGCGTACCTATCAAGCCAATCATCGCGATCAGCACGCGCTGAATGGCGACATCACTCAGCTCCATGAGGCTGAAATACCGGATCATGATGTGCTTCTGGCTGGATTTCCTTGCCAACCGTTTTCAATTGCCGGAGTGTCAAAAAAGAACTCTCTTGGCCGTGCCCACGGTTTTCAGGATGCAACCCAAGGCACATTATTTTTTGACGTTGCACGCATCATTGCTCATAAAAAGCCACGCGCTTTCCTGCTGGAAAACGTCAAAAACCTAATGTCGCATGATAAGGGGCGAACTTTTGAAGTAATTCGCCAGACGTTAAGAGACGAGCTGGGCTATCACATCTTTCATAAAGTAATCGACGGTGCGCACTTTACACCGCAGCATCGCGAGCGAATTCTTATTGTTGGATTCCGTGAGCAAGTGGCTTTTGACTGGGACGCCTTGCCATTACCGGCAAAGGGTAGCCGTATCCTGAAAGATATTCTCCACCGTACAGATGGTACGGAGCCTGTGCTGGAGTGGGATGGCAAGCGTTTCTTTGATCATGACGTTAGACAGGTGCCTGATAAATACACTCTCACACCAAGGCTCTGGGCATATTTGCAGATGTATGCAGCAAAGCATCGTGCAAAAGGTAACGGGTTCGGGTTTGGACTGGTCGGCCCAGATAGTGTTACCCGCACTCTTTCAGCTCGTTATTACAAAGACGGTTCTGAAATTCTCGTAGATCAAGGTGATGGAAATAATCCGCGCCGTCTTACCCCGCGAGAGTGTGCTCGTTTGATGGGGTTTCCGGATACTTTCCGTATTCCGGTGTCTGATACGCGCGCATACAAGCAGTTTGGAAATTCCGTAGTGGTTGGTGTTATGTCTCATGTTGCTCGCTTGATGCAGCAGTTTCTAGAGCCTGCTAGCTTGGAGCCGGAGTTGGCTCTTTTTTCCGAATGAACAAGGTGGTGTCATGCAAAGTATTTCTCGCATCCCAAAAGTGAAAGGCTTCACCCTTGTAGCTGCCCAAGAGTGGTTCTCCTCCATGCAGGAAGTGGGGTTGCTTTTTCATCCGGATGATGACCCGGGAGATATCTTTTTGATCGCAACAAATACGCCGGTTTTTACTGCTACTGAAGTGGCTGCAGTAAGAATAATCATGGTGCAGCTTTTTGAGTCATTTGGTGATGGGGTATATAAGGCCTGCTATCCGGTCGCCATGAGGGGGCTCGCTATGGCTGCGGCCTGATGGCTGATGTTGTAGATAAAGACACTCGTAGCCGGATGATGTCCGGCATTCGTGGCAAGGATACAAAGCCTGAACTCGCGATTCGAAAAGCTTTGCATGCAAGGGGTTTTCGTTTTCGTTTACACGCAAAGGGCTTGCCAGGAAAGCCGGACTTGATTTTTCCAAAGTACAAAGCAGTCATTTTTGTGCATGGTTGCTTCTGGCATGGGCACAACTGCAAATACTTCAAAGTACCGCAAACTCGTACGAATTTCTGGTTGGAAAAAATTGGCCAAACCCGGTTCAGGGACGAGCGCCAGGAATTAGCGCTGCGAGCTTTGGGCTGGAGGGTTATGACTGTTTGGGAATGTGAAATTCGTGCAGCGAAAAGACAGAATGGCGAAACACTGATTGACCTTATTGCAAGGTGGCTGGTAAATGATGCGTGTATTCAGGAAGAAAATTCGCATCGGAAATCCCACAATGTTCAACGACAAAATTAGTGATTACTTCGAAGGTGTTGCTGCCAAATACCTGAGCGCCGTAGATGCCGATCCCGCGCGCTCAAATGGGCATGAGATTGGCGGGCTGCCTGCGGCAGGCTTTAAACGCTACCTCGGCGAGCCTGGAAAAGGTGAAGGAGCAGAACATCGTTTCATGGCGAAGCAGATTTATCTCACGGATGAATCTGATGCCCCTGAAATAAGCGAAGGCTTGGTCACTTGGTATGATTGTCGGCGAAACAAGCCACATCGCGGCCCTGAATATCGCCTCTATTACTACACAACACCAGTAACCGAACTGTTGGCAGAGGGGGATTTTCTTCTCGTTGCAAAAATGCGAGACAACTCACTGCTAATGGTTTTTACGCCTGGCGGTAGTACAGTTGAGAGCCAGTTGCGACTCTTGTTCGGGCTTGATCATATTGGCAAGGATTTTCAGGCGGGAACCCTGAATGCTGTGCAGCTACTCCTGCCCCTTCGGCTGATGCTGGAGGACCTTGGTGTTGAGCTCAGTCGTGTAGAAGACGGGGATGATGTTTGGCTTGAGCGTTTGATCGGACTTTTTGGAGAAAAAGATTTCCCCACTACGTCCATCTTTTCGGCCTATGCCCGAGAGACGGTTGGGGACGGTGTTGATCCATTACAAGATCCAGATCAGGCTGTTCTTGACTGGATGGACCATGAAGAAAAACTGTTCCGTATTTATGAGCGGCATTTGGTGAAAAAGCGTTTGTGTTTGGGTTTTGGTGCCGATGGTGATGATGTAGATGCTTTCATCAGCTTTTCGTTGAGCGTGCAAAATCGGCGCAAGTCGCGGGTAGGGCACGCATTTGAAGGGCATTTGGATCGGCTTTTCAAGTTGCACGGCTTGCGGTTTGAGCAGGGGCGTGGCAAGGGGCGTGTAACTGAGAACAGTGCCAAGCCGGATTTTTTATTTCCCGGCTTTGTCGATTATCGAAATCCTGCTTTCCCGATAGATCGACTGTCCATGTTGGGGGCAAAGACAACATGCAAGGACCGCTGGCGACAGGTGTTGAGTGAGGCTGACAGGATTGCCAGAAAACATCTCGTGACTCTGGAGGCTGCCATTAGTGAAACCCAGACAAGAGAAATGCGCTCGCATGGTTTGCAGCTTGTTGTGCCGGGTCCCATACAGGCGACCTATACGGATGTTCAGCGTGATTGGTTGGTCGGGCTGAATGCATTTATTGATCGTGTCAAATGGCAGCAGCGGTGAACATTCATTACTGTCTTGATACGGCTGAGCCACCGCCAATCTGCTCAGGTTCTGCGCTTTGCAGTGGCCGCCGATAGAGCTGCGGGAGAAGTGCTTCGGCAAGCGTTTATGGGGATGCCTGATTGGCTTTACGGTATACTTCGTCGCCCTGAATCAGCGCAAGGTTGATTCGGCCCGCACATGACAAGCCACGCCTCTGATGCGTGGCTTGTTGGTTTTGTAGCGCTGCGCTGCGCACAACGAGAGGCACAACGATGACCGCACTGGTAGGCGTGATCATGGGCTCCAAGTCCGACTGGTCCACCCTCAGCCATACCGCCGAGATGCTGGAAAAGCTCGGCATTCCCCATGAAGTCACCGTGGTGTCCGCGCACCGCACGCCCGACCTGCTGTTCCAGTACGCCGAGCAGGCGGAAGAGCGCGGTCTGCGCGTGATCATTGCCGGTGCCGGTGGCGCGGCGCATCTGCCGGGCATGTGCGCGGCCAAGACGCATTTGCCTGTGCTGGGCGTGCCGGTGCAGTCGTCTATGCTCTCGGGGGTCGATTCGCTGCTGTCCATCGTGCAGATGCCCGCTGGCGTGCCGGTGGCGACGCTGGCCATCGGCAAGGCCGGGGCGATCAATGCGGCGCTGCTCTCGGCCAGCATCATTGGCCACGAATTCCCCGAATATCATGCCGCGCTGAAGAAATTCCGCGATGAGCAGACGCAAACCGTGCTCGACAATCCGGACCCGAGGAACGCGTAAATGAAGATCGGCGTAATCGGTGGCGGCCAGCTGGGCCGCATGCTGGCTCTGGCGGGTACGCCGCTGGGGATGAACTTCGCTTTCCTCGATCCTGCACCGGACGCCTGTGCCGCGGCGCTGGGTGAGCATCTGCGTGCCGATTACGGCGATCAGGATCATCTTCGTCAGCTGGCCGACGAAGTGGATATGGTGACCTTCGAGTTCGAAAGCGTACCGGCTGAAACGGTGGCTTTCCTGTCGCAGTTCGTACCGGTCTTCCCGAGTGCCGAGGCGCTGCGGATCGCCCGTGATCGCTGGTTCGAGAAGTCGATGCTCAAGGATCTGGGTATCCCGACACCGGAATTCGCCGATGTGCTGTCCCAGGACGATCTGGATGCCGCCGTGGCCCGCATCGGCCTGCCGGCAGTGCTGAAGACCCGCACCCTGGGTTATGACGGCAAGGGTCAGAAGGTGCTCCGCAAGCTGGCCGACGTGGTCAATGCGTTCGCCGAGCTGGGCAGCGTGCCGTGCATTCTCGAAGGTTTCGTACCCTTCACCGGCGAGGTTTCACTGATTGCGGTGCGTGGTCGTGACGGTCAGACCTGCTTCTATCCGCTGGTACACAACACCCATGAAGACGGCATCCTGCGGCTTTCGATAGCCAGCAGCAGCCATCCGCTGCAGACGCTGGCCGAGGATTACGCCAGCCGCGTGCTGACCAAGCTGGATTATGTCGGTGTGCTGGCTTTCGAGTTCTTTGAAATCGACGGTGGGCTCAAGGCCAACGAGATTGCGCCGCGCGTGCACAACTCCGGGCACTGGACCATCGAAGGCGCCGAGTGCAGCCAGTTCGAGAACCATCTGCGGGCCATCACGGGCTTGCCGCTAGGCTCGACCGCCAAGCTGGGCGAAAGCGCGATGCTCAACTTCATCGGTGAAGTGCCGCCAGTGGCCAAGGTCATCGCCGTTGAGGATTGCCACCTGCATCACTACGGCAAGGCGTTCAAGGTCGGGCGCAAGGTCGGCCACGCCACCCTGCGCTGCCCGGACCGCGCCACGCTGGACAGGCAGATTACTGCAGTGGAGTCGCTCGTCGAGCGGGACTGAGGGCCTGTTCTTAAGTAGTTGGCGGCGAACTGGCTGTTATGCTCCCGGTCCGAAGAGAGGCAAATATTTTTTGGACTTGAGGGGGACTGCCCATGGGTATCATCGGAATCATCATCATTGGCCTCATCGTGGGGCTTGTCGCGCGCTTCCTGAAACCCGGCAACGACAGCATGGGCTGGATCATGACCATCCTGCTGGGTATCGGCGGCTCGCTGCTGGCCAGCTATGGCGGGCAGGCGCTGGGCTTGTACGAGGCAGGAGAGGGCGCGGGCTTTATCGGTGCGGTGGTCGGCGCGATCATTCTGCTGGTGATCTACGGTATGGCGACTGGCCGCAAGGGCTAGTGGACCCCTGGCGACTGATCGCCCTGACGAACTACGCCTTTTCCAGTCGATCCTGCAACCTGCATGGGCTCTGCCTGATGCAGGTCGTAGGGCACACTTGTTCGGTCTGCCGTGGCCGAATGAATTCGGCCCTTGTATGTTGATTCCATCTAATTTGAGTGCTCTGCTCCATGCGCCGTTTTTGCCTGTCCCTGCTTATTGCTTTGCCGCTGGCCATCCAGGCCGCGCCCGTCGAACTGGACTGGCTTGAGCTGATGCCGGAAGCGGATCGTCAGGCGCTGGAGGCCATGCCGGATATCGAGCACAACTCGCCCGAAGCCGATGGCTTCAGCGACCAGGGCGGCCTGAAGCAGGGCGGGGGGCTGCCGGCGGTGATGTATTCGGCCAAGACCGTACCGTCACTCGATGGCAAAAGCATCCGCCTCGGCGGCTATCCGGTGCCGCTGGAAAGCGACAGCCGCGGGCGCAGCATCGAGTTCTTCCTGGTGCCCTATCCCGGCGCCTGCATCCATGTACCGCCGCCGCCGCCGAACCAGATTGTGCTGGTGCGCTACCCGCAAGGCATCACGCTGGACGATATCTATGCGCCGCTGTGGGTCGATGGACGGCTGCATGTCGAGCTGGTCAGCAACGACCTGGCCGACGCCGCCTATGCGCTGGTGGCCGAACAGGTCCAGCTGATCGAGGAAGAGGATTTGTAGCAGGCCGCTTTAGCCGTCTTTCAAAGTGGCTCGCTGCCGATGGTGACGGCAAGGGTGTGACTGGCACCCGCGGCGAGGCATATCCGGTCATCCATCACATTGGCGGTTTCGATGCAGAGCATCCGTTGCCAGGCGTCGTCGGCAAACTGCGAGAGGCGCTGCGCCTTGGCGGTCCAGGGATTCCACAGGATGGCCGAGCGCGAACCGCTGGTGTGCAGCGTAATGCGCCGATTCCAGGCCCGGTCCAGCAGGTTCAGTACCGGCGGCAGACCGAGGTAGATGCGGTCGGTTTCGCCCTCGAAGCGCAATTCGCCCTGCTGCTGGCGTTGCTGCCACTCATCCAGCGTTTCCAGATAGCGACAGTCATCCAGGCCGTCTACGGATACCTGATGAATGTCGCCGATAGCGAGATAACTGTGCAGCGCCTGGCTGATGGCGACGGGCTGCTCGCCCTGGTTGCGGCTGGTCAGGCTGATATGCAGTTGCTCATCCAGGCGGATCTGCAGTCGCAGATCCACTTGATGCGGCCAGCCCGGAAGCTCACCCAGGGCCTGCGCGCAGACAAACTCCAGAATGCCGCTGTCGCCTTCGCAGCGCTGCCCTCGCAGTTGCCAGTCCAGGTTGCGTACCAGGCCATGAAAGGGCGCTTCGCTTGCTTGTTCATGCATTGCCTGCACGTCTTGCGGATTGCGCGTCAGGTCGCCAAACCAGGGCCAGCACAGTGGCACGCCGCCGCGAACCGGCTGGCCGTGCTGAAAGGCTGCTTCTTCGCTGAGCCAGATGACCGGCAGATCACCCTGACGGTAGCTGAGTATCTGCGCGCCCTGTTCGGCAACCAGCAGTTCATCGTCGCCCCGCTGGACGCGCCAGCAGGTGAGCTGATCCATTTCGATACGTTGGATATCAACGGGCATGGGAAGATCTCGTGGTGGGCTCTGATGTGGCTCTGACAACGCTCGCAAGGCGGGATTTCATCTGTCTGCGTAGGGTGGATGACGCTTTTTTCATCCACCGTGGCTGCGCTTGGTGGAGCGCCACCCGGTGTATCGGTGAAGCGTGATCCACCTTACACGTCGTGCGGTTCAGCGACCCTGACAGGCGTCGACCCGTAACCAGCGCTCCAGCAGCTTGAAACCCTGCATCAGCACGAAGGCAATGAGCAGATAGATCAGGCCGGCGGTGAGGAACATTTCCTCGTGCAGATAGGTGCGTGCGGCGATCTTGCGCGCCATGCCGGTCAGCTCCAGCAGGGTGATGGTGCTGGCCAGCGCACTGGCCTTGAGCATCAGTATCACCTCGTTGCTGTAGGCCGGCAGCCCGATGCGCGTGGCGCGCGGCAGGATGATGTGCCACAGCGCCTGGCTGCGTGACATGCCCAGCGCACGAGCGGCCTCGATTTCGCCGGAGGGTACGTTCTGGATGGCGCCGCGGATGATCTCGGCGATGTAGGCAGCCGTGTGCATGGTCATGGTGATGATGGCGCACCAGTAAGGGTCGCGCAGATAGGGCCACAGCGGGCCTTGGCGCACCGCCTCGAATTGCGCCAGCCCGTAGTAGACCAGGAACAGCTGCACCAGCAGCGGCGTGCCGCGGAAGAAGAAGATGTAGGCGTAGGGCAATGCGCGCACCGGAAAGTGGCGCGAGGACCGCGCAATGCCCAGCGGCAGCGCGAAGATCAGCCCGGCGATGACCGAAACGCCAACCAGTTGCAGCGTCAGCCAGGCGCCTTCGACGAAGCTTGGCAGCCATTTGAGGAGGATTTCCCAGGTCATGCGGCGCTCCTGCTGAAGCCGCGGCCAGCGCGTTTTTCAAGGAAGTGCATGCCGATCATGGCGATCACGGTCAGCCCGAGATAGATGAATGCGGCGACCAGGAAGAAGGTGAAGGGCTCCTTGCTGGCGGTCACGGCGATCTGCGAACGGCGCATGATTTCCTCCAGGCCGATTACCGAGACCAGCGCGGTATCCTTCATCAGGATCATGAACAGGTTGCCCAGCCCCGGCAGGGCCAGTCGCCACATCTGCGGCAGGATCAGGCGCAGGAAGATCCGCGGCTTGCCCAGGCCCAGCGCTAATCCCGCTTCGCGATGACCCTTGGGGATCGCCAGCAGCGCGCCGCGAAAGACTTCCGTGGCATAGGCACCGAAGCACAGGCCCAAGGCGATGGTGCCGGCGACGAAGGGGCTCAGTGCAAGATCGTCGATGCCCACCAAGGTGCCGATCCCGCGCACCAGATTGATGGTGCCGAAGTAGATCAGCAGCACCCAGATCAGCTCTGGCACACCGCGCACGATGGTTGAATAGGTGCCGCCGATCCAGCGCACGGTAACGTAGGGTGAAGTCTTGGCCAGTGCGCCAAGCAAGCCGAGGACCAGCCCCAGCGCCAGCGACGCCAAGGCCAGTTGAATGGTCATCCAGGTGCCGGCGATCAGCGCCGGACCGAATCCGTGAAGGTCGGGAATCATAGAAGCTCAAACACCGAAGCCCGGCCCGCCATTCGTATGGCGGCCGGGCTTCGGTTCGGTTGGATCAGTAGATGCTGAACGGGAAGTACTTGTCGTTGATCTGCTTGTAGGTGCCGTCAGCGATGATTTCGGCCAGTGCCTTGTTCAGACGCTCGCGCAGTTCGTCGTTACCCTTGCGCACGGCGATGGCGATCTTGTCATCGTCGAATACCGGCTCGCCCTTGAACTCGAAGTCCTTGCCGGCGTCGCTCTTGAGCCATTCCCACTGCACGAAGGTGTCGGCGAGGATGCCATCGACACGGCCAGTGGCCAGGTCCAGGTAGGCGTTTTCCTGGGTGTCGTAGAGGTTGATGGTGACGACGCCGTCCATGTTGTCTTCCAGCCAGGTGCCGGCGATGGTCGCGCGCTGGGCACCGATCACCTTGCCCTTCAGATAACCCTTGTCGGCCTTGAAGTCCACCGACTTGGGCGCCACGAACTGCAGCTTGTTGGTGTAGTAGTGATCGGTGAAGTCGACCGCGTTCTTGCGCTCTTCGGTAATCGACATGGAGGCGGCGAGGAAGTCGAACTTGCGTGCGTTCAGTGCCGGAATGATGCCGTCCCAGTCGGAGGTCACCACTTCGCACTCCACTTCCATCTTGGCGCACAGAGCGTGGGAGATATCCAGATCGAAACCAACGACCTGGCCGCTGGCGTCGATCAGGTTGAACGGAGGATAGGCGCCTTCGGTACCGATCCGCAGTTTTTCCGCAGCGAAGGCCTGGGTGCCAATGATCAGGGAAGCCGCGGCGGTCAGCAGAATCTTCTTATAGCTTTTCATGCGGTGTTGCTCCATTAACGATGGCTGGACATGAACTGTTTACAGCGCGCCGATTGCGGGTTGTCAAATACCTGCTCGGGCGTTCCTTGCTCCTCGACCAGACCCTGGTGGAGGAAAACCACTTCGCTGGAGACTTGCTTGGCGAAATTCATCTCGTGAGTGACCAGCAGCATGGTGCGCCCTTCTTCGGCGAGCGAGCGAATCACTGCAAGCACTTCTTGTACCATTTCCGGGTCCAGCGCCGAGGTGGGCTCGTCGAACAGGATCACTTTCGGCTGCATCGCCAGCGTGCGGGCGATGGCTGCGCGTTGCTGCTGACCACCGGAAAGCTGGTTGGGGTAGACATGGCGCTTGTCGGCGATACCGACCTTGGCCAGCAGCGCCTCGGCGATTTCCGTGGCTTCGGCCTTGCTCTGGCCGAGTACCCGACGCGGTGCCTCGATGATGTTGTCGAGCACGCTCATGTGTGGCCAGAGGTTGAAATTCTGGAATACGAAACCGAGTTTGCTGCGCATCCGGTTGATCTGCCTGGCGTCCGCCGCGACCAGATCGCCGCCTTTGGCCCGCTTCAGCTTGAGCTGTTCGCCAGCGACGAGGATTTCCCCCTCATGGGGATTTTCCAGCAGGTTGATGCAGCGCAAAAAGGTGGACTTGCCCGAGCCGGACGAGCCGAGAATGGAGATGACGTCACCGTCGCGTGCCGTCAGCGAAATACCCTTGAGAACCTCCAGCTCGCCGTAGCGCTTGTGCAGGTTGCGGATTTCCAGTGCAGGGATGGCCTCGGCCATTGAACTTCCTCTTCCCAGACCGCGCGCTTTGCCGGGCCTGATTCTGTATTGATCGCACTCCGGCTGACTGCTCGCCTTCCTGGCGGGCGCAAACCTAGCATGTGAGGCGGCATGCGCCAAGCGCGGCGCCTCGACCATTCGCGTGACTGGCCGGTCACTGCGTGATCGAGGGCTGGGCCACCGGTAAGGCAGATCGCTTCCTACCTATATAGATGAGTTTGCACTGTTTGGCTGCATCAGGATGCGGGCTTCGGCACCTCCGTTTCGTTGCTGAGCATTTCGTCGTGCTCCTCCATTTTCCACGGCAGGCTGCCGGGCGAGATATGCAGGAAGTTCAGGTACTTCTCGAACTGGTCGAGGATGTCACTGATGATGTCCTGCTGGTCGTACCCGTAGACGTCATAAGACTGGCCGCCACGGCGCAGGAAGACTTCGGCGCGGTAGTACTGCTCGTTGCTGTCCGGGTCCTCGGTGAGTACGAAGGAGGGCATGGCGTAACCGACCAGTCGAATTTCGTAGATGAAGTCGACCTGATCCTCCTTGATGACCTCCAGATAGACCCGCGAATTCTGCTCATCGGTATGTACTTCAGCCGGCCAGCCCTGTTCGGCCAGAGCACGCTGCACCCGGCGCATGCCCTTGATCACGCGGGTACCGATGAAGTTCTCCGCCTCCTCGCGGCTGGGGAAGTTGACCAGCCCGGCCAGGCGTTTCTTCCACAGACCGGGGCCTGCATTGCTCGCCAGCCGGCTGCCATGCATGTGGGTCTGCAGGCTGACTTCGTGATGGCCCTCGATCACCAGCGCGCGCCACATGCCCAGCGCGGCAAGCATCATGATGATGGCAAAGGGCAGGGCACTGGCGATGGTCATGGTCTGCAAGGCATTGAGGCCTCCGGCCAGGAGCAGTGCCGAGGCCACCACACCCTCGATCGATGCCCAGAACACCCGTTGCCAGACAGGCGTTTTCGACGCGCCGCCTGCGGCTAGCGAGTCGATGACCAGCGAGCCGGAGTCCGATGAGGTGACGAAGAACGTGATGATCAGCAGCACGGCGACGAACGAGGCAATGGAGGTCAGTGGCAGTCGTTCGAACAGCTTGAACAGTGCGATGGCATGGTCGTCCTGCACTTCGGTGATCAGCGCTGTGTAGCCCTCCACCATGATCATGTGCAGCGCCGTATCGCCGAAAATGGAAAACCAGAGAAAGGTGAAGATGGTGGGCACAAACATGACGCCGAAGACGAACTGGCGAATGGTTCGACCGCGACTGATCTTGGCGATGAACAGCCCGACGAAGGGCGACCAGGCAATGGTCCAGCCGAAGATGAACAGTGTCCAGTTGCCGATCCAGTCACTGCGCGAATACGCCTGCAGGTTAAAGGTGCGCTCGATGATGTTGTTCAGGTAGCTGCCGGTGTTCTGCAGGAAGGTTTCCAGAATGAAGATGGTCGGGCCGACCAGAAAGACGAACAGCATCAGCGCAATGGCGAGCACCATGTTCAACAGCGAAAGGTTCTTCACACCCTTGTCCAGCCCGGCCACCACCGAGCAGATCGCCAGACCGGTGATCACCGCGATGGCGATGATCTGCACGGTGATGTTGACCGGGATTTGCGGCCACAGGTAGTTCATCCCCGCGTTGATCTGGGTGACCGACAGCCCGAGCGTGGTGGCAATGCCGAACAGTGTGCCGAGGATTGCGAAGATATCGACCACATGCCCGATCGGTCCGTAGATGCGTTCGCCGATGATTGGATAAAGCGCCGAGCGCATCGACAGCGGCAGGCCGTGGCGGAATGAGAAATAGGCCAGCACCAGGCCGGTCAGACCATAGATCGCCCAGATATGGAAGCCCCAGTGGAAGAAGGCGATCTGCATCGCCTGTTTGGCCGCGTCCACGGTTTCCGGTGCGCCGGCAGGCGGCGTGGAGAAGTGCAGAACCGGCTCGGCAACACCAAAGAACAGTAGTGCGATGCCGTAGCCCGCGGAGAACAGCATGGCGAACCAGGCAGGGAAGCTGTACTGCGGCTCGGCGTGGTCAGGCCCAAGCTTGATGTTGCCCCATTTGGTACTGGCGATACCGACGATGAACACCAGGAAGAACGCCACGGACAACATGTAGAACCAGCCGAACGAGCGGGTGATGAACGCCAGAACCTCGCTGAACAGCTCGCCGGCCAGTTCGGGATTGCTGATGGTGCCGATGACCAGCAGCAGCGTGACGATTACGGCGGGAATGAAGACTGGAAAAAGGATAACGGCCTTGGGCAGCTTGCTTGGTGATTCCATAGGGCGTCTGGTCTCTGGCTGGTGAAAGGGTCGGCTTCATGAGCCACCATTCAAAGAGTAGACGGTAGTTTACGGGTAAATACTCACCAGGCATCAACGGGAGGCCGCAGGCAGTTGTGGCGCAGCGAAAGTCTGCCGGCCAGTCTCGAACCCAAAGGTTTATGGGTAAGCGGCTTCGAGCTGATAGCGGCGCAGTATTTTAGGCACGGTACCATCGGCAATGACCGCATCCAGGGCCTCTTCAAACGCCCTGAACTGCGCCTCGTTGATCCGCTTTCGGGACAGGCCTATGCCGTAATAGACCACCGCAAGCTCGCCTGCTTCACGCAGGCCATCGAGCTTTTCATCCTCGATCAGGTGCCAGGCCACATCCTGATTGACCACCGCGAGTCCCTCCTTGCCGAACCGTCCCGACTTCAACATGTTCAACAGGTGGCGGTTATTCAGTGCCATATGGATGCGTACATCGCCGATGGACTTGAGGTGTTCGGACAACACATAGGACGTTCCGGAGGGTCCGTACACCCCAACCGTCCGACCGGCCATATCCTCTGCGCGAGAGAAGACAAAAGCGCTGTCATCCCGCGCGAAGACGCTGTAACGCGACATCACCAGCATGCGGCTGACATGAAACTCGCGTTCGCGGTCGGGGGACCGGATCACGGTGAAAATGCCATCCGCCTCACCCTGCTCGGCCATTCGTAACGCCCGTTGCCAGGGGTGCAGCATGATCGAACATTCCTGACCGAGGTGCGCGCAGACACTTTGCACGATCTCCACCAGCGGTCCGCCAGCCAGCACCCCTGCCTCCAGGCTGCCGGCATCTTCGGAAGGATGGGTAAAGGGCGGGAAGTCCTCGGTCACGAATGTCCATTGCCCGGCCATGGCCGGAGCGGCGGCCAGCATCACCCCGGTCAACAGGGCTGAGAATAATGTCCGCATTGCTTCCACTCCCAGGCCGACGCTTATATTTATTGGAATAAGGTGCCAACTGGCTATTTCATATCAGTCACTTCAAGCCTAGTCCATAGCTGACAGCGCACCCGTCCCGCCGCTGCTATGAAGCCGTGCGGGTGAGGTGTTCGGAGTGTTTCAGAGCGATTAGAAAATTGCAGACAACAAAAAGCCCGCACGAGGCGGGCTTCTTGTGGGCTTTCGGGTGGTTTTGACACCACCTGAAATTAATAGATGGTGCCAGGGACAGAATCGAACCAATCGCTAAAGGCCCCGCAGTATAAGGTCTCGCGCTTAGGGTGGTAATCAATCTACTCACAAATCTACGCGCTTTTTCGTTTGCTGCCCTGTTTTGAGGATCTAAACCTCTCTACTTTGGAAGCGGTGTCGGGCGCTTGATATCCGTTGATTGTTTTTCAGTCTCGCCCTTGGGGCAACCTTGGGGTTCCTCCCCCGTAATCGCCCCGTCACCCTTGCTATAACCTTGCTGTGTCGCCTTGCGCTAATCGTCTGGCTATGCCATCGGCTTACCGTGACTGCTCCGATTTCGTCCGGGAGATTGTGCTGCCACAGTTGGACCCGGTGGCCTATGGGCGCACAACAGAGCGGGCACGAATAGAGCTACTGGATTTCCTCCTTCGGCTCGGTCCGGTGGAGATCATCAGCGATGCGCTTGACTGGGATTGGCCTTTGCTGGTTTGGCTGGCAGGCCAGGATGGGTTACCAAGAGGAGTAGAGGCGGGGAGGATCCGCTGCGACATCGAGGTTTCTGCCGATGTGGAGGAACCGCCCCACCATGCCCTTCAGGATGCCCTTCAGGATGCCCGGATGCTGGCTCAGTTTGTGGAGAGATCCAACCTCGCATGACGATAAGCCATGCACGGAGCATCACAAATTAGTGACTTTCCGTACACGGCCAGACTGAAGGCTGTTTGCCGTTAGAAGCGAATGCCCACAACTTCACCGTTGGCGTTCAGCGCTGGTTGCCTATAGGTATCCACCAGTTTTCCCTTGGAGAAGACGAAGCGTGGAGGCCAAAACGAGTTCTTGCTCACGAGCGACAAGAGTTGCTCGATCGTGGTCACTTGGTCGGAGCGCTTCAGTCGGAAGAAGTACATGCTGCCCCAGTCATCGCTGAAGTACTCTTGGAGATCACTCGGATCTAGCGTCTCCGAAATAGGCCTTTCATCAGGATCTTCTTCGTCAAGCTGACTGGCATAGTTTTCAAACAGTCGATCTTGCAGAAGGTTGAAAGCATGAGGCTCCCACTTGAGAGACGAGTCTTCATCCTCTGTGTCAGGCACTTCTGATGGGTCGAAAGCCAGCAGAAATCCTCGGTGGTATGCATCCTCAATCGGCTTGCACCTCTCCGCAGCTTCTGCGACCTGATGCCAGTTATCAAATCCAGCGGCCTTGGCTGTGATCTCAAGAGCTTCGTGATGCGGGATATCTTTTTCTCGCTTCATGCGGCGAGCACGTTGCTTAAGGCGAGAGATGGCTTCTTGCGGGATCAAGTAAATGCGTTGCATGTAAAGGCTCCTCTATTCGCGGAGTGCCGGTGCCCACTGCCGAGATCCGCACAGGGAATCCCAAACGCATTAAGTAAGAAGAGAACCGTCCCATTCGGGTTTGCCAAGGTGGGCAGCAGGCTTCGATCCAGCCTGCATTGATCGTATAAGAATGTTTGCAGCGTATTCAAGCCAGAACTCAAGTATGTGCATGAGGCTCGTGCGGAATTGAGCAGCCAACGAATTCATGCGACTTGACCTGTGAGCAACAGAGATCGATCCGTTGAGGTCACTCGCCTCGTAGTGACGATGGTTGCTTCCGCCCGTAAATTTGACGTTCGCCACCCACCGCATCATCGTCATGCACTTGACGTCCTCACGGCCATTGCCAGCCGGCTGCTCTCCCCGATTACTACATCCAGTACCCGTTCCAGCTTGCTTACATCGTAGCTACCGCTGCGTACGCTTTCGGTCGTCTGCTCAAGAAATGCCCGCGTGTACGAGTCTTTGTACTCTAGGGAGCCTTGATAGATGTCGCGCTCCTTTTTGTAGTTTGTCCAAACGACTTTGGCTGGCCCATATTCGCGCAGATTTAGATCCAGATAGCATTCGATCGCGGCTGCACGGCCGTTTATGTCGCAATCGGTTACGCCGTTGGGGCCGCGTGCAGGAAAACGGCGAAACTCCTCCAGCTCGGGGAGAACCAATGTTCGCATGTTGTGGGGAAGTTTGAATCGCCGAATGGCTTCGTACGCATCTATGCCCTCAGCATCGTTGTCGAAGAGAAAGATGACTTGGTTCTGGACATCGATCTTGGCCAGTCCCTCTGCAAATTTCACAAGGCTGCCTGTGCCGGAAAATGGATGTCGTTCGCTTACGTCAATAAAGCGGAAGAAGTCGGCTACTTCCGGTCTGAGCAGTTCAATTGCGCGGCTAAGAATATGGACGTCAGATGTCCCTTCGGTTGCGATCAGAACCGTTTGCGCGCGACGTGCACAGGCTACAAACTCCGAGACATCAACCCAGCCGGCATCAACCAGCGGGCCGTACTGCCAGACGACATCCAAGTCTAGATTGGAGGGGGTCTCTGCCAGTAATCGTAGTGCGGCATAGGGGTGTAGAAAGTCGATGAGCACACCAAAGAAGCTGCGCTCGGAGTAGGCATTTGATGAGTGCTCGGGATTGGCTGGAATCCGAGCGACATTCTCGTCAGCATCGAAGCGCCCCCTAATCCGTCGCTCCGCTTCCGCATCAATTTCGTGAACGAAACTGTCGTCAAGCACCCGAATCGGGTTGGCCCGCACAAATGATAAGAATTCTTCGAAGCTCAGGGGCTCGACTAAGGTGTCATCGTTGCCGGCAAGCGCGGCTTGATCCTCCTGCCATTGCTTCGCCAACTGCTGATACATCTGGTGTACTGTTTCAAGACGGAAGCCAAGTAACTCTAGCCGTGGAACGAGTGTTCGCAATGATCGGCTGAATGCCATCTCCATGTCGGCTGGGCTTAGATTATTTTGATCAAAATACCCGTAGTCGATCTGCTCAGATCGAAGGCGTTTCCGATCGCCCTCTTGAAACAGTGCGCCGTGATCGATGCCCCTGCTGTTTTTGCTCCAGTCGACAACTACCCCTCCGACAGTGAGGTCAATAATGGTTCCCAAAAGTGGCTCCTGGACCTTTTACTTTGGTCAGTGTTTTCTGTTGCGGCCAATAGCTAACTAACGGCTAATTGACTACGTCGAATTTGGTTGGGAAGGTCGTCTTAGATCCAGGCGCGGCCGGTATCAACCCTGCCTAGGCGAGTGCAGCCATCGGAAGCTTGCCATAAGTGCTTTGACAGTTGTCAGGAAGGCTTCTTATGGCTTTCATCGATCAGCAGAGGGCAACTATCGCCAAAACATTGTTCGTTGAAGGTGTACTGAAGCAATCCGTTCATGTTTGCACATCACGTAGAAATTTCGCTCTCTATTCTGGTCGCGATAACTTGGGCGATCTCTGAATACAGATTAACATCTTCCTCTTGTGAGGAAATGGAGACCACTAAGCTATACCTCGCCACAGAGTTGTATTTCTTGAGGTGGCTGCGATATCTCCACCAGCCGGCGACAGGGTATATTGCTATTTTGTCCCGCGATGCTAAGTCAATCGCTGGTCCTGTCCATACGTCACTATGCACTGATCCGGCAGCAATGCTTTTCGGTCCGAATGTCCAGCGGTTATCTATCTCGGCATCTGGTGGTTTCGGGCCGTGCCGTTCTAATTTATTAACTCGGTGTCTGAAAACCGTTTCTGTATCCGATTTTCTTTTAAGCTCGAAGCGCAAGCCAAAGGACTGGTAGCGAGCAGGCACGACTTGCGCCATTTCTCCTGGGCTTGGCTCGATAAAATAAGATAATGTTATTTTTAAGCTGACCTTTTTGTTCTCTAGACGCTCAAGTTCAGACTTTGGCCAGGGGAGGTCGTAATAGTGGACTTCATTAAATGACGGTGATGAGGCAAGCTTACCCTCATGATTTTCTTTACGAATGAATGGCTGAATATGAGCTTCAGAGATTAGTGCTAAATCGTTTTGTGCGGATGACAATGCTCTATTTAGCTGAGGAACCCCGTAACCAAAATGTCTGGCTAATAGGATGGACTCTTTCTTTCCCTTACTTTTAAGCCGAGCAAGCATTGCCGGAGTCCACTGCGCGCTGTGGATCATCAGCGCTCTAACTGTCTCAGGCCAAAAATCTGGATGGTTGGCCATGATGGCTGCCGCCATGCCGGCAGCTTGAGCTGTAGCTGCGCTTGTTGCCCAAAACTCTTCCAACGGAACCTTCGTGAAGTCCTTGCCAGTGGTCAATATTGAGAGCGCGGCAACCCCTGAAAGTAGTTCGCGACCATCAGGGCTTATGGCTCTATTGCCAGCTTCAAAAACGATCTCAGGCTTTATTGGGCAGCGAGAGTGGTCCCAGTCGGCAGATGTGCGGCTGTATGGGCTGTGATCACCTACCTCGGCCAGCGCTTGCCACTCTTCTAATCCCGGTTGTGCCGATAGATCAATTTTGTCGGTAAAGCCGCCAACCGCAATTGCATTCCATGCTTGAGCAGGATCTTCAATTGGAAACTCATCAATATCTGAAACTTCGTCCGGGTCTGAGGAGTCGGGGATGTTCCCTGCCGATAGTATGAAAAGACGCTTTGGGGTTTCAGTTGAGTCCTCGTCCTCGTCGCCTACCATTGAGCCCGAACAGATCTGATCAATAGCTGAGCTCCAACTGGTAGGGCGCTCTCCAGAAACATCCGTGTTCGAAACAGCCATGCAGTAGACTCGTTGCCGCTCATTATTACGAGTCTCCGCGATGCTCACGGCTGATTGAGTGATAACCCCATAGTTAGCAGGATCGTTACGCTCCCACCCTGGAGGCGGAAGAAATTTTACCGATTCAAGCCTTGTAGCCAGAGAGATACTTCTTTGATCGGCAAGCGAATAGGTGATATCACCGTACAGCGCGGAACCCGCCATATTGGTTCCATGACCGTCGTGGTCGTGGCCGCCCCATTCAGGGTGCACGGACTGACAGTCTTCGATTGCAAGTGCGAGACTGAGTAATGGGTGTTGTTGATTTACACCGTGATCAAGAATACAGATCGCTGGGCTAGTACTAGCTGGGGGGCGGATTCTCTCTATCAGCCCTTCGACCCAAGCCGCTTGTTCATGACGAGCGGTCCGAGTGAAGAAGCAGGGGTTGTCAGATGCCTTGCGTAGTTCCTCGACGGCATCAGAATTTTGAATTAGTTTTTGTATTTCACCAGCATTGGCATAGACGGGTACGACTTCAATATCAGGAAAGCTCAATCGCGCTTCACTAACTCTTAATTGTAGTCTTTGCGCAAGCCTGACGAAGTTTTCTACTCGCGATGCTAAGCACCAACACTCCCACCACAATGCTTCAGTTGGTTGGGGGAATGGTCGAGAGTCGGTCCATAGAGTTTTGATGCTACCTGCAGAGAAGTTCTCTACAGGAGATAATTTGTTTTCGAGTTTTGGCTTGCCCGAGTCAGTGGTTTCTGTTGCGTATTCCCGAACTTTTTCAGTTAAGAACACTTCAGCATTGTGTGGGATATAGAGGGCGCCGACTTGCTCTCCATTGTCACTCACTCGCAGGGCGGAAAAGCGGATATCCTGGCTCTTCCAGCTCAGGTCTGGGATGGGGGCGTCCTTGGGAACCGTGACCTCAAGGTAAACAGCGGGCTTTGATGTGCTTATTTGAGGGTCGTAGAGGCTCGGCAAGGCATGAGTAGCCTGAAATGCTTCAGCGAGTTCGGCTCTCAGGCGTGGGCCGTGAGCCAAGTAATCTCTACCGGACGTAATTCCGCTGAAGTCTTTGTCGGGGCGCTGATAATCATGTTCAGTTTTGAATTTTTCAACGCGAAAGTGAGGCAAGTTGTAAGGAGGCGTCTTATTATTTGAGTCTTCCATAAACTACGGTTAGGCCTCCAGCCTCAATTTGAAAGTAGGTTAGCTTTGCGAAATGCCAGACATTGTCTCTCGTAGGGTGTGGCGTTCATTCAAAGCGGAAATTAATGTATCTGTGGAGAGCTGTCCTTCATTACTTAGGACCAAGCCTTTCACTACTTCGGTTGCGGCTCTTGTGATTTCCGCCTGGCTCAATCCTGCAGCTGCGTTCGTGACCTTGCTCCAAGTCATCCGCTTAGGAAGATAGTCATGTAGGCGTGTCTGCAATACAGATTTTATTCCATCAGCATCTGGTAGGGCGTATTCCAATATGTCATCGAAGCGACGGAATAATGCGCGATCCAAAATTTCCGGGTGGTTCGTAGTGGCAATCACGACGCTATCAGTACTATTTGGTTCCTCGAGGAATTGGAGGAAAGAGTTAAGTACTCTGCGCATTTCTCCCACATCATTATCTGCGTTGCGCCGCCCACCGATTGCATCAAACTCATCGAAAAGATAAACGCCACGCGTTGTAGCTATCTGATCAAAAATTAGCCGTAGTTTAGATGCGGTTTCGCCCATATACCGCGTTATAACGGTATCTAAGCGGATAGTGAACAGTGGGAGTTGTAACTCACCAGCTAAGACAGATGCCGTCAAAGTCTTACCTGAGCCGGGAGGGCCAACCAAAAGTAGGCGAGACGTTGGGGTGAGGTTGTGGTGCCGCAGCCTATCTCGCTGACGTTGTTGGTGCACGAAGCGCTCAAGCCGCGAGAGCATGCTTTCAGCAAGCACCAAATCCTGCATCTTTGCGTGCGGAAATGATGCGGTTAGTAGGTTTTCAAGCTCGCCGCGAGGTTTGGCAATTGGAATGGCGACATCGTACCCGGCCCGCTTGGGGACAACCCGCGGCTTATGGTTCTGAGTGCGAGCAGCATCTACCAAGCGCTTGAGCTCGTCTGCGACTTCCTGTCGACCTCGACGCGACTCAGACGCAGCCACCTGCAGGGCGATTGAGAGGAATTGCTCCTCATCACCTTGGTTATGGCTACTCAGCAGAGCAATGATTTGACGGGCCGTGGCCATTAGCATCATCCCTGTCTGGATTTGGCTTGTCTTGATTACGTATTTACGTAACCAAGTCTAAACGATTGCTGTGGAACGGCCCACTAACGATCGTCAGCTGCCTCATCTTCGTGAGTAAGTGCTGGCCGAAGCGGATCTTTCTGCTTTGGGAGAGCCAGCTGTGGCGCTTCGCTGCCTCGACTGCAAGCCAGGGTAAGAGAGGTAGCGGGGACTAAAGCGGGGACTAGAATGGCTATAAACGAAAAAGCCCACCATGGAGGCGGGCTTAAGTCGTTGATTTTAATGGTGGGCCCACACGGACTCGAACCGTGGACCAAAGGATTATGAGTCCTCTGCTCTAACCAACTGAGCTATAGGCCCTCAGAGGCCGGCGGATTATACCGGGGGTGTTGCGGGTGCGCCAAGCGAAGCTGTGCAGGATGGCTGCTTTGTGTAGTGCAAAGCAAAACCCCCGGTTTGGACCGGGGGTTTTGGGTCACTCGTCGAGGAAGGAGCGAAGGTGCTCGCTTCTCGTCGGGTGGCGCAGCTTGCGCAGTGCCTTGGCTTCGATCTGGCGGATACGCTCGCGGGTGACATCGAACTGCTTGCCGACTTCCTCAAGGGTGTGGTCGGTGTTCATGTCGATGCCGAAGCGCATGCGCAGGACCTTGGCTTCCCGTGCGGTAAGGCCGGAGAGGACGTCCCGGGTGGCTTCCTTGAGGCTTTCCACAGTCGCCACGTCGATCGGCGATTGCATGGCGGAGTCTTCAATGAAGTCGCCCAGGTGCGAGTCTTCGTCGTCACCGATGGGGGTTTCCATGGAGATCGGCTCTTTGGCGATCTTCAGCACCTTGCGGATCTTGTCCTCGGGCATTTCCATGCGCTCGCCAAGCTCTTCGGGAGTGGGTTCACGACCCATTTCCTGCAGCATCTGACGGGAGATGCGGTTGAGCTTGTTGATCGTCTCGATCATGTGCACCGGGATGCGGATGGTCCGCGCCTGGTCGGCAATGGAGCGAGTGATCGCCTGGCGAATCCACCAGGTGGCGTAGGTCGAGAACTTGTAGCCGCGGCGGTATTCGAACTTGTCCACCGCTTTCATCAGGCCGATGTTGCCTTCCTGAATCAGGTCGAGGAATTGCAGGCCGCGGTTGGTGTACTTCTTGGCGATGGAGATCACCAGGCGCAGGTTGGCCTCGACCATCTCTTTCTTCGCCCGGCGTGCCTTGGCTTCGCCGATGGACATGCGACGGTTGATGTCCTTGATGTCGGCAATGGCCAGTACGCATTCTTCTTCAAGGGCGATCAGCTTCTGCTGGCAGCGCTGAATGTCTTCCTTGCGTGCGCCGATGGCTTCGGCATATTTGCTCTTGCCGCCCGCCAGTTGCTCGGCCCAGTCAAGGTCGGTCTCATGGTTGGGGAACTGGCGCAGGAAGTCGGCGCGTGGCATGCGGGCGTCACGTACACAGAGCTGCATGATGGCGCGTTCCTGCGCACGCACCTGGCTCAGGGCGTCGCGCACGCGCAGCACCAGCGCATCGTACTGCTTGGGAATGAGCTTGATCGGCATGAACAGGATGGCCAGCTCCTGCAGGGCTTCGACTGCCTGCTTGCTCGCACGGCCATGCTTTTTCAGGGCTTTCTTGGCGACTTCCAGCTGGTCGGCAACGGCGCCGAAGCGCACGCGGGCGACTTCTGGATCCGGACCGCCATCGCCTTCTTCCTCTTCGGTGTCGGCGTCGTCTTCCTCTTCGTCATCCTTGCCGTCGGCTGCAGGCTTGGCTGCAGCTGCGGGTACGACTGGCTCGACTTCCTGTTGAGGCCCGGCAGCGCCGTCGTCATCAGGGTCGATATAGCCGCTCAGGATGTCGGACAGACGGCCACCTTCGGTGGTGACGCGGTCGTAATCGGCGAGAATGCTGTCGACGGTTCCGGGGAAATGAGCGATGGCGCTCATGACTTCGCGGATGCCTTCCTCGATGCGTTTGGCGATTTCGATCTCGCCTTCGCGGGTCAGCAACTCGACCGTGCCCATTTCACGCATGTACATGCGCACCGGGTCGGTTGTGCGGCCAATGTCCGTTTCGACGGCAGCGAGAGCCGCGGCGGCCTCTTCGGCAGCGGCTTCATCGGTATCGGCTTCGGCCAGCAACAGGGCATCGGCATCCGGGGCGACCTCGAATACATTGATACCCATGTCGTTGATCATGCGGATGATATCTTCCACCTGTTCCGGGTCGGAAATATCCTCCGGCAGGTGGTCATTGACCTCAGCGTAAGTCAGGTAACCCTGCTCACGGCCACGCTGGATCAATTCTTTGAGACGAGACTGCTGTTGCGCTTTTCCGGACATATAACCCTATCCACTGACGGTTCTGGCGGGCTGAAAACAAGCTGAGCATTATAGCCGAGCAGGGACCTCACGCGCCAGTTGAGGTCGATTCAGGGCGCCTCTCAAACGATCTGCGTTGGCAATACTGCGTTAAAAACAGGCTTGGACGGCTTATTTACACCACTAAGCTTTGCGTGATTCGCTGCGCTCACCCTGCGGGCCAGCCTGGGGCTGTTAGTTCGCTGCGCTACGTGTCTCACCTGTTTTTTCCTGGTCCTGCCTGCCTCGCCTACGTTTCAGAGGAGCTCTTTAGCGGGTGTTGCGTTGCGATTCAAAAGGTTGCGCAGCTGATCTTTTTCCTCTGCGCTGAGTTCGCCCTGGCGGGCCTTGCGGAGCAGTATTTCGAGGCTGCGTTCGCGTTGTCTGGAGGCCAGGGTAGTTATGGTGTCGAAAAATTGCTGTTCAAGGTTATCGGCCGAGATCAGCCATTCTTTCTCCGCCAGGGCGCGTAAAAGACGGCCCTGGTCGGTGCCGTGCCAGCGTGCGATCAATTGCAGGCTGCGCAGCTTTGGATTCTTTTGCAGGGTGCCGAGCAGGGCGACCAGCAGTTGGGCGTAGGTGTCATCTTCTGCGGCAAAATTGCTGGCATCTTCGACTTTCTGCGCCAGCTCAGGGTGATGCAGCAGTGTGCGCAGGGTGGTCAGTGCCGGCGGCTCGACGCTGGTTGGGGTGCGAGGGCCTCGTGCCTTGAAGTCTGGTCGCTGGCCGGGTTTTTTCCAGTCCTTTTTCCAATCTTTCTTGTCGCTGCGCCTGGGTTGGGGAGGCTCCTGCGGCGCGTAGTAGGCGTCTTCCTCGTGGCCGGTACTGGCGTCGTAATAGGCGTTGTCATCGTAGTGGGGCGCTGCAGTTGGCGCGGCGGCGGTCATTTGCTGCAGTGCGTCGCCGTGCAGGCCGGTGATTTCGCCCAGGCGCTGACGCATCAGGGTGCGCAGGTTGGCGCCGGGAATCTTTTCGATGAGCGGTGCCGCCAGCGTTGCCAGGTGGGCCTTGCCTTCCAGTGAGCGTGGGTCGGCCTCTTCGCTGAGCTGCTGGAAGAAATAGTCGGCGAGCGGTTGTGCCTGCTGCTGGATGCGGGCGAGGAAGGCATCGGTGCCTTCGCGGCGCACCAGGCTGTCCGGGTCTTCGCCTTCGGGCAGGAACAGAAAGCGCGCGCGCTTGCCGTCCTGGAGGTTGGGCAGTGTCGATTCCAGTGCGCGCCAGGCTGCCTTGCGGCCAGCAGCGTCGCCGTCGAAGCAGAACAGTACGCTGGGGACGACGCGGAACAGGCGCTTGAGGTGCTCATCGCTGGTGGCGGTGCCGAGTGTCGCGACGGCGTTGCGCAGGCCTTGCTGGGCCAGGGCGATGACGTCCATATAGCCTTCCACGACCATGATTTCGTCAAGGTCGCGGTTGGACTTGCGCGCCTCGTAGAGGCCGTAGAGCTCCTGGCCCTTGTGAAATACCGGGGTCTCTGGCGAGTTGAGGTATTTGGGTTTGTCGTCGCCCAGCACTCGCCCGCCAAAGGCGATGATGCGGCCGCGACTGTCGCGGATGGGAAACATCACGCGGTCGCGGAAGCGGTCGTAGCTGCGTCCGGTTTCCGCATTCTCGATCAGCAGGCCGGCGTCGAGCATGGCTTTGTGCTGCAGGGTGTCGCCGCCCAAATGCTTGATCAGGTTGTCCCAGCCGGGCGGTGCGAAGCCCAGGCTGAAGTCGCGGGCGATCACCCCCGACAGGCCGCGGCTCTTGAGGTATTCCACGGCAGCCTTGCGCGCGGGGTGGCTCTTCAGTGCCTGACGGTAATAGTCGGCGGCGGCATCGAGCAGCGGATAAAGCGGCGAGTCGACCGGCTGCCGGGGTTTGCGACCGGGGCCGCTTTCCTCGCGGGGCACTTCCATGCCGGCGCGCTTGGCCAGATCCTCGACGGCCTGGGGGAAGTCCAGGCTGTCGTGGTCCATGATGAAGCCAAGGGCATTGCCACCTGCGCCGCAGCCGAAGCAGTAATAGAACTGCTTGTCAGGGCTGACGCTGAACGAGGGGGTTTTTTCCTTGTGGAATGGGCAGCAGGCGGTGTAGTTCTTTCCGGCTTTTTTCAGTTGAATACGCGAACTCACCACTTCGACGATATCGGAGCGGTTGAGCAGGTCATCAATGAAGGACTGTGGGATCAGGCCGGCCATAAGGGCTTTAGAGTACGCTCGCAATGAATGGCGCGGAAATGAAAAAACTCCGCCCATTCGCCAGCTGGCGAAGCGGAGTCTTTTTCAGCGCAAATGCAAAGCCCGGCATTCGCCGGGCTTGAAGCAGCTTCGCTGTACCGGGATCAGTACAGGCGAACGCTGCGGCGCTGTTCGCGCTGCACTTTCTTGGCGTGACGCTTGACTGCGGCAGCAGCTTTACGCTTGCGCTCGGCAGTAGGCTTCTCGTAGAACTCGCGGCTGCGGACTTCGGCCAGAACACCGGCCTTTTCGCAAGAACGCTTGAAGCGACGCAGAGCTACGTCGAATGGTTCGTTCTCTTTGACTTTAACGTTGGGCATCCAGGACGTACCTTCACTTGTTTACCGGTTACAACGCGCTTCGGCAAATATCGCGAGCACGCTGGTTTTAAGGGTTGCGGATGTTAACGCCTTGCTGCGAGGAATGCAAAGGGCGTTGAGCGAAAAAGCATCAGAGTCCTGGCCCCTGTGGCACTGCGGCGATTATCATGCGCGGCTTCATTCGCTTCTCTAAAGGTTACACACCCATGCTGGTGCTGGGGCTGGAAACTTCATGCGACGAAACCGGTGTCGCGCTGTATGACAGCGAACAGGGGCTGCTGGCCGATGCGCTGTTCAGTCAGATCGACCTGCACCGTGTGTACGGCGGCGTTGTGCCCGAGCTGGCGTCGCGCGATCACGTCAAGCGCATGCTGCCGCTGATTCGTCAGGTGCTGGATGAGGCCGGGCGCGATTCGAGCCAGATCGACGCAGTGGCTTATACAGCCGGCCCTGGTCTGGTGGGTGCCTTGCTGGTGGGCGCCTCCTGTGCTCAGGCGATGGCCTTTGCCTGGGGCGTGCCGGCGATTGGTGTGCATCATATGGAAGGTCATCTGCTGGCGCCCATGCTCGAAGAGCGGCCCCCGGCGTTTCCGTTCGTCGCCTTGCTGGTTTCCGGTGGCCATACGCAGCTGGTGCGGGTCGATGGCATCGGTCGTTATGAGTTGCTGGGTGAGTCGGTGGACGATGCGGCTGGTGAGGCCTTCGACAAGACGGCCAAGTTGATGGGGCTGCGCTATCCCGGCGGCCCTGAAATCGCTGCGCTGGCCGAGCGTGGCACGCCGGGACGCTTTGTATTCCCGCGCCCGATGACTGATCGTCCAGGGCTGGATTTCAGTTTCAGCGGCCTCAAGACCTCCACCCTCACCACCTGGCAACGCTGTCGCGCTGCTGGTGATGAGGGCGAGCAGACGCGCTGTGACATCGCCCTGGCCTTCCAGCAGGCGGTCGTCGATACGTTGACGATCAAATGCCGCCGCGCCTTGCAGCAGACGGGCCTCAATACGCTGGTGATCGCCGGTGGCGTGAGCGCCAATCAGGCCCTGCGGCACAGTCTGGAAGGCATGCTCGCCGAACTCAAAGGGCAGGTGTTCTATGCGCGACCACGCTTCTGCACGGACAACGGTGCGATGATCGCCTATGCCGGATGTCAGCGCCTGCTCGCCGGTCAGCATGAAGACCTGGCGATCAAGGTGCAGGCGCGCTGGCCGATGGAAAGTCTCCCCGGCTGCGGGGTGTAAGCGCAGGTTGCGTCGTTCAGGTGTCCTCAGAAGTGCCGTTCGCGTCCGGCAATCAGGTCGCGCAGGTTGCCGCGATGCCGCCAGATGATCAGGCCGGCCAGCAAGGCCATCGGCAGTAGGCTGTCGGGGCGTTGCCACGCAAGTAGTGGCAGGCACAGCGGCAACGCGGCCAGCGCGGCCAGGGAGCTGGTGCGGGAGAGTTTGAATACCAGTAGCCAGGCGGCCAGTGCGAGCAGCGCGGCGGGTGGATAGAGTCCTAGCAGGGCGCCTGCCGCAGTGGCCACGCCCTTGCCGCCGCGAAAGCGGAAATACAGCGGATACAGGTGGCCAAGCACGGCTGCCAGTGCAATCCAGCTTTGCTGCTCGATCGGTAATCCCAGGGCTGCGGCGAGCAGCACGGGCAGCAGGCCCTTGAGCAGGTCGCCGCATAGCGTGGCAATCGCCAGGCGCTTGCCGGCCAGCCGCAGCATGTTGGTCGCGCCTGGGTTGCCGGAGCCACTCGCACGTGGGTCGGGTGCGCCCACCAGACGGCTGAGTAGAATGGCAAATGACAGTGAACCGATCAGATAAGCGAGCAGTGTCAGTTGCCAGAACATGAAATTACATCCGGGGCAGGGGTCCCAAAGTCTAACAGGGCGCTGTAAAACTACCTGCGTTGGCAATACTTCGTTAAAAAAACGGCATGGCCCGTGTTTTTCGATGATCGCTGCCAGCGACGCAGGATGAACCGTGTCGTGCCGTGGAGTGAGTTGCGTGGATACAGTTTTCATCGAAGGGTTGCAAGTGGATACGCTGATCGGCGCCTATGACTGGGAACGCGGTATTCGCCAGTGCCTGCGGCTGGACCTGACCCTTGGCTGGGACATTCGTCCTGCTGCCGAGAATGACGAACTCGCAAAGGCGCTTGATTACGCCGAAGTGGCGGGTGTCATCGACCAGTTTGCGCAGGCAGCCCGCTTCGAGCTGGTCGAGACGTTCGCCGAGCGCCTGGCTGCGACCCTGATGACGCGCTTCGCGATCCCCTGGTTGCGGTTGCGGGTAACCAAACCGGGCGTCAATGCCCGCGCTACGGCGCTGGGCGTGGAGATCGAGCGCGGATGTCGCTGATACCCGTATTGCTCGGGCTCGGCAGTAATGTCGAACGCGAGCGCAATCTGACCGCCGGCCTCGATGCGTTGAGCCAGTTGCTGGGAAACATGCGCTGCTCACCGGTCTTCGAAAGCCATGCGGTAGGCTACAAGGGCGACAACTTTTTCAATCTGACAGTGGCCGGCACGACCGAGCTGCCCCTGATGGAGCTGGATCGCCGGCTCAAGTTCATCGAGGCGGACAATGGCCGCTATGCGCCTGACCGCAAGGGTTTGCCGCTGGATATCGACGTGCTGATGTATGCCGATCTGGTCGGCAATTTCCATGGCCTGGAACTGCCGCGTCCGGAGACGTTGAGGAATGCCTTCGTCCTTTGGCCACTGGCCCTGCTGGCGCCCGAGGTTTGTCATCCGCTGGCCGGCCAGACGTTTGACGAGCTTTGGCAGGCCGCACGAATCGAGCAGCAACTGTGGCCGACAGCCTTTCGTTGGCGAGAGAGCGAACTGACGCCCCAAGAGCTGCTGAGTCGATCGTAGGGTGGATGTCGCCTTTTACATCCACCGTGGCTCCGCTCGGTGGATGGCCACCCCGTGGATCGGTAAAGCGTGATCCACCCTACATGACCGTCCGCTGCCACGCTCGCGAACCTGCGTTCAATGCGGGTTGGCGACAAAGTCCTCGATGGCCTTGAATCGCTCGCGTTTCAGGGCTTCTCCCAGTTCCGCTCCCTTGTAGCCCTGCGCGATCAGCGTTTTCGCTCCCACAGTGCGGACGGCGTCTGCGGCAGCGCGCAGCCAGGCGCTTTGCGGATGTTCGTCCTGTCCTGGGGTGGGATATGTGCAGGCGATCATCTCGCAGGCTGCAATGAACTGCTCGAAGCGCTCGGGGCGGCGGTGGATGTCGAAGTGCTGCAGCAGGTCGAACAGCTCTGCAGCGCCAAGCTCCAGCGCCCGCTGTGCGTGACTGTGGAATTCACCGACCAGTAGGGCCAGTTCCTGACAGTCGCGTGGGACCTTGTAGCGTGCATTTACGGCTTCGATTACAGCTTTCTTGCTCAGCGAATGCAGCAAGCAAGCCCAGCGAATGGTCAGTGGCTGCTCGTGGAGAGCGCACTGGCGCAGCACATCGAGCAGGTTCGTGTCCTTGCCGGTGTGCGCTGCGAAGAGCGCGTCAATCTCGGGAAGCAATACGGCGAGCGCGCCGCAATCGCGCAACACCTGCACAAACACGTCGGGGTGTGGCTCCATCAGGGCGCGGGAAATTTCCTTCCAGCAGCGCTCCGGTGTGAGCGCTTGCAGTTCGTCCGACTCGGCCAGCTGGCGCATCAGTGCCAGGGTTTCGTGGGCGACGGTGAAGCCCAGCCCGGCATAGCGTGCCGCAAATCGGGCCACGCGCAGCACCCGCAGCGGGTCTTCGGCAAAGGCGGGCGAAACATGCCTGAGTGTGCGTGCGGCGAGATCGGCCTGGCCGTTGTAAGGGTCTATCAGCCGACCCTGTTCGTCCTCGGCCATGGCGTTGATGGTGAGATCGCGGCGGATCAGGTCTTCTTCAAGGGTGACGTCGGGGCTGGCGTAGAAAGTGAACCCACCATAGCCGCGCCCGCTTTTGCGCTCGGTGCGGGCCAGGGCATATTCCTCGCCGGTTTGTGGATGCAGGAACACGGGGAAGTCCGCGCCCACCGGGCGATAGCCCAGCGCCTGCATTTGCTCGGCGCTGGCGCCGACCACAACCCAGTCCACCTCGGTTACGGGACGCCCCAGCAACCGGTCACGTACCGCTCCGCCGACTTTGTAGATCTGCATGCCTTCCTCCGTTCGTGCGGAGGATAAAGGATAAACAGGGTTCGGGCCTCAGGCGGTAGGCCGGATCTTGCGTTACGCGTTTGGCGCGCAATGTTCGTGCTCAGTGTTTCGTCGTCAGATTCAAGCCGGGGAAACGCGGTTCGGGCTCTGCTTCGGTCCTGGGCGGCATATGGTGAGTGGCCACGCGATTGTCGTCCTGCATGGAATGCAGATGGACATCAAAGCCCCAGAGACGATGCAGGTGTTTGAGGACTTCTTCGGTAGAACTGCCCAGGGGTTTGCGGTCGTGTTGCTGGTGGCGCAGGGTCAGCGAGCGATCGCCACGGCGGTCCACGCTCCAGACCTGGATATTGGGTTCGCGGTTGCCGAGGTTGTACTGCGCGGCCAGCAATTCGCGAATGGTGTGGTAGCCGCTCTCGTCATGGATGGCCGGCACCAGCAGTTCGTCCTTGTGGTCGTCATCAAGAATGCTGAACAGCTTGAGGTCGCGTATCACTTTGGGTGAGAGAAACTGCAGGATGAAACTCTCATCCTTGAAGTTCTGCATGGCGAATTTCACCGTGGTCAGCCAGTCGCTCCCAGCGATATCGGGGAACCAGCGCCTGTCTTCCTCTGTGGGGTTCTCGCAGATCCGCCGGATATCCTGGTACATGGCGAAACCCAGCGTGTAGGGGTTGATGCCGCTGTAGTAAGGGCTATCGAACCCCGGCTGGTAGATCACGCTGGTGTGCGCCTGGAGAAATTCGAACATGAAGCCGTCTGTCACCAACCCCTCGTCGTAGAGGTCGTTGAGCAGTGTGTAGTGCCAGAAGGTGGCCCAGCCTTCGTTCATTACCTGGGTTTGCCGCTGCGGATAGAAATACTGGGCGATCTTGCGCACGATCCGCACGACCTCGCGCTGCCAGGGTTCCAGCAGGGGTGCGTGTTTCTCGATGAAGTAAAGGATGTTCTCCTGTGGCTCGACGGGGAAACGCTGGCCGTCGTCCTCTTCATCGCCTTTTCCAGGGCCGCGGGGGATGGTGCGCCAGAGGTCGTTGATCTGCTTTTGCAGGTGCTCTTCGCGGTCTTTCTGGCGCCGCCGCTCTTCCTCGGCAGAGATGGGGTAGGGCCGCTTGTAGCGGTCCACGCCGTAGTTCATCAGCGCGTGGCAGGAGTCCAGCAGGTCCTCTACCGCATTGATGCCGTGGCGTTCCTCGCACTGGGTGATGTACTGCTTGGCGAACACCAGATAGTCGATGATCGAGCCGGCATCGGTCCAGGTGCGGAACAGGTAGTTGCCCTTGAAGAAGCTGTTGTGGCCGTAGCTGGCGTGGGCGATCACCAGCGCCTGCATGGTGATGGTGTTTTCCTCCATCAGATAGGCGATGCAGGGGTCGGAATTGATCACGATTTCGTAGGCCAGGCCCATCTGGCCACGGCTGTAGGATTTCTCGGTGCTGAGGAAGTGCTTGCCGTAGGACCAGTGGTGATAGCCCAGCGGCATGCCCACCGAGGCGTAGGCGTCCATCATCTGCTCGGCGGTGATCACCTCGATCTGGTTGGGGTAGGTGTCGAGGGCATAGCCTTCGGCGATCCGGCCGATTTCGCGGTCGTAGGCACGGATCAGCTCGAAGGTCCATTCCGAGCCGGTGGAAATGGGCTGTCGTTTCATGCGGCGTACCTCAGCTGGCCATGCGTCGCTGGAAGAGTTCGCGGAACACCGGATAGATATCCCCCGCACTCACCAGTTGCTGCTGGGCGAACGAATCGGCAAAGGCTTCGGCCACCTGGTTGTATTCGTACCACAGTGCCTGATGTTCGCGAGGCGTGATTTCAACGTAGGAGAAGTACTGGACGAACGGCATGATCTGGTTGATCAGAATGTCGCGACAGACCGGCGAATCATCGTTCCAGTTGTCGCCGTCAGAGGCCTGAGCCGCATAGATATTCCACTCGTTGACCGGATAACGCTCGGCCATGATTTCCTGCATCATTTTCAGCGCGCTGGAGACGATGGTGCCGCCGGTTTCCCGCGAGTAGAAGAACTCCTCCTCGTCCACCTCTTTTGCACTCGTATGGTGGCGGATAAACACCACCTCGATCTTGTCGTAGCTGCGCTTGAGGAACAGGTACAGCAGGATGAAGAAGCGTTTGGCGATGTCCTTGGTCGATTGGGTCATGGAGCCGGAAACGTCCATAAGGCAGAACATCACGGCCTTGGAGCTGGGGTTGGGATGTTTGACCAGCAGGTTGTATTTCAAATCGAAGGTATCGAGAAAGGGCACGCGGTTGATGCGCGCGCTCAGGCGTTCGATTTCCTGTTCGATGATGCGGATATCACTGAAATTGTCCGGCTCTTCAAGTTTGAGTCGCGCCAGTTCGGCCTTTGCCTCACGCAGCTTCGTGCGGCTGCTGCCGGACAGCGCAATACGCCTGGCGTGCGCCGAACGCAGGGTGCGGACGATGTTGATCCGTGACGGGTTGCCTTCGTTGCTGATGCCGGCGCGTACCGTCTTGAAGGTATCGGTACCGGTGATGTGGCGCTTGACCAGGTTGGGCAGCTCCAGATCCTCGAACATGAAGTCGAGGAACTCCTCCTGGGTGATCTGGAAGACGAAATCGTCCAGGCCCTCGCCGTTGTCACTGGCTTGTCCTGAGCCACCCCCGCCGCCGCCCCCTTGCGGGCGCGGGATGCGTTCGCCGGCGACGAACTCCTTGTTGCCGGGATGAACGACAGTCTGCCGTCCGCCACGGCCATGGTGCAGCACGGGTTCGTCGATATCACGACCGGGAATGCTGATCTGCTCGCCATGTTCCATGTCGGTGATGGAGCGCCGCCCCACGGCTTCCTCCACCGCCTTCTTGATATGCCCGCGGTAACGCTGCAGGAACCGTTGGCGGTTCACCGTGCTCTTGTTCTTGCCGTTCAGGCGGCGGTCGATCACGTAGCTCATAGCCCCTCCGGTGCAGCTGGAATCCAGCGCTGGAAGCACGTTTCACTTTCAGCGCTGGCTTCAGGCATCAAGCTGCTCTACTGCGATTTGCGTACCCGCAAATACCATTCCGAGAGCAGGCGAACCTGTTTCTCCGTGTAGCCGCGTTCGACCATGCGCACGACGAAGTCGCTGTGTTTTTTCTGGTCTTCCTTGCTGGCCTTGGCGTTGAAGCTGATGACGGGCAGCAGGTCCTCGGTGTTGGAGAACATCTTCTTCTCGATCACCACGCGCAGCTTCTCGTAGCTGAGCCAGGACGGATTCTTGCCGTTGTTGTTGGCGCGGGCGCGCAGCACGAAGTTGACAATCTCGTTGCGGAAATCCTTCGGGTTGCTGATGCCGGCGGGTTTCTCGATCTTCTCCAGCTCCTCGTTGAGGGCCATGCGGTTGAGGATTTCGCCGGTTTCCGGATCGCGATATTCCTGATCCTGAATCCAGAAGTCGGCGTAGAGCACGTAGCGGTCAAAGATGTTCTGTCCGTACTCGCTGTAGCTTTCCAGGTAGGCGGTCTGGATTTCCTTGCCAATGAATTCGACGTAGCGCGGCGCCAGGTATTCCTTGATGAAGCGCAGATAGCGTTCGCGCGTCTCGGCGGGGAACTGTTCCTGTTCGATCTGCTGCTCCAGCACGTAGAGCAGGTGCACCGGGTTGGCGGCGATTTCGTGCGGATCGAAGTTGAAGACTTTGGACAGGATCTTGAAGGCGAAGCGGGTCGACAGGCCGTTCATGCCTTCGTCGACGCCTGCGGTATCGCGGTATTCCTGGATCGACTTGGCCTTGGGATCGGTGTCCTTGAGGTTCTCGCCGTCGTAGACGCGCATCTTCGAGTAGATGTTGGAGTTTTCCGGTTCCTTAAGGCGCGAGAGCACCGAAAACTGGGCAAGCATCTTCAGCGTGTCAGGCGCGCAATGGGCCTTGGCCAGCGAGCTGTTGAACAGCAGCTTGTCGTAGATTTTCACCTCGTCGGTGACGCGCAGGCAGTAGGGCACCTTGACGATGTAAATACGGTCGATGAAGGCTTCGTTGTTCTTGTTGTTGCGGAAGGTGTGCCATTCCGATTCGTTGGAGTGGGCCAGCAGGATGCCGCTGTAGGGAATTGCCCCAAGCCCCTCGGTGCTGTTGTAGTTGCCTTCCTGGGTGGCGGTGAGCAAGGGGTGCAGCACCTTGATCGGCGCCTTGAACATCTCGACGAATTCCATCAGGCCCTGATTGGCCCTGCACAGCGCGCCGGAGTAGCTGTAGGCATCGGCGTCGTTCTGCGGAAATTCCTCCAGCTTGCGGATATCCACCTTACCCACCAGCGCGGAGATGTCCTGGTTGTTCTCGTCCCCCGGCTCGGTCTTGGCCACGGCGATCTGGTTGAGAATCGAGGGGTACAGTTTGACCACGCGGAACTGGCTGATGTCGCCGCCGAACTCTTGCAGGCGTTTGGTTGCCCAGGGCGACATGATCGAGTTGAGGTAGCGCGGCGGAATGCCGTAGTCCTCTTCGAGGATCCGCGCATCTTCGGCGGGGTTGAACAGCCCCAGCGGCGACTCGAACACCGGCGAACCCTTGATGGCGTAGAAGGGCACCTTTTCCATCAGATGCTTGAGTTTTTCCGCCAGTGAGGATTTGCCGCCGCCTACCGGGCCGAGCAGGTAGAGAATCTGCTTTTTCTCCTCCAGGCCCTGAGCGGCATGGCGGAAGTAGGAAACGATCTGGTCGATGCACTCCTCCATGCCATGAAAGTCGCCGAACGCCGGGTAGCGACGGATTACCTTGTTGGAAAAGATGCGTGACAGACGCGAGTCGGTCGAGGTATCGATCAGTTCAGGTTCGCCGATGGCCATCAGCAGGCGCTCGGCGGCACTGGCGTATGTGCCCGGATCTTCCTTGCACAGATCGAGGTATTCCTGAAGCGAATACTCTTCTTGCCGGGTTGCTTCGAATCGTTGCTGGTAATGGCTGAAAATGCTCATTGACTTCACCTCGGACGATGCTCGGAGCCGGTGTTGTCATCAGGCATTCAGGGGCGGCCTGCTGTTGTGCGGCGGCCTTGATGGTGGCGTCCCCCCGAACTGCCGATGGTCGTGACCTGAGGCCCGGTAGTCGTTTTGCCGACTTTCACCTGTTTGGATGGCCTGAGCTCAAGGATAGTTCGGATTCGGCAAACTCAATGGGGCGAGCAATGATTTGGTGCGAGATTTTTTCAGGCGCAAGGCTCAAGGCCGCGTGCTGCGCGGCCTCTGGAAGAATGACTTTTTATGTCGGATCGCCCTGTTCGACGTCCTGCGGGAAGCTGTGCCGCCAGAGCTCGAAGCCGCCGTCGAGGCTGTAGACGTCGGAGAAGCCCTGATTGACCAGATAGGCGGCGGCGCTCTGGCTGGAGTGGCCGTGATAGCAGGTGACGATCAGGGGCTGATCGAGATCGGCTGCGGCAATGAAATCCGGCAATGAGTGGTTGTCCAGCAGGGTTGAGCCGCGAATATGGCCGCTGGCGTAGCTCTGGGCGTCGCGGATATCCACTACAACGCCACCTTGTTCGCGCAGTGCCTGGGCCTGCTCGGGGGAGATGCGCTTGAATTCGGTCATACAGGCTTTCCGTGATCGCAGTCGCAACGATGCATTTCGCCGCTGTCGAGGTTCATCAGGGTCATGGCATTGCCCCAGACGCAGCCGGTGTCCAGGGCATGGACATTGGGGGCGTCGCAGCGGCCTTCCAGCGCGGCCCAGTGGCCGAAGATTATTGTGCAGTTACGGGTCTTGCGATTGGCATGGCTGAACCAGGGGGCGAAGCCGGGCGGAGCCGTCTCGATGCCTTCCTTGGCTTCCAGGTTGAGCGTGCCGTCGGCCTTGCAGAAGCGCATACGGGTGAAGTAGTTGGTGATCAGGCGCAGGCGTGGCACGCCGTGCAGTTCCTTGTCCCACTTGGCCGGCTGGTTGCCATACATGCCGTCGAGAAACGGCAACAGGAGGGCATCGTCACGCAGCACCTGTTCAACTTCTGCCGCGCGCCTGAGGGCTTTTTCCATGGTCCACTGCGGCGGGATGCCGGCGTGGACCATGGTGGTTTCCCGGTCACTGTCGTAATGGACGAGCTTCTGCTGTCGCAGCCAGTCGATCAGGTCGCTGCGGTCAGGCGCGTCAAGAATCGACCTGAGCGTATCGGAGCGCTTCAGCCGGTCGATGTTGTGCGCCACGGCCAGAAGATGCAGATCATGATTGCCCAGCACCGTGACGCCCGAGCTGCCCAGATCGCGAACGAAGCGCAGCGCTTCCAGTGACTGAGGGCCACGATTGACCAGGTCCCCGGCGAGCCATAGACAGTCGCGCGACGGGCTGAAGTCGACTTCCTGCAGCAGGCATTGAAGGGGTTCCAGGCAACCTTGCAGGTCGCCAACGGCATAAGTGGTCAATGCAGCACTCCGGGGACGGCGAGGCGAAAAGGGGCAATGATTGCGTCGAAAGCGTGACCATCCTCGGCAAGCATCTGGTAGCTGCCCTGCATGATGCCGACACTGGAACTCATCAGCGTACCGCTGGTGTAGACATGGCGCGCACCCGGTACGATCAGCGGTTGTTCGCCCACTACGCCGGCGCCGCGTACCTCCTGTACCTGGCCGTCGCCGTCGGTGATGATCCAGTGGCGCGACAGCAGCTGTGCCGATAGCTGGCCATTGTTTTCGATCACTACCTTGTAGGCAAAGGCATAGCGGTTTTGTTCCGGCTGCGACTGTTCGGGCAAGTACTGCGGCGTGACGTTGACGTCGATCTGGTAGCGGAGATCTTCAGACATGAATTCTGCTCGGTATGCCGTTAGGTACGGGCGGAGAGTTGATCGGAGAGCCGAACAAAAGCGGCCAGATCCAGTTGCTCGGGACGCAGGCTGCCGTCGACGTCTGCTGCGGCGATGGCGTCCGCATCGAGCAGGCCCTTGAGCGTATTGCGCAACGTCTTGCGGCGCTGATTGAAGGCCTGGCGGACTACGGTTTCGAGCTGGCGGTGATCCTGTGCCGGATGTGGCAATTGCGTGTGCGGCACCAGCCGGACGATCGCCGACTCCACCTTGGGCGCCGGGTTGAAAGCGCCTGGGCCGACATTGAACAGATGCTCCACGCGGCAATGATACTGGACCATGATCGACAGTCGGCCCCAGTCACCGCCGCCATGTTGAGCGGCGAGCCGCTCGACCACTTCCTTCTGCAGCATGAAGTGCATGTCGCGGATCAGATGCGCGTGGTCGAGCAGATGGAAGATCAGCGGCGTGGAGATGTTGTAGGGCAGATTGCCGACGATGCGCAGGCTACCGGGTACATCGCTCAGGCGTGCAAAGTCGAATTTCAGGGCATCGCCCTGGTGCAGGGTGAAATTGTCCCGCTCGGCAAACTTGCCTTGCAGAATCGGGATCAGGTCCAGATCCAGCTCCACCACATCCAGATGAGCTCCACTGTCCAGCAGGCCTTCGGTCAGTGCGCCCTGGCCTGGCCCGATCTCAACGAGCCGCTCGCCGGGCCTGGCGTGTATGGCCCGCAGAATGCGGTGAATCACGCCGGCATCGTGCAGGAAGTTCTGGCCAAAACGCTTGCGCGCGCGGTGTTGGTACTCGGACATGGAAGCTCCAGGGAGCAGCTTGAAGCCTGAAGCTTGAAGCTGAAACAGATAAGGCGAGCATTTTAGCAGGCTGGGGAAGAGGGCACGACAAAAGCGCCGGGGCTGAACGGTAAAGGGTATGCCGCTTTAGCATCCCGCGGCACTTCGCTTGCTGGTTGGCTAAGCCGCGATCCGTTAGCGGGGCTGGCTACCGCTCATCTGGTAGGCCGTTTCCAGCGCGACCTGAAGGCTGCCGGTATCGACTTGACCGGTGCCGGCCAGGTCCAGTGCGGTGCCGTGATCGACCGAGGTGCGCACGATGGGCAGGCCCAGGGTGACATTGACGGCGGCGCCGAAGCCCTTGTACTTGAGCACCGGCAGGCCCTGGTCGTGATACATGGCCAGCACCGCATCGCAGCGATCAAGGTGCTTCGGGGTGAATAGCGTATCGGCTGGCAGCGGTCCGATCAGGTTGATGCCTTCCTCGCGCAGCCCTGCCAGTGCTGGTTCGATGATCTCGATTTCTTCGCGCCCAAGGTGGCCGCCTTCGCCGGCGTGGGGGTTGAGCCCGCAGACCAGAATCCGGGGCTGGGCAATGCCGAATTTGCCGACCAGATCGGCATGCAGGATGCGCGTCACTCGCTCCAGGCGTTCGCGGGTGATGGCGGCGGCAACATCCTTGAGCGGCAGATGCGTAGTGACCAGCGCAACCCGCAGGCCCTGTGTGGCGAGCATCATTACCACCTGCTCGGTGTGGGTCAGCTCGGCGAGAAATTCGGTATGGCCGGAAAAGGGTATACCGGCGTCGTTGATCACACCCTTGTGTACCGGGGCTGTGATCATTCCGGCGAAGTGGCCATCCAGGCAACCCTGGCCGGCGCGGGTCAGGGTCTCCAGCACGTACTGTCCATTGCGGGGGTCGAGCCGGCCCGGCTCTGCCGGTGCTTTCAGTGGCGTGTCCCAGACGTAAAGGCTACCTGCCGGGGCCGGTGTTTGCGGCCAGGCGCCAGGCAGAACCGGCAACAACTGGATATTCAGCCCGAGTAGTTGGGCGCGCGCGGTGAGCAACTCAAGGCTGGCGATGGCGATCAGCGCGTGCGGCTGAGCATTGCGTGCCATGAGCAGGCACAGGTCGGGACCAATGCCAGCCGGTTCGCCGGGTGTGACAACGAAGGGAAGGGGCATGGCGTCTCCGATCTGTGTCTCTGATCAGCGGGTTATGCCTTTTGGCCGTCGGATTACGCCTTCGGCTAATTCGACCTACAAAGGCGGGCTTCGTAGGGTGGATCGCGCTTCATCGATCCGCCGAGCGAAGTTGCGGTGGATGTAAAAAGCGACATCCACCCTCCGTTTCCCTACAGGTTACAGCTTCACTTCCACATAGGCTTCGTCGCGAATCTGGCGCAACCAGGCCTGCAGTTCTTCGTCGTACTTGCGGTTGCGCAGCAGGTTCATGGCTTGCTGTTCACGGAACTCTTCGCTGGCATCAGTGGCGCGGCGGCCCAGTACTTCCAGGATGTGCCAGCCGAACTGAGACTGGAAAGCTTCCGACAGCTGGCCATTGGCAGTGTTGGCCATGACTTCACGGAACTCCGGAACCAGCGAATTCGGATCGATCCAGTTGAGGTCGCCGCCGTTGAGGGCCGAGCCGGGATCTTCGGAGAAGCTGCGCGCCAGCTCGGCGAAGTCTTCGCCTGCTTCGATGCGGTCACGCAGGCGTTCGATCAGGCGGCGGCTTTCCGCTTCGCTGCGGATCTGGCTTGGCTTGATCAGAATGTGGCGGACATGCACCTCGTCCCGCACCTGGGTATCGCCGCCGCGCTTGTCCAGCAGTTTGAGGATGATAAAGCCCGGCGGCGTGCGCACAGGCTGGGTGACTTCACCCACGCTGAGCTCGCGCACCTGGGTGTCGAACGGCGGCGGCAGTTGCGCAGCCTTGCGCCAGCCCATGTCGCCACCTTCCAGGGCGTTCTCGCTGGCCGAACGCGATACCGCCAGCTGGGCAAAATCCACACCCTGCTGCAGTTGCTGCCAGGTATCCGTTGCGCTCTTTTCGGCCGCCTGGATGGCTGCCGAATCCGAGGATTCGGGTACCGGGATCAGAATGTTGGCCAGCCGGTATTCTTCGGAAAGCTGTAGCTTGCCCAGATCCGAAGCCAGGAAGTTTTCCACTTCCTGATTGGAGACCTGAATGCGCTCAGCAATGCGCCGCTGGCGCACACGGCTGATGACCATCTCGCGGCGAATCTGCTCGCGTGCCGTTTCCAGGCCCAGACCGTCCTGCTGCAGTGCGCTGCGGAACTGCTCCAGCGTCATGTTATTGCGCTGGGCAATGGTGGCCAGGGCCTGGTTGAGCTCTTCGTCGGAGATGCGAATGCCCGAGCGTTCGCCGATCTGCAGCTGCAGGTTTTCGGTAATCAGGCGCTCCAGCACCTGCTGTTGCATGACGTCGATCGGAGGTAGTTCCGCACCACGCTTTTCGATGGTCTGCTGCACTTCGGCCAGACGCTGGTCCAGCTGGCTCTGCATGATCACGTCGTTGTCGACGATGGCGACGATGCGGTCCAGCGGGCGCACCTGAGCTGTCGCCGCGGTGGCAAGGAGCGAACCGCACAGCAGCACGGTAGCCAGCGACAGCGGGCGCAGGGTGTCAGAAAGCTTGATTTTCACGTTCACGGTAACCTTGTATGCCTTCGTCGAGGAAAGTCTCAGTGGCACCGCCGATGACGTTGCCGAGGCCTTTGAACACGATCTGCAGGAAGATGCCGGTATCCGGTTCATCGTTGAGATCGGGGTTGAGACTGGTTTCGTCGTAATCGATCCAGTAGCGGTTGATCACGCGCATCTTCCAGCAGCAGTTGTCGTACTCGAAGCCGCCAAAGGCTTCCAGCGTGCGGCTGCGGCTGTAGTCGTGCTGCCAGCGCCCGATCACGCTCCACTGCGGAACCACCGGCCAGATGAACGAGAAGTCATGCTGGTCGATCTTGTAGTAGTCCTTGATGTAGTTGGGCTGACCCTGCGTTCCGAAATCACTGCCGTAGGTCCACTGGCCGCTGGCTTGGTCGTAACGCATGGTGTCATTGCGATAGCGATAGCCGATGTTGACGATCTTGTTGGGGTTGTCAGCCGGTTGGTAATGCCACATGGCGCTGCCGGAGCGAGTCGTGTGGCTGTCCGGGTCCCAGACAAAGCTCGAGGTGAAGCGCCAGTCGCGGTTGTAGCGGTACATGTATTCAAGCGCATAGGGTGATACCGACGCTTGCTCGGTATCGCGGTCGCGATAGTCGATGCCGGGCATCTGTACCTTGCGGTCTTCAAAGTAGAAGGCCTGGCCGATGCTCACGCGCTGCCGTTCGAACCCGTTGGGTTCGACCCAGCGGCTGGTTACGCCGAGGGAAATCTGGTTGGCGTCGCCGATACGGTCCTTGCCGGAGAAGCGATTTTCACGCCAGAGCGAGGAGTAACTAAAGCTGCTTTCTCCGGTGTCGAAGACAGGGATATCATCCTGGTCCTCTTCCGGCACATAGAGATAGAACAGCCGAGGTTCCAGCGTCTGGCGGTAATCCTTGCTGAATAGCTGGGTTTCGCGGTCGAAATAAAGACCAGAGTCGACGCTGAAAATCGGCACGCTGCGGTCGGGAGAGTTCTTGAAATCTCGTCCAAGACCGATGAGATCGCCTCGCCCTGTGCTATCCAGATCAAGGTCGTACTGTGTGTAGGCATACTTGAGCGATGGTGTGACAAAGCCCCAGCTCCAGTTCAGCGGTAGGCTGACGCCCGGCTCCAGATGAATACGTTCACCTTCGGCGCGGTCAAGGCCGCTTACATTGTTGTCGTACCAGGGCTGAGCCGTACCACCTTCATCGATGAAGTTGCCGCTACGCAGACTCCGCTGAAAGCTGACGAACTCTGTGCTGTAGGCGAAATTCAGCCCGCCGGGCTGGAAGGGCAGTGCGCCATCCAGGGTCAGCTGCGGCAGACGTTCATACGGCGTGGTGTCGACCACACTGGTGGCCTCGTAGGCATGCACGTTGAGTTTGGCGGTGTAGCTGTCGCCACGCCAGGTCAGGGTGCCGCGCTGATCGAGGAAGTCCGGCTGGCTGATGCCCAGCTGTGTATCCAGGTCCTGGAAATAATAGGGATCGCTGATATCCGTATAGTCGACTTCGGCCAGCAGGCGCGAGTCCAGGCCGCTGCGGTTCTGCCAGCTGTACATCCAGCGCTGGTCTTCGTATTCCGATTGCAGCTTGCGGTCGTCGTTGTCGTCGTTCAGCCAGGCGGCGCCGAACTGGCCTTCGCTGCTGCGGGTCAGGTAGCGAAACTCGCCTTCCATCAACAGGCCGCGATCGGTCATCAGGTGTGGATACAACGTGGCGTCGAAGTTGGGCGCCAGGTTGAAGTAGTAGGGGGTCAGCAGTGACAGGCCGGTGTCGCTGGAGCTGCCGATGGTCGGCATGAGGAAGCCTGACTGACGGCGGTCATCGATGGGGAAGTGGATATAGGGTGTGTAGAACACCGGAATATCCTTGACCCGCAGCGTGACGTTGGTAGCCGAGCCGAAGCCGGTGGCCGGGTTCAGCGTGACGTTGTTGCCTCTCAGGTGCCAGGTGTTCTCGCCCGGTTCACAGCTGGTGTAGGTGCCGTCCTTGAGGCGGATGATGGCGGTTTCCTCGCGCTTGGCGTACTGCGCGCTACCGCGAATCCTGCTGTCGTGCAGAACGTACTCGGCGTTCTCGATCTTGGCTTCACCACTGTCGAGGAAGATCTCCGCACGGTCGCCGACCATCAGCGCGTTGCGGTCACGCAGGCGGACGTTGCCTTTCAGCTCGCCACGATTTTCCAGCTGATAGAGACTCGCTTCGTCGGCTTCGGCCTGCATGCTGCCCTGGCGCAACACCACGTCGCCTGCCAGCGTGGAAACTTCCTGCTCCTGCTCGTGGCGGGTCGCCTTGGCCGATACATAGGTCGGCGCATCGCTCATGGGGGTGTCGTCGAACTGCCCCGGACGGCTCGGCTCTATATAGGCGCCGGCGCAGTAGGGGCCCGTCTCGGCCAGTTGCGCGTTGGTCAGCTGCTCGCGCGGGACCCAGTCCAGATGGCTGTAGTCGGCGCTGCGTGAGGCCAGGGCGCGGCCCTTGCTTTTGGTGACGTCAGTGGTTGTGGCTGCCTGGCGCTGGGTTTTGCCGGTGGCAGATTGCGCGCCATCACCTGCGCTTTCGGCGGCACTGCCGCGATGCAGGGGGCGTGGCGGCAGTGTCGGGCTGGCGGCATTGCTTGCGCAGTCCCAGCCACCACCAGCACCCGGCTGGCAGGCGAACTGTTCGGCTGCGATGGCGACGGGTATCGCTATAGGTTGCAGTGCGAGCAGACTGCCGGTAACCAGTAGCGGGAATTTTTTGCGAAATGCGGGATTTTTGACTGCCATCTTGTTTTTTGGTCCGTGCTTGCGGCGAGCCATCGGCCGTGCTGGGCCGCAGGCCTCTCGATGGGCTGAGAAAGATCCGGGATAATAAAGCATGACCTGCTTATCGGCTAGCGCCGTGGAGAGCCCTGATATGCCGCAACACGATCAACGTCTGCTGGACCTCTGCGCCTGGCTGGAGCCTCGCCTGCAGGACATTTTTACGCACCGCGGCTGGGGCCCGGTGCCTGAGGCTTCGCTGATCCCGGCCAGCAGCGATGCGAGTTTTCGCCGCTACTTTCGCTGGCAGGCGGCGGATCGCAGCCTGATTGTGATGGATGCGCCGCCGCCCCAGGAAAACTGCCGACCTTTCGTCGAGGTGGCGGCGCTGCTGGCCGAGGCGGGCATCCATGTGCCGGAGGTGCTTGCCGAGGATCTGGAGCGTGGCTTTCTTCTGCTCGGTGATCTGGGCCGTCAGACCTACCTGGATGTGATTGACGAAGACAACGCCGATGGGCTGTTCGCCGATGCGATCCAGGCCTTGTTGGCATTCCAGGTGCTGCCTGTATCGGCGCAGCTGCCACGCTATGACGAAGCTCTGCTGCGGCGTGAATTGCAGCTGTTTCCCGAATGGTATGTGCAGCGTCATCTGGGCTACAGCTTCAGCCCGGCGCAGCAGCAGCTCTGGGAGCGCAGCTGTCGTTTGCTGATCGACGCCGCGCTTGCGCAGCCGAGCGTGCTGGTGCACCGCGACTACATGCCGCGCAACCTGATGATCAGTGACCCGAATCCGGGCGTTCTGGACTTTCAGGATGCGGTCATTGGCCCGGTGACCTATGACATCACCTCGCTGTTCAAGGATGCCTTCCTCAGCTGGCCGGAAGAGCGGGTACAGGGCTGGCTGCAGGGCTACTGGCAAGCCGCGCGGGCAGCGGGTATCCCGGTTCAGGACAGCTTTGCCGAGTTTCAGTGCGCCAGCGATCTGATGGGATTGCAGCGGCACCTGAAGGTCATCGGCATTTTTGCGCGAATCTGCCATCGCGACGGCAAACCTCGCTATCTGGCCGATGTGCCGCGCTTCTTTGCCTATGTTGACGGTGTACTGGCACGCCGTCCCGAGCTGGCCGAGCTGGCGCAACTGCTACAAGACCTGCCACGCACACAGGCCCACCCATGAAAGCGATGATTCTGGCGGCAGGCAAGGGCGAGCGCCTGCGCCCGCTGACGCTGCATACACCCAAGCCACTGGTGAGGGCCTGCGGCGTACCGCTGATCGAGTATCACATCCGGGCGCTGGCCGAGGCTGGCTTTGGCGAACTGGTGATCAATCACGCCTGGCTGGGCGAGCAGATCGAAGCTTATCTGGGCGACGGTGATCGATTCGGTGTACGCATCCGCTACTCGCCCGAGAGCGAGCCGCTGGAAACCGGTGGCGGCATCCATCATGCACTGCCATTGCTGGGGGATGCCCCTTTTGCGGTCATCAATGGCGATATCTGGACCGACTATGATTTTTCGGCCCTGAAGAAGCCGCTGACCGGGTTGGCCCATCTGGTACTGGTGGATAACCCCGGCCATCATCCGGACGGGGACTTCGTGCTTGCCGAGGGTCGGGTGGCCGAGGAAGGCGCGGGGAGCCGGCTGACCTATAGCGGCATTGCGCTGCTGAGTCCTCGCCTGTTCGACGGTTGCAGTGCGGGTGCCTTCAAGCTTGCGCCCCTGTTGCGCCGCGCGATGGCGGCGAATGACGTCAGCGGCGAGCGCCATCCAGGGCGCTGGGTCGATGTCGGTACCCTTGAACGGCTCGCTGAAGTCGAACGCATCCTCGGAGAGGGTTGCTGATGTTCTGGCCCATCACACTGTTTGGAGCACTGGCTGGCGGGTTGCTGGCAAGCATTCCAGGCGCTTTGCTCGGAGCGCTGATCGGACAGATGCTCGACCGTCGGCTCGGGCTGGGTTCCTGGTCGGAGCTGCGCCAGCGCATGAAAGGCAGTCAGCCGATGATGGCGGGCAACGAGTTGCTGTTCTTTCTGCTCGGGCGTCTGGCGAAAAGCAGTGGCCGGGTCAGCGAGGCGCACATTCAGGTGGCGCGCAGCGAAATGCGGCGGCTGCAACTGGCGTCAGCGGCTCAGCGCGCCGCCATCGACGCGTTCTATCGGGGCAAGGCCAGCGGTGAGGGGTTGCGCGAACCTCTGCAGCGACTGCAGGGGCGGCGCGACGAGGCGAAGGCGATCCTGCAGGCCTGCTGGCGGATGGCGCGGGCGCCGGGGCGGATAGATGCTCGCGCCCATGAATTGATACTGCTGTGGGGCAAGTGGATGGGCTGGGAGGCGGTCGCGGTTGCGGCGCTTGATCAAGCCGGCGGTCGGCGCCGGGAGAGTCCGAGCAGTCCGGGGGGCGCATATGAGCAGGCATTGCGTCTGCTGGGCGTGGGTAGCGACAGCGACCCGCAGACCATCAAACGCGCCTATCGACGTCTGCTCAGCAAACATCATCCGGACAAACAGGCCGGCGCTGGTGCAACACCGCTGCAGGTTCGTGAAGCAACCGAGCGAACCCGTGAATTGCATAATGCCTATGCGCTGATTCGTGAGCGCCGGGGCTTTCGTTAGCAGGCTGTTGAAACCTGCCTGCGCTGGCAATCCGGCTGCTTGCTTCACCAGGCTTTCAATGGGCTGCTAGCGCTCCTTTTTATCGGACGGCTTGTCCAGCCACCCACGCACCCGCCGCACAAGTTGCTCCTGCTCGACCTTGCGTTCCTCGGCCTGCGGGGTCAGGCCGACCTGATGGTAGGCCGGATGGGCAATACGACGGCTTGCATTCAGGCGTTCCCGCGCGGCCGCCAGGGTGCTGGCGTTGTTACGGTAATAGAAGTCTGCAGTTGCCAGCTTGAGTGTCGGAACCAGCTGGGCGAGTGGTTCCTGCTGGCTTTCCGGCTGTCGTGGCTGGATCAGCGCCAGTCCCTCGACGTCATCGGGTGCCCACTGTTGCAGGTGGTGGGCGGCCCAGTAGGCGCCTGTGCCCTGACCCAGCAGGATGATGGTCCCCGGTTGCAGGCTGCGGGCATGATCCAGCGCTGCCGTGATTCGTGCATCAATGCGCTCAGGCAGGCCGGCTTCCTCAGTGACGTCGCCCGCTGGGGCCTGTTCCTGCTCAATCTCATCCGGTGCCGCGTCATCCTGCAAGGCTGCGGTTTCTTCAGGCAGATAGCCGGCTTCGCTGGGTGCACTCGGTGGTTCTGCGTCGTTTGTCGGTTCGTCGGGTTCGGGTTCGTCCGCGGCTGGAGCCAGCGTGGCGGATGGAGTGAATCCGGGAGCATCCGGCAGGCTGAGGCTCAGGGTGTGCCAGCCGTGATCGGGAAGGTTGCGGCGCAGAGGGCCTATGCCGAGCGGCCAGTCCGCACTTTCACCCTCGCCGGGCAGGAGAATCACCAGCCCTCTTGGCTCGGCGACATTCGCCGGTAGCCAGAGGGCCATAAAGGTTTCTTCAAATGTCTGGAGGTTGAGCACTTCTGCGGGGGATAGCTGACGCGCAAGATCGACCGCCATTATGTCGCTGCGCGATGACAGCGTGTGACGCTCCACCGGCGCAACAACTGGCGTCTCGACTGCGGCTTCCGGCTCGTTTGCGCTGACGGCTGTAATGGCCAGCGCGAAGGCGCAAAGACCGACCCTCATGTGGTGGCGGCAAAGCATCGGGTTCTCCTGCTGGGTCTGTTGCGCTCGGCATGGTTGCCCGGCACGCCGCAAGCCTAACGGCAACCGTGCCGGTGCGGAATTCATCTTTATGCCAAGGGCGTGCAATATCCCGAACAGCGGCTTAGAGTAATCCTTTGCAAGATACTGCACAGGCGAGCGCCCTGCCTTCAAGGGCAACCTGTTGCCCGTTCACCGAGGAGCCCTTATGAGTCAGACCAACGAATCTCTTATGCAGCGTCGCGTTGCCGCCGTCCCTCGTGGTGTAGGGCAGATTCACCCGATCTTTGCAGACCATGCCCGGAACAGTCTGGTGGTGGATGTGGAAGGGCGAGAGTTCATCGACTTTGCCGGGGGCATTGCCGTGTTGAATACCGGTCACCTGCACCCGAAAATCATCGCGGCGGTGGAGGCGCAGTTGCACAAATTGACCCACACCTGCTTTCAGGTTCTCGCCTATGAGCCCTACGTCGAGCTGTGCGAAAAAATAAACGCGCGGGTGCCGGGTGATTTCGCCAAGAAGACGCTGCTGGTCACTACCGGCTCCGAGGCGGTGGAAAACGCGGTGAAGATCGCCCGTGCCGCCACCGGTCGTGCCGGGGTGATTGCCTTCACCGGTGCCTACCATGGCCGCACCATGATGACCCTCGGCTTGACCGGCAAGGTCGCGCCGTACTCCGCTGGAATGGGCCTGATGCCGGGCGGTATCTTCCGTGCGCTGTACCCCTGCGCCATTCATGGCGTCAGCGTCGATGACTCGATCGCCAGCATCGAGCGCATCTTCAAGAACGACGCGGAGCCACGCGACATCGCGGCGATCATCATCGAGCCGGTGCAGGGCGAGGGCGGCTTCAACGTCGCGCCGAAGGATTTCATGGCTCGCCTGCGCGCACTGTGCGACGAACACGGCATCCTGCTGATTGCCGACGAAGTGCAGACCGGCGCCGGGCGTACCGGCACCTTCTTCGCCATGGAGCAGATGGGTGTGGTGGCGGACCTGACCACCTTCGCCAAGTCGGTCGGCGGCGGCTTCCCGATCGCCGGCGTGTGCGGCAAGGCCGAGCTCATGGACGCCATCGCCCCGGGCGGGTTGGGTGGCACCTACGCCGGCAACCCGCTGTCCTGTGCAGCAGCGCTGGCAGTGCTGGAAATCTTCGAAGAGGAACAGTTGCTCGACCGCTGCAAGGCGGTCGCCGAGAAACTCACCACCGGCCTCAAGGCCGTTCAGGCGCGGCACAAGGAAATCGGCGAGGTGCGCGGGCTTGGCGCGATGATCGCCATCGAGCTGTTCGAGGACGGTAACCATGCCCGACCGGCAGCGGCGCTCACATCGCAGATCGTCGCCAGGGCGCGGGACAAGGGGCTGATCCTGCTGTCCTGTGGCACTTACTACAACGTACTGCGGGTGCTGGTGCCGCTGACGGTGGAGGACGAGCTGCTCGACCGCGGCCTGGCAATCATTGGCGAGTGCTTCGACGAGTTGACCTGACCGGAACCCGAGGCGGCGCACCGACCATCGCCATGCTGTCGTTACGTCGCCTCGGGTACAATGCGCGGCATTCCGCCCGTGCTACCCGAGGTCGTCATGCAGCCGTTCGCCATCGCCCCTTCCATTCTTTCCGCCAATTTCGCCCGCCTGGGCGAGGAAGTGGACAACGTGCTGGCCGCCGGCGCCGACATCGTCCATTTCGATGTGATGGACAACCACTACGTGCCCAACCTGACCATCGGCCCGATGGTCTGCTCTGCACTGCGCAAGCACGGCGTGACCGCGCCCATCGACGTGCACCTGATGGTCAAGCCGGTGGACCGCATGATCGGCGACTTCCTCGAAGCCGGCGCCAGCTACATCACCTTCCACCCGGAAGCCTCCGAGCACATCGACCGCTCGCTGCAGCTGATCAAGGACGGCGGCGCCAAGGCCGGTCTGGTGTTCAACCCGGCCACGCCACTGGACGTGCTCAAGTACGTCATGGACAAGGTCGACATGGTCCTGCTGATGAGCGTCAACCCTGGTTTCGGCGGGCAGAAGTTCATTCCCAACACACTGGACAAGCTGCGTGAAGCGCGTGCGCTGATCGATGCCAGCGGTCGCGAGATTCGTCTGGAGATCGACGGCGGCGTCAATCCGAAGAATATCCGTGAGATCGCGGCGGCGGGCGCCGATACCTTCGTCGCCGGTTCGGCCATCTTCAATCAGCCGGACTACAAAGCGGTGATCGAGCAGATGCGTGCCGAGCTGGCGCTGGCTCGTCCATGACGCGGCTGGAGCAACTGTTCGACGGCAAGCTGCCGCAGCTGGTGATGTTCGATCTGGACGGCACGCTGATGGATTCGGTGCCGGATCTGGCTACGGCGGTGGACAAGATGCTGCTGCAGCTGGGTCGCGAACCGGCTGGTGTGCAGCAGGTGCGCAACTGGGTGGGCAACGGCTCGCCGGTGCTGGTGCGGCGCGCGCTGGCGGGGCAGCTTGAGCATGATGGCGTCCCTGGGGATCTGGCTGCAGAAGCGTTGGCGCTGTTCATGCAGGCCTATGCCGGCGGGCACGAGTTGACTACCGTCTACCCCGGCGTGCGCGAATGTCTGGGCTGGCTGCGCGAGCACGATGTGCCGATGGCGATCATCACCAACAAGCCGGCCCAGTTCATCGAGCCGCTGCTGGTAGAGAAGGGCCTGGTCGGTTATTTCCAATGGCTGGTCGGCGGCGACACCCTACCGCAGCAGAAGCCCGACCCGGCAGCGCTGCTCTGGGTGATGGGCAAGGCGGGTGCCGCACCGGTCGAATCGCTGTTTGTCGGTGACTCGCGCAATGATGTCCGGGCGGCCAAGGCTGCTGGGGTGCCCTGTGTTGCACTCAGCTACGGCTACAACCATGGTGAACCCATCGCTAATGAGCAGCCGGCAATGGTGCTGGATGACCTGCGTGAGCTGGTTGCTTCGGCTGAGGGCCTGCGCTAGTGTGGCCCAACTCTGCACCCCGCCAAAGAGATCAGATCGTGGTGGTCACCCGCAAACAATGGACGAATGTCATCAAGGCCCTGGCGCGTTGGCGCTGGCGCGCCTGACTGTCTGCTGACCGGCTGCAGGCCGGTTGTTTGCCAAGCTGTTTTCGAAAGCCCCTCCGACCACGAGGCTGACATGACCCGCGAAGAATTCCAGCGTTTGGCCACCGAAGGCCATAACCGTATCCCCTTGTCGTTTGAAACTCTGGCCGACTTCGATACGCCGCTGTCGCTGTACCTGAAACTGGCCGATGCGCCGAACTCCTATCTGCTTGAATCCGTTCAGGGCGGCGAGAAGTGGGGGCGTTACTCGATCATCGGTCTGCCGTGCCGCACCGTGCTGCGCGTGCAGGATCACCGTATCAGCGTCACCACCGATGACGTCGAAACCGAGACCTGTGAAGTTGAGGACCCGCTGGCCTTCGTCGAGTCCTTCCAGCAGCGCTACCGCGTCGCGCCGGTGGACGGCCTGCCGCGCTTCAACGGCGGGCTGGTCGGTTATTTCGGCTATGACAGCGTGCGCTATGTCGAACGCAAGCTGGGTAACTGCCCTAATCCCGATCCGCTTGGCACGCCGGATATCCTGCTGATGGTTTCCGACGCCGTGGTGGTGTTCGACAACCTAGCCGGCAAGCTGCACTGCATCGTGCTGGTCGACCCGTCGCAGCCGGACGCCTACGAGGCAGGTCAGGCCCGACTGCAGGCGTTGCGGGCGAAGCTACGCCAGTCGATCACGCCGCGCCTGGGCCTGGACTTTGAACAGGGCAACGGCGCCGAACCGACCTTCCGCTCCAGCTTCAGTCGCGAGGACTACGAGCAGGCGGTCAACCGCATCAAGGATTACATCCTCGCCGGCGACTGCATGCAGGTGGTGATTTCCCAGCGCATGTCAATTCCGTTCAAGGCAGCGCCGATCGATCTGTATCGCGCGCTGCGCTGCTTCAACCCGACCCCTTACATGTACTTCTTCAATTTCGGCGACTTCCACGTGGTGGGTTCGTCGCCGGAGGTGCTGGTGCGGGTCGAGGAAGGTCTGGTCACAGTTCGACCCATCGCTGGAACACGCCCGCGCGGCGCCAATGAAGAAGCCGATTTGGCCCTGGAACAGGACCTGCTCAGCGACGCCAAGGAGCTGGCCGAGCACTTGATGTTGATCGATCTGGGTCGCAACGATGTGGGTCGCGTCGCTGAAAACGGCTCGGTACGGCTGACCGAAAAGATGGTCATCGAGCGCTATTCCAACGTGATGCATATCGTTTCCAACGTCACGGGCCAGTTGAAGGCGCCGCTGACGGCGATGGATGCACTGCGGGCGATCTTGCCGGCGGGAACGCTGTCCGGCGCGCCGAAGGTGCGTGCGATGGAGATCATCGACGAGCTGGAGCCGGTCAAGCGCGGTGTTTACGGCGGTGCCGTGGGTTATCTCGCCTGGAATGGCAACATGGACACCGCAATCGCTATTCGCACCGCAGTGATCAAGGATGGCGAGCTGCATGTGCAGGCGGGTGCCGGCATTGTTGCTGACTCGCAGCCGGCGCTGGAGTGGGAAGAGACGCTGAACAAGCGTCGCGCGATGTTCCGTGCGGTGGCCCTGGCGGAGAAAACCGAGCGCTGAGTCGTGCGAACGGTGTAATGCGAAATACCCTGCGTTCCGTATGGTAATGGCTAATTGCCCTGTATATAGTCCGAATTCGCCTATACAGGGCTCTTGACGATTTATCAGCCGGTAACCTGCATGCCGTATCAGTCGAATAGCAATGCCGCCGTATCGCCCGTAAATCGCTACCTGATACGGGTTCTGGTGACTGCCTGCGGCCTGCTGCTCGGACTGGTCTGGCTGCTGTCCAGCTTCACCGATTTGCAGACGAGCACCGCCTGGTTTCCGTTACCGCTGCATGTCGTTGTTGAAGTCTTCTCGATCGTCGTCGCCTCTCTGGTCTTTGCCGTGGTCTGGCATAGCCATGGACCGCAGCGTGCTTCAAGTCCGTTGCTGGGTTGTGCTTTTCTCGCCATTGCCCTGCTCGATCTGGCGCACATGCTGTCCTACAAGGGCATGCCAGACTGGATAACGCCGGCATCACCGGAAAAAGCCATTGCCTTCTGGCTTGTGTCACGCGTGCTGCTCGCCTGCACCCTGCTTGCAGTTGCCTTTCGCATGGAGCCGAAGCGCTCGTTGCCGCGCCCGGCATTGCTCGTCGCGGCGCTGGCGGTGGCCGGTGTGACGACCTATCTGCAGCTCTATCAGCCGCAGCTCTGGCCCCGCACCTTTGTCGATGGCAGCGGGCTGACTTCATTCAAGATCATTGCCGAATGGCTGATCATCGGCCTGCTGGTTGTCGCCGCCTGGCGCTTCTGGGGCGGGCGCAGGGAGCGACCCTCCTGGCATGCCGACGGCATGCTGGCCGCAACGTTGCTTTCTATCTTTGCCGAGCTGTGTTTTACCGCTTACGGCAACGTGAACAGCCTGTTCAGCCTGCTCGGGCACGCTTACAAGATTATTTCCTACTGCTTTATCTACCATGTGGTGTTCGTTGCCAACGTGCGCGCGCCCTATGTGCGTCTTGCGGTGGAAATGGCAGAGCGTGATGCGGCAGAAAAGAAGGCGCAATTTCTGACGTTCTACGACAGCCTCACGGGGTTACCGAAACCGGACCTGTTGCAGGAGAGAACGCGTCAGGCGCTGGAAAGTGCGCTGAAGTTGCAGGGTTCGATTGCCGTCCTTTATATGGATCTCGACCATTTCAAAATGGTCAACGATTCCTTCGGTCATACCTTTGGCGATCGCTTGTTATGTGGCGCAGCCGAGCGTTTGCAGCGTCTGCTGCCGGAAAACGCCATGCTGGCAAGGGCCGGCGGTGATGAATTCGTGATCCTGCTGACGGGACTGGCGGATGCCGAGGCGGCTTCGGTCGTGATACAGGCGATCCTGGCCGAGTTTTCCGAACCCTTCGTGCTGGACCGGCAGAGTATCGTGGCGCCGGTTTCCATCGGCGTGGCGCTGGGTCCCAACGATGGCGACGACTTTCTCATGCTGCTGCGCAATGCCGAAATGGCCATGTACAAGGCAAAGCATGCCGGTCGCAAAACCTGGTGTTACTACGACGCCGGGCTGGATGCCGAGATGCGCGGGCGACTCTATCTGGTCAATGGCTTGCGCCTCGCGCTTTCGCACAACGAGCTGGTGCTGCATTACCAGCCGCAGGTGGATATCGCCTCGGGCCGCGTGCTGGGAGTCGAGGCGCTGGTGCGCTGGCAGCATCCGCAATGGGGGCTGGTGCCGCCAGGGCGTTTCATACCGGTCGCCGAAGAGAACGGACTGATCGTTGAGATCGGCACCTGGGTGCTTTTCGAGGCCTGCCGACAGGCCGCCAGCTGGCGTGCTCAGGGCGTGATGATTCCCAGGGTCGCGGTCAACGTGGCGGCAGCCCAGCTGCACAAGGGCTCGCTGGAAAGCGTCGTCAGAAAGGCGCTGGCAAAAACCGGGTTGCCGGCGTCTGCGCTGGAGCTTGAACTCACCGAGTCGAGTCTGGTGCAAAACAACACCGAGGTCATGCTGACGCTGAGCAGACTCAAGGTGCTTGGCGTGAAACTGTCGATTGACGACTTCGGCACGGGCTATTCCTGCCTCGCCTATTTGCGGCAGCTGGCGGTGGATACCCTGAAGATTGATCGATCCTTTGTGCAGGGGATCGATACCGAAGATGGCCATGCCATTGTCGCCACCATCATTCAGATGGCTGATTCGCTGGGGCTCGCGACCCTGGCCGAAGGCGTCGAGGACCAGGTTATTGCCGACGAGCTGCTGCGGCTAGGCTGCCGGCAGGCGCAAGGCTTTCTCTATGCACGTCCGGTGCCGGCCCAGGAGCTGACGGCGACTCTGGACGCTGTTCGCAGGTATGCGCAAGGTTGCGTGCTGGCTCAGTAGCGGCATGTGGCGACTGTTGCAGGTTGAATCAGGGCTTGGCATAGGCTACTTTGCGTCGATCGTTTTGCGAGACCTTCCCGTGATATTCAGCAGCATCCTCCTGATATGTCTTTTCAAGGCCAACGCCCGATGGCGTTGGCACGCCTGATCCGGTCTTGCTGGCGCCAGGCCAGAAATCATTCGCTCCCTGCTTCGTCCGCCATCCGGTTGCGCCTCATTGCCACGCGACCGCCACGGCTCCGGCGAACACCGAAGGGGGCAGCGCAATTCTCGAGGGTGACGCACATGCTGCTGATGCTGGATAACTATGACTCCTTTACCTACAACGTCGTGCAGTACCTGGGCGAGCTCGGTGCCGAGGTCAGGGTGGTACGCAACGACGAGCTGAGCGTGGCCGAGATCGAAGCGCTCAAGCCCGAGCGCATTGTTGTCTCTCCAGGGCCCTGCACGCCGAACGAGGCGGGCATATCGCTGGAGCTGATTCGCCATTTTGCCGGCAAGTTGCCGATTCTGGGCGTATGCCTCGGCCATCAGAGCATCGGCCAGGCTTTCGGTGGCGATGTGGTTCGGGCGCGGCAGGTGATGCATGGCAAGACCAGCCCGGTCTTTCATGAAAATACCGGCGTCTTCGCAGGCCTGAACAATCCGCTTACCGTCACCCGCTACCATTCGCTGGTGGTCAGCCGCGAGACGCTTCCCGAGCCTCTGGAAGTCACCGCCTGGACCTGCCGGGAGGATGGCAGCGTTGATGAAATCATGGGGCTGCGGCACAAGACCTTGAATGTCGAAGGCGTGCAGTTCCATCCCGAGTCGATCCTCACCGAACAGGGTCATGAGCTCTTCGCCAATTTCTTGAAGCAGACCGGAGGCGTACGCTAATGGACATCAGGGAAGCCCTGAATCGGATCGTCGGCCAACTGGATCTGACCACTGAAGAGATGAAGGCGGTCATGCGCCAGATCATGACCGGGCAGTGCAGCGATGCTCAGGTCGGCGCGTTCCTCATGGGCATGCGCATGAAGAGCGAAACCATCGACGAGATTGTCGGTGCGGTGCAGGTGATGCGCGAGCTGGCCGAGCCGGTGAAGTTCGATACCCATCGTCTGGTGGACACCTGTGGTACCGGCGGCGACGGCATGAATATCTTCAACGTCTCGACCGCGGCTGCCTTCGTCGTTGCGGCGGCGGGCGGAAAAGTGGCCAAGCACGGCAACCGGGCGGTGTCCGGCAAGAGCGGCAGCGCCGATCTGCTTGAAGCAGCGGGCGTCTACCTCGATCTGAGCCCGGAACAGGTGGCGCGTAGTGTTGATACGGTGGGGGTCGGCTTCATGTTTGCGCCGGCTCACCATGGCGCGATGAAACATGCCGCAGGGCCGCGTCGCGAGCTGGGACTGCGCACGCTGTTCAATATTCTCGGTCCGATGTCGAACCCGGCAGGCGTCAGGCATCAGGTACTGGGTGTATTCAGCAAGGAGCTCTGCCGGCCCATGGCCGAAGTGCTTGCACGCCTTGGGAGCAGCCATGTGCTGGTGGTCCATGCACAGGATGGCCTGGACGAGGTCAGCCTGGCGGCACCGACGCATGTCGCCGAACTGCGCAATGGCGAAATTAGCGAGTACCGGGTTCAGCCCGAGGATTTCGGTATCAAGAGCAAGAGCCTGATCGGCCTGAATGTCGAGGACGCTCAGGGCTCGCTGACGTTGATTCGTGATGCGTTGGGCCGACGTAAGACCGAAAACGGTCAGAAGGCCGCCGACATGATCGTGCTCAATGCCGGCGCAGCGCTGTATGCCGCCGACGTGGCGATGAGTTTCAAGGAGGGCGTGGAAATGGCACATGACGCCCTGCACAGCGGGCTTTCGCGCGACAAGTTCGAGGAGCTGGTTTCCTTTACAGCGGTGTTCAGACAGGAGAATGCGCGATGAGCGTGCCAACCGTTCTGGAAAAGATCATTACGCGCAAGTATCAGGAAGTGGCCCAGCGTCGTGGCCGGATTGGGCTGGATGAGCTGGAGCGCCTGGCAGCGACTGCGGACCCGGTACGAGGCTTCGCCCGACGGCTGCAGGAACAGGTTGGCAACAAGCAGCCTGCGGTGATCGCCGAGATCAAGAAGGCTTCGCCGAGCAAGGGGGTGTTGCGTGAAGAGTTTGTTCCCGCAGAGATTGCCAGAAGCTACGAGGCCGGTGGCGCGACCTGCCTGTCGGTACTGACCGACATCGATTTTTTTCAAGGTGCCGATGAGTATTTGCAACAGGCGCGCAGTGCCTGCAATCTGCCCGTCATCCGCAAGGATTTCATGGTCGACCCTTATCAGGTAGTCGAGGCGCGGGCGCTGGGCGCCGACTGCATTCTGCTGATTGTCGCGGCACTGACTGATGAGCAAATGAAGGAATTGGCCGATGTGGCGGCGGGTCATGGCCTGGATGTGCTGGTGGAGGTGCATGACGCTGCGGAGCTGGAGCGTGCCTTATGCATCGAGGCACCGCTGCTCGGGATCAATAATCGGAATCTGCATACCTTCGAGCTGAATCTGGAAACCACGCTCGATCTGCTTCCGCGCGTTCCCCGTGATCGGGTCGTGGTAACCGAAAGCGGAATACTGCACCGCGCCGATGTCGAGCTGATGGAGATAAACCAGGTGTATGCGTTTCTGGTTGGCGAAGCCTTTATGCGCGCAGAGCAGCCTGGCGTCGAATTGCAGCGCCTGTTCTTTCCTGGGCGAAACCGCCCCAGGGCGTCTGGCGACCCGGACTGACCGAGTCGGTGAGCCGGCTACTATGAGGCCGGCCTTTCACCGATCAGCATTCAGCGGGTGCCGAACACCACCATGGTCTTGCCTTTGACGTAGACCAGTCCCTGGGCTTCCAGGCTCTTGAGTACCCGTCCGACCATTTCCCGCGAGCAGCCCACGATACGGCCGATTTCCTGGCGCGTAATCTTGATCTGCATGCCATCCGGATGGGTCATTGCGTCGGGTTGCTTGCACAGGTCAAGAAGCGTGCGGGCAACACGGCCGGTGACGTCGAGGAACGCCAGGTCGCCGACCTTGCGGGTGGTATTGCGCAGGCGTTCGGCCATCTGACTGCCAAGTGCGTAGAGGATGTCGGGGTCCTGCTGCGTCAGTTCGCGGAATTTGGCATAGCTCAGTTCGGCGACCTCGCATTCGGTTTTTGCGCGAACCCACGCACTGCGTTCTTTTTCGGTGCCTTCCTTCTCAAAAAGTCCCATTTCACCGAAAAAATCCCCGGGATTGAGATAGGCGATGATCATCTCGCGACCGTCGTCATCCTCTATCAGGATGGTGACCGATCCCTTGACGATGAAGAAAAGAGTTTCGCAACGATCACCCGCGTAGATGATGGTGCTTTTGGCGGTATAGCGCCGTCGATGGCAGTGAGCGAGTAGTTTGTCGATGTTCTTGATCTTGGGTGTAAGTGTGATAGCGACCATGCTGTAGTCCCGGAAAAGGTTCCAAATAGAGGCAGGTTCTTATTATTTATTGACTGATCTTTATAATTAACAACAAGAGCTTAACAGACAGGTTCAAGTCGACAACAAAACTGCGGCACGAATATCAACTTTGGCAAATCAGTCGCGTTGATTTGTCGTCTCCAGCCGCCGTCGATGCTCATGCTAAGCTTCGCTCTTTTTTAGCGGAGTCTATCGATGAAAGCGCGCATTCAATGGGCTGGCGAAGCCATGTTTCTCGGCGAGTCGGGCAGCGGGCATGTCGTGGTGATGGACGGTCCGCCGGAGAACGGTGGACGCAATCTCGGTGTTCGCCCGATGGAAATGCTGTTGCTTGGTCTGGGTGGCTGCAGCAACTTTGATGTAGTGAGCATCCTGAAAAAGTCGCGACAGCCGGTTGAAAGCTGTGAGGCATTCCTGGAGGCGGAGCGCGCCAATGAAGACCCCAAGGTATTTACCAGGATTCATCTGCATTTTGTCGTCAAGGGACGTGGGCTGAAGGAAGCTCAGGTCAGGCGTGCTGTGGAATTGTCGGCTGAAAAATATTGCTCCGCCTCGATCATGCTTGGGCGTGCCGGTGTCGAGATCACGCATGACTACGAAATCGTCGAGTTGGGCTGAACAACACCTGCACGCTCAAGCCTTGAATTGCTGGTAAGGCGGGCAGAGCGTAACGTTGTCTGGAAGGCCGCTTCTCGTACGGTCTTGCTTGTAGCTCATATACGATAAGTGGTCTTGGTCATCACCTTGGCCATCAGGCTCATGCCGAACTTGACTGGCGCCGGGAAGCGAAATCCACCTGCTTCCAGAGCGGCAGTCGAGTGCTGTGCCTCATCCACGCGCATCTGCTGGAGAATCGCCCGCGATTTCTCGTCGCCTGCGGGAATCTGCTCAAGATGTTCGTCGAGGTGTTTGCAGACCTGATCTTCGGTGGCGGCGACAAAACCCAGGCTGACCCGGTCGCTGATCAGTCCCGCTGTAGCGCCGATACCAAATGAAAGTCCATAGAAGAGCGGATTGAGCACGCTGGTGTGACTTCCAAGCTGGCGAATGCGTTGTTCGCACCAGGCCAGATGGTCGATTTCCTCTTCGGCGGCCTGCTCCATCGCCTTGCGCACTTTCGGCAACTGGGCCGTCAGCGCCTGACCCTGGTACAGCGCCTGAGCGCAGACTTCTCCGGTATGGTTGATCCGCATCAGGCCGGCAACGTGACGTGTTTCGCTGTCGCCTAGCTCGGTCTCGTTCTTCAATAGCCCCGGGTTCGGGCGATTGGGCTGTCCGCTGAAAGGCAGAAGCGTTCTTAATGCGGCATCGGCTTGCATCAGCAGGCGGTCGGCAGTTGAGTATTCACGCTGGTTGGGCATGTCGCCTCCATGTTTGCAGAGCGGTCGTCGATAAGTGCTGCGGGCGTCTGTCAGCCCGGCGGCCAATGCATCTGGCGCTGGCCGAGGACATGCATGTGTATGTGGTAGACCGTCTGGCCCCCGAGGTCGTTGCAGTTCATGACGACGCGGAAGCCTTCCTGGCAGCCCTGTTCTTCGGCAAGCTGCTGGGCGGTGAAGAGGATATGACCGGCGAGCGCCTTGTCGTCTTCTTCGTTGAGGTCGTGCAGCGTGGCGATGTGCTTCTTCGGTATCACCAGAAAATGGACTGGTGCCTGGGGTGTGATGTCATTGAAGGCAATGACCTGATCGTCTTCATATAGCTTGTGCGCCGGGATGTCCCCCGCCACGATCTTGCAGAATAGACAATCCATGGCATGTCTCCGGAATTAGGATCGACTGGCAGTTTAGCAGGCCATTAAGCGATGGGTCAGCTTGCGCGAAAGAGGGGAGCAATGAAGAACGACATTCATGATCTGGCGCTGGTGCTTGAGTCGCGGCTACGGCTGGTGGTGATCGAGTCCTGGGACGAGCGGCGTGTTCTGGAAACCCTGACCGGCCTGGCGATAGCCCGTGGCATGGCGCTACAGGTCTGGTCTGTAACCGAGGGGTTGCGGCGGCTGGCTTTTGGTGGCGAGGCGCTGGATGAGGGCGAAAGCTGTGCCCCGGAGGTCGCGCTCAAACACGTCAAACATGATCCGCAACGCAGCCTTTATGTATTCTGCGACCTGCATCCGTTTCTTGATCAGCCGCAACTGGTGCGGCTGATCAAGGAAATCGCGATGGCTGAAGAGTCGTCGGCGTCCACGCTGGTACTGGTTTCCCATGCGTTTACGCTACCTGCCGAGGTTCAGCGCTACGCCGCCCGTTTCAGTCTGACCCTGCCGTCTGAAGAAGAGCTGCTGAGCATCGTGCGTGACGAGGCGACCCGCTGGAGCGAGCGTAATCGTGGCGCGCGGGTTCGGACCGATAATCGCACCCTGCAGCAGGTGGTGAAGAATCTGCGCGGCCTGAGCCATGCTGAGGCCCGAAGTCTGGCTCACAGCCTGATCTGCGATGACGGCGCTATTACGCAGGATGATTTGCCGGAGCTCAATCGCAAGAAGTTCGAGCTTCTGGACATGCAGGGCGTGTTGGGTTTCGAGCACGAAACGGCACGTTTCGCTGATGTCGGCGGGCTGCATAACTTCAGGCGCTGGCTGGGAGAGCGTCAGGGGGCGTTTATGGCCGGAGGCAAGGATATGCCACGTGGCGTGATGCTGGTGGGCGTCCAGGGTGGCGGCAAGAGCATGGCGGCCAAGGCTGTTGCAGGACTCTGGGGATTACCGTTGCTGCGGCTGGACTTCGCTTGTCTTTACAACAAGTTTTTTGGTGAGACCGAGCGCAACCTGCGAGAAGCCCTGAAGCTCGCCGAGCAGATGGCGCCTTGCGTACTCTGGATGGATGAACTGGAAAAGGGATTGGCCACTGGTGAGATGGACGGCGGCGTAAGCCAGCGAATCCTCGGCACACTGCTGACCTGGATGGCCGAACGAAAGGCCCCGGTGTTTATGGTGGCAACGGCCAATGCGGTGACTCGTCTGCCACCCGAACTTCTGCGCAAGGGGCGTTTTGATGAGCTGTTCTTTGTCGATCTGCCCGACACTGCGACCCGTGCCGATATCTTCCGTATTCATCTGGAGCGACGCGAGCTAGCTCCGAAACTGTTCGACCTTGCCGAGCTGGCGATGGCCTGTGAAGGGTTTTCCGGAGCGGAGATCGAGCAAGTGGTGGTGTCGGCAGTCTACGCAGGGCAGGCGCAGTCACGCGAGCCGGGCCAGCAGGTGTTGCTCGACTGCATTCGGGCAACCTCTCCGCTTTCGGTGGTGATGGCTGAAGCCTTGGCCGATCTTCGTGGCTGGGCTTCGGGGCGTGCAGTCAAAGCCTGAGCGCACGTCGGTTTCAAAGCGTCATCCGCTGCAGATATTGCTGATAGGCCGGCAGGGCAATGGCGGTGAGAATGCCGATGAGCGGCACCAGTAACCAAAAGATAGCCAGAATCTTCACTGCTCGGCTGTTCGGTGGCTGTGGCGGGCCGAAGCGATTAACCCCGCTGCTTCCGGGTACCGCCAGCATGACCAGCGGGAATATCGAGCCGACCACTGGAATCAGTGTCAGTAACAGTAGCCAGCCGGACCAGCCAATGTCATGCAGGCGTTGAGCGCCGATCTGGACACTGACGACAAGAAAACCGATGACCACCAGCGCGACCAGAGGTACGCCTATCAGGCTGGAAAAGACAAGGGTGGCACTGGCTGCGGCCAGCAGCCCCAGGGCGGTAATTGACAGCACCATGGACCAGGCCAGATAGCGCAGGCGACCGATACGGCCTTGCAGAGAAAATGGCTTGAGGTCGCCATATTCCGGCATGGGCTCGGCTACCTGGGCGCTTGGTGGTGCATAGGGCAGGTTGGTGTCGGCCCTGTTGTTTCGCGTTTTGGCCTGCACCTGGCGTGCGAGGTACTTTTCGATGACGATTCCACAGCTCTCGCACTGGATGGCCTGCGTCTGAATATGCCCGCATTTGGGGCATTCCATTGGTGGGGCGACCTCGGGTGTGATGGTTGAATCGGTGTCCACCAATGCCAGGCTGAGCGGCTGACGGGCTTCCCGTTCCTTGCGGGCCTTGGCGCCGGCAGCCTGCAGCGCGCTAAGGTATTTGTCGGCCTCCGTTTCGCTCAGCTCTCGTTTGAGATTGACCGAGCCTCGACCGAAAAGCTGGTCGATCTTGCCGCTGTCGCTTTTGAAGAGCCTGGCCAGATTCGCCTTGACGGTTTCGGCTGACATGCCTGGCATAAGCTCGCCATCGAAAACGATTCGGTACTGGTTGGCCTGCATGTGACGTCCTTGTTGGTGTTTGTCCGACAAAGCCTAAATTGCCTCTGAGGCAGCAACAAGCAAGGCGCGTGATACTGCAGGCAGTGGTGTGCGAAATGTGTACTGCATCACGCCTCCGGGTGATTTGTCAGAAGGGCTTGACCACCACCAGGATGACGATGGCCAGCAGGAACAGCACAGGAACCTCATTGAACCAGCGGTAGAACACGTGACTATGCGTGTTCTGATTGCGCGCGAAGCGTTTCAGTTGCGCCCCGCACATATGGTGATAAACGATCAGCAGGGCCACCAGCGTGAGCTTTGCATGCAGCCATGCGCCTGTACCGAACAGCGACGGGTTGAGGGCGATCATCCAGATGCCCAGTAGCAACGTCGCGATCATCGAGGGAATCATGATGCCGCGATAGAGCTTGCGCTCCATGACCTGGAATCGCTCACGGCTGGTCTGGTCCTCGCTCATGGCGTGATAGACGAACAGCCTTGGCAGGTAGAAAAGTCCGGCGAACCAGCAGACAACCGCGATAATGTGCAGAGCTTTGAGCCATAGGTAGAGCATTCGAGGTTTCCATGTCTGGTGTTTGACGCAGATAGTAGTGGCTTGAGCGGCCATGCGTCACCTCAATGGTTGGCCCCGGGCGCGGGCAGCTTTATCATCAGCGGTCTTTTATCGTTCCATTCGAGAGGCGGCTCATGATCAAGGTCGGAATTGTCGGCGGTACAGGCTATACCGGGGTCGAGCTGCTGCGATTGCTGGCGCAGCACCCTCAGGCTGACGTAACCGTGATCACGTCGCGCTCCGAAAATGGCGTCAAGGTCACGGATATGTATCCGAACCTGCGCGGACATTACGACGGGTTGGCCTTCAGCGTGCCAGACACGGCGACCCTGGGCGCCTGTGATGTGGTGTTCTTCGCGACTCCCCATGGCGTTGCGCATGCTCTGGCGAAGGAATTGCTGGATGCGGGCACTCGGGTCATCGACCTGTCAGCGGATTTTCGTCTACAGGATGCTGATGAGTGGGCGAAGTGGTACGGCCAGCCGCACGGCGCGCCCGATCTGCTGCCCGAGGCCGTCTATGGCTTACCGGAAGTCAATCGTGAAGACATTCGTCAGGCTCGGTTGATAGCTGTTCCTGGTTGTTATCCGACGGCGACTCAACTGGGCTACCTGCCTCTGTTGGAAAATGGCCTGGCGGATGCGTCGCGGCTGATTGCCGACTGCAAGTCTGGTGTCAGCGGTGCCGGGCGCGCGGCGAAGATCGGCTCTCTGTTTACCGAGGCGGGCGAAAGCATGATGGCCTATGCGGTCAAGGGACATCGTCATCTGCCGGAGATTACCCAGGGATTGCGTCGTGCGGTCGGAGGCGATGTCGGCTTGACCTTCGTTCCACATCTGACGCCTATGATCCGCGGCATCCATGCAACGCTTTATGCAACGGTCGCCGATACGTCGGTCGATCTGCAGGCGTTGTACGAACAACGCTATGCCGACGAGCCTTTCGTCGACGTAATGCCTGCCGGTAGCCATCCGGAAACCCGCAGCGTACGTGGCGCAAATATGTGCCGGATTGCGGTGCATCGCCCGCAGGGTGGCGACCTGGTCGTGGTGCTGTCGGTCATCGACAATCTGGTCAAAGGTGCATCCGGCCAGGCGCTGCAGAACATGAACATCATCTTCGGGCTTGATGAGCGTCTCGGGCTGGGCAATGTGGCGTTGTTGCCATAAATCTTGTTGAGCTCGTGTCGGGATTGCTGAGGCGGGTTTTCGTCCCTGGGAATCGATCTGCTGGCAATAGTTGACCGATTTCGTAGGGTAAGCCGATAATGCGCCATCAATGCAGTACAGCGCGCTTTGCGCCGGGAGAACCAAATGAGTGTCGAATCCTTCACACCCACCGCCATCCAGTTCAGTCAGGATGCTGCGAGCAAGGTGAAGAGCCTGGTCGAAGAAGAAGGCAATCCGCGTCTGAAATTGCGCGTCTTTGTCACGGGCGGCGGCTGCTCCGGGTTCCAGTACGGCTTCACCTTCGATGAGGATCTGGCTGAAGACGACACCATCATCGAGCGTGAAGGTGTCAGCCTGGTGGTGGATGCCATGAGCTACCAATACTTGGCCGGAGCGCAGGTCGACTATCAGGAGGGACTGGAAGGCTCGCGCTTCGTAATCAAGAACCCCAATGCCACTACCACGTGTGGTTGCGGGTCTTCGTTCTCCATCTGATCGGGTTTTCTCGACGAGCGCCGCGCTATGCGCGGCGTTTTCGTTTGGGTTCTCAGGCCGGATAGATCGCACCCAGTACCCGCAGCCCTTGAGCCCCTGTAACGCTCGGTCGATTGGCTGTGATGCCTTCCAGGCAGCAGTGTGCCAGCCAAGCGAAAGCCATGGCCTCAATCCAGTCGGGCTCTATTCCGAGATCAGCGGTGCTGCTTACCTTGCTGTCAGGAATAAGCGCCTGCAGCCTGCGCATCAGTGTCGCGTTGTGCGCACCCCCCCCGCAAACCAGTACATCCTTTGTTGCCGGCTGGCTTTTTTGCAACGCATCGCAGATGGCTCTTGCGGTCAGCTCGAGTAGCGTGGCCTGAACATCCTGGGCGGGTAAGTCGGAGAATGCCGATAATCGGTCGTCCAGCCAGACCAGGTTGAACAGCTCCCGCCCCGTACTTTTGGGGCCTTGGGCCGAGAAGAAAGGGTCGTCCAGAAGCGCGTGAAGAAGGGCGGGGTCCACCTTTCCACTGGCGGCCCAGGTGCCGTTCCGGTCGTAGGCACTTCCCTGATTGCGTTGAATCCAGGCATCCATCAGTACATTCCCAGGCCCGCAATCGAAGCCACGGGCTTCCTGTCCGGGCTGGAGCAGGCTGAGGTTGCTGAATCCACCAATATTGAGCACTGCTCTGGCATGCCCGGCGTCGCTGAATACCGCTTCGTGAAAGGCCGGCACCAGAGGCGCGCCCTGTCCGCCTGCAGCCACGTCACGGCGACGGAAGTCGGCAACCACGCATATTCCTGTCAGCTCTGCCAGGAGCGCGGGATTGCCTATCTGAATGGTGAAGCCGCGCTGGGGCTCGTGTCTCACTGTTTGTCCATGGCTGCCGATAGCCCGAACGGCGTTGGGTGAGACTTGCGCCTGCTGAAGGAGTCGTAGAACACCGTAGCCAGCCAGCTTGGCCCAGGTTTGCTCGGTAATTGCTGCGCGTGCCAGTTCGTCGGGGCCTGTCGAGCAGAGCTCGAGCAGGTCCTGTTTCAGCTGTTCCGGCATGGGTTCGTAGTGAGTGGCGAGCAGCCTGGTGTTGCTGGTGTGTTCGATCAGCGCGAAATCCAGCCCGTCGAGGCTGGTGCCGGACATGATGCCGACATAGATCGGCATCGCTATTGAGTCTGCATGGCCAGCATGGTCGCGCGCTCTTTATCCATCTGCGCCATCAAAGGTTGGCTCAGCTGTAGAAAGCGCTGCTTTTCGTTGTTGGCAATCGGATCTGCCATGGGCAGTTTCAGACCGAGTGGGTCGACATGCACCCCGTCTACCTGGAATTCATAATGCAGGTGCGGGCCGGTGGAGAGACCGGTCGTGCCGATGTAACCAATGATCTGCCCTTGCTTGACTTGCGAGCCGTTTCTCACGCCCTTGGCGAAGCCTTGCATGTGCGCATATAGCGTGCGATAGCGATTGCCATGCTGAATGACCACAGTGTTGCCGTAGCCGCCTTTGCGGCCTGCGAGCAAGACCTTGCCGTCACCTGCGCTTTTGATCGGAGTGCCGTGTGGGGCGGCATAGTCTACGCCCTTGTGGGCGCGGATTTTGTTCAGGATCGGATGCCTGCGACCGTTCGAGAAACGAGAGCTGATACGGGCGAAATCGACGGGGGTGCGTATGAATGCCTTGCGCATGCTTGTCCCGTCGGCAGTGTAGTAGCTGGTGTTGCCCTGCTTGTTGGTGTATCGAACGGCTGTATAGCTCTTGCCGCGGTTGGTGAAGCGAGCGGCAAGAATATTGCCCGTGCCTACCCGTTCGCCTTCAATGGTCTTTTCCTCATAGACGACTTCAAAAGAATCGCCTTTGCGGATGTCCATGGCGAAATCGATGTCGTAGCCAAAAACGTTGGCAAGATCCATCGTCAAGTTGTGGCTCAGGCCTGCGCGCTTGGCTGCAAGGAAAAGGCTGCTTTCGATCTGACCGTAGGCGTAGGTCGTGGTGACGTCTGGCTTGAGCTGTTCTTTCTTGAAGGTATAGCCGCTGTCCATTTTTTCCAGCTGAAGGCTTTCCAGTCTGTTTATCGGGCTACTCAGTCGTGCGAGTCCGCCTTGTTCGTCCATCTCGAACTCCAGGCGTTGGCCGATTCGGAGGCGGGTAAGCTGCTTCGCTTCCTTGCTGCTCGCCAGTACGTCATGAACGGTTGACTGAGGCAGGCCGACCTTGGCAAAGACGGTCGACAGAGTGTCACCATTGGCGACTATGACTTCCTTCAGTAGGGGGTTCGTGTCGGCCTGAGCGTTCTCGGTTTGCTCCGGCGAGGCTTCAGTGGCTGCTTTCTGCTCTGAGGCCTGTATTTGTACGAATGGGCTACTGACGTCGCTTATGTTTGATGAGGCCCCTGCTTCTACTGGTGCGTGCTCATTGGCAGCATCCAGCCTGAGGTCGAGAAAGGTTTTCTTCGCCTCGACTTCGCGCGATGGGAACACCAGCAGTGCCAGGCTCAGAAGCGCAGCTACGCCGCTTGCAGCCAAAAGATGGCTCTTCGGGTAGTAAGGTGCTTTCGATTTTGAATAGGTCATTAGATGTCTGGCGATTTTTTGTACAGGAAAATATCTGCCTAAAATATAAGCAAAGTGCTGTCGAGGCAACCCTTGAAACACGCGGACTGCTAACTGGGTGTTAGCTGTGACATTGTAATTTTTGGTCGATCTTGTAAGGTTGACGCCCTTTTATTTCTCGGTGCGGGGCCTCCAATGAAGTCGGTTCAAGAGCAGTTGTCGGTGATCAGGCGGGGCGCTGATGAGGTGCTCGTTGAGGCAGAGCTGATTTCAAAACTGGAGCGAGGCCTGCCGCTGCGAATCAAGGCCGGGTTTGATCCGACTGCACCTGATCTTCATTTGGGGCATACGGTGCTCATCAATAAGCTCCGTCAGCTTCAGGATCTGGGGCATCAGGTGATCTTCCTTATAGGTGATTTCACCGGAATGATTGGGGATCCGAGTGGCAAAAGTGCGACTCGCCCGCCCCTGACTCGTGAGCAGGTTCTGGAAAACGCAGAAACCTACAAGGCTCAGGTGTTCAAGATTCTCGATCCGGCGAAAACCGAGGTGGCTTTCAATTCCACCTGGATGGATCAGCTGAAGCCGTCGGAGTTCATCCGTCTGGCCTCGCAATACACCGTTGCCCGCATGCTGGAGCGTGACGACTTCAGTAAGCGTTATGCATCCAGTCAGCCAATCGCAATACATGAATTTCTTTATCCGCTGGTTCAAGGCTACGACTCCGTTGCTCTGAAGGCCGATATTGAGTTGGGTGGGACGGATCAGAAGTTTAACCTGCTGATGGGTAGGGAGTTGCAGCGCTCCTATGGGCAGGAGTCCCAGTGCATTGTGACGATGCCGCTCCTCGAGGGGCTGGATGGCGTCAAGAAAATGTCCAAGTCACTCGGTAACTACGTGGGTATTCAGGAGGCGCCAGGTGTCATGTATGGCAAGCTGGTATCAATTCCGGATGCTCTGATGTGGCGCTATTTCGAGTTGCTCAGCTTCCGTAGCGTGGAGGAGATCGAATCCCTCAAGGTGGACGTGCAGGAGGGGGCTAATCCGCGCGATATCAAGATCCTCCTGGCTGAGGAAATAGTTGCTCGCTTTCATGGAGAGGAAGCGGCTGCGGCTGCGCATCGCTCAGCGGGTAATAGAATGAAAGAGGGCGAGTTGCCTGACGACATGCCGGATATCGAGTTGCGCTCACTGGAAGATATGCCGATAGCCTCGGTATTGAATCGTGCGGGCTTGGTCAAGAATGCTGCGGTTGCGCGTGATCTGCTCGGCTCTGGTGGTGTGCGGGTAGATGGGGAAGTAGTAGATCGCGCTTTTATGTTTACGCTTGGGGCGACTCATGTGTGTCAGGCAGGCAAGAAGGCTTTTGGTCGTATTT
>NZ_JAMOHY010000005.1 GCF_024448695.1 Stutzerimonas stutzeri | reverse complement strand
CTAGCCCGGCGTTTTCGTTTCAGCGTACCTGCCGCTGTTGCAGCAGCAGGTTCTTGTAGCCGCTATTGGCCAGGGTCTTCTGCGCCGCGTTCAGTTGCTCGCGACTGCTGTAGGGGCCGACCAGCACGCGGTACCAGGGCTCGTCGCGGACCCGTACGCTTTCCACCCGCACGTCCTGCCCGAGCAGGATGATCTGTGCGCGAACCCGGTCAGCCTCGGCCTGCTGGCGGAACGAGCCGGCCTGCAGGAAGAATTGCACGGCGGCTGCCTTGGCAACGGTTGGCGGTGGCGGTGGTACTTCGCCGTTGAGCGCAGCCTGGGCCCTGGCTTCATCAATCTTCGCCGCTTCTTCCGGCGTCACCGGCTTGCTTGGCGGCGGTTCCGGCTGTTTGGTCTCGGGAGGCAGAATGACTTCCGACTCAGGCAGCAGCGTGTAGAAATCATATTTGGGTTTCGGCACCTGACCTGCCGGGTCGCTGCCCTTGGGTTGCTCGCGGCTGGTCGGCTTGGGCGTTTCCTTGTTGCGCTTGATCTCGTCTCCGCCGGGTTCCAGATTCATCAGAAACACGATGAAGCCCCCAATCACCAGGCCGCAGACAAGCCATACCCAGCCGGGAACCGGTTTCTTCGCGGGAGCCTGATAGCGGCTCGCGCCGCGCTTGGGCGCCGGTTTTTTCCTTGCTGCCACTTACATTCGCTCCAGGGTTTCCAGGCCGAGCAGCTCCAGGCCCTGCTTGAGTGTCTTGCCGGTCAGGGCGGCCAGCCGCAGGCGGCTCTGTTTCACGGCTTCGTTCTCGGCGGTGAGGATCGGGCAGTGTTCGTAGAAGCTGGAGAACAGCCCGGCCAGATCGTACAGGTAGCTGCACAGCAGGTGCGGTTCGCCTTTTTCGCCGACGTTGTTCAGTGTTTCGCCGAACTGTGCGAGCCGGGCCGCCAGGGTCAACTCCTGCTCCGTATCCAGCTGGATATGCCCGGCGATTTCGTCGATGCCTTTGCCCAGCTTGCGGAATACGCTGGATACGCGGGTGTAGGCATACAGCAGGTAGGGCGCGGTGTTGCCTTCAAAGCTCAGCATCAGCTCGAAGTTGAAGCGGTAGTCACTGGTGCGGTGCTTGGACAGGTCGGCGTATTTGACCGCTCCGATGCCTACGGCGCGGGCGATGGTGCGCAGTTCGGCCTCGTCCAGGTCCGGATTCTTGCTTTTTACCAAGGTGTAGGCACGTTGTTCGGCTTCATCGAGCAGGTCGACAAGTTTTACGGTGCCGCCATCACGGGTCTTGAAGGGACGTCCGTCGGCGCCGTTCATGGTGCCAAAGCCCATGTGCTCCAGCTGCATGCCGTCATGCACGAAGTGGGCGCGTCGCGCCGCTTCAAAAGCCATCTGGAAGTGCAGGGCCTGGCGCTGATCGACGAAATACAGCACGCGGTCGGCCTTCAGCTGCTGGCTGCGATAGCGCATGGCGGCCAGGTCGGTGGTGGCATAAAGATAGCCTCCACCGGCCTTCTGCACGATCACCGGCAGCGGATTGCCTTCGGCATTCTTGAATTCGTCGAGGAAGACACACTTCGCTCCGTCGCTCTCGCTGAGAAGCCCTTTGGCTTGAAGGTCGTCAACGATCTGCGGCAGCTCGGCGTTGTAGGCGCTCTCGCCCTTTACGTCATTCGGGGTCAGCTTGACGTTGAGGCGGTCGTAGAGCTTCTGGCAGTGCGACAGGGAGATCTCGTTGAAGCGCGCCCAGAGGCGCAGGCATTCGTCGTTCCCGGCCTGCAGGCTGACGACCAGCTCGCGAGCGCGATCAGCGAAGGCGGCGGAGTCGTCGAAGCGCTGTTTGGCGGCGCGGTAGAACTGTTCGAGGTCCGACAGCTCGGTTTCGGCGGACGCCGGGTTTTCTTCCAGATAGGCCAGCAGCATGCCGAACTGCGTGCCCCAGTCGCCGACATGGTTCTGGCGGATCACCGTATCGCCCAGGAACTCCAGCACACGGCCTACGGCATCGCCGATGATGGTTGAGCGCAGGTGGCCGACATGCATTTCCTTGGCCAGATTGGGAGAAGACAGGTCGACCACGACGCGCTGCGCAGGGGTTGTCTTGCGGACCCCGAGCCGACTGTCAGTCAGCACAGCTTCCAGGCGCCCGGCCAGCGCCGCGCTGTTCTGGAAAAAGTTGAGAAACCCCGGTCCGGCGATTTCCACCTTGCTGATGGCGGTGTCGGCGGGCAATGCATCGATCAGCTTCTGGGCCAGGTCGCGCGGCTTCATTCCGGCAGGCTTGGCCAGCATCATGGCGATATTGCTGGCGAAGTCGCCGTGGGTCTTGTCGCGTGTGTTCTCCACCTGAATTGCGGGCGTCAGTCCTTCCGGCAGCACGCCTTCGGCGGTGAGGCGGATCAGGGCTTGCTGAATCAGGTGGCGAATACTGTCTTTCATCGTCTGCTCGGTTGGCCCGGAGGCGTTGGTCGAAAACTGCGCATTATAGGGGTAGCGCCAAGTTACAGGCCACAGGGGGGAAGGCAAGCGTCGAACAGGAGCGCTGCAGGCTGGACAGCCGCCCGCTAGAACAGATCAATCGGATCGATATCCAGCGACCAGCGCACCGCACGGCTGCCGGGCAGCTGTTCGACCCGTGGCAGCCAGGCGTTCATCAGCCGATGCAGGGGCGCGCGGGCGCTGCCTTGCAGCAGCAGCTGTGCACGATATCGTCCTGCCCGCCGCTCCATGGGCGCCGGCACTGGCCCCAGCAGTTCGATGCCGGTCAGTCCAAGCTCTGTCAGTAGCTGTTCTGCCTGGCTGCAGGCCTGATCGAGGAAGTCTTCGGCCTGGCCCGGCTTCTGGGCTTCGGCACGCAGCAGCGCCAGATGGCTGAACGGCGGCAGGCCGGCAGCGCGGCGCTCGCTCAAGGCCTGCTCGGCGAAGGCGAAATAGCCCTGTTCGGTCAGCTGTACCAGCAGCGGATGGTCGGCGAGGTGGGTCTGAATGATCACCTTGCCGGGTTCTTCGGCACGCCCCGCACGCCCGGCAACCTGCACGATCAGTTGCGCCATGCGCTCGCTGGCGCGGAAGTCCGCGGAGAACAACCCGCCATCGGCGTCGAGAATGGCCACCAGGGTGACGCGCGGAAAGTGATGCCCCTTGGCGAGCATCTGGGTACCCACCAGCAGGCAGGGCTCGCCGCGGTTGATCACTCCCAGCAGTTGCTCCATCGAACCCTTGCGCGAGGTGCTGTCACGGTCGATGCGCAGCACCGGGACGTCCGGAAAGAGGATGCCGAGCCTTTCCTCGGCGCGCTCGGTGCCAGCGCCAACAGGCCGCAAGTCGACTTTGTTGCATTGCGGACAGTTCAGCGGAGGGCGCTCGGCATGCCCGCAATGGTGACAGCGCAGTTCGTTGTGTCGCTGATGCAGGGTCATGCGTGCATCGCAGCGCGGGCACTGGCTGAGCCAGCCGCAGTCGTGACAGAGCAGGGATGGGGCGAAGCCGCGGCGGTTGAGGAAGACCAATACCTGCTGGCCGGCAGCAAGCGTCTGGGCCATGGCCTGTTGCAGCGGCCCCGAGATGCCTGAGTCCAGGGGGCGGCTTTTTACGTCCAGTCGCAGAAACCGCGGCGCCTGTGCGCCGCCGGCGCGCTGCGTCAGCCTGAGCAGGGCATAGCGACCGATATGGGCGTTGTGCAGGCTTTCCAGCGAGGGCGTCGCCGAACCCAGCACCACGGGTAAATTCTCCTGGCGAGCCCGGACGATCGCCAGGTCGCGGGCGTGATAGCGCAGGCCTTCCTGCTGTTTATAGGACGCGTCGTGCTCCTCGTCGAGGATGATCAGCCCCGGATTCTTCATCGGTGTGAACAGCGCCGAGCGCGTGCCGATGATGATGTCCGCTTCGCCGTCGCGGGCCGCCAGCCAGGCATCCAGCCGCTCACGATCATTGATGCTGGAATGCAAGAGGGCAATGCGGGCGTTGAAGCGTTTCTCGAAGCGCGCCAGTGTCTGCGGACCGAGGTTGATTTCAGGGATCAGCACCAGCGACTGTTTGCCGGCCTTGAGCATCTGGTGGATCAGTTGCAGGTAGACCTCGGTTTTGCCGCTGCCGGTGACGCCCGCAAGGAGGAAGGCCTGAAAGTCGCCCAGCCCTGCGCGAATGGCTTCAAAAGCGGCTCGCTGTTCCTGATTGAGCGGCAGTTCCGGTTGCAGCAGCCAGCTGCCCTGATGCTGCTGTGTCTGGTGTATGCGCCGCGTCTCGATGTGCAGCAGGCCCTTTTGCAGCAGTTGATCGAGGCTGTCCTTGCTCAGCTGCAACTGGCTCAGCAGCGAGTGGGCGACACCCTTTGGGTGCTGGGCGATGGTTTTCAGTGCGTCACGCTGGCGCGGCGCCCGGCTCAGGCGTGGGTCGTCCGGTCGAGCACCTGCGGCGGCATGCCAGAAGCGTTCCTGGCGTGCTTCGGCTGGCTCGCCCTGGCGCAGCAGCACCGGCAAGGCCCAGCTGAAGGTGTCGCCAAGGCTGTGCTGATAATACTGGGCGGTCCACAGGCACAGCTTGAACAGCGCAGGCGGCAGGGGGGGCGTGCTGTCGAGCAGTTCCAGCGCGGGTTTGAGTTTGGCTTCCGGTACCTCGCTGTGCGAGGCGACTTCAATCAGCACGCCTACCACTTCGCGGCGACCAAAGGGCACTCGCAGCCGCACCCCTGGCTGCAGTGCTGAATAGGGCACGCCGGTGGGCGGTCGATAATCGAAGAGACTGCGCAGGGGTGAAGGCAGTGCAAGGCGAAGTATGGGAGGCACGCGGAAGTCCTTGACGGCGAAGGGCGATGGTAAACGATCCGCTAGGCGGAAAGCCCCTGTTAAAAGGCGTGTGCAGATCGGCTTTCGCATCGGCTGCATGTGCGCGTGCCGGTTTCACAAGCGACGGCTTGCGCTTGCATCGGCTTTGCGCTCTGGTATTATTCGCGCCCTTCCGTGCGGTACTCGACATAGGGTCGGGTGGCGGCACAAGTCCCTGAGGATTTTCCATGAAAGCCGATATCCATCCAAACTACGTTGAAATCGAAGCCACTTGCAGCTGCGGCAACGTCATCAAGACTCGCTCCACGCTGGCCAAGAACCTGAGCATCGACGTCTGCTCCGAGTGCCACCCGTTCTACACCGGCAAGCAGAAAGTGCTGGATACCGGCGGCCGTATCGACCGCTTCAAGCAGCGTTTCGGTGTGTTCGGCGCCAAGTAAGCAGTTGCCGAGACGGAAGCCCGATGCGGTTTTCCGAACATCTGAAAAAGGCGTCCCTGGTGGGCGCCTTTTTCGTTTTCGTGCTGTTCAGCCTGCAGGCCCAGGCACTGTGCTCCGCTACAGGCCCGCTGTCCCGAGCGGATGTGGCGACCGTTATCGATGGTGACACCCTGCGCCTGCGTGATGGCCGCAGTGTGCGTCTGATCGGCCTGAATGCGCCCGAGCTGGGTCGCAAGGGGCGCAAGGCCGAACCCTACGCGCAGGCTGCGAAGCGACGCTTACAGGTGCTGGTCGATGCCAGTGACGGTCGCATAGGTCTTCGTCCCGGGCAGCAGGGGCGAGATCATTACGGTCGGGTGCTTGCCCACGCATTCGATCACCGGGGCGCGAATCTCGAGGCCGCATTGCTCGTCGAGGGCTTGGGCTACTTCGTGGCCATTGCGCCGAACACGGTGCTGGCCGACTGTCATCTGCGTGCCGAGCAGCGCGCGCGTGATGCCGGCAGCGGGCTCTGGCAGCGCTCGCCGGTAATTGCTGCAGAGCGGGTGCGTCGGGGTGGCTTTGCCGTGGTCAGGGCGCGTGTAGAGCGGTTGGAGAAAAACCGCAGCGGCCTCTGGCTGGAGCTTGAAGGCCCTTTGGTGTTGCAGATTCCCCAGCAAGCAGTGAAAAGCTTTGATCAGGAATTACTGGCCGGCCTGCCGGGACGAGAGGTTGAGGCACGGGGCTGGGTAATCGACCGCAAGGGGCGTGCGGATCTGTCGCGCCAGGCGCGCTGGCTGATCAAGATCAGTCATCCTGCAATGCTCCAGCCTGTGCGCTGAGGCGATGTCCCGCATGTTTCGCGGCGAAGCGGCAGCAGCCGGTCGGGGTGTCAGCTTAAAGTCGTAGGTCGAACCCTTGACAGGCAGCGATCCTGTCGACTTGTGAGGGCGCTTGATCTTGGCGTATCCTCGACCGCCTGTCTGTCCCAGTAAAACAAGCGGAAATGCCCAATGACTGACCTAAAAACCGCCGCGCTCGAATACCATTCGCAACCCCGTCCGGGAAAGCTGAGTGTCGAGCTGACCAAGCCTACTTCCACCGCTCGCGACCTGGCGCTGGCCTATAGCCCTGGTGTGGCCGAGCCTGTGCGGGAAATCGCGCGCGACCCCGAGCTGGCTTACCGCTATACCGGCAAAGGCAACCTGGTGGCAGTGATTTCCGATGGCACTGCCATTCTCGGGCTGGGCAATCTCGGACCGCTGGCATCCAAGCCCGTTATGGAAGGCAAAGGCGTGCTGTTCAAGCGCTTTGCCGGTGTGGATGTATTCGACATCGAAGTCGATGCGGAAAGCCCCCAGGCCTTTATCGATACGGTCAAGCGCATCTCCATTACCTTCGGTGGCATCAATCTTGAAGACATCAAGGCCCCGGAGTGTTTCGAGATCGAGCGGGCGCTGATCGAGCAATGCGACATCCCGGTATTCCACGATGACCAGCACGGTACCGCCATCGTGACCGCGGCAGGCATGCTCAATGCTCTGGAGATCGCCGGCAAGACCCTGGAAGAAGCGAAAATTGTCTGCCTGGGCGCGGGTGCAGCGGCAACTTCCTGCATGAAGCTGCTGGTCAGCATGGGTGCGCAGATCGAGAACATTTTCATGATCGATCGCAAGGGCGTGATCCATGCCGGGCGTGACGATCTGAATCAGTACAAGGCCGTGTTCGCCCATGAAACCGACAAGCGCACCCTGGATGATGCGCTCGACGGCGCGGACGTCTTCGTCGGCCTGTCCGGTGCCAACCTGCTGACGCCGGAAGGCCTCAAGCGCATGGCGCCGAACCCGATTGTCTTTGCCTGCTCCAACCCTGATCCGGAGATCAGTCCGGAACTGGCCCATGCAACCCGCTCCGACGTGATCATGGCCACCGGTCGTTCGGACTACCCGAACCAGGTCAACAACGTGTTGGGCTTCCCGTTCATCTTCCGCGGCGCGCTGGACGTTCGTGCTACGCGCATCAACGAAGAGATGAAGATCGCCGCGGCCCACGCCTTGCGCGATCTGGCCAAGCTGCCGGTGCCCGAGGAGGTCTGCGCTGCCTATGGTCTGTGCGACCTGGCGTTCGGTCGTGAGTACATCATTCCGAAGCCGATGGATCCGCGTCTGATCACTCTGGTGTCTGATGCTGTGGCGAGAGCTGCGATCGACAGTGGCGTGGCGACCCTGCCTTACCCTGCGAACTATCCGCTCAAGTCTGTAGCGGACGTATTCGGCGGCTGACTGCCGGCGCGGCACCTGCCATCGGTTGTTGTCGCGGCGCAGCGTAAATAAAAACCCGAAACTCTCAGGAGTTTCGGGTTTTTTATGGCTGCGAATTTCCTTGGTGAAATACTGCGTGGGCTTTTTGTCGCGGTATCCGGCGTCGTCAGAACAGGTCCATGGGCGCCGCTTCACTGGCTGGTAGCGGGCTACCAGGCGCCGAGCTGCCGGGTTCCAGTTCGCCCATGTCCGGTGGCGAATCTTCGCTGCGGAACAGTTCGAAGTAAGCATCCGGAGTTCCAGGAGGAGCGGCGCGTCCGCTGGCAGGGTCGATACGCAGCGCGAGAATCCCGGCCGGCTCGGCGGGGGCGTGTTCGGGCATGCCTTCGAGTACCGAACTCATGTATTTCATCCAGATTGGCAGTGCCACGGTGCCGCCGTATTCGCGTCGGCCCAGGGTTTGCGGCTGATCGAAACCCGCCCAGACGGACGTTACGATGTCGGCGTTGTAGCCGGAAAACCAGCTGTCCTTGGATTCGTTGGTGGTGCCGGTCTTGCCGGCAATATCATCACGGCCCATCGCCAGGGCTCTGCGGCCCGTCCCGCGCTTGATGACGTCTTGCAGCATGCTGGTCATGATGTAGGCGGTGCGTTCGTCGATGATCCGTTCGGCGTACAGCCGTGGCTGTTCTGCCAGATCGAAGTTGCCATCGAGCGGCTTGTCGCTCTGGGCGAAGGTCTCGACGCCGGCTTCGTCGTCCAGCGGCGATGGTTGGTCATTTACAGGTACTCGCCGCGGGTTCGCGGTGAATACCACCTTGCCGTCCCGGTCTTCGATGCGTTCGATCAGATAGGGCTCGATCTTGTAGCCGCCATTGGCGAAGGCGGTCCAGCCGACGGTGATCTCCATCGGCGTCAGGGTGGCCGTGCCAAGCGCCAGCGACAGGTTTGCCGGAAGGTCTTCAGGCTTGAAGCCGAAGCGCTCTATATAGTCGATGGTGTAACCCATGCCGAGGGTTTGCAGCAGGCGAATAGAGACCAGGTTGCGCGACTTGTACAGGGCTTCACGCAGGCGGATTGGTCCTAGAAAGGTGTTGTTGTCATTCTTGGGGCGCCAGACGCGATCCATGCCTTCTTCGACGAAGACGATGGGGGAGTCGTTGACCAGTGTTGCGGCGGTAAAGCCCGCATCCAGCGCTGCACTGTAAACAAAAGGTTTGAAACTGGAGCCTGGCTGGCGCTTCGCCTGTATGGCCCGATTGTAGTTGCTTTGCCCGAAGGAGAAGCCCCCGACCAGCGCTTCAATGGAACCATCGGTGGGGTCCAGAGATACCAGTGCGGCCTGGGCCTGGGGTATCTGGCTGAACAGCGCGACGCTCTCGACAAACCGAATGCGGATGACGTCTCCGATTGCGACCACATCGGCCGGGCTCTTGGGTTGTGGGCCCAGGCTGTTGGTGTTGATGAACGGGCGAGCCCATTTCATGCTGTCCCAGTGGACGTTGCGTTCGCTGCCGTCACGCAGCATCACGCTGATCGAATCCTTGCCCACATGGCTGACAACGGCGGGCAGCATTCCCGACAGGCCTCGGTAGCGATTCAGTTCCTGCAGCCAGCCTTCAGGTCCGGTTCCGGCCAGCCTGGCTTCAGGGCCGCGATAGCCGTGGCGCTGGTCATACTCGATCAGGCCTTCGATGAGCGCCTCGTTGGCGGCTATCTGTCGCTTGCTGGTTGCGGTCGTATAGACGCGAAAGCCTTCGGTGTAGGCGTCGCTGCCGAAGCGGCCAACCATTTCCGCGCGCGCCATTTCGGCGATATAGGGTGCGTCGAGTTCCGGTGATGCGCCGTGATAGGAGGCATCCACGACCTCTGCCAGCGCTTGCTGGTAGCGGGCGTCGTCAATGGTACCGAGTCGGTACATGCGGCCCAGAATCCAGTCGCGTCTTTCCTTGGCCCGGGCAGGATTGGTTAGCGGGTTGAATGCGGACGGGGCCTTTGGCAGCCCGGCGATCATGGCCATCTGCGCCAGGCTCAGTTCACTGATCGATTTTCCATAGTAGACATGTGCAGCAGCTTCGATGCCGTAAGCACGATGGCCCAGATAGATCTTGTTGACGTACAACTCGAAAATCTCGTCCTTGCTCAGCTCGCGCTCGATCTGGAGGGCAAGAAGGATTTCGTTGATTTTGCGTGAGAAGCTTCGCTCACTTGTGAGGAAGTAATTCTTCGCAACCTGCATGGTAATGGTGCTGCCGCCAGTCTGAATCTGGCCGCTTTTCAATAATTGCGTGGCAGCGCGCATCAGGCTGGAAACTTCGACGCCATAATGATTCGCGAAATTGTCGTCTTCGGCAGCCAGCAGGGCTTCAATGAAATCCCTGGGGATTTCATTGAAGGCAATGGGGGAGCGACGCATTTCGCCGTATTCGGAAATCAGCTTGTCATCGCTGCTGTAGATACGCAGCGGTATCTGCAGCTGTATGCTGCGTAGCGAATCTACGGAAGGCAGGTTGGGACTGAGGTAGAGGAACGCGCCGCTGAGACTGAGCAGAAGTCCGCAGAAAATAGCCAGGCACGACCAAAGGAAAAACTTCAGAAAACGCATCGGGGTTAGTTGAATCCAGGGTGGGGAAATGGGGTGTAAGCCGCAGACGATGCTGAAAGGAAAAGCCGTTCACATTATAAGCGGTTTTTCTACTGGGGAGCCATTTGCGCTTCTGTCAAGGCTGTTATCTAATGTGGATAAACATAATTAATCCGTAAGTAGCGGATAAGATAGGAAATCGGCCGTGCTAGGGCTCTTCACGAAGAAAGCGAACACGCTGCTTGGGATCGATATCAGTTCGACCTCCGTTAAGCTCATCGAATTAAGCCGTTCGGGCTCCCGCTATCGGGTCGAGTCCTATGCGGTCGAGCCTCTGCCGCCCAATGCTGTGGTGGAAAAGAACATCGCTGAGCTGGAAGGGGTGGGGCAGGCGCTGGGCCGTTTGCTGACCAAGGCCAAGACTGGGGTCAAGTCTGCGGCTGTTGCAGTTTCCGGCTCTGCCGTTATTACCAAAAGCATCGAAATGGAAGCCGGTCTGAACGACGACGAGCTGGAAAACCAGCTGAAAATCGAAGCAGACCAGTACATTCCCTATCCGCTCGAAGAAGTAGCCATCGACTTTGAGGTGCAAGGGCCTGCTGCTCGCTCGCCGGGTCGCGTGGAAGTGCTGCTGGCAGCGTGCCGAAAGGAAAATGTGGAAATCCGCGAGGCGGCCCTTGCCCTTGCCGGCCTGACTGCCAAGGTCGTCGACGTTGAAGCCTATGCCCTGGAGCGCTCTTATGGGTTGCTGGCATCGCAACTTGGCAGTGGCCACGACGAACTTACCGTCGCGCTTGTGGATATTGGTGCAACCATGACTACGTTGAGCGTTCTGCATAATGGTCGCACCATCTATACGCGCGAACAGCTTTTTGGCGGGCGCCAGCTCACCGAGGAAATTCAGCGTCGTTATGGCCTGTCCATGGAAGAGGCCGGCCTGGCCAAGAAGCAGGGTGGTCTCCCGGATGACTACGACAGCGAAGTGTTGCAGCCGTTCAAGGATGCTGTTGTGCAACAGGTGTCGCGCTCGCTGCAGTTCTTCTTCGCTGCAGGGCAATTCCACGATGTCGATTACATCCTGCTGGCTGGCGGTACTGCTTCCATCCCTGGGCTGGATCGACTGATCCAGCAGAAAATCGGAACGCAGACCCTGGTTGCCAATCCCTTTGCCGACATGGCCCTGAGCAGCAAGGTCAATGCGGGTGCACTGGCCAGCGATGCGCCTTCCCTGATGATTGCCTGCGGGTTGGCGTTGAGGAGTTTCGACTGATGGCTCAGATCAACCTTCTGCCCTGGCGTGAACAGCTTCGTGAAGAGCGCAAGCAGCGCTTTCTGGTCTCACTCATGGGCGTGCTGCTCGTAGGTGGGGGCCTGGTATTTCTTGCCGGTCAATATCTGACCAGCTCCATCGAGCAGCAGAACGCGCGCAATGATTTTGTTCGCAAGGAAATTGCAGTGCTTGATGCGCGAATTTCCGAGATCAAGGAATTGCGAGAGCGTCGGCAGCAATTGCTTGAGCGTATGAAGATCATTCAGGACCTGCAGGGTAACCGTCCCATTATTGGCCGAGTGTTCGACCAGTTGGTGAGGACCCTGCCCGATGGTGTGTATTTCACAGGCTTGAAAATGACAGGCAAGAACATCGCTATTGTCGGCGCAGCGGAATCCAACAATCGGGTTTCCAACCTGATGCGCAATCTAGATGGCTCGGAATGGCTTGAGGCCCCGAACCTGAACGAAGTGAAGGCCGTCACTGCCGGTGCTGTAGATCAGGAAAATGTCTTCCAGCTTACCGTTCAGCAAACACAGCCGACTGCTGCTGTCGAAGGAGGCAAGCCATGAGTCTGGCAAGCTCCATGGAGAGCCTGCGCAGCGTCGATCTGTCTGATCTGGACCTGAATAACCTCGGTTCCTGGCCGGCAGCAGTCAAGGTCATTGCCGGTATTTTGCTGCTGGCTCTGGTGCTGGGTGGGGGTTATTACTTCTACCTCAGTGACATGCAGGCCAGCCTGGAGCAACAAAGAGCGCAGGAAGAAACGCTCAAGCAGCAGTTTTCCTCGAAGGCTTTCCAGGCTGCGAACCTGGAAGCCTATAAAGAACAGATGGTCGAGATGGAAGCCTCGTTCGGTGCCTTGCTGCGTCAGTTGCCCAGTGATACCGAGGTGCCAGGCCTGCTTGAGGACATCACCCGCACTGGGCTGGGAAGCGGGCTGGAATTCGAGGAGATTAAGCTGCAGCCGGAAGTCGTCCAGCAGTTTTATATCGAGCTGCCGATACAGATAAAGGTTGTTGGTTCCTATCACGATCTCGCGACCTTCGTCAGCGGTGTATCGAGCCTGCCACGAATCGTCACGCTACATGACTTCGAGATCAAGCCTGACAGCAAGGAATCTGCTTCCAGGCTGCGCATGAGTATTCTGGCCAAAACCTATCGCTATAACGACAAGGGGCTGCAGAAATGAATGGAGCCCGAATTGTTGCGCTGGGTTTGAGTCTGGCATTGCTGGGCGGCTGCGGGGTCAGTACGGATTTTGATGATTTGCGGCGCTATATGGATGAGGTCCGGGCCAAGCCCAAGGGAACCATCGAGCCGCTGCCGGCATTCCTGCCATACGAGGCATTTACCTATAGCGCGGCCTCCCTGCGTCATCCTTTTCAGCCGCCGATGAAGATCGATCTGACGCAGCGTCAGAAAGGCTCGAAGGATATTCAGCCGGATGAGACGCGCATCAAGCAGTTCTTGGAAGAATTCAACATCGAAAACTTCATCATGGTCGGTACGTTGACCAATGATGCGGGCATGTACGCCTTGATAAGAGGTGGTGACGGGGTTCACCGGGTCAAGGTCGGTGATTATCTGGGGCGCAACCATGGGCGTATCGTCGAGATCAGCGAGGCCGAGGTGGATGTGCTTGAAATCGTTCCTGACGGAGAGGGTGGGTGGCTGGAGCGCCCGCGTAGCCTGACCTTGAAAGAGCGCTCCTGAGTTCGGGGCAACAAATGGAAAACCTATACCGGTCTGCACAACGGAAGCCTTTTATGAATACCTCCCTCTCTCGTCTCGGCTTGTCCCTGCTGGCAGCGCTCATTTCGCCCGCGTTGCTGGCTGCGAATCTCAATACCATTGATGTGGCCTCGCTCCCGGGTGACAAGGTCGAACTCAAGCTGGGATTCGACGAACCCGTGGCTGCCCCTCGCGGCTACACGCTTGATCAGCCCGCGCGTATCGCTCTTGATCTGCCAGGCGTATCGAGCAAGCTCGGTGCCAAAAATCGTGAGTTGGGCGTCGGCAATGCGCGCAGCGTGACCGTTGTCGAGGCGCAGGGGCGTACTCGGTTGATCGTCAACCTCACCTCTCTGGTGCCTTATTCGACGCGCGTAGATGGCAATAACCTATTCGTTCTGCTGGGCGAGGGTGGCGCGCCAGCGCCTGTGGCTGCCCCCGTACCTGAACAGCCTGTGGTCGGCACCGCGCCGGTCGAGCGCCCGGTGGCAGGCAAGGCCATCAGCAATATCGACTTCCGTCGAGGCGAAGATGGGGCCGGCAATGTTGTCATAACGCTGTCGGACCCATCGATCAGCCCGAATATCGAGGAGCAGGGCGGCAAGATCCGCGTCTCCTTTGCCAAGACACAACTGCCGGAAGCCTTGCGCGTACGGCTCGATGTGCAGGACTTCGCCACGCCGGTCAAATTTGTCGACTCGACCAGCGGGTCCGGCGGCGCCACCATTGCCATCGAGCCAACCGGCCGTTACGACTACCTCGCCTACCAGACCGATGACAAGCTCACCATCAGCATCAAGCCGCTGAGTGAAGCCGAGGCAGAGCAGCGCAAGGCCGAGCATTTTGCCTATTCTGGTGAAAAGCTGTCGCTGAACTTCCAGGATATCGATGTGCGCTCGGTGCTTCAGCTGATCGCTGACTTCACTGATCTCAACCTGGTGGCCAGTGACACGGTAAGCGGCAACATTACCCTGCGCCTGCAGAACGTGCCTTGGGATCAGGCGCTGGATCTGGTGCTCAAGACCAAAGGCCTCGACAAGCGCCAGGTCGGTAATGTCTTGCTGGTAGCGCCTGCTGACGAGATTGCCGCGCGTGAGCGGCAAGAGCTGGAGTCACAGCGCCAAATCGCCGAGCTTGCGCCGCTGCGCCGCGAAGTGGTCCAGGTCAACTATGCCAAGGCAACCGACATCGCTCGGCTGTTCCAGTCTGTTACTGACAAGGATGGCGCCAGCGAGGATCGTGGCTCCATCGCTGTTGACGACCGCACCAACAACATCATTGCCTACCAGACCCAGGAGCGACTCGACGAGCTGCGTCGTATTGTGGCGCAACTGGATATCCCGGTACGTCAGGTCATGATCGAGGCGCGTATCGTCGAAGCCAACGTGGATTACGACAAGAGCCTCGGTGTGCGCTGGGGTGGGAACCTGTGGGCGGGTGACAAGTGGAATGCCTGGGGTAAGAATGGTCAGCTAGGTGTGGCTGACGATCCGAATGCAAGCGGCAGTCCTGGAGACGACGGTTACGTACCCTCTCAACAAGTAGGCCGTTTCCCCGGCATTCGTGAAACTCCACTGAATACGCCGTTTGTTGATATGGGCGCAATTGGCGCAACTTCAGGGATCGGTCTGGGTTTCGTGACCAATAACGCCATCCTTGATCTGCAGCTTTCCGCTATGGAGAAAACGGGTAACGGTGAGGTGGTGTCGCAGCCGAAGGTTGTCACCGCAGACAAGGAAACAGCCAAAATCCTTAAAGGCTCGGAAGTGCCTTATCAGGAAGCCAGCTCCAGTGGTGCAACCAGTACCTCGTTCAAGGAGGCAGCGTTGTCGCTGGAAGTAACGCCGCAGATCACGCCGGATAACCGCATTATCATGGAAGTCAAAGTCACCAAGGATGAGCCGGACTTTTCGCAAGCAGCGAGCACCGGTGGTATCCCGGCCATACGCAAGAATGAGGTGAATGCCAAGGTGCTGGTTACTGACGGCGAAACCATCGTGATTGGCGGCGTGTTCTCCAATACGCAAAGCAAATCGGTGGACAAGGTACCGTTCCTGGGGGATCTGCCTTTCGTAGGTCGGATATTCCGTCGTGATCTGGTCCAGGATCGAAAATCCGAACTGCTGGTATTCATCACGCCGAGGATCATGAATAATCAGGCGATTCAGGCCAGTCGTTAACCAAGTAATGCCCAATATCATCCTCGTAGGCCCGATGGGTGCTGGCAAAAGCACCATCGGGCGTTTGCTTGCCAAGGAGTTGCGTCTGGCGTTTCGTGATTCCGACAAGGAAATCGAGAAGCGCACGGGTGCCAGCATTCCGCTGATATTCGATGTCGAGGGTGAGCAGGGCTTTCGCGAGCGGGAGCACGCTGCGATCGCCGAGCTGTGCCAGATGCAGGGCATCGTTCTGGCTACTGGCGGTGGTGCGGTCCTGCGAGAGGACAACCGTCAGGCGTTGCGTGAAGGCGGGCAGGTCATCTACCTCTGCACATCGGTCGAGCAGCAGCTTGACCGTACTTCGCGAGATCGAAATCGTCCGCTGTTGCAGACGCCCAATCCTCGGCAAGTGCTGGTTGATTTGATGGCTGTACGAGACCCTCTGTACCGGGAAATTGCGGACATCACCGTTGAGACCGATGAGCGTCCTCCGCGTCTGGTGGTCGGTGAAATACTTGAACAGCTCAGGGCGCTTGTGTCCCGTGAAAGCCCCGACGAATCTGCGCTATCCTAACCCCCTTTAATCCACGGGGGCCTACATGCAGACTCTAGATGTCGATCTTGGCGAGCGTAGCTATCCGATCCTTATAGGCGAACAGCTCATCGAGCGCGGCGAGCTGTTGTCCCCTCATATTCGTGGCAAGCAGGTGGCCATTGTCACCAACGACACCGTTGCTCCACTTTACTTAGAGCGACTGATGCAGAGCCTCGCAGGTTATGCCGTCACGCCAGTGGTTCTGCCCGACGGCGAGGCTTACAAGAACTGGGAAACGCTGCAGACGATCTTCGATGGCCTGCTGTCTGCCAGACATGATCGCAATACCACAATCATTGCCCTGGGTGGCGGCGTGGTGGGCGATATGGCCGGATTCGCGGCGGCCAGCTATCAGCGTGGCGTTGATTTCATCCAGATGCCAACAACTCTTTTATCCCAGGTCGATTCCTCGGTGGGTGGCAAGACCGGCATCAATCATCCTCTGGGCAAGAACATGATTGGTGCTTTCTACCAGCCGCAGCTGGTGCTGATCGATACGTCCACGCTGGCGACACTGCCGGCACGGGAGCTGTCGGCAGGTCTGGCCGAAGTGATCAAGTACGGGCTGATCTGCGATGAACCCTTTCTGAGCTGGCTTGAAGTCAATATCGACAGGTTGAGGGCGCTCGACCAGGCTGCACTTACCGAGGCCATACGACGTTCCTGTGCCGCCAAGGCGGCGGTAGTCGGTGCGGACGAGCGTGAATCGGGGGTCCGTGCGACGCTCAATCTTGGACATACCTTCGGCCATGCCATCGAAACCCATCAGGGCTACGGTGTCTGGCTGCATGGCGAAGCGGTAGCGGCCGGCACTGTGATGGCGCTGGAAATGTCACGCCAGCTTGGCTGGATTTCCGCCGACGAGCGAGATCGCTGCGTGCGGCTGCTTGTGCGTGCCGGCTTGCCCGTCGTGCCGCCAGGCGATATGACGCCGGATGACTTCCTGCGGCACATGGCGGTCGACAAGAAGGTGCTCGACGGCCAGTTACGCCTGGTATTGCTCAAGCGGCTGGGCGAAGCCGTAGTGACTGGTGACTTCCCTCGCGAAGCGCTGGACGCCACATTGCGCGTCGACTATGCCGTCCTGACGCAACAGCCGTGAACCTGAGAGACTTTTCATGACCAGTTTGTCTGCTGACGATTCGCTCCTGAGCCATTACGGGTTCAGTCATGACCCCTTTGCTGCTCGCGTGCCCGGTTTCAAGTTTTTCCCTGCCCAGCGCAAGCCGGTGTTGGGGCAGTTGCATCACCTCGCTCGTTACAGCCAGCTGTTGCTGGTGGTCACAGGGCCTGAAGGGAGCGGCAAGACCCTGGTGCGTCAGGCGCTGGTTGCGAGCAGCAACAAGCAGTCGGTCCAGAGCGTGGTGGTCACGCCGCAGTCCACCATGGATTCGAATCTCGTCCTGCAGCAGATCGCCCAGGCGCTCGGCAGCGCGCGTGCCGACTTCGACTCGATCATGGCGCAGATTATCCAGCTGGCACTGACCGGGCAGGAAATCTACCTGCTGGTCGATGATGCCGAGCGGCTGACGGGTGCAGCGGTGGAGACCTTGTTGCGACTCGCGGAAGGCAGCCCGGAAGGCCGACCACATGTCTTCCTATTCGGTGAAGAGTCCTTGTTGGCGCGGCTGGAAGCTCTTGTGGATGGCGAAGAGCGTTTCCACGCCATTGCCCTTCAGCCTTATGAAGAAGATGAAACCAGGGAATACCTCTCGTTGCGCCTTGAAGGTGCCGGTAGTGGGCTGGAATGCCTGACCGAAGAGCAGATTATGCGCATTCATGAGCAATCTGGTGGCTGGCCCGGAGGAATAAATCAGGCTGCGCGAGAAGAATTGATTGATGCGATGCACCATTCCAGGGCAAAAAGAAAGTCGAATGGCTGGTTTCCGCTGCCTATAAAGCACCTGCTGGCATTGCTGGCCGTCCTCTGTATTGTCGCCATTGCGCTGTTCATCATGCGCGATGGGGTTGATGAGCAACCCGCGGCGCCGGCCACCACAAGCCTGCCACTTGGTACCGGAGCTGTGGAGCCTGTACCTGCGCAAGGCACGCCTGGAACTGGCGAGTCTGAAGAGTCATCACTGCCAGCGACCAGCCCGGAGCCGCAGACGCCACTTGTCCGGGAGCCTCTTGCTGCCGCCGGCAGTGCTGATATCGAAGACTTTCCGCTTCAGGAGGCTCCGCCGACTGTTCCTGCGCCAGTCGCTGAACAGCCTCGTGACCGTGTCGAGCAGCCCGCGGGGACTGCCAGTGCTGTTGCGCCATCCACGGCTGCACCCCAGCCTGTAGCTCCAGCTCCAGCTCCAGCTCCAGCTCCAGCTCCAGCTCCAGCTCCACGCGAGCCTGCGCGGCCGGTCGCCGCAGCAGCCCCCGCGCCGGCTGCTGCCACTCCGGCAGCGGCCTGGTATGCCGGTCAGCCTGCGGGTAACTATCTGGTACAGATTCTTGGCACCCGCAACGAAGGCAATGCCAAAGCGCTGGTGAAGCAATATGGCAGCGACTACCGCTACTTCACCAAGCTGCATGAAGGCAAGCCGCTTTATGTCGTCACGCTTGGGAGCTTTTCCAGTCGCAATGCGGCGACCCAGGCAATCAAAACCTTGCCGCCAGCCCTGCAGGCCGGAAAACCCTGGATACGAAATTTCTCCAGCGTGCAACAGGAAATCAGTCGTTTGCGTTAAATAAACGCCCCAAAAAAGTGCGCAATGCACCTTTTTGGGGCTTGCAAAAAATAATTGTGTCGTTCTAGCTCGCTTTGTAAACTGCTCCCCCTTTGCTTGCGTCCATCTTGGGGCGTCGCTCCGCATGGCCGGTAAGGGGTTGATTTACAACGTATTTAGCTGGAGCGCCTATGAGAGCAGGTCTGTTTCGTCCTGAAGAGTTCAAGGATAACTGTGGCTTCGGCCTGATCGCCCATATGCAGGGTGAAGCAAGCCATCACCTGCTCCAGACGGCCATTCAATCACTGACCTGCATGACCCACCGCGGCGGCATCAACGCCGATGGCAAGACCGGCGATGGGTGCGGGTTGCTGATGCAGAAGCCGGATGCCTTCCTGCGGGCCATGGCTCGTCAGCACTTCGATGCTGAGCTGCCGGCACTTTATGCGGTTGGCATGATCTTCCTGAATCAGGACCCGATCAGGGCTGACGCCGCCCGAGCCTGTTTCAACGAGCAACTTGCCGCGCAAGGGCTGACACTGGTGGGTTGGCGCGAGGTGCCGGTGGATACATCGGTACTGGGCCGCCTGGCTCTGGAGCGCCTGCCGCGCATCGCGCAGGTGTTCGTGACTGGTGAAGGCCTGGCCGAGCGCGACTTCGGCATCCGTCTGTTCATGGCCCGCCGCCTTGCCGAGGTGGCCCTGGCCGACGACAAGCAGTTCTACGTCTGCAGCTTCTCCGACAAGGACATCATCTACAAAGGCCTGATGATGCCCGCCGATCTGGCCCAGTTCTATCCGGATCTGGGTGACGAGCGTCTGGCTACGGCCATCTGCGTCTTTCACCAGCGCTTTTCCACCAACACCATGCCGCAATGGCCGCTGGCACAGCCGTTCCGCTTTCTCGCCCACAACGGCGAGATCAATACCATCACCGGCAACCGCAACTGGGCTCAGGCGCGCCGCCTGAAATTCGCCAACGAGTTGCTGCCGGATCTGCAGGCGCTCGATCCGCTGATCAATCGCAGCGGTTCGGACTCATCCAGCATGGACAATATGCTGGAACTGCTGGTCACCGGAGGTATGGACCTGTTCCGCAGCCTGCGCATGATCATTCCGCCGGCCTGGCAGAACATGGAAACCATGGACCCGGATCTGCGCGCCTTCTATGAGTACAACTCCATGCACATGGAGGCCTGGGACGGCCCCGCGGGTGTCGTACTCACCGATGGTCGTCACGCGATCTGCCTGCTCGACCGCAACGGCCTGCGTCCGGCGCGCTGGGTCACCACCACCAACGGCTACATCACCCTGGCCTCGGAAGTTGGCGTCTGGGATTACAAGCCCGAAGACGTCATCGCCAAGGGTCGTGTCGGGCCGGGTCAGATCCTCGCCGTGGATACCCACACGGGGCAGATCCTGCATACCGACGACATCGACAGTCATCTCAAGTCGCAGCACCCCTACAAGAAGTGGCTGCGCCAGTATGCGCTGCGCATTCAGTCGACCCTGGACGACAATGACCACGGCTCGGCCTTCTACGATGCGGACCAGCTCAAGCAGTACATGAAGATGTTCCAGGTCACCTTCGAGGAGCGTGACCAGGTACTGCGCCCACTGGCCGAGCAGGGCCAGGAGGCGGTCGGCTCCATGGGTGACGACACGCCCATGGCGGTGCTTTCGCGCCGGGTGCGCTCGCCCTACGATTATTTCCGTCAGCAGTTTGCCCAGGTCACCAATCCGCCAATCGACCCGCTGCGCGAAGCTATCGTGATGTCCCTGGAAACCTGCCTGGGCGCCGAGCGTAACGTCTTCGAGGAAACCGCTGATCATGCCAACCGCGCGATTCTGACTACGCCGGTCATTTCACCGGCGAAGTGGCGGACCATCATGGATCTCGATCGTCCAGGGTTCGAGCGTCAGCTGATCGACCTCAACTACGATGAGTCGCTGGGCCTCGAAGCGGCGGTGCGCGCTATCGCCGATCAGGCTGAAGCGGCGGTGCGTGATGGCAAGGTGTTGCTGGTGCTCAGCGACCGCCAAATTGCGCCGGGCAAGTTGCCGGCACACGCTGCGCTGGCCGTGGGCGCGGTGCACCATCGACTGATCGAGACCGGACTGCGTTGTGACTGCAATATCCTGGTCGAGACCGCCACCGCACGTGATCCGCATCATTTCGCCGTGCTGATCGGCTTCGGCGCCACGGCGGTCTATCCGTTCCTCGCCTACGAGGTGCTGGGTGACCTGATCCGCACTGGCGAAGTCCTCGGCGACCTCTACGAAGTGTTCAAGCACTACCGCAAGGGCATCTCCAAGGGCCTGCTGAAAATCATCTCGAAGATGGGTATTTCCACCATCACCTCCTATCGCGGCGCCCAGCTGTTCGAGGCGGTGGGTCTGGCCGATGAGGTGGTGGAGTTGAGCTTCCGTGGCGTGGCCAGTCGTATCAAGGGCGCCCGCTTTGTCGATCTGCAGGCCGAGCAACGGGCGCTGGCAGGCGAGGCCTGGAACGTGCGAAAGCCGATCCAGCAAGGCGGCCTGCTCAAATTCGTCCACGGTGGCGAATACCATGCTTACAACCCCGACGTGGTCGGTGCATTGCAGAAGGCTGTGCAGAGTGGCGACTATGGCCTGTTCAAGGAATACACGGCGCTGGTCGATCTGCGTCCAGTGTCCATGCTGCGCGACCTGCTCAGGCTGAACGAAGCCGAGCGTCCCCTGGCCCTTGAGGATGTCGAGCCGCTGGAGCAGATTCTCAAGCGCTTCGATTCGGCCGGCATCTCCCTTGGCGCGCTGTCTCCGGAGGCCCACGAAGCCATTGCAGCGGCGATGAACCGCATCGGCGCGCGCTCGAACTCGGGTGAGGGCGGCGAGGATCCGGCACGCTACGGCACCGAGCGCAGCTCGAAGATCAAGCAGGTGGCCACCGGTCGTTTTGGTGTGACGCCCGAATATCTGGTCAACGCCGAGGTGCTGCAGATCAAGGTAGCCCAGGGTGCCAAGCCCGGTGAGGGTGGCCAGCTGCCCGGCGGCAAGGTCAACGGTCTGATCGCCAGACTGCGTTATGCGGTGCCGGGTGTGACGTTGATTTCTCCGCCGCCGCACCATGATATCTACTCCATCGAGGACCTGGCCCAGCTGATCTTCGACCTCAAGCAGGTCAATCCCCGGGCGCTGGTATCGGTGAAGCTGGTGGCTGAGCCGGGCGTGGGTACCATCGCTGCCGGCGTGGCCAAGGCCTATGCTGACCTGATCACCATCTCCGGTTACGACGGCGGCACAGGCGCCTCGCCATTGAGTTCGATCCGTTACGCCGGTTCGCCCTGGGAGCTTGGCCTGGCCGAGACTCATCAGACCCTGCGTGGCAACGATCTGCGCGGCAAGGTGCGGGTGCAGACCGATGGTGGCTTGAAGACCGGCCTCGATGTGGTCAAAGCGGCGATTCTCGGTGCCGAGAGCTTCGGTTTCGGCACCGCGCCGATGATTGCCCTGGGCTGTAAATACCTGCGTATCTGCCACCTGAACAACTGCGCCACCGGCGTTGCTACCCAGAATGACCAGCTGCGCAAGGATCACTTCATTGGGACGGTCGATATGGTGGTGAATTTCTTCACCTTCGTCGCCCTTGAGACCCGTGAATGGCTGGCCAGGCTCGGTGTGAGCAGTCTGCAGGAGCTGATCGGGCGGACCGATCTGCTGGAAATCCTGCCGGGCGAATCTTCCAAGCAGGCGCATCTGGATCTTACGCCCTTGCTGGGCAGTGACCACATTCCGGCAGACAAGCCGCAGTACTGTCAGGTCGAGAAAAACCCGCCCTTTGATCAGGGCTTCCTGGCCGAGCGCATGGTCGAGCTGGCGCGTGCTGCCATCGAGAACAAGAGCGGTGGTGAATTCGAGCTGGAAATCTGCAACTGCGACCGCTCCATCGGTGCGCGTGTATCCGGCGAGATTGCCCGTCTGCACGGCAACCAGGGCATGAAGGATGCCCCCATCACCTTCCGCTTCAAGGGCACTGCGGGCCAGAGCTTCGGCGTCTGGAATGCCGGCGGCCTGAACCTGTACCTCGAAGGCGACGCCAATGACTACGTCGGCAAGGGCATGACCGGCGGCAAGCTGGTAGTGACTCCGCCGAAAGGTAGTAGCTTCCGCTCGAAGGATTCGGCCATTGTGGGTAATACCTGTCTGTATGGCGCCACTGGCGGCAAGCTGTTCGCGGCAGGCACGGCGGGTGAACGTTTCGCGGTGCGCAACTCGGGCGCCCATACGGTGGTGGAAGGCACAGGCGACCACTGCTGTGAATACATGACCGGTGGTTTCGTCTGCGTGCTGGGCAAGACCGGGCACAACTTCGGTTCCGGCATGACCGGTGGCTTCGCCTACGTGCTGGACATGGACAACAGTTTCATTGACCGGGTGAACAACGAGCTGGTCAACCTGCAGCGGATCACCGGCGAGGCGATGGAGGCTTATCGCAGCCATCTGCAGAGCGTCCTGCGTGAATACGTGGCGGAAACCGGGAGCGAGTGGGGCGCCGAACTGCTGGAAGATCTGGACGACTACCTGCGCCGCTTCTGGTTGGTCAAGCCCAAGGCGGCCAACCTGGAGAGCCTGTTGTCGAGCACACGCGCCAACCCGCAATAAAAGCAGCTTCAAGCCGCGAGCCTCAGGCCACCAGTGCCGTGAGGCGCGGCTCCGTGATCGTCCTGCGGCTTGCAGCTTGAGGCTTGCCGCTGCTGTTGAGAGGTTTATGAAATGACTGAACGTCTGAATAACGACTTCCAGTTCATCGAGGTCGGGCGCAAGGATCCGAAGAAGAAGTTGCTGCGCCAGCGCAAGAAAGAGTTCGTGGAGATCTACGAACCCTTCAAGCCGCAGCAGGCCTGCGAGCAGGCCCATCGCTGCCTGGGTTGTGGCAATCCCTATTGCGAATGGAAGTGCCCGGTCCACAATTACATCCCCAACTGGCTCAAGCTGGTGTCCGAGGGCAACATCCTCGCTGCCGCCGAGCTGGCTCATCAGACCAACACGCTGCCGGAAGTCTGCGGCCGCGTCTGTCCGCAGGATCGACTGTGCGAAGGCGCCTGCACGCTGAATGACGGCTTCGGTGCCGTCACCATCGGCTCGGTCGAGAAGTACATTGCCGACACCGCCTTCGCCATGGGCTGGCGACCGGACATGTCCAAGGTCAAGCCGACCGGCAAGAAGGTCGCCATCATCGGTGCTGGCCCGGCGGGCCTGGGCTGTGCCGATGTGCTGGTACGCAACGGCGTGGCTCCGGTGGTATTCGACAGGAACCCGGAAATCGGCGGCCTGCTGACCTTTGGCATCCCCGAGTTCAAGCTGGAGAAGAGCGTGCTCAGCCGGCGTCGCGAAATCTTCGGCGGCATGGGTATCGAGTTCCGTCTCAATACCGAAGTGGGCAAGGACATCAGCATCGAGCAGTTGCTGGCCGACTACGATGCGGTGTTCATGGGCATGGGCACCTACACCTACATGAAGGGCGGCTTCCCCGGTGAAGACCTGCCGGGGGTGCATGATGCGCTGGATTTCCTGATTTCCAGCGTCAATCGCAACCTGGGTTTCGAAAAGTCACCGGAAGACTTTATCGAGATGAAAGGCAAGCAGGTGGTAGTGCTCGGCGGCGGTGACACCGCCATGGACTGCAACCGCACCTCCATCCGCCAGGGCGCCAGGAGTGTCACCTGCGCCTACCGCCGTGATGCGGCCAACATGCCCGGCTCGCGTCGTGAGGTGAAGAACGCCAAGGAAGAGGGCGTGAAGTTTCTCTTCAACCGTCAGCCCATCGCCATCGTCGGTGAAGGCAAGGTCGAGGGCGTCAAGGTGGTGGAAACCCGCCTGGGTGAGCCGGACGCAAAAGGTCGCCGCAGTCCCGAGCCGATTCCCGGTTCCGAACAGATCATCCCGGCGGATGCGGTGCTGATTGCCTTCGGCTTCCGTCCCAGCCCGGCTGACTGGTTCGGTGTTCAGGAAATCCAGACCGACAGCCAGGGTCGGGTGATTGCTCCGGAAATGGGCACATTCAAGCACCAGACCAGCAACCCGAAGATCTTTGCGGGTGGCGACATGGTGCGTGGCTCGGACCTGGTGGTCACTGCGATCTTCGAAGGGCGCCAGGCAGCCGAAGGGATTCTGGATTATCTGGAAGTCTGATCTTCGGAGGGTGGACCGCGCTTCATCGATCCACCGGGTGGCGATCCACCGAGCGGAGCCGCGGTGGATATAAAGAGCGATATCCACCCTACGCTTGCCGCAGTCATCTGACCTGAATCAAGCCACGAAATAAAAGGCGCGGCCCCTGCCGTGCCTTTTGTCATGGGCTTTGCGACAATGCACGGCACTTTTCTGCTGGAACCCAGACATGACTGCCTTGAAGAATGATCGCTTCCTTCGTGCCCTGCTCAAGCAGCCTGTAGACGTCACCCCGGTGTGGATGATGCGCCAGGCCGGGCGCTACCTGCCCGAATATCGCGCCACTCGTGCCAAGGCTGGAGACTTCGTCAGTTTGATGAAGAATCCGGAGCTGGCCTGCGAGGTCACTATCCAGCCGCTGGACCGCTATCCGCAGATCGATGCGGCGATTCTCTTCTCTGACATCCTCACCATCCCTGATGCCATGGGCCAGGGGCTGTATTTCGAGACCGGCGAAGGTCCGCGTTTCAGGAAGAAGATCAGCAGTCTGGCCGATATCGAGGCGCTGCCCGTTCCGGACCCGGAGAAAGATCTGGGTTACGTGATGGATGCGGTGCGCACCATCCGTCGCGAGCTCAATGGTCGTGTGCCGCTGATCGGCTTCTCCGGCAGTCCCTGGACCCTGGCCACCTATATGGTCGAAGGCGGCTCGTCGAAGGATTTTCGCAAGTCCAAGGCCATGCTGTATGACAACCCGCAGGCCATGCACGCGCTGCTGGACAAGCTGGCGCAATCGGTCGTCACCTACCTCAACGGGCAGATCCTGGCTGGGGCGCAGGCGGTGCAGATCTTCGACTCCTGGGGCGGCAGCCTGTCTGACGCCGCTTACCCGGAGTTCTCGCTGGCCTATATGCAGAAGATTGTCGACGGCCTGATCCGCGAGCACGACGGTCGTCGCGTGCCGGTGATCCTGTTTACCAAGGGCGGCGGTCTGTGGCTTGAGTCCATGGCTGCTTCCGGCGCCGAAGCGCTGGGCCTGGACTGGACCTGCAACATCGGCAGCGCCCGTACACGGGTGGGCAACAAGGTTGCGCTGCAGGGCAACATGGACCCGGCGGTACTTTACTCAAGCCCGGCGGCGATCCGCGCCGAGGTTGCGCGCATTCTGGCTGCCTACGGGCATGGTGCCGGACATGTGTTCAATCTCGGACACGGCATCACCCCTGAAGTCGACCCTGAAAACGCCAAGGCCTTCTTCGCAGCGGTGCACGAGCTGTCTGCGCAATACCATCAATAAGCACCAAGACTGGAGCTGACGTAGGGTGGATCACGCTTTATCGATCCACCGGGTGGCGATCCACCGGGTGCGCCGCCACAGGTCGTCCATAAGGACATCCTTTTCAGGCTACGTCTCTGATGGTCGCTGCAAACACGTGAGGCCCATGAAGCCCTCGCCACATTCGGCGCGGGCTCGCGCTGCCCACGAAGCAGTGCATTAACCGCGACCTGTGGGAGCGCAGCCCTCGGCGCGAAGCTTTTACGGCATCGGCCAGAGGAGGGTGTGCTTTACCAACCCGTAACTCTTTCTCTGCAGCTTGGCTCAGGGCTGCTGGTAATGCCCTGGCGCGCCGCTTGATTCATCTTCATGAATCAGCTTGGTTACGCGAATGTCGGTAATCCCCACCACCTCGGCCTGCCGCAGCAATTCGGTTTCGCCGGCTTGTGCATCGGGCATGACCAGGCTGTTCTCGGCATCGGCATTGTGATGTTCGATCAGTCGCCGTGCCGCATCGCCCTGGGAAAGGCGGTCTTCGTCCAACTCCATGATCTGCGCGCGCGGATCATTCTGGAAGATGTAGTTCACTTCGAACGTGTGGGACGGTTTGTTTCCGAACATGCAGTCCTCCAAAAGGGATTTGGGTTCTGCTCTGTTGACTCACAGGTTCACGTGTTCGTTCGGGGGTTGCCGACCTGCCTGGAGGGCTGCCCGACGGTTGGAGCTGAAGCGCGGTCGCTTGGTCGAAGCAAGGGTGGATGTCGCTTTTGGCATCCACCCTGCGCCGCTGATTCGCTGCTTATTTCACCTTGGCAAAGTTCGCCTTGAGGGCGACGCCTGCCATGACAGCACCGGCGTGGCACTCGTACTTGCTGCTGTCCTTGTACTCGACGTGCTTGTAGTTGCTGACGATGTCCACTACGGCGTTGGCACCGGCGGCCTTGGCTGACTTTTCCATACCGATCAGAGCGGACTGCAAGGCCCAGCTGCAGGCAGCTTCGTCGGTCTTGTTGAAGGCATTGGTCTTCTTGCTGGTGGTCACGCCGCTGCGCACGATCTGCGCACCCGCCGGACGCTTGGCGAGATAGAACTTCACGCTGCCATCCAGCCTGCCTGCCGCAGTGGCTTCGGCCACTGCTTCATCGAAGGGCAGATAGTGGGTGGTGTCGCGCGCCTGACTGAGGCCTGGCAGGGCGCAGAGCACGAGTGCCGCGCCGATCCATGTGGTCTTTTTCATTGCATTCTCCTTGCGGTGTTTGAGCGACTAGGCCCAGCGGCGGAAGATCAGTGAGGTATTGATCCCGCCGAAGGCGAAATTGTTGTTCATCACGTACTCGTGCTGCATGGTGCGCGGTGCGCCGACCACATAGTCCAGCTCGCCACAGCGCGGGTCGATGCTGTCGAGGTTGAGCGTATGAATATAGTGATCCCGATTCATCATTTCGATGCTGAACCAGGACTCCAGCGCGCCGCAGGCGCCCAGCGTGTGGCCGAGATAACTCTTCTGCGAACTGATCGGCATACGCGAGCCGAACAGCGCCTGGGTCGCCAGGGTTTCGGCGATGTCACCCTGATCGGTGGCGGTGCCGTGGCCGTTGACGTAGCCGATGGCATCCGGTGCGAGTCCGGCATCTTCCAGCGCCAGCTCCATGGCGCGGCGCATGGTCAGTTGCTCCGGCTTGGTCGCGTGACAGCCGTCGGCATTGCTGCCGAAGCCCACCAGCTCGGCATGAATGGTGGCGCCGCGCGCCAGGGCGTGTTCCAGCTCTTCGAGCACCAGCATGCCGGCACCTTCGCCGATCACCAGACCGTCGCGTCCGCTGTCGTAGGGGCGCGGTGAAGTATGCGGCGCGTCGTTCTTCAGGCTGGTGGCGTAGAGCGCATCGAAGACCATGGCTTCGGTGGCGCAGAGTTCTTCTGCACCACCGGCCAGCATCATCGGCAGACGTCCGAACCTGATTGCCTCATAGGCGTAGCCGATGCCCTGGCTGCCGCTGGTGCAGGCGCTGGACGTGGGGATCACCCGGCCGGTGAGACCGAAGAAGATGCTGATATTGGCCGCCGTGGTGTGCGGCATCATGCGGATGTAGGAGTTGGCATTCAGCCCGTCGGCGACCGAGTTGAGCAGCATGTTGCCGAATGCCTTGATCTCTTCGGTGCTGCCGGTGGACGAGCCGCAGGCGACCCCCATGCGTCCGTCGCGGATGCTGCTGTCATCGAGCAGGCCCGCATGCAGCAGTGCCTGCTCGGCGGCTTTCACCGACAGGCGCGAGACGCGCCCCATGCTGCGCAGCTGTTTGCGCGTCCAGTGGGCGGGTACGGCGAAATCATCCACAGGCCCGGCCAGTCGCGTATTGAGTTCGGTGAAGCGATCCCACTCGTCCATACGGCGGATGCCGCTGCGGTTGGCACTGAAGTTGGCTTCGATACTGGCCCAGTCACTGCCCAGGGAGGTGATGCCGGCCATGCCGGTGACAACCACGCGTTTCATCAGCACAGCCCGCCATTGACCGCCAGCACCTGACGGGTGATATAGCCGGCCTCCGCTGATACCAGGAAGTTGACCGCAGCGGCGACTTCATCGGGCGTGCCCATGCGTTGTGCGGGAATCATCTTGAGCATCTCCTCGATGGGCAGGTCTTCGTCGAGCATGTCGGTATCGATCAGCCCTGGCGCAACACAATTGACCGTGATGCGTCGTTTGCCCAGTTCCACCGCCAGCGCCTTGGCCGCACCGATCACGCCGGCCTTGGAGGCACTGTAGTTGACCTGGCCGCGGTTACCGATCATCCCCGAAACGGAAGTGATGCAGACGATGCGGCCCGGCTGGCGACGGCGGACCATCGGCATGGTCAGGGGTTGCAGCACATTGTAGAAGCCATCGAGGTTGGTTCGCAGCACCAGATCCCAGTCCTCGTCGGTCAGTGCCGGAAAAGCGCCGTCGCGCGTCAGGCCGGCGTTGCAGACTACGCCGTAATAGGCGCCGTGCGCCTCGATGTCAGCCTCCAGCTGCTCGCGGCAGGCGGCGCGGTCAGCGATGTCGAACTGCAGGATGCGCGCCTTGCGGCCCAGCGCGTGAATCTGCGCCTGCACGGTTTCGGCTTCATCACGCCGCGAGCGGCAGTGCAGAACAAGGTCGTAGCCGCTCTGGGCCAGACGCAAGGCGATGGCGCGACCGATGCCACGGCTGGAGCCGGTGACGAGGATGGTTTCACTCATGAACGGGTTTCTTCCAGATAGCGCGCCACTTCAGGCGGGCGGAATACGTTGAGACGGGCTTCGGCATGGATGCCGGGGCCGTCGAGATGGCATTCGAACACGCCCATGCCGCTGTCATCCTGCAACGAGCGGATGGCGCGAATCCGTAGTTCGCTGCCGAGCGGGAAGGCTTCGACGTTGCACTGGTAACTGCGGGTGCCAAGCAGGAAACCCAGCTCCACCGGCAAACCGGCCAGACGTCCCTGGCAACCGGCGAAGGCCGCGACACTCTGCGCCATGATTTCGACACCGACCCAGGCCGGCAGGCTGCCATCCGCCTGGCTCAGCAGGCCGGGCCGCACTTGCAGGCAGGTCACCACACTGTCGTCATCGAACGACTCGACGGCATCCAGCAGGATCATGTCACCGGCGTGAGGCAGCAGTTCGGCGACCGGCCAGGCGATCATGGCGCCTCTCCCAGGATCAGGCTGATGTTGTTGCCGCCAAAGGCGAAGGAGTTGCTCATCATCCGCCGTGGGCGGTCGGAGGCCAGCGGTGTGCCGGCAGCGACCAGTTGCAGCGGTGGCAGGTCGGGGTCCTGCTGGCCGTCCCAGAGGTGGGGTGGCAACAGCTGATCGGTATTGAAAGGCGAAAGGCTTAGCCAGCAGAAGGCCGCTTCCAGTGCCCCGGCAGCGCCCAGCGTGTGGCCGGTGAGCGGCTTGCTCGACGAGCAGGGCACGCCGCCTGGGAACACCGCCGCGACGGCGCGGCTTTCCATGGCGTCGTTATGCGCCGTAGCGGTGCCGTGCAGGTTGAGATAGCCGATGCCTTGCAGGGGGGTTCCGGCGCTGCTCAGTGCCTTGTGCATCGCCTCGATGGCGCCGCGGCCCTCGGGGTCGGGCGCGGATATGTGATGGGCGTCGGAACTGGCGCCGGCGCCGAGCAGCGCGATGGGGGCGGGTTCGCGAGTCATCAGAAACAGCGCCGCCGCCTCGCCGATATTGATGCCGTCGCGGTTGACCGAAAACGGATTGCAGATCCGCGTACTGGTGGCCTCCAGAGCGCTGAAACCCTGCAAGGTCAGATCGCAAAGGGTATCGACACCGCCACACAGCACCGCGTCACAGATGCCCGCGTCCAGCAGGCGCTTGGCGCTCTGTAGCGCACGCGCGCCGGAGGTGCAGGCGGTGGAGATGGAGTAGCTCGGGCCGGCGAGCCCCAGGCGGTCACTGAGAAAGCTCGCCGGGGCCGAGAGTTCCTGATGGCCGTAGTGATAGCTCGGCGGTAGCCGCCCATCGCGTACCAGGCCGGCAATGCCCTGGGAGGCTTCCTGGATGCCGGTAGTGCTGGTGCCGAGCACCACGCCAATCCGCGCAGGACCGAAGCGGGCGATGGCCTCGGCGATGTCCTCCTGGATTTCCTCGGCGGCGGCCAGCAGCAGGCGATTGTTGCGTGTCGAATCGCGCAGCGCGGCATTCTCCAGAGGCGGCAGCTCATCACGTACTGCGCCGACCGGCAGCCTGCGCCCGGCTACCGGGTCTGGATAGAAGCACATGCCTGAGCCATCACCCGCCAGCAGTCGTCGGGCCACGTCGGCCTTGCCGCGACCCAGGCAGCAGATCACACCGAGGGCGTTCAGGTAGGCGCTCATCGGCTCTGGGCTCCGTTGTCGAGGGGGGCGACACCATAGGTCAGCCGCGGGCCCACGTCGAGTTGGAAACTGCCGTCCTGTCGATAGCGTATGTGCCAGGAGGCTGATCCGCCTGCCTCCAAGCGTCGTGCGTGCTGCTGCCTGCTCCAGCGCTGCCCGGCGTAGAGACGGTCGAGCTGCTCATCGGGGGTCAGCGCGAACAGCAGCGCGGCGAAGAGTTCGCGGGCCTGGGCGTTGGGGGGCAGCAGGCCATCCGCCTGCCAGCGACCATCGATCAGCAGCTGCCGCGCGACCGGCACGCCCAGCGGGGTCAGCAGTGTCCAGCGCAGGGCCTGCTGTTCCTGCTGGATCACCAGCAGCTGGTCATGGCTGCCGCTGGCGTTGCGTGCCTGAATATGCAGCTGCAACGGCAATTGCAGGTGCGGCTGTTCACTGGGCAGTGGCAACTGGCTGGCGCAGCCGCTCAGCAGAAGCAGCAGCGCTAGCCAGGCGAGCGTAAAGGGCTTATTGCTCGCCACGGCACAGTTCGGCCAGTACCCGCAGGCGGCGCTTGGATTCGGCAACATAAGGATTTTTTTCGTCCCAGGCATAGCCGGCGAGAATCGAGCTGATCATCCGGCGGATTTCCGGCTGGGCGTGTTCGTAGTAGATGACGTCCTGGAAGCTGCAATCGTACCAACCCTCCACATAGGTCCGGAAGGTATCCACGCCGCGCTTGAGCGGGATGGCGAACTCGGTTTCCCAATCCACCGTTTCGCCCGAAAGCTGACGATGCAGCGTGGCGGCAGCCATGCTCGACGAACGCATGGCGATGGTCACGCCGGAGGAGAACACCGGGTCGAGGAATTCCGCCGCATTACCCAGCAGGGCGAAGCCGGGGCCGTGGAGCGCCTTGACGTTGGCCGAGTAGCCGCCGATCAGCCGTGCCGGGGTATCCCACTCGGCGTTCTTCAGGATGCGTCTGAGGTTCGGTGCTTCATGGACGAACTCCTTGAGGCAGGCGTCCAGATCCAGCGGGCGATCTGCGTAGCGCTCGGCGCTGGCGACCACACCGAGGGAGCAGCGACCGTTGCTGAAGGGAATGGTCCAGTACCAGACATCACGCAGCTCGGGATGGGTGGTGATGAGGATCTTGTTGCGGTCGAATTGCGGGTCGTCGATGTTGTCCTGGATATGGGTGAACACCGCACGGCGCACCGGGAAGCTGGACGGCGCCTCCAGATCCAGCAGGCGCGGTAGCACCCGGCCATAGCCGCTGGCGTCGAGTACGAAAGCGCTTTCGACGGTGTATTCGCTGCCGTCGCTGCGACGCACATGCAGGCGCGGGCGGGTGCCGGAAAAGTCCGTCGCGATGATCTCTTCCTCATAGCGGATTTCCACCCCCTGCAATTCGGCCTGGTCGGCCAGCAGTTTGTCGAAATCGGCACGCTGCACCTGATAGGTGCTGCCGTGGCCCTCGGTGAACTTGTCGCGAAAATCGAATTCGGTGTAACGCTCGCCCCAGCCAAAGGCCGCGCCGTGCTTGGTTTGGAAGCCGGCGGCCTGGACCGCTTCGAGCATGCCCGCTTCCTCGATGAAATCCAGGCAATGCGACAGCAGGCTCTCGCCGATGGAGAAGCGCGGGAAGCGCTGGCGCTCCAGGATCAGCACCTCATGGCCCTTGCGCTTGAGCAGCGCGCCGGCGATGGCGCCGGAAGGGCCGGCGCCGATAATCACGACTTCACGTTGTTGCGAATCAAGCGGTGCCATGAGGCCTCCTTGCCTGAGAGTGGGGTTGCGATGGGTTGGCCCAGGGAGCCAGCAGAAAACTGAACAGCAGGCCAAGGCTCACGGCCAGGCCGAAATTGCTCACTGCCGGCGTGCTGGAAAGCGCCAGCAGGCCGAAGGAGAGCCAGGTCGTGACGGCGGCCAGCAGTGTACCGAGCAGACTCACGGCGGCACCACCAACCTGCTCGCGCATCAGGATCGCGTAGTCGACACCGATGGCCGTGACCAGCAGCAGGCCGAACAGGCCGAACAGGGTCAGCGACTGGCCCAGCCAGCCGAGGCTTGCCAGGCTGCCGAGGGCGGCCAGCAGCGGCACAGCCAGACAGCGTGCGGCGCCACGCCAGCCGAAGGGCAGACAGAGCAGGACGAGAATCAGCCCGGCGGCAATCAGTTTGAGGGTGGCGGCCTGGGCCTTGGTTTCGGCGAACAGGCGATTCAGTTCGGCGGGGCGGTCGATCAGGCTGATACCGTCCAGGCCTTCGGTCAGCCCGGTCAGGGCAGCACTGTCACCAAGCCCCTGCAGGCTGACCAGGCCGGCGACGGAGCCATCGGCCTGACTGCCCAGCCAGAGCGGGCGCCAGGGCTCGCCCAGCGGACCGGCCAGCACCTGCTCCAGTTCGGCAATCGGCTGTGTCTGCAACGTCAACAGTTCTGCCTCAAGCCGCTCGGGGTCGACACCCAGCGCCAGCAGCGGCGCGCTGGCTTCGAGCAGATGCGGCAGGGCCAGTTGCAGATTCTTCTGCGCAGTGGCCGGTGCAGCGATCTGGCTGAGTGCCAGGTAGCCTGCGAGTCTGCCTTCGGCAACCTGCTCATTGAGGCGGCTGCTCAGGGCTTCCTGGCTGGCCAGCAGCTCGTCAGCCGTTGCCGCACGGACCAGGAAATACTGGCTGGTGGGCTGGAAGCCACTGATCTCACCGATGCGCTGGGCCTGCTCCTGCAAGGCCGGGGCGCGGCTGACCCACTGGCGCAGGTCATCGGTGAACGAGACTTGCGGCACGCCGAAGGCGCAGTACAGGACGAAGACGCCTAGCAGCCAGGGTGTGGCGATGCGACCCAGTAATGCCTGGCGCAGACGCAGGCCGCGTTCGGCCCAGCCCAGTGGCGCCGGCCAGGGTTGCAGCGGCGCGCGCAGCAGCCAGGGCAGCAGGCAGGTAGCGCAGGCGAAGGCTCCGGTCAGCCCGGCGGCGGAAAACACCGCCACCTGGCTCAGCGCCGGAAAGGGCGTGAAGGCCATCGCCAGGTAACCGATGACGTTGGTCAGCAGCGCCAGCACCAGCCCAGGCAGTGTCAGGCGCAGCGCCAGATGGCCGTTCCAGGGTTGCAGGGTCCAGCTTTTGGACAGGTAGTGCAGTGGAAAGTCGATGCTCACACCCACCAGGCTTGCGCCCAGCACCAGCGTCAGCACATGGATCTGGCCAAACAGCGCGATACAGGCCGCCGCACCGCTGAGCGCGCCCACCGCCACCGGCAGCACGGCCAACAGCACGCGCGGGGTGCGGAACAGCAGGAGCAGCAGGGCGAGGGTGGCGAGCAGGGAAAGACTGCCGATCAGGCTGGCTTCTTCCCGAGCCTGACGCTGCCCGTGGGCAGCATGGAGCAGCCCGCCAGAAGCAAGCAGTTCGCCCTTGGCGGTTTCGACTTGCAGGCGGGCATCCTCCACCAACTGCTCGACCTGCAGGGGCAGACGCTCGTCGAACGCATCGCCGTGGGTCTGCGCATGGATGACGATCCAGCGCTGGCCCTGGTATTCAGCCAACAGTTGCCCGTCCGGTCCGGCGCGGACATTGCCCGGTTGCGGCAGCTGTCGCTGCGCCATGTCGGCGATGCCGAACCAGTCGTGCTCGACGGGCACCAGCCCGCTGCCTTCGAAGGGGTTGTACAGGCGTTGCAGACGCTGCTGGACGAAGACCTCGGGCCCGGCAATCAGCGCCTCGCGACTGGCCGTGTCGAGCAGCGCCAGACGTTGCTCGAGCAACTGTTGGCGAATTGCCGAGAGATCGGCCTCTACGGAACGCCGCACCTGGGCGAAAAGGCCGCTCGCCGTCAGCGTATCGGTAATCTCGCTAGCCAATGCGGTGGCGCTGGCTTCGTCGGTATGCTGTACCAGCAGCATCAGGTCGCGGTTCAGCGGCTCCTGCATGCGCTTTTCAGCCAACTGCTCCAGTTCGCCCGGTGCACCGCTGGGCAGCAATTGCAGCAGGTTGGCGGTGACTGGCGGGCCATCGCGCCATTGCCAGGTGGTCAGGCCTACCAGGCCGAGCAGGGCGACGGCGAACAGGATGGGAATCAGGCGTGGCAGCCTGAGCGCCTCGTCAGTAGGAGAAGTCATGCTGCTCGACCGGGCTCAACTGATCATCGATCTGGGCGCTTTCCAGCAGTAACAGGGTGCTGTCGCCCTGGGGTTCCAGCAGCTCGATACGTTCGGTGGTGGCGCTGCCCTGGATATGGATGGCGGTGAAAATCTGCTGCAGAAGTTTCGCGCGCGGGGTGAGGGTCAGCGTCCAGGCATCGCTGCTGCCCTGCAGGTCGAGTTCGAAGTCGCGTTGCAGGGCCTGGGTATCGCCGCCGAGTACCGCCAGAAACAGCTCGTTCTGGCGTTTCGTTGTGCCGTGTTGGCCGGCAGCTTCCCAGCCGCTGTCCGTGCGCTGGGCGATGCCCGAATCGGTGATGCGGTAATCCTGCTGCAAGGGTGCCTGCAGCAGCCAGAGCAGGCCGTGGTCGCGGGCCAGCACGAACTGGCCACGGCTGACCAGCGGCAGGGGCAGGGCGCGCAGGTGCTTTTCCTGAACGAACTGGCCGCGGATCACCGCGGGCTCGCGCAACTGCTGGCTCAGCTGCGCCAGGTCGAAGGCGTGCGCGCTCGTGGCCAGCAGTGGCAGCAGGCACAACGCCAGGAACATCCGTGCAATGGCGCGGATCATGCCAGCGCCTTCTCGACAGCTTCGATAAAGACCTTCGGGGAGGCCAGCTGCATTTCGCGGCTGGCGATCTCCACCGCCACCTGCACCGTACTGCCGCGGGTCATGCGCTCGCCGGTCTCGGCATCGCTGATCAGGTAATTGATCTTCAGGCGGTTCTCCCATTCCACTAGGTCGGCCCGCACCAGAATGCGCTGGTTGAATCGGGCTCCGCGCATATAGCGCAACTGCACGTCGATCACCGGCCAGGCATAGCCGGCGTCACGCATCTGCAGGTAGTTGTGGCCGATGCGCTCGAGCAGCGCGCAGCGTGCTACTTCGAAGTACTTTATGTAATGGCCGTGCCAGACCACATCCATCGAATCAACATCGAAGAAGGGCACCTGGATTTCCACCTCGGCTTGCAGTACCCCAGTCTTACGCATGGCGAGCCTCCAGACAGGTGTAGGAGCGGGCCATGCCCGCGAACGGCTCCGCGAAAAAGCATCGCGAGCATGGCTCGCTTTCACGCAACTGACGGTCAGTCATACAGCCTCCAGTAGCGGGCGCGGATGCGCTGCAGGCACAGGCGCAGTTCGCCTTCCAGCGCGCGATCCTCGATCAGCGGCGGGAAATCCTCGCCGAGCTTGGTCTGCATGTCGGCCAGTGGCGCCGGTAGCGGACGTGCCGTGGCATCGCGCTGGCGCAGCCAGACACCCTGGTTGGCGGCGATCAGCGTGGCCGCGGCCACTTGCTCGGTCAGCTCCAGGCTGCGCAGGGCGTCGCGCGCGGCGATGGTGCCCATGCTGACCTTGTCCTGGTTGTGGCATTCGGTGGAGCGCGAGAAGACGCTGGCCGGCATGGTGTTTTTCAGGGCTTCGGCAGTCCAGGCGCTGGCGCCGATCTGCACCGCCTTGAAGCCGTGGTTGATCATCGCGGTTTCCGCCGGCGCACCGGACAGGTTGCTCGGCAAGCCGTGGTTGTAGCGGGTATCGACCAGCAGTGCGAGCTGGCGGTCGAGCAGGTCGGCGACGTTGCCCACCAGGTTCTTCAGGCTGTCCATGGCGAAGGCGATATGCCCGCCGTAGAAGTGCCCGCCGTGCAGCACGCGCTCGTTTTCCGCATCGATGATGGGGTTGTCGTTGGCGCTGTTCAGCTCGGTCTCGATGAACTGGCGCAGCAGACCCAGGCTGTCGGCCAGCACGCCGAGCACATGCGGCGCGCAGCGGATGGAATAGCGGTCCTGCAGGCGATGCAGCGGCGCGGTCGGCGCGTCGATGGCCAGGTCCTGGCGAATCCAGGCGGCGACCTGGTTCTGGCCGGGGTGCGGCTTGGCGGCGAACAGGCGCTCGTCGAAATGCTCGGGGTTGCCTTCCAGCGCCACCACGTTGAGCGCGGTGATGCGCGTGGCCAGCTTGAGCAGGTAATCGGCGCGGGCATAGGCCAGGCAGGCCAGGCCGGTCATCACGGCGGTGCCGTTCATCAGCGCCAGGGCTTCCTTGGGACGCAGGGTTAGTGGCGTCCAGTTCAGCTTCCGATGCACTTCGGCGGCGCTGCAGCGTTGGCCCTGGTAGAGCACCTCGCGCTCACCGGCCAGGGTGGCGGCAACGTAGGACAGCGGCGTCAGGTCGCCGCTGGCGCCCACCGAACCCTCTTCGGGAATCAGCGGCAGGACGTCGTGTTCGAGGAAGGCCTGCATGCGATCCAGCAGTTCGATACGCACGCCGGACATGCCGTGGGTCAGCGAACGCAGGCGTGCCGCCAGTACGGCGCGGGTCGCCTCGGCGTCCAGCAGCTTGCCCAAGCCGCAGCCGTGAAAGGTGAACAGGTGCTGCGGCAGCGCCTCGACCTGATGCAGCGGCACCGCCACCACGCAGGAGTCGCCGTAGCCGGTGGTCACGCCATAGATCACGCCTTCGCGGTCGAGCAGGGTGTCGAGAAACTGCGCGCCGCGGGCAATGTGCTGGCGAAACGCCGAGTCGGCCTGCAGCTGTACGGGCACGCGGCGCTCGGCTACGGCCAGCACATCCTCGATGCTCAGGTGGTTTTCGCCAAAGATGACGGGCTCAGGTGTCGCGTTGGTCATGGGTATTCCAGAAAGGATAGAAATTGAACCATTGCAGCGGCGCCTCCAGGCAACGTGCCGCCAGTGCGTCGGCATAACGCTGCACCCATTGCGCGACGATGGCGTCGCGCTCGCGGCGGCGCCACTCGATACGTTCGGCGAAGGGCTGCAGGTGTATCCGGTAGCGGTTGCCGTGCTTCAGGCAGAACAGCAGGTTGACCGGACATTCCAGCAGTCCGGCCAGCAGCCAAGGCCCTTGGGGGAAGGCTGCCGGCTGGCCGAGGAAATCTGCGGTGGCGGTGCGTGCGCCGTGCAGCGGGACGCGGTCACCGGCAATCGCCAGCCATTCTCCGGCGTCCAGTCGTCGCGATAGTTCCAGCATGGCCGCCGGGTCCAGTTCGCTGACCTGGAATAGGCGCAGGTTGTTCGCCCCCGATTCTTCCAGCAGACGATTGAAACGCTCGGCGTGCCGGGTGTGGACGAGGATGTTCATCTTCACTTTGCCGCCGATCTCGGCCATGGCGCGGCAGACTTCCAGGTTGCCCAGGTGCGCGCCTACCAGCATCTGCCCGCGCTGGCCGCCGTTCCAGATCAGTGGGCGAATGCCGTGGGGGTCGTCCACTTCCAGCTGATCGAAACTGATTCGCCCGCCCCAGACGTCCACCTTGTCCAGCAACGCATCGGCAAAGGCCATGAACTGCCCATAGACCGAGCTACTGCTCGGCACCAGGTCGGCACGGCCGCTCCAGTTCGCCAGGTTGCGCTGGTAAGTCCAGGCGCTCTGGCGGGCGTTGCGGCCAAACAGGTAGAAGTACAGCACGATCAGGTACAGCAGCGGCGTCATGGCGCGCCGGCCCAGCAGGCGCACCACGCGCACGGTGAGCTTCATCAGGGCGAAGCTGCCGCGCTCGCGTTGGGCGGCCCAGTGTGCGCTGCGACCCGAAGACTGGCTCATGCGCGCCACCGCCGCCAGAGCAGTTCTGGCGCGCGCAGCAACATGCCGCCGAACAGCCGTGCGTGCATACGCGAGATCAGCAGGTTGTCGCGCCACAGGCGAAAGTGCGAGACGCCGTTGTCCGGGTAGTACACGTGTGTGGGCAGCCAGACCATGGGTTGTTCACGCCAGTGCAGGCGCACCAGGATTTCGGTGTCGAAGTCCATGCGCTTGCCCAGTTCCACCGAATCGAGCAGCGCCAGCGTCGGCGCCAGCGGGTAGACGCGGAAACCGCACATGGAATCGCGGATCGACAGCGACAGGGTGTTGATCCAGACCCAGACATGGGTGAGATAGCGTCCGTAAAGCCGACTCTTGGGCACGCTGGCGTCGTATTGCGGGTAGCCGCAGATCAGTGCTTCGGGCGCTTGGCAGGCTCGGTCGAGAAACAGTCCCAGGCCGCTGAGGTCGTGCTGACCGTCGGCATCCACCTGCAGGGCGTGGGTGAACTCCCGCTGAGCGGCTTCACGCAGGCCGCTGGTGACCGCCGCGCCCTTGCCCTGGTTGTCGCGATGGCGCACCAGATACACGGACGGATGCTTGGCCAGCTCGTCGATCACCCGCGCGGCCTCGGGGCTGGATGCATCATCGATCAGAATGCATGGCAGCTCTTCGGCAAGCAGTGCAGCGACGACCGTGGGCAGGCTGCGTTCGTGGTTGTAAACCGGCACCACGGCGCAGGGTCTGAACTCATCCTCGATGGACAGCGCCAGCTGGTGCTGTTGCACGGCGGGCTGCTGTGCCGGCGGGGTGAGGCTGCTCATGTCGGTTGTCCCAGCAGAATGCGGCCCGACGAGCAGGCGGCCTCGCCGTTTCGGTAGGTGAAATGCAGTTTGCTGCGTTCCTGGTCGAAGCGCAGCGTCAGTTGCAGGCGGTCGCCGGGACGGGCCAGTTGTTGGAATTTGAGCACTTCCATGCCGCGAAAGCAGGGCGGCAGTGTTGCAATCAGTTCACGGGCCAGGCTCATGGCCCAGTCGATCTGCACCACGCCGGGCAGTACCGGCGTCTGCGGGAAATGACCGCTGAAATGGGCCAGATCCGCCGGAATCTCAAGTTCCAGTTGCCATTCGCCATCGCTGCCGGTGACGCCCAGGCGTTCCGGTTGCAGGGTGCGCGGTGCCTGCAGCAGGGCGTCGAGCTGCGCCTGGGGCAGCTTGCCCTGGGCATTGCATGGCAGTTGTCGCACCAGTCGCCAGCGGCGCGGCAGCGCCAGTGCTTCGCAGTGCGCGGCCAGGTGCTTGCGCAGCGTATCGGTCAGCGTGCGCCGGCCACCATTGCGCAGGGCATGCAGGCCGTCGTCGCTGAGTGCAACCAGGGCGGCCAGGTAGGCGCGGCTTTCCTCGATCACGGCAAAGCGCGCTTCACTGACGAAGGGATGTTCGGCCAGCGCCTTTTCCAGCATGGGCAGGGAGATGCGTTTTTCTTCCAGTTTGACGATGCGGTCCAGCCGGCCCAGCAACTCGAAGCGGCCATCGGCCTCGATGCGTGCGGCATCGGCGGTCTGCTCGACATGGCCGGAGGGCAGGCAGGGTGAGGCGATGCGCAGTGCGGCCTGTTCGTCCTGGCCCAGTTCGACGCCGGCGAAAGGCTGCCAGAGCGTGCCGCCCTGGCGCCAGGCAATGCCGCCGGTCTCCGAGCTGCCGTAGATTTCCGTCGGGGCCTGGCCCAGATGCTGCTGCAGACGCGTCGCGGCTTCGGCGGGCAGGGGGCCGCCAGAGGAAAACACCCGGCGTACGCTGCGCAGCGCCGGCCAGTCGAGGTTGTCGCCCATGCGCTTGAGCAGCGCCGGGCTGGCGACCCAGCAGAACTGTGCCTGGGCGCGGCTGGCCAGCTGGATATCCTCGGGAAACGGCAGGGCGCGGCGCAGAAACACGCGCCCGGCGCACAGCGGCCAGAGTACGCGGAACAGCAGACCGTAGATGTGCTGCGCCACCACGCTGCCGATGATGCAGGCCTCGCCCAGCTCGGCGCCCCATTGCGCTTCGAGGATCTGCGTTTCGTTCGCAAGCTGGCGCAGGCGCTTGTCGATCAGCTTGGGCTCGCCACTGGAGCCGGAGGTGCAGAGCACCAGGCGGCACTGGTCGAGGTCCAGTGCGGCGCCGTCGAGCGGTTCGGCGAAAAGCTCGTCCAGGCGAATATCGCCTTCGCGGTCGGTCAGCCAGAGTTCAGCCTGGTCTTGCAGGCGCGCACGGCTGGCGGGTTGCAGATCGGCGGGCAACAGCACCGTCACGCCGGCACGCCAGGCGCCCAGCAGGGCGACAGCCAGCTCGGCGGCATCTTCAAGATGCACCGCGATACGGCGAACGCCGCGGGCCTGCAAGCCCGCCGCCAGGCGCAGAGCCTGCAGGCGCAGCCCGGCATGATCGAGCGCCGGTTGCAGCGTGACCGGGCGCTCGTTCGGCGTCTGGTTGAGCAGTTGTTCCAGGGCAATCCAGTTCATGTCGCTTTCCTTACGCGCTGGCGGACCAGCCATTCACCGGCGAACAGCAACCCCATCAGCAGATAGGCGATCAGCCCGGTATACAGGGTCCACCAGGCCAGCGGCGCCCAGAGTGCAAGGCCGGTGGCGATGCTTGCGTTGACTGTGAAGAAGCCCACCCACACCCAAGTCACTTTGCGCGTATAGCGTACGGCGGCGGGTGGCAGCTCGGGTTCCTGCAGACGTGCCAGGCGTTCGATGATCGGCATGCCGGAGCAGAGGCTGCCGGCGAACAGGCCGAGCAGCGCCAGATTGATCAGAATCGGATAGCCCAGCAGCAGAGCGCTGCTGTCGGTCAGGGCCAGCGCCAGGCAGAACAGCAAGGCGGCAATCGTGACGGTGTAGCTCAGCGGGTCCTGTCGACCGCTGAGTGCACGTGCCAGCCAGAGCGTGCCGAGCAACGCGGCGAACAGCTGCGGTGACAGCCGCTCCATGCCCAGATAGACGATGAACGGATAGGCGAGACCAACCAGCAACAGGCCGAAGCCAAGCAGCCGGCGGGTGTTGGCCTTGCCTGTTGCAGGGGTTGCTTGCATCGCATCTTCCGATTCGACTGGCGCCTGTCATCACGCACCGCTCGATCAGCGCTGCGTGGGTATGCCGAGGGCAGGGCTCAGGCCGTTTGCGGATTCATCAGTCGATAGACTGCTTCGACCACATCGCCGACGGTGCGCACCGATTTGAATTCCTCGGCGGCAATCTTCTTGCCGGTCTGGCGCTTGATATGGTCGATCAGATCAACGGCATCGATGCTGTCGATTTCCAGATCCTGATACAGATTGGCCTCCAGGCTGATGCGCTCAGGCTCCAGCTCGAAGAGTTCGACCAGCGCATCGCGCAGGGTCAGGAAAATCTCGTTATGGCTGTTCACGTAATGACCTCCTCAGGCGACGGCGCGGTTGGCACTGACGTAGTCAGCCAGGCTGTCGACGCTTGCGAAGTGCTTGCGGGTGTCCTTGGCGTCGGCGTCGATCTTGATGCCGAAGCGCTTCTGGATAGCCAGCCCCAGCTCCAGTGCATCCACCGAGTCCAGGCCCAGTCCCTCCCCGAACAGCGGTTGGTCGGCAGCGATGTCATCCGGCGTGAGGTCTTCCAGACCCAGTGCATCAATGATCAGGTGCTTGATTTCAAGCTGTAGTTTGCTCATCGAGTGCGAGCTCCTTTATGAAGTGTCGGTGCAGATGGTCGTTGAGTTGCCGCGAGGCGATTGGCAGGGAGCCTCGGCTGGCGAACGTCTGCGGGTCGATATCATCGCCGACCCGCAAGTGAAAATGAAATCGCCGTGACGGAATGCGGTACCAGGGCTCGGCCTTGGTCAGGGTTGTCGGCGTCACGCTGATCACCACAGGTGTAACCCGCTGCGCGCCACGCAGGGCGATGGCGGCAGCGCCCCGGTGAAACTGCGGCGCCTGGCCCGGCGTGGTGCGGGTGCCTTCGGGGAAGATAATCAGCGTCTGGCCCTGCTGCAGCGCCCCGGCGGCTTCGTCGAGCATCTCTGCGCTGCCGTTGTTGCTGATGTATTGCGCAGCGCGGATCGGGCCACGGGTAAAGGGATTGTCCCAGAGGCTTTGCTTGACCACGCAGTTGGCGTCGCGGATCAGCGAAATCAGCACCACCACATCGATCAGCGAAGGGTGATTGGCGATCACCAACTGGCCGGGGCGGCCCAGGCGTTCGACTCCCTCCACCTGGTAGGTCAGCACGCCGCTGCGATACATGAACTGGACGAACAGCCAGAACAGCCGGCTGATGGTCTGGCGCGCGCGCAGGCGATGGCGCGTGGCGTCGCCGGGCAGCAGGGCGAGCAGGGGGAACACGATCAGCCGCAGCACGAGCCCGCCAAGGCCGAACAGCATGAAGGACAGGCCGGTGGCGATCAGTCGCCACAACCAGGGCGGGCTGGGGCGATTGTTCAGCGTGTCTGCTGCCAGGTCCATCGACGTGTCTTCCATTGATGCTGACGGAGGGGCTGCTGGTCGATCAGCATGCGGATCAGTTCCAGGGCGTGTGGCCAACGGGTGGGCGGGTGTTCTGCATGGTCGGCTTCGAGGCTCAGCCGCCAGCGCTGGCCGGGCGTAAGACGCAGCGCCACGGCATAAGGAAAGTCGACATCGTCGATCCAGGGTTTGTAGGCGGCGGGAGGCTGGTCTTCGGCGACCACCACCAGCACCGAGGGTGCGCCCTCGGCCAGCAACAGGCCGGCTTCGAGGATGGCGTGTTCCAGCCCGTCGCCTTCGGCGGCCAGCGCGGTCATTTCGCTGTTGTCGCCCTGCTGGATCGACCACAGGCCGATGATGGCGTTGTGAACCGAAAGGCTGAACTGCGTGGGGGAAAGGGCTTCTTTGCGCGCGAGATCGTTGAGAATGGCGAAGGTGCGCGGTGTTTCACCGTGGCGCGAGGCGTACACCAGAGGCATCGGTGGTTGGCCTTGCGCCAGCGGCGTGGCGACCGCGAACGCCATGCGCGCCAGGCGGCTCAGACGGCGGCGCTGCATGGCCGGCAGAAAGCTGACGTCCGGCTCGTGGTCGTTTTGGGGGCAACGCGGGTCGCGAGCCCAGATCGCCCAATCGTCAATACTGGCCAGACCCGGAGCCCAGGCCTGCCATTGATCGATATCGAATTGAATCACGGTAGATACCTAGTGCCTCGGCAGTTCTTGTTATTGGCGTATCGGTCCATGAATGGCGACTGTTGGTAAATGCAGCATAAAAGTGCGGGCATTATCCGTTCGCTATCCCCGCGAGGCAAACGCTGCGGATGGGAGGTGGGCCGTCTGGTGGAACTTTCTATTTGAATCGGTGCCTTGTTGGCGCTTTTTGGCGGGGGAGCCTCAGATACCCTGCTGCGCGAGCCAGGCCAGCAGCTGTGGCAGTGGCATTGCGCCGTTCTGGCGTGCCACTTCACGGCCATCTCTGAACAGGATCAGGCTGGGTATCGAGCGGATGCCCAGCTGGCCGGAAAGCTGCTGGTTGGCCTCGCTGTCCAGCTTGGCCAGCCGGCAGCGACCCAGGAGTTGAGCGGCAGCCTGCTCAAAGGTCGGGGCGAAGCTGCGGCAAGGGCCGCACCAACTGGCCCAGACATCCAGCAACAGCGGAAGATCGCCTTTTATCTGTTGCGTGAAATTGCTCTGGTTGACGTCGAAGGGCTTCGCCAGCAGTACTTCGGTCTTGCAGCGCCCGCAGCGTGGTTGTTGGCCGAGGCGGTCCGTGGGTATGCGGTTGAGCCCGGCGCAGTGCGCGCAGGGGACGACGAGCGAATCGGTCATGGGCGTGCTCCAGTGAGGCGTCTGCTATAGATGGCGGCAGGCGAGTGAATCTCAAGGCCATGCCGCCTTGAACTGGAGGTTGCCGATGGAAGAACTCAGACCGCCTCCATTCATCCAGCAGTCGGTCAGCCCTTGGAGGCTTCCAGCGCCTGGGACAGGTCGGCAAGGATGTCGTCGATATGCTCGATGCCGATGGACAGCCGCACCATGTCACGGGGTACGCCGGCTTTTTCCAGCTCTTCATCGTTGAGCTGGCGATGCGTGGTCGAAGCCGGATGGCAGGCCAGCGACTTGGCATCGCCGATGTTCACCAGACGCACCACCAGATTGAGTGCATCGATAAAGCGCGCGCCGGCATCGAAGCCGCCCTTGATGCCGAAGGACAGGATCGAGGCGGGCTTGCCGCCGGTGTAACGCTGCGCCAGTGCATGCTCGGGATGATCCGCCAGGCCGGCGTACCTGACCCATTCCACCTGCGGATGCTGCTGCAGATAGCCGGCGACTTTCAGTGCATTTTCGCAGTGGCGTTCCATGCGCAGTGCCAGGGTTTCCAGACCCTGCAGGATCAGGAAGGCGTTGAACGGCGACAGCGCCGCGCCCATGTTGCGCAGCGGCACCACGCGGCAGCGACCAATAAAGGCCGCCGGGCCGAACGCTTCGGTATAGGTGACGCCGTGGTAGGAGACATCCGGCGTGTTGAGCAGCGCGAAGCGCTCCTTGTTCTCGGCCCAGGGGAACTTGCCGGAATCCACCACGATGCCGCCGATGCTGGTGCCGTGGCCGCCCATGTACTTGGTCAGCGAGTGCACGACGATATCGGCGCCATGCTCGAAGGGGCGGCAAAGGATCGGCGTGGCCACGGTATTGTCAACGATCAGCGGCACGCCATGCCGGTGCGCGGCGTCGGCCAGGGCCTGGATATCGATGATGTTGCCCGCCGGGTTGCCGATGGACTCGCAGAACACCGCCTTGGTGTTGCCGTCGATCAGGGCTTCCAGCGCGGCGATGTCGTCATGCGGCGCGAAACGCACCTCGATGCCCTGGCGCGGCAGGGTATGGGCGAACAGGTTGTAGGTGCCGCCGTAGAGCTTGGCCACCGAGACGATGTTGTCACCGACTTCGGCGATGGTCTGGATTGCGTAGGTGATCGCTGCCATGCCCGAGGCCACCGCCAGCGCTGCCACACCACCTTCCAGCGCCGCGACACGCTGTTCCAGCACGTCGTTGGTGGGGTTCATGATGCGCGTATAGATGTTGCCCGGCACCTTCAGGTCGAACAGATCGGCGCCATGCTGGGTGCTGTCGAAGGCGTAGGAGGTGGTCTGGTAGATCGGCACCGCCACAGCCTTGGTGGTCGGGTCGGGGCTGTAGCCGGCATGGATGGCCAGGGTTTCCAGTTTCATGCGCGTTCCTTATTCTTGTCGGAAAGGCCGCGAGCATGAAATCAATCGCAGGTCCGGTCAATGATCTGCGGCAAGCGTTGCGACTACCAGCGCTTACACCGGCACCAGCGGCCAGAACCACGGAATCACCAACGTTGCCGTGATCCAGAGCAGCAGGTTCAGCGGAATCCCGACCTTGAGGAAATCGGTGAAGCGATAGCCGCCGGCGGTGTAGACGAAGGTGTTGGTCTGGTAGCCGATGGGCGTTGCGAAACTGGCACTGGCGGCGAACATCACCGCCACCACGAACGCACGCGGATCGACGCCCAGCTGCTGCGCCAGGCCAATGGCGATGGGCGTGACCAGCACCGCGACGGCATTGTTGGACAGCATCTCGGTCAGCGTCGAGGTGAACAGATAAAGGAACGACAGCATGAACAGTGGCCCGGCCCAGGGCGTCAGGTTCACCACGCTGGAGACGATCAGCTCGACCAGCCCGACCTTGTCCATGGCCACGCTGATGGCGAGCATGCCGAAGATCAGGCTGAGGATTTTCCAGTCCACGGCCTTGTAGGCATCCTCGACATCCAGGCAGCGGGTCGCCAGCACGGTGACCGCACCGATGATCGCCAGCCCCTCGATGGGCATGACGCCAATCGCGGCCAGCAGCATCACGGCCATGGTGGTGATGATCGCCAGCGGCGCCTTGTCGCGGCGGAATGCGCGTTCCTGCACGATGTTCAGGCTGATCAGCCCGCCGTTGTCAGCAAAGCGCTTGATCTGCGGTGATGAGCCTTCCACCAGCATGACGTCGCCGAACTGCAACTCGAAGTCGTCGAAGTTGCCCTGAATGTTCTCATCCTGGCGATGCACCGCCAGTACGTTGATGCCATAGCGTGCCGACAGATCGAGGTCGCGCATGGGACGGTGGCTGAAGCGCGAATCACGACCGACGATGGCCTCGACCAGCGTCACGTCTTCGCTGCTGATGGTTTCAAAGGCATCGCCGCGATTGAAGGCAAGGTGGCCGCTGCCGCGCAGCTCGACCACATCCTTGACCTGTCCGTGAATGATCAGCAGATCCCCGGCCTGCAACGTGAACGCATGTTCCGGGCGGCTGAACAGATTGCTGCCGCGATTGATCTGCAGTACCTGCAAGCCGCTGCCACCGTTGAGATTGGCTTCGCTGATGCTCTTGCCGATCATCGGCGAACTTTGCGGCACCCGCAGCTCGGTCATGAAGGTGCGGTCCAGGCGTGGGCCAAGCAGCTTTGAGAGCGTGTCGCGCTCGGGCAGCAGGCGCTTGCCCAGGGTCAGCATGTAGAGCATGCCGACCGCACAGAGCACGGCTCCGGCGCCGGTGATCTCGAACATGCCGAAGGGCTCCAGCCCCGCCTTGCGCGCAACACCATCCACCAGAATGTTGGTCGAGGTGCCGATCATCGTCAGCGTGCCGCCAAGAATCGTTGCGTAGGACAGCGGAATCAGCAGCTTCGACGGCGTAGTGCCGGCGCGCCTGGCCAGCGAAATGGCCACGGGCGTAAGGATTGCCACCACCGGGGTATTGTTGAGAAAGGCGGAAATCACCAGCGCGGTGATGGTCAGCCCCGCCAGCACGCGGGTCGGGCTGGTACCCACCAGATCGCCCAGCCAATTGCCCAGTGCATCGATGCAGCCGGTTCGCTCCAGCGCTGCGGAAATCACGAACATGCAGGCGATGGTTACCGGCGCCGAATTCGACAGCACCCCCAATACCTCGGCAGGCGCCAGCAACTGCGCCCCAATCAGCACCGCCACGGCAATCGCCGCCACGATATCCGGGCTCCAGCTCTCGCGCACAAAAGCCACCAGCACCCAGACCAGCAAGGCGCAGACGAAATAAAGCTGCAGCGATTCAGGGAGCATGGATTTCCTTAAGCGTGCGACAACCAGCGAGCCGCACAGGCGACCCGCCGCGCACGATAGAGGGCGTGACTTAGAGAGTCCAGAAACCTTTAATGATGTTTATATGCGATTTGGTTATTAGCAAAACAGGAAAGCATTTCTCGCTGTGGCTTGGCGCGTCGTGGTAATCGCTATCCGGGTAACGCATGCGCCATTCAGCACCCGGCAAAAACGACAAAAGCCGCGCAGTGCGCGGCTTTGAAGGTGGTAGGCCCACACGGACTCGAACCGTGGACCAAAGGATTATGAGTTGCCTAGAAAGGCTGCAAGCCTAGTGAAATCGTGCGTAGCTTAGCGCAGGTACAGTTAGCTGAAAGTAGCGTGGTTACTGGTGTTGAGCGTAATTTGGCGAAATGGGTAGAAGCTGGGCACTGTACCGCTGGTGTACCGTTTTTTGTACCGCGAAACGGTCATGTTCTGATGTTCTATCGGAAGCCTAGCCACGTAGATGAATTGTGGCTAGTGCGTGCTCAGGTTTGATGCGGCGGTGGATGGCGCTAGGGGAGGCCAGATTTAATTTCCTGTAACCGTTGTCCGCCCCCAGTCTCTTACAAGTGTAGGAGAAAAGAGATATCACGTTCTCTGGTTGGCTTTGAACGCCTCAGTGCATAGAAGAACTTCCACTTCAGAGATGAAATGGCGAAGAGTTCTACTTACGGAAGCAAAAGCACATCTCAAGTCCGCAGTCTTAATGCCTTGCCCTCCATCAGACATGGACTGTTCTCCATGAGCAATTTTATTACGTTTGTTCTTCACCCACAGCATTCTCTCTGCGTCCGCTTTTGGGAAGGTTAGCTTTGGAAGTCCGTAAGATATTCCAGTCACATTTAACTTTCTAGCATCAATATTTCCGGAGAACAGCGATTGTCTTCGAAGGTAATCGGTTAAGTTTGGGAAGGTCAGTTGCGATAATTTAATCTTATTTTCTTCTGCGTGAGTCTTTTGAGGATCGGTCATGTGGGCTGCAGATAACTTTCCGAATGAGTATTTTAACATTTTTATTTTAAAGGGGTCGGCAAGCTCTTCGTAGCGTAGGTGGGATGCTGATTCATGAATTCGTTCAACAGCGGCATATGCTGTAGCTTCGATGTTGTTATATATTGCAATGAAAACGCTAGATTTAAGAACTACTGTTATGTCTACTCTGCCGCGCATCTCTGAAATTTCTTCGACGTGTTCTAGTAAGCGATTAATTGAGTACTCTCTGTCTTTAAGGTCAGCAATAACGCCTCTCATGGTCAGGCCTGCAGAGAAAGTACATGATCTTTGACGTAGTGGATTCTCGTTTGTAGATTTTCGGCAGAGTGTGTTCTGTAGTCGCCATTGACTGATCTGTTAAATTCGCGTTCCCGCAACCAGTATTGCACATCGATTTTCTTTCTAAGAGTTAGTTGTGGGGATTCTTGCAGTGCAAGATGGCAGCCTACCGAAATCGCTTCAAAGAAGATTCGTGAAGCGTCTTTTCCTGCTCCTTTGAGGAATCCATGTTCAAAGTTATTGATTACAAAATCAACCATGGCGTTGAAGCTTTTAAGTTTTTCTGATTTTTCTTCATCGCTAAAGCTGTCTCGCTTCTCAGCCATGTACTTATCTAAAGCTTTACTTACGCTGCGAGAAAATTCAGAATACTTTGGGTAAGTATCTACTAATGCAAAGAATCGGAGTACCAGTTCTTCATATTCTTGTCGTTTTCTAACGGTTTTCGACAGTTTGATTGACTGCCTGAACTCGGGGTGAGTTGCGCACTCCTGATATATAAAGTCAGTAAAGGCGCCTCTATAAATTCCTTTGCGCGTCTCCATTCCGCGCAAAATATCACTTCCTTTGTTAATTCGCTCAAAAAGATCGTTCTTTACCTCGTCTGTAGCGCTCTCGGAAAGTACGATAACTGTGAATGTTGTGTTGTTGAATTTTCTCTTTCTGGATACGTCGAGGTCTTTAAAGGTCATGCCGTTTAGCATAGTGACCTTATCAAGGCCCTCTAGTTTAAGGTTGTCACTAAGGAACGCACTTAAGGTTCTAACTCTCTGTGATCCGTCTACTATTTCAAGGCGTCCGTCTTTATTTTCCGCAACGAAAATTGGCGGGATCGGTAGGCCTAATACGATTGACTCGATTAGTCGAGATTGCCGTGCGTCATCCCAAACGAATTCTCTTTGGTAATCTGGCACATATATCTCGTTCTGATTTTCATCAATCCCGTCGATGTATTTTTTTACCAGGATTTCAATTGTGTAATCTTTGCTGTCATAAGCGACAGTCTTCTTGAGTTCGATTATTTGGTTTTCGACGTCGCTCATTATTTGTCCCTTTTGATTTTACGGGTTGTGTTTTTATGACGTTGCTTATGGCTTTTTTAATTTATTGTTCGCTATGCTCAATAGTGCTGCTATTGCATGGGGCTCTTGTTTCTCTATTCTGGGTAGTGATAAGTGCAGGTTACGATTTCCTGTTCTCTTCAGCACCCCAAAGGCTATGCATGGTTCTGCACTTAGGAAACCCCGAGCATCCCCAAAACTGCTGCCCAGTTTTCGCTCCCGATTTCACGGTACGGATCCGCAGAGCGCTGCCGCATTTAGGGCACTGCCGCTCAGCAGTCGGATCACTCCGGCGTTTGAGGTTTTGCACATGCTCGCGGTGGGTGGCGAGCGTCGGCGCGCGGCGGCCGGTTTGCAGGGCTTGCAGCATGGAGTCGACTTCAGACTCGCTGAATACCTGCTGCTGGAATGACTTGATATAGCGGATAAAGCCGATGCCCTGGGTGACGTTGGCCGGTACTTCGGTTTTGAAGGTGCTGCCGCCGACGAAGGTGATGACCGAGTGCAGGTGCTCGGGATTAACGCCAAGGGTGGCTTCCAGTGCTTTGAGATGCTTGTAGTTCTGGCGTAGCGGGTTCTGGAATTTGAACGTGCGCTTGTAAAGCTTCTGCGTCCACTGCGCCTGCTTCTCGCTGCCGAAAATCCAGCCGCTCATGTTCTTCGTTTCCAGCACGAAGAGGCCGTAGGGCGAGAGGAGTACGTGGTCGATCTGCGTGGTGCCGTCTGGGGTGTTCAGGGTGACGTTGTGCAGGCGGCGGTAGGTCTGCTTATCCAGCTGCCAATGGGCAAACAGCCGTACCAGGAGTTCGCCAATATGACCCTTGGCCCAAGGCGACTTGAGCAGGCCGATCAGCAATACGCCTGGGATAAACCAAGCCAGCATGCCCCAGACTTGGGCGATGATCGGGGTGAAGTCCATTTCCTGACCTTCGGTAATCCGTAGTTAACCGGATAGTACCGAAATCTGGCGTGATGGCACGATGATATTTAACGGCTGTATTCGGCTCGTTTCGTGAGCCGAATAGCCCGGCTAATCGGCTCATTGTGGTGTCGCAGCGCACGGTTGCTGGGGGAGTGATCTACAGCCGTTGGCCCTGCGTTATACGTTGAGCGCTTTTTTGCCAGCAACTCAGAGCGGCCAAGCACCTCTCGGCTTGGCTCTGGTTTGCGCGGCCCTGAGAAGCCGGCTTTTTCGATGGCGGTATCCAAGCCACGAAAGTGCGGGGCGGCTTGCTGGCTGCTCAGTCCACCTCTCAATGCGGTGCGGCTCATGAGCGAGGGGGGGGCGAGTTTCCCTGTACTGGGCATGTCCCTGTTGGCAGAGGGAGAGCGCCAAGCTTTTTGAAGTGGTGACCAATACGGTGACCAAAAATATTTTTTCGAAGCCAGAAAAGAAAAAGGCCAGCGCACGGGCTGGCCTAACTCTTTGTTTCATATGGTGGGCCCACACGGACTCGAACCGTGGACCAAAGGATTATGAGGGAGGTGGTTAGTAGTTCCTCATAGAATCTGATGGTTCCGTTCGGATTGCTTGTGCACTGTATTTGCTGGCTAAAGAGGTTTTTCTTGTGCCGTATGGTTTCAGTTAGTACCGTTGAGACCTGCGTAAAGTGGGGACTGAAACGGGGACTTCTGGGGACTGGCAAAAATGGTCGGTACAGTTAACGAACAAAAACTCAGGGGAATGAAGCCTGGCGGTGGAAAGCTGACAGAAAGCCTGCCTGGTCGAGGCATGGGGTCACTGATTTTCAAACGCCAGAGCGAGTCACCACCGATGGCATTCTATCGCTATCGCTTGGAAGGCAAAGATTGCTTAATCAAGATTGGGGTCTGCAAGCTAAACGCCCGAGGTGTTGGTCTGACTCTGCCTGAGATCAGAGAACGAGCGCGCGAGTTAGCAAAGGTGGCGGTCGACCATGGTGATGTGCGAGCACATCTGCAGGATCTAGAGAATCAGGCTGAATTAGCACGGATTGAGCGCGAGCGTGAGATCCATGCGCTGCGGGTCCAGGGCTCCTTCGAAGAACTGTTTCGTGAGTACATCGAGGGCCGGCAGGGCAAGGTACGCGATGACCAAGTCCGGGAGTATGAGCGCATCTTGAAGGTCGATCTCCTAGAGGCGCACCCTCAAGTATTGTCACTTCGTGCCTCAGAGATTCGGCCGCAGCATATTCGGCAAGTCCTGGAAACGATCTGGAACAGAGGCGCGACGAGGCAGGCCGATAAAGTACGTTCGTTCCTGCGAGCCGCGTTTCAGTATGGGATGACCGCTGAGCATTCACTTGGCCGATCCAGCAGCAAAAACTACTCGATTGATTCGAATCCAGTCGACGCTGTTCTAGTTCCCAGCACAAGCAAGCCTGGCACCCGGGCGCTTTCTGATAGCGAGCTGAAGCATTTCTGGTCGACGATCATCGAAACCGACGGTATCGGTCCAGTTATCAGCCGTCTATTCCAGTTCGTCATCGCTCTAGGAGGGCAGCGGATAGAACAGGTTGCGCGAGAGCCATGGTCAAGCTACGACAAAGAAAAGCGGCTCCTTCGCGTGGTCGATAGAAAAGGGCGAGGGGAGATCGAACGAGTTCACCTGGTGCCCCTGACTGACCGGGCTATAGAGCTGCTTGAGCAGATTGAGCCGATCACAGGAGGTTTCGAATGGCCGTGGTCAAGTTATGGGAAGAAGCCATTCGCCACTACCAGCTTCTCTCACGCAATCCGAGACTGGCTTGAATCAAAGCATGGGAAAATCGATGGTGAACAGATTCCACACTTTACGCCTCGTGATTTACGCCGCACATGCGCGCAGTTGATGCAGCGTAATGGTGTAGATGATCGTCAGAGTGACCTGTTGCAGTCTCACGGCCAGACTGGAGTGGTTGGACAGCACTATCGCAATAATCCGGAGGCCTACTTACCCGAGAAGCTAAAAGCAATGGCTGGTTTCGAAGCGGCTCTTAGTAAAGTGCTCGGCTAGTAAGCGCTTGCGTGGCGCTTGGAGTTTTGGTGAGCACTGCGGTTCCATCTGACAATATGCTCGCCGTTCTTGTTTTTATGAATGGCGTAGCTGACAAGGAATCCAGCTGCTTTCAATTCATCCAGAGCCTTAGTGAGACCTCTTCCCTTTCCGAGGAAATCTTTAAGCTGGCTAGTGGTGCCACTTAATCTCATCAGATTATCGACTTTTACCTCGCGTTCACCCGGCAGCCCGGCCGACATGTAATTCTGTAGGTACTTCGACAAGGGGGTTGTCAGGTTCTGGCGAATATCAAGGTCAATGTAAGAAAGCTCAGTGCTGAGCATATCAATAACAATATCGCCTATCGAGAACCGCCAGCAACCAACTTCCTCGTCCCAGGATAATTGGTCGATTAGACTGAATGCATCGTAGCCAGTCTTAAATTTTGTTATTTTGATAGTGTTGCCCTTGAGCTTTTGCAGGGACTTATGCAGGGCCTCATAGTTCTTCTTCCCTCCAGATATTCCTAGGGCGCGTAAAAGGGAGTGCCTGTTGAATAGTATTTTTTCGCCCGGTGCACGACCTTGAGCTAGACGTATGATTTCAATATATACGTCATTGTCAAACATATTAAGCTGCTCACCAGTATATTCGATACTGATAGTGTCGTAGCTTTCTAGAACTTGGTTTATTAGAAATTTGGCTTTTGTTTGTGGCTGATTAACAAATAGCGACGTACGCACCCAGGCCGTTGGCATCGCTGAAGCTCGTTGGGGCAAAGAGGGTACTGTGATGATCTCTGGAAGCGGCGGTAATAGCCCAGTCTCAAGCTCTTTGAGCAAGTCCCTGCAAAGCTCACTGTTCGAGGCCAGTCTATCAGTATGGCTTTGAAGTATTTTGAAGGCCGAGTTAGCGGCCTTGCTCGACTTCAACTCTTTAGCGTGTGCGCCACCTAGATTAGTCATGACGGATAGCGTCCAAAAAAAATCAGGCTGATTCTTTTAGAGTGTCTGACTTGATAAAGTCGATCACTTTTGCAAGATCGTAGCGAACTACTCGCTGGTTAAAGCGAATGGCCTCAGGAAAGCCAGGAGTGGCGGAAAGGCGGTAAAAAGTTGTCTTCCCGATGTGCAGGTATTCGCAGATTTCTGCGATGGTGGAAAGCGGCTGTCGTTTTTGGTTTTTCATGAATATCTCTCGGAACTGCCTGGTTCTAAGTCCATTTTGCTAGTCCGAGAAGCACAGTCAATGAGTGCTTAATTATTTAAATTCTTAATGTTTTATTATCGGAATTGCGTGAGTAAAACTTTAATAAGGGCCTCTTTCCGTAACTTGTTGATTTTTATAAAGCGCTACCATTCGTCGGGTTTTGTAAAAAATATGACCTAATGGATGTTATTCACAGGGCTCGTACTAGCTGCGAAAGCGCTTAGCTTTGCGCTAGCCCTAAAAATCGATCCAGATACACTGGAAAGCCCTTATTTCAAAGGGCTGCACTTGCTTATCCACAGGGCTCGTACCAATTGCGCCAATCAGCTTTGACGATTCGTACTAGCTGCGCCGAGACTCGTACTAGCTGCGCCGATGAATTTCTGGAGGCCTTGCGGTACTAGGGCTACAGAGCAGTTTCGCTTCACTTACATGTATTACATGTATTTACATAAGAAGCAGGTAGAAAGCGCAGAGGCTCTGCCTCCGCTTGAATGCGCCTACGGCGCGAGAAGCCCCCAGAAGGGAAGGGGACGGGTTGAGAACCTGTGTGGCGGCTTCGCCGCATCAGATCCAGGCTAGTGATAATGAGCTGAGTAGCAGCATATGAATCGGATAAAGAGGGTACATCCAGCTGCCGACCGGCCTGATCGACTGCACGTGGACTTGCAGTAGCGCCAGGCCGAGCAGCGGCGCCAGTGCAGCGGCGCAGATACCGGCCTGTGCCCTGGCCGGCAGATCCGACATGATCAGGATCCCGGCGCCTGCGTTTGCAATAGCTGTTATCAGAGCGGCAAGCGACCAGGTGGCGACTCGGGTTTCAAGCTCGCGTGCGTGAAGAGCAGTAAGAAGAACGACAGGCAGGAGTACGCCGGCTAGGCCGTAGCTCAGGATTGGTCTGTAAACTGCTGCTACGGCAAGCGCAGTGACGCCAGCAGTGATCAGTGATGGTGACCGATGGTGTACCGCCTGGGTGATAACAAGTCCAAGACCTAAGGTGAAGAGGATATTTAAATAATCTCCCTCGAAAAATCTCGAATAAGGTTGCTGGCTAATAAGTGCAAATAGAAGAATACCGCCGAGATATTTCAATCCGCCTGAGTATCCTATCGGCTGCCGATAAACATTAGCAGCGATTACGAGGCAGAAGAGCGGAAATGCAAGGCGTCCAATTGTCCGCATCCAGCGAAATGGCTCTTGTAAGTCAGGCGTCAGAATGTACCAGGAGTGATCAATAATCATGGTGATCAGTGCGATCCACTTTATAAGATCAATTGAGTTATCTCGTTCGAAAATTTTCATTGGAATACCAGGTTCAAATGTATGATGCATGTAAAGTATATTGGCTGTTTATTTATGATATATAAATCTCATTGCTCGCGCATCTTTTTTACTTGCAGGGCTTGTCTCCTGTTGCCATAATTTAATCGTGGAGTTCGCGCAGCAAAGCCTGCGTACCAATGCCTCTTTGAGCAGCGATGAGGAGGCAGCGGCAATAAAAAGAAATGTCCTGTCGGATGCCCGCTGTTTCTCAGAATGACGCTAGTTAAATCTGGCCCTTCGGAACGCCTTGTTCCATTCATTCGACTAACAGGAGCGGGTTATGAATTTCTTTGACGATGTTGTACTGGATCAACTGGATCTGAATGAACTGGAGATAATGCGTGAGCGTGCTCACCATTTCTTAAGCGAAATTCAATGTCAGGTAGAGATCAAAAACTCAGCTACCCGTCCACTTAGTCGGTTTACCTTTCAAGAGTCCGGGTCTGTCTTTTACGCAGAGAAAGTTGAGGATGGAGTGCTGATCAATCCGGCTCCTCCACCAAATTTTGGTAATAAAGATATTAGTACGCGATCTTCAGAGGAACTTGAGCGGTGGTTGTGTCGCCCGTACATCGAGACCCGTGAAGTCCCGTCTGGTACTAGATACATTGTCCGCTGTCTAGATGGCGGCGCCTGGGATCGCCCCACGGACTGGGGTAGTTTCGCATCAATTAATGACGCATTGGTTTTCATCAGTGAGCGCTGCTGATATGAATCGTTTAAAAGTAGCTCTGGCAACCTGGGTGATCCTGCTGACCACCGCCCAGGCTGAGGCGGCGAGCGACAAGCCAAGGCCTCATCCGATCCCGCTGCTGGAGTTCAATCAGAAGTGTGTGGTGCAAGCATTCGAGTTGAACTACGGCTCATATATACGACAGCTTCAAGATCTACATTTGGCATGTTTGACAGACAAGGCCTACATCGGTTGGCGAGAAAACTTGCAGCGCGCTAAAGCGCCGCACCTATCGATCATGGATCAGCTTAAGAGCTCGAAAGACCGCCTTGTTCTTTCAGCCAATGTCGAGGCAGGACAGATTCTTAGTGAAGATGTTAAGGCAATTGGGAAAAATTTAGGTTGGAAACGCTACACCGCGACAATAAGCACTCCTGTGCAAGTTGTTTTCAACGGTGATGTGGCTAGGGCCATGAGAGGATATATTGAAACTGATGTTATACGGATTCGCCAAAACGACAGGCCTAGTGGGTACGCGATAAACGCGATCCGCTTTAAAGCTGATAAATAAAAAGGACTAACAATATGAAAATCAAATTTTCCCTAGTAGTGCTGGCACTATTCGCCCTGGTGGGTTGTGGTGAAACTGACGTTAATAAGGTCATGCCTAAAGCGGCCACTACTGACGCTGTTTACAGCGAGAAGGCCTCACAGTATTTGGAGGAAGCAATCGGCACTCCGAAAGCTAAACGAATCGAGCTCACATTTTGGAATGAAGAAAATAACCCTGACACAGGCTATCTGTCGCTTGTCGTGGACGGTGTTGAGAAGATTCGACCGATTGACAATTTTGGCGGCTATCGCCGTCGCACTGCAAGTTCGGAAGGATTCAGATTCGTGTACAGCGATGGCGCCTGGAAGGCATATGTGGCGAAGAAGTAGGCCGATACTCATGGCGAGAATCCTCATGAGTTTTTCAACGAAGTAACCGGAATAATGCGCAAGTACTAAATTCAGTGCTAATCACTAAAGCCCCTTACGAGGGGCTTTTTTGTGGGCGATAGTTAGAGTTAATCAAGTTGTCGTAGGTGGATTCGAGAATATTCGTTATTCGTTAATTTTATATGCTCTCGCAATTGCAAAAGCATTTGCGATTTTAGGTAAATGCAATTAGATAGGCGTGCGGGAGGCGTTTATTATTAAGTTGTGGATTAAGGCTAATTATGAAATGGATATATTTATGTCACTGCCAGATGTCCAGCGCGCTCTTGCCGCTTTGCGCGAGATTCAAGTTAAAGCCGTAGAGCTTCCGCCGAGCTGTGAGCATGACGCGCATGTCATTGCAGCTCTGGCGGTGACTGTTGAACAGATACTAAGTCGGGAGATTAAAGATGCTGCTTAAAGAAGCCCAGGTGAAAATCCCTCGCGCTATCGGCATTGGTTTGATCATTTATTTCGGATTAGTAATGCCGGGGCGCGATGTTATCAATCGTGTTGACCCTGTTTCACAATCTAAGCTCAGTGAGCCTGAAACTCCCGTCCCACCTATTTACACGCCCGAGGTTAATAATGATCAAGATTAAAACTGCTGCTGCCTATTTGACCGGCTATGCGCAAACGAAGACCGCTGTTCGTGAAGTTAAGACCTCGGTCAGCCTTCCTATTAATTTTCTACGCGGGATATGGAATGCTGTTCAAGAAATTCGCCGGGAGGCTAAAGAAGCCAAGACGCTGGCAGAACTTGACGATAAAGCTCTATGGAACGACATGTGTCGTCAGTACGAAGTAACAACTGAAAGTGTGCGACTCAAGTACAAGATTGCGCTGTTCACTAATCTGCTTTTAGTTATGGGGCTCAGTTTGGTTGTGGGTAACTTGCTATCGAATATCGATGCTGGGTCAATGATGATTTTTGCAAATCTCGTTTTCATTAATCTGGTTCTTATGATCCTTTTTCAGAATGCATACCGCCTGAACATGGCATATACCCAAGCCGCCCCGCCGGTTATGAAGTTCTTTAAAGAAACCTTGAGGAATCCGACTCTGTTGATTGGTCGAACACTACCAAAAGACTATAAAGTTCGCCTGGAGACTTATAATGAATAGCTTCTCCCAGCTTGTGCTTGCTTGGATGTTTGGGCGTTGGATTTTTGATAGTTCTGATGTTTCGCAGGTAGTAGCTCAAGACGTAACTCCCCTAACCATTTTCGCTGCGGCTTTTTCACAAACCGGCCTGCTGATGTTCGGCGTGCTGGCGTCTTGGGCGATGTTCTTGGGAATTTTCCGCCTGAAAAACAACGGGAACTTTTTCGGCGCGAAAGATGGCAACGAGGCCTTTTTCTACCCGCTGCGAGTAGTGGTCGCGTTGATCCTCGTTGCTCCAGTTGTCCCGGTCTCAAGCGCAGGTGGAGTCCCGATTACCCTGACAACAGGTCACGCTCTGATCGCAGGCGTTTCAAAAATGGCTGCCGAATTCGGCGACACGATGCAGCACGATGCTTTCGAGCTGATGCACCGGCACAACCTGTTTAGCGATCCCCAATTCCGTGTCGAAGTGGATCCTGGAGTTGCTCTAGATATGCTCAACTCCTGGAAGTTGTCAGCTGCGCAACTGGCCGGGTTTGCAGTTTTCAGGGATCCGAGTGAAGAAAAAATCGTTGCCGGCCTCACAGGAGAACAGCTCGCACTAGTAGCTCTGCGCAACCGTTGGAACGAAGTTTATGGCAACACTCACCCAGCCGGCTCTGGCGATGCACAGTCGCAAGCAGCCGAAGCTTTTCTCAGTGTCGCAGGCCGATCGCTGCAGATTCCGTTAATTGCTCCGACTGACAATCTGGCTCGCGAGATGACTCTCGGAGTTAACGGCCTGGTCGACTCCGATGCGGTAGACGGCACTATTGATCGTGAACTCGAAACGGAAGGTTGGTTTTGCCAGCTCGGTTGGATGAGTTCGATGACATGTTCAGACGAGTATGCTCAGGTAAAAGCCAATAATTCGGCCTCTATTGAAGCGGGAATTGCAGCAGCGCAGCGGCAGATATGGGTTCAACTTGTAGCCCATGCGCTTAACTACGCCAAATCTCTTCAAGACGGCGGTGTAACGCAAGCTGAGCATAAGGAATATTTCGAAGAGTCTATTAGTTGGACTGCTCAGACTGCAGATTGGTACAGCAAAACCGTTGAGATGACGATTGCTAATACGCTTGCTGACGATCAAGCACAACGTGCAGAGCCCTATTTCGATGAAGTGAAAAATTGGGGCTGGATGCTGGGTGGAACTTTCGTCCTGCGCGCTGCGAGCGACTTTAGCCGTGCAGCTAGCTATGCCGAGGGTGCGACTAGCAAAATGATGCCGAAGTCTTCGCTCTCAGCAATGACGGGTGGTGAAGTTCTGTCAAAAGTTGTTGAACAAGAAACTCTTTCCCAGATTCAGCCTGGAAATACTGGCAGTACTGAAAAGTCGTTGCTAGCCCGTGTTTTTAGCCTGGACATTCTTAAAGAAACTACCGGGCCGAGTGTTCAAAACATCCACACAATCGCGTCCTGGGGTCGTTCGCTGGTTGGCACTGGTATCGGGTTTTTCGCGGGCGGGACGATTGCGCAGTACATTCCAGGGCTTAAATCGCTCACTGATGGGGCTCTGCCGAAGTCCATCGGGGGGGTGATGATCATTGCCGGCGGGATCCTCGGCTATGTAATGCCGTTGCTTTTCGCTGTTTATGGGTTGATGGGTGCGATCAGCTGGCTTGTAGCTGTGGCTACAGCATTTTTCGGCGTGACGCTCTGGAGCGCTGGTTTCGCGGCACCGAAAGGTGAAGAGCACACGTCTCAGATGTCTGCGAAAGGGTGGAACGCTCTGATTTTCATAGGGCTTTACCCGGCACTGGCGGTCGGCGGCCTGGCTGCTGCGATCGTGATCAGTGCGATTGGCTTGGCAATGGTCCAGGCCCTCGCTATGGGCCTTTGGGGCATGTTCGACCCGGGCACTGCTGAAGTCGGACGCCCCCTCGAAAGCCTTGGCGGGATCTTGATTGGCGGTTTGCTCCTGGTCGTGGTGATCATTCTGCTGAGTTGGAATGTTGTGGTGACCAGTGCCCAGCTGATCACGACGTTCCCGCGCACAGTGCTCAACATGATCTCGTTCTCCGAGCCTGGCTTGAACCCGTACGAGAATGCGCCTCAAAACCTAATGGGCGGCTTGTCGACTAGTGCGCGCCAGGTACTGACTGGGGCGATAAGTCGAGCTGTTGCTCCGTCTCGCAACCCGAATCCACCACAGGGTGGCGGATAGTATTAATACCAGGCCCCGCTCTGCGGGGCCTTTTTGCAGTGATAGCTCGAACTCAAAAAGCTACTATGAGCGCAGTACGCATCATGCATGGATGATGGAGAGCGCTATTGACTACTGTTATCTCTGAGATTGCCGAGCTTACAGAAACTCAGAAGCTCACTGAGATCATCGATTTGGATACAGGTCTGTCAATTGATCTGCAATCGTTTGTCTGCAGGCATGACAGGGAGGTTGTAAAAGCCAGAAATGAACTCCGCCGAAGATATCTAGTAGATCCAGAAAGTCCATGGCTTGCTTGTGAGTTATGTGGTGCGGCCGTCCAGCTGGTTTGCCATACAGATCGAAAATATTACTTCAGGCATATGCCAGAGCAAGAGAATCGTGGCTGCCCGGTAAATACAAAGAATAAGCTAACCCCAGATCAAATTCTGGCTGCTAAATATAATGGGGCTAAGGAGAGCTACGCTCATCAGCGCCTTAAAGAAATTGTTCGTGATAGCATAACCGCGGATCCGAATTTCTCCAGTCCACGCTTAGAAAAAGTTTGGCGATCCAGTAATTTCTTGGAGCTGGCGTCCTGGCGAAAGCCTGATGTTCAGGTTGAAATGAATGGGCGTAAGTTTGCATTTGAAATTCAGTTGTCGACAACGTTTCTTAGCGTAATTGTCGAGCGGCGGGAGTTCTATCGCGCTGAAGGTGGTTCATTAATATGGGTTTTTCAATCTTTCGATCCTTCTCAGACTAGGCGTGCAGAGGAAGATATCTTCTGTAACAACAATATGAATGTCTTTGTCGTGAGTGGCGAAACATTGCTTCGTTCCCAGAAAGATAAAAGATTTTCACTGGATTGCTGGTATCCACTGCCTTCATATAAGTATGGGCTGCTTGTGCATGAATGGCGTTGTGATCAAGTCTTTTTCGACGAGCTGAATTTTGATGTCGAGCTTCAGCGGGTATATCATTTTGACTATGAGTCTCGTCTGAGTGAGATGAACTCGCAGCGTATTGCAGATGAGATTTTCCGACAGCGAGAGACTTTGCGCGAACGCTTCGAGTCTTTCTGGTTGCGTGACGAATTAAAATACGACTCTGAAGATGACGAGGTTGATTCGGAGTGGATGGCTCTTAAGAGCGAGATGCGAAGCGTGGGTTTTGTTGGGGCTTTACCAAATAGCCACTGGAGTATGCCATTTTACGGGGTGATTGCCTTAATGCTTAGTGTGAAGTATGGCAAGTCCGTAGGTTATAAGTTTAAGACTCTATTGGAAGTTACTAATTTGGCTTTTACTTCATATAAAAAATTCCTCAGGCCTTTTGGTCTTGCGATTCACTATTATGAGATGGATGATTTATTGGCGGCGCAGGATCGTAAAGGTACATGGCGAAAAAGGAAAATAACTATTAGGCAAGCAATGGTAGTTAAGGATCCGGCTTATGCGCAGGCGACGTTCTTTGACGAGGCTATAGCTTTTATTTTGCCGAAGATATCTGATAAATTGGGCGTCTCCTGTTGGAGTAGCTAATAAAGTTCGGGGGTTACATGAGTAAGCTTGCAGAATTCAAACGTCTTGAGGCTCAACTTGCAGCGCAGTTGCAGCAACTGGATGCACTGAAAAATGATGCTGAACTGAAAAAAGAAATTCAGTTCGAGGAAAAACTGCGGGCACTGTTAGCTGAGTACGGGATGAGCTTGAGAGATGTGATTAACATCCTTGACCCTTCCCCTCGCTCCACTCCTGCCGTTGTGGTGCAACGCCGTCAGCGCCAAATTAAGGTCTACAAGAATCCCAACACAGGTGAAGTCGTCGAGACAAAGGGCGGTAATCACAAAGTACTGAAGGCTTGGCGGGAGCAGTACGGAGTTGAAGCTGTGGACTCCTGGCTGCAATAAGTTATAGAGCTACAAGACAAAGGGCGCATTTAGCGCCCTTTGTTGTTTTCCCTCATCTTCAGTTCGGCCTTGATGGATGGCCATTCCGGGGATGCCTCTAGTTCCCGAATTAGCCGTTCATGCTCAGGCTCCGGTACCAGATGCAGCCAGCGCTGCTGTTCAGCATCTTGGTCAGAGGTGCGAATGTCACGTGTGAGTTTGGCACCGGCTCCGGCGAATCGCTTGCGCACCTTAGCCCAAAACTCAGTGGAGGTTCCAACCTCGTGCATGGGGGTCAATGGCACTAGGTACTGGCACCACAGCCGCCAGAGCGCGGCCAAGCCGATACCGCGTCGGCGATGTGCGGGGCTAATATGAAAGTCGCTGATGTACACCCGGTCGTTGAGCGGGCTCACACCGTAATTGACCCGACCCACGTGCTGACCATCTAGCTGGATTGCGACCGTGATGTCGGGGCCCGGAAAAACGAAGTTGCCGCGTAGAGATTCGGAGCGCTCGATCACCAGCTGGACGGCCAAGGCTTGCTCGGTCAGCTTGGTGGCTTGGCGTCGGTGGAAAAAATCGCGAAGGGGATCAAAAATGATCATCTCCCCCGTCCCTAATATAGATGGATTTTATCGAGGATTTTCGATCCGGCTGCGAATGAGTGGGATGGTTATCGCCTATCGGAGCAGCTTCAGTAAGTCCTCAGCGGAACGGCACTCCGGCGAAAGCAATACCTGTCGGACTTTTTCATACGCCTGTGCTGCCTGCTGGTATGGGAGATGGCTTTCGTCATAGATCCATCCGGCGTGTTGCAAAGCAGCGCATTTAAGTTGACGTCCAGCTCCCCAGCCATCCCAGCCTTCCCAGTTAGGCTGGGATCTAACGAGACCCAATTGCCGGCCGAGTTTCTCAAATACGCCCTGACCCTTTCTCAGTTCCGCCTCAGCCAGCGAATTGATAACACCCTCAATCAGTATGTATGTGGGCAGGCTGCCCTCTATGCGTGCCATCTCGTCTGCTGTTACCGGGGGCCGAAGTCGCAGTTCATCCAGTGCTTGCATTGCTTGTCCTTATATTGACCAAGTACGCGATCGAGGAGAGGTAGGGCAGAAAAAACTAACCCCCTGGTGCGCAGTACCGACAATGCCGGCCCGAGGCGTGGGGGTTATTCTTGCTCACAGACTATTGGGCACGTTGCCGTGCGTCAACTCGAATCCGACCCGCGCCGTTCCCTTCTAAAGCCCGCGAAGCGGACATGAGGAGGCCCAGTGGGCGCGCGCTGGGCGCAGCTTAGTCGCGACGCTCCTAATGGACCGGAACCAGTGTTCTACCATGTGGTCTCTTCCTTTCGTGTTTTCCGCCGCGGATCGGCTGGCGAGAGTTGCCGCTCTCGTCAGCCAACTCTTCGCTCCGCTTCTGTAGCCTTTGCAGCTGCAATCCGCGCGCTTTCAAGTTGCAGGGCGCGTCCTGCATCAGCAATTTTTGCCCGCGTATCTGAGTTTCGAACACGTTGCTCAAAATGCCTTAGCTGGGGCATTAGACCCGTCATACTTACTTGTTTCATGTCCGAATTCATTGCATCCATGAAACTCCCAAGTCCCGGAAAAAGCGTGAGGCTGCTTTCGTTCAGCGCATCCCCGCTCGCAAGAGCGGCGCGCAGAGCCCGGTTATCTGTTTCAAGCCGAGCAATACGGTAGTCAGCCGCAATCAGCCCGACATATAGGACCGCTTGGCCTGGCTGCTTTAAGTCGTAAAGCCCGCCGAAATCGTCTAGATCCCTCGACTGAAATGGCACGTCGAACAGTCCAGGCATGCATTCCTGGAGAGGGCTTGCCCCCGCAGGACCAACGAAAGCTGCGGCTAGAGCCGCGGCCGCATCCGTCACGCGCTTTTCCCGGGCGCAAGAATCTTCGTCATCGCTATGAGAGCTCATGCGACAGTCCTCTACGTTGTAGTGGTTTCGGCGTTATTAGCGCCCTTGATGAATCGGTTTGTAGATCAGCTCTGCTGCCCACGCCTGAAACTTTGGTGCGAGGTATCCGGATCCGAACACGCCGCCTAAAAGTAGCCCGATCAAGAGACAGGTCACTGACCAGTTTCGGCCGCTTTGGTGCGCAGCCGCGAGCAGCCCCAGGGTCTTGTCTTCGCGGTCATTCAGCTCGCCCCTGTGTAACGACGAGATGCGCTGTAGATCACCCGACAATTTCTCAATCAGGATCGTGAGGCGCTTGATCTCTGACTCGGACTTTTTCAGCTTGTAAAACAGATCTGCCCTGGAGCCTTCCGCACCAAAAACTTCGGATTCTGCTTTTTTCATCGCCTCGTTAATCAACTCTCTAAGATCGTTGATGGCGATGGAAACACCAGCCTCCGCTGCTCGTTCCCGGGCTGACTCGACTGCGGATGCGAGCTCGCTGGTCATCGCCTCGCGCACCGATCCGCGAAAGCTCTCACACTCGTCCGGCCGTAGCAATTGCGCCGGCAGATTGCCAAGTTGGGCATGCAGATCGGCTGCGGCCGCAAAGCGTTCGGCCAGTTCCCCCATGTGTTCGACTGCAGCCGCGATCGAGCGAGTGAGCTGCCCGGTTTCAGCAATCACACCAGGTTGTGTAGGTGTGCCGTCGAGGCGGACGATCAGCGTTCGCAGCTCGTTCACCAGGTCGAAAATGCTCTGGATGCTGTCCTCGCCCAGGCTCATGCGGCCTCCTGGTCGGCTCCCCGGAGCTCGTCGAACTTGCAATGCAGTTGCTTTATCCAGGTGCTGGCTTCTTTCGCGATCGCCACTACCTCGACCAGCACCATGCAGCGGCGAGCTTCCTTGCCGTTCCCCTTACGATCGAGGGTCAGGCTTTTTTCTCGGAGTTGAGCAATCAGATCATCGGCGCCGTCGGCAATTTCTGGCAGGGTTTTGCCGAAATTACGCGACAAGCCGTAACCCTCGACGCCGGGCATGATGAGGACCGGTACATCGAGATCTTCGCCGAGGTCGAAAACGTCACCGTACAGAGCCCGGATGCGGCGGTCGTTCGGGTCTTGGGTCTTGCGGCTAAGCCCGTTGAGAACCAGAACAATTTTTGCGGAGGGCTCATCTTCACGGATTTTGTTGATTGTGCGCTTCGCATTCTCTACGTCCTGACCCACGTCCTTGACAGGAACCAGGATCAGATCGAACCGGCCTAGAAGGCCATTTCGGCCCATGGCGGCAAGCGCCGCCTCCGCAGTCTGGTTACCGATGTCGAGCACGAAAGATTTACCGGCGAACTCCTCGAAAAGGTCGAGGACGGCAAAGCCGGCATCGCCGTCAACAATGATCTGGCGTGATTCGATCTTCGAGCTGTTCATCCAGCGCGAATCGACGTTCTGGTCGTCGAGCTCAATCAGCGTACCAGTGCCCTCGCGGTCCAGAAGATATGTTGTGGCCACTTGCTGGGCGATGGTGGATTTGCCGACGCCACCTTTGGTCGAGGTGCAGAGAATTCGAATCATGGGTTACTCCTAACTTGAGTGGTCTTTTCGCCCGAGCACCTGCTCGATGAGCGAGTTCACGTTTTCAGGTTTCGCCTGTTCCGCGGCGGCCGGTGCCTGTGTTGTAGGCTGGGTTTCAAATTGAGCGTCTGGGTATTGCTCTTCTCCGGAGTAAGGGTTGATGCCTTTCGACGATCCGATGGCCATACACTCGCGGTACTCTGCCGGGAGATGCTTTTTTAGGAAGGTGCGCAAGCTGTGATAGCTGACCATTACGCCTGCCTGCTCCAGCAGATCGAGCATCTCTTTAATCGATAGCCCCAGCAGCATCATGGATCTCAGCTCTGCTATTCGCGGTCGGAGCACACGAGTCGCGTGCCCACGAGTACGTGCGGAGTCCGTCCCTTCAAGGGCCTCTGCCTTCTTTTGCGCGATTAGAGCCCGTAGCCGGTCTGTCACCGCCTTTTCCTCCTCTGCCATCTCGCGCAGGTATGCATTGATGTCTTCTTCGTCTTCGGGGCGCTTGAACATTGGGTTTCTCCTGTAAGTACAAAGGTACGCATAGATTCTATCGAGAATCTCTAAAGATTCCTGCGTGATGCCTCTATAGCTATCAGGATGCTTGATTAACGCTATCGCGTTTCTATAAAGATAGCAAAAGAAGAAAATAGATCAACAAAATATTGTTGATATTCTATAAAGATTCTGTAGTTTTAAGAGGGAGGTTTGAACACGGCTGCACTCGCTTCGCGAGGTGCAGTCGTGTCAGCCCAGCCAGCCGGGCAGAGAACGAAATCGGTGGACTACTAAAGCGGTAGTAGCCACCCCCTGAAGGGGAAGATGGCGATGAGTTTCGAGCGTAAAAACCACACGCAAAGCATGGTGAGTGAGGCGGCGCAGGCTGCCTTCGAGCGCCTTGCCCGCGATCTTCGTGTGCCGAAATCAGGCGTTCTTCAGGCGATCCTGGAGGCTGTTCCGACCTCAGATCTTGCCGCCCTGGTCCGGGGGGATCTTGCTTTGCACGACGCCAAAACCGTCGCCCTGGAGCCGGACGCAGCAATCGCAATCCGCTCCGAAATCGAATCCGCCTTCGCCCTTCTGGGGCCCCGGATCGCGCACGCGAGCCGGCTCGGAGCGCAACGCGCGGTGGCTGAGCAGCTCAAAGCTCTGTTCGCCGAGGAGGCGTGATGGCGATCTTCACTATCGACAAATTCACCGGCGGCGATATCGGTGCGCGGGCGAACTATTTCGAGCGGGGCGAGGGGCGGATTCTCGACGACGAGCACGATCATGTGCTGTCTACCGGGGGTGAGGATTACTACCACATGCCCGGAAACGACACGCTGCTGACCGAGTACCTCGGTCAGGGTGCCCAGGCAATGGGGCTGGGAATCACTCCGCAGGATGGGGACTACGCTGCACTGATGGCCGGCACGAATCCACGTACAGGCGAGTCGTACGTGCCTAAGCGTCGCCTTGGAGAACTTAAGCGCGGAACTGGTTTGGCCGGGTATTCCACGAGCTTCAATGCCGACAAGACTCTTTCCCTTGTCTACGCCTCACTGCCACGCGAGCAGCAGATCATTTTCGAGCGAGCGATGATGGAGGCGTCGCGCCGCGCCTTTGAGTATGCCGAAGCGCAGGGATACTTCGGGTATCGGCTCGGCGCCCAAGGGGTAGACCGTTACGTCGGCAAGGCCATGGCTGCCAGCTATTTACACTTCACCAACCGCAACCAGGAGCCGCACCTCCACGTTCACGTTGAGATCCCGAACGCCTGTCTTGGCATTGATGGGCAGTGGCGCCCGTTAGATGGCGGTGAACTTTATAAAAGGCAAGCCGAACTGGCAGCGCTTTGGGACTGCTACCTGGCCCATGCTCTGAGCCGTGATATCCCTCAGCTCGCGAAGTACTTTGAAGTCGACTTAGAGCGCAACGGTCTGCGCGTGGCAGGCATCTCCCGCGAAACCGTGTTGGAGTTTTCCACTCGCCGCATCGAGATACTCAAGGCACTCGATGAGATGGGCGCCAGTGGCGCTGATTCAGCGCGCGGCGCAGCTAAGCGCACACGCGAGGGAAAGAAGGAGCGTGACTCAGACGAACTACGCGCTGAATGGCGCGAGCAGCTCAGCAACCTCCACCAGGATTTGCAGCGCGGTGACCTGAGCCCAGAAACTCGCCTATTCGCGGAGCAGCTCGTATTCCGTAACTCCTCAGTTTTTGGTGAGCACGCCCTCGACCGAGCAGCCGCACAGCTAGCCATTTTGCATGGCGGCGAGCCTGCTATCCCGGCAATTGAATCTGCGCTTATCCGCCAACTCGGTATTGTCGAACTCCCCCAGGAAGGCCGCTTCCGTGAATTCACGACTGAAACCTACCGCCAGCTTGAAGGTGAGCTGCAGGCTTACGCCCATGCTGCTCAGCGGCCTGAGGCGCGCTTCACGCTCAAGCAGCTTGATGTGGAGATGGCCATTGCGCGTATCGAGCGCGATAAGGGTTACCCGATGCGCGATGAACAGCGCGCAGTCGTTCGACTCTGTACTTCCGGTGCCCGTTTCCAGGTCATCCAGGGCGCTGCGGGCACGGGCAAGTCCGTCAGTCTGTCCGCGCTTCGCGAGGCGTATGAGGCTGCCGGTAACCGTGTCATCGGCCTGGCGCCATCTGGGGCGGCTGCAGCTGAGCTTCAGAACTCCGCAGGAATACAGGCGCGCACCATCCATTCGCTTCTGATGCGTCTCGAAAACGATAATCCGCAGTACCGCGAAAAGCTCAAGGCTAGCGACGTGATCATCTGCGACGAAGCCGGCCTTGCGGATCTGCGCACTCTTCACAAGTTGGCTGGGTTCTGCGAAACAGCAGGCGCAAAACTCATCCTGGTCGGTGACGGCCGGCAGCTTGAGGCTGTCGGCTCGGCATCCAGTCTGGACATGCTCACCGAGGAGGTCGGCTGCGCCGAACTGGTCCAGATTGCTCGCCAGAAAGACCCCGCAGACCGCTCGATCTCCCAGGCCTGGTTCGAGGGGCCGGCAGAGCAGGGCGGCCCTGACGCCCTGGATATGATGAAGGCTCGCGGCCTGCTGAAAATACCGGCCGAAGGCACCAAGGATAAGCCGCTCGATCTGATTATCCGCGATGCCCTGCAGGCTCGCTCAGAAGGCACCGACTGGCAAGAAATCCTGCTGCTGGCTGACCGTAACCAGTCCGTTCGTTCTCTGAACAACAAGATCCGCGATCACCGGTTCGAGATCGGAGAGTTGGACAAAGCCCAGCAAATCCGAATTCCGGTCGAGACTGGACGAGGCGATTACGCAGACCTCGATCTGGTGCCGGGTGACCGGATCATGCTGCGCAAAAATCAGAAGCTCGACGGCGAACCTGTCTACAACGGCGACCGCGCCAATCTTACGGCGATCGAAAGAGTGCAGACCGGCACCGACGATAACGGTGAACCCATCTACGACACCAAGATCACCGCACGCCTCGATCGAACCAAGGAGGAGGTCAGCTGGAATTTGTCCGACTACGCCTCGATTGATCACGCCTACGCGATGACTGTGCACAAGTCCCAGGGGCTCACGGTCGATCGTGCTTTCTACCTGACCTCAGACTCCACTGATCGACGCCTCGCGTACGTCGCTTACACCCGCTCGCGCTACGCCTGCAGCTTCTATACCGATAACGACCAGGATTCGCTCGATACCCTCGCGCGCAACACCGAAGGCTTCAAGAGCAAACGTTGCGCCCTGGACGCCGATAAAGAGTTCCGCGCCCTGATCCGCGCCAACGCTGAAGCCGGCCTTTACGAAGATCAGCCGATCAAGGCCCAGCAGCCGAGTACCAAGGATCTACTGGAGAAAGCAGGCGAGCGCTTCGAGTACCCGACCGAGCCGAAGGCCGAGCCCAAAAAATCGCCCGAGATCCAGGTCATGCCAGCCACCCAGGCCGACCATGATTTGTCCGTTGCCCGCGGATTCGCGGTTACCACTTTAATCGATCAGCCGACCGACACCCGCCAGAAACCCGGGAAACCTTACGAATTGCCGGCCGATGCCAAGCGCGTCGCGCTGCTGGCTGAGCCTTTGCCTTTACCCCCAACCCCAAAGCAGGACATCGAAAATGAGCGATCCGTTGCCTCCGTCGCTGGACTATTCCGAGCCGAACGAGAGCGAGACCCCGAGCGACTCCGTGAGCTTACCGCCGCAGAGCGAGCCGGAGAATTCACCCATCACGAGATCGAAGACCCTCGCTTCTCTGCGAGGTCCAATCCCCGAAACGGCCTGCGCAAACTGTCCGAAAGCACTCTGGCACCAAACAGCGGGCGGGGACGTGAGAGTGTTCTGCAAAATCATGCACGTCCTGGTGGACGAGCTACTGCTGGAATGCGACGGCACGGCGCCGGCACCGAAGTAGGTGCCAACATGCCAAAACAGCGTCGCGTTTGGACCCGGGCCGAGCAGCAGCGCGAAACCCAAGCGATCCGCGATCGGGTTGATCTTCGCGAGCACGCTGAGCGTCTTGGCTACGTCAAGGTCAGCGGGTCAGGCTCCCGCGTACGGATGGAAAGCAAGGCCATGGATAAGGCCGATCCCATGCGTGAGATCACCCTCAAGCCCAACGTCAAAGGTGAGCCGAGCTGGGTTGCGACCAAGGCCGGAATGGGCTCTGGCCTTGGGGGTGACGTCTTCCACCTCCACCAGCACGCCACCGGGCAGAGCTTTTTGGAGACCCGCGATGAACTGCGCAAGCTGGCCTTTAATAAGGGCTTCGACGCTGGGGCTCGCTACCAGGGCATGAGTGCGGCCGAGCGCGAAGCGCGTATCGAGAAGCAGCGCCAGGCAGAGGTCCTGAAGGCTGAGGTTCGACGTGCAGAGGCTTTCCGCCAGTACCAGCGTACCTTGGCAGAGCCGAACCAATTCTTGCTCGCTCGGGGCATCTCCGAGCAGACCCTCGCGGAAACCAAGTCGCGCACTGATCGGCACGGCAACGCCGTTTTCCCTCACGTCCGCGCGGACGGGAAGTTCACAGGCTTCGAGCGTAAGAAAGAAGGCCCGGCCCTTTACTCAAAGTCGGAGCGGGGTGTTTACGTGGCAAACCCGAGCTGCGCCAAACCTGAGCGAATCAAAGTTTCCGAGGGCGGACTCGACGCCCTCAGCCTTTACCAGATGGATACCCCTCAGCAGCGCGCCCTGACTCTCTACGTCAGTTCGGGCGGGAACCCTGCTGAGGACACTGCCCGTGCACTGCGCGGCCTGGCCAGCCGTACTGGTGCCCGGCACGTCGATCTCGTGTATGACCGCGATGAGGCAGGCAGCCGACATACCGAAGCCCTTAAGCAACTTCTTGCTGAGCAAGCCCCCTGCCTTCAGGTCGCTGACCGTCGTGATGATTACAAAATGTCTGAGGGCGAGGATCCAAACGACCTGCTGCAGCGTCATCAGATCAAGCCGGTTCAGGCCTCTCCGCATAGGGAGCAGCAGGCGATAACCCAACAGGCGGTTGCCGCTCAACAGTCGGTTGTCCGGGAGGGCATTGAGGAAATCAGAGAGCTGGGGAGGACCATGTGATGGTCAATTTTTATATCAGCGCCTGCGACCTGCCAGCCGCAAAACTTGCTGCCGATGTTCGCCTATATGCCGGTCGTGGCTGGCTGACTCTAGTCCGAGAGGCGATGGCCATCATCGGAGACAGCGAGATTATGTCGGTCCGTGAAGATGCCGGAGCTCTACGAATCGAGCTGGCACGTAGCACACCGGAACAGCGCGCGGCGCTGCGCGAAATTGAACAGCGCTCACTGCGCATCTGCGAGATTTGCGGTGACAGCGGCGAATTGTGTTACGACGGACTGAAAAACGGCCTCCCGGCCGGCTGGCACCGCACGCGCTGCGAAAAACATCTCAACACTAGGACGCTCTGGGCAATTTCTGATCAAGGAAGTCTGCTCGCGCAGCAGATGCGCGATCTACAGATCCACCGCCACGAAATTGAGCTGCGCCGACTCCAGGACAGCGGCGGCGATCCTCTGGCCGCACCATTCCTGCGAGGCCTCGAAGCTGTGACAGTAGACGCCGCAATCGTTGAGGCCTACATCGTCCCTGTGCCATTGGGATTTGGGCATGAGCCTGGTTGGAGCTTAGCGGTTTTCAGTGAGCGGTCACTGCCTGCTATGCAGTGCGTTGCTCTGGCAATCGCCGCGCAGGAGGCCAGCGAATGTGTCGAGATCACTGTCGAAATTTTTAGTTGGTCGGAGAACGCTCAGGAACTTGCCGAGGCGATGGCCACCGGCATTCTCATCTGGCCAATGTACGATCTCCTAGACAAGGAAAGACCATGACGCGCCGAATCACCTTGAATCTCGATCTCAACGAAAATGACCTTGATGCTCTCCAAGTCGTGCTGGCTAATCCAGCTGCCATCGCTAGGTCAGTAGCGCCGAATGATCCCCGCGAGCAGATCCGCATTGTCGACGTACTCGCAGAAATAGCCGGGGGAGTGACCGAGGCGCTTGCTCATCCGATGGCTAATGCCATCGACAAATAGATTGCCTCTGCTTAGGAGATGCGGGGCTGGGCGACATGACAGATACGGCGAAAACCGATGCGGCTCCCAAAGCATGTCCCGCGGAAAAAACTAACCCCCTGGTGCGCAGTGCCGGCAGGCCGGCCCGAGGCGTGGGGGTTATTCTTGTCGGTTAGGGTATTGGGCTCGCGGACAGGCGTCAACTCGGAGTCGGCGAAGCGGTATGTGGCCCACCTATGCACGGTGCATAGGTCACTGGAACCCTCCTATTTGAACTCAACCTGATCAGTCATAGCTGGATTAAAGTAGCGGCTGCCGAGATCACTTAGAGAACCGATCTATGACCGAAGCCTGGATTCTTCAAACCTCTGAAATTCGGCGTCCGTTTTCGCGGGCGACCTGGATCCCCCTGCGTGCGTCGCTAAATGACGAGAAGGGCAACGTGAAGGAAGTGGGGTATGTCGGGGACGTATTCGCCTGTGGCTCCGTCGCCTTTCCCAAGCAGCATCACGAGCTCGCCGAGCGCTTGAGTTGGAGCGACATTGGCATCGGGCATACCGTTGCGCCGTATGCCTACTCGGACGGCAATTACTCGCCGATCGATGAGTATCAGTACAACGACAAGGAGCCTATCGGGATCAACCTCGTTTTCGAGCATCCGCAGCCCGTGGTCGGAGGCCGGCAGTGGATTCTAAATCCGGATTTGGTGGTCGCGCTTGGCCTGATTAAGGAGGGGCCGAACTGGGTTAGGCCGGAAGAAGACTTTGTCGTGGTCGCAAGGGAGACGGTGGGCAGCGATGGTAGCCATCGCCTGATCGAGATCAAGCGGGAATTCCTCATGGATTACCTGGCCGCTCGCGGCCTGTCCCTCCGTCTGTCCTATTACCGTCAGCGTGTCGAGAACGTCGCCAGCCTCAAGGACAGTCCCTATGCAGGCCTGAACGAGATCCAAGAGCAGCGTGAAGGCGGAAGATACGAGTTGCGCATCAAGGAGCTGGACGCCGTGTTCGGCGGTAGTTGGGCGTTATTCCGAATGTGGCGTACTGACGTCGACGAGGAGGAAGACGCGCCCATCATGGGCCCCGAAGCGGACGACAACACAGCCTCAGAGAGCTCTAAGGGCCATCGAAGCGGCTATCTTGGAGTGCGTGTCGAAGGCGAGTTCTGGCGAGACGAGTGGATCGAACACCAGGGCAAGAGCATCCGAGTTCGCGGGGACCAAGATCAGAACCTGCCGCACTTCATCGTCGACACCGATGGCTCGCGCAAATTCTCGGCCGAGCTCAATGACGAAGACATCGGACGGTGGATCTGGTTCCGCCCTTCCGTGGTCACCGAGCTCCTGACGCATCGAGGCTTCTCCCTGAAGTGGTACACGGCTGAAACCGGCGCGATCAACTCAACCTCGGGGTACTCGATCCATTTCGGGATCAACGCCTCGGAGCTCATCACCGTCTACGCCTACGATATCGCCAGGCTGCCCGCTTGGGAGCAGTTCGTCTGGGCCGCGAGTAACGTCGCGCCGGAGGGCAAGGTCAGCGCCGAACTTCTAGCCTCGCAGGTCAAAGCGCAGCCGGCAGGCACCCATGCCGTGGAAGAGTTGCTATTTGGGTGCATGCGGTTGCTAGAAGCCGAGTTCCGCAAGGCATTCGGAGTGTCGCTGTTCTCGCACGAGATTGACGATGACACGTCGATGCAGCATGTCTCTCGTTTTTCGAGCAAAGATCAGACTTCGCTCCTGCGGCTGGCCAAGGAGCTCGTTCGCATCTTCTCAGATCGACTCGACGTTCGCTCTCTTCGAAAGCTGTCCGACCACCCTGACAAGGAAAAACTGGGCTCTAACAAGCTGCTGCAAAGTATCTTGGCCCATAAGGTCGGAGAGGCGCGCGCGCGTGAGGTCTTTGCTGCTATCGCTGGCGCTTACGACATGCGTGTTGGCGACGCGCACCCTACGAGCTCGAAGATCGGCGAAGCCCTCAAGCTCGCCGGCATCGACACCACGGCGTCTTATCTGCGGCAGGGTGAGCAGTTGATCAGCAATTTCGGCCACGCCGTTTGGTGTACTGGGAGTCTGCTCTTCGGAGACCAAGAAAAGAGCGAGGGATGAGCCGTTTGCTGTCGGACGATTCAATGACGGCAGGTCGGTGGATCGGCGATGAGCGGCGGCAACCATCAGCCACCATACATTGGCTCCAAACAGGTGAATTTCCGATTCTGGCTGAAAGCGTATTGGAATGATGGCGAAGACTTATGCACGGTGCATAGCTCAACGGAGCAACCTCGGATGACGACACACCGGATCTACTTGGACACCGAATTCACTAATCTGAACCGCTACACCTGCAAGCTAATCAGTCTCGCCCTAGTTGTACCAGGTGGCCCCGAGTTCTATGTCGAGCTGACTGATGCCTGGGAAGAGGGTGGCGGTCGTGGAGGTTCCTCAACTGCCTAGCCATCTCCTTAAATGCCCTTTCATTCAATTGTTTTTGTTCGGCTTGTTCGGTTAGTTGTTTATCCAGCGCTGCCGCCATCATTTCGGCCTGCTCTGCCCGTCGCTGCATTTCGGAGAACTCTTTGTGGTCATGCATAAGCATGTGTCGCATGTCATCTAGGTTTTTCTTGCCAGCCTCGATGCGGTGCGTTAGCAGCTCCGCTTCAGCAGCTTCGCGCGCGGTGCGCTCCTGCTCCAATTGCAGCCTCAATGCTGCAAAATCATGCATCTTCGGGAGTTCTGGCATCTCTAAAATCTTGGCTGCCAACGCTTGTATGTCGGCAGGTTTAAACATCATCGCAAATCCTTTTTTCCGTTCTGTAACCACCTCCCAATAACCACAGCCATGTCTCAGCGCGGCATCGCAATCGCTTGGGTCCGGCTCATACCACTCACCATCTAGGCTTAAACGGCGCCTCTCGGTAACACCGTTCTCTTCGTCCGCTTCCCGTAAGGTGGCGCTGCCAACTACCCGCTGGAAGCCGAGGCCGATTACCTCTTTCTCCAAAAAATCATCGCCCACCGATGTGCCTTTTAAGCCCAGCGTCTGGATGTAAACAGCACATTGTCCAGAAAGGGTCAGTCGTCGCAGGTCCCCTTGGGAAATCGTGGTGTTGGTGAGCGAGCTCAACCAATGCGCTGCATCTTCAATCCGCAGCCATGACAATAGGCGGTACACCCTTTCCATCTTCTCGCCCTCCCAGGCGCTCCCACTTTCCTTAATAAATCGGCTGGTCAGGCGGGTGGGAAATCCGCTTTTCGCTCCGTCGAGCTAGGCCAGCCAAAAACCGTTAAGCCTTGCGCTTGATGCTCACCACATTGGCGCCAGCACACAGCGCCTCGATCGAATCAGCCCAGGCCTGCATCATTTCCCGGCGCTGCTCCAGGTAGGTGGCGTGGTTGTAGGTGTCGCGGATTTCGTCGTTGTCGCCGTGTGCTAGCTGGCGTTCGATCCAGTCGCGGTTATAGCCGCGTCCGTTGAGTTCGGTGCTTAGCAAGTGGCGGAAGCCGTGGCCGGTCTGGCGCCCTTCGTAGCCCATCAGGCGCAGCGCCTTATTAATCGTGTTCTCGCTCATTGGCCGGTCGGGGTTTTGCTGGCCTGCAAACACTAGCGGGTAATCGCCCGTGATTTCCTTGAGCTGGCGCAGGATGGCGACGGCTTGATGGGGCAGGGGCACCACATGCGGGCGGCGGGCTTTCATCCGCGCTTTCGGAATGGTCCAGGTGGCGCCGTCCAGATCGAACTCCGACCACGGCGCCTGGCGCAGCTCACCAGGGCGAACGGCCGTCAGCACCAGCAGGCGGATGGCGCAGCGGGTTAGGGTATTGAGTGTGGTCGATTCGATCTTGCCCAGCAGCTCGGGCAGTTCGGCAAAGGCAACGTGCGGATGGTGCCGGGTAGCTTTTGGCGGTGCGGCTACTACGTCCAGATCGGTGGCGGGGTTGGCTTCGACTACGCCGCTGGCCAGACCGAAGCGGAATATCTGGTGTAGCCACTGGCGAATCTTGCCAGCGGCATTCAGGGTGCCCCGCGCTTCGACCTTGCGCACGAGTTCGACCAGTTCCGGGCGGGTGACGGCTTTGACCGGGCGGGCACCGATGCCGGGTATCAGATCGTTTTCCAAATACAGCTTGGCTTTGTAGGCCGTGCTTTCGGCCCAGCGTGGCGCACGGTGGGCGTACCACTCCCGCGCCAGCGTCTCGAATGTCACGCCATCGGCCCGTTGCGCTTGTCTGGCGGCTTTTCTCTGCTCGCCGGGGTCGGTGCCCTCGGTTAGCAGCTGGCGTGCCTCGTCGCGCTTCTGGCGGGCCTTCTGGAGCGTGACGGCAGGATAGGTGCCAAGCGCCAGCATCTTTGCCTTGCCATCGAAGCGGTAGCGATAGCGCCACAGCTTGGAGCCGGTTGGCGCCACTTCCAGGCATAACCCGTTGGCGTCCGTCAGCCGGTAAAGCTTTTCCTTCGGCTTGGCGGTGCGGATGGTGGTATCGGATAAGGCCATTGCAATTCCCTCGCAAGCCGCGCCATTCGGGCGCCCCATTGTGTCGCTGTGAGTAGATTTTTAGACCGAACCGGCTCTACTCACGAATCTACGCACAATTGTTTGGGCTTACAAGGGAAGGGTAGGGAAGTGCAGACAACAAAAAGCCCGCACGAGGCGGGCTTCTTGTGGGCTTTCGGGTGGTTTTGACACCACCTGAAAGCGAAAGGTGGTGCCCAGGGACGGAATCGAACCGCCGACACGGGGATTTTCAATCCCCTGCTCTACCGACTGAGCTACCTGGGCAACGGGGCGCTATTAGACGGATTTGGCTTTTGACTGTCAAGCGTGGAAAGGAAAATATTTAGCGGGGGCGGGCGTTTAGCGTTGCATGAGGGTCAGGCGGTGGATTTTGCGCGAACCCAAAGCGCCCCGGTCGGGGCACTTTGGGTTGTCAGGGCTTATTCGCTGGGTGGCACGTAGCCGTCGGCCTTGGCGTAGTCTTCGCCTGAGAAGAACTTGTCCATTTCGCCCTGCAGGAATTTGCGGTCCTCGGCGTTCATCATGTTCAGGCGGCGTTCGTTGATCAGCATGGTCTGGTGTTTCTGCCAGTCGTCCCAGGCTTTTTTGGAGACGTTGTTGTAGATGTCTTCGCCTTTTGCTCCCGGATAGGGTGGACGGTCGAGGGCGGGGAGTTCTTCTTTGTATTTGCGGCAGTTTACGGTGCGAGTCATGACATCTCTCCTGCGTTCAGTTCGGCGGCGGCGCGCTTGAGCAGCGTCTTCACCGGGGCGGCAAGCCCCAGGCGCGGCGGGGTGGCGAGGTTATACCAGAGCCAGTCGGCCTCGGCCACGGCACCGATAGGCGATTCTACCCTGATCAGCCAGGGCTCGATGCTCAGCTGGAAATGGCTGAAGGTGTGGGTCAGGCCGGGCAGTTCACGGCGCTCCTGCAAGGTCAGTGCATGGCGTTCCGCCAGCGGGTCGAGGGCGGTCAGATCATCCAGCTCCGGCAGGCTCCAGAGACCGCCCCAGAGGCCGCTGGAAGGGCGGCGGTAGAGCAGAATGGCGCCTTCATGGTTGGCCAGCAGCGGCATCAGGGTGCGTTTGCGTGGCAGGGTCTTGCGCGGCTTGGGTACCGGGAAGTCGGTTTCGCGACCCAGCAGATGAGCACGGCAGCCGTTCTTCAATGGGCACAGCAGGCAGCTGGGCTTGCTGCGGGTGCAGAGCGTGGCGCCGAGATCCATCATTGCCTGGGTGTAATGATTGACGTGCTGCCGCGGCGTGAGTCGCTCGGCGACTTCCCACAGTTGTCTGGCGACTTTCGGCTCGCCCGGATAGCCGTCCTGAGCGACGTAACGTGCCAGCACACGCTTGACGTTGCCATCGAGGATCGGCGCGCGCAGGCCCATGCTCAGGCTGGCGATGGCGCCGGCGGTGGAGCGACCAATACCGGGCAGCTCGGTGAGTTTGTTCACGTCCTGCGGGAATACGCCGCCATGCTCGGCGACGATCAGCCTGGCGGTCTTGTGCAGGTTGCGGGCGCGGCTGTAGTAACCCAGACCGGTCCACAGGTGCAGCACTTCATCTTCGGCGGCGGCGGCCAGTGCTTCGACGCTGGGCAGGGCAGTCATGAAGCGGTCGAAGTAGCCGAGCACGGTGCTGACCTGGGTCTGCTGCAGCATGATTTCCGAGACCCACACGCGGTAGGGCGTGATGCCCTGCTGCCAGGGAAGGTCCTTGCGGCCATGGTGGTCGTACCAGTCGAGGACTGCCGCGCCGAACTGCTCCGGAGTCATCGCTTGAACAGGCCCTTGATTGCGTCTTTCAGGTCCGGACTGACCTTGTCGCCCAGCTTCTCTTCGAGTTTTTCGCTGAGTTTTTCGCCGGCCAGCCGGGCGGCGACTTTGCCCAGGGCGTCATTGTCGAAGCGGCAGGCCTTGGCGCCCAGCTCCAGCGGGCCACGGCAGCGCAATGGCCATTCGACCCCTACGTAGCGTTCGTTGACTGCGCAGGCCGGATCAGGCATGGCGCCCTTGTCGCCTTCGATAAGGATGCCGATGCGGTAGTCCATGCCGAGTACGCGCAGATCGACATCGCCGTTGCCGTTCACCGTCAGACCGGGAATGCTGACCTTGAGGTCGGGGTTACTGGCTACGCCGTTGCGCAGGGTCAGGTTGCCCTTGAGTTCGCGAAACGGCGTGTCCTTGCTGCGTGGCTCGCTGGTCAGCGGTTTACGGTTGAGTGTGGCGATGGCGCGGCACAGCTGTTGTTCGAGGTTGGCATCGACAAGGATGCCGTTGTCGAGGACAAAGCCGACCTTGCCGTTGAGGTTGTCGATCCAAGCCTTCTCGCTGTTGCCCTGGGTGCGGATGTCGCTGTCCAGATTGAGCAGGCCCTTGACCACCACCTGTTCGCCCTGGCTTTGCAGCAAGTGCTCGACAGGCACATGCGCGATGCGTGTCTGCGCGCTCAGCAGAGGGATGTCCGGCCTCGCATCAAGGCTGGCCGTGGCTTCCATTTGACCGTTGTAAAGACCGCTTTTGAAGTTTTCCAGCGTCAACAGACCACCGCTGGTGCGGGCCTTGAGGCTGAAGTTGTCCAGTGGCAGCTGCATCGCGGTAAGGCTGCCAATGGCGAGATTTATCCGCGTATCAAGGGTGCGCAGGGTCGCGATGGGAAGTATGGAAGCTTCGCTCCAGGCCTGCTGGGTCGGTTTTTCCGGCAGGGGCGTGGTGCCGCTGCCGACGGCGACCGTTTCGGTGGCTTTTACTTCGCTCTGGCGAGCCTCGGCCTGCTCGTCCTTCGCGGGTGGCGCCAGGTAGCGGTCAAGGTCGAGACGATCACCCTTGAGGTCCACACGCAGTGCCTGTCTGGCGAAGTCGCTGATGCCGAGCTGGCCGGTGAAGGTGCTGTCGTCCAGTTTCAGGGTGAGCGCTTCGAGGCTCAGGCTGTTGCTCGTGGCGTTCAGGCGCGTGATCAGTTCGGCCTTGCTCAGGGCGTTGCCGTCGGCCATGGCCGGCAGCTGCTGCCCGACGCTGTCGAGAAACTCACGCAGGTTGAAGGGCGCGACGGACAGGGTGCCGCTGATCGCTGGCTGCTCCTGCAGGTTGCTGGCCTTCAGCTCGCCAAGGCCGCGCAGTTGGTTGGCGGTGAACTTGAGGCTGCTCCATTCGGCCACGTCTGCGGCCAGATCCGCCAGCAGTTGCCCCTGTGCGCTGAAGCTCAGGGTTTTGCCCTGCAGGGGCTCGCCGGACGCTTCGCCGGTCAGGCGCAGGTCTTCGAATTGATAGCGCTGCAGTGTGTTGTCGAAGCGCAGCGATCCCTGCAACTCGGTGCGGGCACGCATCACCGGCTTGTTGCTGCCGAAAAAGGCGTTGAGCTTGAGCGGGATGGATTCGCCTTCACGGATGGCGCCGGTTGTCAGCTCAATGCCCTCGGCGCTGTATTGCTGGCCGCTCTGCGCATCGTGGTAGGACACCCGGGCATCCTTGATGCTGAGGCTGTCGATATCGAGTCGCAGAGGGCGGCTGGTCTTGCCAGGTCTGGTTTGTGCTTCTGTTTCGGTGGTGGGCGCTGTCGGTTCTGCCTCAGGTTGTACCTGTTGTTGGGCGGGCTGGCCCACGCCTTCCCAGTTGCCCTTGCCGCTTTCGTCGCGCGCCAAGGTCAGGTTGAGGCCGTTGAGCGTGATGTCGCTCATCTGTACTTCGCGACTCAACAGGGGCAGCACGCGAACGGAAAGGCCAAGCATGCGCAGATCGGCAAACGGCTGTTGTGGTGTGCTGGCGCTAGCCAGGGTGGTGTCGTGCAGCTCCAGTCCCAGCCAGGGGAAGAGGCTCCAGCCGATATCGCCACGGATATCCAGTTCGAGGCCGGCCTTGCTGCGGGCCAGCTCGCGGATTTCGTCCTTGTAGTCGTTAGGGTCGAACAGATGAGTCAGGGCGAAGCCCAGTGCGACGAATAGCAGAAGCAATCCGAGAATTACCAGGCCCAGGATTTTGCTGATCGCTTTCATGGACGCGTCCTTCGTTGGTGTTCTGTAAAGGTGACGAGTATAGCGCCGCGGGCAGTAGCTACGGCGGGAGCAAGCCCCTCAGAGCGGCACCAGGGTCAGGTGCATGCGCGCTGCCAGGGCCTGGGTTTCGAGCTGTTCGGGTGGTGCGGCAAGATAAAGCTCCCGTCCCGCTTCGGCTGCCATGCGCCGCGCCTCGTCGATGATGCGTTTGCCGACCCCTCTGCGGCGGGTGATTTTGCGTACGCACAGGTGTGACAGTTGCCAGCGCTGTGAGTCGCGCCGCAACAGGGCCGCGCCAAGCAGGCGGTCATTGAAGCGGCCGGCAATCAGGCTGCCATCGGCCAGCGCGGCCTGGATCAGCGCCTCGGCGTCCGGGTGGGGCGCCAGCAGCCAGGCGGGAGCGTCGGCGAAGATCTTGGCCAGGTCCACAAGGTCTTGCTGGCTGGGTTCGGTGAGGGTTTCGACGAATACGGGCATGCTGACCTGGTGGCGTTCTCGGAGGATGGCGGCAAGCATAACCCTGGCGGCTTTCAATCGCACGGCGCTGGCCGCTTTCGATGGCGCAGGGCACATAGCCCAGTTGCGGGATTTGGGCCTATAATGCCGATCTTTTTTTGCACGATCAGCGGAGCTGTTGATGTCCGAACGTACGGCTTGCGTAGAGCGCAACACCCTGGAGACCCAGGTCAAGGCCACCATCAATCTGGATGGCACCGGCAAGGCCCGCTTCGCCATAGGCGTGCCTTTTCTCGAACATATGCTCGATCAGATCGCCCGTCATGGTCTGATCGATCTGGACATCGAGTGCAAGGGCGACCTGCATATCGATGACCACCACACTGTCGAGGATGTCGGCATTACCCTCGGCCAGGCCTTCGCCAAGGCGATTGGTGACAAGAAGGGCATGACTCGCTACGGCCACGCCTATGTGCCGCTGGACGAAGCTCTGTCGCGCGTGGTGATCGACTTCTCCGGTCGCCCCGGCCTGACCATGAACGTGCCCTATACCCGCGCCACCGTCGGCGGCTTCGACGTCGACCTGTTCCAGGAATTCTTCCAGGGCTTCGTCAACCACGCGCTGGTGACGCTGCACATCGACACCTTGCGCGGCACCAACACCCACCACCAGATCGAGACGGTGTTCAAGGCCTTCGGTCGTGCGCTGCGCATGGCACTGACGCTGGACGAACGCATGGCCGGCCAGATGCCTTCGACCAAGGGTTGCCTGTAATGCAGACAGTTGCCGTCATCGATTACGGCATGGGCAATCTGCATTCGGTTGCCAAGGCGCTTGAGCATGTCGGCGCCGGCAAGGTACTGGTGACCAGCGATGCGCAGGTCATCCGTGAAGCCGACCGCGTGGTGTTCCCAGGCGTCGGCGCGATCCGCGACTGCATGGCCGAGATTCGCCGCCTGGGCTTCGATGAGCTGGTGCGTGAAGTCAGCGTCGACCGCCCGTTCCTCGGTATCTGCGTCGGCATGCAGGCGCTGATGGAGCACAGCGAAGAAAACGACGGCGTCGACTGTATCGGCCTGTTCCCCGGTCAGGTGCGCTTCTTCGGCAAGGATCTGCAGGAAGACGGCGAGCGCCTCAAGGTGCCGCACATGGGCTGGAACGAGGTCAGGCAGGCTGTGGATCACCCGCTCTGGCACAGTATCCCGGACATGGGTCGCTTCTACTTCGTACACAGCTACTACATCGAGGCCGGCAATCCGCGTCATGTGGTCGGTCGCGGCCATTACGGCAAGGACTTCGCTGCCGCGCTGGCCGACGGCTCGCGCTTCGCCGTGCAGTTCCATCCCGAGAAGAGCCACACCCATGGCCTGCAGCTGCTGCAGAACTTCGCCGCCTGGGATGGCCGCTGGTAATGAGCCGGGCGAAGCTCAAGGCGCCGGTCCTGACGCTGGATTGCGCTCAGGAGCAGACTGCCCAGCAGGTCATCAAGCGCTTTCTGGAAGACCGTTTCGAATTGGAGCTCGGCTCCTTCGAGGCGCAGGAAGTGCTCGATCTGTTCGCCCGTGAGATTGCTCCGCTGTATTACAACAAGGCGATTTTCGACGTGCAGACACACCTGAAAGAACGGTTTGAAAGCATCGAAAGCGACTTGTGGGCGCTCGAAAAGAGCTGACCTTTAACCGATATCCGATTTGAACAGGTTTCGAGCCATGCTGATTATTCCCGCGATCGATCTCAAGGACGGCGCCTGCGTGCGTCTGCGTCAGGGGCTGATGGATGACGCCACGGTATTCTCCGATGACCCGGTGGCGATGGCTGCCAGGTGGGTTGAAGGTGGTTGCCGTCGTCTGCACCTGGTCGATCTGAACGGCGCCTTCGAAGGTCAGCCGGTCAATGGCGAGGTGGTCACCGCGATTGCCAGGCGCTATCCGAACCTGCCGATCCAGATCGGTGGCGGCATCCGTTCGCTGGAGACCATCGAGCATTACGTGCGTGCTGGCGTCAGCTACGTGATTATCGGCACCAAGGCGGTCAAGCAGCCGGAGTTTGTCACCGAAGCCTGCAAGGCCTTCCCGGGCAAGGTCATCGTCGGCCTGGATGCCAAGGATGGTTTCGTAGCCACCGATGGCTGGGCCGAAGTGAGCAGCGTGCAGGCGGTGGATCTGGCGCGCCGCTTCGAGGCCGATGGTGTCTCGGCGATCGTCTATACCGACATCGCCAAGGACGGGATGATGCAGGGCTGCAACGTCGAAGCGACGGTAGCGCTGGCCAACGCCAGCCGTATTCCCGTGATCGCCTCCGGCGGCATCCACAACATCGGCGACATCCAGAAGCTGCTCGACACCAACACCCGCGGAATCGTCGGCGCCATCACTGGGCGGGCGATCTACGAAGGCACGCTCGACGTGGCCGAGGCGCAGGCGCTTTGCGACCTCAAGTACAAAGACGAATAAGCCGTAGGGTGGACAACGCTTCGCTTGTCCACCGTGCATCCGGTGAAATGGTGGACAACGCTGCGCGGTTGTCCACCCTACGAGAGAGATCGGCCATGGCCCTCGCCAAACGCATCATCCCTTGCCTCGACGTGGACAACGGTCGCGTGGTCAAGGGCGTCAAGTTCGAGAATATCCGCGACGCCGGTGACCCGGTGGAAATCGCCCGTCGCTACGATGAGCAGGGTGCAGACGAGATCACCTTTCTCGACATCACTGCCAGCGTCGACAACCGCGACACCACCCTGCACACCGTTGAGCGCATGGCCAGTCAGGTGTTCATTCCGCTGACTGTCGGCGGTGGCGTGCGCAACGTGCAGGACATCCGCAACCTGCTCAATGCCGGCGCCGACAAGGTGTCGATCAATACGGCTGCGGTGTTCAACCCCGAGTTCGTCGGTGAGGCCGCGCAGCGCTTCGGCTCACAGTGCATCGTCGTCGCTATCGACGCCAAGAAGGTTTCCGCTCCTGGCGAAGCGGGGCGCTGGGAAATCTTCACCCATGGCGGACGCAAGCCCACCGGGCTGGATGCAGTGGAGTGGGCAAAGAAGATGGAAGCACTCGGCGCCGGCGAGATTCTGCTGACCAGCATGGATCAGGATGGCGTCAAGAGTGGTTACGACCTGGGTGTCACCCGCGCCATCAGCGAGGCGTTGTGCATTCCGGTGATTGCCTCCGGTGGTGTCGGCAATCTGCAGCATCTGGCCGACGGCGTCCTGGAAGGCAAGGCCGATGCGGTACTGGCTGCCAGCATCTTCCATTTTGGCGAATACACCGTGCCGGAAGCCAAGGCCTATATGGCCAGTTGCGGCATCGTGATGCGCTGAGCCGGCAAGAGCTTCGCGACTGATGTCGCACAGGGCCAATGCTGTTCCTGTGGCTTCAGCCACGAAGCTTTTTATTTGCCATGTCCAGGCCGTCCAGCATTCCGCTTGCGGCAGCTGTTTCTACCGGTGAATGGTCAGCGCGGGCAGGTTTTCAACAGCCTGATAGATGCCTCCACGGCCATGGGCAACCATGGCGCGGTTGCCGCGCGTGGCGATCATCTGGGCGACGTCTACCCATTCGATACCTGCGTCCTGCAGGCGTGGCAGCTCGCGCTCCAGCAGCGCCAGGGTGCTGGCGTGGGGATGTCCGATGATCACCACCGAGCCTTGCCTGCGGGCCAGTTCGATCGCGGCGGCGAACTGCCGGGCGACGGCCTCCGGGCTGGGGTCGTCATCGAGAAAGATGTCCCGTGACAGGCTCGCCAGCCCGGCGCGCTGAGCGGTTGCTGCCGCAAGGGTTTGCGGGTTGGTACGGCTGTCGAGAAAGAACAGGTGACGCTGCTGCAGTGTCGCCATGAGCACAGCCATAGGGTGCGCCTGATCGGTCATCTGGCTGCCCATATGGTTGTTCACCCCGCTGGCGTGTGGAACTGCCTTCAGGGCGCTGTCGAGCCTGTCATGCAGTTCGCTCTGAGGGAGCCCTGGACGCCAGGCGTAGGGGCCGCCTGCGGGCGCCATCGGCAGATGCAGCATGACGGTCTTGCCGGCAACATGGGCGCGCTGTGAAAGCACAGAGGCATGGCGGCTGTCCGGCAGAATGGCGAGGGCGACCGGGCCTGGAAGTGCCAGTACGCGCTCATCTCTCATAGGGTTCTGGCCCAGATCGTCGATGATCAGTGCCAATCGAGGCTTCTGGTCGGGCGCCTCATTGAGCGGCGCCCCGGCGTGGCACAGCAGCGAAAACAGGCTGGCCAGCAGCCACAAGGATGCGCGAAGCACCCTTATTTGCCGCGTGTGAGGTTCAGTCCCTTGAGCAGGTTGAGCGCCTGACCGAGCTGGTAATCCTCGTCCTGCGGGCGTGGTGAGTCGCTGCCTGCCTTGCTGCCGCTGGGGCGGTCCGGGCCGCCATTGCCGTTGCCCAGGTGGCCAGTCAGATCAGCTTCGCGAAGGCTTTCGGAGGCCTGTTCGCGGGTCAGTTTGGCGCGGGTGACTTCGATGTCCGGCTCGATGCCCTGAGCCTGGATGGAGCGACCGTTTGGTGTGTAGTAGAGCGCAGTGGTGAGCTTGAGCGCGCTGTCATTGTTCAGCGGCAGAACGGTCTGTACCGAACCCTTGCCGAAGCTGTCGGTGCCCATTACCACCGCGCGTTTCTGATCCTGCAGGGCGCCGGCGACGATCTCCGAAGCCGAAGCGCTGCCGCCATTGATCAGAACCACCAGCGAGACACCTTCGCTGGCATCCGCCGGGTCGGCGTTGAAACGCAGCTCCGAATTGGCGATGCGCCCCTTGGTGTAAACGATCAGGCCTTCGGTAAGAAAGTGATCGGAGACTTCCACGGCAGCCTGCAGTACGCCGCCCGGATTGTTGCGCAGGTCCAGCACCAGGCCGTTGAGTTTCTTGCCGTTTTCCTTGCGCAGCCGCGCCAGGGCCTTGCCCACTTCGGTGCCCGTGTTGACCTGGAACTGGGTGACGCGCAGATAGCCGTAGCCGGGTTCGAGCAACTGGCTCTTGACGCTGGTGACGCGGATGATGGCGCGGGTCAGTTTGACGTCGAAGGGTTTGCCGCCCTCGCGAACCAGCGACAGGTTGATATCGCTGCCGGGCTTGCCACGCATCATGCCCACTGCCTCGATCATCGAGAGACCCTTGGTTGGTTTGCCGTCGATTTTCACGATCAGGTCGCCCGCCTCGATGCCGGCCTTGGATGCCGGTGTGTCATCGATGGGCGAGACCACCTTGATAAAGCCGTCTTCAACGCCCACTTCGATGCCCAGGCCGCCGAACTCGCCGCTGGTGCTTTCCTGCAGTTCGGCGAAGGCCTCGGGTTCGAGGTAGGCCGAATGAGGATCGAGATTGCTCAGCATGCCCTTGATGGCATTTTCCAGCAGAGTCTTGTCATCCACAGGCTCGACATAGGCGGCTTTGATCCGGTCCAGCACCTCGGCAAAGGTGCGCAGCTCTTCGAGTGGCAGCGGTGCCTTGGTAGCTGACACGCCTCGATCCTCAGGCACAGGCGCCATATCGGCCGGTGGCTGCTGAGCCCAGGCGCTGCCATGAATGCCCAGCAATATGGCCAGGAGCAGCGTTGAAGGGCGGGCAAAACGGCGCGGGTGAAGCATTGTCGAACTCCGGTTGTGAGAACGCATTCGGTGACTTGGCTAGCCTTGTGCGCGACACCATTGCGCTGGATCGCTAGGGCGACCCTGCTGACGAATGGCGAAATACAGTGCAGCGGCTTCCTGCCCGCCACTGTTGCCTACAGTGGCAATGGGATCTCCGGCCTTGACGATTTCACCGGCGTCGCGCAACAGGCTTTGATTATGCCCGTACAGGCTCAGATAGCCGTTGCCGTGGTCGAGAATCACCAGCAGTCCGGCGCCACGCAGCCAGTCGGCGAACACCACGCGACCACCATGCACGGCGCGTACCTGGGTGCCGATAGCGGCGCCGATCAGGACGCCGTCCCATTTGGTTCGAGCGTCGCCGCCGCGAGGAGTGCCGTAGCCGGCGACCAGACGTCCATCGACCGGCCAGGGCAGCTTGCCCTTGGCATTGGCAAAAGGGCCGCCGAAGCTCGCGCCGGCACTGGAAACGAACGGGCCTGAGGTTGTCGAGGCTGCCGTGCCTGATGGCTGCTGGCGCATCTGTTCTTCGCGCGCGAGGGCCAGGGCGCGCTGGCGCTGCTCCTCGGCCTCGCGGGCCTGGCGCGCCAGGGTTTCCTCGATGGTCTTGAGTACGCGCTCGAGCTGCGCCTGTTCCTGCTGGCGAGCCTTGAGCTTGCTGTCGCGGCTGGACAAGTCTCTGTCCAGTTTGGCCAGGGTCTGCTGGCGCTGTTTGCGAACTTCGGCAAGCTGGACTTGACGCTGCTTCAGGCCGTCCTGCTGCTTGCTCAGAGTTGCCTGCTGCTGCTCGATACCGGCTTCAACGGTTGCCAGTTGCCGCAGGGTTTCGTTGAAGTGTTCGAGCTGCTCGAAGCGCGCTTTGCTCAGGTAGTCGTAGTAGGTCAGGGAGCGGCTGAATTTTTCCGGGTTCTGCTGGTTGAGCAGCAGTTTGAGGTATTCCTGGCGACCACTCTGATAGGCGGCGCGGGCCTGGATGCCGATCAATCGCTGCTGTTCGATGCGGGCGCCTTCGAGGGTGGTTTTTTCTTCGTTGAGACGCTCCAGTTCGGCTTCGCTGCGGTCGATTTCCTGCTGCAGCGAGTCCACCTGCTTTTCCAGCGTGCCCATTTCGCTTTCGGTGGTCTGCAGCTGCTTGTGCACGGCAGACTTTTCCTGCTCGATCTGCTTGAGCAACTTCTGCAATTCGGCGACGTCCTTGCGGGCGGCTTCTATCTGCTGGCGTGCTGCTGCACGCTCATCCGCCACGGCAGGGCCGAGCAGGCAGAAAAACGCGAAGGCGAGAATTAAACGGGGCATTGGCTGGCGTAACCGAGAGATCAACGACCGCCGTAGTATGCCTAAAAAAACGGCCACAAGCTGTAGGGCGGGTTGCAACGCGCCAAGCGTACATGACGGCATACCGCAGCGGCGGGTTTCAAATGCCCTGCAATTTCATCCTTTCAGTTCGACAATCGAGCGTCCGCTCATCTCGGCCGGAACCGGCAGCCCCAGCAGGGTCAGCATTGTCGGTGCGACGTCGGCGAGCACAGCGCCCTCGCGGATGCTGACCTTGCGCTTGCCAACATAGATAAAGGGCACCGGCTCGCAGGTATGTGCGGTATGCGCCTGGCCGGTCATGACGTCTTCCATCTGCTCGACGTTGCCGTGATCGGCAGTGATCAGCGCCTCGCCGCCGACCCTGTCCAGCGCTTCGACAATTCGACCAACGCACTTGTCCAGGCATTCCACTGCCTTGACGGCTGCCTCGAATACGCCGGTGTGGCCGACCATGTCACCGTTGGCATAGTTGACGATGATGACGTCGAAGCGCTGGTTTTCGATGGCATCGACAATGCGGTCGGTGACTTCGGGGGCGCTCATTTCCGGTTGCAGGTCATAGGTGGCGACTTGCGGCGACGGGATCAGGATGCGCTCTTCGCCCGCGAATGGCTCTTCGCGACCGCCGGAAAAAAAGAAGGTGACGTGGGCGTATTTCTCGGTCTCGGCAATGCGCAATTGGGTTTTGCCGTTGTTGGCCAGGTACTCCCCAAGCACGTTGGTCAGGGCCTCGGGGGCGTAGGCGGCGGGGGCTGGAATACTCGCGGCGTACTGGGTGAGCATGACGAAGCCGGCCAGTTGCGGTGTGCGCGTAGGCTGGAATTCCTTGAAGCCCGGTTCGACGAAGGCGCGGGTCAGCTCGCGGGCGCGGTCGGCACGGAAGTTCATGAACACCACGGCATCGCCGTCTTCCACGCGTACCGCCTCGCCGATGGAGGTGGCTTTGACGAACTCGTCGCTTTCGCCGCGCTCGTAGGCGGCGATCAGGCCGTCCACTGCGTAATCGGACTGGTATTCGGCCTTGCCGTTGACGATCAGTTCATAGGCTTGCTGTACGCGATCCCAGCGGTTGTCGCGGTCCATGGCGAAATAACGACCGATCAGGCTGGCGATGCGGCCTTTGCCCAGGCGGGTGAACGTGGCTTGCAGCAGTTCGATGGAGCTCTGCGCGCTCTTGGGGGGCGTGTCGCGACCGTCGAGGAAGGCATGCAGGTAGATCTTTTCGGCGCCGCGCTTGGCCGCCAGTTCGGCCATGGCTACCAGGTGATCCTGATGGCTGTGCACGCCGCCGTCCGAAAGCAGGCCGAGAATGTGCACGGCCTTGCCGTTGCCTGCGGCCTTGTCCACGGCGGCGCAGATGGCCGGGTTGGTGAAGAAGTCGCCGTCACGGATGGATTTGGTCACGCGGGTGAAATCCTGATACACCACGCGGCCCGCGCCGAGGTTCATGTGGCCGACTTCCGAGTTGCCCATCTGCCCGTCAGGTAGTCCGACATCCATGCCGCTGCCGGAGATCAACCCGTGCGGGCGGGTGGCGCGCAGCTGGTCGTAAATCGGTGTGCTGGCCGCATGGATGGCGTTGTATTCGGGGCTGTCACTGTGTCCGAAGCCATCGAGGATGATCAGTACCAGGGGTTTGGGCGCGGCGGGCATTTATCTGGCTCCTTGCACGAGGGCGCGAATAAGGGCGGCAATTCTACACGATTGGCAGGGTTCAGCCGGCAAAGGGGGCTGTGTATACTGCCGGGATTTTACCCTCCGGGAACCTTGTAGATGGTCGCTAACCTGATTGAATTTGTCTCCAACAACTTTGTACTTGTCAGCATCTTCCTGGCATTGCTCGTTCTGCTTGCGATCACTGAAACGCAAAAGGGCGGCAAGAGTCTGGGCAGCCGAGAATTGACAGCGCTGGTCAATCGTGACGAAGGCGTGGTGTTGGACGTACGTGGCAAGAAGGAGTTCGATGCCGGCCATATCGTCGATTCATTGAACATTCCTCACGAAAAATTGGTCAGCCGATTGAGCGAGCTGGAAAAGCACAAGGCCAGGACGATCGTTGTCGTCGATGCCATGGGCCAGCACGCCGGAACGGTCTGCCGTGAGCTGAAGAAGGCAGGCTTTACTGCCGCCAAGCTGTCCGGGGGGATGTCCAGCTGGCGCGGCGAGAATCTGCCAGTGGTCAAGTAAACATGCCTGAAGTTCTCATCTATACCACCGCCTGGTGCCCCTTCTGTGTGCGGGCCAAGAGCCTGCTGGAGCGTAAGGGCGTTGCCTTCCGCGAAATTTCCGTGGATGGGAAGCCTGCGCTGCGCGCCGAAATGGCGAGCAAGGCCGGGCGCACTTCGGTGCCGCAGATATGGATCGGTGACAGGCACGTCGGTGGCTGTGATGAGCTGCACGCCCTGGAGCGTGCGGGGCGGCTGGATGCGATGCTTCAGGGCTGATCTGCCAGAGCAGGCGGTTTTCAACGGCCTGACAGGGTTGCCCGGATGCCGCATCCGGGCAGGGGAATCCAATACAACATGCACAGCGAGAAGGCTTTCACATGACTGAACAAGCAAACAACGGCGCAGCCGCCGCTCAGGAAGAGCAGGGCGCACAGTTTTCCCTGCAGCGCATCTACGTTCGTGACCTTTCCTTCGAGGCGCCAAAAAGTCCCGAGATCTTCCGCCAGGAATGGAATCCCAGTGTTGCGCTGGATCTGAACACCCGGCAGAAGGCGCTGGAAGGTGATTTTCACGAAGTGGTGCTGACCCTCTCGGTCACTGTGAAGACGGGTGAAGAAGTCGCCTTTATCGCCGAAGTCCAGCAGGCCGGGATATTCCTGATCAAAGGTCTTGAGCCTCAGGCCATGAGCCACACGCTGGGGGCCTTCTGCCCGAATATCCTGTTCCCTTACGCGCGCGAAGCGCTGGATAGTCTGGTCACGCGAGGCTCTTTCCCGGCTCTGATGCTGGCGCCAGTGAACTTCGATGCGCTTTACGCCCAGGAACTGCAGCGTATCCAGCAGGCCGCTGGTGGCGCAGCTCCGGCTACTGCTCACTGATAAGCACGGCGGGGAGGGTGGAATGTAGCTTTCTGCATCCACTCTTCCCCGCGGGTGGATCGGTAGGCCTGATCCACCTCGCTTTTCGCTAGCGCACCTTCACCACCAGTTTGCCCACGGCCTTGCGCTGTCCGAGCGTATTGATTGCCTGTCCGGCCTGTTCGAGGGCAAAGGTTTGTGAGACCAGGGGCTTGAGTTTGCCCTCGGCGTACCAGGCAAACAGTTGTCTGAAATTGGCGGCATTGTCCTGTGGCTGACGCTGGGCGAATGCGCCCCAGAATACGCCTACCAGCGAGGCTCCCTTGAGCAGGGGCAGGTTGGCCGGCAGCGTGGGAATGTCACCACCCGCTGCAAATCCCACCACCAGCATGCGACCGTTCCAGGCAATGCTGCGAAAGGCTTCCTCGAAAAGTGTGCCGCCGACCGGGTCGTAGATCACGTCCGCGCCCTGACCATTGGTGAGTTCCTTGAGGCGTTCCCGCAGGCTGGATTCGGTGTAGTTGATGAGTTCGTCGGCGCCGGCGTTACGGGCGACCTCCAGTTTTTCGGCGCTCGAGGCTGCCGCAATCACCCGGGCGCCCATGGCCTTGCCGATCTCCACTGCTGCCAGCCCGACACCACCTGAGGCGCCGAGTACCAGCAGGGTTTCGCCGGGCTGCAGGTTGGCGCGCTGCGTCAGTGCGTGCATCGAGGTGCCGTAGGTCATGCCGAAGGCTGCAGCGGTGGTGAAATCCATGTTGGCAGGCATGGGCAATGCATTCTGGCCAGGCACTGCGACCTGTTCGGCAAAGCTGCCCCAACCAGTGAGCGCCATGACCCGGTCGCCGGCCTTCAGGTGAGTGATGCTTTCGCCCACTGCGGCCACCACGCCTGCTGCCTCGCCACCCGGTGAAAAGGGAAAGGGGGGCTTGAACTGATATTTGCCTTCGATGATGAGTGTGTCCGGAAAGTTGACCCCGGCTGCATGCACGTCGAGCAGTACCTCACCTTTTTTGATCGTAGGGCCATCGATTTCTTCAACGGCGAGGTTTTCGGCTGGGCCAAAGGCTTTGCAGAGAACGGCTTTCATCAGGCTTCCTTTTTGTTTTGGGGGCATTGTTCCGAGCAGTCTAGAAGGCTGACCTGCAGGTGCAATGAGCATGGCCTGGCGTGATGGTGATACATAACAGGCCGGACTTGGGTCTGCGCCTGGTAGTGGTTATGCTGGTGCCCGTTTTCCCTGGAGTTGTCTCGTGACGCGCATTCTTGCTTTCTGTCTGGCTCTTGGTCTGGCCGCGCCGGCTCTGGCCGAAAAATCCGCAACCGATACGGCGGCGACCAAAGCCATCTACTACACCCTGGTGCCTGCGTTGGTGGGTAACTACGGCGCGGATGGGAAATTGAAGTATTACAAGGCGGATGTTGCCTTGCGCATCGGCACCAGCGAGGCCGAAGCCAGGGTCAAGCACCATGAGCCGTTGATCCGCAATCAGCTGGTGATGCTGTTTTCCCAGCAGACCGATGCCAGTCTGGGAAGTGTCGAGGCCAAAGAGGCTCTGCGCAAGGAAGCCCTTGAGCAGGTGCAGGCTGTGCTTACTCAGGAAGAGGGCAAGCCTCTGGTGGATGACCTGTTGTTCAACAACCTGATCATTCAATAAGCAGCGCTGATTGCTGCTCAGCGCATGGCCAGAATGGCCTGCCATTGCGCCTCGCTGACGGGCATCACGGAGAGCCGGCTGCCTTTGTGCACCAAGGGCATCTGTGCAAGCGCCGGTTCGGCCTTGAGTCGGGATAGTGTCAGGACTGGCTGGATAATCTCGAGGAAGCTGACGTCCACCGCGCTCCAGGGATTGTTCGTCTCCGTGGCTTTGGCGGCGAAGTAGGGGCTTTCGGGATCGACGGCGGTAGGGTCCGGGTAGGCGGCGCGAACGATGCTGCCGATGCCTGCAATGCCGGGCGTTGCGCAACTGGAGTGATAGAAGAAAAACCGGTCGCCTTCATTCATTGCCCGCAGGTAATTGCGGGCCTGGTAATTGCGCACGCCATCCCAGCGTGCAAGGCCGAGTTGTTCGAGATCTCGAATGGAGAATTCGTCGGGTTCAGACTTCATCAGCCAGTACGGCATGTTATTTGCTCTCAGTGATTCGCTTCAAAGGGTTCTCGAACGCAAATTCCCCGACAATCGGTTCCGATGCGTGTTTGCACTGCATGGAGGCATAGCGGAGAATGCCGCGCTTGAGGTTGGTGTTGTCGAGCCTGAAAATTAAAATGATACGGCTTGGCAAAACTATTCGCCTGGCAGGGGGAGGCGAAACTGTTATGAAACGCAAGCCTGATATTGTTTGGGTCCTGGTGCTGATTTTTGGTTTGGGCGTAGTCACCACGGGCTATACTCAGGGGCTATGGGAGCGCTCGGATGATACGGCGCCCATGATCCCGCTCAGCCATTCGCAACAACTCCAGCGCTGATCGGTCAGGCCGCACGGATGCGGCCAGTCATGCTTCTCCGGACGTCCTGTCCCGTTTCACATGCCAGCATCTGTCTGTTACTGCCGCCTGCAAATCAATATCCCAGCTTGCCAATGGCAGGCGATCGACCTTCTGACATTCATGGGCAAGTCCAAGAAGCGTCGGTTTGTGACTTTTTTTGCGCCATGAGCGATACGCCAGGCTGCGATCATAGAAGCCGCCGCCCATGCCCAGGCGTCCGCCGTGCTCGTCGAACCCCACCAGTGGCATCAGCAGCAGGTCCAGCGTCCAGACGGGCTGTTGGCGCGCCGGGCAGAATTCCGGCTCGGCGATACCGAAGCGGTTGGGCTTCAGGCGTTCGCCCGGCAGAATGCGCTGAAACACCATGCGGGTTCGCGGCCAGGCGTTGAGGACCGGCAGGTAGATAGCCTTGCCCATTTTCTGTGCGGCACGCAGCAGCGGTCGAGGATCGATTTCGCCATCGTTGGGCAGATAGAGAGCGATATGTCGTGCGCGGCGGAACAGGGGATGTTGTGCCAGCTGACGATGGAGTCGCCGTGCGGCGAGACGTTGCTGGGTGGGGGAAAGGTTGCGGCGCTCATGTCGCAGCAAGCGGCGCAGCGCAGGGCGCGAAAGGCCTTCTGCGATGATCATGGAAAAAGACTCCCCAGCATGCCGCTGCCCGCGTAGGCCCTTGAACCCGAGAGTTCAAGGTGGCGACTACAGGGCACTTTAAGGCTTTCCGTCAGGCGGACATGCACACCAGCACCACATGTAGCCTCCATGATGTTGCTTATCGGGAGAGGGTCATCGCCGACTGGCGAACATGCCAGGGAGGTGCGGGGATTATAACGCAATCCGTGAACCGTTCATCAGTTGCCGGAGGTATTCGGGTCGGCCAGAGCGCTATCGACGCGTTCGAGCAGGGTACGCACGTGTTCACGCGCACTGTTGGCCTCGGCGTCCAGGCGGTCATGCTTGTGCAGCAGTTCATGGGTAATGTTCAGCGCCGCCATGACCGCAATACGGTCAGCACCGATCACTTTCCCGCTGCTGCGAATCTCGCGCATCTTGCGGTCCAGATAGCTCGCGGCACCTTCCAGGTTGCTGCGCTCTTCGGTGGGACAGGCGATGCAGTATTCCTTGTCCAGGATATGCACGGTAACGGTGTTCGACTGGTTCATGAGTCCTGCTCCAGAGCTTTCAGGCGCGAAATCATGGATTCGACCTTCACGCGGGCCATTTCGTTCTTTTCAATCAGCTGGGCACGCTCCTCACGCCACGCCTGTTCGCTGTGCTGAAGCAGGCGATTCTGTACTTTCAACTGCTCGATGCGCTGGATCAGCTGCTCTAGTCGCGTGCTCAGCAGTTGCAGGTCGGCGTCTTCCATGGAATTCCCGATGATTGAGGCGAGTGCCGGCAAGTCTCGCTTCGATGGTCTTGGCTCGTTCGCCGGTGCTAGGATACGAGGCCTTCATTCTAGACATTAGCGCCCTCGTGCGCCTAGCTGCCAATGCCCATTCAGAATTCGCCGTATGCTGCATTCGCCACATTGCTGGCCAACACACCACTGACCGTTACCCCTGCCGAACTGCACGGCCTGTTGCTGGGCCGTAGTTGCGCCGGAGCCGGCTTCGATATCGATACCTGGCTGCTCGATGCCGGCGAGTTGCTGGGTGGCGAACCCGAGGAAGCGGTGCGTCAGGCACTGATCGGCCTTCAGGAAATGGTCAAGGGGGAGCTGGCAGGCGACGATATTGCCATCGTGCTGCTATTGCCTTCGGACGAGGCTCCGCTGGCCGAGCGTGCGCTGGCGCTGGGGCAATGGTGCCAGAGCTTCCTTGCCGGCTTCGGGTTGATCGCCGGTGATCGCGCCCTGAGTAGCGAGGCCATGGAAGTGCTGCAGGACATGGTGGCCATCGCCCAGGTGCAAGGTGCCCTGGAAGAGTCCGAAGATGGCGAAAGCGACTACATGGAAGTGATGGAGTATCTGCGCGTTGCGCCGCTGCTGCTGTTCACCGAGTGTGCCAAGCCGCTGGCGCCGACGGCCAAGCCTTCCCTGCATTGAGGAAAACCTCCCGCCCATGACCCGCATCCCGAAATCGGACTATGCCCGCCGTCGCAAGGCGTTGATGGCGCAGATGGAACCCAACAGCATCGCCATCCTGCCGGCGGCGCCGATGTATATCCGTAATCGCGACGTCGAGCATGTCTACCGGCAGGACAGTGATTTCCAGTATCTCTCCGGTTTCCCTGAGCCGGAGGCGGTGATTGCCCTGATACCGGGGCGCGAGTACGGAGAATACGTGCTGTTCTGCCGCGAGCGTGATCCTGAGCGTGAGCTGTGGGACGGGCTGCGTGCCGGCCAGGACGGCGCCATCAGCGAATATGGCGCGGACGACGCTTTCCCCATCAGCGATATCGACGACATCCTCCCCGGCCTGATCGAGGGGCGCTCGCGTGTCTACTATGCCATCGGCACCAATGAGGCCTTCGACCACCGGCTGATGGAATGGATCAAGACTATCCGTTCCAAGGCGCGCCAGGGTGCGCAGCCCCCGAGCGAATTCGTTGCCCTCGACCATCTGTTGCATGACCTGCGTCTGTACAAGTCGGCCAACGAGGTGAAGGTGATGAAGCATGCGGCGGATATTTCCGCACGCGCGCACATCCGCGCCATGCAGGCCAGTCGAGCCGGGCTGTACGAGTACCACCTGGAAGCCGAGCTGGATTACGAATTCCGCAAGGGCGGGGCGAAGATGCCTGCCTATGGTTCCATCGTCGCGGCGGGTCGCAACGCCTGCATCCTGCATTACCGCGAGAACGATGCGCCGCTCAAGGACGGTGATCTGGTTTTGATCGATGCCGGCTGCGAGATTGACTGCTACGCCAGCGATATCACCCGCACCTTCCCGGTCAGTGGCAAGTTTTCTCCCGAGCAGAAAGCCATCTACGAGCTGGTGCTGGCGGCCAACGAGGAAGCCTTCAGGCACATTGCGCCCGGCAAACACTGGAACGAGGCGCACGAGGCCACGGTGCGGGTCATCACCGCCGGGCTGGTGGAGCTGGGCCTGTTGCAGGGCGAGGTGGATGAGCTGATCGCCAGCGAAGCCTACAAGCCCTTCTATATGCACCGTGCCGGCCACTGGCTCGGCCTGGATGTGCATGACGTCGGTGACTACAAGGTCGGTGGTGAATGGCGCGTGCTCGAGCCGGGGATGGCAATGACCGTCGAGCCGGGCATTTATATTGCGGCGGACAACCTGCTGGTGGCCAAGAAATGGCGCGGCATCGGTGTGCGCATTGAGGACGACGTGGTGGTGAGCAAAACCGGCTGCGAGATTCTCACCGGCGGCGTGCCCAAGCGCGTCGCCGAGATCGAGGCGTTGATGGCTGCTGCCCGTGAGGAGGCCTGAGGCATGAGCGTACTGGCGATCATCGGCGGCGGGCTGGTCGGCGCCAGTCTTGCACTGGCTTTGCAGCAGGGCGCCAGGCAGCGCGGTTGGACGATCCTGCTGATTGAGCCCTTCGAGCCGGGCAGCGAATATCAGCCCAGTTATGATGCGCGCTCCACGGCACTGTCCTACGGCACGCGGCTGATCTATCAGCGGCTGGGGGTCTGGCAGCGGATTGCCGAGCGTGCAGAGCCCATCACTCATATCCAGGTTTCCGACCGCGGTCGCGCCGGCGCCACCCGGCTCGATGCGCAGACCCAACAGGTGCCGGCGCTGGGCTATGTGGTGGAAAACGCCTGGATCGGTCATTGCCTGTGGCAGGCGCTGGATGACGACGTGGTGCAGCGCCATTGCCCTGCCGAGGTCGAGCGCATGCAGCCAACGCCTGATGGCTGGGTACTGACGCTGACCGATGGCCGGCAGTTCGATTGCGATCTGGCGGTGCTGGCCGACGGCGGTCGCTCTGCGCTGCGCGAACAGCTCGGCATCGAGGTCAGGCGCACGCCTTATGGGCAGACTGCGTTGATTGCCAACGTGACCCCGGGCAAATCTCATGGGGGCCAGGCATTCGAGCGTTTCACCGATGATGGCCCCATGGCCCTGCTGCCGGTACGCGACAACCGCTGTGCACTGGTCTGGAGCCGCTCGGAAGCGGATGCCGCGCGACTGGTGGCGCTGAACGAAGCGCAGTTTCTCGACGAGTTGCAGCAGGCCTTCGGCTATCGCCTGGGCGGCTTCCAGCAGGTCGGCGCTCGACACCTGTACCCGCTGTCGCTGGTCGAAGCGACGGAGCAGGTGCGCTCCGGTCTGGTGGTGTTGGGCAATGCCGCGCACAGCCTGCATCCGATTGCCGGGCAGGGCTACAACCTGTCATTGCGCGATGCCGAGGTGCTGGCCACTACCTTGCTGAACAGCAGCGCTGCGCCGGGCGATCTGCGCGTGTTGCAGGATTACCAGCGCCGCCAGCGTCTGGATCAGCACCTGACTGTGGGCTTTTCCGATCGGCTGACGCGTCTGTTCGGTGACTCTGGCTCCCTGATCACGACCGGACGCAACCTCGGTCTGCTGGCGCTGGACCTGCTGCCACCGGCCAAGGACTGGTTTGCACGCCAGGCCATGGGGCTGGGTGTGCGAGAAGGCTGAATTCGCAGGGCATGACGCAATTTTTTCGAGCCGCAGACCGTTGAACACTCGCAGGAGAGAATTGATGCAAGCGGACCTCATCATTGTGGGCGCCGGGATGGTTGGCAGCACGCTGGCACTGGCGCTGCAGGAGTGCGGGCTGAATATCCGCCTGATCGATGCCGGGCCGCTTGAACCGCAGACCTTTGCGGCGTCTGATCCGTTCGAGCCGCGTGTCAGCGCGCTGTCGGCGGCGAGCCAGCGGATTCTCGAACGCCTCGGCGCCTGGCCGGGCATCGTCCGGCGTCGCGCCAGCCCTTACAGCGACATGCGCGTGTGGGACGGCTCCGGCACCGGACAGATTCACTTTTCTGCCGCCTCGGTACATGCCGAGATGCTTGGCCATATCGTCGAGAACCGCGTGGTGCAGGATGCGCTGCTGGAGGCACTCAAGGCCCGCGGCTCGGTGGAGCTGATTGCCGGGGCGCGTCTGGAACGGCTGCGCCAGGATGAAGCCGGTTGGCACCTTACCCTTGCTGACGGCCAACAACTGCACAGCGGCCTGCTGGTTGCCGCCGATGGCGCGAATTCGGCAGTACGGCGCCTGGCGGGCTGCGAGACGCGGGAATGGGACTACCTGCACCATGCCATCGTCACCAGTGTGCGCTGCGCCGAGCCGCACCAGCGTACGGCCTGGCAGCGCTTCACGGATGACGGTCCGCTGGCGTTTCTGCCTTTGCAGCGTGACGGCGATGAGCACTGGTGCTCCATCGTCTGGTCGGCTACCGAGGCTGAGGCAAAGCGGCTGATGGCGCAGGACGATGAGGGTTTTCGCCAGGCCCTCGGGCGTGCCTTCGAGCATCGCCTGGGCGAGGTACTGGAGGTCGATCCGCGCCTGTGTATCCCGCTGCGCCAGCGGCATGCCAAACGCTATGTACAGCCCGGCCTGGCGCTGATCGGCGATGCCGCCCATACCATCCATCCATTGGCCGGTCAGGGTGTCAACCTGGGCTTGCTGGACGCGGCGGTGCTGGCCGAGGTGCTGCTCGCGGCGCTCAAGCGTGGCATGCCGCCCGGTGATTTGCGTGTGCTGGCTCGTTTCGAGCGTCGGCGCATGCCGCACAACCTGGCGATGATGGCGGCAATGGAAAGTTTTGAGCGGCTGTTCCAGGCCGATAACCTGCCATTGCGCTGGCTACGCAACACCGGACTGAAAGGTGTTGAGGCCCTGCCACAGGCCAAAGCCCTGTTCGTGCGGCAGGCGCTGGGGTTGACCGGCGACCTGCCTGAGCTGGCAAGGCCGTGAGCGAAAACTTGCGTTGACTTGATTTGGCGCAATTTCTCGTGTTGAGAAACTAAATGACATTCACTACTATTTAGCCTCTTTTCTCAAGTCATCAAGGGGCTGATCCATGCAGGCACGCAAAGGTTTACTCGCCGCTCTGGCGCTCACCGCGCTGTCCGGCGCCGTACAGGCTGCCGATGAGGTAGTGGTTTACTCATCACGCATCGATGAGTTGATCAAGCCCGTATTCGATGCCTACACCGCCAAGACTGGCGTGAACATCAAGTTCATCACCGACAAGGAAGCGCCGCTGATGGCGCGCATCAAGGCCGAAGGCGCCAACACGCCGGCCGACCTGCTGTTGACTGTCGATGGCGGCAACCTCTGGCAGGCCGAGCAGATGGGCATCCTTCAGCCGATGAATTCCCAGCAGGTCAAGGACAACATTCCCGCGCAGTACCGCTCCTCCAGTGATGCCTGGACCGGCCTGTCGCTGCGTGCCCGGACCATCGTCTACTCCCCCGAGCGAGTCAAAGAGGGTGAGCTGAGCACCTATGAAGCGCTGGCGGACGAGCGCTGGGATGGCCGTCTGTGCTTGCGTACCAGCAAAAAGGTCTACAACCAGTCGCTGACCGCCACCATGATCGAAACCCATGGTGCAGAGAAGACCGAGGCAATCATCAAGGGTTGGGTGGGCAATCTGGCCACCGACGTTTTCGCCGATGACACTGCCCTGGTGCAGGCCGTCGATGCCGGCCAGTGTGATGTGGGTATCGTCAACACCTACTATTTCGGCCGTCTGCACAAGCAGAAGCCGGACCTGAAAGCCAAGCTGTTCTGGCCGAACCAGGGCGACCGTGGCGTACACGTCAACCTGTCCGGGATCGGCCTGACCAAACATGCGCCCAATCCCGACGCTGCCCGCAAGCTGGTCGAGTGGATGACCTCTACCGAGGCGCAGAACCTCTTTGCCGACATCAACATGGAGTTCCCGGCCAATTCGAGCGTCAAGCCTTCGGCTGAAGTGGCCGAGTGGGGCGAGTTCAAGGCTGACACCATCCCTGTTGAAGTTGCCGGTAAGCGCCAGGCTGAAGCCATCAAGCTGATGGACCGGGCGGGCTGGAGGTAAGTGCCGCTTGAAGCTTGAAGCCAGAGGTCGATAGCTTCCCGCTCCGGTTATACTCAACGCCCCCGCCTGGCCGGGGGCGTTTTCATTTCTGCTTCCGAGGCTTGCGTGTCCCATCCCGTCGAGCGCCGCTGGTATCCCCTGACATTCACAGTCGCTGCGCTGGTATTGCTGCCGCTGAGTGTTCTGCTGTTCAGTTGGGGCGACATCGATACCGAGATATGGTCGCACCTCTGGGATACCCAGATTCCGCGCCTGCTGGGCAACACCCTGACGCTGGTGCTGGGCGTCGGGATGGGTGTGGTGCTGCTGGGCGTGAGCCTCGCCTGGTTGACAGCACTCTGCGAATTTCCTGGCCGGCGCTGGCTGGACTGGGCGTTGATGCTGCCCTTCGCGATTCCCGCCTATGTGCTGGCATTCGTCTTTATCGGTCTGCTGGACTTCGCCGGGCCGGTGCAGACCCTGGCGCGCGAGTGGTTCGGCAGCGGGGTGCGCTTCCCCCGTGTGCGCTCCACCGGCGGGGTGATCATCGTGCTGGTGTTGGTCTTCTATCCCTATGTCTACCTGCTGGCGCGCTCGGCGTTCATTGCTCAGGGAAAGGGGTTGATGGAGGCTGCGCGGGTGCTCGGGCAGTCGCCCTGGAAGGCCTTCTGGAGCGTGGCGCTGCCGATGGCGCGACCTGCCATCGGGGCCGGACTGGCGCTGGCCCTGATGGAAACCCTGGCCGACTTCGGCGCGGTTTCGGTATTCAATTTCGATACCTTTACCACCGCAATCTACAAGACCTGGTACGGCTTTTTCAGTCTCACCAGCGCCACCCAGCTGGCCAGCCTGCTGCTACTCGCGGTGATGCTGGTGCTGTACGGCGAGCGTCGTGCCCGTGGCGTGGCCAGGCCGGCCAATGACCGGGCGCGCTCGGCAGCGCTTTACCACTTGCGCGGCTTCAAGGCATTTGCAGCCAGTTGCTGGTGTGGGCTGGTGTTTCTCTGTGCCTTCGTTATCCCGATGCTGCAGTTGCTGGCCTGGCTCTGGCAGCGCGGGCGCTTCGATCTGGATGAGCGCTACGCCGGGCTGATTCTGCATACGCTTTACCTGGGTGGACTGGCGGCGCTGATCACGGTCGCAGTGGCCTTGCTGCTGGCCTTTTCGCGGCGTCAGGCCCCGGTGCGCTCGATCAGGGCGGCTGTGGGGCTGGCGAATCTCGGCTACGCGTTGCCCGGATCGGTGTTGGCAGTGTCGATCATGCTCGCTTTCAGCTATCTGGACCGCGAGTTGATCATTCCCCTTTCAGCCTGGCTTGGCGGTGCTGGCAAACCCCTCCTGCTTGGCAGTCTTGGTGCCTTGCTGCTGGCCTATCTGATTCGCTTCATGGCGGTGGCGTTCGGTCCGCTGGAGAATGCCCTGGCACGCATCCGCCCATCGCTGCCGCAGGCGTCGCGCAGTCTGGGGGTCGGAGGCCCTGCACTGTTCTTTCGGGTCTACCTGCCGCTGCTGTTGCCGGGCACCCTGAGCGCCGCGCTGCTGGTGTTCGTCGATGTGCTCAAGGAAATGCCGGCCACGCTGCTGATGCGACCCTTCGGCTGGGACACCCTGGCAGTGCGCATTTTCGAGATGACCAGCGAAGGCGAATGGGCGCGCGCTGCGCTGCCGGCACTGACGCTGGTACTGGTCGGCCTGCTGCCGGTCATCCTGCTGATCCGGCGCTCGGCCAAAGGGTGAAAGGCGGCTGTCGCATGCGCCGTGACCTGTCACAACCTTGGGGCTACAATGCGCGCCATTCAAAAGTCGCATGTCTTTGGCTGGACGGCTTTCTATAGGCTTTACCTCTGCCGCTTCGGCGACCTGCCCGGAAGGAGAAACCCATGGGTCAGCGCACTCCCCTTTATGATCAGCATTTGGCGCTCGGCGCGAAAATGGTGGATTTCGGCGGCTGGGACATGCCGCTGCATTACGGTTCGCAGGTGGAGGAACACCATCAGGTACGGCGTGATTGCGGCGTATTCGACGTCTCCCACATGACCATCGTCGACGTGGCCGGCGCCCAGGCCAGGTGCTACCTGCAGCGTCTGCTGGCCAATGACGTGGCGCGCCTGAGAGAAGTCGGCAAGGCGCTCTACAGCGCGATGCTCAACGAAGCAGGCGGAGTCATCGACGACCTGATCGTTTACCTGACCGAGCAGGGCTATCGCCTGGTGCTCAACGCCGGTACGCGCGACAAGGATATGGCCTGGCTGCAGGTTCAGGCCGAGGGGTTTGATGTCACGCTAAAGGAGCGCGCCGATCTGGCGATGCTTGCCATCCAGGGGCCGCAGGCGCGGGCGCGGGTAATGGATATCGTCGCCCAGAGCCGTGCCGCCCTGATTCAGGAGCTCAAGCCTTTCTACGGCCTGACAGCAGGCGACTGGTTTATCGGGCGTACCGGCTACACGGGCGAAGACGGCCTGGAAGTTATTCTTCCGATCGAGGAAGCGCCGGACTTCTTCAGTGAGCTGGTCGGTGCAGGCATTGCCCCGATCGGCCTCGGCGCCCGTGACACCTTGCGTCTGGAGGCCGGGCTGAATCTTTACGGTCAGGACATGAACGAAGAGATTTCACCGCTGGCGGCAAACATGGGCTGGTCCGTCGCCTGGGAGCCGGTCGAGCGCGAATTCATCGGTCGCGCCGCTCTGCAGGCGCAGCGCGAGCACAACGAGCAGCCTCGGCTGGTCGGCCTGGTGCTCGAAGAGCGCGGCGTGCTCCGGGCGCATCAGGTGGTGCGGGTTAGCGGCATCGGCGAGGGTGAAATCACCAGCGGCAGCTTTTCCCCTACGCTGGGCAAGTCCATTGCCCTGGCCCGCGTACCAGCCAATACCGCTGAACGTGCCGAGGTGGAGATTCGCAACAAATGGTACCCCGTGCGCGTTGTACAGCCGACCTTCGTGCGCCACGGCAGAGTACTGGTATAAATTCGACCTACTGCTTCGCGCCAAAGCTGTGCGCGACCCGCACCGACAGCCATGAGGACAGATGAATGAGCGACCTACCCAGCGATCTGCGTTACGCCGCCAGCCATGAATGGGCCCGCCAGGAGGCCGATGGCAGCGTCAGTGTGGGCATTTCCGATCATGCCCAGCAAGCGCTGGGCGACGTGGTCTATGTGGAGCTGCCGGAGGTCGGTCAGCAACTCAAGACCGGTCAGCAGGCCGGCGTGGTGGAGTCAGTCAAGGCCGCCTCGGATATCTACGCGCCTGTCTCCGGTGTGGTCATCGCCGTCAATGAGCAGCTCGCCGACTCTCCCGAGCAGGTCAACAACGAGCCCTACGGCAGCTGGTTCTTCCGTCTGCAGCCCGATGCCCCGGCGGAACTGGAGGCGCTGCTCACGGCAGAAGCCTACAAGGCGTCCTGCGACGCCGAAGCCTGATTGCTCAATCACCAAGCCCCGCACTGTCGGGGCTTTTTCTTTTTTCGAGAGTAGCTGCCATGCCGTTCATGCCATCCCTTTCCGAGCTTCAGCAGTCCGATGCCTTTCTGTGCCGCCATATCGGTCCCGATGCGCATGAGCAGCAGGCCATGCTGGAAGCACTCGGGCTGGACAGTCGTGAGCAGCTGATCGATGAAACGGTGCCGCCGGCGATCCGCCTGCGAGGTGAGCTGGCGCTGCCGCCGGCGCTGGACGAGCAGGACGCCCTGGCGCGGCTGCGTGGCTATGCCGAGCGGAATCAGCTGTGGACCAGCCTGATCGGCATGGGCTACCACGGCACCATCACCCCGCCGGTGATCCTGCGTAACCTGCTGGAAAACCCCGGCTGGTACACCGCCTACACCCCGTATCAGCCAGAGATTTCCCAGGGTCGCCTCGAAGCGCTGCTGAACTTCCAGCAACTGACCATGGACCTGACCGGCCTCGACCTGGCCAATGCCTCGCTGCTGGACGAGGCCACCGCTGCTGCCGAAGCCATGGCGCTGGCCCGGCGGGTATCGAAGAGTGCCAGCAATCGCTTCTTCGTCGATGAGAACTGTCATCCGCAGACGCTTTCGGTGATGCGGACCCGCTCTGAGGGTTTTGGCTTCGAGTTGGTGGTTGGCCCCGTCGAGGCCATTGAGGGGCAGGCGCTGTTCGGTGCGCTGCTGCAGTATCCCGATAGTCACGGTGAGATTCGCGACCTGCGACCAGTCATCACGCAGCTGCATGACGGTCAGGCGTTGGCATGCGTGGCTGCCGACCCGCTCAGCCTGCTGCTGCTGACACCCCCCGGCGAGTTGGGCGCCGACGTGGTGCTTGGTTCGACCCAGCGCTTCGGCGTGCCCATGGGCTATGGCGGCCCACATGCGGCCTTTTTCGCGACGCGCGATGAGTTCAGGCGCGCCATGCCGGGCCGGCTTATCGGGGTTTCTCGTGATGTTCGCGGCAATACCGCGCTACGCATGGCGTTGCAGACCCGCGAGCAGCATATCCGGCGTGAGAAGGCCAATTCCAATATCTGCACGGCGCAGGTGCTGCTGGCCAATATCGCCAGCAGCTATGCGGTCTACCACGGTCCCGAAGGGCTCAGGCGCATCGCCCGGCGCGTGCATCGGCTGACGGCGCTGCTGGCTGCCGGGCTGGAACGCAAGGGCATGGTTCGCCTCAATCGGCATTTCTTCGACACCCTCACCCTTGAGGTTGGCGGTGCGCAGACAGCCATCATCGAGAGCGCGGCAGCTGCGCGGATCAATCTACGCATCCTCGGGCGCGGCAGGCTTGGCGTTAGCCTCGATGAAACCTGCAACGAGAAGACCGTCGAGCAGTTGCTGGCGATTTTCCTCGGCGCCGATCACGGGCTGGACGTCGCCGCGCTGGATGCCGACGAAATTGCCAGTGGCATCCCGCCTGAATTGCATCGCAGCAGTCCGTACCTGACTCATCCGGTATTCAACACGCACCACAGTGAAACCGAGATGCTGCGCTACCTCAAGCAGCTGGAGAACAAGGATCTGGCACTGAACCAGGCGATGATTCCGCTCGGTTCCTGCACCATGAAACTCAACGCCACCAGCGAGATGATCCCCATCACCTGGCCGGAATTCGCCAACCTGCACCCCTTTGCTCCGCGTGAGCAGGCCCAGGGCTACAGGCTGATGATCGAAGAGCTGGAGGCCTGGCTCTGTATCATTACCGGGTTCGATTCGATTTCCATGCAGCCCAACTCCGGCGCGCAGGGCGAATACGCCGGGCTGGTCGCCATCCGCAAGTATCACCAGAGCTGCGGACAGGGGCAGCGCGATATCTGTCTGATCCCGTCATCGGCGCACGGCACCAACCCGGCGACGGCGCAAATGGTCGGCATGCAGGTCGTAATCGTCGATTGCGACCGGGGCGGCAACATCGATCTGCAGGATCTTGAGCGCAAGGCTGTCGAGGCGGGCGACCGGCTTGCCTGTCTGATGATCACCTATCCCTCGACCCACGGCGTGTACGAGGAAAATGTCCGCGAAATCTGCGCGGCGATCCACGCCCAGGGCGGCCAGGTGTACATGGACGGGGCCAACCTCAATGCCCAGGTCGGCCTGTCGCGACCGGCCGATATCGGCGCCGATGTTTCGCACATGAACCTGCACAAGACCTTCTGCATTCCCCATGGTGGCGGCGGGCCGGGCATGGGGCCGATTGGCGTCAAGGCGCACCTGGCGCCCTTCGTGGCCAATCATCCTGTGGTGGAGTTGCAGGGACCCGATGCAGGCAATGGCGCGATCAGCGCCGCCCCCTGGGGCAGCGCCAGCATTCTGCCGATCAGTTGGATGTACATCGCCATGATGGGCCCGCAGCTGCGTGAAGCAACGGAAGTCGCAATCCTCAGTGCCAACTATCTGGCCATGCGTCTTGGCGAGGCCTATCCGGTGCTTTACAGCGGCCGCAACGGCCGCGTGGCTCACGAGTGCATCATCGATCTGCGCCCGCTCAAGGCGCAGACCGGTATCAGCGAGGAAGACGTGGCCAAGCGCTTGATGGACTACGGCTTCCACGCGCCGACCATGTCCTTCCCGGTGCCTGGCACGCTGATGATCGAGCCTACCGAAAGTGAGTCGAAGGCCGAGCTGGATCGCTTCGTCGAGGCCATGCTGAGCATCCGTGCCGAAATCGCCCGGGTGCAGAGCGGTGACTGGCCGGCAGCCAACAACCCCCTGGTGAATGCGCCGCACACCCTGGCCGACGTGATTGCCGGCTGGGATCGCCCCTACAGCATCGCTGAAGCGGTGACGCCGAGCGCCCACGCGCTGGCGCACAAGTACTGGCCGGCGGTGAACCGCGTCGACAATGTGTTCGGTGATCGCAACCTGTTCTGCGCCTGCGCGCCGGTCGGGGATTATCGGGCGTGAGCCACGCTTGATGCGTTGTAGGGTGGATGTCGCTTTTTACATCCACCGTGGCGCTGCCCGCTGGATGGCCACTCCGTGGATCGCCACCCGGTGGGTCGCCACCCGGTGGATCGGTGGAGTGTAATCACCCTACGCTCTATTTCGCTTCGAGCATCCCCAGGGCCGTAGCCTGGATTAGCCGAAGGCGTAATCCAGGTATCGAAGGCGCAATCCGACGCGGCTGCCCGAGATGACTCGCTAAAGCGCTTCTATGTTTCCGGTTTCAGGCTCGTCGTCGAGCATTCCCAGCAGTTCGGCGAGTTTCAGCTGGGCCTCTTCGACGCCCTGACGCTTGGGTGCGGAGAACAGTTGTACGCTGACGCCGTCGCCCCAGCCCTTGCGGATGTCGCGCTGGATCGTCAGCAGGGCCGTCTTTGCCGCGCCGAAGGCCAGCTTGTCGGATTTGGTCAGCAGGATATGCAGCGGCATTTCGCTGGCGCCGGACCAGTCGAGCATCATCCGGTCGAACTCGGTCAGCGGATGGCGAATGTCCATCATCAGGAACACGCCGGCCAGGCTTTCGCGGCTGCTGAGGTAGGCTTCGAGGTGGCGCTGCCAGTGCTGCTTGAGCGGAATCGGTACCTTCGCATAGCCGTAGCCGGGCAGGTCGACCAGGCGACGCTCGTCATCCAGGCGGAAGAAATTCAGCAACTGGGTACGGCCAGGGGTTTTCGAGGTGCGAGCCAGGCTGGCGTGAGTCAGGGTATTCAGCGCGCTGGACTTGCCCGCGTTGGAGCGACCAGCGAAGGCAACTTCCAGTCCCTCATCGGCCGGGCATTGGTCAACCTTGGCAGCGCTGATCATGAAAGTGGCTTGCTGGCAGAGGCCGAGGATCGGATTTTTCGGGAGCATGATGGTTCCGGTGGGGCGCTGGGCTGCAACATCCTGGCATGGCGACGAAACGTCACACGGGCCTTGATGCGGCAATGGTTCATTTCCGTTTCACGGTCGCCAGTATATAATGCCGCAGATTTTGTGCGCGCTTTGCTCTGAAATGAAGCCCTGGCTCCGGTTTTTCCGCTTCTGCGGGAACGGGCGGCAGGGGGTGAATTCGCGCAATGGCACCATGCAAGCATAACGAGCGTGCCGCAGCCTGTGCTGCCGGTAGCCGACAAGTTTTCCTTTAAACCCTTAGCCGTAGTTGGATGAGCTGATGAACAAAGTACTCGTGAGTCTGCTGTTGACCCTTGGCATCACCGGTATGGCCCATGCGGCTGGCGACGCCGAAGCCGGTCAGAGCAAAGTTGCCGTTTGCGGCGCCTGCCATGGGGCCGACGGCAATAGCCCTGCACCCAATTTTCCGAAGCTTGCCGGTCAGGGCGAGGCTTATCTGCTCAAGCAGCTGAAGGACATCAAGGTCGGCAGCACGCCCGGTGCCCCTGAGGGCGTCGGACGCAAGGTTCTGGAAATGACCGCCATGCTCGACCCCTACAGCGATCAGGATCTTGCCGATATCGCCGCCTACTTCGCCGGACAGAAAGGGACGGTCGGCATGGCCGATCCGGCTTTGGTCGAAGCCGGTGAAAGGCTCTTCCGTGGCGGCAAGGTGGATCTGGGCATGCCGGCCTGCACGGGCTGCCATGCACCGAACGGCGCTGGCAACGATCTGGCCGCCTTCCCGCAACTGGGCGGTCAGCATGCGGCCTATACCGCCAAGCAACTGGTGGATTTCCGCGAAGGCAATCGCACCAATGACGGCGACACCATGATCATGCGCGGCATTGCAGCCAAGCTGAGCAACAAGGACATTGAAGCCCTGTCCAGCTACATTCAGGGCCTGCACTGACAGCGGTAGCAATCCCGACTGTGAAGAAGGGCGTTCAGGCTTTGGCCGAACGCCCTTTTTTATATTCTGAGTGTCTAGAATCAGCGTCAAGATATTGAAAAGACGCGACATGGCGCTGGCTAGCCGGCGCTCTTTGAGGCAGCCTGTTGCGCTATCGCCCAGTCGTTCATAGCCAAGGAGTCAACATGCGCACATTCATGCTTAGCGCCATCATCGCCATCGCCAGCCTGTTCGGCCTGTCCGCCCATGCCGAAGAGTTTCGTGCCGGCAAGGAGTATGTCGAGTTGTCGGCGCCGGTGCCGGTGGCCGAGCCGGGCAAGATCGAGGTGGTGGAGCTGTTCTGGTACGGCTGCCCGCATTGCTACCAGTTCGAGCCCATCATTAACCCCTGGGTCGAGCAGTTGCCTGATGACGTGGATTTCAAGCGGATTCCAGCCATGTTTGGCGGTATCTGGAATCTTCACGGCCAGCTGTTCCTTGCACTCGAATCGATGAATGTCGAGCAGAGCGTGCATGATGCCGTGTTCAGCGCTTATCACAATGAAGGCAACAAGCTGGAGAATCCCGAGAAGATGGCGGATTTCCTGGCTGGGAAGGGGGTTGACCGCGATGCATTCCTTAAGGCCTTCAATTCCTTCGGTGTGAAAAGTCGCGCCGAGCAGGCCAAGAAACTCGGCATGGCGTACCAGATCACTGGCGTGCCGGTGCTGGTGGTCAATGGCAAGTATCGTTTCGACCTCGGCTCAGCTGGCGGTCCGCAGCGTACGCTGGATGTCGCCGACTTCCTGATTGAAAAAGAACGCGCAGCCCGGTAAGCGCAGCATGTTGCGTCGCTGGAGTTCACCGCGCCTGGCTGGCCCAGGTCAAGCAAGGGTCAACCCGCACTGTCTCGATGCCAGCGGGTTGCCCTGCGATGGCCGTCTGCGTCTGCTCAGTTTCAATATTCAGGTGGGGATCAGTACCGAGCGTTATCACCACTACCTGACTCGCAGTTGGCAGCATTTGCTGCCGCATGCCGGGCGCGCCAGCAACCTGCAACGTATTGGCGAATTGCTCGGCAATTACGATCTGGTCGCCCTGCAGGAAGCGGATGGCGGCAGCCTGCGCTCCGGTTATGTCAATCAGGTCGAGCATCTGGCCCAGCTCGGGGCCTTTCCTTACTGGTATCAGCAGCTCAACCGTAACCTTGGTCGCTTTGCCCAGCACAGCAACGGTGTGCTCAGTCGTCTGGAACCGCAGGGGCTTGAGGATCATCCTCTGCCAGGGCCGTCCGGGCGTGGTGCGATTCTGCTCAAGTTCGGTGAGGGCGAGGATGCTCTGGTCGTGGTGGTCATGCACCTGGCGCTGGGCGGCGGCGCCCGCACACGCCAGCTGGCCTATATCCGCGAGTTGATCGGCGGCTATCGCCATCAGGTGCTGATGGGCGACATGAACACCCATGCCAGCGATCTGCTGGAGAACTCGCCATTGCGCGATCTGGGCTTGCAGGCGCCGCAGATCGCGGCGACCTTCCCCAGCTGGCGACCGCAGCGCTGCCTGGACCATATCCTGCTGAGCCCCAGCCTGACCCTCGAACGTGTCGATGTGCTGGCGCAGGCGACCTCCGATCACCTGCCGGTAGCGGTGGAGATCCGCCTGCCTGATGCGCTGCACGGCAATGCCTGGCCAATCCCGGTGGATGGGATCAAATGAACGACGAAGCTTCACGCTGGAAGGAAAAATATCTGGCTTCGCTGGAGCAGCAGGAGCAGCTCGAAGCCCGCTGGAATATCCGTCTCGATCTGTTGCGGCGCAGTCTGGTGCGCAGCAGTTTTGCGGTCGAGGGTGCAGACCCCGTGATTGAGCAATGCATGCGCGACCTGCGCGAAGTGCTGCGCGACGATGATCTGGATCATGGCCTGGCGTCGCTGGTGCCGCGACTCGAGCGTGCCGTGCTGGATACCGAGCGTAACAAGCAGGCGCGTATCGAACGCCTGGCTCAGGGGTTTCAGCGTCTGACTGCGCAGCTGCTGGCGCTGCCGTTGCCCAGTGAAGTACGCAAGCCTTTGAAAGCCTACGCACGCACGGTGCGCACGCGTGCGGCGCAGTCGCGTGAGCTGCCCGGCCTGCTGGGTGAGCTGGGCGAACTGCAGGATCGGGCGTTGACGGTGCAAATGGCGGGCGCCCCGCGCGCGGTGGGTTTGTTCGGCAGGTTGTTCGGTCAGCGTGAAGCCGAAGTCGCCGCTTCTGTGGCTGTGATGGATACAGCCGTTGCAGAGTCCCTCGATGCCGATTCGCAGGTTGCGCAGGAAACAGCCGCAGTAGCCCCTGCGACGACGCCGTCGCTTGGAGCAGAACGGCTTGCAAGCGAAGAAGAACTGCCGGCCAATCCTGAGCCCTTGCCGGTGCTGCATGATTACGGTGAGGTCTTTGAGTTGCAGGCCAATGCCGATTCCGGCGAGCCGTCTGCGCCGATGCAAGCGGAAAGTCAGGCCGCAGATCTGCCTGCCGTTGCCGGGGAGGCGGAGGGTTATGTGCTGCCTGCAACGCCGGAGCAGGCTTACAGTGCCATTGCCGAGCGCGTGGAGTCGATGCTGTTCGGCCTGCTCGACGATCTGCAGCAATGCGAGCCGCAGCAGGCGCAGGTTCTGGCGCTGCGCGAGCGCATTCAGCGTGGCCTGAACTGGTACGAGCTGGTCCCGGTCCTGGACGACCTGGCGCAACTGATGATCGCAGTGGCGAACCAGGGGCAGCGTGAGTTTGAAAGCTATCTGCAGCTGCTTAACGAGCGTCTGGCCAGCATGCAGGAAAGCCTTGGGGCGACCCATGACGGGCATGCCCGCAGCAAGGAAGCCGCGCAGTCACTGGATGAGGAGTTGCGCCAGCAGGTTGGCGGGCTGCAAAGCAGCATGCTCGAAGCCAGTGATCTGCCCAGTCTCAAGCGGGCCGTGCAGGCGAGGCTGGATGGCCTGCTGGAAACGGTCGATGTCTATGAGCGCCAGCGCAGCGAGCATGAAAAGCAGGTGGGTGAGCGCCTGAATACGCTGGTCGAACGAGTCGCGAGTCTTGAACAGGCCGCCACCGGTATGCGACAGCATATTCAGGAGCAGCGCAACAGGGCGCTGCGCGATCCGCTGACCGACTTGCCCAACCGGGCAGCCTGGGATGAGCGGCTGGAAATGGAAGTCGCGCGGCAGCAGCGCTACGGCGGGCAGCTGCTGCTGGCCGTGTTGGATGTCGATCACTTCAAGCGTATCAATGACAGCTTTGGTCATTTGGCCGGCGACCGGGTTCTGAAGATTATCGCCAACGAGCTGCGCAAGCGTCTGCGCAAGACCGATTTTATCGCCCGTTTCGGCGGTGAGGAATTTGCCCTGCTGCTCCCCGAAACACCGCTTGATGCCGGGCAGCGGTTGATCGAGAGTCTGCGTGAAGGCATTCAGAACTGCCCGTTTCACTTCAAGGGTGAGCGCACCGAGGTCACCCTGTCGGGCGGGCTTGCAGCCTTTGTCGGGACGGAGCGCGCAGAACAGGTGTTCGAGCGTGCCGACCGCGCGCTCTACCGGGCGAAAGGTGCCGGGCGTAACCGAATCGAAATGGCCTGATACCGATGAAGCTGCTGATTGCCCTGACTTTCTCCATGCTGCTGGCGGGCTGCGCCACCGGTCCGCACATCGATACGCGTCATGCTTCTGTGGGGCATGACAGCCGTGTGCAGTTCATCGTGGTGCATTACACCTCCAGCGACCTGGCGCGCTCGCTGGATATCCTCAAGGGTGATGGCGTCAGCAGCCATTATCTGATCGATGAGTCACCGGCGACCATCTACCGGCTGGTGGATGAGGATCGGCGGGCCTGGCATGCCGGCGACAGCCAGTGGCAGGGGCGGACCTGGCTCAACTCCAGCTCTATCGGTATCGAACTGGTCAATCGGGGCTATATCGAAGGCGAGCAGGGGCGGCTCTGGTATCCCTACCCGGATGAGCAGATCGATGCCCTCATCGCTCTGCTAAAGGACATCATGCAACGCCACGGACTCAAGCCCGGCGTGGTCGTCGGCCACAGCGATATCGCGCCACAGCGCAAGGTCGATCCTGGTCCGTTGTTCCCCTGGAAGCGCCTGGCCGATGCCGGGCTGGTGCCCTGGCCGGATGCCGCCGTGATGGCCCGACAGCGCAGTCTGTATGCACTGCAATTGCCGGATGTAGCCTGGTTTCAGACGCAACTCGCTGCGCAGGGCTACAAGGTGCCGGAGCATGGTCATCTGGACCCGGAGACGCGCAACGTTATCGCGGCATTCCAGATGAAATACCGGCCGGCACGTTTCGATGGTGAGCCTGATGCCGAAACAGCGGCAATCCTGGCGGCGCTGGGCGCGACGCCCTGATCCCTGTTGAATTCCCGGCGCAGGGGCGGCCTGTTATACCGGTAGCGCCATGTAGAAAATCGTCCCGTGACCGATTCGCGAATGCACGCCGATGCGGCCACCGTGCAGCTGGACGATTTCCTTGCACAGCGCCAGACCCAGGCCGGCGCCGCCGCGGCGACGACCGATCTGCACGAAGGGCTCGAAGATCCGTGCCTGCTGGCTGTAGGGAATACCTTCGCCATTGTCCTCCACACTCAGAATCACCCGCTCGCCATGGTGCCGGGCGAGCAGGCGTATCTCGCCGCCGTCCGGGGTATGGCGCAGCGCGTTGCTGAGCAGGTTGTCGAATACCCGCTCCATCTGCTGGCGGTCGAGCAGCAGCGTGGGAAGCGGGGATTGCAGCTCCAGGGTAATCTCGATGTCGTTCTGTGCCGCCGTGGCCAGGAAGCGCTGACGGGCCTCGCTGAGTAGCCGGTCGGGAGCGCAGGGGGCAGGTTCGAGTTTCTGCTGGCCACTCTGATAACGCGAGAAATTCAACAGGTCGTTGATCAGGGTGACCAATCGCTGCATCTCTTCATGCACGGTTTCGAACAGCTCGGCTTCGCGGCTGCTCGGCGGAAGCTGCGTGCGCTCGCGCAGCAGGCTGAAGGCCATCTGCATGCCGGTCACGGGGGTGCGCAGTTCATGCGAGGCGCGCAACACGAATTCGTTGCGCACACGCTCGAAGGTGCGCTGATCGGTGACGTCGTGCAGCACCATCACGGCGCCACTGATCTTGCCATTGTGATGATTCACCGGGCTTATGCGCCATGCCAGCAGCCGGCGTTCGCCATCGGCTTCGATGATCAGGTCCTGCGGCGGGTCGGTCAGCGGCCTGTCGGCCAGAACCTGCTGTGCCGCCACGTCCAGTTCAGGATTGCCAAGCGCCTCGCCCAGTGTCGAACCGATGTGTTCGTCTTCCCAGGCCAGCTGGCGCTGTGCAACCGGGTTGGCGTGCTCCAGCCGACCCTGACGGTCAATGATGAGCAGACCGTCATCGATACTGTCGAGCAGTGCCTGCAGGCGCTGTTGACCGTTGATCAGGGCCTCCACATTGGTTTGCTTGAACTGGTGCAGAGCCTGCGCCATCAGGCCGAAGCGCCGGGTCAGCGTAGACAGTTCCGCGATGGGCGTGGCCGGCAGGCTGATGTTGAAGTCGCCGCGACCGATCTGATCGGCGACCCGGGACAACTGCTCGATCGGATCGCCCAGGCGTCGTGCGAAACCATGCGCGGTGACGAAGCCGATCAGCAGTACCGCAACACCGGTCAGGCCCAGCAGCCCGGCCAGCAACTGCGAGCGCTCACGGCTCCGCAGCTCGGTATCGCGGATCTGGTCGTAAGCGCTCTGCTGCATGGCGACCATCAGCTCGCGCACCTGATTGAAGGCGCGGCTCAGCGGATTGTCTTCGAGCAGCGTCAGATCCGCAGCGGAGCCGGACTGCAGTTCGTTGAGGAAGTTGGCGTAGGCGTTGCCGATGGCCTGATAGTTCTGATAGTCGCTTTCCTGCGAAGCCTCTGCCAGTCCCTTGGCCAGTGCGCTCTGAAAGGCCCGGCTGGATTCGCCGAGCGCTTCGCCGCTGCGCTGCTCGCGCACCAGAATAAGCAGGTGGTTGCCGAGCGCCTGGCGGAGTTGCTGGTTGACTTCGATGACACCGAAATTTTCGCGAATCAGCTTTTCCTGACTTTTGGCCATCTGCACGACACTGACCAGTGCCAGCACCAACCCCAGCAGTGCAACGGTCATCAACGCCGAAAAACCCAGAAACAGCCGGGTTCTCAGCTTCATCTGAAGTTTCATAGGCCGTATTGCTTGCGCTTGCGGTACAGGGTGGAGGCATCGATGCCCAGTGTTCGGGCGGCCTGATCGAGGGTGTCGCTGCTGCTCAGCACCCCGGCAATGTGCGCCCTTTCCAGTGCTTCGAGGCTCATCGCTTCACCGATGCGCGGCGCACTGCCAACGGCCTGCTCGGCCAGGCCCAGGTGGCTGACCTCGATCATTTCCTGCGGACAGATAATGCTGGCGCGCTCGACGACGTTGCGCAGCTCGCGCACGTTGCCGGGCCAGCGATAGCTCTTCAGAGCGGCTGTGGCGGCGTCGCTGAAGCCTCGGGCCGGTCGGCCATAGTTCTTGACGAAGAAGGCCAGGAAGCGCTCGGCCAGCGCCAGCACGTCTTCGGGACGCTCGCGCATGGGCGGCAGGTTCAGGGTGATGACGTTGAGGCGATAAAGCAGGTCCTCGCGGAAACGTCCTTCGCGAACCATTTCTTCGAGGTTCAGGTTGGTGGCGGCAAGAATGCGCACATCGGCCCGGCGCGTGACCGGATCACCGACCCGCTCATACTCCTTGTCCTGAATGAAACGAAGCAACTTTGGCTGCAAGGCCAAGGGAAAATCGCCGATTTCATCGAGAAACAGCGTGCCGCCATCGGCCTGGTTGACCCGTCCGAGAGTGCTTTCGGTGGCGCCGGTAAAGGCGCCGCGGTTGTGCCCGAAGAGCTCGCTTTCCATCAGTTCGGCGGAGAGGGAAGGGCAGTTGATGGTGATGAAGGCTTTTTTCGAGCGCCGGCTCCAGGTGTGGATCGCCCGCGCCACTTCACCCTTGCCGGTGCCGGATTCCCCGAGAATCAGGATGTTGGCATCGGTATCGGCTACCTGCCGGGCAGTCTCCAGCACACCCATCATGGCCGGGCTGTGCGAGCCCAGCGCATCGTTGCGCTTGCGCATTTCGCCTTCCAGCGCTTCCAGGCGCGCCGCCATCTGTCGCACTTCGAGCTGCTTGGCGGCGGAAAGGCGCAACTGCTCCGGGCTGCAGGGCTTGACCAGATAATCCGCCGCGCCCGCCTGCATGGCGTCCACCGCGGTATCCACTGCCGAATGCGCGGTGACAATCACCACGCGCATCCAGGGCGCGAGGGTGCGCATCTGCTGCAGGACGTCGAGGCCGTTGTCCTCGCCCAGGCGCAGGTCCAGAAAGCACAGATCGAACACCTGCCGTTGCAGCACGGCTTCGGCTTGCGCGGCGCTGGCTGCCGTCACCACGGTGTAGCCACGGTCCTCCAGGCAGTAGCGGAACGTACGCAGAATGGCGGCTTCGTCATCAACCAGAAGAATGCGGCCACCGGTGTCGGTCGTTTGATCCATGAATGCTCCAGACAGGCAGCAGCACGTTGCTGCCTGGCTAATCGGGTGGAAGTGCTCGGAGCTGTTGGCTCCGGCGCGGGCGCGACGAAACGGCAAGCGACCCTGACGCCTGCGTTAGTCTACGAAAAGCCTTGCAAGTTGCACGGTGTAAATGGGTCTTTCCCGCACCGTGCAATCCATTTTCAAGCGAAACGGCAAAGCAAGTCTCTGATTTTCATAGCAAAGATTTTATCTTTCAGCTGGCATGCAGCTTGCGAATCCGAAAGTGATGCGCGTGTACCGCGTATCTGCACTCGTATTCGGAGGATCCATGAACCAGAACATGACGCAACTCAACGAGCTCATCGAAATAACGCGCGACGGCCAGCACTTCTACCAGCATGCGATGGAGGAGGTGAAGGATGTCGAATTGCAGCATCTGTTTCGTGATATGGCGCAGGCCAAAACACACATTATTCAGGCGTTGTCGGTAAAGGTTGCAGCACAGCAACAGCAGCCTGCACAGGGCGGCACTATGGCCGGAAAAATGCGTGAAATCTACGCCGACACCAAGGCGCGGCTTGGCCATGCCGATGCGGTCTATGTGGATCAGCTGGATCAGACCGAGGAACGCATCCTCACCGCCTTCGAGGATGCGCTGAAAAGCGCAGAGCCTGATGTGCGTGCGCTGCTGGCCATCGAGCTGCCCAAAATCCGCGCCTGCCACGAGCGTATGCACCGGCTCAATCATGGCGAGAAGGGCTAGATAAGACAGTCATGCAAAGCGCACGAAGGCAATTGAGTCATCGTGCAATATAAGTTGGAAGGTTTGTTATTTGCTTTGATAACTATTTGATAAATAAAGAAAAAATAACTTATTCGAGCTGGCATGAGGTCTGCAATACAACACCTGAACGCAGATGGTTTGCACGCATGCCTGGAGGGAGTTGAGGATGAATCGTCAAGCGCGCTTCTCACTGGTTGGTAAAGGGTTTCTTGCTGCTGCGGTGGTCACGCTGATCATTGGTGCCGAACAGCCCATGTCGCAACCGTTCAGCCAGACACCCCATGAATCTGTGGAACGAATTCGCCTGTACGACGCTCAACCAATAGGAATCGTGCAAACCGGACCGGCAGCGAACAGGGGTGATGCCCTGCAGTTGCAACCGGGGCAGCGCTGGGTTTTCTGAGTCGTAGAGCCAGCCGTCGTCAGTTGGCGGTCTCGCTGAAGATGTTTCTGAGCCGAAGAGGAGTCACACCATGCTGAGTTGGGCCATTACATTCCTGATCATCGCCATCATTGCTGCCGTGCTTGGGTTCGGTGGTATCGCAGGTACTGCGACAGGTATCGCCAAGATTCTGTTCGTGGTTTTTCTGGTGCTGTTTGTAGCATCGCTGATCTTCGGTCGGGGTCGCGGGCCGCGTGTCTGATGCAATGAGCCGCCCGCAAGGGCGGCTGCAATCCCCGCAGTAATCCGACAGGCCGTCTTCCTGGGCCTGTTGGCTCGTTCCTTGTTTTTCTCCCTGATGCACTGTCGATACCCGTGCGCATGGCCGTTGTCCTTGTGCGCCGCTATCATCGCGCGCAATCCCTGCGGTGCTGATTTGCGGAGAAACACGACATGCTCAACGGCCTCTGGCTAGGCTTTTTCCTGATCGCCGCACTGGCCGCGCTGCTGCGTTGGCTGGTGGGGGGCGATCCAGCGGTGTTCGCGGCGCTGGTGGAAAGCCTGTTCGCCATGGCCAGGCTGGCCGTGGAAGTCATGGTCGTGCTGTTCGGCACCTTGACGCTGTGGCTGGGTTTTCTGCGTATTGCCGAGAAGGCCGGACTGATCGAGCTGCTGGGTCGCGCGCTCGGTCCGCTGTTTGCCCGGTTGATGCCCGAGGTTCCACGTGGGCATCCGGCGCTTGGGCTGATCACGCTGAACTTCGCTGCCAACGGCCTGGGTCTGGACAATGCCGCCACCCCCATCGGCCTCAAGGCCATGCGTTCACTGCAGGAACTCAATCCTTCAAGTACCACGGCGAGTAACGCGCAGATTCTCTTTCTGGTGCTCAATACGTCCTCCCTGACGCTGCTGCCGGTATCGATCTTCATGTACCGCGTGCAGCAGGGGGCTGAGGACCCGACTCTGGTGTTCCTGCCGATTCTGCTCGCCACCAGTGCTTCTACCCTGGCCGGGCTGCTGTCTGTGGCGTTGATGCAGCGCCTGCGCCTGTGGGATCCGGTGGTGTTGGCCTATCTGATCCCGGGTGCGCTGCTGCTGGGCGCCTTCATGGGCCTGCTGGCCAGCCTGTCATCGGTGGCGCTGGCCCAGCTGTCGTCACTGCTGGGCAACCTGACGCTGTTCGGCCTGATCATCACCTTTCTGGTGGTGGGCGCGTTGCGCAAGGTGCAGGTGTACGAAAGCTTCGTTGAGGGCGCCAAGGAGGGCTTCGATGTAGCCAAGAGCCTGCTGCCCTATCTGGTCGCCATGCTGGTGGCAGTTGGCGCCCTGCGCGCCTCTGGCGCACTGGAGTTCGGTCTTGATGGCATTCGCTGGCTGGTCGAAGCGTTCGGCTGGGATACCCGTTTTGTCGATGCGATGCCCACCGCGCTGGTCAAGCCGTTCTCCGGCAGCGCGGCGCGGGCGATGCTGATCGAAACCATGCAGAGCCATGGCGTCGACAGCTTCCCGGCACTGGTTGCGGCCACCCTGCAGGGCAGTACCGAAACCACCTTCTACGTGCTGGCCGTCTATTTCGGTGCGGTTGGTCTCCAGCGTGCACGGCATGCCGTGGGCTGTGCGCTGGTGGCCGACTTCGCCGGCGTGGTGGCGGCGATTCTGGTCTGCTACTGGTTCTTCGGTTGAAACAAGGTGTTTTCCAGCCATGCAGGAAGGCCTTGTTTCAGGCGCGTCGACGCCCCCAGAACTGCAGCGCGAGGCCCTGCATGCGCTCGGCCAGCAAGGCAACATCAGCTGCACATTCCTGGCTCTGCAGCCCCGTTACGACCTGATTGTCCGTGCTCTGGCGAATGCTGGCGACACTCTGATTGATCGCCTCGCTGGCCGTGCTTTGCTGCTGCACGGCGGCGACGATGCGTGCGCCCATGGCGCTGATCTCACCCACCCGGGCATTGATGTCCTGCAATGCCTGGTCTGCCTCGCCGGCTTGGACGACGCTGTTTTCCGCTTGTTCGCGACTGCGCTGCATGACGTCCACTGCATGTCGCGAGCCTGTCTGCAGCGTGGCGATCATGGTCTGGATCTCGGCGGTGGCCGAGGTGGTGCGTGAGGCCAGTCCGCGCACTTCATCGGCCACTACCGCGAAGCCCCGACCCTGTTCACCGGCACGTGCCGCCTCGATCGCTGCGTTGAGTGCAAGCAGGTTGGTCTGTTCGGCGATACCGCGAATCACGTCGAGCATGCGGCTGATATCGAGGCTGCGGGTCTCGACCTCCTGAATGGCCACGGCGGCCTGCTGGATGTCATTGGCCAGACGGTTGATGCTGCTGCCAGTGCGGCTGACGACCTGGCGACCGGCGTCCGACTCGTCGTGCGCCCGAGCCGTGACCTCGGCGGTGAGCTGCATGCTGTTGGCGACCTCCTGAACGCTGGCAACCATCTGCTCGATGGCGGTAGCCACCTGATCGGTGTCCTGCTGCTGGCGTGATGCGCTCTGGCTGCTGCTCTGCATGGCGGCCAGCAATGTATTGGCGTTTTCGTTCAGTCGATGGCTGGCGTCCGTGATGCGACCGACCATGGCGCCGGATTCGGTTTCCATCAGCTTCATGGCAAAGGCGATTTCACCAATCTCGTCCTTGCGCCCGGTGTAGACCCACTGGCTGTAAGGATTGCTGCCGATCTGGCGCGCTTGTGCCACCAGCCCCCGCAGGGGTGCCAGCGATTGCGCCACCAGTGCGGCAGCCAAAAGCCCACCGGCAGCGGCGCTGAGGAGTGCGGGCAATACCGCAAAACCACCCAGGATTGCACCAGCGCCGATACCAGTGGCAGATCCGAGGGCGGCCAGAAGACTGGCCCTGCCACAGAAGCCCGGCATCCAGCGGGGGCGCAGGGCGCGTGGCCGGCGCTTGTTCTGCAAGTCGCTATAGAGCGCTTCGGCGGCGCGGATCTGCTCGGGTTTCGGTTTGACCCGTACGGACTGGTACTCGACTACCTTGCCGTCGCGGCTGATCGGCGTGACAAAGGCGCTGACCCAGTAGTGATCACCGTTCTTGCAGCGGTTCTTCACCACGCCCATCCAGGAATGTCCCGCCTGGACGCTTTGCCACAGACCTTTGAAGGCTTCTGCCGGCATGTCCGGGTGTCTGACCAGGTTGTGCGGCTGGCCGAGCAACTCGGCTTCGTTGAAACCGGAGATCTCGATAAAGTCCGGGTTGGCGTAGGTGATATGACCCCTGAGGTCGGTGGTCGAAAGGATATTGGCGTTATCGCTGACGCTGATTTCGTGCCCGCTTACGGGCTGATTTACTCGCATGTTGCGCTACCTTCCATGGATGGAGGAGGACGAATGCAAGGCGGTTCACATGACACGTTGGCCCGAATGGGGTGCGTGATCTTTTATGTATTCGATGTTGCTTTGAAGCCTGTGCTTCTCGAATCAGGCAGGTGGCCTTCAGCCAGCACCGATTTCACGCGCATCATCATCTTTTTTTGTTTCAACTTAAAGAAATTTTATGACGGTTTTACGTATATCGGCGCAGTTCATGTCACGGGGTGTCAGATTTATGGCGTCATTTGTGTTGAATGTGAACTTTGGTGGTCTTTTAGGGCCGCGCCCGCGTGGGGAACGGCAGTCTGGATGGCAGAGTCATAGTGCGTAGGTGGGGGCGATAGCGTATGCAGCTCACGCCTGAAAAGTGTGCGATCAGGAGTCGATCGGGTGGTCGTAAAACGTTGATGGCCTGCTAGACTCCGACCTTATCGCCATGGCTCACGAGGCGGGGCGAGACAATCCAAAATAATCAATAAAGGAGTGGATCCATGAAAGGCAAATCCTTGGCATGGATATTTTCCGCCGCGTTGGCGGGAACCGGTTTGAGCGGCATGGCACAGGCACAAGAGCGTTTTGTCACCATTGGTACCGGTGGCCAGACCGGCGTTTATTACGTGGCCGGTCAGTCGATCTGCCGCTTCGTCAATCGCAATGCCGATAATCTCAAGTGCAACGCGCCGGCCAGCGGTGGCGGTGTGGCCAACGTCAACGGCCTGCGCAGCGGCGAATTCAATTTCGGCATCATGCAGTCGGACCATCAGTACAAGGCGATGGAGGGCGTTGCGCCCTTTACCAGCGAAGGCGCGATGGAGGATATCCGTGCAGTCTTTTCGCTGCAGAGCGAAGTCTTCACCGTGCTGGCGCGCCGCGATGCCAACATCAAGGGACTGGATGATCTCAAGGGCAAGCGTGTGAACATCGGCAACCCCGGTTCAGGTCAGCGTGACACGCTCGACGAGATCATGCAGGTGAAAGGCTGGGACCAATCGGTGTTCACCCTGGCTGCTGAACTCAAGCCGGCCGAGCAGGCCAGCGCTCTGAGCGACAACAATATCGATGCCATGACTTACTTCGTCGGTCATCCCAATGGCGCGATCCAGGAAGCCACCACCACCGTCGATGCCATGCTGGTGCCGATAACCGGGCCGGAAATCGACGAACTGCTGGCGCAGAAGAGCTACTACACCAAGGCCGAGATCCCTGGCGGTCTGTACAAGGGTAACGATGGCGCAACTCAGTCCATTGGCGGCAAGGCTGTTCTGTCCACCACCAGCAAGGTCGATGCCGAAGTGGTCTATCAGCTGGTCAAGTCGGTATTCGAGAACATTGACCGCTTCCAGCGTCTGCACCCGGCATTCAAGGATCTCAAGCCGGAAGACATGATCAAGGTCGGCCTGTCCGCACCTTTGCATGAAGGTGCCGAGCGTTACTACAAGGAACGCGGCTGGATGTAATCGCCCTTTCAGGCTATGCATCGATGCCGTGACGCTTCGTCGCGGCAGTCGCCTGGGAAACCCGTGAGCACCATGCCACGGGTTTTCGCGATTTTCGTTACCTGAAATGAACAGGTTCTCTTCATGCAAGACAAACACCTTTCCACCGAAGAACTGATCGCTCAGGACGTCGGTGCGCGTTTGCCCCAGGGCGTGATGGCGCATGTCATCGCCGGGCTGGCGCTGGCATGGTCGCTGTTCCAGCTCTGGATCGCCTCGCCCTTGCCGTTCATGCTGCGTTTCGGCGTACTCAACGACACCGAAACCCGAGCCATTCACCTGGCGTTTGCGTTGCTGCTGGCGTTTCTTGCCTATCCGGCCTTCAAGCGCTCGCCGCGCAATCGCGTACCGCTGATCGACATCGCGTTAAGCCTGGTGGCTGCCGCGAGCGCTGCTTATCTGTTCATCTTCTATCAGGACCTGGCCATGCGTCCGGGCAGCCTGACCACGGCTGATCTGGTGACCGCCTGTATCGGCATTCCGCTGCTGCTCGAAGCTACCCGGCGCGTCCTCGGGCCACCGCTGACCGTCATCGCGCTGATTTTTATCGTCTACAGCCTGGCCGGCCCCTGGATGCCGGGATTGCTGGCGCACCGCGGCGTCAGCTTCACGGCGATGGCCAATCACCAGTGGATCACCACTGAGGGTGTGTTCGGCATTGCGCTGGGTGTCTCGACCAGTTTCGTGTTTCTTTTCGTACTCTTCGGGGCTTTGCTTGACCGCGCCGGCGCCGGCCATTACTTCATCCAGCTGGCGTTCAGCATGCTGGGTCACCTGCGTGGCGGGCCGGCCAAGGCAGCCGTGGTTGCCTCTGGTATGACGGGGCTGATTTCCGGTTCGTCCATCGCCAACGTGGTGACCACCGGCACCTTCACCATTCCGATGATGAAGAAGGTTGGCTTCTCCAAGGAGAAGGCTGGCGCGGTGGAAGTGGCCTCTTCGGTCAATGGCCAGATCATGCCGCCGGTGATGGGTGCAGCGGCCTTCCTGATGGTCGAGTATGTCGGCATTCCCTATGTCGAAATCATCAAGCATGCCTTTCTGCCGGCGGCGATTTCCTATATCGCGCTGCTCTATATCGTCCACCTGGAAGCGCTCAAGCAGGACATGCAGCCCATCGGCAATCATCAGCCCAAACCCTGGCTGCGCCGCCTGACCGGCTTTGCCTTTGGCGCTGCGCTGATCTCGGGTTTGTCGCTGGCGGTGTACTTCGGTCTTGGCTGGTTGAAGCCTGCGCTGGGCGACTATGCCCTGCCGGGAATCGGGGTGCTGCTGGCTCTGGTGTATCTGGGTTTGCTGAAGGTCGCCGCAAGCAATCCGCCGCTGCCCCCGGAAGACCCGGACAAGCCGCTGGACAAGCTGCCGCAGATGCGTGCTGTGCTGCTCTCGGGCCTGCATTTCCTGCTCCCGGTCGTGGTGCTGGTCTGGTGCCTGATGATCGAGCGGCTGTCACCCGGCCTGTCGGCATTCTGGGGTACGGTAATGCTGGTGATCATTCTGCTCACCCAGCGTCCGCTGCTGACCTGGATGCGCGGTGATGGCGGTGCGGTGCATGGCGGCTTTGGTGAAGGCCTGGTCGACCTGCGTGAAGGCCTGATCGCCGGCGCGCGCAACATGATCGGTATCGGCATCGCCACTGCTGCCGCGGGCGTCATCGTCGGTGCCGTGTCGCAGACAGGCGTCGGGCTGGTGCTGGCCGATCTGGTCGAGATACTGTCGATGGGCAACCTGCTGCTGATGCTGGTGCTGGTTGCCATTTTCAGTCTGGTCCTCGGCATGGGCCTGCCGACCACGGCCAACTACATCGTCGTGTCCAGCCTGTTGGCACCGGTCGTGGTCGCGCTTGGCCAGCAGAACGGCCTGATCGTGCCGCTGATCGCCGTGCATCTGTTCGTCTTCTACTTCGGCATCATGGCTGACGTGACGCCGCCGGTGGGGCTGGCCTCGTTCGCGGCGGCGGCGGTCTCCAAGGGTGATCCGATCAAGACGGGCATCCAGGCGTTCTACTACAGCCTGCGCACGGTCGCCTTGCCGTTCCTGTTCATCTTCAATACCGATCTGCTGCTGATCAACGTGGACTTCTGGCATGGCGTGCTGATCTTCATCGTGGCGACCATCGCCATGCTGATATTCGCCGCCGGCACCCAGGGCTATTTCCTGACGCGCAGCCGCTGGTACGAGAGCGTGCTGCTGCTGCTGGTGGCCTTCACCCTGTTCCGTCCCGGCTTCTGGATGGACATCGTGCATGACCCCTACCGGAACATTCCACCTGCGGAGCTGGTCCAGGCGCTGGAGGTCGTGGATGACGACAGCCAGTTGCGCCTGCGCATTCGTGGCGAGGATGCGGTAGGCGATCCGCGCGAGTTCACGCTGCTGCTGGCCATCCCCGATGGCGAGAGCGGTGAGCAGAAACTGGAGAAGCTGGGTCTGTCGCTATACCAGGAAGAGGGCAAGGTTCTGGTCGACAGCGTGGCCTTCGGCAGCACTGCCGCCGACCTGGGGCTGGAGTTCGATCAGGAGATTCTCAGGGTGCGCGCGCCGACTGACCGCTGGGCCAAGGAATGGATGTGGATTCCGGGGCTTCTGCTGTTCGGCATCATCGTGTGGATGCAGCGGCGGCGGTTGAAACGCTGACAGCGCTGCAGGTTTTGCACTTCAACCCCCGGCTTGCCGGGGGTTGTTCTTTGCGGCCTGCGGACTCAGTTGGGCGAGTAATAGCCCACGCCCAGCAGGACGTCGTCGAAGCGCTGGATCAGCGTGTGCTTCTGCTCCACGGCATTGGTGGCCGGGTTGCGCCAGACGTAATCGACGGTCCCGGTGCCCTTGTCCCTGGCCAGCGCGATCATCTGCTTGAACAGCGGGGTGCCGGCGGCGTCGCTGACTTCGCGCACGTCGACGCCGACCAGGTTTGGTGAAGCTCCGCTGGCCCGGTACTTGCCATCCTCCAGGCCGATGACGAAGACATACTCGTCGTTGGTCACGAAGCCGCCCTGGGGGTCATTGAAGGTTTTAAACGCGTGCTCGGCGTCCGTGTGCTTCATCAGCGCAACAGCCTTGTCGAGCATCCTGCGTGCCTGTTCGGCCGAGGCGCGCGGGATGTAATAGCCGACGGCAAGAATATGCTCGCCGACCTTACGGTACTGACTCACCTTGTTTTCCACCCTGTTGTCGACCGGATTGAGCCAGTGATAGGCAACCACGCCGTTATCGGCGGTTCTGGCCTTGTCGATGATTTCGCTGATGAACGGCTTGCCGGCGGCGTCCCTGAGGTCCAGTACGTTCAAGCCGACCAGTGCGCGGGAAGCGCCATTGCTGGAAAGCATGGTGCCATCGAGACCGAGGGTGAACAGGTAGTACTCGCCATCGACAAAGCTGCCCTTGCGGTCATTGAACGCTGCCAGCGACTGCTCGGGGCCATTGCGTTGCAGATGCGCGACAGCACGGTCCAGCAGGTTGCCGGCCTGTCGGGCCTCGTTGCGCTCGACCGAACCCTTGGCCTGGGGAGTGTCGGCGATGGCCTGGGCGAGCGGCGCAGCACTCAGTAACGCCCCGAGCGAGAGGATCAGCAGGTTCCTGTTATTCAATTTCATCGATTGCTCCTGGCCATAAGACCGGTGATGGGACTACCTGAATTCATCCTATTGCCCCATAGGAGAATTGGTATTGATCGCAAGAACAGGAAAGGCAGTGCGAAAGGAGTAGGGCGCTTTTATTGGCTGCCATGGCGCTGATCACAAGCCCGCTGACACAACGCTTCTTGCTACCCTTGCGCACTGATTTCAGCGAAGCCGCCGCCCATGCTCAGCCTCTATCACGCTCCCGATCTGGAAACCCTTGGGGAACTGGCCACCACACTGTTGGCCAAGCCGTTGGCCGACCCCTTCGCGCCGGCGCTGGTGGTGGTGCCGAGCCAGGGCATGGGGCGCTGGCTGACGCTGGAACTGGCGCGCAAACAGGGCATCGCCATGCAGCTGGAAACGCAGCTGCCGGCCCGCTTCGTCTGGGACCTGAGCCGCACGGCGCTTGGCCAGCTTCCCGAGCAGTCGGCCTTCGCTCCGCAAACCCTGACCTGGCGCCTCTATGACTGGCTGTGTGAACCGGCCAATCTCGACCTGACGCCGCGTCTGGCGCAGTACCTGGACGGTGGCGACGAGCGGCGGCGGCTGTCGCTGTCAGCGAAGATCGCCGATACCTTCGACCAGTACCTGCTCTACCGCGACGACTGGCTGGCCGCCTGGGAGCGCGGCGAAACTCTCGAGCTCGGCCCCGATGAGGGCTGGCAGGCGCTGCTCTGGCATGAACTGACCAAGGATGGCCACCCGCATCGTGCGCGCCTGCTGGGCGACCTGCTGCAGCGGCTGTACCGCGACGAGCCGCTGTCCGGCCTGCCCGAACGCCTGCTGGTGTTTGGTATCAGCAGCCTGCCGCCACACCACCTGCGTGTGCTCGACGGCCTGGCGCGGCATATTGATGTGGTGGTCTGCGCCCTCAACCCGAGCCGCGAGGCCTGGGGCGATATCCGTGATATCCGCGAGCTGGCGCGCCAGCCTGACAGCGGCGCCGATGACTGGTATCTGGATGTGGGCCACCCTTTGCTGGCCAGCCTGGGCAAGCAGGGTCGCGATTTCTTCGATGCACTGTTCAGCCTCGACGGCCAGGAGTTCGGGCTGTATTCCGCCGACGAAGACCTGCGCGATAACAGCCTGCTGCATGCCCTGCAGCACGACATCCTGCGCCTGCGCACGCGCCACCCGGATGAGCGCTTGCAGCTGGCCGCCGATGACCGCTCGCTGGAGATGCATATCGCCCACTCGCCGCTGCGCGAGGTGGAAATTCTCCACGACCAGTTGCTGGCACGATTCGCCGCCGACCCGAGCCTGAGCCCGGATCAGGTGGTGGTGCTCACGCCTGATATCGAACGCTACGCACCCTTTATCGAAGCCGTGTTTGCCGCCCGTGAAGGCGTGCCGCGCATCCCCTACAGCCTGGCTGACCGCAGTCTGCGTGCCGAGGTGCCGCTGATCGAGGCGTTCCTTGAGCTGCTGATGCTGGCGCAAAGCCGCTTCGCCGCCGAGGAAATCCTTGCCTGGCTGGAGCAGCCGGCCATTGCCCGTCGTGCCGGCATCGAAAGCGAAGACCTGCCGCTATTGCGCGACTGGCTGCGCGAGGCCGGCGTGCGCTGGGGCCGTGATGGTGGGCAGCGGGCGCGTCTGGGGCTGCCAGATGAGGCGGCCTTCACCTGGCGCCAGGGGCTGGACCGCCTGCTGCTGGGCTTTGCCGCACCGCCGCAGCTGGCTGGTGACCGTGCGCCGCTGCTGGGCGAACACTGGCCGCTGGATGCCCTGGAAGGCGCGCGCGGGCAGTTGCTTGGGCGGCTGGTGGCGTTCGTCGAGCGACTCGGCCAGCTCGCCGACCAGCTGGCGCGGCCACGACCGCTGGCCGAGTGGGCGGATGATCTGCAACTGCTGATCGACAGCCTGTTCGATGAGCGCGAAGCCGGCGACACCCTGCTGGTACTGTCCCAGGCCTGCACCGCGCTGCGTGAGCAGGCGCTCGCTGCCGAGCTGACCCGGCCCATCGAACTGGAACTGGTGCATCAGCAGCTCAGTGCCGTGCTGCAACAGGGTGGTGGCGCCTCGGGTTTTCTCACCGGCGCGGTGACCTTCTGCACCATGGTGCCGATGCGCAGCCTGCCGTTCCGCCTGGTCTGTCTGCTCGGCCTGGATGACGGGGTCTTTCCACGCCGCACGCCGCCGTCGGGGTTCGATCTGATCGGTCGTCATCCGCGCCGTGGCGACCGGGCGCGACGGCTGGATGATCGTTACCTGCTGCTGGAAACCCTGCTCTCGGCGCGTGACGCCCTGTACCTCTCCTATGTGGGTCGCGACCCGCGTGACAATGCCCAGCTGCCGCCCTCGGTGTTGCTCAGCGAGGTGCTGGAAGCCGTCGATCTGACCGCCGTTCTACCTGATGGCGGCAAGGCCAGCGAACGCATCAGCATCGCCCATCCATTGCAGCCCTTTGCGCCGGGGAATTTCGCCAGCGGCGGCTTCTCGGGTTCATGGTTCCGTGCCGCCCAGCGTCTGGCCGAGCCGCCACAGCTGCCGCCGCCATTCACCAGCCGGCTGGCCGAACCGGATGCCGCCTGGCTGACCATCGAGCCCTCGCAGCTGTTGCAGTGCTTCCGTCATCCGTCGCGCTTTCTGTTGGAGCAGCGTCTCGGCCTGCGGTTGGCCGACAGCCGTGAAACGCTGGCCAGCGACGAGCCTTTCGAGCTGGAAATGCCCGCATGGAACGGCCTGCGGCGGTTGTCGCTGCAAGCGCTGGAGCACGGCTGGAGTGATGCTGAAGAACGCCGCATGGCCTGCGCCGCCGGCTGGCTGCCGCCCGGCGAGGTCGGCCAGGCGCTGTGGGGCAAGCTGCGTGGCCCGGTGCGCGCCTTCGCCCCACGGCTGTTCGAGCTGCGCCCGAGTGAGGTGCCGGAGCCGCTGCCGGTGGATATCACGCTGGCCGGGGTGCGCATCCACGGCTGGCTCGATGGTGTCACGCCGGGTGGCTTGTTCGGCTGGAAGCTCGGTCGCCTCGGCGAATGGGATCTGGCACCGTTCTGGTTGCGTCATCTGCTGCTCAACCTGTCCGCCACGCCGGGCATCGAGCGCAACAGCCTGATGCTGTCGCCGACTGGGGATTGGCAACTGGGGCCGTTGGCGAACGCCGCCGAGCTGCTGGAGCCCTGGCTACTGGCCTATCGCGACGCCATCTGTGAACCGCTGCCGTTGTTGCCGCGCAGCAGCCATGCCTTCGCCAAAGGCTGGCGCCATCCCAGCCGAGGCAGCGAACCGCTCGATACCGCGCGCAAACGCGCCCGCGAAGCCTGGCTCGGAGGCGAATTCAGCCCCATCGCCGCGGAATGCGAAGACCCCTGGAATGCCCTGGCCTTCCGCGACCGTGAGCCGCTGGACGAACGTTTCGAGGCGCTCGCCGAACAACTGATCGGGCCGATTCTGGATGCCCTGGCCGCTGATGAAGAGGACGACGCATGAGCCTGGATCTGCTCGATTCGCCCTTTGATGGTCGCCGGCTGATCGAAGCCAGTGCCGGCACCGGCAAGACCTGGACGCTCACCGCGCTCTATGCCCGCCTGTTGCTGGAACGGCAATTGTCGGTGGGGCAGATTCTGGTGGTTACCTACACCACTGCCGCCACCGCCGAGTTGCGCGAGCGCATTCGTGCGCGGCTGGCCGAGCTGCTGGCGGTTTACGAGGGCACGCCAAGTGAGGATGCCTTTCTCAATCGCCTGCATGCCCGCTACCCCGACGAGGCCTCGCGGCGGCGCTTGCTGCTGGCGGTGCATGGTTTTGACGAGGCGGCGATCTTCACCATTCACGGCTTTTGTCAGCGCGCCCTGCAGGATGCCGCCTTCGAGGCGGGGGGTGATTTCGACAGCGAACTGACCGCCGATGACCGCGAGATCATCGACGCGCTGCTGGTTGATGCCTGGCGCAGCGAACTGGCCGATGCCGACCCGGCCTGGGCACGCTTTCTGGTCAAACAGAAGATCACGCCGGTGTGGCTGCGCAATCGCCTGCGCAGCCATCTGGGCAAGCCCTACCTGCGGGTCGAACCGAGCGAGCCGCAGGCAGCGGTCGACCTGTCGGGGATCGAACCGGCCTGGCAGCGCGCCGCTGCGCTCTGGCAGGCGACGGGCCGGGTTTGGATAGACGAGCTGCACGCCCACGGTGGCCTCAGCCAGAGCACACACAAGACCATCAAATTCGGGCCTTGGGCGAACGAGCTGGATGCCTGGTTCGCCGACCCGGCGGCGATCTACGATGCTCCCGATGGCTTGCTCAAGTTCGGTGCCCGTGCTTTGGGTAAGGCCTGCAAGAAGGGCCACGCAGCGCCGCTGTGCGAACTCGCCGAAGCACTGGATACGCTAAGTGATGCGCTGGCCGAAGCGTTGCCGGCAGGCAAACAACGGCTGATCGCGCTGCAGGTCGCGTTGCTCGAACGGCTCAATCGGGAGCTGCCCGAGCGCAAGGCGGCGCAGCGTCTGCTGGCGTTCGACGACCTGCTCAACCGCCTCGACCAGGCGCTGCAGGGGCCGGTGGGCGATGAGCTGGCGGCTTCCCTGCGCAGCACCTACCCGCTGGCGCTGATCGATGAGTTTCAGGACACCGACCCGATCCAGTACGCCATCTTCGACCGTATCTATGCCAAGGGCAGCACCGCCTCGCTGTGTTTTGTCGGCGATCCCAAACAGGCCATCTATGCCTTTCGCGGCGCCGATCTGGCGACCTATATCCAGGCCCGCGAACAGGCCGAACAGCCCTACAACCTGCCGACCAATTACCGTTCGACGCCGCAACTGATCGATGCACTGAACCTGCTGTTCGATCATCCGCAACCGTTTGCCCAGGTGGACCTGCAATATCCGCCGGTTGGTGCTGCCGACAAACCGCGGGCGACCCTGCGCCTGGATGAAGAGGATGCCGCAGCGCCGCTGTCGCTGATCTGGCTCGATGACGATGCCCTGACCAAGGGCGCGGCTGCCGAACTGGCGGCCCGTGACTGCGCCCGACGCATCGCCCTGCAACTGGCGGCTGCCGCCGAGGGCCGTGCCGGCTTCGACAAGGACGGCCAGTTCACGCCGCTCAAGGGCGGTGATATCGCCGTGCTGGTGGCCAACCATCGCCAGGCCGGGATGATCGCCGATGAGCTGGCCGCGCGTGGCGTGCCCAGCGTGCGGCGTGGGCGCGACAGCGTCTGGGGCAGCGAGGAGGCGGGCGAGTTGGCTGCCGTGCTGGCCGCCTATGCCGAGCCGGGCCGCGAAGGCCTGCTGCGCTACGCCCTGGCCACGCGCTTGCTGGGTCGCAGCGCCGCCGATCTCGCCCGCTGCCAGGATGATCAGCAGCAGTGGGATGCCGAGCGCGAAGCCGCCGAGCGTTACCACCAGCTCTGGCAGCAGCAGGGCTTCATGCGTGTGTTCCGCGCCTGGCTGGACGAACAGGCTGTGGCCGAGCGGCTGCTGGCGCGGATCGATGGTGAGCGGCGGCTGACCAACCTGCTGCATCTCGGTGAATTGCTGCAGGCTGAAAGCCTGCTGCGCCCCGGCCTTGAACCCCTGCTGAGCTGGTTCAACGCCCAATGCGGCAGCGAGGGGGCCGGTGAGGATGCGCTGCTGCGACTGGAAAGCGATGCCGAGCGGGTGCAGATCGTCACCATCCACACCAGCAAGGGTCTGGAATACCCACTGGTGTTCTGCCCCTTCCTCTGGGACGGCAGGCTGCTGGGCAAGCACCGCGACAGCGCCCGCTGCCATGACGAGCAGGGCCAGCCGCTGCTGGATCTTGGCAGCGATGCACTGGAGGAAAACCTGCAGCGCGCGCGCCGGGAAATCTTCGCCGAACAGCTGCGCCTGGCCTATGTGGCGCTGACCCGTGCGCGTGATCGACTCTGGCTGCACTGGGGACCGGTAGCATTACCGAAAGCGAAGAAGGACGGCAGCCTGCCGGACGAAGGGCTGCACACCAGCGCCCTGGCCTGGCTGCTGCACGGTCGCGGCCTGCCTGGCGATCAGCCGCTGTCCGAGCTGGGCACGCACCTGGCCGATCTGAATTGCGCCAGCCTGCGCACCGCCATCGAGCGTCTGGTCAGCGAGAGCGAGGGCACGCTGGCCTGCGTAGCGCTGGAAACCCGAGAAAGCAGTGCCCAAGGGCCGGGCCGTGCATCAGCGCCCCGACAGTTGTCGCAGCTGAACCGCAGCCTTTACAGCGCCTGGCGCATCGGCAGCTTCTCCGGTCTGGCCGCCGGGATGCACATGGAGGCACCGGACCGTGATGCCCTGGCCATGCCCGACGCCTCCGAGCCGGGCAGTGGTTTCTTCGCCTTTCCGCGTGGTGCGCGCGCCGGCACCTGTCTGCACGCGATTCTGGAAGAGTGGGTGCGGGGCAAAGGCGCGCTGGCGGAACGGGTCGAAGCGGGCCTGCAAGCCTATGGACTGCCAGCCGAATGGGCCGAGGTTGCCTGTCGTCAGCTGCAGCAGGTGCTGGATACCGATCTGGATGGTGCGGGAATGACCTTGGCCAGCCTGCGCCCGGAGCGGCGCTTGCCGGAACTGAGCTTCACCTTTCCGGTGCTTCAGCTCGACGTGACGCGGTTGCGGGCGCTGCTGAGCGATCCGGCCAGTGGCCTGCCCGAGCCCTTGCGCGAGGCGGCGGCACGCCTGGAGTTCGACACCCTGCGCGGCTTTCTCAAGGGCTTTATCGACCTGACCTTTGAGCATGACGGCCGCTGGTACATCGCCGACTACAAGTCCAACTGGCTCGGCCCGGACGCCAGTTACTACGGCGGCGAACGGCTGCTGCAGACGCTGGCGGGCGAACATTATTACCTGCAATACCTGATTTACCTGGTCGCGTTGCGGCGCTTCCTGCGTCAGCGTCTGGCCGATTTTCGCGACGAGCAACTGGGCGGCGCTTTCTATCTGTTCCTGCGCGGCATGCCCGAAGCCGGGGTTTACTACGCCCGGCCCGATGACACACTGCTCGATGCGCTGGACCGGCTGTTCGAGGAGGGCAAATGATGCGCCTGACTTGCGTCACTACGATGCTGTCGATGGCCACCTGCAGGGCAACCCGCCAGCGCAACCGGCGGGTTGCACCCGCCCTACGCTCGGCAACAGCGTGCTTTTGTAGGGCGGGTGTAACCCGCCGATGCGCGGCTATGCGCGGCTGCTTTGCGAGGGTGCGCCCATGACGCTTGCTGCACTCCCTCTCGGCCCGCTGGAGCGTGCCTTCGTCGACAGCCTGCAGCGCCTGGATCCCGATGCGCCCGAGGCGGTATTGATCGCCGCCGCGCTGTGCTGCGAGGCGCTGAGCCGGGGCGACGTCTGTCTGCCGCTGGTGCGCTTCGCCGGCAGGCGTCCCTGGCCCGAGCGCGAATCGAGCCTGCCCTCGCTGGATGCCTGGCGCAAACAACTCCAGGGCTCGTCACTGGTTGGTGGGCCGGGCGACTACGCGCCGTTGATCCTCGACGCAGATCGCCTGTATCTCGCCCGCTACCAGGCCTACGAACAGCAACTCGCCGGACAGCTGCTGGCGCGTACCGCGGATGTGCCCGCCGTGGACGAAGCGCAACTGAGCGACAGTCTGGCGCGGCTGTTCGCCTTCAACCAACAGAACCCTGACTGGCAACGACTGGCGGCGGCGCAGGCGGTACGCAGACGGCTGGCGGTGATCTCCGGCGGCCCCGGCACCGGCAAGACCACCACCGTGGTGCGCCTGCTGGCGGCGCTGCTGGAGCAGCCGGGCAGTGAGCGTCTGGCCATCGGCCTGGCTGCGCCCACCGGCAAGGCGGCGGCGCGCATGGCCGAAGCAATCCGCAACGCCAAGGCCAACCTGCCGGTCAGCGATGCGATCAAGGCGGCGCTGCCCGACGAGGCGCGCACCCTGCACCGGCTGCTCGGCAGTCGCGGCGACAGTCCCAGGGTGCGTCATGACGCGGCTAACCCTCTGCCACTGGACGTACTGGTGGTGGACGAAGCCTCGATGGTCGATCTGGCGCTGATGGCCAAGCTGGTCGCCGCCTTGCCACCCAAGGCGCGGCTGATCCTGCTCGGCGACAAGGATCAGCTGGCGGCGGTGGAAGCTGGCGCGGTGTTCGCCGAACTCTGCGAAGGGCGCGGCTTCGATGCCCGGGCCGCCCGCGATCTGCAACGCATCACCGGTCAGCCCGTACCGCAGCAGGCGCCGCTTTCGCGGCTGGGTGATGCCGTGGTGCTGCTGACCCACAGCCATCGCTTCGCCGGCGACAGCGGCATCGGCGAACTGGCGCGGCGCATCAATGACGGTGATGCCAAGGGCGCCGTCGCGTTGCTGCAGGAAAACCGCACGGATCTGACCTGGAATCCGTCGCCCAACGCCACGGCTCTCGTCGAACGCCTCGAACAGGGCTACGCACCCTATCTGCAGGCCGCCCGGCAGGCCGATCCGGCTTCGGCCTTCGCCACATTCAACGGCTTTCGCGCCCTGACCGCCCAGCGGGAAGGTGCGTTCGGCGTCACTGGCCTCAACGAAGCGCTGGAAGCAAGACTCAAGCGCCAGCTCAAGGTGGCCGCGCGCGAACGCTGGTATCAGGGACGTGCGGTAATGGTGCGGCAGAACGACTACGCCCTCGGCCTGTTCAATGGCGATATCGGCCTGTGTTTGAGGAGCGCGCAGGGCCTGCGCGTCTACTTCGAGGGTGACGAAGGCTATCGCGCCTTCGCACCCGCGCGCCTGCCCAGCCACGACAGCGCTTTCGCCATGACTGTCCACAAAAGCCAGGGTTCGGAATTCGATGAGGTGCTGCTGGCACTGCCGGAACAGCCCGGCCCGCTGCTGACCCGCTCGCTGTTCTACACCGGCATCACCCGTGCCCGGAGCAAGGTCGAGATCTGGGCCCTTCCGGCGCGCCTGCAGGAAGCCGTAACCACCCGTGCCGAACGCGCCGCCGGGTTGGCGCAGCGGCTGGAATTGAATGAGCGGGAGACAGAGGTCAGTGACGTGGAAAAGGGTGCCGGGCAGGGAGAGCAGCTTGGGCTGTTCTAGGGATGGCTCGTTGCACCAGCCTCAACTCGGTCAATGGGTATCAAAAGCGCGCACATGCACGGTATCTCTTAAGTAGAGAAACACGAATTCCGTGAAGTCGTTGAATGATTCGCCTGGATATTTCTGTTCCGATGCGCCTTTGCCGCGAATCGACGGTTTGGGACAGAAATGAAAAACATCTTTTATGCGACCTGGGCGCTGCTCAGTTTGCTGGTGGTCGGGATCGCAGTTTTTGCCGCTTGGGTGACGCCGGGCTGGGGCAGTGGCTTTCTGGTGGTGCTGGCAGGCTATTACGCGTTCTGCTTTTTTCAGCTGATCCATGCCTGTTATCGGCCCTGGGGCTTGTTGGGGCCGCGGCGGCGTGGGGGTTACTGGCTGTGCCTGATCGTCCTGCCGCTTGCGTTGCTGCCGCTACAGGCAGCGTATGAGGTGTGGGAGCGGGGCGCCTATGTGGTTGAGGATGACGGGCGTGTGCGCCTCACCCTTGCGCTGGTGCGCCAGGGGTTGCTTGGTTTGCAGGAGCAGGTCGGGCATGCGGGGCCGATGCTGGTGATGCTGGTCTTTGCTGCGATGATGGTCGCGGGGCTCGTACGGCTGCTCAAGACGCAGGTGGTTCACTGAATCAGCTGCCCAGCAGCGTCAGCACCAGTGGCAGGCTTGCCGCAGCCAGCAGGGTCTGCAGGGTGATGATGCCGGCCATCAGATGGCTGTCACCGCCCAGTTGCCGGGTCAGGACATAGGCGGTTGGAGCGGTGGGCAGGGCGAAGAACAGCACCAGGATTGTTGTTTCCATTGCAGGCAGCCCGAGTGTCAGAGCGACGCCATAAGCCAGCAGCGGCACGGCCAGCAGGCGCAGTGCGCTGTTCCAGCCCAGCGCGGGCACTTCACCGCCCAGTTCCTGGGGCTTCAGTGCCGCGCCTACGCACAGCAGGCCCAGCGGCAGGCTGGCGGCGGCCAGCAGGCCGAGCAGGCGGTCGGTTCCGCCGGGCAGGCCGAGGCCGGACAGGTTGACCAGTGCGCCGGTCAGGCAAGCGAGAATCAGCGGGTTCTTGATGATCGGCAGCAGCAGCGAGCGGACGCTGACGCCGCGCTCGGCGGTCAGTGCCCAGACCGACATCACGTTCACCGTCGGCACCATCAGTGCCAGCATCAGCGCCGCCAGCGCCAGACCTTCAGCACCGAACAGGCTGCCGACGGCTGCAAGGCCCAGATAGGTATTGAAGCGCAGGGTGCCCTGGGCGATGGCGCCGAAGCGTGCTGCCGACCAGCCGCGCAGGCGTCGGGCGATTAGCAGGGCGAGCCAGGCCAGACCCAGGGCCAACAGCACGGCGGCTGCCAAATGTGGCAAGGCCGGATTGTCCAGCGGCGCGGTGGCCAGGCTGCTGAACAGCAGGGCGGGAAAAAGGATGAAGTAGTTGATCCGCTCGGCGCCGGGCCAGAAGGCGTCGTTGGGGAAACCGTGCAGGCGCATGAAGTAGCCTGCGACGATCAGGGCGAACAGGGGCCAGAGGGCGAGCAGGAGCGCGATCACGGATACATCCATCAATGCAGGTTTGCCGAAATCCTGGCGGCTCGCCAGGCGGCACGCAAGTGTTCTGCGCCGCGGATGATCAGCGGCGGGGCGTTACCGAACGGGTGCGGCCGGTGCTGTCGATGGCGACGAAGACGAATACTGCTTCGGTGACCTTGCGCCATTCGCTGGAAACCGGGTCGTCGCTCCAGACTTCCACCAGCATGCGGATCGAGCTGCGGCCCACATCCAGTGTCTGGGTGTAGAACGACAGCTGCGCACCAACGGCCACCGGCACCATGAAGGCCATGCGGTCGATGGAGACGGTTGCCACCCGGCCTGAGGCCACGCGGCTGGCCATGGCGGTGCCGGCCAGGTCCATCTGCGAGACCAGCCAGCCGCCATAGATGTCGCCAAACCCATTGGTTTCGCGCGGCAGGGCTGTCAGTTGCAGGGCCAGGTCGCCCTGGGGAATCGGATCTTCCTGTTCGTAATCTTTCATCGGCTGAGCTCGCGGCGCGGTTGTTGTTCTGGCGCGAAGAGGCCCGCAGTAGCGCGGGCGGAGCCGAGTATAGCGGCTGTATATGACAGCAGCGACCAATAAGGATCAAGGTTGACCGTCACCAGATTGTCACATTCGATTCATAGAGTGTTCACACGGCCTGCAGACAATGGCCCCCGTTCCAACACACTCGAACACAACCCTGCTAGGAGCATGGTATGAAATTGAATCGTTTGATGGCGGCCCTGACCTTTGTAGCCGCTGGTGTAGGCGCAGCCAGCGCGGTTGCGGCTGTTGATCCGGCCCTGCCGAGCTACGAGAAGACTTCCGGTGTCTCCGGCAACCTGTCCAGCGTCGGTTCCGACTCGCTGGCCAACCTGATGACGCTGTGGGCTGAAGAGTTCAAGCGCAGCTACCCGAACGTCAATATCCAGATCCAGGCTGCCGGCTCCTCCACCGCGCCGCCGGCTCTGACCGAAGGCACCTCCAACATGGGCCCGATGAGCCGCCCCATGAAGGACAACGAGATCCAGGCCTTCGAAGAAAAGTATGGCTATAAGCCCACAGCAGTGCCGGTGGCCATCGACGCCCTGGCGGTGTTCGTGCACAAGGACAACCCGATCAAGTCGCTCGACATCGAGCAGGTTGACGCCATCTTCTCCAGCACCCGTCTGTGCGGTGGCGAGCAGGACATCAAGACCTGGGGTGATCTGGGCATGACCGGTGAGTGGGCCGGCAAGCCGATCCAGCTGTTCGGTCGTAACTCGGTATCCGGCACTTACGGCTACTTCAAGGAAGAAGCCCTGTGCAAGGGTGACTTCAAATCCAACGTCAACGAACAGCCGGGTTCGGCCTCGGTGGTGCAGTCGATCTCCAGCACACTGAACGCCATTGGCTACTCGGGCATCGGCTACAAGACCTCCAGCGTCCGCGCCGTGCCGCTGTCCAAGGGTGGCGAAGCCTTTGAAGCCAACGAAGAGAACGCACTGGCTGGCAAGTTCCCGCTGGCACGCTTCTTCTACGTCTACGTCAACAAGGCGCCGAACAAGCCGCTGAGCCCGCTGGATGCCGAGTTCATCAAGCTGGTGATGTCCAAGGAAGGCCAGGACGTTGTGGTCAAGGATGGCTACATCCCGCTGCCGAAGAATGTGGCTGACAAGGCTCTGAAGGAACTGGGCCTGTAAGCACTTGCTGACCTGACGGCGCTCGCCGTCAGGCCTGCGGCACGAAGCCCGCCACGCGAAATGCGCTGGCGGGCTTCGTCGTTTTTACGTGCTGTAATTTTTCTGTCACATGGCTTGATTAGATTAGGCGCCTTCACAGGCTGTTGGAAAACGTAGCCGAGGCAGGCAGGACGAGGCAAAAACAGGCGAGGAAGCGGAGTTTAGTGTTCTAAATGAGCATTCCGAGCCTGTTTTTAACGAAGTATTGCCAACGCAGGTAGTTTTCAACGGCCTGTCAGAGCCCGGCGGCTCAGGAACCCTCTTGATGAATGATATAGAGCCCATGACTGCGAACACCGATGCGCAACGGCTGGACTTCAATACTCCCGCGTTGCAGCGTAAACGGCGCATTCGCGCGCTCAAGGACCATCTGGCGCGTTGGTATGTCTCCATCGGCGGCCTGGCGGTACTTGGCGCCATTTGCCTGATCTTTTTCTACCTTGCCCAGGTTGTGATGCCGATGTTCCAGGGCGCCGAGCTGCGCGCACGCGATGCTCAGCAGCCGGCCTGGCTGGCCAAGGCCGGTGAGCCGCTGCTGCTGACCATCGAGGAGCAGAACGAGGTGGCGATGCGCCTGGGCGCTGATGGCCTGGTGCGCTTCTTCGGCCTCAAGGACGGGCGCGAGCTGGCCAGCATCAGCCTGCCGCTTCCGGCCGAAGCCCGCATCACCGCCATAGCCCAGGACACGCCTGGTAGCCGGCTGCTGGTGCTGGGCCTGGATAATGGACAGGCGCTGGTGCTGGAGCACAACTACAGGCTCAGCTACCCGAACAACCAGAAGACCATCTCGCCACGGATCGACTATCCCTTCGGCGAGACGCCTCTGGCGCTTGATGCCCAGGGCGGCGCCCTCGACCATGTCGCCATCAGCCGCAACGGCAAGACCCTGTTGGTCGCCGCCTCCACCGATAGTGCGCTGCATGCCCTGCGTATCGCCACCACGGAAAACCTGCTGACGGGCGAAAGCAGCATCGAGCAGGAGCGCCTGAATCTTCCGCAGGTGAACGAGCCGATCCGCAAGCTGTTGCTCGACCCGCGCCACCAGTGGCTCTATGCCGTCAGTGGCAAGGCCAATGCGGATGTCTTCGATCTGCGCCGCAAGCAGCTCAATGGTCGTTACAAGCTGCTGAACGGCACAGGCGAAGTCACCAACGTGACCGCGTTGCTGGGCGGCATCTCGCTGCTGGTAGGCGACACCAACGGTGGCATCGGCCAATGGTTCATGGTGCGCAGTCCTGATGGTCAGGCCGAGCTGAAGAACGTGCGCAACTTCCAGCTGGGCGACAGCCCCATCACGCAGATTCTGCCGGAAGAGCGTCGCAAGGGCTTTCTTGCGCTGGACGACAGCGGCAGCCTGGGCCTTTTCCACAGCACCGCGCACCGCACCCTGCTCACACAGTCTGTCGCCGAAGGCGCTGCCATTGCCACTCTGTCACCGCGTGCCACGCGGTTGCTGGTCGAGTCCGATGGCCAGTTGCAGCGTTTCGTGATCGACAACCCGCACCCGGAAATTTCCTGGAGCGCCCTGTGGAGCAAAGTCTGGTACGAAAGCTATCCCGAACCTGATTATGTCTGGCAGTCGACCTCGGCCAATACCGACTTCGAGCCCAAGCTGAGCCTGTCCCCGCTGGCGTTCGGCACACTCAAGGCTGCGTTCTACGCGATGCTGCTGGCGGCTCCGCTGGCCATCTGTGCGGCCTTCTACACCGCCTACTTCATGGCCCCGGCACTGCGCCGCAAGGTCAAGCCGGTGATCGAGCTGATGGAGGCGCTGCCGACGGTAATCCTCGGCTTCTTCGCTGGCCTGTTCCTGGCGCCTTACCTGGAAAATCACCTGCCAGGCATCTTCGCCCTGTTGCTGCTGATGCCACTCGGCATCCTGTTGGCGGCCTACCTCTGGAGCCGCCTGCCGGAAAGCATTCGCCTGCGCGTGCCGGATGGCTGGGAGGCGCTGATGCTGATTCCGGTGATTCTGCTGGTGGGTTTCGGCTCGCTGGAAGTCAGCGGTCACATGGAGAACTGGTGGTTCGGCGGCGACATGCGCCTGTGGCTGACCAACGAGATGGGCATTCCCTTCGACCAGCGCAACGCCCTGGTAATCGGCCTGGCGATGGGTTTTGCGGTGATCCCGACCATCTATTCGATCGCCGAAGATGCCGTGTTCAGTGTGCCCAGGAGCCTTACCCTGGGTTCCCTGGCCCTTGGTGCCACGCCCTGGCAGACGCTGATCCGCGTGGTGCTGCTGACCGCCAGCCCCGGTATTTTCTCGGCGCTGATGATCGGCATGGGCCGCGCGGTGGGTGAAACCATGATCGTGCTGATGGCCACCGGCAACACACCGATCATGGAAGCCAACATCTTCGAAGGCATGCGCACCCTGGCGGCCAACGTCGCGGTGGAAATGCCCGAGTCGGAAGTGGGCGGTACTCACTACCGCGTGCTGTTCCTCGCCGCGATGGTGCTGCTGATCTTCACCTTCGTGATGAACACGTTGGCCGAGCTGATTCGCCAGCGCCTGCGCCGCAAATACGCCAGCCTGTAAGCGGGCATCGGCAAGAATGCAGCCGAATGGGCTGCGAAGAGATTTCGTTAAAGGTATCGATCCGTGAAAAAGGATTCCCTGACAAACTGGATCAAGAGCGGCACTCCCTGGATCTGGATGAACGCCGGTGCGGTGTCCATCGCGGTGATCATGACCCTGGGCTTGCTGTCGGTGATCGCAGTGCGAGGCATGGCGCATTTCTGGCCGGCGGATGTCATCGTCGCTGATTACCAGGTGCCCGGCGGCGAGCCTCGCGTGCTCGCCGGTGAGCGTGTGCAAGCCGAGGAAGTGCCGCGTGCGCGTCTGGCGGCCAGTGGCTTGCCGGTGGCCGAAGCGGGCGGTGAATTCATGACCCGCGAGCTGCTCAAGGTCGGCAACCGTGAAGTCTACGGTGCGGATTTCACCTGGGTCGTCGGCGAGTGGCTGAGCAACGAGCGCACCCCCGCAGACCTGGTCGTGCTGGAACGCCGCGAGTGGGGCAACTTCTATGGCGAACTGCTCAGCGTCAAGGAAAACGGCAACCTGGTCGCCGAGGGCGAAACCGCCTGGGCCGAGCTGCAGCGCCGTATTCAGCGTATCGACCAGTTGCATGGGCAAATCAGCCAACTGGAAAAAGTCGATATCGGACGCATCAACCACGGTCTCGAGCGGTTGCGGCTGAAGACACGCAAGCTGGAACTGGATGGCAAACTGGATGCTGCCGCCCAGGCCGAGCTGGACGCCGAGCGCGCTGACTGGGACAGCAGGTACCAGGCGCTGGAAGGCCGTCTGATGTCCCTTTATCAGGACTTCAATCGCGACAGCGTCAGCGTGCGTACCCTGGATGGGCGTGAGCAGGACATCAGCCTCGGCAAGGTGGTGCGTGCCTATCAGCCGAACGCCATGTCGGTGCCGCAGAAGCTCGGCTTCTACGCAGCCAAGATCTGGGAATTCGTCAGTGACGAGCCGCGCGAGGCCAACACCGAGGGCGGGATTTTCCCGGCGATCTTCGGCACCGTGCTGATGACCATCATCATGGCGGTGATCGTCACCCCGTTCGGCGTGATTGCAGCGGTCTACCTGCGTGAATACGCCAAGCAGGGCCTGCTGACACGCATCATCCGCATCGCGGTGAACAACCTCGCGGGCGTGCCTTCCATCGTCTATGGCGTGTTCGGTCTGGGCTTCTTTGTCTACGTGCTGGGCGGCTCGCTGGACCGGATCTTCTATCCCGAAGCGGCACCGGCTCCGGTGTTCGGCACACCGGGTCTGATGTGGGCGTCGCTGACGCTGGCGATTCTCACGCTGCCGGTGGTGATCGTCGCCACCGAAGAAGGTCTGGCGCGCATTCCGCGGATGATCCGCGAAGGATCGCTGGCGCTCGGCGCGACCAAGTCGGAGACGCTATGGAAAGTGGTGCTGCCCATGGCCAGCCCGGCGATGATGACCGGCCTGATCCTCGCCGTGGCCCGCGCCGCCGGCGAAGTGGCACCGCTGATGCTGGTGGGCGTGGTCAAGCTGGCGCCTTCGCTGCCGCTCAATGGCAACTACCCTTATCTGCATCTGGATCAGAAGATCATGCACCTGGGCTTCCATATCTACGATGTCGGCTTCCAGAGCCCCAACGTCGAGGCCGCGCGTCCGCTGGTCTATGCCACGGCCCTGCTGCTGGTGCTGGTGATCGCGACGCTCAACCTCAGTGCGGTCGTTATCCGCAACCATCTGCGCGAGAAGTACAAGGCGCTTGATCATTGATTGAAGCCGCGGGCTCAGGCCGCCAGCCTCGGGAAGAACGAGGCGTCGGCCTGAACGCGCAGCTTGTAGCTTGCAGCCCGAGGCTGCGAACGGAGCGAACACATGCAATCGAACACCCATTCCATCGACATTTCCGCCCTTGGCCGCGACAAGCGCAGCCTCAGTCTGGCCGATGAGCCGGTGGCCATCGAGGTGCCGGATCTGAACCTTTATTACGGTCAGAAGCAGGCATTGTTCAACGTCGCGATGAACATCCCCAAGCAGCGCGTGACCGCCTTTATCGGCCCGTCGGGCTGTGGCAAGTCCACGCTGCTGCGCTGCTTCAACCGCATGAATGACCTGGTAGACGGCTGCCGCATCGAGGGCGCCATCAACCTCGACGGCACCAACATCTACCGCAAGGGCGAAGACGTGGCCGACCTGCGTCGCCGCGTCGGCATGGTGTTCCAGAAGCCCAACCCGTTTCCCAAGAGCATCTACGAGAACGTGGTCTACGGCCTGCGCATCCAGGGCATCAAGCAGAAGCGCGTGCTCGACGAGACCGTCGAATGGGCGCTCAAGGGTGCGGCGCTGTGGGAAGAAGTGAAGGACCGTCTGCACGAGTCGGCGCTGGGCCTGTCCGGCGGTCAGCAGCAGCGTCTGGTCATCGCCCGCACCATCGCCGTGCAGCCTGAAGTGCTGCTGCTGGACGAACCCAGCTCGGCGCTGGACCCGATCTCCTCGCTGAAGGTCGAAGAGCTGATCTATGAGCTCAAGTCCCGCTACACCATCGTCATCGTGACCCACAACATGCAGCAGGCGGCACGGGTTTCCGACTACACCGCGTTCATGTACATGGGCAAACTGATCGAGTATGGCGATACGGACACCCTGTTCACCAACCCGGCCAAGAAGCAGACCGAAGACTACATCACCGGTCGCTACGGTTGATGGCCATGTCATAGCGCGCCGGGCTGCGTTGGCGAAGCTTGCCGTACTAATCGTACTGTCTGCGCTTCGCCGCCTTGCCCGACACGCTCTGCCAAGGACCATGCATCGCCAAATACGATCGGTTACGAGGATTTCGACAGATGATCAGTAAAGACAGCCACACCCAACATATTTCCCAGCAGTTCAATACCGAGCTGGAAGAGATTCGCAGTCACCTGCTGGCCATGGGCGGGCTGGTGGAGAAGCAGGTCAACGATGCGGTGACCGCGCTGATCGAGGCCGATTCCGGGCTAGCCGAGCAGGTGCGCGAAGTCGATGAGCAGATCAACCAGATGGAGCGCAACATCGATGAGGAATGCGTGCGCATTCTCGCCCGTCGCCAGCCAGCGGCTTCCGACCTGCGGCTGATCATCAGCATCTCCAAGTCGGTGATCGACCTTGAACGCATCGGCGACGAAGCCACCAAGATCGCCCGCCGCGCCATCCAGCTGTGCGAAGAGGGCGAGTCGCCGCGCGGCTATGTCGAGGTACGTCATATCGGCGACCAGGTGCGCAAGATGGTGCGTGAGGCGCTGGACGCCTTCGCCCGCTTCGATGCCGATCTGGCGCTGTCAGTGGCGCAGTACGACAAGACCGTCGACCGCGAATACAAGACCGCCCTGCGTGAACTCGTCACCTTCATGATGGAAGACCCGCGCTCGATCTCCCGCGTGCTCAGCGTGATCTGGGCGCTGCGTTCGCTGGAGCGCATCGGCGACCACGCGCGAAACATCGCCGAACTGGTGATCTACCTGGTTCGCGGTACCGACGTGCGCCATATCGGCCTCAAGCGCATGGCCGAAGAGGTGGAAAGCGGCAGGGATCGCTGAGACGTCGTATCGAACGCAGGGTGGGAAACCGTAACGCGATTTTCCACCCTGCAGGGCTCAGGCATGGCTCAGCTCTGCTTGCAGTGCTTCGAGCAACGCCTGTCGTTCACGCTGCTCCAGATGTGCGCCGGGGTTGAGCGACGACCACTCGGGACGGGCGCGGGCGCGCTGCAGGGGTTCGGGCAGTTTGCCGTCGCGCCAGCCCTGCGCCTGCGGCATTGCCAGCTCGATGGTCTGTTGTGCGGCGTGTCCGCGCGCGGCGAGGGTTGTCAGCAATAGCTGCTGGCGCAGGGCGAGCAGGCGCAGCACGCTGTCATCGACCGTCAGCTCACGCTGGCCCTTGAGCTTGCCCAGCAGGCGATTGCCGTAATGCCGCGCCGTCTGCGCACCGCCGCCGGCGATGGCGCCGAGCAGGGCGGCAGCGCCCAAGGTGATGCCGCCCACCATCAGATCGACCCCGGCACCGGCAGCCGCACCCGCGGCCATGCCGCCACCGACTTTTACGCCTAGCTGCTTCAGTGTTTCCGGATTGAACAGGTCATCGCCCCAGCGTCCGTTCAGCAGCGGCAGGTCGGCTGCTGCTGCATCCTGCGGGCGAAAGCCGTAGAGGCGCAGCAGCGCTTCGACACACGCCTGTTCGCGAGCGCGCACGACGTTGTGCAGTTCACGTATCGCGCCGCGCTCCAGCTCCGGCTGCGCCGTGACGCTGCGCCGGCAGGCGGCTACATCCACCAACAGCTCGGCGATCAGCTGGTTGCCTGCGGCCAGACGTGCGGCAGCCTGAGCTTCGTGATCCTCGACCAATCGCTGCAATTGCGGCCTTGACGACTCCAGCAGCAGCGCCAGGCTTTCGTACAGGCGCCGCTCGCCATCGACAGGTGGCGCCACGCTGTCGAAACGCACCAGTGCATGCAGACCGAGCCGGGCCAGGGCCTCACGCCATTCGTTTTCACGGTGATCGGGCTGGGCGACGAAGTTGAGCACCGGCAGCAGCGGCTTGCCGCAGCCGGCGAGCACTGCCAGTTCATCTTTGTACTTGGCCAGCACCGGTTCGCGGGCGTCGATCACGTAGAGGCCGGCATCGCTGGCGAGTAATTGGCGCAGCACCTTGGCTTCCTGCTCGAAACGCTGGCGTGCCTCGCTGCCTTCAAGAAAACGTGCGGTGCGTGCCGGGCCGTCCAGGCGCTCGCCAGGGCGTTCGACGCGCTCAAGATGGTCGAGCAGGGCGATGGCATCCTCCAGGCCGGGGGTGTCGTAGAGCTCCAGCAGCGGCTGGCCATCCACCGACAGGCGTGCGCCCTCGACATGACGGGTGGTGCTGGGGCGGTGCGACACCTCGCCAAAGCCGATATCTCGGGTCAGGGTGCGCAGCAATGAGGTCTTGCCGACATTGGTGTGGCCGACCAGAGCGAGTTTCAGGGGCGCGCTCATTGTGCGGGCCTCCGTAGGGTGGATGACGCTTCACCCATCCACCGCTGCCAACCGTGGATGTAAAAAGCGACATCCACCCTACAATGAGTGCGTTCAGTCATGGCCCGTCTCCAACCAGCTCAGCGGTGCAATATCGCCGTGTGTAAGCCCCAGCGTGTCCAGCGCCTGTTGCCAGTCCTGCAGACGCCTGTCGTCCAGAACTCCACCGGGCGGGGCCGGCAGCAACCAGATTCGCGTGGCGGCAGCGCAGCGTGATAGCTCGCCGATCAGCGCCAGGGTGCCGCGATCCGGCGAACGGCGTGGATCGCAGGCGATCAGCAGGCGCTGTGCAGGCTCCCGCGTGAGGTGTTCAAGCAAGCGTCGGCGCTGCTCGCGATCATCCAGCACACCGGCATTGGCGATGCCGCTGGGCAGTGGGGGCGGCCAGTCGCGGTTCGGCTCCAGTTCGATGGCCACCAGCACCGCGCCTTCGCCCTCTACAGGCTGAATGCCGCTATCGGGCTTATGCAGATGGGCGGGTGCTGCATCCTGAATGCCGAGGCGCTCGCTGGCCGGTTGCAGGCGTTCACGCAGCAGGCGGTAGGCCGGCAGTTGCAGATCCAGGCACAGCGCCGAGTGTCCGCTACGCCAGCGCCACAGGCAGAACAGCGCGAGCAGCAGGCGCGGCAGCAGGCCGTAGATCAGCACCACGCCCACCAGCCAGCCGGCCCAGCTTTGGCGGGCGCTGTCGAAGTCGTTGGCGAGGGTTCCGCTGGCGCGAATCTGCCCGATGTCCGGCATGCTGAAACCGAGCAGCGCAGGCAGCGCGCCGAGGCCCTGGGTCAGCCCGACAAAGGCGTTTTCACCGAGGATGGTGGTTTCCCAGACAAAGCCGTAGCGACGGGTGGCCAGCAGGGCCAGCAGCGTCAACAGAGCACTGAGCATCGCCAGCGACCACAGGCCATGCACGCTCAGCCCCAGCAGCCAGCGACCGAGTCGGCGCTGTTGCAGCACGGCCAGCAGCGCCGGCGCCAGCTGTACGGCGCGTGCATCGCGGGCGAGTTTTTCGCTGAGCCACAGCCATAGCCGGCCCAGCGCGCCGCCGCTGTCGCCGGCGAAGAAAAAGCCCAGCAGCCAGCCCAGCAGCATCAGCAGGTTCAGTCCGAGCAGGCTGCCCAGCGCCCAGAACACATTGACCGGACGTGCCCCGTCCCCCAGCGCCGCCCAGGCCAGGCCCGCACCGCTGAGCAGCGCGAACAGCAGCAGTGCCAAAGCCGCCAGCCGAGCGCCCTGGCGCCAGTGTTGCAGCGCCTCGACCAGCCCGTCGCGGCGGGCCAGCCAGAGTGCGCGGCGTTCGATCAGCTGATGCAGTTCGCCGCCCTCGGCGCGTGCCCTGCGATTGGCCTCGTCGTCGTCCAGCGGACCGGCATGTTCTTCGCGCAGGCGCACGGCTTCGGTCAGCCAGAGGCGGTCGAGGGAGGTAAGCGTTGGTGGGAGATGGGCGGTCACACGTTATCTCGGTCGTGAAAGCAGCTGTGAGAATACCTTCTGCCGGGCCAATGCGGAAAAGTCGCCGCTGACGGTCGCTTCGGCCCTCTGTTATTCTCGCGACCATGAATCAGACCTCTCTTCCCCTCGCGATGATCGCCGCACTGGCGGAAAACCACGTCATCGGACTCGACAACAAAATGCCCTGGCATCTGCCGGCGGATCTCAAGCACTTCAAGGCGATGACCCTCGGCAAGCCGATCATCATGGGTCGCAAGACCTGGGATTCACTCGGTCGCCCGCTGCCGGGGCGCTTGAATCTGGTGGTCAGCCGGCAGCCTGGGCTGCAGCTCGAAGGTGCGGAAACCTTTACCAGCCTGGATGACGCCTTGCAGCGTGCCGAAGCCTGGGCGCGGGAACAGGGTGCGGACGAGATCATGCTGATCGGCGGTGCGCAGCTCTACACCCAGGCATTGGACCGCGCCCAGCGCCTGTATCTGACGCGGATCGAAGCCAGCCCTCAAGGCGATGCCTTTTTCCCACAGTTCGATGAAACCCGCTGGCAGCGCATCGATAGCCAGGCGCATCCGGCTTCCGGCGAGGCGCCGGCGTATCGTTTCGAAACCTGGCAGCGCGGCTGATCGACTTTCAGTTCAGTCGAGGCGAATCAGTTCGGCCTGGGCATCACCGTCTTCCAGTCGTAGCAGTGCCACGCTGATGGGCAGCCGGAAGCGTCGCGGGCCGGCGCTGCCGGGGTTGATATAGAGCACGCCGTCGCGCCTTTCGATGCACGGCTGGTGCGAATGGCCGGCGATCACCACATTGATGCCGGCAACGACCGGATCGACGTCCAACTCCTTGAGATCGTGCAACACATGCAGGCGCAGGCCGTCGATGCGCAGGTCCAGGCGCTCGGGCAATGCCTGTGCCCAGTCTGCCGTGTCGATATTGCCGCGAATCACATCCAGCGGTGCGAGCGCGCTCAAGCCATCCAGCACCGCCGCCTTGCCAATATCGCCGGCGTGAATGATGCGCGCGCAGCCTTGCAAAGCGGCCAGCGCCTCGGGGCGAAGCAAGCCGTGGGTGTCGGAGATCAGGCCGATGTGCATGGATGTCTGCCTTGGGGGCGAAAGCCTTTTTGACTGCGCTCAGCGCCCCAGGTTTGGCCGCGCTGGCGATCAGGCTTCTGAGTGGTCAGGTGACTCCGGCAAAAACCAGTTCATCACCAGCGCGCAGATCCCGCCGGTGGCCACACCTGACTCCAGCACGCTGCGCAGGCCGGCTGGCATGTGCGCGAGAAATTCCGGCACTTGCGAGAAGCCCAGGCCAAGGGCCAGCGATACCGAAATGATCAACAGCGCGCGGCGATCCAGCTGGATGCCGGCGAGGATGTTGATGCCCGCCGCTGCGACAGCACCGAACATCACCAGCGCGGCGCCACCCAGGACCGGCTCGGGCACCGCCTGCAGCACGCCGGCCACTGCCGGGAACAGGCCAAGGATGACCAGCATGGCGGCCAGCCACATGCCGATGTAGCGGCTGGCGATGCCGGTGAGCTGGATGATGCCGTTGTTCTGCGCGAACACTGAACTGGGGAATGTATTGAAGAAACCCGCCAGCAGCGAGTTGGCGCCGTTGACCAGTACGCCGCCCTTGATCCGTTGCATCCACAGCGGGCCTTCCACCGGCTCGCGGGAAATCTTGCTGGTGGCGGTGACGTCGCCGATGGCCTCCAGCGAGGTCACCAGATAAATCACTACCATCGGAATGAACAGGCTCCAGGACCAGCCCAGGCCAAAATGCAGTGGCATCGGCACCTGGAACAGCTCGGCTTCGCGCATGCCGGTGAAATCCAGACGACCCATGTATGCGGCCAGCGCATAGCCGATGGCCAGGGCAATGACGATGGCGCAGCTGCGCATCCAGACCACCGGCAGGCGGTTGAGCACGACGATGGCGCCCAGCACCACGCCGGACAGCAGCAGATTCTCGCCATTGGCGAAGGTGCCGTTGCCCATGGCTGCGTAGCCACCGCCCATGCTGATCAGGCCGACCTTGATCAGGGTGAGGCCGATCATCAGCACCACGATGCCGGTGACCAGCGGTGTGATCAGGCGCTTGATGAACGGCAGGACGCGCGATACACCCATTTCGATGAAGGAACCTGCGATGACCACGCCGAAAATCGCCGCCATCACCGCTTCCACCGGCGTGCCTTGGCCGACCATCAACACGCCGCCGGCGATCAACGGGCCAACGAAATTGAAGCTGGTGCCCTGCACGATCAGCAGCCCTGCACCGAACGGACCGAAGCGCTTGCACTGCACGAAGGTGGCGATGCCGGAAATCACCAGCGACATCGAGACGATGATATTGGTATCGCGTGGCGATACGCCGATGGCCTGACAGATCAAAAGACCTGGGGTGACGATGGGCACGATGATCGCCAGCAGATGCTGCAGCGCGGCGAGGAAGGCGACCCAGGGGCGCGGACGGTCGTTGAGCCCGTAGACCAGTTCGTCCGGCGTTTCGGGGGCGGTGTGATTCTCGAGAGCGCTCATGGCCGGCCTTTCAGCAAAAGAGCGCGATTCTACTGACCAGGATGCGCCGCGGACAGTGGCAGGTGCTGTCATGGCTCCCATTGCGCACCCGGCGGCATTGATACAGGCACTACAATCACCGAAACCCAGCCGAGGATACCCCGAATGAAAATTGTCGTTGCAATAACACTGCTGTCGCTCGTCACCGGCTTGGCCCACGCCCAGGAAAGCTGTGCCAGCAAGGAGGCAGACATCCTGCGCCAGCTGGAGCACGCCCGTGAACAGGGCAATGCCGGACGCATTGGTGGACTGGAAACCGCGCTCGGCAAGGTTCGCGAGCATTGCACGGATGAAGGGCTACAGACCGAACGGCAGGAAGAGATCGACGAAGCGCGTGAGGAAGTCCGCGAACGTGAAGCCGATCTGCAGGAGGCGTTGCGTGATGGTGATTCGAAGAAGATCGAAAAGCGCGAGCGCAAACTGGCCGAAGCCAGGGAAGCGTTACGCGAGATATTGAAGGACTAGGTGTTTGGTCCCGTTTTGCTGCGTTCTCGACGCAACCCAGCCCTTCGGGTTGCGTTTCTCCTGAGTGAAAGGCATTACCGGGCTGAACTTCTTCGGCCCTTGACCCGGCCTCTATGGCTTCGGCGCTCGGCGTGACGGTACCGGCAGCGCGAACCGTATAAAACCGTGCCCGCCTCTATGAGGCGGGCACGGTTTTTGTCGGATTGGGGTCGACCCTTAACCGCTGCTCGGAACTGCCGTTGTCACTTTGGCGCGCGGTGTCTTCGGAGTTTTCCGTGAGGAAGCGCCGTGATCATCGCTGCTCACTACCGGCACTTCGTTGCCTTGGGCATCGAAGAGCTTGCCGTCGCGGAAATGGTCGCCGTCGTGCAGCACGGCGATGTCCTGATAGCGCAGGGTGCGCTCGCTGGCGGCGGCGAATACTGACTGCTGATCCGAGTTGCCTGCGGTCAGGTGATTGAAGAGCAGGTTGAGCAGGATTGCCATGATCGCCGCCGAGCTGATGCCGGAGTGGAAGATGGTCTCGAACCAGGCGGGGAAGTGATGGTAGAAGCTCGGTGCGGCGATGGGGATCATGCCGAAGCCGATGGAGGTGGCGACGATGATCAGGTTCATGTTGTTGCGGTAGTCGACCTGCGCCAGGGTGCGGATTCCCGCAGCGGCCACGGTGCCGAACAGCACGACGCCGGCGCCACCGAGCACTGCAGTGGGGACGGCGGCTACCAGGCGACCCATCACCGGCAGCAGGCCGAGCGTCACCAGAATCAGGCCGGCGCTGGCCACCACGTAACGGCTCTTGATGCCGGTGACGGCCACCAGGCCTACGTTCTGGGCGAAGGCGCTCTGGGTGAAGGAGCCGAAGATCGGGGCGAACACGCTGGAGATCATGTCTGCCCGCAGGCCGTCGCCCAGTCGCTTGGAGTCGACCTTGGTGTCGATGATTTCACCGACGGCGAGGATGTCGGCGGAGGTTTCCACCAGGGTGACGATGACCACGATCAGCATCGACAGGATCGCCGCAAACTGGAATACCGGCGCGCCAAAATGCAGGGGCGAGGGCATGGCCACCACCGGGCCTTCCAGTACGCCGGAGAAATCGGCCATGCCGAAGAACACTGCGGCCAGGGTGCCGATCACCATGGCCAGGAGAATCGACAGGCGAGAAATGGTGGAGCTGCCGAGTTTGCTCAGCAATAGCACGCAGGCGAGCGTGAAGCCTGCCAGGCCGATGTTGGCCATGCTGCCGAAGTCGGGTGCCTGGCTGTTACCGCCCATGGCCCAGCGTGCGGCGACGGGCATCAGGGTCAGGCCGATGGTAGTGATGACGATCCCGGTTACCAGCGGTGGGAAAAACTTGGTGATGCGGGAAAACACCGGTGTGATCAGCAGGCCGATCAGCGAGGCGGCAATCACCGCGCCGAACACCACCGGCAGGCCGCCAGCGCCGTCGTTGCCGATGATCGCGATCATGGTTGCCACACCCGCGAAGGATACGCCCTGCACCAGCGGCAGCTGACAGCCGAAGAACGGCAGGCCCAGCGTCTGCAGCAAGGTGGCTGCGCCGCCGGCGAACAGCGAGGCGGCGATCAGCAGGCCGATTTCGGCGGGCGACAGACCCGCTGCCTGTCCGACGATCAGAGGCACCGCAACGATGCCTCCGTACATGGTCAGCACATGTTGCAGGCCATAGGCCAGGTTGGCACCGACGCCGAGGTTCTCGTCCTCTGGACGCTTCTCCGAAGGGGTACTTGCGGATGAGACTGTCATGGTGAGCTTTCTCGCTGTTGTTCTTGTTCCAGACAATGTAGACAAAAACGCGGTGTATTTACCAGCGTTTTGTATACACTGTAGATTGTTGAGAACATTCAGCGAATTGCGGTGATTGCTGTCTAAAAAGTGTTGTTTGTCGGCTAATTTCAAAAAATAAGTTTTTGCTTATTTTTGATTTCTGACGAAATGCAGGAAAGAAAGAGCGTGTTTCTGTGGGCATTCTGGCACGCAAGGCGGACCCGGTAAGGGCCGTTTGCAGGGAAATCTGGCAGGGGAAGGGCGATAGAAAATCTGTTCCGTGGAGTGCTGGAGTTCAGGGCGCCGAACCGGACCATAAACAGCGGGCCCGGCATATGCCGGGCCCGGAGTGAAGCAGGGAGCTGGGGTCAGCCGTCCAGCAGCGCCTTGTTGCGCACCGCGCCCTTGTCGGCGCTGGTGGCGAGCAGGGCGTAGGCCTTGAGCGCAGTGGAGACCTTGCGCGCGCGCGGTTGTGCCGGCTTCCAGCCCAGCTTGTCCTGCTCGATGCGGCGGTGGGACAGCTCTTCATCGCTGACTTGCAGCTGAATGCTGCGGTTGGGAATGTCGATCAGCACCTTGTCACCGTCACGCACCAGACCGATGGCGCCGCCGGCAGCGGCTTCCGGCGAGGCGTGGCCGATGGACAGGCCCGAGGTGCCGCCGGAGAAGCGACCGTCGGTGAGCAGTGCGCATTCCGCGCCCAGCCCCTTGGATTTCAGGTAGCTGGTCGGGTAAAGCATTTCCTGCATGCCCGGACCCCCTTTCGGGCCTTCGTAGCGAATGATGACGATATCGCCCGGCTTCACTTCGTCGGCAAGGATGCCCTTCACGGCGCTGTCCTGGCTCTCGTAGATCTTTGCCGTGCCTTCGAACACGTGGATGGACTCGTCCACGCCGGCGGTCTTCACCACGCAGCCGTCCAGGGCGATGTTGCCGTAGAGCACGGCCAGGCCGCCTTCCTGGGAATAGGCGTGTTCGACGGAGCGGATGCAGCCATTTTCACGGTCGTCGTCCAGGCTGTCCCAACGGGTCGCCTGGCTGAACGCCGTCTGCGTCGGGATGCCTGCCGGCCCGGCCTTGAAGAAGGTGTGTACGGCTTCGTCCGTGGTTTGGGTGATGTCCCACTGGGCGATGCCTTCAGCCAGGGTCTTGCTGTGTACGGTGGGCACGTCGGTGTGCAGCAGGCCGCCACGGGCCAGTTCGCCAAGGATGGAGTAGATGCCGCCGGCGCGGTGCACGTCTTCCATGTGGTACTTCTGGATGTTCGGCGCCACCTTGCACAGTTGCGGCACCTTGCGCGACAGCGCGTCGATGGCGCGCAGGTCGAAGTCCACCTCGCCTTCCTGGGCGGCGGCCAGCAGATGCAGGATGGTGTTGGTGGAGCCGCCCATGGCGATGTCCAGGGTCATGGCGTTCTCGAACGCCTTGATGTTGGCGATGTTGCGCGGCAGTACCGACTCGTCGCCTTCAGCGTAGTAGCGCTTGCACAGCTCGACGGCGACGCGACCGGCACGCAGGAACAGCTGCTCGCGGTCGGCGTGGGTGGCCAGCATCGAACCGTTGCCCGGCAGGGCCAGGCCCAGGGCTTCCATCAGGCAGTTCATCGAGTTGGCGGTGAACATGCCGGAGCAACTGCCGCAGGTCGGGCAGGCGCTGCGCTCGTATTCGGCGACGGTTTCGTCCGAACAGCTGTCGTCGGCGGCGACGACCATAGCGTCGACCAGGTCCAGGCCGTGGGCTGCCAGTTTGGTCTTGCCGGCTTCCATCGGTCCGCCGGAGACGAACACCACCGGGATGTTCAGGCGCAGGGCGGCCATCAACATGCCGGGGGTGATCTTGTCGCAGTTGGAGATGCAGACGATGGCGTCGGCGCAGTGGGCGTTGACCATGTATTCGACCGAGTCGGCAATGATCTCGCGGCTCGGCAGCGAATAGAGCATGCCGTCGTGGCCCATGGCGATGCCGTCATCGACCGCGATGGTGTTGAATTCCTTGGCCACGCCGCCGGCCTTCTCGATCTCGCGGGCGACCAGCTGGCCCATGTCCTTCAGGTGCACGTGGCCAGGTACGAACTGGGTGAAGGAGTTGGCGATGGCGATGATCGGCTTCTTGAAGTCTTCGTCCTTCATCCCGGTGGCACGCCACAGGGCGCGGGCGCCAGCCATGTTGCGACCGTGGGTGGAGGTTTTCGAGCGGTAATCGGGCATGAGGGATTCCTGCGGCTGATCGGCTAATCGAGTGGTGCTTATGGTGAGCGTCATCTGTACCGCGTGCAACGGCAGGTGGCTGTGCTGGCGCAGGGGCTGGAACGAGGCGGATATCGCTCGTGCGGCCCGGCTCACGGGCCCGCCGGGGTGGTGGCGAGGAATGGCCCGATTCTACGCGCGGCGGCGGGGGTGGGGAAGGCTGATGGTCAGATGCTGCGGTTATCGGTGTGAGGGGGGTGGAAAACCTTCACGGCTTTCCACGGGATGTCGCTTTTTTATACCCACCGCCCGCAATGTCATCAGCTGTTCGGCAGGATCCGGCAGGTCAGGCTCTTGATGTAGCGGGTTTCTGGAATCGCCGGGTGCACTGGATGATCCGGGCCCTGGCCGCCGCGTTCGAGCAGCTGGATATTGCGGTCCAGATGGCGGGCGCTGCCGAGCAGGATGTTTTGCAGGTCGTCTTCAGGCAAGTGCATCGAACAGCTGGCGCTGACCAGGATGCCGTCCTTGTTGAGCAGGCGCATCGCGGCCTCGTTGAGGCGGCGGTAGGCGGCTTCGCCGTTCTTCAGGTCCTTCTTGCGCTTGATGAAGGCCGGCGGGTCGGTGAGGACCACGTCGAAGCGTTCCTCGGAGTTCTTCAGCTCCTTCATGGCCTCGAAGACATCGCCCTCAATGCAGGTCATCTTCTCCGCCACGCCGTTGAGTGCGGCATTGCGCTCGACGCCGTCGAGGGCAAAGGCCGAGGCGTCGACGCAGAACACTTCGCTGGCGCCGAACACGGCTGCCTGAACACCCCAGCCGCCGATGTAGCTGAACAGGTCGAGCACGCGCTTGCCTTTGACATAGGGCGCCAGGCGCGCGCGATTCATGCGGTGGTCGTAGAACCAGCCGGTCTTCTGACCCTGCAGTACCGGTGCCTGAAACTTCACGCCGTTCTCTTCCAGGTCGAGCCATTCCGGCACTACCCCAAAGGCGGTATCGACATAACGCTCCAGGCCCTCGGCATCACGCGCGGCGGAGTCGTTCTTCCACAGCACGCCGCGCGGCTTGATTACCTGCACCAGGGCTTCCAGCACAGCGTCCCTGTTGCGCTCCATCGTCGCCGAGGCCAGCTGTACCACCAGATGATCGTGGAAACGATCCACCACCAGCCCCGGCAGCAGATCGGAGTCGCCATAGATCAGGCGGTAGCAGGGTTGATCGAACAGGCGCTCGCGCAGGCTCAGTGCGACCTGAATGCGATGCACCAGTAGCGATTTGTCCAGGCTGTGCTTGAGATCGCGCGACAGCAGCCGCGCGCAGATCAGGTTGTTCGGTGACACCCCGACGATACCTAGCGGCTTGCCGCCCGCAGCTTCGAGAATGGCCTGATCGCCAGCAGCAAAACCGGAGAGCGGCGTGGCAGCAGTGTCCACCTCGTTGCTGTAGACCCACAGATGACCGGCGCGCAGGCGGCGATCGGCGTTGGCTTTGAGGCGCAGGCTGGGCAGGGTCATCGGCGGGGCTCCGGTAAAGGGCGCGATTAAAGCAGCGGCAAGCGGCACGCCACAAGCGGAAGCCTGGAAAAAACGAGGCGCCGTCGCCCACGCGTGGCCTGCTTTAGTGTGTAATGCAGGTCTTGCAGGTGCAATTCACTTGAAATCCGACCCTGTTGTTGGACAAGGTCCGTCCCTTGTTTTTCGTTGTGGCTTTGTGTCGTCGCGCTTTTGCCGGGTCTTACCATGGCCACTGAGCTGACCGACGAGCAGATCCGCTACGTACTGCAGGGCATCAGTGTGCCGCTGCAGCCACAAATCATGGTCGACCGGCAGATGCAGCAGGTCATGCCCGAGCCTGATCTGCGCACCATGGCCAAGCTGATCAGCCAGGACCCAAGGCTTGCCGGCGGGTTGCTGAAAGCGGTCAATTCACCGTTCTTCGGCCTGGCGAACCGCATCGCCTCCATCCAGCAGGCGGTCAACCTGCTGGGCTGCAATTCGGTGATCAACCTGATCAATGCACAATCGATCCGGGGTGAGATGAGCAACGATACCATCCTCGCCCTCTATCGTTTTTGGATACCGCGCAAGACGTCGCCATGACCTGCTTGACGCTGGCCAAGAGCATCGGCATCGAGAGCCGGCTGTTCAAGACCAATCATGCGGTGGTCGGCTGCTATATCGCCAGGTCGTGGAAGCTGCCGCTGCCGCTGCCGCTGCCGCTGCCGCTGCCGCTGTGCGAGCACATCTGCGCATGTCACCGAGTGTTGGGCGGGCAGCCGGAGGGCCACGAGTGTTGCGGTATCGGGCGCGTCGAGCGGTGCGCCAAGTATCTGCTGATCGCGACGGTGGCCAGCGCCTTGCCGCTGGCCACCGCCCGGGACGCCCGGCTGAAACAGGCTGGGAGGGGTTGGTCGTCACACCCACTCGTTGCTGTAGACGCCACCGGTGGCCAGCGTGCAGACGGGTCAGCGTTGGCTGCGCAGGAACCAGGGATATAATCGGCGGCCTGTAGCGAAATTTTATGCGGGTGAAACCACCCGAAACTGGGCTGAAACACCCGCTCAAGGTTGTGTATTTATATATAAGTCCAATTAAAACAGTGGTTTATAAGTTGGCATGTATATCGCTATGGAAACATTGAGAGGGCAGTGACCACATACGGTCTGGTCGCGGCCAAACCAATGGAGATCGACATGGCCTTATTGCACTACTGGAACATGGGGGTTCATCGCTCTGATGTCCTCATGCAGAGAGCGTTCTATGGACTCAGGCCCTTCTATGAGTTCCTCTCTGCCACCAAGAGCTACATGGAGACGGATGCTGCCGTACTGCGACTGGCCTGGGCTCCCGGTTCTGCGCCTGAACGGGAGCGGAAAAAGACTGCTCAAGCCAACAAACAAAACAGGCACAAGCCGGTAGCGGATGCTGGGTTCTGGGTCGCCCTGGAGGAGCCGAAGGATCGGCGCAATGAGCCGGAGTCAACCTTCCGCGACTTCATGGATGAAAACGTCAGGGAGGTTTTTGAGTTGGCCTGCGACGAGGATGGGCAGCCGCTCAGGATGGGGCGTGGCGGCACGCTGTCCTTTGCTCGAGAGTGTCAGATCCGGGTGCTGGATCGTGATCCGGAAACCAGCCAGTTGCAGTTGGAGCGCCTTCCTGAAGCGGGGTTCCAGCTCCTGCTGCGTCCGAACACCCTGACGCTGAAGCGGCAGATTGATGCCTTGCAGGCGCTGCAGGACCAGCCTGCCTCTGCGCAGCGCCCATTGCTGAGGCTGTTGGAGGCTTCCAGCCATGCCCGTTGGCCAGACTTCGAGCCTCGTTACATCGCCGATGCTGACTGGAAGGTGCTGACCGATGTCGCACGGCCCGGAACTGACGAGCAGCGCGAGTTTGTGGCGATAGCCATGGAAACACCGGATTTCGCCTTGCTGGAGGGGCCTCCGGGCTCAGGCAAGACCACGGCGATCTGCGAGCTGATTCTGCAGTTGGCTGGAGAGGGTAAGCGAGTGCTGCTGTGCGCCTCTACCCATGTGGCGGTGGACAATGTGCTTGAGCGCCTGATGGATGAGCGCAATGTCCATCGTGACTTGGTGATTCCAGTTCGGGTGGGTGATCGGAGTAATGTTTCCGAGAAGGCCAGTGGCTGGCAGCTGGAGCGTTTCATCAAGACCGAGCGTGAGCGGCTGTTGCGTGCCCTGCAGGGGCAGCGCTCGCGCACGGGCTCGCAACAGGAACTGCTGGATGCCATTCAGCATGGCAACACGGCGATTGAGCGCATGGTGCTGGACTCGGCCAATCTGGTGTGTGGCACCACCATTGGCATCCTGCAGCATCCGGACATCAAGGACAGTTCGCGTACTTCGCCGCTGTTCGATGTGCTGATTCTCGATGAGGCCTCGAAAACCACCTTCCAGGAGTTCATGGTGCCGGCCATGCTGGCCAGGCGCTGGGTGATCGTCGGTGATCCCAAGCAGTTGTCGCCCTATGTGGACGACACCGCAATGGCCGTCAATGTCCAGGCCTGCATGCCGGAGGCTGCTGCGCGCAATGCCTGCGTCGATGTCTTTGTCGCGGGACACCCCTCCGGCAAGAAGCGTCGTGTGATGGCCGTAGCCCTGGATACGGAGACTGCGAGTGAGCGCTATCGGGTGCAGGCTCAGGCGCTTGGGGTCGCGCTTGCGGATGCGGGGAGCACTGGCGAGCTGTGGCGAGCTGAGATTGTCATCGGCACCCATGAGCAGTTGGAGCATCGCTCTGTCGAGCTGCCACTGGATCTTGCCCATGTGCGTGCCCCGGCGGCTGCACTGGATCAGATGCAGCGTCAGGCATCTGCCTGGCGTGGTCATCAGGACTGTTCTCGCGAGGCGCTGCCGGACTGGGCCAACGAGCTGGGCTGGCGCATGGCACGATTGTACGAGCAGCGTTTTGCCGCACAGCCAGGTGAAGAGGGCCAGCAAAAGCGGACTACTGCGCAGCGGCTGAATGATGAGATCCAGCGGCTGCTACCCGTGGAAGGGGTTGTTGGCTCGGTCGAGAAAGCGCAGGACAAGATCGAGCAAGTACGGCGGATTGCCCTGCCCTCCATTCTGGAGTCGCTGTGCGAAGGTTTTGGCCGGGGGCAACGGGAGCGGGATGGCAGCGCGCTGACCGATGGGCTGCCGAAGGAGGCGCTGGCGCAACGCAAGGTGCTGCTGAGTACCCAGCATCGCATGCATCCAGAGATTGCCAAGTTCTCGCACCAGCATGTCTACGGGTGCGAGGCACTATTCAGTCCGGTGGATATGGCTGCAAAGCGCGCCTGGAGTTTTCAGCGCCATGACCATCGTTCGATATGGCTGGACGTGAAGGGGCGCTTCAATGGCCAGGCCAATGCCAACCGGGATGAAGCGGTTGCTGTGATCGATGAGTTGCGCCAGTTCGAGCGCTGGGCAGCGCAGCACCCGCGGGAGGATGGGCAACCCTGGGAGGTGGCGGTGCTCACCTTCTATCGAGGTCAGGAGCGCGAGGTGCGCAATCATCTGCGGCGCTGGAGCCAGCAGCCTCATGCGATGCGCCACTTTCATCGTGGCGACAGGCAGCGACCGTATCTGGCCATAGAGCTGTGCACGGTGGATCGATTTCAGGGGCACGAGGCCGATCTGGTCATTCTGAGCATTGCCAGCCGCCATGCGACCAGTTTTCTGGAAAGCCCCAACCGACTGAATGTGGCGCTCACCCGGGCACGCTATCAACGGATCATCGTCGGGGATCGTCATGCCATGTTGCGGGCCGAAAACAGCCTGCTTGGCCGATTGGCCAAGGACGAGCCTTGGGAAAAGTACATCAGCGAGCGTAACGCCTCATGACAACGAGCAACACCATTTTTACTCCCCGTATCCAGCTGGAGCGGGATATCCAGGTGCAGTGCTACCGGGTCATCGGTGAGGTGGCGAAAGCCGGCAAGCGCTCCGAGCTGATGACCATACTGCAGCGCGCTGCCGAGCAGGGCGAGCGTGGCACCGATGCCAGAGATATTGCCTGTCATCTGCTGTTCGACGAGCAGTCCCGCACGGTGGTGGGTCAGCGGCTGCTGCAGATCGCCGAAGCCTATCGCCTGCTGGAGAAGCACGAGCGCAGCTACATCCTGACCGACAGTGGTCGCGTGGCCTTGCAGTCCGGTCAGGTATTCATCCCTGAGGCGGGAGTCTGGACAGTCTGGGCCAGTGACGATCCATTGCTGGACTATCCGGTGCTGAGGGTCGAGCCGTGGCGGGAGCCTGCTGCGCGCGAGGAGGTGCGGGGCAAGGCCAACCAGGAGCAGCGTCAACCTGAAGAGCTGCCCGGCTGGTTGAAACGATGTATTGGTCACTCAGGCAAACCTGCTGCCGCTGCAGGCAACGCCCTGCGACTCGACAGGCTGGAGGCGAAGGGCGAAAAGGTCGATGCCGACAGTCAGCTGCGGATGAGCTGGGATATCAGTGCCGGCACTCTGCATCTCAAGGGCAGTTGCGTTCAGGCGTCGGTGGATACCGTGCTGCCGGCTCCTCGGCTGACGGCTGCGCAGGCGTGGCAGCAACTGCTGGAGCAGCAGCGACTATGGGGCAGCTGGGATCAGGTTCTGTCCGCTCTGCAGGTCAGCTTCGCTGAGACCGAGCCGAGCGAGCGTGAGCCGATGCAGCGTGTATTGCGAATCTCTCAGCCACAGCTCAAGGGATTGGGGGCGTTCAGGGCGACAGAGATTCGCCAGGTGCCACTGCTGGCAGCCTCTTTTGAGGATGCCGAGGAATGGGCGGAGTGGCGGTTGATTGAGCGCGTCAGGGATTACGCCACTTGTGAGCGTTTTGCCACCTGGCAGCAGGAGGCCACAGCCCCATTCACTGAATTTGATCTGACCATGCCCGAGCGAGCCGAGCTGGCTCAGGCGGTGCTGGATGATGAGTCCGAGAGGCAGGCCGCTCAAGACTGGTACCTGCTGGCCGCTGAAGACTGGAGCCTGTAATGAACAGCAAGATTGATATTTCCAGCTGGGAAAAGCACTGCAGCCTCGTCGAGAGCCTGCGCGAGGTTGAATTACCACCAGTCTGGATCACTGCCGGTCGCCAGCGTTCGCGTGTTGAGCAGGGAGACTTCCTGTTCGAGTCCGGTCGCCAGCGTGTCATGGCCAGCCATGCCGTATCTCTGCTGGAGCGTGCCGAGTATGTGGCTGTTATTTCCAGCTTCCTGCTGGCCGATCAGACCATTGAAGACGCTATTGTCGAGGCTGCCGGGCGAGGCGTACGGGTTTACATCCTGCTGGCCTCCGAAGCTCGCCTTGGCCGCGAGGCAGGGGATGGAGAGTTCGAGCGTAAGGTATTGGAACAGCACAAGGCCATGCTCAATCGACTGGCTGGTCATGCCCTGTTCCGCTCGGCTTCGCATTTCCATGCCAAGGTCGTGCTTGCCGACCCCTTCGAGGATCTGGAGTCGCAGGGCATGCTGCTGACTGCCAACCTCACCACGGAGGCGCTGGAGCGTAACGAGGAGCTGGGTGTGCAGTTGCACCGCGATGAGGTGCTGGAAATGGCCAGCTACCTGCGCTGGGCAATGTGGGAGTCTGCCGAGCATGAAATGGTCGACCCCAGGGATCGTTTCAGGGCCGTGAAGCCGCTGGGTAAGGTGAAACACCCTGCAGCTACGACAGCCATCGTCGCAACCACAGCCGGCAGCAATACTCTGCGCCAGGAGGTTGTGCGCCTGATTCGCGAGGCTCGTGAGCAGATCATCGTCAGCAGCTTCGGATGGGATGCCGAGCACGAGGTGGTCAAGCTGTTGTGCGCCAGGGCGCAGGCTGGCTTGCAGGTGATCGTGCTGGCGCGGGTGCGTCCTGCAGCCATGCCGGCGCTGATTGCGCTGGCCAAGGCCGGTGCCGCCGTATATGCCTTCAACTGGCTGCATGCCAAGGCCATCTGGACGGATCGCCGGCAGGGACTGCTGATGTCAGCGAACCTGCAACAGAATGGCCTTGACGAGGGATTCGAGCTAGGTCTGTGCCTGCATGATGGGCGCGTTGCCGAGTTGCATGAGCGCCTGCAGGGCTGGATCGAGACTGCGCCCTGGGTATTGAAAGTGGATGCCCAGCTGGGAGCCGTCAGTGGTAAGGCCAGGTTATGGAATGGCAAGGAGCTTCGCGAGGTCGATGTCCGGCTGAAGCGCGGTATCGATTTGGGCAGTGTGGATGCTGCCAGTGCCGAACTCCTGGAGGCCAGGCAACCGGCTGTACCGAAATCCGATCCGCTGCAGGAGCCTGTGCATGAGGTTCACCACCACTGGGTCATCAAGGCGCCACGCCTGCATGCCAGGGCGCAGGAGCAATACCGACCGCAGCCCGAGACGGAGTCTGATAAGGCCGGCAAGCAGGGCAAGAAGGACAGGCAGCCTTCCGCAAAGGTGCCCTACAGTCCGCCGGTTTATCGTCAGCCACAGGGGGAGCTGGTCGTCGCCATCACCGATGCCAGCCAGATGGCGGCAGCCCGCAAGGTGCTGGTAGAGGTCAAGGCCAGCAGGATTGTGGTCAAGGGAGAGCACTGATGAAGCAGCAGGGCGTACTGCTTTGCTGGCATGCCCAGCGAGCAGGCATTGATGTACTCAGGCAGGCTTTGACCCGGCTAGGTGAAAGGGGAGTGGAAATCGGGCGTGTGCTGTATCTGGTGCAGCCCGACCGCTATGACGATCCGCCATCCAGTCTGCAGGGTGCAAGCATCGATGCGATCCGGATACGATTGGTCGATCCGACGAATCATCGGGAAGTGTATGGGCAGGTGTGCAGTCAGGTGCTTCCGGAGCTCCACCGGCTGGAGGGAATGCTGCACATCAACCTCTCACCGGGCACCCCGGCCATGCACAGCATCTGGCTGTTGCTGCATGCCGGTGGGCGTCTTCCAGCAGATACCAGGCTGTGGTCAACCCAGTTTGTCTCCGAAGCCAACGAAACCCGGCTGGATGCCGTGGACTTCGAGATTTCGACCTATCTGAGCGAGATCCAGCGCCATGCTCAGCTCAGGCCGGACGATGCAACCTATGTCCCTGATGCGCGTTCCGCCGCGCGACGGGCAGCCATGGAGCGGCTGCGTAGATATGCGGGCGTTGCGGGGGCTCCCCTGCTGGTCCTTGGCGAGCGAGGCACTGGCAAGACCCGCCTGGTGGAGTCCTTTATTGCTGTGCTGAAGGGACGCGCAAAGGTGGTTACTGTGCCCTGTGGCGGGCTGGATTCCTCTCTGGCTGAGAGTCTGTTGTTCGGCCACAGCAAGGGGGCCTTTACCGGAGCGGCTACCAAGCGCCTCGGGCTGCTGGCAGAGGCTGACAAGGGCATCCTGTTTCTGGATGAGGTGCAGGACCTGCCGGCTACCATCCAGCGCAAGCTGGTGCGGGTGTTTCAGGATCGGCATCGTCGTTACCGTCCGTTGGGCAGCGACAGGGAAGAAAGTGTCGATGTCGAGCTGGTTTGTGCTTCCAACTTGCCGGAGGCCGAACTTCGCAAGCGACTGGACGCGGATCTTTACGACCGGCTGAGCCATCTGACAGTGACCGTGCCCCCTTTGCGCGAGTGCCGGGAGGATCTGAAAGATGACTGGCACAGGGTATGGCAAGAGTTGCGCCAGACTGATGAGTTGCCGGAGCAAGCCCCTTGGTCTTCGAAGTTGCAGCAAGAGCTGCGGTGCCAACCATTGGCCGGCAACATGCGTGACTTGCAGAAGCTGGCGCTGCTGTGCATGGCCTGGCAATCACCGGGGGATGCTGGACACGGGTTGGATCGTGCGCTGGATGAGTGGCTGGAGTCTGGCCCCATGGATACTCCACAGGTTGCATATGGCGAAGGTTCGCGCACGGAGCGCCTTCACTGGTTCCGCCACCAGCTTGCACAATGGGCTAAAGAGCATTACGGCACTTGGGCGCGTGCGGCAAAGGCTCTGGGCTGTGACGAGAAAACTTTGAGAGAGGATATGAAGCAGGGGCAGGAGACCGATACCTGACCCTGCTTGCCACCCTGCTTGCCACCCTGCGCCGTCTGCGGCAGGCTTGCCGGCCTCGGATCTCTGCCGGTGACCACCATGCCCGAACTTCCTGAAGTCGAAACCACCCGTCGCGGTATCGAACCGCATCTTGTCGGCCAGCGTGTCAGCCGCGTGATCGTGCGTGAGCGGCGGCTGCGCTGGCCGATCCCGGAGGACCTTGACGTGCGCCTGTCCGGCCAGCGTATCGAGGCGGTCGAGCGACGGGCCAAGTACCTGTTGATCAAGGCCGAAGTGGGCACGCTGATCGCTCATCTGGGGATGTCCGGCAGCCTGCGGCTGGTGGACGGCGAGCTTGTGGCGGGCAAGCACGAGCACGTCGATATCGTTCTGGAGTCGGGTCTGGCGCTGCGCTACACCGATCCGCGGCGCTTCGGTGCGCTGCTCTGGAGCGACGACCCGCTCAGCCACAAGCTGTTGGCCAGTCTCGGCCCGGAGCCACTGGGTGATGCTTTTGACGGCGACCGGCTGTTCCGCCTGTCGCGTGGGCGCAGCATGGCGATCAAGCCGTTCATCATGGATAACGCCGTGGTGGTCGGGGTTGGCAACATCTACGCCAGTGAGGCGTTGTTCGCCGCCGGCATCGACCCACGTCGCGCCGCCGGTGCGGTGTCGCGGGCGCGCTATCTGAAACTGGCGCTGGAAATCAGGCGCATCCTTGCTTACGCCATCGAGCGCGGAGGCACCACGCTGCGCGATTTCGTCGGTGGCGATGGCAAGCCGGGCTATTTTCAGCAGGAGCTTTTCGTTTACGGACGAGGCGGTGAGTTCTGCAAGACCTGTGGTTCGACCCTGCGCGAAACCCGGCTGGGGCAGCGCGCCAGCGTCCATTGCCTCCGCTGTCAGCGTTAAACGCGACCTGTATCAACACTGCAGGCATTGACGGCGTTCACGATCAGCAGGCGGTGGCCGCTGCTATAGTGACCGGCACGACAATAAACTGCCCCGTTTCGCCCAGTTGAAGGATCACACCATGAAAGTGTTTCGCTCCACTGCCGTTGTCCTGACTCTGACTACCGGCCTGCTGGCGATGCCGGCTCATGCCCAATCGGCGCACCAGAATGCCAGCGGCGACCCGATGTATACCGTCGAGGCGCCCAAGGCCTTTTCAATCGTCGGCGACCTGCTGATCGCACGGCCCCTGCTGATTGCTGCAACCGTCATCGGAGCGGGTGTGTTTGTTGTCAGTCTGCCGTTCTCTGCCATGGGCGGCGGCATCAAGGAAACCGGACACGCCCTGGTGGTCGAGCCTGGCGCTGCGGCTTTTGCCCGTTGCCTGGGCTGCACCCGCGTCGGTTACAACCGCCAGGACTGATCCGCGCGCTCCACAAAGGTCGGGGGTGCAAGGGCTTCCGGCCTGCGTGTGCTTGGCGTAGGCTTCGTCGCCCTTAATCTGCGAGCGAAGCCGGAAAACGTGTCCAGTCGATTTCTCAAACTCTCTATACCCGTTCTTGGGTTGCTGGTCCTATCCTGGTCATTCTGGTCCAGCCAGGGCTGGTTGCAGCTTTGCGCCGGCCTGGCGCTGTTCCTGTTCGGCATGCAGTGCCTGGAAGAGGGCTTGCGTGAGCTTGCCGGCGGCAAGCTGGAAGCGCTGCTGGGGCGAAGCACCTCGACACCCGGCAAGGCGCTGTTGTTCGGCATCGGCGGCACCATGCTGTTGCAGTCCACCACGCTGGTTTCGCTGCTGACCATTGCCTTTATCAGTACCGGGTTGATCCAGCTGGCGGGTGGCATTGCCGTTCTGTTCGGCGCCAATCTGGGTGCCAGCTTCGGTATCTGGTTGCTGGCCCTGGCCGGACAGAACATTAGCCTCAGTCCGCTGGCGCTGCCGCTGCTGGTGTTCGGCGTGCTGGCCGGCTTCAACGGGCCCAAGAGCCGGGCGGCTGGGCGCATCGTGCTGGGTATTGCCTTTATCTTTCTGGGTATCGACGGCATCAAGGAGGGCTTCGATGCCTTCGGTGCCGGCATGGATCTGACCGAATACCGGGCCGACGGCCTGAGCGGGCAACTGCTGTTCGTGGCCGTGGGAGCCGTGCTGACCATGGTGCTGCAGTCCAGCCACGCCACCCTGATGCTGACGCTGGCGGCTCTGGCCAGCGGTCAGGTGGATCTGGCTCAGAGCCTGGCGATCGCCATCGGCGCCAACGTCGGTACTGCCGTGACGACGGGGCTGGTGGGGGCGCTGAGCGGCAATCGAAGTGGCCAGCGTCTGGCACTGGTGCATGTGCTGTTCAACGTGGGTACGGCGCTGGTGACGTTTGCCTTGCTCCAGCCGCTGAACTGGCTGGTGCTGTGGGCGAGTGGCCTGGTGGGGTTGGGCGGCAACAGCCTGCTGCAACTGGCCCTGTTCCATACCCTGTTCAATGCATTTGGCGTGTTGCTGTTCTGGTTCTGGCAGGAACGCCTGGCCATTCTGCTGCTGCGCTGGTTGCCTGAGCCGGAGGAGCCTCAGGTTCTGATTGCCGAGCTGGTTGTTCCCGAACAACAACTGGAGATGACCTCGACGCGTGCCCGTTACCTCGAAGAGGAAGCGCTGGATTCGGTGGATGCCGCCGCCAGTGCGGTGACGCGCGAGCTGCGTCATCTGGGGCGCCTGAGCATGGAGGTGATCTGTCATGCGCTCTATCTGCCGGTGGAGCAGCTTGAGCCGGTGCCTATTGACGAGCATCTGCTGCACGCGCCGCCGGATGCCCATGCGCTGGATGCCGATGTGCTCTATCAGCGCCACATCAAGGGTGTGTACAGCGACCTGTTGAGCTTCATGGGCAGAATGCATTTGCCGCAGGATGAGGCGCATCAGACGTTCTGGATGAACTGCCAGGTCGTTTCGCTGCAGCTGGTGGATGCGGTCAAGGATGCCAAGCACCTGCAGAAGAACCTCGGTCACTACCTGCGTCAGGACGAATCGATCGTGCGCAAGAGCTACGTCGAGCTGCGTCGCCACCTGCTGGAGACCTTGCGCGAGTTGCGCGCACTGCACCGGTCCGAGCTGCCTGAAACCCTGTGGCGTGAACGGCTGCAATGGCTGGATGACCGTGCCGCCGGTTTCGATGGCGAGTTCCGCAAGCGCCTCTTCATGGCGGTGCGCAACAAACAACTCGATGGTCTGCAGACCAGCTCGCTGATGAACGATCTGGGTTATGCCAGCCGCATCATTCAGAGCTTGCGCAACGCGCTGCTGCTGGGTGCGGGGGAGGAGCTGACGCGACTGCTGCAAAATGAAGACGACCAGGACGAGTCGCTGATTCTGGGCGTCTGACGCGAGACTGGAGTGCCTTTTCAGGCGCTCCAGGCGGAAACGGCAAGAGCGGGATCAGGCCTTGCCGGTAATGATCAGATACTTCTGCATCAGCTCATCTTTGCTCTCGACGTTGTTCGCATCGAGCGGAATGCAGTCTACCGGGCAGACCTGCTGGCACTGGGGCTCGTCGTAGTGGCCGACGCATTCGGTACACAGGTTGGGGTCGATGACGTAGATTTCCTCACCCTGGGAAATGGCGCTGTTCGGGCACTCGGGCTCGCACACATCGCAGTTGATGCAGTCATCGGTGATTATCAGGGACATCTGTTAACTCCAGCGGCGGCGCGGGCCGCAGATTACCAGGAACGATGCGCCAATTTTGCCGCAGCAGCCCGCTCGGCGCACGCTGCGGTTGTCGCGGGCGGATTCACTTGCTGGCGTAACGTTCCGCCAGTGCCTTCACGACCGAAGGGTGAACGAACTTGGAGACATCGCCATCGAGCCGGGCGATTTCACGTACCAGGGTCGAGGAAATGTAGGAGAACTTCTCGGACGGGGTGAGGAACAGGCTCTCCACATCCGGTACCAGCTGGCGATTCATGTTGGCCAGCTGGAACTCGTATTCGAAGTCCGAAACCGCCCGCAGCCCGCGCAGAAGCACATTGGCTTTCTGTTCAACAACGAAATGTGCCAGCAGCGTGGAAAAGCCCAGTACCTTGACGTTGGGCAGATGCGCCGTGACTTCCTTGGCCAGTGCGACACGCTGTTCAAGCGGAAGCAGAGGATTCTTGTGCGGGCTGGCAGCAATCGCGATGATCACTTCGTCGAACAGGCGCGAGGCGCGTTCGATCAGGTCGGTATGACCCATGGTGATCGGATCGAAGGTTCCCGGATACAGCACTCGATTCATCGCGGCGTCCTGACGCATGCGTGGGGGGTGGATGGTAGCGGCTTGGTGTTGGCAGCGTAAAGCCTGAGTGGCCAAGTGGTATCTGATGGTGTGGCGAGTGTGTTTTCCGGCGACGAGTCGCGCAGGCTCTACGCGGGGGTGCTTATAGCGGGGCGGGTAGTCGAATCAATCCAGATATGACGGATAATTGACTATCTTTTTAGTGGCGCATAAAAATATTTAAAAAGTGACGATTATCTGGCGAATTGCAGAAGGCGTTGCAATACAATAGTGGCTCTTTGATATCCATGCGCTACTGGTTGTGCCGCCATGTCCTCTTCGCCACGTATTGCTGTGCTGGGTGTTTCACAAGCCTCCTATAGCTCGATTGAAGTCGAGCGCCTTGCCGCGCTTTCCGACCTTCGCGATGCTCCTGCGTATGACGTTCTGCTGCTGGATTTGCCGGGGGCACGTGCTGGCGAGGCCTTGCGCGCGCTGCGTATGGACCGGCGCTATCGGTTCAGTCTGATCTATTGCTGCCAGGATCAGGATGCCTGCTGTGTGGCGCTGGGTGATGGCGCTCCGCCGTCAGACCTGGGCGCTCTGGCGTCATTGTGGCAGCTGTGGAACGAGCGTTTTGGACTGTTCAATCGGGGCGCGTTGCCTGAGCGGTTCGAGGCGCGGGTGCTGGCCTGGCTGTGGTTGCGGCCACAGAGCGCGGTGTATGCCGTCCGCAGTGTGAGCGTAGCGCAGCATTATCACTATCCTCTGCTTGAAGCGCTGGGGGACGATGAGACACCAAACGCCTTTACCTGGCTGCAGTTGATGACCCAGCAGGGCTGGCTGGAGGAAGCCGAGCTGCTCGACCGGGTGCGCCTGTGTGTCGGTTGCGGCTCGGGGCGGCTGAATTATGTGGATGTCTGTCCCGAGTGCCAGACATTGGAAATCGCCCGCCAGCCGTCGCTTCACTGCTTCACCTGCGGGCATGTCGGGCCGCAGGAGCATTTTCTGAAAGACGGGCTGCTGCTCTGTCCTAACTGCCTCAGCCGCCTGCGTCATATTGGCAGCGATTATGACCGCCCTCTGGAAAATTACCGTTGCCGCAGCTGCCAGTCGTTCTTTGTCGACGCGGACATCGAGGCCCGCTGTCTGGACTGTGGTCTCGCCCATGCTCCGGACAAGCTGCGCGTGCGTGAAGTGCGTAACTATCGACTGGCCGAGGCCGGGCGTTTGCGTTGTCGTCAGGGATACGGCAGCAATGCGGTTGAGGCCAATCAGTTCAGCCAGCTCAACCTTCTGACCCGCAAGGCTTTCCATGAGCTGCTCAACTGGCAGCTGCAGCAGGTGCGTCGCTACAAGCAACCGGCGTTTTCATTGCTGGGGCTGCGGTTCGTCAATCTGGCGGCGACCATCAGCGAGCTTGGAGAGCTGCGAGGCCATGCGCTGGTGGATGGTCTGGTCGAGCATCTGCAGGAGGCAGTGCGCGACACGGATCGCTGCAGCCGAGTCAGTGAGGAGATTCTCTGGATCATGATGCCGCACACCGATGCATCGGGCGTTGCGGTCGTGCGCCAGCGGCTGGCTCACAACGTTGAGCGACTGGCCAGTGAGCATATCGGGCGTCTGCAGTTGCGGCAGGCAAGCTTCACCGCGCCGGATGATCTGCTTGAACAGGAGGATGCGGCCTTGCTGCTGGCGCGACTGGGCGGGGAGCTGGGTTGAATGGAAGGCTTCTGGCTGCAGTGGCTGGGTATCCTCGGCGAACTCGACAAGCCTGATGGCCTGGGCTACCTGCTGGTCATGCTGTTTCCGGCATTTCTGCTGCTGGAGGTGCCGATCAATCTGGTAATCCTGTTCGGCGTGTTGCGCTGGTTCGTGCGCAAGCCATTCGTGGTGCCCGAAGGCAACAGCTACTTGCCGCGCGTGTCCTGCATCATTACTTGCTACAGCGAAGGCCGCGATGTGCAGACCACGCTACTCAGCCTGTGCGAGCAAACCTATCGCGGCGAGGTGGAGATGATCCCGGTGGTCGATGGTGCGGCGCTCAACTACTCGACCATGCAGGCCGTGCGGGATTTTCGTGTCGATGCACGCCTATACCCGCGCCGCTTTTTGCGCCCGATAGCCAAATGGCAGCGTGGAGGTCGGGTTTCGTCACTGAACGCAGGGCTGGCATACAGCACTGGCGAGATCGTCATGGCCCTGGATGGCGATACCTCGTTCGACAACGACATGCTGGTCAATGTGGTCCGGCATTTCCAGGACCCCGACGTGCCTGCCGTCGCCGGCAGCCTGCGGGTGCGCAACGCGCGGGCTTCGCTGAGCACGGCCATGCAGGCACTGGAGTATCTGCTGTCGATCCAGATGGCCAAGATCGGCCTCAGCGAGTGGAACGTCGTGAACAATGTTTCAGGTGCTTTCGGGGCCTTTCGTCGCAGCTTTCTCGAAAAGATCGGTGGTTGGGACACCCACACCGCCGAGGATCTGGATCTCACCCTGCGTATCAAGAACTACTTCGGTCGCAGACCGTTGCGTATTCCCTTTGAGCCGTGCGCCATCGGGCATACCGACGCGCCGGTGACATTCCGCCAGTTTCTCATGCAGCGTCTGCGCTGGGATGGCGACCTGTTCTTCCTCTATGTGCGCAAGCATCGGCACAGTTTCACTCCGCGCCTGCTGGGCTGGCCAAACTTTCTGGTCGTGCTGCTGACCGGGTTTTTCTTTCAGCTGGTGCTGCCGTTCATCATCCTCGGCTACTTCTTCGTCGGGCTGTATGCGCTGACGCTGTCGACCTTTCTGGTGCTGGCACTGCTGGTTTATCTGGTCTATCTGGCCAACACCCTGCTGGCCTATTTTGCGCTGTTGGCGATGGTGTCCGAGCGGCCTCGGGAAGACCTCCGGCTGTGCTGGGCGGTGCCGCTGTTTCCGTTGTTCATGTTCGTCATGCGTTGCTGGAGCGCCGTGGCGATTCTCAACGAGCTGATCCGGCGCGGGCATGAGGAAACGGCAATGGCGCCCTGGTGGGTGTTGCGCAAGGCGAAGAGGTTCTGATGCTGCGTTTCTGTACGTTTTTCCTACTGTCGTGGCTGGTCGCGACCTGCCGGGCCGATGTGCTGCCCTTGGCGACCTTGCTCGACAACAGTGTCGCGGCACCGGCGCTGCGTGCCGTCGAAGCCGAGATGTCCGCGCTGGATGCGCTTCGTCAGCAGCGTGAGGCCGAGGCTGGCTGGCAATGGTTCGCCTCGGCTGGCGTCGGACGTTACCGCGAACTGGTGACCGAGGAGCTGCGTGACGACTATTACGGGCGCGACCTTGCCCTGGGTTTGCGTCACCCCTTGCTGGGCAGCCTGCACCGACAGCTGGGAGCGGTGCGCAGTGTGGATGCCGAGCGTCAGCAGCAGGCTGCACGGCGTCTTCTGTACCAGGCCCAGCAGCGTCTGGCGCTGCGCAGTGCCTACGCCGACTGGTGGCGTGCACAGCAGGAGCAACGCTGGTGTGAAGGGCTTGCCGAAGGTGCGCAAAAGGCCCGGCAACATTTGGCGGAGCGTTTGCGGGGTGGCTGGTTGCTGGCCTCCGAAGCCGGACTGCTGGATGGTCGCTGGCAGGCCTTGCAGCGACGCTGTACAGAAGTTCGGCTGGTACTGGATGAAACCCGCTACAGCCTGCAGGCCCTGTCCGGCCAGGCTGTCGGCTCGCAGGATCAGGCACAGGCCGAAATGCTGGCCGACACCGTACAGCCCCTCAATGCATGGTTGCAGGCTCTGGAAGCGCATCCGCGTTTGCTGGAACGTCGCGAGCAGTTGCAGTTGGCTGAACAGAACCGGGACAGTCCTTGGTATGCCGGTGTCGACTCGAATTTCAGCATCGCGCAGAGCTTTGAGGAGCGAAACGGCGGCAGCAAACCGGGAAATGGCCTGGTTGCCAGCATCAGCCTCTCGGCGCCCTTTGATCCGCTGGCCTACGGTCAGGCGCGTGACAATCTTGGCGCGGCGCGTTATCAGGCAGCAGTGGCGCAGCTGGATGCCGAGCGTGAGCAGCTGGCGCAAGGGCTTGCGCAGGCGTTGCGGACACGGCGGCTGGCCACCGAAGAGCTGTCGGCATCGCGCCAGCAACTGGAGTCGGCGGCCCTGGCCATGCATGAGCAACGCTTGCGTCGTGACAGCCAGATCGACCAGGCATTCCTGGGCACGCTGACGGCGGAGCTCGAACACGGCTATGCCGGATTGCGGCTGATCGCGGCATGGCACGCGCTCTGGTTGCAGGATGCGGCGCTGCGTCTGCTGGTTGACGGCGACCAGCGCTCACCGTTGCTCGGTCCGCTGACGCTGGGCTGGCAGGAGCTGTTGCCGAATGCGCCACGGCCGGCGTCGGTCGAATCGACGGTGTGGCGTCAAGGCGCCTATGTCTGGGACAGCCGGCAGCTGCTCGATGAAAAGAGCCGGCGCCAGGCATTGAGTGCCTTGCGCGAGGCCGGCATGCAGCGCATCTATCTCGGCGTCAGCGCCACGCAGGTTGCCCAGCCCGAGCGACTGCGCGAAGGGCTCAGATTGACGCTGAATGAGGCACACGAACTCGGGCTGGAGGTGGCACTGCTGCTCGGTGATCCGCAGTGGCTCTTGCCGGGGCCGCGCCAGGGGCTGCTCGATCTATTGACCGAACTGGCGACGCAGCCGTTCGACGCTCTGCATCTGGATCTGGAAGTCGAGCAACTGGGCTGGCCGGTTCCCCGAGAGCGCCTGCAGGACTGGGTGGATACGCTGGCGCAGGTGGTGCGCGTCAGCCCCTGGCCGCTGGAGCTGTCCAGTCACCATCGCTGGTTCGTTGCGCGGCGCCCCGGCGAGTACTGCGTGCCCTGTCACCTGCAACAGGTGGGCGTGCAGCAGGTGAGCCTGATGATCTATACGCGCAACCCCGAGCGCAGCGCCGAGCTGGCCGAAGGTATCGCCCGGCGCTGGCCGGCGCTGAGGTTCCGCCTGGCACAGAGCCTGGAACCGCAACTGGCTGCAGAGGAAACCTGGAGTGGCACAGGTCATGTGCAGTTGCAGGCACAGGTCGAGCGCTGGCGGCAGCGTTTGCAAGCCGTATCCGTTGGCGGCATCGATTGGCAGGACTGGTCCTTTTATCCCCATTGAGCACCGAGCATGAAGATCAAGTTTTCCAGCGCCAAGGAACAGCAGCCGACTCAGGAGCAGGGGTTGCAGGTGCTTTATGCGCCCGGCAAACGCCTGGCTTTCCGGCTGCGCTGGTACCTCATCCTGCTGACGGTGGTCAGTCCGCTGTTATGGCTGCTGGGGCGCTGGATGCTGGCGCTCTGGCTGATCGAAGCCCCCGCACAGCTGCATCTGCCGGGTGGCGAGCTGCGCGCACGGGACGGGGCACAGGTGCAGCAGGTGTTGGTGCAGCCGGGCCAGCGCGTTCTGGCGGGTGATGTGCTGGTCCGGCTGGATAATCCGGAATGGCGGGCGCGGCGTTTTCTGCTGGAGGCCGCAAAGAGTGCGCCGAGCGAATACGACAGATCGGCGCTGGAGCGCGAGGGTGCGTTGTTGCAGGCTCTGCTTGAGCGCGCACGGGTGCGGCTGGAGCAGACGCAGCGTCTGTACGAGGCCGGTGCGGCCACTCGTGGTGAGCTGCTGGCAGCGACCGATCAGCGTGACGCACGGTTGCGCGACATCTATCAGCTTGAGCAGCGCCGTCAGCCGACCCTTGACCCGGACCAGCGTCAGCGCGAACTGGAGCTCGCTTGGCTGGACAGTCGCCTGCAGGGGCTCGAATTGCGTGCCGAAGCAGACGGCAAGGTCGGCGAGATCATGGTTGCGCCGGGCGAGAACGTTGGCCCCGGCATGCCCCTGTTGCGTCTGGAGCGCGCGGGTGAGGCCCAGGTGTGGATCTATCTGCACCCGCGCCATGCAGCCAATGCCGCCGTCGGTCAGCCTCTGAGCTTGATTTTTCCTGATGGCAGCCAGCGCCCGGCAGTGGTGGTTCAGGCTGTAGATAATGCCGCGCAGGTGCCGACCGAGTTACGGCCTCCGTTCAGCGCCCCGGAGCGCAGCCTGCGGGTGCTGGCACGGGTGGATGACCTGCCGGAGGCGTGGCGTATCGACCGTCTCGGTCTCAAGGCCCGCTTCCCGCATGCCTGGCGTCTCGGGGGCGGCTAGCGAGCGGTTTGTGCAGACCCGATTTGGGCTTCAAGGGCCGTTTGAAGGCGCTTTGCCTAGCGCATGAAAAGCCTGTAGACCAGCTTCTGCAACGCCTTGCCATAGGGTGGATAGATCAGTCGTGAGGCATTGAAGCGCTGCTTGATGAATACGCCCTTGGCCTTGCTGAAGGTCAGAAAGCCTTCGTGCCCGTGGTAGTGGCCCATGCCGGACGGGCCGACGCCGCCGAAGGGCAGGTCGTCCTGGGCCACGTGCAGCAGCGTGTCGTTGAGGCAAACGCCGCCAGAATGGGTGCGTTCGAGCACGGTCTGCTGCTCGGCCTTGTCGTAGCCGAAATAGTAGAGCGCCAGCGGCCGCGGGCGGGCGTTGACGTAGGCCAGCGCCTGCTCCAAGTTGTCGTAGGGCACGATGGGGAGTAGCGGGCCGAAGATCTCGTCCTGCATCACCCGCATCTCGTCGCTCACATCCAGCAGCAGATGGTGCGGCATGCGCCGGTCCTGGCTCTGCTCGAACAGCGGCAGCAGGCGCGCGCCCCTGGCCTGGGCATCGTCCAGATAATCCTGCAGGCGGGCCTGCTGGCGCGGGTTAATGATCGAGGTGTAGTCGGGGTTGTCTGAAAGTTGCGGGTAGAAGCGGCGGACGACCTGGCTATAGGCCTCGATGAAGCCTTCGATCCGCGTCCTGGGCACCAGCACGTAGTCGGGTGCCACGCACGTCTGGCCGGCGTTGAGCGTCTTGCCGAAGGCGATGCGCTCGGCGGCATCGGCCAGCGGCACGTTCGCCGAGACGATGGCCGGTGACTTGCCGCCCAGCTCAAGAGTTACGGGTGTGAGGTTTTCCGCTGCGGCGCGCATCACCTGCCGCCCGATGCTGGTGCTGCCGGTGAACAGCAGGTGATCGAAGGGCAGGCGCGAAAACGCGATGCCCACGTCCGCCTCACCAAGCACCACGGCTACCTGATCCTCCGGGAAAACCTGCGCCAGTAAATCCTTCAGCAGTAGTCCGGTGGCCGAGGTCGACTCGCTCATCTTCAGCATCACCCGGTTGCCCGCCGCCAGTGCGCCGATCAGCGGACCGATGGCCAGATAGAGCGGGTAATTCCAGGGCACGATGATGCCGATGACGCCGAGTGGCTGATACACCACCTTCGCGCTGGCGGGCTGAAAGGCCAGCCCAACGCTGCGCCGCGAAGGCTTCATCCAGCGGCGCAGGCGTCGTCTGGCGTAGTCGATGCCGTGCAGGCTGGGCATGATTTCCGCCAGTCGGGTTTCGTCCGCCGAGCGATTGCCGAAATCTGCGCTGATGGCTTCGATGATCGCCTGTTGGTTGCTGGCGAGCAGTCGATGCAGGGCGTCGAGCCATTGCACGCGATCTGCCGCGCTCGGATAGGGATCGGCCAGGAAGGCGCGGCGCTGCTGTTCGAGCAGCGACTGCAGGCGCTCGAACTCGGAGTTCGTCTGATCCAGATGGGCGGCAGTGGCGGGCATGCTGACATTCCGGTGAAGGCGTGATCCGCATTGTTCTCGCTTGCAGGTGAGCCTGCCAAGGCCATTGCCGGCCAGCTGGCGCTAAAAGCACTGCATTGACCTGCCGAGCCCATCGTCTGACCGAATTGCCCTGTGATTACCCCGGCGGGCGGTTGCGCCTCAGAGGTTCCAGACCTGCTACTGCTCGCCGCTGCGCTCCCACAGCGCATAGTGGACGTTGCCGGCCTTCTTTTCCCGGTGCAGCCGCCAGTTGGCGGGCAGGCCGAGGCTGGAAGGCACGGCTTCGCTTTCGGTATAGATCCAGGCGTTGTTGGCCAGCCAGCCCTTGCTTTCCAGTAGCTCGCACGCCGGTTGCAGCAGGTTCTTGCTGAATGGCGGGTCGAGGAATACCAGGTCAAAGGGCGTGGGTGTCTGGGTTTCCAGATAGCGCAGGGTGTCGCTCTGCAGCAGCTGGCCCTGACCACACTTGAGCGTATCCAGATGCTTGCGCAGGCTGGCGATGGCAGTGGCATTTACATCCAGCGCCAGTGCCATGCCGGCGCCTCGGGACAGGGCTTCCAGGTACAGCGCGCCACTGCCGGTGAAGGCGTCCAGTACTCGCGCCCCGGAGATGTAGGGCGCGAGCCAGTTGAACAGGGTTTCGCGTACCCGGTCCGGTGTCGGGCGCAGGCCTTCGGCGTTGGGGAAGTCGAGGCGTCGGCTGCGCCATTCGCCCCCGATGATGCGAAGCTGGCCCTGGCCGCCGTGGGCGGAAGGGCGAATGGGTGGGTTGGCCATCAGTGCTCCGGGACGCCGCTGGGTTGTTCGAGAGGTTTGTCGCTGGGTGCGGGCAACGGCTGCTGCTCGACCTCAGGGCCTGCCGTGACGATGACGAAACCGTCCGCATTCAGATGCCTGTTCATCGCCGTCCTGATGTCTTCGACCGACAGCGTCTGGACCTGTTGCATGAAGTCCTCCAGATAGGTCAGCGGCAGGTTGTAGAAGCCGATGCTGCCCAGCTGGCCGACGATATCGGCGTTGCTCGCCGTGGACAGCGGAAAACTACCGGCAGTCTGGCGTTTGCTGCGCTCCAGCTCGGCCTCGGTCGGGCCTTGTTCGAGAAATTCTCTCACCAGCTGCTGCACCAGTTGCAGCGTGCCTTCAGCCATGTCGGCACGGGTCTGCAGGTTGATCATGAAGGGACCGTTGGTCTGCATTGGGCTGAAGCCGGAATAGACCCCATAAGTCAGCCCGCGCTTCTCGCGTACCTCTTCCATCAGTCGTGTGCCGAAACCGCCGCCGCCGAGGATCTGGTTGCCCAGGTAGAGCGCAGCGTAGTCCGGATGGCCACGTTCGATGCCGAGTTGAGCCAGCAGCAGGTGAGTCTGGTTGGACGGATGATCGAGGTGTTCGCGCGTTGCTGGCGGTAGGGCCGGGGCTGCCGGCGCAGACAGTGCAGCGCCTTGCGGCAGGGCAGCGGAGACCTGCGCGGCAATCGCCTCGGCTTCCTCGCGGCTGAGGTCGCCGACCAGTGCGATCACCACGTTGCCGGCAGCGTAGGCCCTGGCGTGAAAGTCGCGCAGCTGGGCGATATCGATGGCCGGGATGGACTCCGGGGTGCCCTCGCTGGGGTGTGCGTAAGGGTGTTCCTGGTAAAGCTGCTTGAATAGCTCCAGGCTGGCCAGCTTGCCGGGGCTCTGCTTCTGGAACTCGAAGCCGGTCAGTATCTGGTTTTTGATGCGTTGCAGCGAATCATCAGGGAAGCTCGGCTGGCCAACCACCTGGCTGAACAGTTCCAGTGCCGGTTGACGCTTGTCCGCTGCGCTCAGGCTGCGCAGGCTGGCGATGGCCATGTCGCGGTAGGAGCCGTTACCGAAATCCGCCCCCAGATCTTCGAAGCCTTCGGCAATGGCGGTGACGTCCCGGCCTGCGATGCCTTCATTGAGCATGGCGTTGGTCAGCATCGCCAGTCCCGGCACGCCGTCGTCCTGGCTGCTGCCGGCGGCAAAGGTCAGGCGCAGGTCGAACATCGGCAACTCACGGGCTTCGACAAACAATACCCTGGCGCCGCCTTCGGTCTGCCAGCTCTGAATATCCAGATTGCGGCGCGGCAACGGCTGGTCGTCCAGTTCGGCCAGCGATTGCAGGCGCGGCTGGCCTTGTGCGGCGCGGGCGATTGCCTGGCCTGATTCGACCGGTGTTGCGACGTTCTGCGCGGGCGGGATGGTGGCGACAGCATCGCCGGTTTCGCTGTCACAGGCGACCAGGCTGAGGGTGCCGAGCAGGAGCAGGCTGAGCAGACTGCTGCGCATAAAGGTGCGATCACTCATCGCCAGATTCCTCGGGCAGAACATGGGCCACGCTCAGGCGCGAGCGGGTGAAATAAGTGCGGGCGGCCTGCTGGATGTCTTCCGGCGTTACTGCTTCCAGCGCAGCGAGTTCTTCGTCCATCAGCCGCCATGACAGGCCCACGGTTTCCAGCATGCCAATGGTGGTGGCCTGCTGGGTAATGGAGTCACGCTCGTAGACCAGCCCGGCGATGACCTGGGCACGGACGCGCTCAAGTTCCTCGGGTGTAGGCGGCGTTTGCTTGAGTTGCTCCAGTTGCGCCCAAAGGCCGGCCTCTACCTCGTCCAGAGTGCGGCCCTTTTGCGTATTGGGCGCCGCGCTGAGGACGAACAGGCTGTCGCCGCGGGCGTGGGCGTTGTACCAGGCCGAGGCGCTGCTCACCAGTTCCTCGCCGCGCTCCAGTTGTCGGGGCAGGCGTGCGCTGTAGCCGCCGTCGAGCAGCGCAGTGATCAGTCGCAGCGCATGGATTCGCCGGGGGTTGTCGGTCTCGGTCGCCAGGCTGGCCGTATTGAAGGCCATCATCATGCTCGGCACCTGGGTGTTGAGGTGCAGGGTCAGGCGGCGCTCGCCGGGCTCGTCCAGTTCCAGCGGGCGCTTGGCGCTGGGGATCGGGCGCTTCTCGACAGGGCCGAAATAACGCTCGGCCAGGGTGCGCACTTCATCGAGCGTCACATCACCCACCACCACCAGGGTCGCATTGTTGGGGGCGTACCAGGCCTCGTACCAGGCGCGCAGGTCCTCGACGGTCATGCGATCGAGGTCATCCATCCAGCCGATGGTCGGGGTGTGGTAGCCGCTGGCAGGGTAGGCCATGGCCTTGAAGCGTTCGTAAGCCAGGGCGCTGGGCTTGTCGTCGGTGCGCAGCCGGCGTTCTTCCTTGATGACCTCTATTTCGCGGGCAACTTCGTCCGGCGGCAGCTTGAGGCTGGCCAGGCGGTCGGCCTCAAGCTCGAAGGCGACGGCAAGGCGATCACGGGCGAGTACCTGGTAATAGGCGGTGTAGTCATCGCTGGTGAAGGCGTTTTCCTCCGCGCCGAGTTCACGCAGGATGCGCGAAGCCTCTCCGGCGGAAAGCGTCCGGCTGCCCTTGAACATCATGTGTTCCAGGGCGTGTGACAGCCCGGTCTGGCCGGGAGATTCATAGCTGGAACCGACCTTGTACCAGAGCTGGGAAACCACTACGGGGGCGCGATGGTCCTCGCGGACGATCACCTTGAGGCCGTTGTCGAGAAAGAATTCGTGCGTGGGCTGTGCCTCGGCGACTGCCTGGGGCAGGTACAGGGCGGCGGCAAACAGCAGGGCGGCGCGGCGTAGCATCGGGGGCATAGTGAAGACTCGCTCGGAAATGAGTCCCGCGGCCTGAAGCTGCCGGCGGGAACATGCGTGGCATGGTACTGGGGCATTGTGGCCGGGGCAAAGCGGGGTCGGGCTAGAACTGCATCGATATATGACGCAGAGGCGCAGTGCCACGCTTAGCGCAGTCGGTTGTGCGGTGCTAGGATAGCCACCGTCTGGCTGGTGGCGTGGCTGCTGGCGTTTCGCCCTCTTGAGAAAATCTTCTCCATGTTTGGTTCCAACGACGATAAGAAGACGCCGGCCGAGGCTGGCGAGAAGAAAGGTCTGTTTGGCTGGCTGCGCAAGAAACCGCAGTCGCCCGCAGCCGAACCGCTCCCATCCGAGCCGCTGGAAGACAGCCAGCCGTTCGCCGATCAGTCCGATGAGCGAGCCGAAGAGCAGTTGGCCGAGATCGAGGCCACGCAGCCCGAGCCGATCACTGAAACGGAGATCGAGCCCGAAGTCGCATTGCAGCTTGAATCCGAGCCGGTAGCCGAGATCGTCCCGCCTGTGAAGGTGCCGGCAGCTCCGGTACAGCCGCAATCGGCCCCCTCTGCGGTAGAAGCACCCGCCAAGCCGGGCTTCTTCGCCCGCCTCAAACAGGGGCTGTCGAAAACCAGCGCCAGTATTGGCGAAGGCATGGCCAGCCTGTTTCTGGGCAAGAAGGCTATCGACGACGACCTGCTGGATGAGCTGGAAACCCGTCTGCTGACCGCGGACGTTGGCGTTGAGGCCACCACGGCGATCATGCAGAACCTCGCCCGGCGTGTATCGCGCAAGGAGCTGGCCGACAGCGGTGCGCTGTACAAGGCGCTGCAGGAAGAGCTGGCGAGCCTGCTCAAGCCGGTGGAGCAGCCGCTGCGGATCGAGGCCGGCAAGCAGCCGTTCGTGATTCTGGTGGTCGGCGTCAACGGTGTTGGCAAGACCACCACCATCGGCAAGCTGGCCAAGAAACTGCAGCTCGAAGGCAAGAAGGTCATGCTTGCTGCCGGTGACACCTTCCGTGCGGCGGCGGTGGAGCAGTTGCAGATATGGGGCGAGCGCAACAACATCTCCGTTATTGCCCAGCACACGGGCGCCGACTCTGCCTCGGTGATCTTCGATGCCGTGCAGGCCGCCAAGGCACGGGGGATCGATGTGTTGATCGCGGACACTGCGGGCCGCCTGCACACCAAGGACAACCTCATGGAAGAGCTGAAGAAGGTCCGCCGGGTGATGGGCAAACTCGATGACAGCGCACCCCATGAAGTGCTGCTGGTGCTCGATGCCGGCACCGGCCAGAACGCCATCAACCAGACCAAACAGTTCAATCAGGCGGTCGAGCTCACCGGGCTGGTGTTGACCAAGCTCGATGGTACGGCCAAAGGTGGGGTGATCTTCGCCCTGGCCAAGCAGTTCGGCACACCGATCCGCTATATCGGTGTCGGTGAAGGCATTGACGATCTGCGCGCCTTCGAGGCGGATGCCTTCGTCAGCGCCCTGTTCGCCGAGAAAGGAACGAACGCAGGTAATCCGCCGTCATGATTCGCTTTGAACAGGTCGGCAAGCGCTACTCCAACGGTCACGTCGGGTTGCACGAACTTTCCTTTCAGGTGCAGCGTGGCGAATTCCTCTTCGTCACCGGTCATTCCGGCGCAGGCAAGAGCACCCTGTTGCGCTTGCTGCTGGCAATGGAGCGGCCTACCACCGGCAAGCTGCTGCTGGCCGGCCAGGACCTGTCGCGTATCAGCAATGCACAGATCCCCTTCCTGCGTCGGCAGATCGGCGTGGTGTTCCAGAATCACCAGCTGTTGTTCGATCGCACCGTTTTCGACAACGCCGCGTTGCCGTTGCAGATCCTCGGTCTCAACAAGCGCGAGATCGGCCAGCGGGTGATGACCGCGCTGGAACGGGTCAGCCTCAAGGACAAGGCGCTGCAATATCCTTCGGATCTGTCTACCGGCCAGCAGCAGCGCGTCGGTATCGCCCGCGCCGTGGTGCATCGTCCTGCATTGCTGCTCGCCGATGAGCCTACCGGCAACCTCGACCCGCGGCTGGCGGCAGAAATCATGGGCGTGTTCGAAGATATCAACCGCCTCGGTACCACGGTGCTGATCGCCAGTCACGACCTGGCGTTGATCGCCCGCATGCGCCATCGAATGCTCACTTTGCAGCGTGGCCGCCTGATCGGTGACGGGGAGGCTGCTCGATGAGCGATCGCAAACCAAGCTCAAAATCGAACCCCGGTACCGCCGAGCGCGTGGGCGGAACGGTGAATAAAGGGCCGCAGGGCAGTCTCGACGAGCCGGATTTCAAGACCCTGTTCCATGCCTGGATGGAAAGTCATCGCGCGAGCATGGTCGACAGCGTCAGTCGTTTATTCAAGCAGCCGATCGGCAGCTTTTTTACTTGCCTGGTGATGGCTGTTGCGCTGAGCCTGCCCATGGGCCTGGCACTGCTGCTGGATAACGTCGAGCGTCTCGGCGGCTCCTGGCAGCGTGCGGCGCAGATTTCGCTCTACATGCAGCTGGAAACCGACGCCAACGCCGGCCAGGCGCTGCGCGAACAGATCCTGGCGATGCCGGATGTGTCCGATGCCGAATGGATCAGCCGCGAGCAGGCGCTGGAGGAATTCCAGCTGCTGTCGGGTCTGGGCGAGGCGCTGCGTGAACTGCCGGAAAACCCGCTGCCCGGTGTCGTGGTGGTTACACCCCATGAAATTGACAAGGCAAAACTCGAAGCGCTGCGCCAGCAGCTGGCAGCGCTCCCAGGCGTCGAACAGGCCCAGTTGGATCTGCTCTGGGTCGAGCGTCTCGCCGCGATTCTCAAGCTGGGCGACCGCTTTGTCTTCGGCCTGACGCTGCTGTTGATCGCGACCCTGCTGCTGGTGATCGGCAACACCATCCGTTTGCACATCGAGAATCGCCGCACCGAGATTGAGGTGGTCAAGCTGGTTGGCGGTACCGACGGCTACGTGCGTCGCCCATTCCTTTATATGGGCGCGCTCTATGGTCTCGGTGCGGGCCTGATCGCCTGGCTGCTGCTGGCCTACGGTCTTGGCTGGCTGAATGAGGCGGTGATGGATCTGGCTGGGCTCTACGGCAGTGATTTCGGGCTGGCCGGCGTGCCAACCGAGGATGCGCTGTCACTGGTACTCGGCGCCTTGCTGCTGGGTTATATCGGCGCCTGGTTGGCGGTGGCGCGGCACCTGCGAGAGCTGGCGCCACGCTGATAACGGTTTGTTATTAAAAGAGTTTTTAGTCTTTAAGGGAACTTTTCCGCAGGCTTGCAGTCTTATCGGGCAATGTTAAACTGCTGCAGCTTCACTATCGGAGGAACTGCATGACATCTACTCTGCAACCTGTTCACGCGCTGGTTCCGGGAGGCAATCTCGAAGCCTATGTGCAGACGGTCAACAGCATTCCGCTGCTAACGGTCGAGCAGGAACGCGATCTGGCCGGACGCCTGTTCTATCAGCAGGATCTCGAAGCCGCTCGCCAGATGGTTCTTGCCCACCTGCGATTCGTCGTGCACATCGCTCGCAGCTATTCGGGCTACGGCCTGGCTCAGGCCGACCTGATCCAGGAAGGCAACGTCGGCCTGATGAAGGCGGTCAAACGCTTCAATCCGGAAATGGGCGTACGCCTGGTGTCCTTCGCGGTGCACTGGATCAAGGCCGAGATTCACGAATTCGTCCTGCGCAACTGGCGCATCGTCAAGGTCGCCACCACCAAGGCGCAACGCAAGCTGTTCTTCAACCTGCGCAGCCAGAAAAAGCGTCTGGCCTGGCTGAACGACGAGGAAGTCGAGCGTGTGGCCGACAGCCTCGGCGTCGAAGCGCGGGAAGTGCGCGAGATGGAAAGCCGGCTGACCGGTCACGACATGGCCTTCGACCCCTCGGCGGATGCCGATGATGACAGCGCCTATCAATCGCCGGCGCATTATCTTGAGGATCATCGCTACGATCCGGCGCGCCAGCTTGAGGATGCAGACTGGAGCGACAGCTCCAATTCCAGCCTGCACGCTGCACTGGAAAAGCTGGATGAGCGCAGTCGCGATATTCTTCAGCAGCGCTGGCTGAGTGACGAAAAAGCCACTCTGCATGACCTGGCTGCCAAGTACAACGTTTCTGCCGAGCGTATTCGGCAGCTGGAAAAGAACGCGATGAACAAGCTCAAGGGTTCTATCCAGGCTTGATATCGTCGATGTGAAAAAGGCGCTGCCGGGGATTATCCGGTAGCGCCTTTTTTGTGCCTGTAGAAACTTGGGCGTAGGGCCGAATAAATTGGCTATGTCCAGTTATGGGTCAAAGCCCCCTGTATAGGAGGGGCCTTGGCCGCAAGTATTGGCTTTGCGTCTCTCGGCTAAAAGCTCGCGGGCAAGCCCCCTCCCACAAAAGCGCTTGAATTAATCCAACTACAGGCTTGCCGCTGCTCAGTGATGCCTGGGGCCAGCCAGAGCGTCGGTGAGGGCAATCAGCAGTTGCGCAGCGCTGATGGGCTTGTGCAGCCAGGTGATGCCGGCATCCTGGTCATGACGCTCGAACTGGCTGACGGCGGATATCACAATGATCGGCATATTCCTTGTCCCGGCATTTTTGCGCACCTCCTCAATCAACTCTAGGCCACTGCCGTCCGGCAGGTGCATGTCGAGGGTCATGGCTTCGTACCGCGTGCTGGCGAGCTTTTCACGGGCCGCATGCAGGCTTTGCACGCGGTCAACGGCATAGCCGGCGTCACGCAGCATAAGCAGCAGCAGGCGGCCCGTGTCGGGTTCATCCTCGACTACCAGCAGGCGCAGCATCGACTGATCCGCCGATGTTGCAGACGAAGAAGGCTCGGCCAGCGGCAGCTCGCACCAGAAGGTCGTTCCCTGGCCTTCGCTGCTGTCGAAGCCGACCCTGCCGCCCATGCGCTCGATAAACTCTTTGGATATCGCCAGCCCCAGGCCGCTGCCACCCTTCTGTCGGCTGTCCGAGGCATCTGCCTGGGCGAATTTCTCGAAGACACGTGACTTGAAGCCCTGCGGGATGCCCGGCCCCTGGTCGGTGACATTGATACGCACACAGGTGTCATCGGCAAGGTTGCAGTGCAGCGTCACCTCTCCGCCTTCGGGCGTGTACTTGATGGCATTTGAAATGAAGTTGCTGAGCACTTGCTGCAGTCGCATTCCATCGACCCAGACATGTACTTCGGGTGGTTTGCGCAGGACGCAGTTCACCCCAAGGTGAGTGGCGAAGGCCTGGTTGCTGAACCGGGCTTCCTCAAGCAGACGGCCAAGCGAGTGCTCGCGCATGTCGAAGGACATCTTGCCGGCTGCAATCTTTTCCATGTCGAGCAGATCGTTGATCAGATAACCCAGGCGCATACTGTTGCGATGTGCGATCTCCAGCATCTGCTGCTGGCTGGCAGGAATCGTTCCCAGTGCACCGCCAATCACCAGTCCCAGCGCGCCACTGATGGATGTCAGCGGAGTACGCAGTTCGTGGCTCACGGTAGAGACGAATTCATCCTTCATCTGTTCGACGCGCTTGTGCTCGGTCAGGTCCATGCTGGTGCCGCTGATGCGCAGTGCCTGGCCGTTGCGGTCACGCTGGATATAGCCGCGTACCAGCATGGGAACGATCTTGCCGCTCTTGTGCTGAAAGCGCATTTCGGTGGTGAAGTGGTCAACTGCTGACAGCATGGTTTGAGCCAGTTGCGCCTTGGCACGCGGCAGGTCGTCGGCTACCAGCACGCGCTCCCAGAGCTTCAGGTCCGAGGGCAGCTCGCCGGGACGATAGCCCAGCATGTGCCAGGCGCGTGGGGAGGCGTAGAGGGTATCGGCTTCCAGATTGAGGTCCCAGAACCCGTCATTACTGCCTTTGAACGCCAGGCTCAGGCGCTCTTCGCTGAGTTGCAGGGCGCGCTTGTTCTCGCGGATGTGTTCGGTCATCTGCTGCGCCAGTGCCTCGGCGCGGCTGCGGCGCAGCGACAATGAGGAGGTCAGGAAGAACAGCAGCATGCTCAGGCCGAACCCGAGGCCGATCACCAGGCTGTCATTGTTGTGAAAGTAGGCGTCGAACTCCGGCAGGCTTTCCAGGTGCAGGGTCCAGGTTTGCCCATACAGTTCAAGGTGCAGTGTTCTGCTGTAGTGCGGACGGCGTTCGTGTGGCTGTTCGCGGCTGGCAAAGATGAGCTGGTCGCTGTGCTCATGCGGGCCGGCATAGATGCGCAGGCTGAGCGTGGGATCGGTCGCGCCGAGAATTCCGCGCATCAGGTCGCCTACCCGGTAGGGGCTGTAGACGAAGCCGCGCAGTGCCTGCATGCGCTGCTCCGCTGAGTCGATAGGCTCACCCTGCCGGTATACCGGCACATACATCAATACCCCGGCCTGCACCTCGCCATGGGTTTCCTGGCGTAGCCTGGTCTTGCCGGTAAGGCGCGCCTGCCCGGTTTCGGCAGCCGTCGACATGGCCTGCTGGCGCACAGGCTCGGAATACATGTCATAACCGAATGCGGCGAGATTGCGGTCTTCGAAGGGTTCGAGATAGAGGATTGGGATGTAGAGCGGACGATCCCCGGAAGGGTAGATGTCGTAGTCGGTAAAACCCTCTTCACGCACTGTCTGGATGTGAGCTTGGCGCTGGTGCGGCAGGACCGCCTGGGCGAAACCGACGCCCTGAATACCTGGATAGCGCTCGGCCAGTTGCAGGCGCTCGTTGTAAAGCCGCCACTGCTCGCGTGAAACGTCACCGCTGGTGTCGAACAGTCCGGCGGCGCCATAGAGGATCTGTTCGTGGTCGATCAGCCGCTTGTTGATGGCTTCGGCGGTCTTTTCCACCAAAAACTCGAACTGGGCATTGGCTGCGCGCGTTTCGTTGTTGCGCAGGTGCTGCAGGATCACCAGCTGCACCAGCAGCGTGAATATCAGGACAAGCCAGGCAACGCTGTTGCGCCAGTTCAAGAATTGTCGCACCCGGTTTGAGGGGGCGCTGTAGAGGGTTGCAGTTTCGCTCATGCTATCGCTGCCATGCGCTCGTGGGGCGAAGGTAGGAAAGGCACAGGACGCTTCAAGCCTGCGTGCATGTCGGCATTATGCACCGTTGGAGTGGGTTTCGCGGCTCAGGGTTGCTTGCCAGTCGATTTTCGCAGCCTCCTGCGGACGTGAAAAGCCAAAGCCTTGCCCATAGTCGCAGCCATGGGTCCGCAGAAAGTCGGCCTGCTCTGCGGTTTCGATGCCTTCTGCGACGACTTGCAGGTCAAGGTTGTGCGCCAGGGCAATGACCGAGCGGGTGATTGCGGCATCTTCCCGGCTGCCGGGCAGGCCTTTGACGAAGCCTTGGTCAATCTTCAGCTTGTGGACATTCATGCGCTTGAGTCGCAGCAGCGAGGAGTGGCCCGTACCGAAGTCATCGATGGCCAGACGCACGCCCAGTGCGCGCAGGCGGCTGAGCTGCTCTATGGCTGCATCAGGGTCCTGCATGATGGCGCTTTCGGTGACTTCCAGCTCCAGGCGACCTGCCTCCAGGCCGCTCTCGGCAAGGGCGTCGGTAACGAGAATGTCCAGCTCGCCCTGGCTGAACATTCGGCTGGAAATGTTCACTGCAATGAAGTCGAGCGACAGGCCGCTGTCCAGCCAGCGACGCATCTGCCGGCAGGCGCGGGCAAGTACCCAGCGGTCAATGGCGGTGATCAGGCCGTTTTCCTCGGCGATGGGAATGAACCTGGCTGGCGAAATCAGCCCTTGCTCCGGGTGACGCCAGCGCACCAGCGCCTCGAAGCCAATGATGCGCTCGTTCTGCAGTTTATGGATCGACTGGTAATGCAGCTGTAGCTGGTTCTGTTCGAGGGCCTGACGCAGCGCGCTGGACAGTTCGACCCGCTGCTGCGCCTGACTGGTCAGCTCCTGTGTGTAAAAGGCATAGGTTGAGCGGCCACTGCCCTTTGCTTTGAACAGTGCCGAATCGGCATTGCGCAGTAACTGTTCGACATTTTCGATGTCGTCTGGATAGAGCACGATGCCGATGCTGGCCGTGATGAAGAGCTCGTTGCTGCCCAGTTGAAAGGGCAGGGCAAGGCTGTCGAGCAGACGCAGCGCCAGCGCAGCTGCCTGACCGGCGTTGCATTGTTCGCAGAGCAGCGCAAACTCGTCGCCGCCAAGGCGGGCCAGTGTCATGCCTTGTTCGAGGTGTACGCCCAAGCGCCGGGCCACGGCCAGCAAGAGGGTGTCGCCCTGGCTGTGGCCCAGGCTTTCATTGATATCCTTGAAATGATCGAGGTCGATCATCAACAGCGCACCACAGCGCTTGTCCATTCTGGCTCGTTCCAGATCGTGCTTGGCACGCTCACTGAACAGCAGCCGATTGGGCAGGGCGACCAGGGGGTCATAGTGGGCGAGATAGTCCAGCTCTTCCTGCGAGCGCTTGAGGGCGGACAAGTCCGAAAAAACCGCCACGTAGTGAGTGACCTTGTTGTGTTCGTCGCAAATGGTCCGCAGGTTCTGCCATTGTGAGTACACCTCCCCGCTTTTGCGGCGGTTCCAGATTTCGCCGCTCCACATACCCTTGTCTTGCAGGTCCTGCCACATCTGGCCGTAAAAACTGGCGTCGTGCTGGCCCGAGGCAAACAGCTTGGGCGTCTGTCCCACAACCTCTTCCAGGTTGTAGCCGGTAATGCGGCTGAAAGCAGGGTTTACGTACAGGATGTGTTGCTGGGCGTCACTGATCAATACACCTTCCTGGGTGCTGGCAAAGACCGCCTCGGCCTGACGCAGGCTGCTGCGAATGACCCTCTGTTCTTGCTGATGCCGGTCCAGGCGCACGAGGTAGTGACGTCCGAGGGCGTACATCAGCAGGGTGCTGAAGATGACGAAGGCCATCCCCTTGCCGACCTGCAACATGGAAATGGGCTGCGAAGCCCGGTCAAACGAATGCAGCAGGACTTCGCCAAGCAGTACCCAGAGGGTGGCCAGCGTCAGATAGGCCAGGCAGAGTCGCCGCAGTTGGGTATTCATCTCTTTTACTCACCGAGTACTACATGAAGAGAACGAAATCTTGAACCGGGTGTGACCTGGGTCAGGCGGTTCGCGTGGGCGTAGAGCGATAGCGATATAGTGGCAGTCTAGACGACATTTCTATCGACGAGGGCGGCTCGGGGGAGCGATCGGCTTTTTGGCCGGTTATTCTCGCATGCCGTTCAGGTAACCGTTACCACCCAGTTGTCGCATTTGCTGGCGTATCCAGGCGGCGCGATTGTTCACGTATGCGCTGGGTTGGCCGGCGCTCCAGGCGCGCGGGTTTGGCAGCACTGCCGCCAGCTGGCTGGCCTGACGGGCCGAAAGATAGGGCGCTGCAACGCCGAAATGGTACTGCGCCGCCGCCTCGGCGCCGAAGATGCCGTTGCCCCATTCCACGCTGTTCAGGTAAACCTCGAGAATGCGCTGCTTGGGCCACAGCAATTCGATCCAGCCGGTGAACCAGGCCTCCAGCCCCTTGCGTGCCCAGCTGCGGCCGGACCAGAGAAACAGATTCTTGGCCACCTGCTGGCTCAGGGTGCTGGCCCCGCGCAGTGAACCGCCCCGCTCGTTATGGTTCAGTGCGGCGCGAATGGCGGCGATGTCAAAGCCCCAGTGCTCGGCAAATTTCTGGTCCTCGGCGGCGATGACGGCCATTTTCAGATCGTCCGGCAGTTCTGTCCGGGGTCGCCAGCTGCGTTGCAGGTCGATGTGCTCACCGCTGTGCCAGGACTCCAGCTTGCGCTCGATCATCAGGGCGGTGAAGGGCGGTGGCACCCAGCGCAGCACAAGGACCAGCAGCACGGAAAGCGTGGCCAGCAAGAGCAGCAGTTTGGTAAGACGCAGCAGCAGGGTACGGAGCATGGGCATGGTGGTGGCCAGGGAGAGCAGGCATTATAGCGGCGCTGAAATTTCCTGAGCGGAAGTCACCCATGATTCGTCCCTTTCTGATGCTGGCAGCCTTTTTCGGGCTCACCGGTGTTGCCCTCGGCGCCTTCGCCGCCCATGGCCTGAAAAGTCAGCTCAGCGCCGACTACCTGGCAGTGTTCCAGACGGCGGTGCACTACCAGCTTATTCATGCGCTGGCGTTGTTCGGCGTTGCCCTGCTTGCGTTGCATGCGCCGAGTCGGCTGTTGGTGGCGGCAGGCGCTCTGTTCACGCTGGGCGTGTTGCTGTTTTCCGGCAGCTTGTATCTGCTCACGCTGACGGGTGTCGGCAAGCTTGGAATCATCACGCCCTTGGGCGGCACGGCCTTTCTGGCGGGCTGGCTTTGTCTGCTGCTGGCAGGCTGGAAGCTTCGTCGCTGACCCGCTGTGCGGATGAATGGTTTGGGTGGCTCGGGTCGATCAGGCTAGAATGCTGACCCCCTTGGCAATGGTGGCGAGCACTATGCAGATTCAGTTGAACGGCGAAGGCTACGCGCTCCCCGACGGTCAGTCGGTGGCCGATCTGCTGCAGCGTCTGGAGCTAACGGGGCGCCGGCTGGCAGTCGAACTCAATCGCGATATCGTGCCGCGCAGCCTGCATGCGACGACCCTGCTCAGCGATGGCGACCAGGTGGAAATCGTCCATGCCATTGGTGGCGGCTAAGGCTGCTCGTCGCGTCGCCCATTACCGGCTGCTGCCCCGCGCGGCGGCAACTTCCAGCTAAATCACGTGAACAGGATGGCCCCATGAGCCCAGTTCCGCACGACAAGCCCTTCACCCTCGCCGGTCGCACCTATCAGTCGCGCCTGCTGGTGGGCACTGGCAAATACAAAGACCTCGACGAAACCCGCGCCGCCATTGAAGCCTCGGGCGCCGAGATCGTCACGGTCGCGGTGCGCCGCACCAATATCGGGCAGAACCCGGGTGAACCCAATCTGCTGGATGTCATTTCTCCGGATCGCTACACCATCCTGCCCAACACCGCCGGTTGCTATGACGCCGAAGACGCGGTGCGCACCTGTCGGCTGGCTCGTGAGCTGCTCGATGGTCGTTCGCTGGTCAAGCTGGAAGTGCTGGCGGACCAGAAGACCCTGTTCCCCAATGTGATCGAAACCCTCAAGGCCGCCGAAGTGTTGGTCAAAGAGGGCTTCGACGTCATGGTCTACACCAGTGACGACCCGATCATCGCGCGCCAGCTGGCCGAGATGGGCTGCATCGCGGTGATGCCACTGGCCGGGCTGATCGGTACCGGCCTGGGCATCTGCAACCCCTACAACTTGCGCATCATCCTCGAGGAAGCCAAGGTGCCGGTGCTGGTGGATGCTGGTGTGGGCACAGCGTCCGATGCGACCATCGCCATGGAGCTGGGCTGCGAGGCGGTGCTGATGAACAGCGCCATTGCCCATGCGCAGAAGCCGGTGCTGATGGCCGAGGCGATGAAGTATGCCATCGAGGCCGGTCGTCTGGCCTATCTCGCCGGGCGCATGCCGAAGAAGCTCTACGCCAGCGCCTCGTCGCCGCTGGAAGGGCTGATCCGCTAACGTTATTGCCGTCGTTTTCCGCTGCGCAATCACCTGATTGCGCGGTCGGCCATCATTTATTCGCAGGTTCGTTCATGAGTGACATTTCCACCCCGGCCGAGGGTCAACGGCGTATGCGCACCATCAAAAGCTTTGTGATGCGCGCCGGACGCATGACCGAAGGTCAGCAGCGCGGGCTGGACCAGGGCTGGCCACGCTTCGGCCTGGAGCTGGCCGATGGCTTGCGGGATTTCGACGAGGTCTTCGCACGCCAGGCCCCGCGCACCTTCGAAATCGGTTTTGGCATGGGCCACTCCACGCTGGAAATGGCGGCGGCAGCACCCGAACAGGATTTCATCGGCGTGGAAGTGCATTCGCCGGGTGTGGGCGCGCTGCTGTCCGGAGTTATGGCGCAGAACCTGACGAATATCCGTGTCTACAGCTGCGATGCGCTGGAAGTGCTACGTGACTGCGTGGCCGATTCGAGCCTGGATCGGGTCTTGCTGTTTTTCCCCGATCCCTGGCACAAGAGCCGGCACCACAAGCGGCGTATCGTCCAGCCGGCATTTGCCGAGCTGGTGAGGCGCAAGCTGAAGGTGGGCGGTGTGCTGCATATGGCGACCGACTGGGAAGCCTATGCCGAGCACATGCTCGAAGTCATGAACGCCGCGCCGGGTTATCGCAATCAGGCCGCAAGCGGGCAGTATGTCGAACGTCCGCAGGAGCGGCCAACCACCAAGTTTGAACGCCGTGGTGAACGCTTGGGTCATGGCGTCTGGGACCTCAAGTTCGAGCGCATCGACTGACGACAACGTTCCGTCACGATCAACCCGATCTGCTGACTCGAAGAACGCCCTGCCAATAGCAGGGCGTTTTCGTATGTGGCGTCAGCTGGCCCAAGGGTGAGTGGCTGGCAACCGTCAATTGCGGTCGGCAACCACCCCAATGATGAACAGCACCAGCAGCAACACGGGCGCGAGGGTGTAGTTGTTGAACTGTGCCAGGCCCTTGGCCAGCCAGGGGCTCAGATAGATGATGCCGAGGCCGTAGACCAGGGCACAGAACACCACGAACAGCAGGGTGCGCAGGATGAAGTTCAGCCCGTCGATGTTTCTCTGCACCCAGGTGTTCAGCACCGGCCCGAACAGCACGAAAAGCGTTGCCATGATTGCCAGGGAAATATCGGAAAGATGGCTGCGGCTCCAGCGCGACAGGGTGGCGATCAGGTCAAGTACGAGGTCCATGCGGGGTCCTTAGGGCAGGAAAAGTTGCAGCAAATCATTGAGAAAAAGCTGGCCCCTGGGCGTTGCGACCAGACGTTGCGGGTCGGCAAGCAGCAGGCCGCGGGCTTCGGCTTCGTGCCGGGCCTGGGCCAACTGCTGCAGCGGCAAGCCGGTGCGCTGAGTGAACAACAGCGCGGGCACGCCGTCGGTGAGGCGCAGCACATTCATCAGGAATTCAAAGGGCAGTTCTTCGGCCTGCAACGACTTTTCGCCGGCACGAAAGCGCTTGGTCGGGTCGAGATAGTCTTTGGGCAGGCGGGTTTTCCAGCTGCGCAGAATTTGCCCGTCGGGCTGGCTGGTCTTGCCGTGGGCGCCCGCACCGAGCCCGATAAAATCGCCAAAGGTCCAGTAGTTGAGGTTGTGCCGCGCCTGGCGACCGGGCTGTGCGTAGGCTGAGGTCTCGTACTGCGCGTAGCCCTGTTCGGCCAGCAGCGCCTGGCCCGCTTCCTGGATGTCCCAGAGGGTGTCGTCTTCGGGCAGCTGCGGCGGCTTGCTCCAGAATTCGGTATTCGGCTCTACGGTGAGCTGATACCAGGACAGGTGCGTCGGCTTCTGCGCAATGGCAATGCGCAGATCGCTCAGTGCATCCTCCAGGCTCTGTTCGGGCAGGCCGTGCATCAGGTCCAGGTTGAAGTTCTCGAAGCCGGCGGCGCGGGCCATGTCGGCGGCGCGGATGGCTTCCCCTCCATCATGGATGCGGCCCAGAGTCTTCAGTTTCTCCGCTTGGAAGCTCTGTACGCCGATGGACAGCCGGTTGATGCCGAGGCTGCGGTAGTCACGGAACTTGGCCTGCTCGAAGGTGCCCGGATTGGCCTCCAGGGTGATTTCGATGTCCTCGGCAAAGCCAAGGCGCCGCTCCAGCCCTTCAAGAATCCGATCCAGCGCCTGCGCAGAAAACAGGCTGGGTGTGCCACCGCCGAAAAAAATCGAGCTGAGTCGCCGACCCTGGGCCTGATCGAAGTCGTCATCGAGATCGGCGAGCAGCGCCGCAACATACTCGTCTTCCGGCAGCTGCGGCCCGGCGGCATGGGAGTTGAAGTCACAGTACGGACACTTGCGCACGCACCAGGGGATATGGATATAGGCCGCCAGAGGTGGCAGCTCGAAGCCTGGGGCTTTCAAGCGATCCCCAGCCGCGCCTTGAGCAGCCCCATGGCGCGGGCACGGTGGCTGAGCTGGTTCTTGTCCACAGGTGTGAGTTCGGCGCTGGAACACTCGCGTTCGGGTACCCAGAACAGCGGGTCGTAACCGAAGCCCTGCTCGCCCCGCGGTGCATGCAGGATGCGGCCCTGCCAGAGGCCTTCGCAGATGATCGGCAGCGGATCCTCGGCATGCCTGACCAGCGCCAGCGCGCAGACGAACTGGGCGCCGCGTTCGGCGTCGGGGACGCCTTTCAGCACGTTCAGCAGCTTGGCGTTGTTGGCTGTATCGCCCTGGCCATCGGCATAGCGCGCCGAGTAGATGCCCGGCGCGCCGCCGAGGTGATCGACCGCTAGCCCCGAGTCGTCGGCCAGCGCCGGCAGGCCGGACACACGTGCGGCGTTACGTGCCTTGAGGATGGCGTTCTCGATGAACGACAGGCCGGTTTCTTCCGGCTCCACGTCGCTGAATTCGCCCACTGAGCGCACGTGCACAGCATCGCCCAGCATGGCCTGCAGCTCTTTGAGCTTGCCGGCGTTGTGGCTGGCTAGGACCAGTTCTTTGAAAGGCATCATTTGTCGGGAAAGAATTCCTGAGTGAAGTCGAAGCTGACCGGATCGGCCCCCATGGGCTGCACGGTCAGGGAGAATCGCAGCGTTTCGCGCGAGTCGAACGGGAACTGCGCCAGATAGTAGATGGCGTCCTCACCTTCCTTGAGCTGCTTGAAGGTCAGGGAGCGATCCTGGCCCAGCAGGTTCTTGACGGTGCCGCTGACCAGCGCCGCGGACGGCTTGCCGGCCTTGAGCACGGAAATGTTGAGGACGCCCTGGGTCTTGCTGCGCACCAGGCCGGCTGCGGAGGCGATTTCCGGTTGCAGGAAACCGGAGTTGAAGGCGATGTAATGGATGTCGTATTCGCCAAAGCTGTGCTTGCGCTCGGCCCAGGCAGGCATCGCCAGTAGCAGTGCGAGCAGTGCGATCAGGCTGGATTTCATGGTGTTTCCTCCAGAGGTGAAACGGGTTGTCTGCCCGGTCCGGTGACACGGTAGATGCCGATCTCACCGAGCAGGTTCGGCCACAGGCGGCTACCCCAGCCATGCTTGTGGTCGCGGTCCACTGCCAGGCGTTCGAGCACGCTGGCGCCACGCTCCCGGCACAGTCGCTCGAAGTCTTCGAAAGTGCAGAAGTGGATGTTTGGCGTGTTGTACCAAGTGTAGGGGAGAAACTCCGAAACCGGCATGCGGCCCTTGCTGGCCAGATACCAGCGGCAGCGCCAGTGGCCGAAATTGGGGAAGGTGATGATGCATTCACGACCGACGCGCAGCATTTCCTTCATCAGCAGGTCGGGGTAGTGGACGGCCTGAAGCGCCTGCGTCATCACCACCATGTCGAAGCTGTCGCTGGCGAAGTTGCCGAGGCCCAGGTCCAGGTTCTGCTCGATGACGTTGACGCCTTTTTCGACACAGGCGGCGATATTGTCGGGGTCGATCTCCAGGCCGTAGCCGCTGACCTGTTTGTGGTCGCGCAGCCAGGCCAGCAGCTCGCCATTGCCGCAGCCAAGGTCGAGCACCCGGCTGCCAGCGGGGATCCAGTCCTGGATGATATCCAGATCGGCGCGCATGGTGAGCTCCTTATAGAACGATGCGGTTCATGTAGCTGCTGAAGGCCTGCAGATAGCGCGGGATGGGGATCAGAAAGGCATCGTGGCCCTGAGGCGAATCGATTTCCAGGTAGCAGACGTTCTTGCGTGCAGCCATCAGCGCCTTGACGATTTCCCGCGAGCGCTCCGGCGAGAAGCGCCAGTCGGTGGTGAAGGAAATCACGCAGAAGTCGGCCTTGGCGCCCGCCAGTGTTGCGGCCAGGTCATCGCCGTGGTTGGCGGCCGGGTCGAAGTAATCCAGCGCCTTGGTCATCAGCAGGTAGGTATTGGCATCGAAACGACCGGAAAACTCTTCGCCCTGGTAACGCAGGTAGCTTTCGACCTGAAACTCAACGCTGTTGAAGTCGTAGTTGAGCTTCTCGCTCTTCAGGCCGCGACCGAACTTGGTGCCCATGGCGTCATCGGACAGGTAGGTGATGTGGCCGACCATGCGCGCCAGCATCAGCCCTCGCCGGGGGATCACGCCCTGCTCTTGGAAATGCCCGCCGTGAAACTCGGGGTCCGAGAGGATGGCCTGGCGCGCCACTTCATTGAAGGCGATATTTTGCGCGGAAAGCTTGGGTGCCGAGGCAATTGCCACGCAGTGCCGAATTCGCTCGGGATAGCTGATGGTCCACTGCAGCGCCTGCATGCCGCCCAGGCTGCCGCCCACTACTGCCGCCCATTGCGTGATTTCGAGCATGTCGGCCAGGCGCGCTTGACTGTGAACCCAGTCCTCGACGGTGACCACCGGAAAATCCGCACCGTAGGGCTTGCCGGTCTGCGGGTTGAGACTGCTGGGGCCGGTCGAGCCGTTGCAGCCGCCGAGGTTATTCAGGCTAACCACGAAGAAACGGTTGGTATCGATGGCCTTGCCCGGCCCGATGCAGGCATCCCACCAGCCCGGTTTGCGGTCTTCCATGCTGTGGTAGCCGGCAGCATGGTGATGGCCGGATAGGGCATGACAGATCAGCACGGCATTGCTGCGGCTGGCGTTGAGTTTGCCGTAGGTTTCGTAGATCAGTTGGTAGTCATGCAGCGTGCGGCCGCAGGCGAGTGCCAGCGGTTCGGCGAAATGCACGACCTTCGGACTCACCAGACCAACGGAATCGGCTGGAATAGCAGTGGGCATCGACCCTGGCTCTTGCGAAAAGAAGGCACGAAGTCTAAAGGTTAGCGCGGCTCAATTCACCCTCAATCGCAACGCCGGCTCAGCCTGCGACGATGCTGACCACCTTGCCCTGGCGACGGGTGGGTGCCGGGCGGCGCAGCAGGCGCAGCATTTCGCCGGCCTGGGTCAGTTGTTGCCGCAGTTCGAGCTCGTAGTGCGCCAGCTGACGGCTGCGCTGGCTGTTTTGCTGGTTGTCCTGGGCCAGGCTCTTGAGGCGCAGCATATGCGTCTCCAGCTGCTGCTTGTGCTCCAGTGAGTGCTGCATGAGCGGTATCAGGGCTTCGGCGGCCCAGTGTTCGGCTTCCTGGCGCAGGCGTTGGTGCATGGCAATCACTTCCTGCACCAGCGTGGCGAAGAAACGTCGGGTCAGGGTGCGCTGTTCGGTGAGCAGGGTCTTGAGTTGCAGGCGAAACTGATCGGCCTTGTTCTGCAGGTCCTTGAGTTCCCGCTGGTAGGGGGCCAGTTGGAAAAGCGGAGCGTCTGCTCCCAGCAGGGGATTTTCTTCGTTGTGGCGGCTGTAGATGGCGACCAGCATTTTATTGGCCAGTGCCGCTTCCTGTTCCAGTACGCCCAGATCCTGGTCCACCGAACGGAAGAAATGCAGAATGCTGAGGTTGATGCCCAGTGTGGTCAGGCTGCCACTCAGGCTGCGGTGCAGGCGCGCCAGGTGCTCTTCCAGACGCTCGGCGCGTACAGTGGCGCGCAATAGCTCGCCCTGACGCTGCAACAGTCGCTGATTGGTTTTCAGCTGCAGCAGGCGCTTGTGGTGCTGGTTGTGGTCGTGGCGGGTGCGGGCGGTCAGTTCCAGCAGCATCTGACCGCTGTCCTGACGATGGCTGTCGAGCAGCTCGCTCTGTTCGCGCACCTTGTTCAGGCGCAGGTCGAGGATGTTCTGGCTGTTCTGCAGCAGCGCCAGGACCTGGCGCACCACCTGCTGTTCGAGCAGTTGCTCCTTGCGGGCCAGAATGCGCTCGCAGAGCAGTTGTTCCAGTGTTGCCAGGCGGCTGCGCTCAAGCAATGCAGAGTCGTCATGGATTCTGGCACGCAGGGCCTGTTTGGCCGACAGTGGCAGCACATCCTCGGTAGCGATGCCCAGCTGCTGCGCTGTGTTGGCGCGAATCTGCTCGATGGCACTCGCCACGAAGGCTTCGCCGCCGACGTCGTCCCACAGCACGTCGATCTTGTTGAGGACGGCGAACAGGCGTTGCTGGCCGTCGTCGAGCTGGCGGATATGCTGCTGCCAGATGCCCATGTCGCTGGCAGTGACGCCGGCATCGGCCGACAGCAGGAAGATGATCGCCTGGGCGCTGGGCAACATCGATAGCGTGAGTTCCGGTTCGCTGCCCAGCGCATTGAGGCCGGGCGTATCGAGAATGCGCAGGCCCTGGCGCAGCAACGGATGGTCGAAATTGACCATGGCATGCCGCCAGGCCGGCACCAGGACTTCGCCGGGTGTATCGGAGCTTTCCAGCGCGTCCGGATGAAAGCCGAGCTGAATGGCCTGCTCCACCGGAATCGACTTGATTGCCGCTACCTGGCTGAAGGCTTCGATCATGCCGTCAGGATCGTCCGGATTCAGTGGCAGGTTCAGCCAGAATCGGGGCGTGCGCTTGAGCTGGGCGATGCTGGTGTCTTCCAGACGTGATTCGATTGGCAGCAGGCGAATAAAGGAGCGTTCCGTGCGTGGATCGAAAAACAGTTCGGTCGGGCACATGGTGGTGCGACCGGCACGCGAAGGCAGGATGCGCTGACCGTAGCCGGAGAAGAACAGGCTATTGATCAATTCGGTCTTGCCGCGGGAAAATTCGCCAACGAAGGCCAGGGTGATGTGGTCAGTGCGCAGCTGTTTGAGGGCGCGCTCCAGGCGCGCATCCACGGCACTGGAGTTGAGGCGGTTGTGGACCAGCCAGCTGCGATAGCGGGTGATCTCGCGAATCAGATCGCGTTTCCAGGTGACATAGGCATCCACCTGCCGGTCAAGTCGTTCCATGATCAGCGTTTCCTGAAAGGCGATGGGCCGATTATCCCCGTCGGCCCGTGCAGGTCAATCAGGTCGCTGTGAACTGGCCCCCAAACCCAAAAGAGGTGATCGAGGGCCAGCCATTCAGACCAGTCCGCGCAGGATGTTGGGCATGTTGGTCATCACGATCAGGTTGTTGATCACCAGCATTTCCAGCAGCTTGATCGCCAGAAAAGCGAAGATCGGCGAAAGATCCAGGCCGCCCAGATTGGGCAGCAGGCGACGGAAGGGCGCCAGTGCCGGCTCGGTGATCTGGCTGATCAGTTGTGCGCCAGGGTTGTGGCTGCCCGGTGCGACCCAGGACAGAATTACGCTGATGATCAGGGCATAGAAGAAGATGTTCAGGAACAGCCCGGTGATGCCAATGATGGCCCAGACCAGAAGCTGCAGTGGGTTGCCAATGCTGCCGTAGGTCAGCATCAGGATGGTCGCCATCAGCAGTATCTGCACGATAAGCGCCAGCACCAGCGAGGACAGGTCGAGGCTGCCGATGCTGGGGATCACCCGGCGTAGCGGTCGCAGCAGCGGGTGCGTGACCTTGACGATGAACTGGCTCAGCGGGTTGTAGAAGTCGGCGCGTACCAGTTGCAGGATGAAGCGCAGCAGTACGATCAGCAGGTAGAGGCTGCCGAGTGTCTGGATGATGAGGATCAGGGCTTGCGAGAGTTGTGACATGAAGGTTCCTTAGTTGCCCAGTTGTGCGGCGAGTTCGGCCGAGCGTTGCGCGGCTGCATTCAGAGCCTGCTGCACGAGCGCCTCGAAGCCGCCCGCCTGGAAGGCTTTGATCGCCGCTTCGGTAGTACCGTTCGGTGAGGTGACGCGGCGGCGTAATTCGGCCGCTTCGATATCGCTTTCGCAGGCCATGCGTGCGGCGCCCAGCGCGGTGTGCAAGGTCAATCGGTTGGCTGTTTCGCGAGGCAGACCGAGCTGCTCGCCAGCGGCGGTCATGGCTTCGATCAGCAGGAAGAAATACGCCGGGCCGCTGCCGGAAACCGCCGTGACGGCATCGATCAGCGCTTCGTCATCCAGCCACAAGGCCAGTCCGACCGCGGACAGCAGTTGCTCGGCCTGCTGCTTTTGCTCAGCGCTGACCTGGCCATTGGCATACAGGCCGCTGACGCCCTGGCGCAACAGCGATGGCGTGTTGGGCATGCAGCGTACGATGGCGCGAGGCTGCGGGCCGAGCCAGTTCTGCAGGCTGTCGCAGCTGATGCCGGCGGCAATCGAAACGATCAGCTGGTGCGCTTGCAGATGCCCGGCCAGCTCGCGGCAGACGCTTTGCATCACCTGTGGCTTGACCGCCAGTACCACCACGTCGGCATCGTTCACGGCCTGGTCATTGTCGGCAAAGGTCTCGATGCCATGCTCGGTGCCGAGTGCGGCGCGTCTGTCTGCGCCGGGGTCGCTGGCGCAAAGGGCTTCGGCAGCGATGCCCTGGGCGCGCAGCCCGCCGATCAGGCTGGCGGCCATGTTGCCGCCGCCGATAAAGGCGATCCGGGGAGTGCTCATCTGTTATTTCCTTTGGTCATGCGTGGGCGCTGTCTTGGCAGTATGCGATGGGTAAGCGCGGGCGCCGAACAGGGCAGTGCCGATGCGCACCCAGGTGGCACCTTCGGCGATGGCGGCTTCAAGGTCCTGGCTCATGCCCATGGACAGGGTGTCCAGTTCCGCGTCGAGTTCCTGCTGCAACTGGCGTACGCGGGCGAAGGCGGCGTGTTGCTCGGCGGTATCATTGGTGGGTTCGGGAATGGCCATCAGGCCACGCAGGCGCAGATTGGGCAGAATGGCGATGGCGCGGACCAGTTCGGCGACCTCCTGTGGTGCGCAGCCGGACTTGCTGGATTCCAGACTGACGTTGACCTGCAGGCAGATATTCAGTGGTGGCAATTCGGCGGGCCGCTGATCCGACAGGCGCTGAGCGATCTTCAGGCGATCCACCGAATGCACCCAGTCGAAATGCTCGGCGATGGCCTTGGTTTTGTTCGACTGGATGGGGCCGATGAAATGCCAAGTGAGGGCAAGGTCGGCAAGGTCGGCCTGTTTTTCCAGGGCTTCCTGCAGATAATTTTCGCCGAAATCGTTCAGGCCGGCGCTGTGGGCTTCGCGAATGGCTTGTGCCGATTGCGTCTTGCTGACAGCCAGCAGCCCGACCGAGTCTGGATCGCGCCCCGCAGCTTGCGCCGCCTCACGGATACGTGTTGCGACCTTTGCAATATTCTTCGCTATCGTGGACATTTACCTGCGCCGCCAGCTTAGGGTCTGCGCGGCATTCTACCTGCTTGCTTGTAATTGGGGAGTCCCATGGATATCACAGAACTGCTGGCCTTCAGTGCCAAGCAGGGTGCGTCGGATTTGCACCTTTCTTCCGGTTTGCCGCCGATGATCCGCGTTGATGGTGATGTGCGGCGGATCAACCTTCCGGCGATGGACCACAAGCAGGTGCATGCGCTGATCTACGACATCATGAACGACAAGCAGCGCAAGGACTTCGAGGAGTTTCTGGAAACCGACTTCTCCTTCGAGGTGCCGGGTGTCGCGCGTTTCCGGGTCAACGCCTTCAACCAGAATCGCGGTTCCGGTGCGGTGTTCCGGACCATTCCGTCCAAGGTGCTGACCATGGAAGACCTGGGCATGGGCGAGGTCTTCCGCAAGATCACCGATGTACCACGCGGGCTGGTGCTGGTCACCGGCCCCACCGGCTCGGGCAAGTCCACGACGCTTGCGGCCATGCTCGATTATCTGAACAGCACCAAGTACCAGCACATCCTCACCATTGAAGACCCTATCGAATTCGTCCATGAATCGAAGAAGTGTCTGGTCAACCAGCGCGAAGTGCATCGTGACACCCTGGGCTTCTCCGAAGCGCTGCGCTCGGCCCTGCGTGAGGATCCGGACATTATTCTGGTAGGCGAGATGCGTGACCTGGAAACCATCCGCCTGGCGCTGACCGCAGCGGAAACCGGGCACCTGGTATTCGGCACACTGCACACCACCTCGGCGGCCAAGACCATCGACCGTGTAGTGGACGTGTTCCCTGCCGAGGAAAAGTCCATGGTTCGCTCGATGCTTTCCGAATCCTTGCAGGCGGTGATTTCCCAGACGCTGATGAAAAAGGTCGGTGGCGGGCGCGTGGCGGCTCACGAAATCATGATTGGCACCCCGGCGATCCGTAACCTGATCCGCGAAGACAAGGTGGCGCAGATGTATTCCTCGATCCAGACCGGTGGTTCGCTGGGCATGCAGACGCTTGATTCCTGCCTCAAGAGCCTGCTCGCCAAGGGCATCATTTCCCGTGACAGCGCCAAGGAGAAGGCCAAGCAGCCGGAAAACTTCTGATCTATCCGACACGGTTCTGACAATCACCCAGGGGCGCCGCCCGATACGGTTTCGCCACGACTGCGAGTACAACGATGGAATTCGAGAAACTGTTGCGCCTGATGGTGGAAAAAGGCGGCTCCGACCTGTTCATTACTGCCGGCGTGCCGCCGTCGATCAAGGTCAACGGCAAGATCATGCCCGTGAGCAAGACGCCGATGTCACCGGAAATGACCCGCGAAACCGTGCACGCGATAATGAACGAGCAGCAGCGTCGCGAGTTCACCGAAAACCACGAATGCAACTTTGCCCTCAGCGCACGCGGCATCGGTCGTTTCCGCGTCAGTGCGTTCTACCAGCGCAACCTGGCCGGCATGGTGCTACGCCGCATCGAAACCAATATCCCCACCATCGATGACCTCAAGCTGCCGGAAATCCTCAAGAATCTGGCCATGACCAAGCGTGGGCTGGTGCTCTTTGTCGGCGCCACCGGCACCGGCAAGTCCACCTCGCTGGCGGCGATGGTCGGCTACCGCAACAGGAATTCAAGCGGCCACATCATCTCCATCGAAGATCCCATCGAGTTCATCCACCAGCATCAGAGCTGCATCGTTACCCAGCGCGAGGTGGGCATCGACACCGACTCCTTCGAAGTGGCGCTGAAGAACACCCTGCGCCAGGCGCCGGACGTGATCCTCATCGGCGAGATCCGCGCCCGGGAAACCATGGATTATGCCGTGGCTTTCGCCGAGACCGGACACCTCTGCCTGGCCACGCTGCATGCCAACAATGCCAACCAGGCGCTGGACCGCATCATCAACTTCTTTCCCGCCGACCGTCAGAATCAGGTGTGGATGGACCTCTCGCTGAATCTGAAAGCCATCGTCGCCCAGCAACTGATTCCGACACCCGATGGCAAGGGCCGCCGGGCGGTAATCGAGGTCCTGATCAACACGCCACTGGCCGCCGACCTGATCCGCAAGGGCGAAGTGCATGAGCTCAAGAGCCTGATGAAGCGTTCCACCGACCTCGGCATGCAGACTTTTGACCAGGCGCTGTACAACCTCTATGTGCAGGGCGAAATCACCTACGAAGACGCTCTGCTGCACGCTGACTCCTCAAACGACCTGCGCCTGATGATCAAGCTGGGTTCGGAAACCGACAGCGAGCACCTGAGCAGCGTTTCCCAGGGTCTGACACTGGAAGTCAGCGATGACGATCCGGGGCGCAGCTTCCGCTAGTCCGGTTGCCGAGGCGGGCCGATACGCTTGCCTGGTCGGTTGGCCACGCGCTCGGCCTGGCCATCGCGCTGGCCTCCGGCGCGGGCGCGGCTCATGAGCTGCGGAATCAGCGAGCCCTCCGGCAGGTTCTTCCAGAAGCGCACCGGCAGATTGTTTTGCATCACTTCGCGGTTGAGCCGGGCCGGATTGAAGGTGCTTTCGTAATAGGTCATCCACAGCTCGGTGCCGTGGTCCTGCGCGCCTTGCGCTAGCTGTCGCCAGGCAAGCGGGCAGGGATTGGCATAGTGCATGGCCATTCCGTCCCATAGCACCGCATCATCGGGCGTTGCGATCAGCCAGGAATGCAGGCCCATTCGTTCGGCGAAGTGCGGGGCCGCACTGGGCAGGATGTCGTGCGCAGGCTCGAACCAGGCCACGTAGTCCGGTGCATTGTCCGACCCCGATGGGCTGAAACGCACAAAGGCATGCAGATGGTGGGCTTCGCGGCGCACCGCCTTGATCCGTGCGTGCAGTTCGCTGCCATCCACATCGCCGACCAGACGGGCAGCTCGATCACCTTGGGCGACTCGCCAGAGAATGCGATAGAGCAGACTCCAGCGATCATGGCTGCGAAAGCGTGCCGCACTCTCCAACTCGCCCAGCAATTGTCGTGGGATGCGTATGGGGGATGACGAGATTGTCGGCTCGGGCGCGGCACACTGTTCGAACAGGCCGCCCGGGACGTCACCAGCCAGCCACTCCAGCTGATGGGGTGCAATACCTTCACCAAGCAGGGCGCGGGCAGTGTCGCGCCAGCCCTCGAAGCTGCCGTCGAAGCGCACCTGGCGCATCACCACAGCGCCATCTGTTGGGGGCCTTCACTGAGTTGCTGGCGCAGGGTCGCGGAGTCGCGATTCGCCAGGCTCGGTCGGTAATCCTGGGTGATGACGAACGGCTTGGCTTTCTCCAGTGAGCAGCGCAGCCGTGTCAGGTCTTCAAAGCGGATGCGTTTTTGCCGGCGAAGGGCGACCAGGCGCTTGGCGCTGAGTATTCCGATGCCGGGAATGCGTGCGATCAGCGAGGGCTCGGCACGGTTCAGGTCGACGGGGAAATGCTCGCGGTTGGCCAGCGCCCAGGCGAGCTTCGGGTCGATATCCAAAGGTAGGTTGCCCGGGCCGCTGAGCAGTTCGCCGGCACTGAAACCGTAACCGCGCATAAGAAAATCGGCCTGGTACAGGCGATGTTCGCGCAGCAGCGGCGCTTCGAAGGGCACGCTGGACGGGCTGTTGGGAATGGGGCTAAAGGCCGAGTAATACACACGCCGCAGGCGGTAGTCCCCGTACAGCGACTGTGCGGTGTGGAGGATGGTGCTGTCATCCGTGGTGTCGGCGCCGATGATCATCTGGGTGCTCTGGCCAGCGGGTGCGAAGCGTGGCGCACGCTTTTCCGCGCGGGCCTCGGTCTCGCCTTGGTGGATCGAGTGCATCGTCTGTTTGATGGAGACCACCTGCTTTTCCGGGGCCAGGCGGATGAGGCTGCTTTCGGTGGGCAGTTCGATGTTGACGCTGAGCCGGTCGGCATAGCGCCCGGCCTCGGCGATCAGCAGCGGGTCGGCGTCCGGGATGGTTTTCAGGTGGATATAACCGCGAAACTCATGCTCCTCACGCAGCCGTTTTGCCACGCGAATCAGCTGTTCCATGGTGTAGTCCGCCGAGCGGATGATGCCTGAGCTGAGGAACAACCCGCTGATGCAGTTTCGACGGTAGAAATCCAGCGTCAGCGTCACCACCTCTTCGGGTGTGAAGCGCGCACGCGGCACGTCGCTGGAGCGGCGGTTCACGCAGTACTGGCAGTCGTACAGGCAGAAGTTGGTCAGCAGAATCTTCAGCAGGGCCACGCAGCGGCCGTCGGGTGTGAAGCTATGGCAGATACCCATGCCGTCAGTGGCGCCAAGCCCGCTGCGGCCTTGGGAGCTGCGCTTTGGTGCGCCGCTGCTGGCGCATGACACGTCGTACTTCGCGGCGTCCGCAAGTACGCTGAGTTTATCAATCAACTGCATGGGAAGAGACCGTGATACTGTTTGCATATACAGTATCACGGCGGCGCGATAACGCGGCGCCCGCTCGGCAGAACGCTGCAACCGGGCGGGATCAGATAAGATCAGCGCAGCAATACAACGCAGGAGGTTTCAATGGCCTGCTACCAGACAGTGAGGTTCAGATGCAGCAAAACACCCATAGCGTTCTAATCGGCTATCTGTTGTGGATATTCGGTTTCCTGGGTTCCCACCGTTTCTATTACGGCAAGCCGATCACCGGCACCCTCTGGTTCTTCACTCTGGGCCTGTTCTTCATCGGCTGGATCATCGACCTGTTCCTGATCCCGTCGATGGATCGTGAGGCCGATCTGCGCTTCCAGCCGGGGCCGATCGACTACACCGTGGCCTGGATTCTGCTGACCTTCCTCGGCATCTTCGGCGTGCACCGCATGTACCAGGGCAAGTGGATCACCGGGATCCTCTATCTGTGCAGCGGCGGGCTGTTTTTCATCGGTGTGCTCTACGATTTCTGGACGCTGAATACCCAGGTGTCGATCAGGAACGCCGAAAAGAGCCGATAAGCAGGCTGGAGGCTGGATGACAATCGCAGCCTCCGGGCGTCAGCCTTCAAGCCCGATAACTGACCCGCCCATCCACGATGGTGTAGCGCACCGAACCCGGCAGGCAGTGGCCGATAAAGGGGCAGTTGCGACCCTTCGAGTACCAGGTTTCGCCGGCCAGGGTTGAGCTGTGCGGATCGAACAGCACGATATCAGCGGGCGCACCCACGCCCAGTTGTCCGACCGGGAGGCGCAGTGCCGCAGCCGGTCCGCTGCTCAGGCGTGCCAGCAGCGTCGGCAGATCCAGCAAGCCGTCTTCCACCAGTGTCATGGCCAGCGGCAGCAATATTTCGGCGCTGCTGATGCCCGGCTCCGTCTCGCCGAAGGGCGCTTGCTTGGCATCGATTTCGTGAGGCTGATGGTGGCTGGAGATCGACGAAATCACGCCGCTTTTCACCGCCTGACGCAGCCCTTCGCGATCCGCGGCGCTGCGCAGTGGCGGCTGTACGTGATACAGGCTGGAGAAGCCGTGCAGCGCTTCATCGGTGAGAATCAGCTGGTACATCGCCACGTCAGCAGTGACCGGCAGACCGCGTGCCTGTGCCTCGGCGATCATCTGTGCGGCGCGTGCGGTGGTCAGTTGGGTGAAGTGCGCGCGTACACCGGCCTGCTCCACCAGCAGCAGGTTACGGGCCAGGGCAATGGTTTCTGCGGTTTCCGGAATGCCAGCCAGGCCGAGGAAGGTCGCACTTGGGCCTTCGTGCGCCAGTCCGCCCTCGGCCAGGTCGCTGTCCTGGGAATGGATGATGATGGTGAGGTCGAAGGTTGCGGCGTATTCCAGGGCGCGACTGAGGTTGCGATTGCTGGTGATGTTCGCCAGGCCGTTGCCGAAGGCCACACAGCCTGCATCGCGCAGCGCGACCAGTTCCGACAACTGTTCACCGGCCAGGTCACGCGTCAGCGCGCCGACGGGAAAGACCTTGGCATGACCGGACTCGCGCGCCCGATCGAGGATCAGTTCGGCAACGGCAGCGGTATCCAGTACTGGTCGGGTCTGCGGCGGGCAGCACAGGCTGGTGATGCCGCCGGCGGTGGCAGCCAGGGTTTCGCTGGCGATGGTGCCCTTGCGGCTGTACCCGGGCTCGCGCAGGGCGACGGACAGATCGACCAGGCCGGGCGCGGCAACAAGTCCCTGGGCATCGATACTTTGCGCCGGTGCGAAGTCGGCCGGCGCCTGGCCGATAGCGACTATCCGGCCGTCGCGGCAGTAGAGGTTAGTGATTTCGTCGCGACCGCTGGCCGGGTCTATCAGGCGGGCACCGAGGACTTCGATTGGCATCAGTTCTGCTCCTCGGCAGCGTATTCGTTTTCGAGTTGGCGCTGAGCGTTCTGGCCGCTCATCGACATGGACAGCACCGCCATGCGGATGGCAATGCCGTAGGTGACCTGATTGAGAATGACCGACTGGGCGGAGTCGGCCACGGCCGATTCGATTTCCACCCCCCGGTTAATCGGCCCCGGATGCATGACGATGGCATCCGGTTTGGCCAGTGCCATGCGCTGTGTGGTCAGGCCGTAGAGGCGATAGAACTCGCCTTCGCTGGGCAGGCGTCCACCCTGCATGCGCTCGCGTTGCAGACGCAGCATGATCACCACGTCGACATCGCGCAGGCCTTCGTGCATGTCGTTGTAGACGCTCACGCCGTACTGCTCCAGGCCGACCGGCAGCAGGGTTTTCGGGCCGATCACGCGGATGTCCGGGCAACCCAGGGTCTTTAACGCCAGCATGTTTGAGCGCGCCACGCGCGAATGCAGAATGTCGCCGACGATGGCCACTGAAAGCTTTTCAAAGTCGCCCTTGTGGCGGCGGATAGTAAGCATGTCGAGCATGCCCTGGGTTGGGTGGGCATGGCGTCCGTCACCGCCGTTGATCACCGCGACGTCGGGGCAGACGTGCTCCGCGATGAAGTGCGCCGCCCCGGAGTCGGCATGGCGCACGACGAACATGTCCGCGGCCATGGCCTCAAGGTTGCGCAGGGTGTCGGTGAGGGTTTCGCCCTTGCTGGTCGAGGAGGTCGAGACATTCAGGGTGATGACGTCCGCCGACAAGCGCTTGGCTGCCAGTTCGAAGGTGGTGCGTGTGCGTGTGGAGTTCTCGAAGAACACGTTGCAGACGGTCTTGCCGCGCAGTAGCGGGACCTTTTTCACCGCTCTGGCACCGACCTCGAGAAAGGAGTCGGCGGTGTCGAGAATTTCCGTCAGCAGTTCGCGCGGCAGGCCATCCAGAGACAGGAAGTGGCGCAGCTGACCGTTGTCGTTCAGTTGCAGGGGTCGCTTGGCGTCGATAGGCGTCATCGAAAGTGTCTCAGTTGGCGGAAGCGAGGGTCTTGTATTCGAGAGCAAGTGGCGTCGGGCCGAGCAGCTTGACACGCTGCTCGGGCGGCAGCGACAGGGTTGCGCCGACCACGTCCGGCCTGATCGGCAGCTCGCGGGCGTTGAGGTCTAGCAGGCAGACCAGGCTGACACTGGCGGGCCTGCCATAGTCGAACAGCTCGTTGAGCGCGGCACGGATGGTGCGGCCACTCATCAGCACGTCATCGATGATCACCAAGTGCTGGCCTTCGATCTCGAAGGGCAGTTCGGACGGGCGAACCTGTGGATGCAGGCCGTTCTGGGTGAAGTCGTCGCGATAGAAGGAAACATCGAGAATGCCCAATGCCTCGTCCTTGCCACGCAATGCCAGCAGGGCCTTGGCAACCCAGACGCCACCGGTACGGATGCCGATGAAACGGGGTTGCTCGATGCGGTGGCTGCTCAGGTGCAGATCAAGCGCGGCGGCCATTTCGGGTAGCAGCTGTTCGGGATTGGGCAGGGTCATGATTTCTCCTTGAAAAGCCGTTTCAGGCCTTGGGCTGCGCAGTCAGCCAGCCTTCCAGTAAAAGTGCCGCGGCGAGTGCGTCCACCGGGCGTTGGCGAAAGCCGTTGCTTTGACCTGCACGCAGACGCTCGCCCTTGGCTTCGTAGGTGGTCAGGCGCTCGTCGTGGGTATGCACGGGCAGGTTGTAGCGGCCATTGAGACGCCGGGCGAACTTCTCCGCGCGGGCGCTCATTTCGCTGGGCGTACCGTCCATGTTGAGCGGCAGACCCACCACCAGCGCATCGGGTTGCCACTCGCGCAGCAGCGCCTCGATCTGATTCCAGTCGGGTATGCCATCGCGTGCCTTGAGTACGCAAAGCTCTCGAGCCTGGCCGGTGATCATCTGGCCGACGGCGACGCCGATCTGCTTGGTGCCATAGTCGAAGCCAAGCAGCAGGCGTGGCGTACTCATGCGTGACCGACCTGGCTGCTGAGCCGGCTGAGATCAACGCCCAGTGAAGCGGCTGCGGCGTTCAGGCGCTCCTCATGGGGAAGGTCGAAGAGAATGTGCGGCTGCGCAGGGCAGCTCAACCAGGCGTTATCCACCAGCTCCGCTTCAAGCTGGCCCTGCCCCCAGCCCGCATAGCCAAGCGCAATAAGATGCTGCTGCGGGCCCTGGCCGTCGGCGATGGCGAACAGTACGTCCTGGGAGGTGGTCATGCCCAGCGTGCCAAGTGTGAGAGTGGCCTGAAACCGGGCATCAATCGGGTGCAGCACGAAACCGCGATCGACCTGCACCGGGCCGCCGGCAAAGATCGGCAGCGCCCGGCTGAGCGTCGTCGGCGGCTCATCAGGGCGCAGTTGTTCGAGGATATCGGCCAGGTTCAGTCCGTTGGGGCGGTTGACGATAAGGCCCATGGCACCATCCTGATTGTGTTCGACCAGATAGATCAGCGTCTGGGCAAAACGAGGGTCACCCATGTGCGGCATGGCGATCAGGAAATGATGCTTCAGGTAAGTGGGGGTGACGTTTTTCATGCCGCTAGTTTCGGGCTTCGGCGCGGCGGCTTCAAGCTTCATGAAAGCCGCGTGCTGCCCGCGACTGCTTTATTGGCTCGACAGTCGGTCGCCGCGCTCAAAACGCCAGGTCCTGATGATTTCCACCTGGTCGAAATGCTTTGCAAGTTCCCCGGCGAAGGGCGCGAAGGGGGCCGAGAGCCTGACAATCCGCATGGCAGCCTCATCTAGGACGGTATGCCCGGAGGACTCCAGTACCCGCAGCTCCTGCACGCTGCCGTTGCGGTCTACGACCACCAGCATCCGCAGGCTGCCATGAATGCGCTGGCGTCGCGCTTCTTCAGGGTAATTGAGGTTGCCGACACGCTCGACCTTCTTGCGCCATTCGTCGCGATACCAGGCGCTGATGTCACGCATGGTGGCAGCTGTGTTCTGGCGGCTGACACGCGGGCGCTTGGCGTATTGCTGGATATCCTGAGACAGTTGCGCTTCCAGGCTGGCGATCTCGGCGCTCAGCTGCGAGCTGTCGAAGGTCGGCGCAGGCTGGCTCTGGGGTTGCGGTTTGTTCTTCTGCGGCTTGTCCGGTGTTTTTTCCGGTTGCGGTGCGCGCGTCGCGACGGCGGTTTTCGGTGTTTCACTGCGGTTGCTGGGCGGCGGTGCGGCTGCAGGTGAAACCTTGCGTACTTCAGTGTCCTGAAAGGGAGCCTGTTCGCTGGTTTTCGGTGCTGCCTTGTGCTCCAGGCTGCCACTGCCCTGCTGGTTGTCCTGGGCGATGAAATCGGCTTCCTTGGGCTTGTCTTCGCTCTTGAAAGTCGAAAGGGTGATTTCCAGTGTCTTGCTGATCTGGTTGGGCTCGGCCAGGGTAAAGCCGAGACCCAGTATTAGCGCGACATGCAGCACGGCGGCGATAAACAGGGTAAAGCCGAGGCGGTCCGCAGGACGGACACCGGGGCTGACGGGAACAGGTTGGCGTGTAGCAGCGTTCATCGCATTTCAGTCGCTTAGAAGTGCGCGCAGTCTGCCGACTTTGCGCCTGCGGTCGCAAGCTTCAAGCGCAAAGCTGTTAGGTCGGTCATAAAAGCGGCGGCTGGGTCGGTCACGCCTTGCCGACCCGGTGGGCGGGTTTCATCGCTGCAGCTTGTCCGCAATGGCATCCATCAGGCGATCCCCTATACGGGTATCGAAGGCGTTGTCGATTTCGCGGATGCAGGTCGGACTGGTGATGTTGATTTCGGTGAGGAAATCGCCGATTACATCCAGGCCTACGAAAAGCAGGCCGCGCCGTCGTAGTTCCGGGCCGACAATGGCTGCGATCTCGCGGTCGCGATCTGACAGCGGTTGCGCCACGCCACGACCGCCGGCTGCAAGATTGCCGCGGGTTTCGCCAGCGGCAGGGATGCGAGCCAGGCAATAGGGAATGGGTTCGCCGTCGATCATCAGGATGCGCTTGTCGCCGTCCTTGATTGCCGGGATATAGCGCTGCGCCATGATCTGTCGGGCGCCATGTTCGGTCAGGGTTTCGAGAATCACCGAGAGATTGGGGTCACCTTCGCGATGGCGGAAGATCGAGGCGCCGCCCATTTCGTCCAGGGGTTTGAGAATGACGTCACGCTGCTCGCGGGCGAACTCGCGGAGAATGTCCGAGCGCCGGCTGACCAGGGTCGGTGGCGTGCATTGCGGGAACTGTGTGGCGAAGAACTTTTCGTTGCAGTCCCGCAGGCTTTGCGGACTGTTGACGACCAATGCTCCTGCGCGCTCGGCCATTTCCAGCAGGTAGGTGCTGTAGACGTACTCGCCGTTGAAGGGTGGGTCCTTGCGCATCAGGATCACGTCGAGCTCGCCCAGGGGGATATCGACTTCTTCGCCAGTCTCGTACCAGTGCTGCGGGTCGTCAAACACCTGCAGTGCGCGCATTCGTGCGCGGGCTACGCCGCCCAGTTGATAAAGATCGCACTGCTCCATGTAAAAGAGTGCCCAGCTGCGGGCCTGGGCAGCCAGCAGCATGGCGAGGGAGCTATCCTTCTTGAAAGCGATCCGCGCAATCGGATCCATGATGATCCCGACGCGAACAGTCATGTGGCGGTCTCCGGCGAAAAGGCAGTACGAAGCTGCGGGGCTTGGAATGTCGGCGCAGATTGGCTTCGGTTGTGCGCTGGGTCAAGGAAAATTCAGCTCCTTTCCCGGTCGATAGCATGGGCATCAGGAGTGTGCTAAAAAGGTCCGGCGATTGGGTGCAGCCCATCGATGGCAGGGCCTGTAGCGCACTGACATAACGATAAACTACGACTCACCGAGGCGATGGTAGGGCGAAATGGAACAGCACACCGAGGGCTTGAAAGTCATGGTGATCGACGATTCGAAAACGATTCGTCGCACCGCCGAAACACTGCTGAAAAAAGTAGGTTGTGATGTGATCACGGCGGTGGATGGCTTTGATGCGCTCGCCAAAATAGCGGACACCCACCCGCGTATCATATTCGTCGATATCATGATGCCCAGGCTTGATGGTTATCAGACCTGTGCGCTGATCAAGAACAACAGTTCCTTCAAGTCCACCCCGGTGATTATGCTGTCCTCCAAGGATGGCTTGTTCGACAAGGCCAAGGGGCGCATCGTGGGGTCGGATCAATACCTTACCAAGCCGTTCAGCAAAGAAGAGTTGCTTGGTGCGATCAAGGCTCACGTGCCTGACTTTGCGCCTATAGAGCAAGTATCCTGAAGTTCGGCCCTGTGTGCCGCTGAAGCCTTTCCTACGGAGAAACCATGGCTCGCGTTCTGATTGTTGATGACTCGCCGACTGAAATGTACAAACTGACTGCCATGCTGGAAAAGCATGGTCATGTCGTGCTCAAGGCCGAAAATGGCGCAGACGGTGTGGCGCTTGCCCGCCAGGAAAAACCCGATGCCGTTCTCATGGATATCGTGATGCCCGGCCTCAATGGTTTCCAGGCTACTCGCCAACTGACCAAAGATGCTGAAACCAGTCACATTCCTGTAATCATTGTGACCACCAAGGATCAGGAAACCGATAAGGTCTGGGGCAAGCGTCAGGGGGCCAAGGATTACCTGACCAAGCCCGTGGACGAAGCAACACTGCTGAAGACCCTTAACGCCGTCCTTGCGGGCTAGATCTGGCAAATCTGCAAACCGGATAAAGGGAAGTGGCAGCATGTCGGATAGGCCTACACCGTTTCAGCGACTTCTGGAAATCGATGCACGCTGCCGGGCGCTTGCAGCCGGTCTGCCTTCCCAGCAGGAAGCCGTTCAGACCTGGGCGGGCATCGGGTTTCGGATGGGTGAGCGGTTGTTCGTCGCGCCGATGGGGGAAGTCGGCGAGATATTGCATGAACCACGTTACACGCTTCTGCCCGGCGTAAAGAGCTGGGTGAAAGGTGTGGCCAACGTGCGCGGCAGGCTGCTGCCGATCATGGATCTCTGTGGATACTTCGGGCTGGAATTGTCGCCATTGCGCAAGCAGCGACGGGTATTGGTAGTTGATCATCAGGACGTCTTCGCCGGGCTGACGATCGACGAGGTGTTCGGTATGCAGCACTTTCCAGTCGATGCCTTTTCCGAACAGTTGCCCCCGGTGGAAGCATCGATTCAACCCTTTATCCATGGTGTCTTCCAGCGCGAGCAGCCCTGGCTGGTCTTCAGTCCGCATGCGCTGGCTTCGCATCAGGCATTTCTGGACGTAGCGTATTGATTTAGGCGGGTCGGCAGGCGCCGGCCTTTTGGTACTTGAAAGGAAACGGAAGGGTGGTCCAGGCGGGGGCCGGATAATGAAAAAAATGAACGCAAATGCGCTGCTTGCCGGCGTGCGTAGCAATACGCTGATCGCTGGACTGTTTATTCTCCTGATCGTATCGATGGTGCTGTTGTTCGCCAACTTCGCCTACGTCAGCACCCAGGCCGATTACGACAGTGAATACATCGGACACGCGGGCGAGCTGCGAGTTCTTTCCCAGCACATCGCGAAGAACGCGGTGGAAGCGGCTGGAGGTACATCAGAGGCCTTCGACTCCTTGAAGGATGCGCGCAACGATTTCAGCCGGCGCTGGGGTTATCTGTCCCAGGGGGACGATAGTATCGGCCTGCCTGCCGTGCCTCGCTCGCTGCAGAACGAGATTGCTGCAGTGCAGCAGGACTGGGATACCTTGCGGCAGAACACCGACGCCATTCTGGCCAGTGAGCAGACTGTTCTTTCCCTGCATCAGGTCGCAGCCACCCTCGCCGAAACCATTCCGCAGCTACAGGTGGAATATGAGGAAGTGGTCGATATCCTGATCGAAGGTGGCGCCCCCGCTGCTCAGGTTGCTGTTGCACAGCGCCAGTCGCTGCTGGCCGAACGTATTCTCGGTTCGGTAAACAAGGTGCTTTCCGGTGACCAGGACTCGGTTCAGGCAGCCGACATGTTCGGGCGTGATGCCAGTCTGTTCGGTCGCGTACTGAATGCGATGGTCGACGGCAACGAAGCCATGGGTATTACCAGCGTCAGCGATGACGAAGCGCTGGATCGCCTGGGTGCGATTTCCGAACTGTTCCAGTTTGTTTCCGGCTCCGTGGACGAGATTCTGGAAACCTCGCCGGAACTGTTCCAGGTACGTGAATCGTCCAACAGCATCTTTGAAGTTTCGCAGACGCTACTTGATAAGACTTCGGTGCTGACCGAGGGCTTGCAGGGGCGTGCGGACGCCCGCTACATGAACACCCTTGCAGGCTATGTGCTCGGTGCCCTGGCGCTGGCATCGATCCTGCTGATCGGGCTGGTTATGGTTCAGGAGGCACGTCGCCGACTGAGTGAAACGGCGGAAAAGAACGAGCGCAACCAGACAGCGATTCTGCGTCTGCTCGACGAAATCGGTGACCTTGCCGACGGTGATCTCACCGTGGCTGCAACGGTGACCGAAGACTTCACCGGTGCCATCGCCGACTCGATCAACTACTCCATCGACCAACTGCGTGATCTGGTCGAAACGATCAACCAGACTGCCGTTCAGGTATCCGGTGCCGCTCAGGAAACCCAGGCCACCGCGATGCATCTGGCCGAAGCTTCCGAGCACCAGGCGCAGGAGATTGCCGGCGCCTCTGCGGCCATCAACGAAATGGCCGTATCGATTGACCAGGTATCAGCCAACGCCGCCGAATCCTCTGCGGTAGCGGAACGCTCCGTAGCGATTGCCAACAAGGGCAACGAGGTCGTACACAACACCATCACCGGCATGGATAACATCCGTGAGCAGATCCAGGACACCTCGAAGCGGATCAAGCGCCTGGGTGAGTCGTCCCAGGAAATTGGCGACATCGTAAGCCTGATCAACGATATTGCCGACCAGACCAACATTCTCGCACTGAACGCCGCGATTCAGGCCTCCATGGCCGGTGACGCAGGTCGTGGCTTCGCGGTGGTTGCGGACGAAGTACAGCGTCTTGCTGAGCGCTCCTCCGCTGCAACCAAGCAGATCGAAGCGCTGGTCAAGACGATTCAGACCGATACCAACGAGGCGGTCATTTCGATGGAGCAGACTACCTCCGAGGTGGTCCGTGGTGCACGCCTGGCGCAGGACGCCGGTGTCGCTCTGGAAGAGATCGAGAAGGTATCCAAGAGCCTCGCGGCACTGATTCAGAACATTTCCAACGCCGCTCGGCAGCAGGCGTCCTCGGCCGGCCATATTTCCAACACCATGAACGTGATTCAGGAAATTACCTCGCAGACCTCTTCGGGCACCACCGCGACGGCCAAAAGCATTGGTAATCTCGCGAAGATGGCCAACGAGATGCGCCATTCGGTTTCCGGCTTCACCTTGCCGGAAACTCAGGATCAGGCCTGACGACTGGGGCGCGGCGGTCGCTAGTGGCCGCCGTGGACGTACATGAGTGAGGGGCAGGGCATGCAGCCAAGCGTTGACTGGTCACTGAGACCCTTGGCCGATATGTCATCAGCGGAGTTTCGCGATTGGCAGGCCTTGCTCGAAGAGCGTTCCGGCATGGTGGTTTCCGAGCAGCGTCGGACATTTCTGCAGGCCAATCTGAGCAGTCGCATGCGAGAAGTCGGCGTTGCCGATTACGCCAGTTACTACCTCAAGGTCACTGCCGGGGCCCGTGGCGCTGTTGAGTGGTCGACCCTGATGGACCGACTGACCGTGCAGGAAACCCGCTTCTTCCGTCACTCTCCTTCGTTCGCTCTGCTTTCCGAATACATCAGGCAGCGCCAGGCGTCTCGTGATGCAGCCTTGCCGTGGTCGCTGTGGAGTGTCGGTTGTTCCAGTGGCGAGGAAGCTTATTCGCTGGCGATCTGTGCCGATGAAGCACTGGCTGACGCAGGCGGTGAAACCTGTTATGGCGTGACTGGCACGGATATCAGCCTTAGCGCCCTAAGCCGGTCACGTGATGGCATCTACGGTCGGCGGCGGCTTGAGCACGTGGAGCCGGAGCGACGTGAGCGCTACTTTCAGCCCATTCCGAATGATCGATTTCAAGTGGTACCCAGCCTGGCGGCACGTGTGTGCTTTGCCAGACTCAATGTGCTGGAGCTGGCCGGTGCGCCAATGTCCGATATGGACGTCATTTTTTGTCAGAACCTATTGATCTACTTCCGCCGCTGGCGTCGCCGCGAAATCCTCAACCACCTGGCCGAGCGCCTGGCGCCTGGGGGGTTGCTGGTGATCGGTGTGGGCGAAGTGGCTGGCTGGCAGCACCCGGAGCTGGTGCCGATGGCCGATAGTCAGGTTCTGGCCTTTACCCGGAAAAGTTTATGAGCGGAGTCGCTATGGGTGATCGGCACGATTATGTCGCTCTGGAATGGGTGAAGGGCGAAATTGCCGAAACGCTGAAGCAGGCGCGGCAGGCCCTGGAAGCGTTCGTCGAAAACCCGCAGGACTCGACACGCATGCGCTTCTGCCTGACCTATGTGCATCAGGTACATGGCACCCTGCAGATGGTCGAGTTCTATGGTGCGGCTCTGTTGGCCGAGGAAATGGAGCAGCTCGCACGCGCCCTGCTGGAGGAGCGTGTCGCCAGCCAGACCGAAGCGCTGGAAGTGCTGATGCAGGCGATCCTGCAGATGCCGGCCTACCTTGACCGTATCCAGAGCGCGCGTCGTGATCTGCCCATGGTCGTGCTGCCGCTACTCAATGACCTGCGTGCGGCGCGTGGTGAGAAGCTGCTGTCGGAGACCAGCCTGTTTTCACCGGATATGTCAGCCCGTCGTCCGGCGCTTTCGGGTGAGTATCTTGCGCAACGGCAAACCGCCGATTTGCCAGCGCTGCTGCGCAAGATGCGACAGATGCTTCAGGTTGCGCTGGTCGGGATCATTCGTAATCAGGATCTGCCAACCAACCTGGGCTATATGGCGCGGGTGTTCGCACGCCTGGAGATACTCTGCAAGGACGCACCACTTGGTCCGCTGTGGCAGATTGCATCGGGCGTGGTCGAAGGGCTGGCCAGTGGTGGGGTCGCCCATGGAACCACGATTCGTACCCTGCTGCGCCAGGTCGACAAGGAGCTCAAGCGTCTCGTCGAACAGGGTGCAGACGGCATCAACCAGGCCGCCCCTGATGAGTTGACCAAGAACCTGCTCTTCTACGTCGCCAAGGCGCCTGCTCAGTCTGCACGTATTCAGGCACTCAAGGCCGAGTACAGCCTGGACGAGGCTCTACCCGACAGCAATGTCGTGGACGAAGAGCGTGCTCAGCTGGCAGGTCCGGATCGCGGCGCCATGCGCTCCGTAGTGGCGGCGTTGTGCGAAGAGCTTGTTCGGGTGAAAGACAGTCTGGATCTGTTCGTGCGCAGTGATCGTATGGGCATTGCTGATCTCGGCGCGCTGCAGACACCTCTCAAGCAGATTGCCGATACCCTCGCGGTGCTGGGTTTTGGCCAGCCGCGGCGGATCATTCTCGATCAGATTGAAGTGGTCGAAGCCTTGGCCCGTGGTCAGCGGAAAGCGGACGACGCCGTATTGATGGATGTTGCCGGTGCGTTGCTGTACGTCGAGGCGACGTTGGCTGGCATGGTCGGTGGCACCTCTGAGGAGCAAGGCGAGGGCAGTCACCTGCCGACCACGGATGTGGCGCAGATTCACCAGTTGGTTATTCGCGAAGCGCGTACCGGGCTCGAGCAGGCCAAGGACGCCATCATCGAGTTCATTGCCTCGCAATGGAATCACCAACATCTGGCGCGTGTACCTGAGCTGCTGACTCAGTCCCGTGGCGGGCTGGCGATGATTCCCCTGGCGCGTGCAGCAGCGTTGCTGGATGCCTGCAACCGCTATATTCAGGAACAATTGCTGGCGCACCAGGCGATCCCGGACTGGCAGAGTCTGGATATGCTCGCTGATGCAATCACCAGCGTCGAGTACTACCTGGAACGCCTAAGCGAAGACTGCGGCTCCCAGGGCGACCTGATTCTCGATGTGGCACAGGAGAGTCTTGAGGCGCTGGGTTATCCGCTGAGCGAGCCTGGTATGCCGCTCGAGCTGGAGTCGACAAACAGCGCGCCAGATTTCGCACTGGCCAATCCGCTGGACGAGATAGAAGTTCTGCTACCGGAGTCACCCGTCGATGTGCCTGTCCGCGATGAATTGGAATCGGCTGCAGATAGCTTTGCCATCGTCTCTCCGGTGCTTGAGCAGGCGCCTGCTGACGACCTTGATGCGCAAGCAGGGATCGTCGAAACACTCGAATACGGGCTGGATGGCTGGGTACAGACAGTCGATACCGAAAAGGATCCGTCCTTTGCTGAAGCACCGGCTGTCGAGCCTGTAGTTGCTGAATCGGAGCAGCAGGAACACACGGAGTCGCTCGACTACTTGATGGAGTGGAGCGAAGCCGAGATGACCGGGCTGGGCATGCCCGAAGTCGTCTTGCCGGAGCTCGTGGTGGCTCTGCCAGGCAGCGAGCCGGCAGTCAGTCTCGATGATGTAATGGCCGCTCCCGTCATCGCCATCAATCCACCTGCACAAGATGTTCCTCCGAGTCTGTTGCCGCCTCCGGAAGATGAGGAGCCGGTTGATGAAGAGCTGCTTGAGGTCTTCATCGAGGAGGCCGCCGAGGTGCTTGAGACGATTGGCGAGTACCTGCCTCGCTGGCACGCTAATCACGACGACAACGAAGCCCTGACCGAAGTGCGCCGCGCCTTCCACACGCTCAAGGGCAGCGGGCGCATGGTTCGTGCGCTGATTATCGGTGAGCTGGCGTGGTCTGTGGAAAATCTGTTCAACCGGATCCTCGATCGCAGCATTGAGGCAAGTGAGTCGGTGGGCAAAGTCGTCGACGATGTGGTCCTGCTGATGCCAGAGCTGGTCGAAGAATTCGCCGCCAGAACCCAGCACCAGCGCGATGATGTCGACCGACTTGCGGCTGATGCCCATGCGCTTGCCAAGGGTCAGCCTGTCGCTTGCGCGCCGGCGACGGGCGTCGAGTCTGTCCAGACGCCGGTGCCGGAGCAGGCCGTGTTGGAAGAAGTGCTGGACCCGCAGTTACTGGAGATTTTCCGTAACGAGGCGGATGCTCACCTCACAACCCTGGTCGATTTTCTGGCCGATTGCGCGCAGCGCCTTCCGCAGCCGGTCACCGACGACTTGCAGCGTGCCCTTCATACGCTCAAGGGCAGCGCCCATATGGCAGGCATCCTGCCCATGGCGGAGATTGCCACGCCGCTGGAGAAAATGGCCAAGGAATTCAAGGCCAACCTGATTGCCCTGGATCTGGCCGATGCGCAACTCCTGCACACCGCGGAGCAATTGCTGCGTCGTGGGCTGGAGAATCTGGACCATGATCCGCTGGCGCCCATCGAGGGTGCCGAGGCGTTCATCGCCCAGGTGCAGGCATTGCATCAGGAGCGTTTGGCTGCTGCCGGGGCGCGTGGCGAAACGGATCAGGGCGAGGCCCGGGATCCGGGCATGATTGCGCTGTTCCTGTCGGAAGGCATGAACATCCTGCTGGATGCCGAGGATCTTCTGCATAGCTGGCGTGAGCACCCGGCGGAGCGCCAGGAACTGACGGCCTTGCTGGAAGAGTTGACCACCCTTGGGCTGGGCGCGCAGATGGCGGATCTGCCACAGATCGATGCGCTGTGCCAGGTGCTGCTCAACCTTTACGCGGTCGTACAGGATGGTCGCCTCGCCGTTAGCGAACGCTTTTTCTCTGATGTCGAGCAGGGTCATGAAGCCCTGGTTGGCATGATGGATCAGGTTGCGGCAGGCTTGCAGGTCAGTGCACAGCCGGAACTGGTTGCGCGCCTCGAGGCCTTGCTGGCTGAGGCGGATGCCATATCGATCAATGACAAATCACAGGATGTTGCAGCTCTTGAGGCCGACGCCGACGATCCTGCCGAAGCCGAAGCCGAAGCCGAAGCCGAAGCCGAAGCCGAAGCCGAAGCCGAAGCCGAAGCCGAAGCCGAAGCCCCGC